>CAVOYZ010000001.1:0-30979 GCA_963700785.1 uncultured Solirubrobacterales bacterium
ACCCAAGGCCGCCGACGCAGTACACGCCGGTCGAGGGGTTCGAGATGTTCGCATCGGAGATGTTCGACGACTGGGACGAAACCACGTTGCCGTTGCTTCCGACGTGTGCGTAGGCAGCGGCGGTGCCGGGATCGCCGGGATCGCCCTCTCCCCGGTGTCGCCCTTGGGGCCCGGCGTCAACTCGATCTTGTTGTCGAGCTTCTTGGCCTGCTTCTTCGAGATCTTCTTGACCTGCTTCTTCTCCCGCTTGTTGAGGGCGGTGACTGCACACCGGCAACCGCCCCGCCGGTGAGTGCCGCCACCAAGGCGACCACGGCAACGATCAGCGCCGCCGAGGGCTTCGCTCCCTTGATCCTCCGCATTGGGTACTCCTCCCGAGTTGGTTGGAAGTGAGCCTATGGTCGGAGGGGATGGGGCGCAACCGGTTTCGCCGCCACCGGTTACCTTCGAGTCAAAGTCGCGTTCCGCGTGGCGCCTCCTTCCGCTGCCTTGAATCTGGCCGCTGGCGCAGGTGCCGCCGCCCCTGGGCGGCGAGTAGACAGGTCTCCGAGGCTCTTCACGGGCTCCCCGTGGATTCCTCGATATCCGCCAGGGGTGAGGTAGCGGCCGGGATCTCCCGAACCGTCCGGATCCGTCCCGTCAAACCGCATGGACAGGCGGTGGTAGCGAGAACCGATACCCGGCCCGATTCGTTTCTCGCTACCACCCGAGAATCGTCGAGCGGGTGCGTGTCCGGGAGCGGCCAGATCTCCGTAACTGAGGCCCGTGCGCCGCAGGTCAATCCGGCGGGCGACCGGATTGAACCTGCGACCCCCAGGTCATGAGCTGCCTTGAGCGGCTAGATTGGGAGAGTGAGTCGGCGGGGAGCCGTCGGGTCAGTCCCCGACAATCCTCCGCCCTATGGGAGGAGCCCAATATGTCTCAGGTCAGACGCAAGAAGCCGTCGCCCGCGATGCTGGTTGCAGTGGTGGCGCTAGTAGCAGCCGTGGCTGGCACGGCAGTAGCCGAGTCGGGGCCGAACGCCAACTCCTCGGCATCAGCTAAGAAAACCGCAAAGAAGGCGCTGAAGAAGGCGAACAAGGCGAACAAGACCGCAAAGGGCGCGCAGTCAACCGCCGAGGGCGCGCAGTCAACCGCCGAGGGCGCGACCCCGCTCGCCGCGGTCGTTGCAGCAGACGGGTCCGTCGTTCGCGGTAGTGGCGTGACCTCGACGAACGCCAAGCTCGGCGGTAATGGCCTTTATACGGTCGAGTTCGATCGCAACCTCTCCGACTGCGTGTGGGTCGCCCAGATCGGCAATGGTGACGGCACGCCGACAATCTACGGGGAGATGAGCACGTTCCTGGCTGGGAGCCCGAACGGCATTTTCGTGCAAACCGCGAGCTCAGCCGGCGTGCTCGCCGATCGACCGTTCCACCTGCTCGTGCACTGCTAGCTGTAATCCCTGAGCCCGTTGTTTCATCCGGGCCTCCTTGAAGGCTGGGGGTGTCTACCCCCACCAGCCTCAAGGAGGTAACCGGATGAACCTGCACGTGTGTTACAGCGTCGCCGCTGGGTGCGTTGGGAATCGCGTGTGCGGCGATGGGCAGAGGGCTGCCAGGAGGGGCCCCCTGCGTACTCCGTGCGACTCGGCAGACCCACCCTCGTCGGGGGGTTCGCGTCCGCAGGCGGCCACAACGCCGCCAAGTCCGCCTCTCAGGCGCGTTCAGGGATGCGGAGCGGGGCAGTGCCGCAGACCCCTCGGTCACTCCTCAAGGCACTGCGCCTCGACGAATACGTTTCGCGTTGCACCGCAGTCATTCCTGACGATTGTTCGCCATCCGCTGCCTTGCCGAAGCGAGGCCGTCACCGACACGCCCTGCGGCGGGCCGATCAAATTGATCCCTCCCCCGCCGGTGATCATGCGTGTTCCCGCTGGGCAGGTCGCGTCCAGGTTCTCGTTGTCGTCGTTCGCGACGGTGCCGTTGACCTGGACCTCGGTGATCGCTCCAAGATCCGCTGCTCGGACCTGGCCGTCGATGATCCTCGGCGAATTGACGGTTTCGTTTGCGACCGAGGGATTCGGGTAGTCACCCGTCAGGTCGCCTCCTGCGGGTCCGGAGGGGCTCGCCGAGTTCGCTGTGTTCGCCGTCTCGGCGTTCGCTACCGACAGACGCGGAGCCTTCTGCTTGATCTGTCTGTTGGCGATCCTCTTGGTCTGCTCCTTCTCCTTCCTGTTGAGCTTGCTGATCGTCACTCCCGCGACGGCTCCGCCGCCGAGTGCCGCCACCAGCGCGACGACCGCGACGAGCAGCGCCGCCGAGGACTCGTTCCCTTGATCCTCCGCATTGGGTACTCCTCCCGAGTTGGTTGGAGCCGAGCCTACGGCAGGAGGCGCTGAAGCACAGCACGTCCACCCTGACGCTCCGTCACGGTGTCAATCGAACGCCGGGGAACCGCCGAGCGGAGGGGTCTATCGGTGGCGGCTTCGCCGCCCTGGTCGCAACGCAGCCCCGCCGCGGCAGTGGGATAGTGATCATTCGTCTCGGCTGGTAGCGCCCGGTGGGCGCGGCCGGGCCGAATGCTCAGGAAGGAGCCTGCCGTGTACGTTCGCATAGCAACGTTCGAGGGCCTCGATCCCGATCACGTCGATGATGCGATCGAGGCCAACCGCCGCCAAGTCGAGGCGGGGTTTGCATCGCCGCCGGAGGGGCTTGAAGGAGTCAGGGAAGAGTGGATGCTCGTGGACCGGGAGGCGGGAAAGGCCATCGGCATGACGCTGTTCGAGACAGAGGAGGACCTGCGCCGGGGCGATGAGGCGCTGAATGCAATGTCCCCGGAGGACGTTGACGCCGATGCGCGGCGCACGGGCGTCGGCTTCTATGAGGTCGCCCTGCGGTTGGAGCGCGGCTAGCTCGGCGAGGAGCCGAGTCCGGCGGCGAATACCGGGATTGGGCACCAGTGCCTCTTATCCACCGGTATCCGCCCGTATCGGCGGGTATTTGGATGCCGGCCGGTTGGGGATCGAGAGGCCGTATCCCGCTTACTGATGAGGGATATGGAACCTGCTGCCGTGTCAATCTGGACGCTTGCCATGCAGAAGGTCGTGGGTTCGAATCCCATCAGCCGCTTCCAGGAAAGCCCCGCTCTGGCGGGGTTTTCTGCGTCTAGGGACAATCCCCCAATGACCATGCGGCATGACGGCCTCCTCCCGAAGCGCCCGAGACGATTCGAACTGTGCCTTCGGTTTCGCAGATTCGCCGTCGGTGGGATTCACCAGCCGGTGCGCTGCTCGGCTGCCTCCTCCAGGCGAGCGCGTAGCTCGGTGCGCTCTCCCCGGAGCGGCTCGAGGTGGCCGGGCGCGATCGTCGTCGGCTCCAACCCCGCGAGCTTGCGGACGCTCTCTAGCGTCTGCTCTGGGTCGTGGTCGAAGACAGGATGGGGCGGGTAGATCCCCGGGTGGTGGCCGAGCGGGCGCATCGAGTCCGTCAGGTACACGGTGTCGCTGCATAGGCAGAGTCGATCGCCCTCGCGCCACAGGCCAATCTGACCGGGCGCGTGCCCGGGAAAGTGGACGACTTCGAAGCCGGCGATGCGATCACCTTCCGAGAGCGTTCCGGCAATCTTCACAGGGCCCGCATCCCAGATCGGGTACAAAATCCGGTAGAGCCACCGCGAGTAGGTGACCGGAACGTCGCCGAGCGGCTGGTAATGAACGCCCGCATCGCCCTCCGCGTCGCCGACCTCGTCCGGATGGCAGAAGACCGGAACGCCGAGCTTGACCGCCGATCCGCGGTGGTCGACGTGGCTGTGCCCGAGGACCACGCGCTTGAGTCCGCCCAGCTCCGCCGCAGCATCGCGAATCCCCTTTGCCATCACCCGAGTGCCTGCGTCGAACGCGAAGACGCCGGAGCCGTCCTCCTCGGCGACGAGGTAGACGTTCATTCCCCGTCTGATGTCGCCGGCGTGGCGCCAGACGCCCTCCGCGATCTGCTCGGTCAGCGGCGCGAGTGGATTGCTGCCCATCGTTGTCGGCTCCTCTCGGTCAGGCTCTCAGCTCCGACTCTCACGATCTCTATCAGGAACCGGCGGCCTGGGCCGCGCCCGCCCCCAGCAATCGCGGTGGCTGCGAAGCCTGGAACGAACCCGCGACGCTCACTCGCGCTTTGCTGATCCCTCAGACACTAGGCGCTACGGTCCCTTCGTGGCCTCGGATGCTTTCCTGGAGATGGCCGAGAACCTGGCCCGCTACTACCGCGAGCACGAGGAGTTCTACGCCCGGCGATCATGGGTCCGGGGTCAGCCCACTTGCTAGGTTTGATCTGAACAAGTTGGCGGTTGTCATGGCGACCCGCCGGGGAGCGGTGGCCGGGGATCGGGCTCGCCGAACCGAGGGTCGCCGCTGGAGGAGGGATTAGTGGGACCCAGGTTGACCTTGCTGTCCGCGGTGACCGCCGCGGTGCTGGCGGTCGGATCCGGCCCGGCCATGGGCGCGATCGGAGATGTTGAGACACCGATGGTCGAGGGGCCGGTGGCGTCCACCGCGGACTCGACCCCTTGGGCGGCAACCGACCAACCCCTCGCCTCCTACGGCTATGTCGAGCGGGAGTACGAGTACGCCGGCGACGCGTTCGCGTACGACACCAGCGGCGACATCGACCAGGATGGGTTGAGGATCACCACCGGCGGCCCCGCCAACGACGGCAGACACCCCTACAGGACGAGGATGATCGTCCGCCGCCCCGCGGACCCTGCAGACTTCAATGGGACGGTCGTGGTCGAGTGGCAGAACGTGACCGCGACCTTCGACCTCGAGGCGAACTGGTATGGCGATCCCGAGTACCTGCTGGAGAACGGGTACGCCTACGTCGCGATCTCCGCGCAGCGCGTCGGCGTCAACTCCCTCAAGCTCTGGGATGCGGCCCGCTACGGCGACCTCGACGTCACCGACGGCGGCGCCCTCACCGGCGACGAACTCTCCTACGAGATCTTCGCCGCCGGGATCAAGGCAATACTCGACGGGGGCACCGGTGCTGATCCGCTCGGCTCGCTGGCAAAGCCCGACACGGTCATCGCCTCCGGCGAGTCGCAGTCGGGCAGCCGGCTCAGCACCTACTACAACAAGGTCCAGCCGCTTCACGAGATCATCGACGCTTTCCTGATCACGGTCTCGTCCGGGCAGGTCCGTGATGACGGCGGCGTACCCCTGATCCGGATCCTCAGCGAAACCGAGAATCGGACGCCTCGCACCGAGCCGGATACGGCCAACTACCGACACTGGGAGGTCGCGGGGGGCTCGCACCTGCCGCGCATGGCGTTCGACAACTTCCAGGCCCCGATCGAGCGTGACCTCGGCCTGACGCTCTCGGCGAGCTGCGAGCAGTACCCGCTCTCGCGTGTGCAATGGCCCTTCGTCGTCAACTCCGCCTACGAGCACCTCGTGAGATGGGCCAACGGCGGCGCGGCCCCGCCGATCGCGCCCCGGGGACAGTACGACACCTCCGACGAGCTGGTCCGCGACGAGCTCGGCATCGCCCAGGGCGGCATCCGGCTGCCCGAGATGTCGGTTCCGGCGCGGCTCAACACTGGCATCAACGCGATCGGGACCGGGGGCGGCATCTTCTCCGCCTTCTGCGTCCTGCTCGGCTCCACCGAGGACCTCAGCGACGAGGCGCTCCTGGCCCGATACGACGACTGGGCCGACTACATCGCACAGGTCACGGCCAGGGCCAACCAGGTCGCCGGCCAGGGTTTCATCCTCGAGGAGGAGGTGCCGAGACTGATTCAGATGCACAGGGAGGTTCCGAACCTGCGGCCGACGGCCCCGACCCGAACCGTCGGGAAGGCCAAGAACAAGGGTAGGTTCACGCTCGCTTGGCAGGGAACCGAGGCGCCGCTGTCGACCTTCGAGCTGCAGCGGTCCAAGAACGGCGGCAAGAGCTGGAGTGGCGTCGAGGGTGCTGCGGCGCTCGAGGATCCGGTCTACCGGTTCGCGGGCGACGAGCGCCCCAAGGACGGAACGTGGGCCTACCGGACCCGCTCGAGCACGACGATTCCGGCCGACGCGGTGCGCGAGGAGTTCGTCGTGACCACGCCCTGGTCGGAGACCTCGAGGAAGGTCACCGTCGACCGGACGAAGCCGAAGCTCAAGCTCAGGTGCCCGAAGAAGGTCAAGCAAGGCAAGCGCGCCTTCGCCAGGATCAAGGCCTCCGACAAGGGCGTCGGCCTCCGCAAGGACCCGAGCGGCAAGAAGCGAATCAAGACCAAGCGGGCCGGCAAGCGGACGATCAAGGCCACGGCCGTCGACCAGCTCGGAAACAAGCGGAAGAAGACCTGCAAGGTCAAGGTCGCCAAGCGCTGAGCCTCCGACAGCTGACGGTCCCGCAGCTGTCTCATCAAGACTCGCACCGGGGCCGAGCCGACCCAGCCCCGACGGTCAGCCGGTGCGCCCGGCGCTCAGTCGGCGAGCTTCGCGTGGAGCTTGGTGGCGCGCTTGGCGACCGACTTGCGCTCGTCGGCCCGCAGGCGCTCCAGCTCGGGTAGAAGCCAGGCAGCCAGATCCGCTCGGTCCCGGGACCACTCGGCGAGGATCTCCATCGTCACGTTGAGCACGATCCAGTCGTCTGACTCGGTCAGATAGCGCCGCAGCAGCGCGCCGGCCCGGCGGCCCTGGTCCGAATCCAGCCGCGGGTACAGGTGGCCGAGCATCTGCGCCGTATGCCACTGGACCGAGGGCTGGTCGATCGTGCCGACCTCTTCGAGCAGCCGCTCGACCCGGGGCTCGAACCACTCGGGGCGCTCGCGGCAGACCTTCTCGAGCGCGTCGGCGGCCCGCATCCGGACGACCGCGTCCGGGCTCTCGAGGCAGCCGAAGAGCTGCTCGAGCCGCGAGCCGTCGGCGAGCACGAGGCCGACGACCTCCTCGGTGCGGCCGAGGGAGTTCGGGTGGCCGCCGCTGAGCATCTCGACGAAGGCTTCGGGCACCGGCCCAGTATCGCGCCCTGACATGGGCAAGTCGTCTGGAACCCGTCGGGAGTGGCAGGCGGCCGGACGTCCGACCGGTCGATTCGCCCCCCGGGGGTCCGTCAAGATGCGGGCGTGGGCAGCGACGGAGGTCGGGGCAAGGCATCTCAAGGCGAGCTCGCCGATCGCCTGACGGCGCCGGTCGACGGGGCCTCGCTGGCCGTCGTCCGGATCGGCCTCGGTGTGTTGATCGCCGTCGAGGCGATCAACTACCTGACCAGCGACTGGATCGCCCGGTCGTTCCTCGACCCGTCGTTTCACTTCACCTACGAGTGGTTCGACTGGGTGCAGCCGTGGGCGGGCGCCGGCCTCTACGTCCACTTCGCCGCGCTCGCCGTGCTCGGGGTGCTGCTCGCGCTCGGCGTCGCCCACCGGCTCGTCGCCCCGCTGCTCGCGATCGGGTTCGCCTACGTCTTCCTGCTCGACAAGGCCGAGTACCTGAACCACTTCTACGCCGCGCTGCTGTTCCTGTTCCTGATCGCGATCACCCCCGCCGATCGCGCCCTCTCGATCGCGGCGTGGCGGCGCCCGGACAGGCCCCGCGTGGTGCCGGTCTGGGCGGTCTGGCTGCTGCGCTTCCAGGTCGGGGTGATCTACTTCTACGCGGGGATCGCCAAGCTCGGGGACGACTGGCTGGCGGGGGAGCCGATGGCGACCTGGCTCGCCCAGCGCTCGGACCTGCCGCTGGTCGGCCCGCTGCTCGAGGCCGATCCGGCCGGCGTGCTGTTCAGCTGGGGCGGCGCCGCCTACGACCTGGCGATCGTGCCGCTGCTGCTCTGGCGGCGGACCCGTGGGCTCGCGATGGCGCTGGTGATCGCCTTCAACGTGACCAACTGGGTCATCTTCGACATCGGGATCTTCCCGCCGATGATGATCGTCGCGACGACGATCTTCCTCGACCCGGGCTGGCCGCGGCAGCTGCTCGCCCGGGTCGGCGCCGCAGCGAGGCTGCTCGGCCCGCCGACGGCCGCGGCCACCGCGGCGCTCCCGGCGAGGCGGGCCGGGCGGTTGCTGGTGCCGCTGCTGGCGCTCTATGTGGCAGTGCAGCTGCTGGTCCCGCTGCGCCACCACCTCTATCCGGGTCTCGTCCACTGGACCGAGGAGGGCCACCGCTTCGCCTGGCAGATGAAGCTGCGGCAGAAGGACGGCACGGCGACCTTCTACGCGGTCGACCCCGAGAGCGGCGAGCGGCGCAAGCTCGACCTCGACGATCTGATTACCGACCGCCAGCTCGTGCAGGCGTCGAGTCGCCCCGACATGCTGCTGCAACTCGCGCACCGTCTCGGCGAGCGCGAGCGGGCGCTCGGCCACGCGGTTGAGATCCACGTCTCGGCGCCGATCTCGCTCAACGGCCGGCCCCCGCAGCCCCTGGTCGATCCCCGCCGCGATCTCGCCGCCGTCCCGCGCGGCGGCCTCGGCGCCGCCGACTGGATCGCTCCCGAGCCGCCCGACTAGCCCACCGGGGAGGCACTAGGACGTGGGCGACAGGAACTCGGTCACAGCCTCGACGCAGCGCTCCGCTGCCGTCTCGAAGACGAAGTGGCCGGCGTCGTCGACGATCACCAGCTCCGAGCCAGGGATCTCGCCGTGCAGCCGGTGGGCGCCGCTGACCGGGGCGAAGCGGTCCTCGGCGCCCCACAGCAGCAGCGTCGGCTTGCCGAGCTCGGCGAGCCTGCCGTCGTAGGGGGCGAGCTTCTCCATGTCCATCGAGCGATAGAACTCGACCGTCGCGGCGCGACCGCGGCCCGACTCGAACGGCTGCCAGTAGGCCTCGATGTCGGCATCGCTGAAGCGGGCGCCCTCGCCGCGGAGCATCGCGGCGAAGCCGTCGCGGTCGATCGCCTCGACCAGCGCCTCGCCGCCGGGGGCGCGGATCGCCTCCGCGATCCCGTGCCAGCGACCGTAGCTGAAGAAGCCCGCGTCGCTGATCACCATCGCGGATACGAGCTCGGGATGCTCGCAGGCCCAGGAGAGGCCGACGAACCCGCCCCAGTCGTGGACCACCAGGCCGACGGGCCGAGCCCGAGATCGGCAACGAGCTCGGCCAGCGCCTCGCGATTCCGCTCGTAGGTCGCCGGGCCGGGATCGGTTGAGTCGCCGAGGCAGTAGAGGTCGGGCGCGACAGACCGCCGTCCGGCCGCGGCGAGCGCCTCCATCAGTCCGACCCACATCCTCGAGCTCTGCGGGAAGCCGTGCACGAGCAGGACCGGGTCGCCCTCCTCGCCGCCGGGGGGAACGGCCTCCCGATAGCTCAGCGACCCGGCCCGCTTGAGCTCGATCGAGCTCAAGGGCCCGGCGTCTGCAGCGCGATCCCGTTCAGGTCACGCACGGCGCCGACCAGATCCCCGGCCGTGATCTGATCGGCGGCGATGATCGAGGGCAGCCGGCCGCGCACCTCGGCGCACTTCTTCGCTCGGCCGACGATCACGCCGCGGGCGTTGACCTTCGCGGAGGCGGCGAGATCCGGCTCGGCGGGCGCGGTCGGCGGTGACCAGTGGTTCATCAGGAACATCGAGCCGGTCACGTCGCCGCGGTTCGGCCCGCAGCTCCGCTCCCAGCTGGCGCGGGCGATGAGCTTGTCGGGCGTCAGGAAGGTGTACGGCGTCTCCTGCATGATGCCGGCGTAGGTGCGGTGATACCAGGGGATCGCGCCGTTGTTGTTGTCGGCGAGCATCACGACCTGCTGCTTGCTCTTGATCATCCGCCGCAGGGTCGGCCAGCTGTCGGTCGGCCCCTCGTAGACGAAGTCGAGCAGGCCGCCGCGTTCAACCGCCACCGCGAAGTCGCGCGGGCTGATGTAGTCCTCGTTGTTGATCAACAGCACGTTGTTTGGGCGGCGGCGAAGGAACTTGCGGATCTGGCGCAGGGCCGGCGCCAGCCGCGACGCGCCGAGCTCGCAGAAGACGTGGCAGAGGTAGACGTCGCGCGGGCCGGTCGAGCTTGGGACGGTGCCGTCATCGTCGGTGACGACGACGCCGTCTCCGCGCAGGCGGCCGTAGTGGGTGTCGATCAGCAGCCCGCGGATTCGCGCCTCGAGCTGCTCGGGGATCGCGATCGACTGGTTCGGCAGGACCCAGCCGAGCGATGCGGCCGACATCGCGTTGTGGGAGCCGGCGAGGACGACCTCGTTGAAGGGCTGGCTGCAGAGCACCCGCTGCCCGTTGCAGCGCTTGACCTTGGCGCTCGCCGCCGAGGCGGAGGCGGCACCCGCCACCGCGGCCAGCACGCTCGCGAGCAGGACGGCACGGATGAAGCGACGCAGATTCATCCGAGCCAATCTACCCGCTTGGTCGGGCTCGGCTCAACGGGATACCCTTGCCGTCGCGCGGCGCCTTGGCGGAGTGGTTACGCAGCGGCCTGCAAAGCCGTTTACGCCGGTTCGATTCCGGCAGGCGCCTCTGGCTGAGCGATAATCCGCCAGTGCTCCTGTGGCCGAACACGATCCTCGCGCAGCGGCTGGTTCGGCCCAAGCGCGAAGGCCAGAAGCGATGCCCCGACTGCGCCAGGCGGCTTCCGGCCCAGGCGCACGGATGCCGGCACTGCGGCTTCCGCTTTGACCGGCCCGACGAAGCTTCGTCACCGACTCACGGTAGCCCCTTCGGGTCGTCTTGAGTCTCGTCGAGACCTTCCGCAGCGAGGGGGTCGTCGTGCTCCGCGAGGTACTCGGCGGCGACGAGCTCGAGGTGCTGAGCCGTGGGGTCGAGCGCAACCTCGCGGACCTCGGCCCGCTCGCCATCAACGCGACGAGGCCGGGCGAGCCGGGGGCGTTCATCGAGGACTTCAGGAACTGGCAGCGGATATCGGAGTACGAGCGGGTGATCCTGGAATCCTCGCTCGGTCGAGTCGCGGGCGAGCTGATGGGCTCGGAGCAGGTGCGCCTCTTCCATGACCACCTGCTGGTCAAGGAGGCCGGAACGCTCGACCGCAGCCCCTGGCACCAGGACCAGCCCTACTACTGCATCGAGGGCACCCAGACCGTCTCCTTCTGGATCCCGCTCGACCCCGTGAAGCGACCGAGCGCGCTAGTTCGTCGCCGGACCAGACTCGGGCGCTCTGCCCTGCTCTCAAGGGATCTCCCGTCCATGGACGTGACGATGCTCCTCTGCGAGGCGGCCGAACATCGGGCGGCAAACTCTTTGTGCTGGGTGGGGGCTGGTCTGTCGTTCGCCGCGGACGTACCCACGCCGATCGCGCTGGCAATCAAGATCTCGGTCCCTGGGACCACGCGACTAGGCCCCACAACCTCCAGGCGTACTCCTCCCTGCGGACGGCGACGACGGTCCGCTTCAGGACGCGCCGAGCCAAGCGGAGGACCAGCCCCCCGTTCGAAGAGCTCGGCACGGCCTGGAAACCCCGGCGCGCCGTTGGCCATCCGCTGTTGCCCTGATCTGGGAGCGCGGGTACGCCTGGGAGCTCGAAGTGGACGAGACGTTGTGCGAGAACGCCCTTCCAGGTTCTAGGAGGTTGAGGCGATCCCGGCCGCCGCGGCAGCCCAGCCCGGTCCGCGTCGGGGCCGCTCTCGAGCACTGTCGTGACGGACGCCCGCGGCAACTTCGGCGCTGACCCCCGAGCTCCCTCATCGCCGGCTGGCGGAACGTCTTCTACGACGATCAGACCTGGACCGCGCGATGGCAGCCCGCGGCCGCTCAGCCGAGGACACTGTCCGCGTCTGCGCCGAGGTCTCCGACGAGTACCTGCGGGGAGTTCCCGGGGTCGTGCTCAGGCTCGTCGGCCGGCTCGGATTCACGCGCTTGATCACGGGCGCTGCTTAGGCGCCAGGCTGTGCGCTCGCAGGCTCGTCGCTATCAGGCCGATTTCGTCTACACGGTCGAGGAGGGCGGGCGCGATGACTTCGCCCTGGTCTTCGACGAGTGCGCGGTCAACAAGTTCCTCGATGCCCAAGGGGCCGATGAGCTCAAGCCCTACTGCAACTTCTTCGACGTCAGCTACAGCCGGCTGATGGGCATGGGGGTGGACGCGCGGGAGACGATCGGCCTCGGCTGCGAGCGCTGCAGCCTGCGCTACAAGCACGGTCGCGAGACCGAGATCCCCGATCGGCTGAGGGGCGTGCTGCCGAGGACGTGATCTGCGCCGAGCCCGCGGCCAGGCGAGGCGGGGCCGGGAGCCCCGCGATCCCGGCCGGCGATCTGCGCTTGCTACCTTCGAGCGAATGAGCCTTCCGACCCTGATTGGCGGACCCGCTGCCGACCACGGCGTGGCCGGCGGGGCGCCTCCCGGCGATGAGGCTCTCGATGCCTACTCGCGAACCGTGAGCGAGGTTGCCGAGCGGCTCGGGCCCTCGGTCGCGAACCTCCGGGTGGAGCGGCGGACGAGGCGCGGCCGGCGCCCCGCGGGCGGGGGTAGTGCCCTGGCGATCACCGCCGACGGCTACATGCTGACCTCGGCCCACGTCGTCGCAGCCGGTTCCGGCGTGATCGCGAGCTTTGCCGACGGCCGTGAGGCCCGCGCGGACGTCGTCGGGACCGACGCGCTCTCGGATCTGGCCGTCGTCCGGGCGGCGATCGACGCCGCCGAGCCCGCCGCCCTCGGTGATGCCGGGCGCCTCCGCGTCGGGCAGCTGGTCGTCGCGATCGGCAGCCCGCTCGGACTTTCGGGCTCGGTCACCGCAGGAGTGATCTCGGCGCTGGGGCGCTCGCTGCCGGCCGGTGACGGTTCCCGCGGACGGCTGATCGAGAACGTGATCCAGACCGACGCGGCGCTCAACCCGGGCAACTCGGGCGGCGCGCTCGCCGACGGGCTCGGCCGCGTGGTCGGGGTCAACACCGCTGTCGCCGGCATCGGACTCGGCCTGGCAGTGCCGATCGACGCCGGCACCCGGCGGATCATCGGCGCGCTGATGAGCGAGGGTCGTGTCCGTCGCGCCTACCTGGGAATCGCCGGTGGATCCGGGCCCATTGCCTCCGCGAGTGGCCGCCGAGCTCGACCGCGAGGTCGCCTGCTCGGTGATCGAGGTGATCGACGACAGCCCCGCCGATCGCGCCGGGCTGACCCCGGGCGATCTGATCGTCGAGCTCGACGGCGAGCCGGTCCGAGCCGCCGGCGACCTACAGCGGCTGATGGTCGCCGAGCGCATCGATCAAGAGCTGCCGGTCGAGCTGGTCCGCGCGGGCGCGGTCCGCACGATGACGTCACCCCGGTCGAGCTCTCGAGTTGACGCTACGCCGAGCCTGCGGACAGCGCCGGCTCGCCGCCGGTCTTCGCTATCGTTGACCCCAAGCTGGGGATGACCAACCGAATCCGTTCAAGTTTCGAGGGAGCTCCCGCGGGCCCTTCTCTGGGCCGTGACAGCCGCCGGCCGGCGCCGGGCGGCCTGGCTGTGCGGCATCGCTGCGACGGCCGCGGGCCTCTGGGCACTGACCGCTGGACGCCGCCCAGGCGGAGGCGTTTCCGTTCCCACCACAGAACGGCGCGATCGTCTTCGTCTCCGACCGCGACAGCGTTGACGCTAACGGCGACTCGATCATCCAGGCCGCCGAGCGCAACCGCGACGTCTATTCGATCGCCGCCGACGGCAGCGGTCTGCAGCGGCTGACCAGCGACCTCGCCGCCGACACCCGGCCCACCGTGGCCCCCGACGGGCGCCGGATCGCCTTCACCAGCGACCGGAGCGGCGGCGAGGACCTCTACGTGATGGGGTTCGACGGCAGCGGGCAGACGCGGGTCACCGATCGTGGCGCCCCGGATCGCGAGCCGTCGTTCTCGGCCGACGGCCAGCGGCTCGCCTACTCGGTGGTTCACGCGAGCACCCTGCCGGGAGGGCCGTCGGAGGGCGATATCTGGACCGTCAACGTCGACGGCACGGAGACGACCCGCCTGACCTTCGAGCGCGACCTGGACCAGTTCGATCCCGCCGTCTCACCGGACGGGTCGAGAATCGCGTTCGTCGCGGCCACCCCCGGCGGTCCGAGCTCGAGCCGAGACGTGATGGTGATGGATGCCGACGGCTCGAATGTCACCAACCTGACCGTCGCGAACGGTGGCGACGGCTTCGAGGATGCTGACCCCGCGTTCTCGCCAGATGGCTCATCGATCGCATTCAGCAGCGACCGCGACGGCGGCACCGAGGTCTGGGTGATGGACGCGGACGGCAGCGACCCGGTGCAGCTGACCGACCAGCCGGGCGCCGACCAGCAGCCGGCCTTCTCGCCCGACGGGACGAAGATCGCGTTCACGGCACGACGCGGCGGGAGGACCGACGTCTACACGATGAACGCCGCCGACGGCAGCGGGCAGACCCGAGTGACCGGTCAGACGACGCTGGACGAGAAGGACGAGCTCGCCAGCTGGCAGCCGGTGCCGCCCGCCGGTCAGCTCGAGGCATTCATCGACTCCGGGCCCGCGATCGTCGGGTCGGACCGCGATGTGACCTTCACCTACACGGGTCTGCCCTCCTCGCAGGTAAGCGGGCTCCAATGCAGGCTCGACGACGACGGCTTCTCCCAGTGCCCGGCCGCGGGGATCTCGTACTCGGAGCTCGCTGACGGCAAGCACGTCTTCAGGGTGAGGGCTGTGGGCTCTGGAGGCCCCGACCCGGAAGCGGCCGCGTATCGCTTCGAGATCGACACGACTCGGATCGTCTTCGCGGCCGGCGAGGGGAATGACAGCGAGATCTACGCCGTCAACCCGGACGGCAGCGGGCGCGTCAGGCTGACCAACAACGCAGCTCGCGATACGGAGCCCGCCCTCTCGCCCGACGGCTCGCGAGTGGCCTTCATCTCCAACCGCGACGGGGACGACGAGGTCTTCGTGATGAACGCCGACGGGAGCGGGGCCGTGACGAAGCTGACCAACAACTCCGCCTCGGAGCGATCACCGGCCTACTCGCCCGACGGCAGCGAGATCGCCTTCGTCACCCGCCGCGACGGCGACCTCGAGGTCTATGCGATGAACGCGGACGGGACGGCGCCGACGAACCTGACCAACGACCCGGCGGCCGACAGCGAGCCGTCGTTCTCCGGCGACGGCACGAAGATCGCGTTCGAGAGCGACCGGGCCGCGGGCAACGTCGACATCTACTCGATGAACGCCGACGGCACCGCGACCACCCGCCTGACCACCTACCCGAACACCGACAAGAGCCCCGACTTCTCCCCAGACGGAAAACAGATCGCGTTCACTCGGAACGTGCTCGACCCCGGGGGACCGCTCCCGAGCAACGATGAGATCTTCGTGATGAGTGCGAGTGGGAGCCGGGGAGACGAACATCACCAACCACCCTCGTGGGATCGACGATCGCGAGCCCTCCTACCGGCCCGACGGGGCGAAGATCGTCTACCAGGACCAGGGAGACATCTACGTCCAGAACCCCGACGGCACCGCGCGGACCAGGGTTACGAGCAGTGCGGATCCGGAGTCCGCGCCCGACTGGGGCCCGGCGTTCGTCGATGTCTTCCCGCCGGAGACCCGAATCGACTCCGACCCTGGATCGCTGACCAACGACCCCACTCCCACCTTCACCTTCTCCTCGACCGAAGGTGGCTCGAGCTTCGAGTGCCGGGTGGACTCGGGCGGCTTCGCGCCGTGCACGTCGCCCCCGTGTGGACTCGGGCGCCTTCGCGGCCTGCGGCTCGCCCTACACCACCGCGCCGCTCTCCGACGGCGAGCACAGCTTTCGGGTGCGGGCCACTGATCGGGCCGGCAACACCGATCCGACGCCGGCGGAGCATCTGTTCACGGTCGACAGGTCCGCACCGGACAAGCCGACGTTCACGGCCACCGTTCCTGGCTCGCCCGCGAACGACAACGCACCGCTGGTCCAAGGCGATGCAGACGGGCCGGTCGAGCTCTACACCTCGGCCGACTGCTCGGGGTCCCCAGTCGCGAGCGGCACCGCTGCCGAGTTCGCGGGCCCCGGGATCGCGGTGGCCGTCGCGGACGACACCGCCACGACCTTCTACGCTACCGCCACCGATGCCGGCGGCAAGTCCTCCGGCTGCTCGATCGACTCGATCACCTATGTCGAGGATTCGACCGTCCGCGCATCGGCGACGGCGAAGCGAAAGCAGCGCCAGGGCGGCAAGAAGATCGCCGTCAAGGCCAAGGTGCAGGCCGCGGGAGGACTCGGACGCGAAGGCGCGAGGCAAGGTCGAGGTCGGGAAGAAGTCCTACAAGCTCAAGCGCGAGACGAAGTCGGTCATCTCGGGTAAGTCCAAGAACCTGAAGTTGAGGCTGAAGCGGCCGAAGGACGCCAGGCGGATCGCGAAGGCTCTCGATCAGGGCAAGAAGGCGGTCGCGAGGATCACCGTCAAGCTGATCGACGAGGTCGGCAACGTCGAGGCCGAGAGCTTCCGGGTGAAGCTGAAGCGCTGACAGGGCGGCGCCGTGTCGGCGCTCCGGCTATGTTGCGTCGGGTATGGAGTCGCGCAAGGCGATCGCCGTTGGTGCCGGTACTGCGATGGCCGCTCTGGCGGCCGGCTGGATCGCCACGCAGCGCCGGGACAGCCGTGCGATCGCGGCCGATCCGCGGGCCGCTGCCCTGTTCGCCCAGTTCGGCGGTCGGCGGAGTGCGGTGCGGGCCGCGGATGGGACCGCGCTGTGGGTCCGAACCTTCGGGCCCGAGGATGCGCCGACGATCGTTCTCGTGCACGGCTGGACCTGCGCGGCGGAGTTCTGGAAGCTTCAGGTCGCAGCGCTCGCAGGCGAGCGGCGGATCGTCGCCTTCGATCTCCGCGGCCACGGCCAGAGCGAACGGCCGCCGGACGGTGACTACTCGATCCAGACCTTCGCCCGGGACCTCGATGCCGTACTCGAGCAGGCCGTGCCGGCGGAGCGGGCGCTGCTGGTTGGCCACTCGCTCGGCGCGATGGCGATCGTCGCCTGGGCGGCCGAGCATCCGGACCAAGTCGACGACCGGATCTCCGCCGCGGTCCTGGTCAACACCGGCCTCGGCGACCTGATCTCGGAGTCGCTGGTCATCGAGGGGCTCCCCGACGGCTTTGCCCGGCTACAGCGGATCACCGGCGAGGGCGTGCTCCGCGCCCGGGCGCCGGCGCCGGCCGGCTCGACGCCGGTGACCAACCGCATGATCCGGCGCCTCGTGGTCGGGCCGGATGCCTCGCCGGCGCAGGTGGCGTTCTGCGAACAGCTCGTGCTCTCCTGCCCGGCCGATGTCCGGGGGGCGGTGGGGGGGACCCTCTCGCGGCTCGACCTCAGGGCGGCGATGGCGGCGCTTCGGGTGCCGACCCTGGTGATCTCCGGCGAGCGGGACCGGCTCACCCCGCCCGCCCACGCCGCGCTGATGGCGGAGTCGCTGCCGGACCTGCTCGACGTGGTCGAGATCCCGCGATCGGGGCACATGAGCCCGGTCGAGTTCCCGGCGGAGGTCAACGCCCTGCTCGCCAAGCTCGCCGGGACCGCGGCGCCGGTCCCGTCCGCCTAGTCGGGCCGGCGGCCGATTCAGTCCGCTAGATTTCCCCGCCCGGGGCGTTTAGCTCAGTTGGGAGAGCGCCAGCTCGACAAGCTGGAGGTCACTGGTTCGAGCCCAGTAACGCCCATCGTTTCTACGGGTGGTATCCCGGCCCCCCGGTGCTCAGGGTCGGCTCCGGTGAAACGGGCACCAGTGCCCAACGGCGCGTGTCCGACCAGTTCGCAGAGCCTGTCGCGGCCCGCTCGCTGGCGAAGGTGCCGCAGCTTGTGGGCCGTCAGACCCTGGCAGCGGATGCTGCCCGCGCGCCGTCTGGAGGGGCGAATCCTGGTTCGGTTGCCTCGGCGGGGGCACCAGGAACGGAAGCACGGTCGGGTGATCGAACGAGCTATCCCTCACCAGCGCTGCGCCCCGCAACTCCGGTGTTAGGCTGCCCCTCTCAGGCACCACGAAGGAGGACAGATGCCCAGGGGCATCGACCACATCGACCTCGCGGTTAGTGACGTGGACCGGTCCCTCGCCTTCTACCTCGGCATGCTCGGGCCAATCGGTCTCAGGGTGGAGGGTCGGTTTCAGACCTATCGCGGAACCGAGGAGGTCGTCTACCTCGGCTTCGGTCAAGAACATGTCTTTGGCGCCCAGCCTGAGACTCGGCTCGGCCTCCGGAAGGCCGACGGCGGCAGACATCGCCACTTCGAAGTGGGGATCGAGCACTTCGCCTTCACAGTCGACAGCCGCAGCGAAGTCGATGACGCCTATCAGAGGTGTCTGGACATGGGCGCCCAGATCCACTGCCCGCCGGAGGAGGAATCGGACCTCCCGGGCTACTACGCCTTCTTCGTCTTCGATCCCGACGGGATCCGGGTCGAGGTAAACCACTGGTCCGATCTGGTGCGCCGGCAGTGGGACGACGGGCATTATCTCGAGGTTGGCTCGGACGGTCCAGGCGACCTCAAGTAGCGCCTCCCGGGCGGCGCCTACGCAGTGGGTGTTGGTCGACGGAGCAGTGGCCTCCAACCCGCCGGGCGCCCCCGTCGCCTTGGGGTTGCGTGATCTCGGTTGCGGAAATCCCGGTGGGTGTCCCGGGTCGCCGTCTTCGTTACATTTGCCACGAGTTCCGACTATCGTCTTCAACTATCGGCTGGCACCCCGAAGCTCCCAACGGCCAGATCCACGGGCCTAGTCGCCCGAGGGGGATCCTCGACCGATGGCCGTGAATACGTCGAGCGAGTGCCCCCGGGTCCTGGTCGTCGACAACCATCCCGTCTACCGCGACGGGCTGGCGAGGGCACTGAAGGCCCGGACCGACCTTCGCCTGATCGCTGAGGCAGAGGATGGCCGCCAGGCCCTCGAGCGAATCGGCGAGCTAAGGCCCGAGGTCGCGGCCGTCGACATGCGGATGCCGGGGCTCGACGGGCTAGGGGTTCTCGCTGCTGTCGGCCGCGAGTTCCCCGAGACCCGGGTGCTAATCCTCTCCGCCTACCTCGATGGGGACATCGCCTACCGGGCCCTCGCCGAGGGTGCCGCGGGCTTCCTCTCGAAGGACTCCTCCCGCGACGCGATCTGCGACGCGATCGCCACCGTCGCGCGCGGAGGCATCGCCTTATGTCCGGAGGTGGAGATCGACCTCGCCTCCGAGATCCGCAAGCGCGCCCGCGCCGAGCGCGGCTCGCTCAGCGAACGTGAACTGGAGGTTCTGCGCCTGGTTGCCGAGGGTGCGTCAGCGGCTGAGATCGGCGGGCAGCTTCATCTGAGCCCGACCACGATCAAGTCACATCTCCGCAACCTCTACCCGAAGCTCGAGGTCAGCGATCGCGCCGCTGCGGTCGCCGAGGCGATGCGACGGGGGCTGTTGGATTGAGGCCGGGACTGTCGGCCGGCAGCCGAGCCCGGCGTTGGCCCGCAGGCGTCCTCGCCGCGGTCCTGTTTGCCGCGGCCTTCGCGCTGCGCCTCGCCTTCGATCAAAGCGACGTCGAGGTCCTGCTGCTCTGCGTCCTGCCGATCGCGATCCTCGCGGCCGAGTTCGGCCTGCTTGGGGGGATGGTTGGAGCGGGCGTGGCGGCCGCGCTGCTCGCCACCTATGTAGTGCTCTTCGATCCGGAGATCGGCGCCTGGCACTATGCGAGCAGGGTCGCAGTATTCGCCGCGCTCGCTGCCTTGGTCGCCGCGCTGACCGAGGCGCTGCGGCGGCTGACGTTGGCACACGAGCGGGCCGAGCGCGAGTCTGCAGCCAGAGAAGGCGCTGAGCGCCGCGGCGCTCAGCTGGCCCAGCTGGCCGACGAGCGCCGGCGGCTCGCCGAGGAGTTGATCGAGGCCGAGGAGCAGGCGCGCCGCAGGGTGGCCGAGGATCTCCACGACGGCTCGCTTCAGACCCTGCTTGCGGCAAAGCAAGATCTAATCGAGGCAAGCCGCGGGCGCGCCGGCGTGATCAGGGCCTTGGAGGGGATGAGCGAGGGAATCGACGGCCTGCGCCGTGCGGTGGGTGCGCTTCATCCCGTCACGATCGAGCACGACGGGCTCACCGAAGCGATCGCCGCGACCGCCACCGAGGCCGAGCGCCGCGGCGGCTTTCAGTGCGAGCTGCGGGTCGAGGAGGGGGCGAGCGGGCCCCAAGATCAGGTGATCTTGTCGCTGACTCGCGAGCTACTGGCCAACGCCGCCAAGCATTCCGGAGCAGCCCACGTCCTCGTCAGGATCAGCCGCGATCGCGACTCCCTGCGGCTCGAGGTTAAAGACGACGGCTGCGGCTTCGACGCGTCCGAGCGCCTCGCAGCGCCCTGTGACGGACACATCGGCTTGGCCTGCGCGGAGCGACGGGCCCTAGCGCTGGGGGGCAGCCTCAAGATCGTCGCAGGCCACGAGGGGGGAACCGCGGTCTCAGTCCGGCTTCCGGCCAACGGGCTGGTTTCGGCCGCGGCCGGCAACGGCGCCAACGGCCGGCCCTGAGCCGAGCCAGCAGTCGGCCCCAGCCCTCCGATCGGAGGGGTGCCCTACTCCGATCTGAGGGGCGACGGTTACCTCCTAGGTGTGGTCGAAATGACGGTGATAGGGAGGGGGATAGGCGAGAAGCTTGGGCGTGGTGTTCAAAGCACCGACTCGTCTCCGCGGAGGCGTAGCCAAATGCGACCAGGGAGGCCCCCCGTGCAGATCATCGAAGTAGTCGGCCGCATCGGCCGCGCCCGCAAGCTCCTCTTGCTGGTTGCGCTCCTCACCGTCAGCGTCTCGGGCCTCGCCCTCGCTAAGCCGGCCAAGCAGGCTCGCAACACCAGCGGCGTGATCTATGCCGGGATAACCCACATCGAGGGCTCTGACCTATACGTGTCCGGTGACTTCAAGGACAAGATCCTTGGTCGGGGCGCGATCGTCTACGTGGTCAACGTCGAGGCCGGCCCGGGCAACCTGTTGGTCAAGGCCAAGCAGATCACGATCTACACCAGACGAGGCTCGCTGCGAGGCGAAGGCCAGGCCACCGAGACGATCAACCCCGATGGCACCCACACGGTCAGCGACGGCACCTTCAAGCTCAAGAAGGGCACCGGCGCCTACAAGGGCCACAAGCTGAAGGGAACCTTCGACGGCACCTACGAGGACGGCGTCTACACCTTCGACTACAAGGGCAAGTACAGGTAGTCGGGGGTAGGGGTCAGGCATGCGGCGATTCGTTACGGCGCTGCTGGCGGTCACGGCGATCGCCGTCAGTGCGGCCACCGCCCAGGCGATCACGACACGCGGTGAGCCAGACAACGGCCGCCATCCAGAGGTGGGAGCGCTCGTTGCCGTCTTCCCCGAGGATGGCCGCCTTCACGCGCTTTGCACGGGCACGCTTGTAGCGCCGCGCGTCTTCTTGACTGCCAGCCATTGCGTCCAGTTCCTAATCGACGTCGACATCCCGGCGATGGTGTCCTTCGACGAGGTGATCACCGACAGCGCGACAGTGATCGAAGGTGATCGGCGCCTCAATCCCCTGTACGAGCCAAGAGGCGGCTACCGGCACGATGTCTCCGCGATCGTTCTCGACCGGGACCCGGGCATCACTCCGGCGCAGATTCCGGCCCGGGCCGGCAAGCTCGACAGGCTCAAGCGTGCGAAGGAGTTAGGCAAGTTCACGCTTCCGGGCTACGGTACCAACGAGCAGCTCGTGATCCCGGGTACGGGACCGACGTTCCCGCTGACCGATCGCCGCCGGGTCGCAGTCCTGGGCTTCGACGCGTTGACCAAAGGCTTCATCCACCAGTCGCAACGCATCGGGCAAGACCAAGCCGGTGCGTGCTACGGCGACTCCGGCGGCCCGAGCTTTCTCGGTAGCGGCAGCGGCGAGACCGACGTCGTGGTGGCGGTGACGTCGACAGGCGACGGCCCCTGCTATGCGACGAACGTGGCGTCACGCACGGATACCGTTGAGGCCCTGCGGTTCCTGCGCGGGCTACCGGGGCTTTGAAATGAGGCACCGAGATCAATCCCCTCCTACCAGGGCGTCATCTGGCCGCGAGAGGGGCGGTGCGGCAGGTACGACTCCTAGCGCTCCGGGCCGGGGGCCGGTCGGCTAGCGGCGGTTGGGCGCGAAGCGCTTCGAGCAGCGGCCTTCGCTGACCCGGTTGTCACGGGCGACGAACCCGACGTAGGGGGCTCTGATCCCGCCCCCTCCCTCGTCGCGGGCGCCGCCGAAGATGCAGTTGCGCCGGACGACGTTGCCGCTGCCGACCTCCTTGCCCTGCCAGTGCCACTCGACGTTCCAGCGCAGGACCGAGTTCTTGATGACGTTGCGCTTGACGAGGTTGTCCTCCGAGACGTGGCTCTTGCTGCCGGAGAAGATGACTCCCTGTCCGTTGCCGCTGATCACGTTGTCGGAGATCCGGGTTCGATCGGCGTCGGGGTATAGCTGGATCCCACGGTCGGCGTTGTCATAGATGCGGTTGCGGGCGATCACGGTCCCGGTCGCGAAGGCGACGTAGATGCCGTGGTCGTGGTTGGTCGCCGGCAGTCGCCCGCAGTCGTGGATGCGGTTGTGGCGGACCACCGTCCCCGAGGCCCTGCCGTAGTCGTCGCTGCCGAGCAGTACGCAGATACCGGTGTGCTGGTTGGTGATCTCGTTGTCGCGGAGCACGGCGTGATTGGCGTTGACGGTCGGGCTCGCCTGATCCTTGGGGTTGCGTCCGTCGAGGACCAGGTCGCGGATCTTCACGTGGTTGGCGCCCCTGGCGATCCAGACCCTGCCGACCAGGGTCGCGGGGCCGCGACCCCGGCTTCTCAGGGTCACCCTCGGGCGACTGAACTTGATGCCGTCCCGACCGGCGACGTGTACCCCGGGCCGCAGGCAGCCGGTCTGGCCCGGACGCAGGGACCGAACGAAGGCACCCGGGCTCTGGCCCGGCGCGCTGCTTCGATCGCAGTAGTGGCCGTTCGCATCGGCGAGCGAGGGGGTCCGCGCCTCGGCCACAGCCAGCGCTGCCAGCACCGCCAGGCCCGCCGCGAGTGATGCTCTGTGAGCAAACACTAAGCATCAGGTTAGCGAGATACGAGGCGGACCGCACGGCGGCCGCCTCGATCGCGAGGCGTATCCTCTTTCAGCGACCGATCGGCGGCGACGCAACGGAGGCAACGGCAGATGGAAACCGTCAGTTTCACGCGCATGGATGAGGGAACGACCGAGGACTTCGAGCTGCTCGACCGGCTCGAAGCCCGCTACATCGAGTCGCTCCCCGATCGCCTGCTCACGGCGGTCCGGGCGCTCGAGGACTCGCTGGCCGGCTATCAGGTGAGTCGCTACGAGCATTCGCTGCAGTCCGCGACGCGGGCGCTTCGCGACGGGCGCTCGGAGGAGTACGTCGTCGCCGCCCTGCTGCACGACATCGGCGACGTGCTCGCCCCGCATACCCACGGGGAGATGGTGGGCGCCGTCCTCGGCCCTTACATCTCGCCGGAGATCACCTGGATCGTCGCCCACCACGGCGTCTTCCAGATCTACCACTACGGCCACGCCACCGGCGACGACCCCGACGCGCGGGATCGCTACCGCGACCATCCCCAGTTCGATGCCTGCGCCGAGTTCTGTCGGCTCTACGACCAGAACTGCTTCGATCCCGACTACGACTCGCTGCCGCTCGAGCACTTCGAACCGATGCTGCGGCGGGTCTTCGCCGCCCCCCGATACCTCGAGCGCTGATCGACCGGGAGCCTGGGCGCCGGGACGAGGGCGCCGGCTAGGCGGCGCGCGCCCTCGCCGGGTCGATCGCCGCCGCCGCCGCCGCGACGGCGCCGGCATCCGGGCCGACGACGAACAGGTGCTCGGTGTTGCGCAGATGGGAGACGCGGCCGACGCGCTGTCCGCTCGGGTTGTGGATCCCGATCCTGGCGCCGACATAGCGGTCGAAGTCGAAGGCGACCGGCCGCAGGTGCCCGCGCTCGGCGAGCAGCGACTCGAGGGCGCCGAGCTCGTGGAAGCCCTCGTCGCTGAACGAGACCAGCATCAGCGGAGGTGTCAGCGCCCCGATCAATCGGCTCAGCGCCGGCCACGACTCGCGTCGCCGGTTGTAGTCGCTTTTCGTCGTCTTGCAGTCGAGCCGCTTGCACGCGATTCCGTAGCTCTCGGGGGCGTCCCATCGGATCAGCGTCTCCCAGACGTGATAGTTCGAGAAGTACGAGTGCTGGTTGTAGGGGGGGTCCAGATAGACGCAGTCGACGCCTCCGAGCTCGGCCGCGAGCTGGTTGGCGTCGCGGCGCAGGCTGCGCCCCGGGGGGCCCTCGACGACGTCCGGCTCCCGCAGCTCGAGCTGGTTGTAGGAGCGGCGTGCCCAGCGCTTGACGTAGGCCATCTGCAGGCCGCAGGTGGAGTCGACCCGGTCGGCCGCCTCGAGCAGGCTGGTCAGCAACAGGGCCCGCTCGACGCGACTGGTGTCGAGGCGGTCGATCTCGGAGCGAATCGCGTCGATCCGCATCCCGTTGTGCGGCTGAAAGAAGCGAGAGCGGACGCAGAACGTCTCGGTGAAGTAGCCGTGCTCGGGCCTGACGCCGCGCAGGTGGTCGAGCAGCTCGGCGAGGCGCACCCGGTCCTCCGCCGTCGCCTCGATATAGGCGATCCCGAGGACCTCGCTGTAGGTGGCGACGTCGTTCGAGAGCACCGTCAGACCACGCCGTCGGCAGGCCTGGCCGACGCGCGTCGTGCCCGCGAACAGGTCGCAGATCGAGGTCGCGCCGAGCCGCGCGGCCGCCTCCGCGATCTCGGCCGCCAGCAGCCGTTTCGAGCCGATGTACTTGATCACGCGGCCAGCGTATCCCGCCGCTCGGCGAGGCGATCGGGCTCGGACCGGGCCGGGACCTAGGATCCGGGTGTGAGCAGCGGCGCCGATCGCAGGGACGAGGTGGTGATCCATGGCGACTGCCGGGAGGTCCTGCCGACGCTGGGGGATGCCGGCTTCCGGCTGATCTACATCGATCCGCCGTTCAACTCGGGCAAGCGGCAGCGTCGGCGCACGCTCGGGACCGTCGCCGATCCGCGCAACGGCGACCGGACCGGATTCGCGGGTCGCCGCTACCGCTCGCGCCTGCTCAGCGATCTCTCGTTCGCCGACAGCTTCGGCGACTACCTCGGCTTCATCGAGGGCCCGCTGCGCGAGGCCCACCGCCTGCTCGACGAGTGCGGCACCCTGTACGTCCACCTCGACTATCGCGAGGCGCACTACGTGAAGCTGCTGCTCGATGAGATCTTCGGCCGCGAGAGCTTTCTGAACGAGATCATCTGGGCCTACGACTTCGGCGGTCGCAGCAAACGGCGCTGGCCGGCGAAGCACGACACGATCCTCGTCTACGTCAAGGACCCCGACCGGTATCACTTCGACCCCGGGGCGGTCGACCGCGAGCCGTACATGGCGCCGGGACTGGTCGGCGCCGAGAAGGCCGCGCGCGGCAAGCTCCCGACCGACGTCTGGTGGCACACGATCGTCCCGACCAACGGCTCCGAGAAGACCGGCTATCCGACGCAGAAGCCGGAGGGGGTCCTGCGTCGGATCGTCGCTGCCTCGAGCGCTGAGGGCGACCTTTGCCTCGACTTCTTCGCCGGCAGCGGCACGCTCGGCGCCGTCGCCCGCGACCTCGGCCGGCGCTTCGTCCTGGTCGACTCGAGCGCCGAGGCGATCGAGGTCATCAGCCGCCGCCTCGGGCTCGAGCCCCGGGGCTCGACGGCGGACGCCGACGTCGCGTAGGGTCTCGACCATGAGGCTGTTCGTCTGCTGGGACACCCGCGCCCATCACCCGCTTCTAGGTGACCATCCCTGTGGGCAGGCCTACGAGGCGTTGATCGAGGCAGGCTATGAGCCCGAGGTCGTCAAGGCCCGCGGCTGGGCGGCGCTGCCGGACTTCCTCAACAACTCGGCCGGCCGCCGCGAGGTTCGCGAGCTCAGCGGCGGCAACGACGAGGTCCCCGCGGTGGTGCTCGACTCGGGCGAGTTCATCCAGGGGAGCGACGAGATCGTCGGGTGGGCCGCGGCCAACCCCGCCTCCTCGGCCTCGGCAGCCTCCTCCTGAGCCCGGCCCGGGGCGCTTGATCGGCGGCGCGGTCCCGCCGCTGCGCTTCTATCCTCGCCCGTCATGGTCGGCACCTACGCCGCCGCACTTGTCGTGATCGGCGCCTCGGTGCCGGTCGGCGCCGCGGTGCTCGCGCTCGCCGGTCGGCGGCGTTGGTCATGGATCGCACCGGCCCTGGGACTGGCGGTGATCACGGTGCTCGCCTGGCTCGCGGTCAGGCTTCCCGGGGAGGGAGCCAGCGCCCTGATCGCGGTGGTCGCGCTCGCGGTCGCCTCGGCGCCGCTGGCGCTGCCGAGGGTCGGCTTCGGCGTCGAGCAGCTCCGGGAGGGGGCAGCGGCCGCTCTGATCACGCTGCTCGTCGCATCGATCCCGTTCGCGGCCGAGGGGCATTTCGGGATCCTCGGCACCGGGTTCAACGTCGATATGTCCCAGCACCTGTTCGTCGCCGACTGGCTCGCCTCGCAGCTGGCGCCGGCCCCGCCGCTGATCGATCAGGGCTACCCGGTCGGCCCGCACGCGCTCGCGGTCGCGACGGCCGAGCTGCCCGGCGGGAACCTGGCACTGGCGTTCAGCGGCGTCACGATCGCCGTTCCGGTGCTGGCGGCGCTGACCGCGCTGGCCGGCACTCGCCGGCTCGGCCCGCGCAGGGGCACCGTCGCCGCGGTGCTCGTCGCCGTGCCCTACCTGGTCGCTTCCTACCTCGCTCAGGGTGCCTTCAAGGAGCTGTTCGAGGCGCTGTTCGTGCTCGGATTCGCGCTCTGGCTGCACCAACTCCGCTCCGCTGACCTCGAGGCCCGGGGCTTCGCCCTGCCGGGAGCCGTGCTCGCCGCCGGCGCCCTGTACTCGTACAGCGGCCCGGGCCTCACCTGGATCGGGGGCACCCTGCTGATCTGGGCAGCGCTCGAGCTGATCGTCGACCGGCGGCGCGCGCTAAGCCGCGTTCGGGCCGCGCTGCCGGCGATCGTCGTCGCGGTCGCGGTGCTGCTCGTCGCCGTCGCCCCGGAGGCATCCCGGATCGCGGAGTTCGGGGGCAGCGCCGGCAACGTCGCCAACGCCCGCGACTCCGAGCCGCGGGCCGCGGCCGGCCTCTGGGCACAGCGGGCAGCGAGCGACGCGGGCGGCGCCCGGACCGCCGGCGGTGACGCCGGCGACGGAACGGAGAGCCTCGACCTCTTCGACGACGACCTCGGCAACCTGTTCGGCGACGTGCCGCCGCTGGAGATGCTGGGGATCTGGCCGAGCGGCGACTTCCGCGTCGAGCCGGGCGGCGGCGCGGTGCCGGCCCCGCTCTTCTACCTCGGGGCGCTGATCGGGCTCGCGGCGCTGGCCGTCGGGCTCCGGGCGGCCGTCCGGGCCCGGGAGACGGCGCTGCCGGCGGCGCTGGCGGCCGCGCTCGTGATCTGGCTGGCGGCGCTGCTGGTCAGCACGCCGTACGCGACGGCGAAGGCGCTGATGATGATCGCGGCGCCGCTGACCCTGATCGCGGCGCGCGGTGTCCTCGACCCACGGTTCTGCTCGCTGCGAGCGCTGCCGGCGACCGCGGCGGCGAGGGGCCGGTCGGCACTCGCGGTGGCGTTCGTGCTCGCAACGGCGGGCTCATCGGCGCTCGCCCTCGCCAACGCCCCGGTCGGGCCCGAGCGCTACACGGCGGGGATCGCGAAGCTGCGGGCGCAGCTCACCGGCGAGCCGGTCCTGCTCCTGGCTCCCTCGGGCCAGCTCGCCGATCGTCACGGAGCCGCCTTCTACGGCTGGGAGCTGCGCGGCGCGCGGCCGATCTGCGTCGCCGCCTTCCCCGACGACGCCGACCGATTCGACGCACCGGCGCCGGCCGGCATTCGCTACGTGATCACGCTCGGCGGCAAGTCCGATCCGCCGTTCGACGATCTCAGCGAGGCCTCGCGCAGGCGTCGGGTCGCGCTCTGGGAGGTGGACGGCTTCGACCCGGCGACGGCGCCGCTGGTCGACCTCGACCCGGACGAGCCGACGAGCTGCGACCTCGGCCTGCCGTCGCCCGACTAGCATTGCCGGCTCGATGAGCGCGCTCAAAGTCAAGCTGCCGGACGGCACGAACCTCGAGCTGGAGGACGGGGCAAGCGGGGCCGATGCGGCCGCGGCGATCGGGCCGGGGCTGGCCAGGGCGGCGCTCGCCGCCAGGGTCGACGGTGAGCTCCGCGATCTCGCGGCCCCGCTGCCCGACCGCGCCGAGCTCGAGATCGTCACCGACCGCAGCGAGGGGGCGCTCGAGCTGATCCGCCACGATGCCGCGCACGTGATGGCGACCGCCGTCTGCGAGCTCTGGCCGGGCACGCGGGTCTCGATCGGCCCGCCGATCAAGGACGGCTTCTACTACGACTTCGAGTTCCCGGCGGGCGTTTCGATCTCGGAGGCCGACTTCCCGGCGATCGAGGCGAGGATGGCGGAGCACATCGCCGCCGACGAGCCCTTCGAGCGCACCGACATCCCGGTGGCCGAGGCGGTGGAGCGATTCGAGGGCGAGGACCAGCCCTACAAGGTCGAGCTGGTCGAGGACCTGGTTCGCGACGAGGGGACGGAGACCGTCTCGCTGTACCGCAACGGGCCGTTCACGGATCTCTGCCGTGGCCCTCATGCACCCTCGACCGGGCGGATCAAGGCCGTGAAGCTGAACTCGGTCGCCGGCGCCTATTGGCGCGGCGACGAGACGCGACAGATGCTGACCCGGCTCTACGGGACCGCCTTCTTCAGCAAGCAGGACCTCGAGGCTCAGATCGAGCGGATCGAGCAGGCACGGGAGCGCGACCACCGCAGGCTGGGCCCCGAGCTCGGGCTGTTCACGATGCTGCCGGAGGCGCCGGGAATGCCGTTCTGGCTGCCACAGGGGACGGTGCTGCTGCGCCTGATTCGCGAGCAGGTCGACGCGCAGCTCCGCAAGCGTGGCTACGAGGAGATCAAGACCCCGGAGATCCTCGACGAGGAGCTCTGGCATCGCTCCGGCCATTACGAGAACTACCGGGAGAACATGTTCTTCGCCGAGCCGGCCGAGCGCGATCGCTCGGACGAGCGGCGGTTCGCGGTCAAGCCGATGAACTGTCCCGGCGCCTGTCTGGTGTTCGCCTCCGAGCGCCACTCCTACCGGGAGCTGCCGCTGCGGCTGGCCGAGTACGGGCACGTCTCGCGCTTCGAGCGCGAAGGGGTGCTGCACGGTCTGCTCCGGGTCAGGGCCTTCACCCAGGACGACGCCCACGTGTTCTGTACGCCGGAGCAGATCGAGGACGAGGTGATCGACATCTGCGAGGCGATCGACGAGCTCTACGCCGCGTTCGGCTTTGAGGATGTCAGCGTCGAGCTCTCGACCAAGCCGGAGAAGGCGATCGGCAGCGAAGCGCAGTGGGAGCAGGCGGAGGCGGCGCTGGCGGCGGCGCTCGACGCCCAGGGACGCGAGTACCAGGTGAACCCGGGCGACGGCGCCTTCTACGGTCCGAAGATCGACTTCCACGTGACCGACGCCCTGGGGCGCTCCTGGCAGCTCGGGACCTGCCAGCTCGACTTCTCGATGCCGGAGCGGTTCGAGCTCGCCTATCAGGGGGCCGACAACGCCGAGCACCGGCCGGTGATGATCCACCGGGCCCTGCTCGGCTCGATGGAGCGCTTCGCTGGGATCCTGATCGAGCACCACGCCGGGCGCTTCCCGGCCTGGCTGGCGCCGACCCAGGCCGTGATCCTGCCGGTGGCGGACCGTCATCTCGACGCCGCCCGCGCGCTGCTGGTCGAGCTTCGCGAGCTCGGCGTTCGCGCCAGGGTCGACGAGCGCTCGGAATCGGTCGGCAAGAAGATCCGCGACGCGGAGCTCTCGAAGGCGCCGTTGATGCTCGTGCTCGGCGACCGCGAGGCCGAGGCCGGGGAGCCCTCGGTCCGCTCGCATGCAGAGGGTGAGCTCGGCCAGATGCCGGCCGCGGCCGTGGTCGAGCGGCTCGCGGCCTAGACCCGGCTTGCCAGACCTGCATATACTTCCGCAATGCAAGGCAACGACACCCCGCCGCGCCGCTGAGCGCCCGCGCCGCCCTTGCGCCACCGCCCACTCCCGACTCCTCCGCAGGTAGCTTGAGGCTTCCCGCCCTCCGCAGCTAGTGCCGGTACCCCGCCGCTTCGACCGGCGTCCCCCCGAGCGGGACCCGACCAGGATCAATGAGCGCATCCGCGTGCCGCAGGTGCGCCTGATCGGAGCCGACGGCGAGCAGATCGGCATTGTCGAGACCGACGAGGCGCGGCGAATCGCGCGCGAGGCCGATCTCGACCTGGTCGAGGTTGCGGCGGACTCGCGCCCGCCGGTCTGCAAGGTGCTGGACTACTCGAAGTACAAGTACGAGCAGGAGCAGAAGGCGAAGCAGGCTCGCAAGCACCAGCAGCAGGTCAATGTGCGCGAGTATCAAGCTCCGGCCGAAGATCGCCGACCACGACTACGAGACGAAGAAGGGCCACGTCGAGCGGTTCCTCAACAAGAAGGACAAGGTCAAGGTGACGATCATGTTCCGCGGCCGCGAGCAGGCACACCCCGAGCGCGGCGCGGCCCTTCTCGACCGGCTGTTCGAGGATCTCTCCGAGATCGCGGTGATCGAGCAGGACGCGCAGCGCGAGGGCCGCAACATGCACATGGTGCTCGCGCCCTCGAAAGAGGCCGGCAAGGCCTAGTCCGCGCCCGCGGCGCATCGGGCTTGTGCTTGAATAGCGCGTCCCTTGATGCCGAAGATGAAGTCCCACTCCGGCGCCAAGAAGCGCTTTCGCAAGACCGCCCGCGGCAAGCTCCGCGGCCGGCACGCGTTCTCGAGCCACATTCTCGAGAAGAAGTCGCCGAAGCGGAAGCGGCAGATGCGTCGGCCGGCGGAGATCGCCAAGGCCGATGCCGTGCGGGTCAACGAGCTGCTCGCCGGCAGAAGGGGCCGCTAGCCGATGCCCCGCGACCAACGCCGTCGCCGCAGGCGCCGGCGCAAGAAGACGCTCGCCAGGCGAAGCGCGCTACTACGGCCGCAAGCACTCCAAGGCGACTGGTTCGCCAGAACGAGCAGCTCATGCGCTTCGGCAACTACGCCTACCGCG
>CAVOYZ010000002.1:0-44237 GCA_963700785.1 uncultured Solirubrobacterales bacterium
CTGGTGCTCGGTCCGGGCTGCGCCGACCCGTACGGGCCGAAGGCGGTCCGGGCCAGCATGGGCTCGATCTTCGCCGCGCCGCCGATCCGGGGCGAGGTGGACGCAACCCCCCAGCCGCGCCTGGCGCTCGAGGCCCACGGCGGCGATGATCTCGAGCGGGTCCTGCACGACCTCGATCCACGGTGCATCTGCCTCGGAGCCGAGCGGGAGGGCCTCGACCCGGCGACCCTCGCGGCCTGCGCGGCGACGGCGACGATCCCGGTTCGCCCGGAGGCCGAGTCGCTGAACGTCGCGGTCGCAGCGGCGATCGCGCTCTACCGGGTATGTTCGAACGCGAGGCCGGCATCCGGCCGGGCCGCCATCGGCGACGACGACGATGCTTGAGCGAATCGAACAGATCAAGGGCGAGGCGGCGGCGGCGATCGCGTCGGCCCCCGACGCCGCGGCGGTGGATGAGTTGCGGGTCCGCTACCTGGGTCGGAAGTCGGCACTGACGGGGATCCTCCGCGGGATCGGGGAGCTCGACCCGTCCGAGCGCGGGCCGGTCGGCCAGCGGGGCAACGCGGCCCGCGCGGAGCTCGAGCAGACTGTTGGCCGAGCGGCTGGAGAGCCTCCGGGACGGCGAGCTCGCCGATCGGCCGGCGGCGGACGCGATCGACATCACGCTCCCCGGGACGGCGCCGGTGGCCCCGGGGCACCTGCACCTGCTGACCAGGACGCGACGGGAGATCGAGGACGTGTTCGTCGGGCTCGGCTACCGGGTCATGGAGGGCCCGGAGATCGAGCACGACTACTACAACTTCACCGCGCTCAACCATCCCCCCGGTCACCCCGCGCGAATGCTCCAGGACACCTTCTACGTCGATCCGGCGACGCTGGCCGCCGACGTCTCCCTCTACGGCACCGACGGCGATCCCCTCACCGCTCCGCCGGGCCCGCGCGACGTGCTGCTGCGGACGCACACCTCGCCGATGCAGGTGCGGGGCATGGAGGCCGCCGAGCCGCCGATCTTCATCATCGTCCCCGGCACGGTCTACAGGCGCGACTCCGACGCGACCCACACCCCGATGTTCAATCAGATCGAGGGCCTGGCGGTAGGTCTCGACATCACGCTCGCCGATCTGCACGGCACGCTGCTGACCGTCGCCCGGGCGATCTTCGGCGAGCAGCGGGAGGTGCGCATCCGGCCGCACTTCTTTCCCTTCACCGAGCCGAGCGTCGAGGTCGACGTCTCCTGCTTCCGCTGCGAGGGCAGCGGCTCGCTGCCGCCGTCGAGCGGGCGCGATCGCTGCAATCTCTGCAAGGGGATCGGCTGGCTCGAGATTCTCGGCGCGGGGATGGTCGACCCGAACGTCTACGGGTTCGTCGCCGACGCCGGCTACGACGCCGAGCTGGTTCAGGGCTTCGCCTTCGGGTTGGGCATCGAGCGGATCGCGATGCTGCGCTACGGCGTCCCGGACCTCCGACTGTTCTTCGAGGACGACGTCCGCTTCCTGGAGCAGTTCTGATGCGGGTTCCCTGGAGCTGGCTGAGCGTCTACTGCGACGCGGGCATCACGCCCGATGAGCTCGCGGTCCGCCTGACGATGACCGGCACCGAGGTCGAGCGCCTCGGCCACGTCGGCGCTCCCCGGTCCGAGGGGTTCGTGATCGGCCGCGTGCTCAGTGCCGAGCCCCATCCCGATGCGGACCGGCTCAGGGTCTGCGAGGTCGACGTCGGCGCCGACGACGGCGCGCGAACGATCGTCTGCGGGGCGCCCAACGTTGCCGCCGGCCAGACCGTCGCAGTCGCCCTGCCCGGCGCGGTGATGCCGGGCGGCGAGAAGCTCGGCAGGGCGAAGCTGCGCGGGATCGAGTCGAACGGGATGATCCTCTCCGAGATCGAGATGGAGGCGGGCCCCGACGCCGACGGCATCGCCGTCCTCGACCCGGGCGGACAACCGGGGGAGCCGCTGCAGAGCCTGGTGCCGATCGCCGAGCCGGTGCTCGAGCTCGAGATCACGCCGAACCGGCCCGACTGCCTCGGCGTCTACGGGGTCGCCCGCGAGGTGCACGCGATCACCGGCAGCGACCTCGCTGCGGAGCCCTGGGACGAGGACGCTCCGGCCGAGGGCGAGGGGGAGGCCGTTGACTTCGCGTCGGTGAGCGTCGAGGTGCCGGAGCTCTGCCCGCGCTTCACCGGCCGGGTGTTCACCGAGGTCACCGTCGGCCCGTCGCCGCTGTGGCTGAAGCAGCGGCTGACGGCCGCAGGACAGCGCCCGATCAACAACGTCGTCGACATCACCAACTACGTGATGCTGCTGACCGGCCAGCCGCTACATGCCTTCGACCTCGACCGGGTCCCGGGCGGGGAGTTGATCGTGCGCCGGGCGAGGCCGGGCGAGACGATGCGGACCCTCGACGACGTCGAACGGAGCTTCGACTCCGACGCGGTGCTGGTCTGCGATCGTGACGGGCCGTCGGGCATCGCCGGGATCATGGGCGGCCAGGTCTCCGAGGTATCGCCGACGACGAAGGCGGTGCTGATGGAGGTCGCCTGCTGGGACGGCCCGAACATCCTCGCGACCTCGGGCAAGCTCGGCCTGCGCTCGGAGGCCTCGACCCGTTTCGAGAAGCAGCTGCACCCGGACCTGACGATGCGCGCGCAGCGGGTCGCCTCCCGACTGATGATCGAGCTCTGTGGCGCCCGGCTGGTGCCGGGCACGATCGACGTCGACGCCGGCGCCTATCCGCCCTTCTCGGCTCCGCTGAGGACCGGCCGGATGCGCTCGCTGTTGGGGATGGACGTGCCCAGCGCCGACGCTGCAACCTACCTGCGGCGGCTCGGATTCGATCCGCTCCCCGACGATCAGGGCTTCCGGGTCGGCGTGCCGGCCGACCGGTATTTCGATGTGACCCGCGAGGTCGATCTGATCGAGGAGGTTGCCCGGGTCCACGGGATCGACGAGCACCTGGAGCCGACACTGCCCGCGCGGCCGCCGGGAGCCGGTGGCCTCGAGCCGCAGCAGCGGCTGCTGCGAAGGGCCGAGGACATCCTCCGGGACGCGGGTCTCGACGAGGCGATCACCTGGACCTTCGTCGCCCCCGACGCGCTCGAGCGCCTCGGACTCCCCCCAGAGGAGCGGCAGGCGATCGCCCTGCACAACCCGCTGTCGGAGGATCAGTCGGTGATGCGCAAGACGCTGCTCGGCGGCCTGATCGAGGCCGCCGCCCACAACGTCGCCCGCGGCGCCGTTCGGGTCGGCCTGTTCGAGTCCGGCAGGGTCTACCTGCCGCTCCCGCCGCCGAGTGACGGCGGCTTCCTCGCCGGACAGTTCGCGGGGCGCCGACCGGCGCCGGCCCGCGAGCCGCAGCGACTGGCGGCGATCGTCTGCGAGGGGCTCGGGCGGGAGAGCTGGCGGGGAGAGTCCTTCGCCGCCGATTTCTACCTGGGCAAGGGCCTGGTCGAGTCGCTCTGCAACTCGCTGCGGGCGCCGCTCTCGTTCGAGCGCGTCGAGGAGCCGTTCCTGTATCCGGGCCGCTCGGCCCGGGTGCTCGTCGCCGGCGAGCCGGCCGGCTGGCTCGGTGAGCTGCACCCGCGGGTCGCCGACGCCTTCGACCTGCCCGCCTCGGTCGCCTTCGAGCTCGACGCGGCGCCGCTGCTGGCGGCCGCCGGCGAGGGGGCCGAGGTCTACGAGGACCTGACGTCGTTCCCGGCTGCCTACGAGGACGTCGCCGTCGTCGTCGACGATGGCGTCGAGGCTGCCGAAGTCCGCGGGGCGGTCGAGCGCGGAGGCGGCGAGCTGCTTCGCTCGGCGGTGATCTTCGATGTCTACGAGGGCGAGCAGATTGCGCCGGGCAGGCGCAGCCTGGCGCTGCGGCTCGAGTTCCGCGCCCCGGATCGGACCCTGACCGACGCGGAGCTCTCCGAGCGACGTCAGGCGATCGTCTCCGCCCTGGCCGAGATCGGAGGGTCGCTGCGTGCCTGAGGCCGGCTTCGGCGGACAGCCGATAGAGGGCGAGCCGGTGGCGAGGGTGCTCGTGGCCGGTGCCTCGGGATTTGCCGGTGCGCTCAGCGCCGAGCTCGTCTGGCGACACCCACGACTGGAGCTGATCGCGGTCAGCTCGCGCTCGGACGTTGGCACGCGGCTCGACCGGCTCTATCCCCGCTACCGGGTCCCGTTGACGCTCGAGGAGCTCGACGTCGACCAGATCGAGGGCTGCGATGCGGCGATCGTCGCCTACCCGCACGGCGCCGCGGCGCCGACGGTCGCCGGGCTGCGGGGTCTGGGTCTGCAGGTCGTCGACCTGTCGGCCGACTTCCGGCTGCGCGACCCCGAGAGCTATCGCGAGTGGTACGGCGAGCTCGGTGAGCCCGAGCTGTTGGCGGAGGCCGTCTACGGCCTGCCCGAGCTCCACCGTGAGCAGATCGCGACCGCGTCGCTTGTCGCCAACCCCGGCTGCTATCCGACCGCGGCGGTGCTCGCACTGGCCCCGCTCGCGGCAGAGGGCCTGATCGATGACCTGGTGATCGATGCGAAGTCGGGGATCTCGGGGGCCGGCAGAGGCGGCGGTGACGCGATGCACTACGTGACCCTGGACGAGAACCTCTCGCCGTACTCGGTCGGCGGACATCGCCATCAGCCGGAGATCGCCCAGGAGCTGGCGGCGCTGAGCGGCGGGCCGGCGCCCGATCTGACCTTCGTCCCACATCTGGCGCCGCTCGATCAGGGTGAGCTTGTGAGCTGCTACGTGCGGCCGGCGCGGCCGATCAGCGAGGCGGAGCTGGACGAGCTCTACCGTGATCGCTACGACGCGGAGGCGTTCGTCGAGGTGGTCGACTCGCCGCCGGGCGTGAGGGACGTCCGCGGGACGAACATCTGCCGGGTGCAGGTGGCGCTGAACGGAGACCGGGTGCTCGTGTTCGGCGCGATCGACAACCTCTGGAAGGGTGCCGCAAGCCAGGCGGTGCAGAACCTCAACCTGATGCTCGGGCTGGGCGAGGGGGAGGGCGTCTCGTGAGCGGCGTCGAGGGCTTCTTCCGCTCGCGTTGGGTGCCACCACCGGCCGGGCTCGAGGAGCTCGAGCCCGACAGGCTGGCGCCCGGCTTCGAGGCTGCCGGGGCTGCCTGCGGCCTCAAGGGCGGCGGGCAGAGCGACGTCGGAATCGTCGCCGCAGTCGACCGCGAGTCCGTCGGCTCGTCCCTGTTGCTGACCCGCAACGCCTCTGCAGCGGCGCCGATCAGGCTCTGTCGCGACGCCTGTGATCGGGATCGGGTCGCCGCCGCCGTGGTCAACTCCGGCAACGCGAATGCGGCCACCGGTGCCCAGGGCTATCGCGACGCGGAGGCGATGCAGCGCGCGACCGCGGCGGCGCTCGGCCTCGAGCCCACCCGGGTCGCGGTCGCCGAGACCGGCACGATCGGCGTGCCGCTGCCCGTCGACGACGTGCTCGCAGGCATCGACGAGGCGGCGCGCCGGCTCTCCCCCGACGGTGGGGCGAGCTTCACCGAGGCGATCTGCACGACGGACCGTTGGCCGAAGCGCTGCTGCGTGAAAGCCGACGGCGTGACCCTTTCCGCCCAGGCGAAGGGGGCGGGAATGATCGAGCCCGGCTTCGCGACGATGCTCTGCTTCGTGCAGACCGACGCGACGATCGGAGATCCGGACCGGGCGCTTCGGCCGGCCGTCTCTGGCTCGTTCGAGCGGATCACTGTCGACGGTCAGATGAGCACCAACGACATGGTGCTCCTGCAGGCAAGCGGGGCTGCCCGCCGACCCCTGCCGGCGGGGCTGCTCGAGGCGGTCCTGCTCCAGCTCGCACTGGAGATCGTCCGCGATGGTGAGGGGGCGACTCGGGTTGCGCGGGTCGTCGTGGAAGGCGCCAGGGACGGCGAGGAGGCGGAGCGGGTCGCGCGTGCAATCGCCAACTCGCCGCTCGTGAAGACGGCGCTCTACGGACGCGACCCGAATTGGGGGCGGATCGCGCAGGCGGCCGGCATGGCGCTCGCGGGCGAGTCGCTCGCGGAGCTGGGACCGGATCGGATCGATGCCGCCGGCCTCGCGGGTAACGAGGCGGAGGCGGAGCTGACGATCAGGCTCGACCGGGGACCGGCCGGCGCCGATGTCTTCTTCAGCGACCTGACCGAGGGCTACGTGCAACTGAACGCCGAGTACACGACGTGATGAAGCAGACCAGCGCCAGACAGCGTGGGGCGGCGGCGGAGGGGGCCGGAAGCGTCGGCATCCTGCTCGAGGCGCTGCCGTACATCCGGGAGTTCCACGGCCGCACCGTGGTGATCAAGTACGGCGGCGCGGCGATGCGAGAGGAGGCGCTCCGCGACGAGTTCGCGACCGACGTCGTGCTGCTCAAGTACGTGGGCCTCAATCCGGTCATCGTCCACGGCGGCGGGCCCGACATCACCGAGTACATGGAGCGCCTCGGGATGGAGGTGAAGTTCGTCGAGGGCCTCCGGGTCTCGGACTCCGAGACCGTCGAGGTGGCGAAGATGGTGCTGCTCGGCAAGGTCAACACCGACATCGTCCAGCGGCTCAACCGCCACGGGCAGCCGGCGGTCGGACTCTCCGGGGAGGACGGCACCCTGTTCGAGATCAAGCCCGCCCCGGAGGCGGAGAAGGTGGGCTTCGTCGGTGAGATCGAGCGGGTCGACGTCGACGTGCTCAACCACATCGCCTCCGACTTCATCCCGGTGATCGCCTCGGCCGGCACCGCCCGCGACGGCAACTCCTACAACGTCAACGCCGACGCGGCCGCCGGCAAGGTGGCAGCGGCGCTCCGGGCCTACAAGGCGATCTTTCTGACCGACGTCGAGGGATGGCGCGCCGACGGCGAGGACCCCCAGACGCTGATCTCGCTCGCGACCGTCGAGGAGGTCGTCAGCGGGTTGGGCGGGGTCAGCGGCGGCATGCGCCCGAAGCTCGCGGCGTGCGTCGAGGCGATTCGCGGCGGCGTCCAGTCGGCCCACATCATCGACGGGCGCCGGCCGCACAGCCTGCTGCTCGAGCTGTTCACGGACGCGGGGATCGGCACCAAGGTCACGCCGTGACCGCCGGCGGGATCGAGGAGCTGCGGGCGCTGGAGGCGCGCTACGCGATGCCGACCTACGCCCGGGCGCCGGTCGAGTTCGTGCGCGGGCGCGGCTGCCTGCTCTGGGATTCCGAGGGCGATGAGTACATCGACTTCTTCAGCGGACTCTCGGTCCACAACGCGGGCCACTGCCACCCGGCGATCGTCGGCGCGATCCGCGATCAGGCGGGCGAGGTCGCCGGCAGCTCGAACCTCTACTACTCGTCGCCGGCGATCGAGCTCCACGCCAAGCTCTCGACTGCGAGCCTCGGCGGCCGTGTGTTCCTCTGCAACTCGGGAACCGAGGCGAACGAATGCGCGATCAAGCTCGTCCGCAGGCACGCGCACCGGCGCGGCGTCGACCGCCCCGAGATCGTCGTCCTCGACGGCGGCTTCCACGGTCGTACGCTGGGAGCGCTCTCGGCAACCGTCAGGCTTGCCGATGAGGAGCTCTTCGGACCTCTGCTGGAGGGGTTCGTCCTCGTCCCGCGCGACGATCCGGCCGCGCTGGCGGCGGCGGTGGGGGAGAGGACCGCGGCGGTGCTGCTCGAGCCGGTGCAGGGCGAGGCGGGGGTCCATCCGATCGACGACGACGTGCTGCTCGGTGCGCGCGAGGCCTGCGATCGCAGCGGCGCGCTGCTCGTCTTCGACGAGATCCAGACCGGCATGGGCAGAACCGGGGAGCTCTGGGCCTACCAGGGGGGACCCGCCACTCCCGATGTCCTGACGGCGGCCAAGGCGCTGGGCGGCGGCCTGCCGGTGGGCGCCTGCGTGACTGCTCCGGCGGTCGGCGAGGGCCTCGGCCCCGGCGAGCACGGCTCGACCTTCGGCGGCGGCTCGATCGCCGCCCGCGCCGCGCTGGCTGCGCTCGAGGTGCTGTCGGAGCCGTCCCTGCTCGCCTCCGTCCGCGAGCTCGGCGAGCTGCTCGAGCGGCGCTGCCTGGAGATCGAGGGCGTCGATCGGGTTCGCCGTCGCGGGCTGATGGCCGGTCTCGGCCTGCGGGACGGGATCGACTCGCGCGAGGTCGCCGCGGCCGCGCTCGGATCCGGCCTGGTTGTGAATGCGCCCAATCCGGGGACTGTGCGGTTGCTGCCGCCGCTCGTGATCACTGAGGCGGAGGTGATCGCCGGATGCGATCGACTTGGCGAGGCGCTCGCGCGGACCCGCCGTCACGGGGCATAGACTTCGACCGATGCACGAAGACCCCACGCGCCGAATGCCGCTCGATGACGGCGGCGGGGGGGAGGCGGGTCCGGCCCGCACCACCCCTACGGATACGAGGAGGAGCCGCCCGACGGGGGGGACGGGGGCGGGCTCTCGACCCAGCAGAAGGTGGCGATCGGGCTGGTCGTTGCCGTGGTGATCGGCCTGCTGATCGCGCTCGTCGCGCTCGCCTCGAGCGACAGCGGCGACTCGTCGACGACGACCGTGACGACCACGTCGGAGCCGACGACGACCACGACCAGCGAGCCGACGACGACGACCACGTCGGAGCCGACGACGACCACGACCAGCGAGCCGACGACAACGCCGACCACGACGACGACGACGACCACGACGACCACGGACGGTGGCGGTTCGGGCGGCGTCTCGCCCTGAGCCCCGGCGGCGGGCCGCCGGGGGCTACGGCCCGCTCAGCAGCGGCAGGTCCACGGCGAGCACGCCCTCGAGCTCCGGCAGGCGACCGGGATCGTCGGAGCGGACCCGATCCAGTAGCTCGTCGCGGGTTCGGCAGGGGCTGCCCGGCGCGTAGGAGAGCGAGAGGAAGGCGAAGTACTGCGGTGGCTCGAGCCCGAGCAGCCCGATCAGGCGGGCCGTGTGGTCGAGCGGAGCGAGCCGTCGCTCGACGCGGACGCGGTAGGCGCCGGGGTCGAGGACCGTGACGCCGTTACTGCGAAGTAGCGCCAGCCGGTGGCAGCCGTCACCGGCGTAGAGCTCGCGGTCGAGCCGCTTGCCGGTCTCGGTCGCCAGGATCGTCCGCCCCGAGAACAGGGTGATCGGCGACTCGGCTCGATACCCCGACGCCGCGACGCTCTCGTACAGCTCGACCGCGCGCTACACCCGCTCCGCGTAGGCGACGTCCGATCGCATCCTCGTGGCCGACCAGGTCGGGCCGGAATCGTGGCACCGCGACGCTCCGGAACCAGGTGAAGTACGACGTTCGTCTTGCTCATCTCAACCAGCGTCGCGAGGTCGGCGCGGTCTCGGGGGCCTGCAGGCTCCGCGAGCAGCTCGAACAACTGCTGGCGCGCGAGCACGTCGTAGCGGAGCGGGACTGATCAGGTCGTCGATCCGTACCTCTTCGGTACCGGCCCGTCGTCGACCGTAGTCAGCCGCGTCGCGGCGCGGCGGATCACGCTGTCGCAGTGAGCGGCTGGCGTTCACGCCGCACTGGGTCCGGTCCGGCGCAGGAACTCGAGCACCCGGTCGCCGTCATCCGCGCTCAGGTGCCGTCGCCAGGTATCGGTCGAGTCGTACAGCTCCGTCTCCTCGACGACCGCCTCGAAGCCGGGCGTCCAGTCGAGGCCGGCGAACTCGCAGAGGCGCCGCAGTTGCGGCTCGGGGTCGGCGATCAGCTGCTCGTAGGAGAGCTCGTGGACGCGGTCCGGAAAGAGCGCCGCATTGGCCGCGATGTCGTCGAGATCGAGGCGGATCTTGAGCGCGGTCGAGAGCACCGGGTCGCCGCCGAGCTCCTCCCAGACCGCGTGGTGACCCGGGGGCACGGGCCCCCACTGCCAGCCCTCCTCGGTGGGAGCGCTGGTGACGTCGAGCCACCCGGCCTTGATCCAGGAGCTGACCACCGACCGCGGGTCTCGCTGCAGGCTGACGAAACGGGCATCGGGGTAGATCTGGTCGAAGTAGGCGATTCGCGACCAACCGGTCACCTTGACCAGCAGCCGCTCGCGGCCCTGGTATCGAAGGACACGGGCGGTCGCCCGCCGGACGCGCTCGGCCCCGGAGGGCTCGACGTCCTCCGCGGTCTGCGGAGCGTCCCGCCGGGAGAAGCCGGGCAGATACGCCTCCCAGAAACGGTAGGCCTCGAACGGCTTCGGGAAGGCCCGCATCGTCTTCAGTCGGCTCGGGAGCGGCGATCTGTACAGACGCGAGAAGACGGAGAGCCAGGTCATCCTCGGCAGCGTCTCGTTGAACGTCGAGAGCCAGCCGAGCTGGTCGTGCAGGGCAAGGAGCCGGTGCAGCAGCGTCGAGCCGCATCTGCCGGTGCCGACGATGATCACCGGACGCTGCCCGTTCTCGTCCGGCCGTCGCATCACCGCGCCACGCTAGCACCGTAGAATCGCTCTGTGCCGGGATTCCTCGACCGTCGCAGCGGTCGTGACGACAGCTACACGCGACTACTCAGCTGGCTCGGCCGGAGGGGCGGCCGATCGCTCGAGCTCGCGGTGAGGCTCGACCTGCTGCGATCGCTGCGACCGGCCGCCGCCCTGGAGCGGCTGCGCGGGGAGTCGCAGGTGCCGGGGCGCGACGGCGATCGGATCCGGCCCGGCTACCGCCGGCTCTGGGGCGACGCTGCCGAGCGGCTCGGCGCTGAGGTCAGCGAGCCGGGGGATGGTTTCCTCGAGATTCGGCGCGGCGATCAATCGACCCGCGTGTGGCACAGCTGGGTTGGGCTCGACGATGCGGTGACGCTGCGCTTCGCCGAGGACAAGACCCTCGCCAGGCGGACGCTGCTGACCGCCGGCCTGCCGGTGCCGGAGCAGGAGGCCTTCGAGCTCGCCGAGCTCGGGCCCGCGCTCGAGCTGCTCGCGCGCGTCGGTGAGCCGTGCGTTGTCAAGCCGGCCGATGCCGCAGGCGGCTCGGGGGCGACGACCGGCGTGCGAACGACCGCCCAGCTCCAGCGCGCCGCGCTGCGGGCGGGGCGCCTCAGCCCGCAGCTGCTGATCGAGCGACAGGTCGCCGGCGACCTCTACCGGGTGCTGCTTCTCGACGGGGAGGTGTTGGACGTGATCCGCCGCGACCCGCCGACGGTCGTTGGCGACGGCCGTTCCTCGGTCGCCGAGCTGGTGGCCGCCGAGAACCAGGCCCGGGCCGCTGCCGCCGAGGGGGCGCGCACCGGGCTCCTGCGGATCGACCTCGATGCGATCTTCAGCCTCGAGCATCAGGGCCTGCGGCCGTCTTCGGTTCCCGCGGCGGGGGCCTCGGTCACGGTGAAGACGGTGGTCAACCAGAACGGGCCGCGAGACAACGTCAGCGTCCGCGGCGAGGTCGCCACGGGGCTGCTCGACGATGCCGGCGCGGCCGCGCGGGCGATCGGCCTGCGGCTCGCCGGGGTCGACCTGATCACGCCGGATCCGACGAGGGCGTTGCGCGACGGCGACGGTCGGATAATCGAGGTCAACGGCACCCCGGGGCTGCACTACCACTACCACCGCAGCGATCCCGAGCGCTCGGTCGATGTCGCGGTCCCGATCCTCGAGCGGGCGCTGGCGGGGCGGGGCTAGGTCTCGCGCCTCCGCCGGATGCTGCGTGAGGCGCGGGCTGCGGTGAGCCCGAACGTCGGCCGCGGGTCCCGCCATTCGAAGAGCGGGGTGTGCTGCCGGTGGGCGATGCTGCCGAGCCATCCGCCGAGGCTGAGGTCCCCGCTCCGGCGAAGCCGGGCCGCAGCACGGGTGTCCTGGAGCGGGTACCAGAGGCGCACGCCGGTGCGATAGCCGTCGATCGGTGGATTCGGTCGCCCGAGCAGCCGGTTGTAGGTGAAGACGGCGAGGTCGGCGCCGGCGATCCGCAGCATCTCCGTGACCGCGGTGAAGCGGTGGTTGCACTCGATCAGCGTCAGCTCGCCGTCCCGCGCGTCGCGCTTGAGCTCGACATTGGCGAGGCCGCGGGCGCCGACGCCACGAAGGAAGCGCGACCCGACCTCGACGACCTCCGGATCGGCGTCGGTCACGTGGTAGCAGCCCATGCCGAAGAACGGGGGAAACTGGCGCAGCTTTCGTTTCGTCAGGTTGAACAGAGGTTGGCCATGCTCGTCGATATAGCTGTAGTAACCGACGAACTGGTCCTCGGCACCGGGCACGATCTCGGTGACCAGCATCTCGATCCCGAGCTGGACCGTCTCGGCCAGGCGAGCATCGAGCTGCGCCCGGTCCTCGACCGTGAACGCCTTCAGCTTGCGCCCGAAGGTGCGGGCGAAGAGGTGCGAGTGGATCGGCTTCAAGGCGCACGGATAGGTGACGCCGTCGAGCGCGTCGCCGAGATCGGCCTCGCTGCGAACCGCGAGCGTCCGCGGCGCCCGCACCCCGACCTCCCGGGCCAGGCTGCAGGAGCGGGCCTTGTCGAGCATCGCCAGCACGACCTCGTCGTCGGCCTCGAACGGCCGGTACCCGAGGTCGACCAGCTCCGCTCGGTTGAGCGCGATCAGCTCGAGCCCGTCGTCGTCACAGGGCAGGATCACGGCGCCGGCGCTCGGCTCGCGGCGGAGCCATTCGAGCCAGCGGGACTGCATCCCGTCCCCGGTCCCGAGATCGACGAACCGGTCGCAGCAGCGGGAGAAGCGGATTGGGCTCATCTCGTCGCCTAGCGCCCGCACCTCGATGCCGATCCTGCTCAGGCTGCGGGCGACGGAGACGGCGTTGAACGAGCCGCCGAGGATCACGGCGGGAGCCAGTGAGGCGCTCATCCGGCCGCCGGGGCGAGCAGCGACCGGACCCGAGAGGCGAGCTGGTCGTAGCCGAGCTCGTCGCATGCCTGGGCGAGCTCCTCGAGCTCCTGGGCGGCGAGCGGCACACCGTCAACCAGCCGCGTGCGTCGCTCCAGCTCCCCGCGTTCGCCTGGGTAGAGGACGCGGTCGAAGCCGGCCCCGGGGCGCAGCGAGTGCAGCCGCTCGACGAGCCCCGCGATCCGCGCCTCGACCTGCTCGCGGTCGGCCAGTCGCCACGGGTCGACCGCCGCGAACAGGTGGCCTATGTCCTGGGGCTTGGCATCGGCTCCCTGGGAGCGTCCCGCCTCGTCGTCGAAGCTGGCGCCGGCGAGCGTCCCGATCGCGAGCGCGATCGCGAGGGCCAGCCCGCTGCCCTTGGGCCCAGCGAAGGGGAGCACGGCTCCCGCGAGCGCCGCCGCGGCGTCCTCGGTCGGCTCCCCCGCGGCATCGAGCGCCAGGCCCGGCTCGAGCGGCTCGCCCAGCTCCCGCTTGCGGATGATCTTCCCTCGGGCGGCGATGCTGCAAGACATGTCGAGGACGAACTGCCGGCCCCCGTCCAGGGGGATCCCGATCGCCAGCGCGTTGGTGCCGAGAAACGGCATGCTGGAGCCGTAAGCGGCCATGTTCGCCGGTCCGTTGGTCGCCACCATCCCGATCAGGTCGCGCTCCGCGAGCCGGCGCGCGAAGAAGCCGGCGGCGCCGAAATGCGAGCTGTTGCCGACGGCGACCAACCCGATTCCGTGCTCGCCGGCCAGCTCAGCGGCCAGGTCGGTTCCGCGCAGGCCCGCGAGCGGACCGAGGGCGGCGCCGGCATCCAGCCGCCGCAGCGGGCCCTCTCCGAGCGGCTCGCCGATCACCTCGCCGCCGCCGGTGGCACCGGCGGCGAACCGCCTCAGGTACCCGGGCACCCGGGCGACGCCGTGGGAATCGTGGCCGCGAAGATTCGCATCGACGACGACGCCCGCGACGCGCTCGGCGTCCTCGGGCGCCATGCCGGCGCGCTCGAAGCACTGCCCCACCAGCGAGGTGAGGTCGGCGCTGGGGACCGTGATCGTCAACCGCGGGCTCCGGGGACTACTGCGGCCGCCCGCCGGCCTGGGGCTCCTCGGGCGCGACGCCGCTGTCGAACAGCAGCTTGTCGACCCACTCGTTCGAGAACTCGCCGCGCTGGACGGCGGCGCGGTACTCGAGCTCGCGATCCTTGCGCTCGCGAAGCCGGGCGAGCAGCTCGACGCTGACCTCCTGAGGAACGACGACGACCCCGTTGCCGTCGCCGACGACGACGTCGCCCGGGTGCACGACGATGCCGCCCGCCGAGATCGGGTAGTTGATCTCCCCGGGGCCGCGGTGCAGCGGGCCGATCGGCGTGATCCCGCGGGCGAATACCGGGAAGTCCTCCATCGCCCTGATATCCGGGATGTCGCGGATCAGGCCGTCGACGACGAAGCCCTGAACGCCACGGTGGCGGGCCTTGGTCGAGATCAGGTCGCCGAGGACGCCGTTCATCGTCGAGGAGCCGGCGTCGATCACGACGACGTCGCCGGGCTCGACCAGATCGAGGCACTTGTGCACCATCAGGTTGTCGCCGGGGTAGACCTTGATCGTGAAGGCCGGGCCGAGGATCCTCAGGTCCTCGGCGGTCTGGTTGCGGATCGCGGGCACCATCGCGTAGAGCCGGTTCATCAGGTCCGAGAGGTCCGGGGTGTCGAACTCGCCCAGGCCGGCGACCACATCGGGGTCGGGCCGATCGAATCGGTAGCGGACCCGGAAGCCGGGCCCAGGGTGCATCTCCGCGGACTTTGGTTTCCCTACGGCCATCTCTGTCCTCCCACCAATCTAGATCTCCAGGAGGACCAGTCCGTCCTCGACCTCGACAGGGTACATCTCGATCTCCACATCATCCGGCAGCTCGTGGCTGACGGTGACGTCGTAGCTGCGCACCTTCATCCGATGCGGGTTGAAGACGCTCCTGCCGGTCGTGATGTCGAACTCCCAGCCGTGCCACGGGCAGCGCAGGATCTCGCCCTCGCGCCCCCACGTGTACTCGCCCGGCCGACTGGTCGCCGCCGTTCCCCCGATCGAGCCGAGGCAGAGCGGCGCGCCCTGGTGCGGGCAGCTGTTGCGCAGGGCGTAGAAGCTCCCCGCGACGTTGAAGACGCCGATCGAGCGGCCCGCGACCTCGACGATCTTGCGGCTCCCCGGTGGCAACTCGGAGACGGGGCCGACGAGGTGTCTGGTCATTGATCGAGCTGATAAAGCTCGCGCGCGTTGGTCGAGAAGATCGCCTCGCGAACGTCGTCGTCGAGACGGGGGAAGGCGCGGGCCGGGGAGTCGAAGTCCCAGTGCGGGTAGTCGCTCGAGAACATCAGCACCCGCTTGGCGTCCATCATCTCCATCAACTGCAGGAGCTGGGCGTCGTCGTCGGGGCGCTCGAGCGGCTGCGTCCCGAGCCGTACGTGGTCGGCGACGTACTCCGACGGCGGCTTCCGGACCCAGGGCACCTCGGCTCGGAGCGCCTTCCAGTAGGAATCGAGCCGCCAGAGCAGCGGCGCCAGCCAGGCCACACCGCCCTCGACGAGGACCAGGCGGAGGCCCGGGTAGCGCTCGAAGACCCCCTCGGTGAGGATGCTGATCAGGTGCGCCTGGAACGCCAGCGACATCGCGCAGTGCCACTCGATGTAGTGAGTCGGGTATCCGGGGGTGGGCTGGTGGTTGACCCCCATTCCCTCGGTGCCGGGATGGACCGAGAGCGGCAGGCCATGGCGCTCGCAGGCCTCGTAGATCGGGTAGTAGTAGCGCTGCCCGAACGGCATCCGGGCGCCGGAGTCCATGGTCACCTGGACGATGTGCTCGTGTCCCGCCCAGCGCTCGATCTCCTCGACGGCCCGTGCCGGGTCCTGCTGGGCGATCGTGATCGACCCCTTGAAGGCGCCGTCGTGGTTGTGCTCGGTCAGCCAGACCTCGACCAGCCACTCGTTGAAGGCCGTCGCGATCGCGGCCGCGTAGTCGGGGTCGGGATGGATGTTGCAGAAGGTGCGCGAGACCAGGATCGCGTAGGCGACGCCGTACTCGTCGATCAGCTGCCGGCGCATGAACTCGGGATCGGACCCCTTCGGTCCGCCGCCCGGGGGCACCGAGTCGAGTCGCGAGCCGTGGACCGGGTTGTTGAAGAACGACCGTCGTTCGCCCTGATAGCGGTCGCGGAAGGGCATCGGCATCCGCTCGCGAATCTCATCGACGCTGCTGGGAACGGGGTGGACATCGACGTCGACAATGCCCTGCCGCCGCCCGGCGTCCGCCTCCCGAGCCTCCGCTAGGCTGGTAGCTGGCTCGCTCATCGGGCAAAGATACCCTATCGCCGCGCACCGATGAGAACCCTGATCCTCACCCAGCACTTCGTTCCCGAGGTCACCGCGGGCCGATTCCGGATCGAGGCGTTCGTCGAGGAGTTGGTCCGACGCGACCATCACGTGCAGGTCATCTGCCCCGTGCCGAATCACCCGCGCGGCGTGATCGAACCGTCGTATCGGGGTCGGCTCCGCCAGCGCCGCACGGTTCTCGGAGCGGACGTCGACTATCTCTGGGTGCTGACCAGCCGGCGCAAGACGCTGCTCACCCGGCTCGGGTTCTACGGCTCCTACGCCGCCGCGGCCACCGCCGCCGGCATTCGGGTCCCGCGACCGGACGTGATCCTCGCGAGCTCGCCGCCGCTGCCCGTTGGAGCGGCCGGGGCAGCGCTCGTCACGCCGGCATCGCACCCCGTGGGTGCTCGACGTGCGCGACGTCTGGCCCGACGCCGCCGTCGCGCTTGGCGAGCTCTCGGAGGGCCCGGTCGTCTCGCTGGCGGAGCGGCTGGAGCGGTGGCTGTACCGCAGCGCGGACGCGATCGTCACGGTGAACGAGGCCTTCAGGGAGCAGATCGACCGCACCGCGGGATCCGGCGCCCGGGTCGAGGTGATCGCCAACGGAACGACGGGGGCCTGGCTGCAGGCGGGCGAGATCCCCGCCGACCGCGCCTCGGTCGATCTGCCGAACGACCCCTTCATCTGGGCCTACGCGGGGAACATCGGCCTCGCCCACGGGCTCGAGACAGCGGTTGAGGCCGCTGCGATGCTCGGCGACGGCTACCGGCTGCTGATCATCGGCGAGGGCCCCAGGCGCGAGCAGATCGAGAGCCTGGCCGCGCAGGCGCCGCGCGGCGCGGTCGAGCTGCGGCCGTTGATGCCGCCGGCCGAGGCCGCGAAGCACCTGCGCGCCGCCGACGCGCTGCTGGTCTCCGAACGCCAGGAGCGCACCGTGGCTTCGAAGCTCTACGACTACGGTGCGATCGGCCGCCCGGTCGTCGCAGCCTGCCGGGGCGAGCTGCGCCGGGTGGCGGAGGGGGCGGACGTCGCCGTGGTCGTGCCGCACGGCGACGCGGCCGCGATGGCTGCTGCGATTCGATCGCTTCGAGCAGACCGGGAGCGCGCTGAGCAGCTGGTCGAGCGCGGCCGGGCCTTCGCCCAGGAGCACCGACGGGACCGGCAGGCGAGCAGGCTCGTGAGCCTGCTCGAGGAGGTTGCAACCGCCCGTTCGCAGCCCGATTCGATCGTGGACGATCGTCCACGATCACGCTGAGCGCTCCCGCTCGGCCCCCGCAGGCCGATAGCTCAAGCTGAAGCACTCCGGTGTTCCGGAGGCCTCCAACGACAAAGGCAAACCCGTCGCGAGGCGGGGACGCAAAGCCAGAGGTCTCGCTCTCGCGAGACGGCTCAGCCACCGAAAGGAGACCCCGATGTCCCGCGGTCATTCGCCAACGACCACCCTCGTGCTCTCAGCGATCGTCGCCGCCGTCGGGGCGACGATCGCGCTGTTCGTGCCGTTCGCCACCGCCCAGTCCGACAACTGCGACCACGTCGTCTCCCCGGGCGGCTCCGACCAGGCCCAGGGGACCCTGGCCGCCCCGCTGGCCACCGTCGACGAGCTGCTCGACCGCCTCGAGCCGGCTGAGATCGGGTGCCTGCGCTCGGGGACCTACGTCGCCGACCAGTTCAAGGTCTCGACCCCCGGGGTCAAGCTGACCAGCTACCCGGGCGAGCGGGCGACGCTGCGCGGCAGGCTGCGGTTCAACGCCGGCGCCGACGGAGCCGTCGTCGAGAACCTGCTGCTCGACGGCCGCAACCCCGACGATCTGCTCGGTCCGCTGATCTACGCCGACCGCGTCGTCCTGCGCGGCAACGAGATCACCAACGACAACACGGCGATCTGCGTCCACATCGACGACTACCCGGGCGAGTCGGCACCGCGGGGAGTGCTGATCGAGAACAACGAGATCCATCACTGCGGCGAGCTCCCGGCCACCAACCACCAGCACGGGATCTACGTCGCCAAGGCGCGCGAGACCGTGATCCGCGGCAACCTGATCTACGCGAACGCCGATCGCGGCATCCAGTTCTACCCCGACGCCGACGACTCGCTGGTCACCGGCAACGTGATCGACGGCAACGGCCAGGGCGTGATCTTCGGCGGCGGCAGCAGCTCGTCGTCGGACCGCAACGTCGTCGAGGGCAACGTGATCAGCAACTCGACGATCCGCTACAACGTCGAGTCGCACTGGCAGGGCCCGACCGGCAGCGGCAACGTCGCCCGCCGCAACTGCGTCTGGTCGACCAGCAGCAAGTACAGCGGCTCACCCGAGGGCAGCGGAATCAAGCCCTCGATGAGCGGGGCCAGCGCCAGCGACAACGTGATCGCCGAGCCGAGCTACCTCAACCTGGGCGGCGGCGGGTTCAGCCTCGGGCCCGGAGCCTGCGCCGACTTCGTTCCGAGCGCCTCCCTGAGCCCCCGGTCGAGCCGACCGAGCCCGTGGTCGAGCCGACGGAGCCGACGGAGCCCGTGGTCGAGCCGACGGAGCCGACCGAGCCCGTGGTCGAGCCGACGGAGCCGACCGAGCCCGTGGTCGAGCCGACGGAGCCGACCGAGCCCGTGGTCGAGCCGACGGAGCCCCCGGTCGAGCCCGATCGGAGCCGACGGAGCCCGTGGTGAGCGACGAGCCAACCTTGGACGCCAAGCCGTCGCGCGGCAAGGGGAGGTCGAAGGGGAAGCGGGGAAGGCGCGATGGGAGATCCGTCACCGGAGCCAGGCACCCCGGCGCCGGCTGCGCCTCCGCTGGTTTCAGCGACAGCGTGATCGGCAGCCGCCGCGGCGATCAGCTGATCGGTGATCGCGGCAGAGATCGGATCAAGGGCCGAGCCGGCAACGACGAGATCGGCGACGACGGCGGACGCGACTGTCTGCTTGGCGGGGCGGGGGGCGATCGCCTCTATGCGGCAGACGGCAGGCGGGACCTGGTCCAATGCGGTCGCGGTCGTGACACGGCGGTCGTCGATCGCAGGGACCGCGTTCAGGGCTGCGAGCGCGTCGTCCTCAGGTAGAGACGTCTGCAACAGGGAGTCTGGGCGCCTTCGTGCAGCCCCTGGACGAACGTCCAGGAACAGTCGCGGGACTGCCGTTCGGGCACGACGGCCGTCGATATCACCCCGATGTCCCGCGGTCATTCGCCAACGACCACCCTCGTGCTCTCAGCGATCGTCGCCGCCGTCGGGGCGACGATCGCGCTGTTCGTGCCGTTCGCCACCGCCCAGTCCGACAACTGCGACCACGTCGTCTCCCCGGGCGGCTCCGACCAGGCCCAGGGGACCCTGGCCGCCCCGCTGGCCACCGTCGACGAGCTGCTCGACCGCCTCGAGCCGGCTGAGATCGGGTGCCTGCGCTCGGGGACCTACGTCGCCGACCAGTTCAAGGTCTCGACCCCCGGGGTCAAGCTGACCAGCTACCCGGGCGAGCGGGCGACGCTGCGCGGCAGGCTGCGGTTCAACGCCGGCGCCGACGGAGCCGTCGTCGAGAACCTGCTGCTCGACGGCCGCAACCCCGACGATCTGCTCGGTCCGCTGATCTACGCCGACCGCGTCGTCCTGCGCGGCAACGAGATCACCAACGACAACACGGCGATCTGCGTCCACATCGACGACTACCCGGGCGAGTCGGCACCGCGGGGGGTGCTGATCGAGAACAACGAGATCCACCACTGCGGCGAGCTCCCGGCCACCAACCACCAGCACGGGATCTACGTCGCCAAGGCGCGCGAGACCGTGATCCGCGGCAACCTGATCTACGCGAACGCCGATCGCGGCATCCAGTTCTACCCCGACGCCGACGACTCGCTGGTCACCGGCAACGTGATCGACGGCAACGGCCAGGGCGTGATCTTCGGCGGCGGCAGCAGCTCGTCGTCGGACCGCAACGTCGTCGAGGGCAACGTGATCAGCAACTCGACGATCCGCTACAACGTCGAGTCGCACTGGCAGGGCCCGACCGGCAGCGGCAACGTCGCCCGCCGCAACTGCGTCTGGTCGACCAGCAGCAAGTACAGCGGCTCACCCGAGGGCAGCGGAATCAAGCCCTCGATGAGCGGGGCCAGCGCCAGCGACAACGTGATCGCCGAGCCGGTCGCCGGCGGGCGGGCCAACTCCGCGGCCGCAACCGCCGCCTGTGGCGAGCTGCTGTCGCGTCTGCCGGCGAGCAGGGGCAGCAAGGGTGGTGGGCGGCCCTCCCGTTGCGGCGGGACCGCGGGCAAGAGCGAGTTGCTGGTCGGGACCCGCGCCCGCGATCGGATGGTCGGCGGGCCCGGCAGCCAGAGAATCCGCGCGAGGAGCGGGAACGACCGGATCAAGGCCGGTCCGGGGCGGGATTGCCTGCTCGGCGACAGCGGTCGCGACCGGCTCCACGCCGCTGACGGCATGCGTGACATGGTTCGATGTGGCCGCGGGCGCGACGTTGCGATCGTCGACCGCAAGGACCGGGTGCGACGGTGCGAGCGGGTCGTCCGTGGTTAGCGCCCGTGGACACATCAAGCTAGCCTGCCCGGGCCGATGAGCCTGCCGGAGATCGACCGACCGATCATCGTCGTCGGCGCCCCACGCAGCGGCACGACGCTGGTCTTCAACACCTTCGCCGCGCGATCCGATCTCGCCTGGTTCACCCAGCACCTGAGTCGCTTGCCGGGCTGGCCCTCGGTCACGGTGCTCGCGCGACTCGCGGACGTCAACAGCGGGCTCCGGAAGTCGATCGATCGCTCCGATCGTCGTCGCCGCCGGCTCGAGAAGCTCCGGGTCGGGCCGTCCGAGGCGTACGGTGTCTGGGAGCGGTACTGCGGAGAGCGTTTCCTGTTCGACTTCCTGCGCGACCAGCAGGCGACCCCCTCGGAGGCGCGGGAGATGCGAGAGCTGGTCGAGAAGCTGCTCCGCTACCAGCGCAAGGCCAGGTTCGCGACCAAGATCACGGGCCCGGCGCGGATCGCGTACCTGTCCAGCATCTTCCCGGACGCCCGCTTCGTCCACGTGGTCCGCGACGGCCGGGCGGTGGTGCGCTCACTGCTGGACGTCCACTTCTGGGGCGGTACCTGGCGCGAGCGCGAGGTCGCCTGGAGCGGTGGACTCACCGAGGAGGATCTCGGCCGCTGGCGGGCGCGCGATCAGGCTCCGCTCGCGCTGGCAGCGCTGCAGTGGCGGGCGATCATCCGCAACGCGCGAGACGAGGCCCGGCGGCTGGCGGGCGGGCGCTACGCCGAGCTCCGCTACGAGGACTTCGTCGCCGCTCCCGAAGCTGCGCTCGACGAGATGACGGAGTTCTGCGGCCTACCGGTCTCCGCCGAGGCTCACGAGTTCCTCGCCGAGCGGGTTGATCTCCGCGACATGAACTTCCGCTGGCGCGAGGCGTTCGAGCCCGCGGAGGTCGAGATGCTCGACGACCTGATCGGCGATCAGCTCGAGCAGCTGGGCTACGGGGGCGAGACGGTCCCGGAGGGGCCGGTACTGAGCAAGCCGTTCCCCCGCGAGCGGCTCGTCCGGCGTTAGCGCCGCAGCCGCACTCGCTAGTCTGCTCGGGCCGATGAGCCTGCCGGAGATCGATCGACCGATCATCGTCGGCTCCGCCCAGAGGCCGTGCGCCGTTGGAGAACGATGAACGCACCTGAGGGCCAGGAGGGTAAGAGGCGGACCGGCCTGACCGGGACGGTGATCCGCGGCGTCACCTACTCCGGGGGCGGCTTCCTGCTCGCCCGGGGCATCACCCTGGGCACCTACATCGTGCTGGCGCGCCTGGTCACGCCCGTCGAGCTGGGACAGTTCACCGCCGGCTCGATCCTGGTCGGGATCGGGCTGCTCTTCGCCGGCTCCGGGATGTCAGCCGCCGTCATCCACCGTCGCGACCGACTCGAGGAGGCGGCCTCCACCGCGGTCGTCGCGACGCTCCTCGCCGGCGTGCATGATCTCGCTCGCCGCGCTCGCCGCGTCGCCGCTGATCGGCCTGTTCTTCGATAGCAGCACGGTTGCCGCCGTGGCGGCTGCGATGGCGGGGGTTCTGCTTCTCCAGTCGGCACGGACGGTGCCAAACGCGTTGCTTCAGCGCCGCTTCTCGTTCCTGCGCCGCTTGATCGTCGAGCCGGTGTCGGCGGTCGCCTTCAGCGTCGGCGCGATCGTCGCCACGTCCTCCGGGATGGGCGTCTGGGGCCTGGTCGTGGGCCAGTACGCATCGGTCATCACCGACCTCGGCCTGACCTGGGGGCTCGCGCGGTGGCGCCCGAACCTGCGGCTCGCCTCGGTCGCGACCTGGCGTGAGCTGATCGGCTACGCCCGCCATGTGCTGGCCGGATCGGCCGTGCGGCGGATCGGTGACAGGATCCCGATCGCAGTCGCCGGCGGTTTCGTCGGCACCGCGGCCCTCGGCCAGTTCCAGTACGCGAACCGGATCGTTTCGACCCCCTTCGCGTTTCTGGTGGCCGGCGTCTCCTACGTCGTCTTTCCTGCCTTCTCCCGGATCTCGGACGACGCGAAGCGGTTCGGGCCTGCCCTCCTGCGCTCCCTGCGCTGGATGGTCACGGCCGCGATGCCGATCGGGTTCCTTCTGGTCGCCCTCGGTGAGCCGACTGCGGTGATCGTCTTTGGTGAGCGGTGGGCCGAGGCCGGCGAGGCGACGCGGGCCCTGGCGCTCTTCATTCCCGGCCCAGGCCGTCGCGCAGGTGATCGGCGAGGGATTCAAGGGCAGCGGCCGACCACCGGAACGAACTCGGGCGAACATCGTCGGCGTGGTCGCCGGCGTGATCGCGATGGCAGCGCTGACCCCACCGTTCGGGCTGATCGGCGTCGCGCTCGGCGTGTCAGTCGACGCGATCGCCAGTGCGTGGTACTCGATCCTCCGCGCGCATCGCGCGATGGACATCCCGCTGCGCGCGATGTTCGGCGCGATCGTGCCCCAGCTGCTCGCGGCGCTGCTGATGGTCGCGGTCCTGCTGCCGCTCGAAACCCTGGTGATCGATGCGGCCAGCCACGGGACGAGGCTCGGGCTCGCGCTGCTCGCGCTCGAGAGCGCGCTGGGAGCTCGTGTCTACCTCTCCGCCCTGCTGATCCTCAGGCCGGGCCTCCCAGGCGAGCTGCGAACCCTGGTCTCCTCAGCCCGGCGCTCAGGTCGTCCCGGCCCCGAGGTCTCCGAGCCGACGCCGTCCGACGTCTGATCGCATGCCGTCTGATGCCGGGGCGTCCTGCCGCCCGTCGCAGCCGGTCAGGCGCCGAGCTCGGCGCACGGGCTGCCGTCCTCGAGCGCGAAGTCGCCCGCTTCCGGATCGACGTACAGCGGATCGGCGACCACGTTGTCGCTCGCCTCGAAGCCCTCGGCCGGAGCTTCGATTCCGCCCTGGCCGTCGTCGCGGGCGCCGCCGAACACGCAGTTCCGTCGCACGACGTTCGCGCTGCCGACCGGCCCAGGCCAGTGCGACTCGACGTTGTAGCGAATGGTCGAGTTGGTGATCAGGTTGAGCTCGATCAGGTTGTTCTCCGAGGCGCTGCTCTCGTTGCCGGAGATGATCACGCCCTGGCCGTTACCGTCGATCACGTTGCCGGTCACGAGCGAGTCGTCCGCATCCGGATAGAGCTGTATTCCCCGGTCGGCGTTGCCGTAGATCAGGTTGTCGCGAATCACCGTTCCCGAGGCATGAGCCACGTAGATCCCATGGTCGTGGTTGGTCGCCGGCAGCCGGCCGCAGTCGTGGATCCGGTTGTTCTCGATCAGGGTGCCATCGGCCTCACCGTACGCGGTCGTCGCCCAGCACGAAGCAGATCCCCCGGTGCCCGTTGGTCACGTCGTTGCCGCGGAAGACGACATCGTTCGCGTTCACGGTCGGGCTCGGTCCGTCCCCGGAGCTGCCGTCGAGGGTCAGGTCCTCGATCGTTGCCCCGTCGGCCTCTCGACTGATCACGAGCCGTCCCGCGAGCGTCGCCCGCTCCCCGGGGTAGCTGGTCAGCGTCACGTTCGGAGAGGACAGGGTGATCACGTCGTCGGCGCTGTGGGTCCCCTCCCTGAAGCAGCCGGTCTCACCGGGGTCGAGCGAGGCTACGAAGGCCTCGGCCGCTCCGTCGGGCTGGGCGATCTCGTCGCAGGCCACACCCGCACTTCCCTTCGGGCCCGGTCTCTCGCGCCCCCGCTCACCCGCATAGACCACGACCGCGCCGGCGACGATCAGCAGCCCCACGAGGAGCAGGATGAAGGGGCGGCGAGCCATCCAGAATCAGAATAGCGACGCCCGCTGCGGCCGCCTGAACGGACTTCGCTGCCGCGGTCGGCCCTCACCTCGCGAGGCGCTCGGGCTGCTCCGCCTCGGCGAGGCCGGAGCCAGCGACTCAGGTCCAGGTCCAGGAGCTCGCCGAGGGCCGCGACCTCACGCTCGACCTCCGGTCGCAGGGACTCGGCGACGCGGCCCGGAAGCGGGTCGCGGGGGACACCTGTTCGGTTCAGCCGCCTCAGCAGCACGCCGGCGCGTTCGCAAGCTCTGCGAGGTGACGGAGTGCAGAAGCGCTCGCAGCCGCGGCGGGGGCCTTCGGACCAGGCGCTGCAGGTGCCTGCTCCTGGTCCGGCGGTTGGGGTTGACGACCTTGATCTCGGGGGCGAAGCCGGTGTCGACGCCGAGGAACTCACAGGTGGTGCGAAACGCTGCGAGCGGATCGTCGCGGAAATCGTCGTAGATGATCACGTGGACGCGCTCACGGCCGAAGACCTCGAGGTAGCGCTCGACCTGCTCGGCGTAACGGACCGCGTCGCGATAGGAGTGTGGCGGAAAGCCGGTCGGCGTCCCGCTCCGAATCCGCTCCTCGTCCAGGGAGAGGGCCGTCTCGAAGTCATCGACCGGCTCGATCACCTGGTGCACGAACTCGGAGTGCAACGAGGGCAGCATCTCGACCGGGTTCCGAAACATGATGATGATCTGCGCCTCCGGGCAGAACCGCTCGATCTCGCGAGCCGCCGTCGGCGAGTACAGGTACCAGACCGAGGCCTCGCCGAGGCGCCGCCTGTCCTGGACGGGGGCGAACAGCGACATGTAGTCGTCACGGCTCAGTCGCGGCCGTTCGGAGGGCGAGCCGCGGCGCCAGATCGCCGACGAGAAAGTGCGTCTCCTTGCGGGCGGCCATGCCCACGTCCGGGTGCTGGGCCAGGTAGTCGGCCATCGCCGTCGTGCCGCACTTCGGCGCACCGACGATGAAGAAGTCCGGACCCCTGGTCATCAGATGCTCCTTGCGGCTCAGGCCCAGATCGTCAGGTGCTCGAAGCCGCGGCCGGGTGAACTCCTTGAGGCGCTCGGCGTCTTCGCCTAGCACCGAGATGACCTCGGGATCGAGGATCTCCTCCATGTCGGGGCGTCCGATCCGACGCTTGGCCTTCCCCCAGACCTTCACTCCCTTGTCAAGCGGGGACCACAGAAACCGCGGCAGCTTCCCGGAGACGCCGCCGGGCCGGGAACGACCGCTACCGGCCCGGGGCGGAATCCGGTTCAGATCGAGGCTGGCCCCGGGGCGGACCCGCTGGGCGTAGATGCCGAGCCGGCTCTGGCGCCGCTTGCGGGACGTCACCTGCCGCAGGCTCTCGAAGGCGGGATGCTCGAATTTGGGGTCGACGCCGAGAAACTGGAAGATGCGCCCCAGCGTCTCGAGCCGGCGGTCGCGAAGATCGTTCTGCTCGACGATCATCACCCTGGATCCTTCGTGTGCTTGAGAAAGCGCTGGAGCTGCATGAAGTGCATGCTGCGGACGAGGTAGGTCGTGTACGGGTGCACGATCGTCTTGGCGATGCTTCCACGCTCGCGGTGCTTGGCGTAGTTGTGGACCCAATGGGCTCCGATCCGCTTCAGCGGGTCGCCGATCATGTAGACGAGACTTGCATCGGGAACTCACCCGGCTCATCCGCTCTGGAATGCCGGGGTCGTGTGGGTAGGTCGTGTAGTTGGGGGACTGCTCGCCGCGCACGGGTGCCGCGGGATCGAGCTGCCGCCTGTACCAGTCGATCCCGCGAGCCCAGTTGCGTCGTTCGATGAAGTAGTTGAGCTCATTCGGCATCGCCATGGTGATCTCGGGGTGGAGGTCGAGATACTGGTTCAGGGCCGTTGTTCCGCGCTTCTGGGCGCCGATCACGACCAGGTTCGGCACCGCCGTCGCATCCTCACCCGCGCTGCCGCCGGTTCTTCCTCGCTCCGCCGTCGCTCTCACGGGCGCCAGATTACCGGCTCTGAGCGGGACGCTCGTGGGCCTCGAGGAGGCGTGCGGCACAGTGCGGGTCCTCGCTAAGCAGCCTGTCGAGAGCACGCGAGTAGCGGCGCTCGAGCGCAGTCGCTCGACTCTCGACAGCCCTTCGTCGCGACGGCCCGTCCGCTCGGTCACGGCGACGTCGAGCCGGTCGGCAGGTAGCTCGTAGGGCTCCCCGTCCTCCTCACCTGAACACCGGCGTCGAGCTCTCTCACGCGTTTGATCCAGAGCCCGACTCCGGCGATCGGGTCGCCGGTCCGGCCCTGCGCCGAGAGGGCCAAGTCGCGTAGCAAGACCAGGATCTTTGCGCCCGGAGCGGCCCGAGCGAGCGAGGCCGGGGTCCAGAACTCATACATGCTGGCCAGTCGGACATTCACCGGGACCTGGGGTCTAAGATCGTCGCAGACGATGGGCGAATTACTGCTTCCCACCTTCTTTCTGATCGGTGCGCCAAAGACCGGGACTACATCGCTGCATCATTACCTCTCGCTCCACCCGGAGATCGCGATGACCGAACCGAAGGAGCCACACGTGATGAGCCGCACCGACTACCTAGCGGGGGCGGAATCCTACCGCGCGATGTTTCCCGACTACCGCCGCATTCGAGGTGAGTCCTCGACTCACTACTCGCTTGCTTCGACCCACCCCTACGCCGAAGTTCCCGAGCGCATAGCAGAGCTCGTTCCCCACGCCCGTTTCATCTACCTGGTCCGCGATCCGATCGATCGTGCGGTCTCGCATTTTGCGGGACGGGTCACCGCCCATAGGGAGGAGCGCTCGATCGGCGAGGCCCTAGATACGTCGGACCCCGACAACGAGTACATCGCCGGCAGTTGCTACGCGACCCAGCTCGAGGCATTCCTGAATCATTTCGACATGTCGGCGATAATGGTGATGAGCTCACGCGAGCTTCGCGACGCTCGAAGGCAGGCACTCGCCCGAATTTTTGAGCACCTCGGCGCCGATTCGCGCTACTGGGTCGACGAATACCATCGCGAGCGCCTGGTCCGTTCGGCCGACCACGTTCGCCTCGGAGCGACCACGCATCGGTTTACGAAGAGCAGCGTGGGTGACGCCTATCGTCACGCGGTCCCTGCGTCAATCCGAGTGCGAATCCGGCCCCGCCTTAGACGCCTCCTTGGGGCTCGTGAGGTGCGCCCCGACCTCGGAGGGCCCCTCCGCAAGCGGCTCGTGCGGCAGTTTGAGCCCGAGGCGGAGCGACTCCGCGCTCTCACCGGACAACCGTTCGACGACTGGTCGGTCTGAGCATCCGCCCGGGGGACCGAGCCGCGGTAATACCGGAGTGGCCTAGCTGCACTCATACGCGGCGAGGGCCCCGGCATGGATCCTGAGCCTATGTTGCCGGCTGTCCCGAAAGAACCCGAGAAGGGCTGAACCCCCTCACGATCAGATAGATCGCGAACGACGCCTCGAAGACGATCTCCGGCACCGTGAGGATGAATGCTGCCCCGCTGGTTTGATCCCAAGCGCCAAACAGCACTGCGGTCGGCGAGGCGAAGGCCAGCGGGCCGCCGATAACGCCGAACATCGCGAGCCGCGGTGCCGGGTCGCCGAGAAGGAGGTGGGACTCCTTCCGAGCGGCTATTCCCCCCTCCGGGTGCTGGGCGAGATAGTCGGCCATGGCCGTCGTCCCGCACTTGGGCGCGCCGATGATGAAGAAACCCGGACCCCCTAAGCATGCAGCGCCCCTCGCGGCTCAGGTCCGGATGGTCCAGTGCTCAAAGCTGCGGCCGGTGAGTTACTGCAGACCTCGCGCGTCGTCTCGCAGCACGGAGAGGACCTCCGGATCGAGGATCTCTCCGATGTCCGGTCGTTCGATCGGCCGCTGAAGCTTCCCCCAGGCCTTGACTCCCTTGTCCAGGGGTGACCAGAGGACGCCCGGTAGTTCGACGGCGGCACCCGGGATCGGGGTCGACCCGCAGCGACCCGCGCCGGACGCAGGTTGGGGTCGAGGCTGGCGCCGGGGCGCACCCGCTGGGCGAACATCCCCAACCGCGTCTGGCGCTTCTTACGGGCCGTTACGTGCCGCAGCCGCCGGAAATCCGGGTGATCGAACTCGGGGTCGACGCCGAGGAAGTCGAAGATGCCGCGCAGCGTCTCGAGTCGCCGGTCACGCAGGTCGTCCTGCTCCACGACCAGGACCCTGGACCGGTCGTAGTGCTTGAGAAAACGCTGCAGCTGCATGAAGTACATGCTCCGGATCAGGTAGGTCGTGTAGGCGTGCATGATCGTCTCGGCGGCGGTGCCGCGTTCGCGGTACTTGGCGTAGTTGTGGACCCAATGAGCTCCGATCCGCTTCAGGGGATCACGGATCATGTAGATCAACTTTGCATCCGGGATCACCTCGTGCATGCGCTCAGGGACGCCTGGATCATGGGGATAGATCGTGTAGTTCGGTGACTGGTCCCCGCGGACCGGAGTCGCGGGATCGAAGTGCCTTTGGTACCAGTCGATGCCACGAGACCAGTTACGTCGCTCGATGAAGTAATTGAGCTCGTTCGGCTTCGACATCGCGATTTCCGGGTGGAGTTCCAAGTAGTGGTTCAAGGCGGTGGTTCCGCACTTCTGCGCACCGATCACGACCAAGTTCGGCAACGCGGTGGGTACCTCGGCCGTCGTACCGGCAACGCCGGGCCGGGCTCGCTTCGTCAGAGTTCGCACGAGCGGCGAGCTTACCGCGAAGGGGGGGAGCGCTCGTCGGCAACGATGAGACTCGTTGCGCAGTGTACCCCCTCGCGTCGCAGCGCCTGGAGGGCGCGCGAGTAGCGGCGCTCGAGGCGGAGCCGATCGACTCTCGACACCTCCGCTGGTCCGCCGGTCCGCTCGAGCACCACTACGTCGAGCCGGTCGGTGGGGAGTTCGTAGGGCTCGCCGTCCTCCTCTCCATGAACGCCGACGTCGAGCTCGCGCACGCGCTGCAGCCAGACCCCGAGCCCTTCGACCGGGTCGCTGACTTCGCCCTGCGCCACCAGGGCCAAGGCTGCCTCGCGCCCATCGCGAACTGCGCTGACGAAGCGGGCGTCCGGCAGCAGGCTATGGAGGATCTGTGCGTGAACAAGGTTCTGGTCGCTGTATTCGACCAACGCGCGCACCTTGCATCGCCGCGCCAGCGGCGAAGTCAGCTCGAAGAAGAGTCGCCGCGCGGCGGCTATCGGGTCGCTCCGGTAGTCGGCGGCGAGCCGCGCGAGGGCGCCTTCGAGGAGGTCCTCGCCTGCCGATGAGCGCAGTTGCGCATCGACGCCCCACCAGCGATCTCGGGTTCGGGATGCGAAGCCCTCGAGCCCAACCCTTCCCTCGAGCAGATCGGGCAGTCCGCCTGGCTCGGCGTGGAAGCCCACCGTGAGGGGCAGTCCGCCCGGGTCGGCCTGCTGCTCGGCAACGAGTCGGCCGGCTTCGGAGTCCGTGCCGCTGATGAACACCAGTTCCACGGTCTGACGATTGGTCATGTCTGCGCTGATCCCGTCGTCGATGCAGTCCAGCCGCTCTGAGCCGACGCCTCGATGTGCGGAGCCATGCGAGCCACGACCGCGTCCCACGTGTACTGGGAGAGGACCTTCCGATGCCCGGCCGACCCCATCCGCCCGGCTAGCTCCGAGTCGCCGAGAAGCCTGACGAGCGCGTCCGCCAGCGACGCTGGATCTGCCGCCGGGACGAGCAGGCCGTCGATGCCCGGCTCGACGCTCTCCCCGATGCCGCCCCGGTCGGTGGTGATGCAGGGCAGCCCGTGGCCCATCGCCTCGAACACCGACCGGCCGAAGGGCTCGAACAGCGACGGAAGCACGAACGCCTGCGCCCGGCTGTACAGATCGGCGAGCTGCTCGCGGTCCGAGACGAACCCGTGCCAGCGGACGCCGCGCTGCCGCGCTGCCGCCGGCGCCCGGGACCTCGGCCCCACGATCCACAGCTCCGCCTTCGGCAGGCGCTCTCGCACCGATCGCCAAGCGCCGAGCAGGGTCTCCCCGCCCTTGCGCTCGAAGTCAGCGCCGACGAAGAGAGCCGCTTGGGAGTCGTAGCGCTTCTCGGCCAGCGACCGCTTCAGCGCGTTTGCTCCGAGCCCAACGCGCACAACCCTGCCCGGCTCGCATCCATAGTCCTCGAGCAGCGCGTCACGCAGGAAGTCGCTGGTGGCGAAGATGCAGCGCGCTCCGCGGCAGGTCTCCTGCTCGAGCCGCGCCCGCTCGGCCCCGTCGCGCCGCCCCAGGGGTGCCCAGGCGGGATAGAACCTCGCCGTCAGCGAGTAGATGTTGTCGGTGAAGATCGTGTAGTCGCGCCGGTCGACCGCCGGCCCGAGCGAGAACAGGGTCTGGATCAGCATGATCAGGTCGTAGCCGCCCACCCAGTCTGCGAGGCGCCGCTCGGCGTCGGCCGTCAACCGCCGAAATGCGCCTGGATTCAGCCCTGCCCGTGCCCGCCACGCGTCGCGATCGGGGTGCACGTAGCGCACCACGCTGACCCCGCGGGCCAGCCTGCCGAGCCGTGGCTCGACGCTTCCGACGAGCTCGTATCTCCGGTCGAGGGCGCCGAGCAGGCTCGGCTTCGCGATAGCGCCGGGCTCGAGCCGCGCGCGCGGCCCCCTGCCCGCGGCGAGGATGCGTAGCCTGGGCCGACGCCCGGGAGGCGGTCGGCACTAGGCGCTTTCCAGAGCTGCCTCGATGGGGGTTGAGGCTACCGACGGCCAGAGGTCGAGATCGATCTCGGGCACCAGTCGTCCAACCTCCACTGCGTCCTCAGCGATCTCAGCTCGCGCGCTCGACCAGAGATCGTCGTCGCCGGTCCGGGTGGGGGCCGGGATGACCACGTCGCCTATCGATGCCGGCAGGACCTCCCGATCGAGCCCGAGGAAGTCATAGGTGCGCCGCAGCTCGCCGACCGGGTCCCGGCAGCAGCGCTCGTATTGCAGGACCAGAACCTGCGAGCGGTCGAACTGCGCGAACAGGCGCTGCAGCTGTCTCGCGTAGAGGCTGCGGCTGAGAGCATCGCCGACGATCGTTGCCTTCAGGTATCCGCCTCGGTCCCGCCGCAGCTGTCTGCCGAGCGCGCGGCACTCGTGCCGGAGGCCGGAACGGAAGCGGGCCCAGGGGTCGCGAAGGAGGACCAGGATCCTCGCGTCCGGCGCCGCCCGAGCGAGCTGAGCCGGGGTCCAGACATCATGCATGTAGCGGGGCGTCCACTCCCCGGTCATGGCACCGGGGGGCCGCGGGAAGAGCCGATGATAGGCGTGCACATCAGCCTCGCTGAGGGCGCGCTCGTTGAGTCGATCGAAGTAGTGCCTCTCCTTGCCGGGCCCGGGGGCGACCCCCGGGTGGTCACAGATCAGCCGGTACCACCACGTCGTTCCCGACCGCTGCGTGCCGACGCCGACGAAATCGGGCGGGCCAACGCTCCAGCCGCGCGGCTGCGGCGGGCCGAGGCCGAGACGCCGGCGGACCCGCCGCCGGGCGGCGCGATATCCGGCCGCTGGGTCTTTGAGATGCTTGCTCGACGGAGCCACGGCGTCACCCTAGGCGTGCGTTCGAAAGCGGTGGTAAAGGAACTGTGAAGCGCAGCAGCTGCTCAGCCGCCGGGACGTCCTGCCAGAAACCGGATCCGCCATGCGCGGGAGGCTCGCAGGCGGCGGATAGCCCGCGACGCCTTGAGCCTGAACCGGAGGTCGCCGTCGGCATGGTAGATGCCGACCCGTGGCCAGCGCAGGGCCGAGGGCGAGCGTACCCGGCCCGCGAAGGCGCCCGCAGCCTCGTACCCAGCCTCTCGTGCCGCCTCGACAACGGCCGCGTCCTGATCGCCGAACGGGTAGGCGAGCGACGTGCAGGTGGTCGACAGGCGCTCCTCGCACTCCGCCCGCGAGCCCTCGAGCTCCTCACGCAGCGCGGCCCGATCGATCTCCGGGAGCCGGGGATGGGTGCGCGTATGCGACCCGATCTCCCAGCCGTCCTCGGCCAGCCGGCCGAGCTCCTCCCACGACATCGGCACGAGCTCGTGCTCGTGCGGGCCGCCGAGCCAGTGGTCGATCCCCGGCCAGGCCATCGGCCGTTCGCTGCCTGCGAACGCGGTCGGTACGAACACGGTCCCGGGGATCCCGAGGTCGCGCAGGATCGGCCGGGCGAGCTCGAGCACCGAGCGGTAGGCATCGTCGAAGGTGACCGCGAGCGTCCGCGCCGCGCGCGGCCGAAGCACGGCGTCGCCGAAGGTTGCCCCCTCGTAGCCGCGCGCGAGGAGCCCGGCGAGTTGGCGCTCCAGCCGCTCCGGTGTCACCGAGAGCCCCGCCGGCCAGTCCGCGCTGACAGCGTGGTAGCAGAGCACGAGCACGTCGCTCATCGATCGCGGCTCCACGGGAGGCGGTGGGCGAGCCAGCGGTTTCGGGGCACTGCGACCCGGAACAGCACCTTGAGCGAGTAGGCCCGCGCGACGTTCCGCGATGAGGACGCGTAGCGCTCGAAGCGGTCGGCGGTCGCCCCGAACCGCGGGTCGGCGTCGATCAGCGCCATCGCCCGGAGCTGGTTGATGTGCAGGCGGTGGTAGACGGGGCTGGCGAGGTTGGTCAACGGGTGTGGGAACAGGTCGTAGCGTGACCACCAGCCGGTGTCGTAGAGCTCGAGCGAGTCGGCCAGGGCGTCGATGCCCTCCTGCGCGAGCGCCGCCGCTGCGCCATCGCGCGAGCGCGACGCCGACGTCGTAGCAGCCCCAGAGGCCGAAGATGCAGCCGTTGAGCACGTGTGAGGCGGGAGTCGTGGGGTACTCCTCGGGCACTCGGCCCGGACCGAGCGTCGTCGCCACGCCGCCCTCGGAGACCGGCCTTCCCATCGGTGCCATCGCGCTGATCGCCGCGGTGGCGTAGCGCTGCTCGGACGTTGCGCGATGGACCCTGACCAGCAGGCTGGCGCCCTCGCCCTGGGCCATGCCCGACAGCCACGGCGGCGACAGCGAGTAGGTGTGCTTGTAGGGGAAGTCGTGGATCCAGCCGCCCGCCTGAGGCCCCCCGCGCGCTTGCAGCTCGAGCAGCTCGTCGGCCGCCCAGCGGGCCGCCGCGAGCCACTCATCACCCTCGTCGGCGAGCCAGCGCTCATGGCAGCCCAGGCCCCACTGGATCAGGGCGACGTGGGGTCGCGGCGAGCCGCGCCGGTACCAGACCGGCGGCCGCTCTGGCGAAATCGCCTTCGATCGCAGATCGACGTAGTAGCCCTGCGGGTCGGAGGCGACGACGCGCGAGCCGACGGGGGCTGAGAAGCTACCGGACGTGCCAAGGGCGCTCGGCTTTCCGGGGGACGCGGGTTGCGCTCCCCGGCGCAATCGGCTGTCGGCGGCTGAACTGATCATGATGCCCGCGGGATCCTAGATGGAGGCGAACCGGTCAACAGCCAAGCTGCGTGTGGTCACCCTGGTCGACGGGATCGGCCTGTCTGGGGGCGGAGAGCGTCTCGCGAGGGAGATCGTCAGCCGGCTCGACCCGGAGCGGTTCGAGCGCACGCTGTGCGTCAGCAGGTGGTCGGGGGCGCAGGCGCGCGATCCGGCGGCCGAGAAGGTTCTCGCCGCCCTCGCCGATGCCGGCGTGCGATTCGTCGGCCTGCCGCGGCGCTCGGCCGTCGATCTCGCGGCCTGGCGGCCGCTGCTGTCCCTCCTGCGGCGGGAGCGGGTCGACGTGCTGCACTCGCACAAGTTCGGCTCCAACGTCTGGGCGGCGATCCTCGGGCCGCTGGCCGGAACGCCCGTGGTGATCGCACACGAGCACACCTGGTCGTTCGAGGGCCAGCGGCTGCGCAAGCTCCTCGACCGCCGGCTGATCGCGAGGAACGTGGACGCGATGCTGGCCGTCTCACGCGAGGACCGGCGGCGGATGATCGAGATCGAGGGAATCGACCCGTCGAAGCTGATCTTCGTACCGAATGGGATTCCGACCCCGGCCGCGCCGAGCGGAGCCGACGTGCGCTCGGAGCTCGGGATCGATCCGGGGGCGCCGGTTGTCGGCACCGTCTGCGCGCTCCGGCCCGCAGAAGGCCCTGGAGGTCCTGGTCGACGCCGCTGTTCCGCTCAGCCGTCGGTTTCCCGACCTGCAGGTGCTGATCGTCGGCTCGGGCTCCGAGGCGGAGATGCTCGAGCGGCGGATCGAGCGAGCTCGGGCTCACCGCGACGGTGAGGCTTGTCGGTCATCGCAGCGACATCCCCGACGTGCTGCAGGCCTTCGACGTCGGCGTCTGCTGCTCCGACTTCGAGGGCACGCCGCTCTCGATCCTCGAGTACATGGAGGCGGGCCTGCCGGTGGTCGCCACGCGCGTCGGCGGCGTGCCGGACCTGATCGCCCCGGGGGAGCAGGGCCTGCTGGTCGAGCCGCGCGATCCCGCCGGACTAGCGTCAGCCGTGTCCGGGATCCTCGATGATCCAGCTCGCGCCGCGGCGATGGGCGCGGCCGGAAGGGCGCGGCGCCGGGCTGAGTTCGACATCTCCGTCACCGTGGGCGAGATCGAGCGCATCTACACGGGCCTCGCCGACGGCGTCCCGGCGTCCCGGATCCGCCGGGCCGGCTAGCTCGTGCGCTGGTCGTCGCGTGTGGCGGCGATGGTGAGCAGTGTCGGGCCGAGCGCCAGCAGCAGCCAGATCTGCTTGCTCGCCTCAGCGCTGATGAAGAAGCCGGCGGCGAGCATGCCGACCGAGGCGACGACGACCCCGCGGGCCAGCGCCTCCATCGGCAGGTCCTCCGCTCGCGCGAATCGGTTCGCGGCGCGCCACGCGCAGAGGACCGAGAAGCCGATGATCGAGACGAACAGCAGCGCGCCGACGATGCCGAGCTCGGCGAGTGGACCGAGATAGCTGTTGTGAGAGACACCGGGCCTGTCGATCACCCTGTCCGTCCGGTAGGTCGTTCCAGGCTCGAGCACGTAGTTGACGGATTGGTCCTCGAAGTTGCCGGCCCCGACACCGCGGACCGGGTTGTCCTCGACCATCCGCCAGCCGACCATCCAGATCGTGGCCCGGCCGTCCTGCTGACGGGCCTCGCCCTGCGTCGCGCTGTCGATCCGGTCCTTGATCTCCGGGGGCGCGTAGAGGCTGAAGTAGCCGATCCCGAGGGTCACCAGAACGAGAACGGCAGCCGTCGTCACAGCCCGCCAGCGGCCACTGACGAGCACCGCCGTGATCAGGGCGACCGCGAGCCCGACGATGCCGCCGCGCGATCCGGTCAGCACGAAGGCGGCGAGGCAGAACGCCAACGCGCCGGCTGCGCCGAACTGGAGCAGGGGCTTGCCGCGCGCTGCGACGATCCCGGCGCCGGCCAGCGCGATCCCGGCGATCAGGCTGGCCGCGAGGAAGTTGGGGTCGGCGATCGTCGAGACCAACCGCCCGGCCTCGACCGTATCCAGCGAGGGCCTGTTGACCAGCCCGTAGGCGGCTGTGTACGCGGTGCCCGCGATGAACGCTCCGATCACGATCATCGCCTGGCGCCGGGTCTCGATCGCCGTGTAGACGATCACGAAGAGAACCGACACCAGCAGGAACCTGGTGAACTGGTCGAACGCACCTGCCGTGTTCTCCGCCCAGGTCGAGCTCAGCAGCACCCACCCGAGGAAGAGCACGAACAGGTAGGACAGCCCGGGGTAGTCGGTGAAGATCAGGCGTGTCTGCCGGCTCGATTGAGTGCTGATCCGAATCACCCAGGCGAGCACGAGCACGAGTCCCGAGAGCTTCTCGGCGCTGACCGCCAGTACCGGCGAGCTCTCGACGAAGACGATGAGGACGAGCAGCGCCACGCCGGCTGCGAGATCACTGACCGCGACGAGCACGAAGACGAGCCCTAGCGCGAGGACCACGGCGATCGCCGGATTGCGACCGGCGATCAGTCCGAGCGCGATAAAGATCGGCACCACGAGCGCCACCGGCAGCCAGGCCGGCGGCTCGGCCAGCAAGGACGAGGTTGAGCTGAGCCGGACCGTCGGTATCGACGGGAGCCGGGACGGGGAAGCGGGATTTCGGTCTGGTTCTGCTCACACCTCTGCCGTCGCCTCATTATTACCCGCCGGCGCTCGCCACCCCTGCAAGCCCGCGCCCCGCTTGGCCTCTCGGCGGACTAATGCCCGGGTCCGCCGATGCCGATCACACTTTCGTGGTACCCCATGCGAGAATACGGCGCTGCACGCGATGGTCCGTCGGCCGCACGAGAGGAGGAGCGGTGGATGAAGCCGCAAGTTGAACCTGGCCCGGTTCCGCCCGCACCGCTCGGTGCCGAGCGCAGCACCGCAGCGATCCCGCGTGACCGAGCGGCGCTCTGGGCCGCCGGCCTGATCGGCGCGCTACTTCTGCTGGTTGCCTTCAGCCGCGTCGGAATCGCGGCATTCGCGATGGGGCAGCCGAGGACGATTCCGACGATGCTCGCCGCCGCCCTCCTGGCGCTGGCGAGCGGATCCGCTTGGCTGCTCGGGAGGAGCACGGCAGCCGGTCGCTTCGCGGGGCTTGGCTTCGTGGTGGGCTGTGGCGGCACTGCTCGCACTGCTCGCGGTCGAGCAGGCCACGAGCCTGCACTTCTGGGCGGCGGAATGGCTCGAGCTGCCGAGCTTCTCCCTGGTGGAGCTCCCGGCGCTCATCGGCGTCGTCGCGATCGCGATCGGATCGCGGCTGCTTCGGTCAGCCCGAGCCAGGCGCTGTGGGTAACTGGAGGCGCAGCATGGCTCGGCGCTCAGATCGCCGAGGCGGCCCTCGGTGGACGCTGGCAGCACGGTGTCTCGGCCTCCCTCGAGCTCTTCGGTTGCGCGCTGCTCGCCCTCGCGCTCCTGCTCGCCCTTCCCCCTGGTTCCAGGCCCTGGGAGGCCCGGGGCGACCGGGGCGGCCCGCGCCGGCTCGCCGAGAGCGCGGTCGGCGCGGTCAGCGTCGGGACCGCTGCGAGGGCGCTGGGCGCCGCAATCGGCCTGTTCGCGCTGCTCGGCGGCCTGCTGATAGTCCTCGACCGCGAGTTCCTCGGGCCGGTGCAGGACGCTCCGGAATCCCCTGCAGTGGTTCGACCTGAACCAGGAGCTGACCTTCCCCGCCTACTTCTCCGGCCTGCTGTTGCTCTCGATGGCAGGCCTCGCCGTCCTCGTCGCGAGCACGCCGAAGGCGCGCCTGGGGAGCGCCTGGCCCTGGTGGGGGATGGCACTGGTCGTGGCCTTTCTCGCCGTTGACGAGATCGTCGATTTCCACGGCCGGGCGCAGAAGGCCACCGACATCGAGGCCCAGGTTCTGCTCGCCCCCTTGATCGTGACGGCCGCGATCGTCGGGCTGGTCCTGCTGGTCAGGGTCTGGCGCAATCGCGCGGTCCGGCGGATGTTCATCGGCGGCGCGGCCGCCTGGGGCCTGGCGATGGCGGTTGATCCCTCGACCCACCCCGGCTCCGCTCTGGCGTTCCCGGAGGAGGTGCTCGAGATGACTGGATCAGCCCTGTTCCTGGTTGCGCTGCTCTCGCTTGCCCGCTCCGGGCTCGGACTCGATCGGGGTCCCGCCGCGACGGCTGACGACGCGGTGGTGCACTAGCCATTCGCGGGCGAGCGATCGCCGGCCTCGCCGTGGCTCGTCGGCCTGCTGGTCGCCGCGGCCGTCGAGCTGTCCGATCTCGGACCGGGACCCGACCCTCCCGCGGGCACGCGCGAGGTCCAGGCAGCGGTCGAGACTGATCCGGTGCCAAGCGGTGGTGACGCCGCCGACGATCCGGCGATCTGGGTCAACCGTCGGCGGCCGGAGCGCAGCACGGTGATCGGCACCGACAAGCGCGCGGGGATCGCCGTCTACGGCCTCGACGGAGCCGAGTTGCAGTACCGGGCGGATGGAGAGATCAACAACGTCGACCTGCGCGATCGCGTCCTGGCGGGCAGTCCCGGGATCGCGGTGGCGGCGGTCACGAATCGCACGACCCAGGCTGTCGATCTCTACCGGATCGATCGCCGGGACGGCACCCTGAGGCCGCTGCAGGGTCGGCGTGGCGACACCGGATCTGGCCGTCAACGGCATCTGCATGTACCGGGACACCCGGCGGCGGCGGGGTTTCGGCTTCTTCGTCACCGGGCTGCGCGGCGAGGTCGAGCAGTGGCGGGTGACCGAGGATCGTGGCGACCGTCTGAGGGCTAGCAGGGTGGGGGCCTTCGAGTTCGACGGCTCGGCCGAGGCCTGCGTAGCCGACGAGCGCCGGGGCACGGTCTACTTCGCCGAGGAGCGGGCGGGGATCTGGCGCCTGCCGCTTGGCGGCACGAGCAGTCAGGCGAGCCGGGTGGCCTCCACCTCGGGCGGCGGTCCGCTCGTCGCCGACGTCGAGGGCCTCGCGATCATCCGCCGGGCCCGCGGCGACCTCTTGGTTGCCTCGAGCCAGGGCAACGACTCCTACGCGACCTACGCGATCGGCTCCGGCTCATACGCCGGCTCGTACGCGCTAACCGACGGCGAGCTCGACGGCGCCGAGGACACCGACGGCATCGACGTCAGCGCCGAGCCGCTGGGGCCACGATTCCCTCACGGTCTGTTCGTTGCTCAGGACGGCAGCAACGACGACGGCAACCAGAACTTCAAGCTCGTTCGACTGTGTCGGCGGGCCGCTCTCGACTGCGGTCGCTAGCCGGGCGCACCGAAGCCGGAGTCCCGAACGAGTGCCGCGCATGCGTGTAGTAGCTCTCGGCCTGCGGTGCGACGCCGATCAGGGCGAAGCCCGTCGGCCTGACGCCGGCGTCCGCCAGCAGCTCCGCCAGGGCCTCGATCCGGTCGAGACGACTGGAGCCGAGCCTTGCGACGAGGACCGTCTCGTCGGCCGACCGTGCCAGCGGCAGCGCGTCGGCGACGGTGGCGAGTGGGGGGGAGTCGACGACCACGTAGTCGGCCAGCTCCTTGGCCTCGGCGACCATGTCCTGCGCGGCGGGCAGCGCCAGCAGCTCGGCGGCGGACTCCCCGCTGCCCTCCTCGGCCAGCAGCAGCCACAGGTCGAAGCCCCCGATCGGCGTGCTCAGCAGGCTGTCGGCGAGCGTCGCCTCCCCGGCCAGCACGCTGGTAACCCCCCGGGTCGTGGAGAGGCCGAACGAACGCCCGATCGCGGGGCGTCGCAGGTCCCCCTCGATCAGGATCACGCGCTTGCCGGTCAGCGCCAGCGAAGCGGCGAGGCTCATCGCCGATGTCGTCTTGCCCTCGCCCGGCCCCGGGCTGGTGATCAGGATCGACGTCGATCCCGAGCTCCCCGCGGATCGGGTCAGCGCCGCTCGCATCGTCCGGTAGGCCTCGGTGCCGCCGCCTGAGAGTCGATCCCAGCGCAGTGGGAGATGCTTCGGCCCGTCCTCGCGCGGCACCCGCGCGAGGATCGGCACCCGGAACCGGGCCCGGAGCTGTTCCTCTCGACGCAGCCTGGGGTCGAGCACCTGGAGCGCGAACGCGGCGCCAAGGCCGATGATCAGGCCGGCGAAGACGCCCGCGATCACGCTCGACACCGGCCGTGGGGCGGCCGGTGAGTTCGGGGGGAGGGCCGGCTCGACTATCTGGAGATTCGGGTCGCTGCCGGCGCGCAGCGTCGCCAGCCGGTTGACCACGAGCGCGGCGTTGTCGCGCTCGACCGATCCGCTCGGAGCCACCTTCAGGCGCTCCTCGAGGATCGGCAGCTCCTCGTCGATGCGGTCGTGCAGGATCTTCGTCCGGTTCGCGATCGCGGCCTCGGCGAATCCGTTGGCCAGCGCAGCAGCACCCTCGGCGGTCGAGGACCTGGCCGTGATATTGAGAACGTCGCTCTCGGCGACCGGTTCGATCGTGATCTTGTTGAGGATCGAGCTCGGCGAGCCGTCGAGGTTCAGCTCGGCGGCGGCGAGCTCGGCGGCGGCGTTGGTCTTGATCAGCGCGCTGGCCGTCTCGATCGCGCGCAGCGGGTCGTTCGACTGGGTGAGCAGACCGACTCCGGCGAGGGCTCCGTCCGGGTCCTCGAGCGCGTTGACCACGATCTGGACCTCGGCCTCGTAGACCTTGTCGGCGGTCGCCACGTAGAGGACCGCGAAGGCGGTGGTCACCGCGACCGCCGCCACGATCAGCCAGATCCGCTCGCGGACCGTCTCGATGAAGCGCTGCAACGGCTTCTGTTCGGCCTGGGGGTTAAGCCAGCCCTGCGGTGTATGGCTCGGTTCGTTCAATGGACTCGTGTGCGAAGAGATTACGGGGGGCGGCCCCGGTCTATCGGATCGACCGTCGGCCGCGCCGGCTTTAGCGCCCGGCCGCCGGAATCCGTGCAGCGTACGCTACGCGCCCATGCGGCTGGCCGTGTACACCGACTATACGTATTCGCGGGACGAGGACGGCGTCTACGCGGAGCGCGCGTTCGCGCTGTTCCTCTCCGCGCTGTCGGAGCGAATCGAGCGGACCGTCGTCTTCGGCCGAATGCGTCCCAGCGGCGGCAGCTCCCGGTACCGGCTCCCCGACGGCGTCGACTTCGTTGCCCTGCCGTACTACGAGAGCCTCGCCCATCCGCTCTCCGCCGGCCTCGCCATGGCCCGCTCCGTGCGCGCCTTCTGGCGCGGCCTCGACGACGTCGATGTCTGCTGGCTGCTCGGGCCGCACCCGCTGGCGCTCGTCTTCGCGGGACTCGCGGCGCTGCGCCGGCGGGGGCTGGTGCTCGGCGTGCGGCAGGATCTGGTCGCCTATACGCGCAGCCGCTACCCGGGCCGCCGGCTGCCGGTCGCGGCGGCGGCGGTCCTCGATGCGGCGTACCGGGCGATTGGGCGCTTCTGTCCGGTGATCGCCGTCGGCCCGGCGCTCGCCCGGCGCTACGGCCGCTCGCGGCGCGTGCTCGAGATCGCGGTCTCGCTCGTATCCGAGGACGAGGTCGCCGCTGCCGCCGGTCTCAGTCGCGACTACCGGGGCGAGCTGCGGATCCTCAGCGTCGGCAGGCTCGACGCCGAGAAGAACCCGGCGATGCTCGCCGAGGTCCTGGCCGGGCTCCAGGGCGCCGACGGTCGCGACTGGCGGCTCGTCGTCTGCGGCGAGGGCCCGCTGGAGGCGGCGCTGAGGCAGCGCCTCGAGCAGCTCGGGGTCGCCGATCGGGCCGAGCTCCGCGGCTACGTCCAACATGGCGACGCGATGCGTGAGACCTACGCGGACGCCCACATGCTCCTGCACGTCTCCTGGACCGAGGGACTGCCGCAGGTGATCATCGAGGCGCTGGCGGCGCGCCTGCCGGTGGTCGCCACCGACGTCGGAGGGATTGGCGATGCGGTCGGGCCGGCGGCGATCCTGATCGCGCCGGGCGATGTCGGCGCCGCGATCTCCGCTCTGCAAGATCTCGCTCAGGACCCGGCGAAGCGAGCTGCGGTCACCGAAGCGGCCGGCGAATACGCGCGCCACCACACGCTCGAGCGGGAGGTCGAACGGGTGGCGGAGTTCGTTCAACCGCCTGCGCGCGGCGGGGGATAGGCCGTCCTCGCCGGCGCGCAGCTTGCACCGACCGACCGGCAGGGCTATAGTGTGCAGCGAGCTCCGGCCACCCATCTGATGGCGCGGGGACAACCGACACGAGTACGTACCGTTTCACTAAGGAAGGAATCCATGCGAGCCAACCGTTCCAGCCGCAGGCCTCTAGGGGTACTGCTTGTGGCGGCCGTCGCTGTGATGGCACTGGCCCTACCCACCTCGGCACTTGCCCAGGACCCAACCGACACCGAGTATGACCCCGCAGTTCAGCTCGAGGTCGCCGCGTCCAACGCGGGCGGGTCGAACAACGGTGGCGACAACGCGGCGCCGACGAGTAGCGCCAGCAGCCTGCCGTTCACCGGGCTCGACCTCGCTGCCTTCGCCGCGATCGGCGTCGGCCTCGTTGGCGCCGGGTTCGTGATCCGTCGCGCCGCCAAGACCGGCCAGTAGAGGCAGACCACAAGATCTAGTTACGCGGCGGGCGACCGTCGCGGACAGCAGACGAGCTCGAGCGCCTGAGAAGGCGCTCGAGCTCGTTCAGGTCATCCTCCCCCGGGTTCAGCTCCCGCGCCCGGCGCAGCTCCCGCGCCGCGCGCTTGGGGTCTTCGGTCAAGAGGAACTGCGTCGCCAGGGCGTAGTTCAGCCACTCACCGGGCTCGCGCTCTCGGCCCCTCTCGAGCGCGGCCAGCGCCGCCTCGCTCTCACCCTGGCGAGCGGCGATGTCGGCGGCGAGCAGGTACGGCCGGTCCGTGAAGGGGTTGAGCTCGGCGGCGCGCTCGAGCTGCTCGCGGGCACCGGCGGGGTCAGCCGCGGCCCTCGCCTGGGCTGCGGTGACGAGCCGGGCCGAGACGAACAGCGGGATGAGCGCGATCGCGCAGAGGGCCAGCACAGCGGCCGCGGACCGCGAGATCGCCGGCGGCACTACCGAGCCGGACCGGGCGGCGGGAGCCGAGGCGATACCGGCCAATGCGATCGCCGGGGCGATCAGGCCCGGGAACGACCAGAGCCAGTCGATCGACGTGTGGGCCACGTAGTAGGCGCCGGTGCCGAGCGCCGCCGCGGCCAGCGCCGCCGCTTCGGGTCCCAGGCGCGCGGAGCGGCGGATCGCGACGAAGGCGGCACCGATCGGGAGCAGCAGCAGCAGCAGCCCGATCACGCCGAGCTCCGCCAGGGTCTCCAGCGGCAGGCTGTGCGCGTCCAGCGGCAGCTCACGGCTGCGGCGCTCGAGCGCATAGACCTGCCGGAAGGACCCGGACCCCTCGCCGGCGACCGGGTTCGCGGCCGCCGCATCGAGGCTGACCCGCCAGAAATCCGTCCGGTTGCGGCCGCCCGTGTACACGAACCGCGAGTCGCCGCTGTCCCGAGTCTCCGAGAAGTTGGCCGGGACCTGATCGCTGATCCAGCTCACCGGGCTGCCGACCGCCAGCACGAAGGCCGCCGCTCCGGCCGCGAGCAGCGCCGCGACAGCGGCGAGGATCGAGCGCCGGGCGCGCCGGCTGGGCTGCATCCGGGCGGCGATCTGATCGAGCGCGGCGAGCGCGGCGAGCGCGGCGAGCGCGGCACCGGCCGCGCCGATGATCGCGGCCTGCGCGGCGCTGCGGAGCTCTGCCCCAGCGCCGACCCCGTCCTCGGCGACGGAGAAGGGCTCGAGAAGCGTCGGGATCACGATCGCGATCGGGGCCGCGACACAGGCGAGCAGCGCCAGGAGCCGTAGCCTGTCACCGCTGAACGCGAGCAGCGCGAGGATGCCGATCACCAGCGCCGGCACCGATCCGCGGCTCTGGGAGAGAACCGCGAGCTCCAGGCAGAGGGCCGCGAGCCCGGCCGCCAGCGCGCCCGGCACCACGGCGCCGCGCCTCGCGCCGACCGCGAGCGCCGTCAGTGCCACCCCGGCGAAGAAGGCGGCGTTCGCGTTCCTGTACCCAAACGGGTAGTCCAGGGTCCCGCTCTCGTCGAGCACGTCGAGGCTCGCATCGACACCGAGCAGGGTGATCACGGTTACCCCGGCGACGATCGCACCGGCGAGGCAGTAGGGGAGCACGGCCAGGATCAGCCGGCGCCCGAGCAGGCTCGCGAGCATCAGCCCGGCGAGGAACGAGGCCGCGTAGATCAGCAGCTTGCCCGCGTCCTCGAGGGCGATGTCCTGCGACGGGGTCCAGAGCAGCGAGAGCAGGGTCCAGCCGAGCAGTCCGACCATCGCGCCCAGGGCGATGACGTGCGGCCCCCTGATGGCGAGCCGAAGTGGCGTCGACAGCAGGATCGTTGCCAGCGTCATCAGAAGCAGCATCGCCCCGGGGTACGCCACCGGTTCGAAGAAGGCCCCGCGCTCCAGGCCCCACCAGGCCCAGAGGCCGCTCAGCACCAGGCCCAAGATGACGCCGGCGATCATCGCCGGATTACCAAGGCCGGGACCGCGCACAGCCGGCGCCGGCGGCGCCGGGGCTTCGCTCCTGCTCATCGCTGAAATCTAGCCTGCCCGGCGGAGGCCCATTCAGTCGGGCTCCGCGGGGT
>CAVOYZ010000003.1:0-39262 GCA_963700785.1 uncultured Solirubrobacterales bacterium
CTCGTCGATCAGCACGGGCGCGAGTATGACGGCTGGCGTGGCCGGCCCGCCGCCGCCGGCGGAGGTCAGGCCGCCTGCCTGGCCGCCTCGGCCTCGGGGTCGCCGTCGGTCCCGAGGCCGATCAGCAGCGCGCCCTCGCCGGTCAGGTAGGCCTCCTCGCCGTGCTGGACGATGTCCATCCCGACCGCCTCCTCGCGCTCGCTCGCTCGCAGCGGCGTCAGCGCGCCGATCACCCTGAGGATCACGAAGGTCGCGACGAACGCGTAGACGGGCGCGACCAGCACCGCCAGCGCCTGGTCGCCGAGCTGCGCGGCGTTGCCGTAGGCGAGTCCGTCGGATACGCCGTTCCAGTCGAACTGGGCAAAGAAGCCGATGAACAGGATCCCGGTGATTCCGGCGATGCCGTGGGCGGCAAGCACGTCGAGCGTCTCGTCGACCCGGGTCCGGGGGCGCCAGACGATGATCAGGTAGCTGGGTATCGCCGCCAGGACTCCGAGGACCATCGCCCAGGCCGGGCTGATGAACCCGGCCGCGGGGGTGATGCCGACGCAGCCGACGATGATCGCGGTCGCCGCCCCGACGGCGGTCACCTTGCCGCCGCGGATCAGATCGAGCACGAACCAGGCCACCAGGCAGCAGGCGGGGGTCAGCAGGGTGTTCGTGAACGCGAGCACGCCTGACTCGCCGGTGCCGATCCCGCTGCCGCCGTTGAATCCGAACCAGCCGAACCAGAGGAGGCCGGCGCCGAGCAGGACGAGAACCGAGTTGTGGGGCAGTAGCGCCTGCCGGCCGTAGTCCTTGCGTGCCCCGATCACCAGGGCGGCCGCCAGCGCCGAGAAGCCGGATGCCATCTCGACCGGGACGCCGCCGGCGAAGTCGAGCGTGCCGCCCTCGGCGAGAAAGCCGCCGCCGAACACCCAGTGCGCCATCACCGGGTAGACCAGCGTCGCCCAGAGGGCGACGAAGATCAGGTACGGGCCGAACCTGATCCGCTCGACGACCGCGCCGGAGACGAGCGCCACGGTGAGGATGCAGAAGCTGCCCTGGAACGCCATGAACAGCAACTGCGGGATCGTCGTCCCCTCCCTGGGCTCGAAGCCGACGTCCTTGAGGAAGGCATGGTCGAAGTTGCCGATGAAGCCGCCGCCGTCCCCGAAGGCGAGCGAGTACCCGATCAGCGCCCAGGCGATCGTCGCGACGCCGAGCGCGGCGATGCACATCATGAACGTGTTGAGGCCGTTCTTCGAGCGGACCAGGCCCGCGTAGAAGATGCCCAGGGCCGGCGTCATCAGGATCACCAGCGCCGTGGCCGCGAGCATCCAGGCGGTGTCTCCAGTGTCGATCATGCTCAGACCCCGCTCGCGCCGACCGGGGTCACGGCCGCGTGGTCGGTCTCGCCGGTGCGGATCCTGACCACTTGATCGAGCGAGAGAACGAAGATCTTGCCGTCGCCGACCTCGCCGGTGCGGGCGCCCTCGTTGACGGCGTCGATCGCCGGCTGAACGAACTCCTCGGAGACGGCTATCTCGAAGCGGACCTTCTCGGACAGGCCCATCCTGACGGTGGTGCCACGGTAGGTCTCGACCCGGTCGAGCTCACCGCCGTGGCCCTGGACCCTGCTCATCGACACGCCGCGGACCTTGGCGCGGTAGAGCGCTTCGAGTACGTCGTTCGCCCGCTCCGGGCGGATGATGCCGATCACGAGCTTCACTTGCTTCCCCCTCTGGTCTGGTGCTCTCGGCGACCGGGACGGGCCGGACGACGGCCTCTGCTCCCAATCGGATTCAGCGTAGCGCCGGGTCCGGCCGCAACCGGGGCGCCGTTCAGTCGACCAGCTTCTGCACCCGGTAGACGCGATTCCCGCCGGGGGTCTCGACCGAGACGTCCTCGCCGAGGTGGCTGTCGCGCAGGGCCGTGCCGACCGGGGACTCAGCCGAGATTCTCCCGGCCGCGGGGTCGGCCTCGGTCGATCCGACCAGCGTCCAGGTGTGCAGGTTGCCGCTGTCGGTGTCGAGGACCTCGGCGGTCCTGCCGAAGGCGAAGGTCTCGGCGTCGGCATCGACCTCGACGACCACCGCGTGGCGAAGCTTGTGGCGGAGGCGCTTGATCCGCGTCTCGAGGTGCGCCTGATCGTCCTTGGCGATGTGGTACTCGGCGTTCTCCTTCAGGTCGCCGAGCTCCCGCGCGGCCTTGATCCGTGCCGCCATCGCGTGTCTCGCGGGCCCCTCGAGCTCGGCGATCTCCGCCTGCAACTCCTCGAGCCCCTCGGGGGTGATCGCCTCGCCGGCCCGGTCTGAATCAGGTTTAGCCACCCGGACACCCTGGCATATCCGGACCGGACGATGACTGGGCGGCCCGCGGAGATTGGATTCCGGCCCGGGCCGGAATGCGTACGATCTCGCCCGGTGGCGCAGTTCTCCGAGATCCGCTACGAGGCCGACGGACCGGTCCGGGTGATCACGATCGACCGGCCGGAGCGGATGAACGCGATCGGCCCGCGGACCCATCGGGAGCTGGTCGAGGCGTGGGGCCGGTTCCGGGACGATCAGGGCGCGGACGTGGCCGTCCTCACCGGGGCCGGCGAGCGGGCGTTCAGCGCGGGTGGTGACCTGAAGGCGGCGTTCGCGGGTGAGCACGTCGTGCCGACCAGCGCGGCGCAGCGCGACGCCCACGCTCGCGGCGAGGCTGACGGGATCCTTGGCCCGAGCCGCTGGACCGATCTCTACAAGCCGACGATCGCCGCCGTCAACGGCGTCGCCTACGCGGGCGGTCTCGAGTGGGCCTGCTGGACCGACCTGGCGATCGCCGACGAGCACGCGACGTTCGGAGTCACCTGCCGGCGCTGGAACATCGGCCTGGCCGACGGCGGGACCCAGCGATTGCCGCGGATCGTCGGCTTCCGCCGGGCGATGGAGCTGATCATCACCGGCAGGGTGATCGACGCTGCCGAGGCAGAGCGGATCGGACTCGTCAACGAGGTGGTTCCCTCGGGCACCTGCCTCGACCGCGCCGTCGAGTTGGCCCACACGATCGCCGCGCTGCCGCAGCCGGCGATCCGGACCGACAAGGAGGCGGCCGTGAGGGGCTTTGGCGAGGACCTGGATCAGGGCCTGCGAATCGAGGCGGAGTGCTTCAACCGCCTGCTCGACACCCCCGAGATCGGCGAGGGCCTGCGCCGGTTCAACGAGCGCGACCACCCGGACCGCCGCCGCTAGCCGACAACCAGGCCGCGGGCGACAGCGGAGGCGATCAGCTTCGCGATCGGCCCGGCGGGATACCCGGCGATCGTTCCCTCCCCGGCGGTCACCGAGAGCAGGCCGTTCTCGCTGACCAGCTCGACCTCGACCTCGACCCGGAAGCTGCGCGACCCGAGCGGGGACTGCCTGGCGAGCATCGCGAGCAGCGGCGCCAGCCCGCCGAGGGTCTCGCCGCCGTAGCCGGCGAGGGCGCTGCCGCTGGTGGTCGCCTGCGAGCGCATCCGGTAGGGGCCGCCGCCCTCCCTGGTGAGCTCGAAGGCGCTGACGTCGAAGGGGCCGGTAACGAGCTCGCCGAGGGCGATATCGACGCTGCTGAACCCGTCGAGCGCAGCCAGGCCGCCGCCGTCCCGCGACATGCCGATCGCCAATCGGCGGCCGCGGACCATGATCCGGTCACCCTCCCGTCGCAGCAGCCGGGTCGACGGCATCGCGGCGAGCACGACGAAGGCATCGCCGCCGTTGTGGGCGAGCCGGCGCTCGATCCGCCGCTCGCCGAGGCGCGGGATCAGGACCTGCGCGACCACCGCGACGATCACGATCACGGCTCCGGCGATGATCGGAAGGGTCATTGGCTGTAGCTTGCCAGCGGCGTGATTGAGACGGTCGGAGTAGATGTCGGCGGCACCAAGATCTCGGCTGCGACCCTGCGCGACGGCGAGCTGAGCGAACCGCGGATCCGCCCGACCAGCACCGGGGATGCGGACGAGCTGGTCGAGGAGATCGTCGCGACGATCGAGGAGGTCCGCTCGCCGAGCACCCGGTCGGTCGGGATCGGCGTGCCGTCGATCGTCGACTTCGAAACCGGGAGCGTGCGGACCAGCGTCAACGTGCCGTTCGAGGATCTGCCCCTGAGGAAGATCCTGCACGAGCGGCTCGGGCTTCCGGTCTTCGTCGACAACGACGCGACCGTCGCCGCCCTCGCGGAGGCCTGGGACGGTGAGCGGATCGGGGTGGGGAGCCTGGTCATGTTCACGATCGGCACCGGCGTCGGCGGCGGGCTGGTGCTCGGGGGCAGGATCTATAGGGGGGCGACGGGGGCGGCATCGGAGATCGGTCACATGCTGATCGGAGTCGACCTCAGCGCCGGCGCCCCGCAGCCGGCCGGCTTCCCGCAGCCCGGCTCGCTCGAGTCGCTGGCGGCCGGCAGCGAGCTCGACCGGCTCGCGCGGGCCGCGGCCGAGTCCGCGCCCGACTCGGCGCTGGGCAGAATCGCCGCCGGTGGCGCCGAGGTTTCGGGGCCCGATGCGGTCGAGGCTGCGCGGGCCGGGGATCCGAAGGCGAGCGAGGCGGTCCGGATCCTCGGCGAGCGGCTCGGGATCGGGGTCGCCAGCGCGATCAACCTGCTCGACCCGGAGGTTGTCGCGATCGGCGGCGGTGCCAGCGCCGCCGGCGATCTGCTGCTCGAGCCCGCGCGCGAGACGGCGCGCGCCTTCATTCTCCCGGGGGTCGGCACCGCGACCGAGATCAGGCTCGCGCGGAGCGGCCCCGCGGCCGGCGTGCTCGGCGCGGCGCTGCTGGCGGTGACCGAGGGGGCCTGAGCGGCGCCGCCCAGGCGCCCGGCCCGCCATCTCGCGTCGCTACCCTGCGGTCGATGTCAACTGGTCGCCTTGCGCTTGGCGGGGCTCTCTTGGCCTTGGCACCGGCTGGCCTGTTCGGGCTGCTCGGCTGCGGAGGCTCGGGAAGCGATGGCCCCGACCCGATCGTCGTCACCGACGCCGAGCTCGCCGCGCTCGACGCCGCGGCCTGCCCGCCACGCTACGAGGTCCTGCGGGCCGGGCGCTTCGATGCCCCGGAGGTGGCCCGCGCGAAGCGCGGACAGTTCACGGTGAACGGCGAGCGGGTCGAGCTCGAGGGCCCGGTCGAGTGGACGATGAACCCGCAGCAGGCCCGCTCCTTCGCCCACAACCTGTTCAAGTTCCAGTGGGTCGATCCGCTGCTCTATGCCTACCGGACCAGCGGTGACACCGAGGCGCTCGCGGCGGCCACGGATCTGGCGCTCGATTTCGCCGCCGCGAATCCCCCCGACGGCGATCCGGTCGATGCCGACGTCTGGGATGACAAGCGGACCGGAGACCGGGGCCCGTACCTCGCCTACATCCTCCGCGCCGCGACCTGCGAGGGCCTGCTCGACCGCGAGCAGCAGGAGCTGCTGCTGCGACTGATGATCCGCCACGGCGACACGCTCAGCGACCCCGACGCCTACAAGCCGACCAACCACGGGCTCTTCGTCGACCTCGGCCTGACCCTGCTGGCGCGCCAGCTCGAGTCGCAACCACAGGCGGGTGAGTGGGCGGCGCTCGGGCGCAGCCGGTTCGCCGAGACCCTGTCCAACCGGGTCGTCGCCGATGAGGGCTTCTGGCTCGAGCACTCCGCCGGCTACCAGATCCTGGTCACGCGCACGCTCGGCCGCTTCCTCGAGATCCCGGGCAACTCGACCGCGGAGCTGGTCGCCCTGCAGCGCCGCATGCAGGACGTCGTCGGCTGGCTCGGAGAGCCGGACGGGGCGATCCCGCAGCTCGGGGACTCCGACCTCAAGCGGCTGCCGAGCTTCGCCCGGAAACGGGCGCGCGACGACCGTGGCATCCTCGAACTCGACGACTCCGGGCTGGCCGTGGTCAAGGCGCCGGGCGCCTACCTGGCGGTGCTGGCGAGCTACTTCTCCGACGCCCACAAGCACTCCGACGCCCTCACCTTCGATCTCTTCGATCGCGGCCGGCGGCTGATCACCGACACGGGCCTCTACCACAAGGACAAGGATGAGAACTTCGCCTTCGCGCACGCGACGCGCGCGCACTCAGTGCTGACCGTCGACGGGGAGGAGTTCCCCCGCGACGGCTCCGGTACATACGGCAGCGGCATCACCCAGACCGGCAAGGGACACGGCTTCTTCGCGGTCCTCGGCCAAAACCCGGCGGTCGAGGATCAGGGAGTCGAGCACCAGCGGCTGTTCGTCTACCGGCCGGGCAAGGTGCTGGTGATCGTCGACAGGCTGCGGGCGGAGGAGCCGCATCGCTACGCCCGCTTCCTGCAGTTCGCGCCCGGCGTCCAGGTCCGCGAGCGCGGCGCGGGGCTGCTGCTGGGCGGCAGGGGACTGCGGGGGGCGGTGCGGACCAACGGCGCCGGCGGCGAGCGGATCGAGCTTGCCCGCGGCGAGCGGGATCCGCTGCGCGGTCTGACCTCGCCCAGCTTCCGCCGCTGGGTCCCGCGGACGACGGCGCGCTTGCGCTCGAAGGGCTCCGACCTCGACCTGATCACGGTCATCACCATGGACGGAAGCCCGCTCGAAGCCGCCCTCCGGAGCTGGGACGAGGACGGGATCCGGCTCGATATCCTCCGCCGCGGTGGCGCCTACCGACGACTGCTGATCAGCGAGGGCAGCGGCGGCGATTTCGAGATCGGCCTGGTTCGCAGGGCGGACGCCTAGGGCCGGCGCTGCAAAGCCGCCGCTCCGAGCCCATAGGATCCTCCCCGGAGCTATCGTCCGAGCAGAGCCTTGTCCGAGCGCAGAGACGGAGATCCGGCGGTCGATCCGCGCACGGTCAGGGCGCTATTGGCCCTGACTCTGACCGCCGGGATGATCGACGCCGTGGCGTTCCTCGGCCTCGAGCAGGTCTTCGCCGCCAACATGACCGGGAACCTGATCGTGCTCGGCCTGGCGATCGCGGGAGCGCCGTTGCTCTCGGTCGGCGGGCCCGCCGCGGCGCTCGCCGCCTTCCTGCTCGGCGCCGCGGCTTCCGGGCGCTTCGACCGCCGGGCCGAGAGCCGGCATCGGCGCCTGCTGCGGATGCTTCGGATCGAGGCCCTCGCGGTCGCGCTGGCGACGCTCGTCGCGGTCGGCTTCGAGTCGGGCGACGAGGTCCGCCGCTTTGCGATCATCGTTCTGCTCGCCGCCGCGATGGGGGCTCGCAACGAGACGGTTCGCCGACTCAACGTGCCCGAGCTGCGGACGACGGTGCAGACCCTCGCGATCGCCGGAATCGCCGCACACGAGGCGGAGGGGCGGGTGCGGCCGTGGGGAGATCGGCTGCGCCTGCTCGGGATCCTCGCGATGCTCTCGGGAGCGGTGCTGAGCGCGCTGCTCGTCCTCGAGGCTGACCTGGCCTGGGCTCTGTTCGCGATCACCGCGGCCGAGGCGGCCACGCTGCTGCTGCTCGCCGGCAAGCCGACCGCCCGCGACGGTACGTTGGCGTCATGAATGCTGAGGAGTGGATCGCGGCCTTCGCCGTCGCGCTCGAGGCCGAGCCCCCCTCTCCGGAGGAGATCGAGAAGGTGCTGAAGCTCGCGGCGGTCGCCGCCCACTCCTCGGAGCGGATCGCCGCGCCCGTCGCCTGCTGGATCGCCGGTCGTCGCGGGCTCGAACTCGACGATGCGCGCGAGATCGCAGACGGCATCGGCTGAGCCGGCTGCCGCTGCAGCGGCGGGTCGCATGCGCGACAATCGCCCTCGCCGCTGATCCCTAGTCCGGGAGGGCCGATGGCCACCGAGGAGAGAATCACCTACTGCAGGATCTGCGAGCCGCTCTGCGGGATGGTCGCGACCGTCGAGGACGGGCGGGTCACGAAGCTGAGGCCCGACCAGCAGCATCCGCTGTCGAAGGGGTTCGCCTGCCCGAAGGGAATCGCGATGACGGAGATCCAGAACGATCCCGATCGGGTGCTGCACCCGCTGCGCCGCAGGGCGGACGGCGAGTTCGAGCCCGTCTCCTGGGAGCGCGCGATCGCCGAGATCGGCGACCGCCTGCGGGCGATCAAGGCCGAGCACGGCGGCGGTTCGATCGGCTGGTACATGGGCAACCCGGGTGCGTTCAGCTACTCGCACCCGCTCTGGGTCAAGGGATTCCTCGACGGGCTCGGCTCCCAGCACTACTACACCGCCTCCTCGCAGGACGTGTCGAACCGCTTCGCCGCCTCGTCGCTGCTCTACGGGTCGCCGTTCCTGCTGCCGATTCCCGACCTCGAGCGCTGCGAGATGCTGCTCATGGTCGGCGCCAACCCGATGGTCAGCCACGGCAGCGTGATGAGCGCACCACGGGTCAAGGACCAGCTGCATGCGATCACCGGTCGCGGCGGCCGCGTGATCGTCGTCGATCCGAGGCGGACCGAGACGGCCCGGGAGTTCGAGCACGTCGCCGTCAATCCCGACAGCGACGGCTGGCTGCTGCTCTCGATCCTGCAGGTGATCTTCAGCGAGTCGCTCGCCGACAGCGAGGCGCTGGCAGCCGGGGCGCGTGGGGCCGAGACGCTCGAGAGGCTGGCCGGCGAGTTCCCGCCCGAGCGGACCGAGCAACTGACCGGCGTCACCGCCGCCGAGGTCCGCACGCTCGCCCGCGAGATCGCGGCCGCGGACGGTTGCGCCGTCTATGGACGGACCGGTTCCTGCCTCGGCCGGAGCGGCACGCTGGTCAGCTTTCTGCTCGACGCCCTGGCGCTCGTCACCGGCAACCTCGACTCCGAGGGCGGCTCGCTGTTCGGCGATCCCGCGATCCCGTTCGACAAGGTCGCCGAGCTGATCGGGGCCGGAACCTACGGCAAGGTCCGCTCGCGGATCGGCAGCTTCCCGGAGGTCCTCGGCGCGCTACCCGCGTCGCTGATCGCGAAGGAGATCACGACGCCGGGCGACGGACAGATGAAGGCGCTGTTCGTCTCCGCCGGCAACCCCGTGCTCAGCGTTCCGAACGGGCCCGAGCTGGAGCGGGCGACGGAGCAGCTCGAGCTCTGCGTCTCGATCGACCTCTACGTGACCGAGACGTCGAAGCACGCCGACTACATCCTGCCGGCCACCACCTTCCTCGAGCGCGAGGACTTCCCGCTGCCGTTCCTCTCGCTGTTCACGACGCCGTTCATCCAGATGACCGAGCCGGTGGTCGAGCCGCGCGGCGAGGCGCGCCAGGAGTGGGAGATCATCGAGGACATCGCGTCGCGGATCGACGTCGTCCCCTCCTCGGTGCTGGCGCTCCGCCTCCTGGGCAAGGTCGGGATCAAGATCTCGCCGCGGCGCCTGGTCGAGATGCTGCTGCGGATCGGCCCGAAGGGCGACAGGTTCGGGCTGACGCCCAACGGCCTCAACCCGGCGAAGCTGGCCGCGAGTCCCCACGGGATCGTGCTCGCGCCCGGCTGGCAGGGGGGCAACCTGCCGGGCAAGCTGCGCCATGACGACGGCCTCGTGCACCTCGATCCGCCCGAGATCGCTGCCGAGGTCCAGCGCCTGGGTCGTCTCGGATCCGTCGGCGGCTCCGACGAGTACCCGCTGCTCCTGATCGGGCTGCGGGAGCTGCGCTCGCACAACTCCTGGATGCACAACTCCGAGAAGCTGATGCGCGGTGATCGGGTTCACCGGGCCCGGATCAACCAGGACGACGGCGAAGCGCTCGGAGTCGGGGACGGCGATTCAGTCCGGATCAGCTCCGCCCACGGCGAGGTCGAGGTGGTCGCGAGGCTGACCGACGAGGTGCGGCCCGGCACCGTCGCGGTCCCGCACGGCTGGGGCCACGCGGGTGGCTGGCAGACCGCGAACGCCGCCGGCGGGGCGAACATCAACGCGCTCGCCTCCTCGGAGCCCGAGGACCTCGAGCCGCTCGCGGGGATGGCCCACCTGAACGGCATCCCGATCAGGATCGAGCGGGTCGAGCCGCGGTCGCGGGCGGACGCGGCCACGACCGCGGTTGCGGGCTGACCGCGGTTGCTCGACCTCGACGTACAGCTACTGACCCTCGCCGCCGGCGCGGCGGTGATGGTCGGGGCCTGGCTGATCAGCCTGCCGTTGCGCGACGCCTCGGTCGCCGACATCGCCTGGGGGCTGACCTTCGTCGCGATCGCCTGGACCGCGCATCTGGTCGGCGACGGCAACTCGGATCTCAGCCTGCTGATCGCCGTCCTGGTCACGATCTGGGGGCGTCAGGCTCTCCTCCTACATCTGGTGGCGGCATGACGGCGAGGACAAGCGCTACACCGAGATGCGCGAGCGGCAGGGCGCGGAGTCGTTCGCGCTGAAGAGCCTGATCACGGTGTTTCTCCTGCAGAGCGCGATCGCCTGGGTCGTCTCGGCCCCGGTCCAGGTCGCGGCCGTCGATCCGACGCCGACCGGCCTCGGTGCGCTCGCCTGGATCGGCGCCGCGGTGACGCTGTTCGGGATCGCCTTCGAGGCGATCGCGGACCTGCAGCTGTCCCGCTTCTTGGCGCACAAGGACGAGACCGGCAAGTCGGTCATGGACCAGGGCCTGTGGCGCTACTCGCGCCATCCGAACTACTTCGGCAACGCCACCCTCTGGTTCGGGATCTGGTTGATCGCGCTGCAGACCGGCTCGGCCTGGTGGACGGTGATCGGGCCGATCGTGATGACCTTCTTCCTGCTCAAGGTCTCCGGCGTCGCACTGACCGAGAAGAACGTGAAGAAGTCCCGCCCCGGCTACGCCGCCTACATCGAGCGGACCAGCGCCTTCGTCCCGCGGCCGCCGAAGCGCTGAGCCCCGGCGCTCGCACAACCGCCCGCGGCTGTGAAAAGCTGAGGTCGAAGCGGGGCGGACGTCGGGAGCCGCCCCAAGGAACGAGAGGAGCCGACCAGGTGCAGATCGCGATGATCGGGTTGGGCCGGATGGGCGCGAACATGGTCCGGCGGCTGATGCGCGACGGGCACGACTGCGTCGTCTACGACGTCAGCGCCGATGCGGTCGCAGCGCTCGCGGGGGAGGGCGCGACCGGCGCCGAGTCTCTCGCCGACCTCGTCGCCAAGCTCGAAGCCCCCCGTCACGCGTGGATCATGGTGCCCGCCGGCTACGTGCAGGGCACCGTCGACGAGCTCTCCGGACTGATGGCGGCCGGCGACACGATCATCGACGGCGGCAACTCCTACTACCGCGACGACCTCGACCGGGCGAAGGCGCTCGAGCCGCAGGGCATCAACTACGTCGACGTCGGCACCAGCGGCGGCGTCTTCGGGCTCGAGCGCGGCTACTGCCTGATGATCGGCGGCCCCGACGAGGCGGTGCAACGGCTCGACCCGGTCTTCGCGACGATCGCACCGGGTATCGATGGAGCGCCCGAGCGCACGCCGGGGCGCAGCGGCGAGCCGACGCCGTCGGAGAACGGCTACCTGCACTGTGGGCCCTCCGGTGCCGGCCACTTCGTGAAGATGGTCCACAACGGGATCGAGTACGGGGTGATGGCCGCCTACGCCGAGGGGCTCAACGTCCTCAAGCACGCCGATGCCGGCAGCGCGCAGGCCGAGATCGACGCCGAGACGACGCCGCTGCGTGATCCCGAGTACTACCGCTACGACCTCGACATCAAGGAGGTCGCCGAGGTCTGGCGCCGCGGCTCGGTGATCGCCTCCTGGCTGCTCGACCTGACGGCCGCGTCGCTGGTCGAGTCACCGGACCTGGAGGGGTTCGGGGGCCGGGTCTCGGACTCGGGCGAGGGCCGTTGGACGCTGCATGCGGCGATCGACGAGGGCGTCCCGGCGCCGGTCCTGAGCACGGCGCTCTACGAGCGGTTCAGCTCCCGCGGCGAGGACGAGTTCGCCAACAAGCTGCTCTCGGCGATGCGCAAGCAGTTCGGCGGACACGACGAGAAGCCCGCGGAGGACCCGGACTCGTGACCGGCGTCGCGAGCACCGAGCTGCCGTCCGCGGAGGGGGGCAAGGAGGCCGAGCGCCCCGACCCGCATCTGATCGTGCTCTTCGGGGCCGGCGGCGACCTCGCGGCGCGGAAGCTGATCCCCGGCTTCTTCCACCTCGAGCACGCCGGGCTGATGCCCCGCGACTGGCGACTGGTCGGCACCGCCGAGCAGGACTTCGACGACCAAGGCTTCCGCGATCACGCCCGCGAGTCGATCGAGCAGTTCGGACGCGACGGCGCCGCCGAGGGGGACTTCGAGGCGTTCGGCGAGCGGCTCACCTACGTGCCGGTCGCCGCCGGCGCCGAGCCGCTCGGCGAGGCGGTCGCGGCCGCGCGGAAGCAGATCGACGGCGAGGCCCGGCTGCTGCACTACCTCGCCGTGCCGCCCCCCGCCTTCGGCCCGATCACCGAGACCCTCGGCGGGCTCGAGCTGACCGGCCCTGAGGCTCGGGTGATCATGGAGAAGCCGTTCGGGCACGACTACCGGTCGGCCTGCGAGCTGAACGAGCTGCTGCACAGCGTCTTCAGCGAGCAGCAGATTTTCCGCATCGACCACTTCCTCGGCAAGGAGGCGGTCCAGAACGTGCTCGCGCTGCGCTTCGCCAACGGCCTCTACGAGCCGATCTGGAATCGCAACAACGTCGAGTACGTCCAGATCGACGTGCCGGAGACGCTCTCGATCGGCTCCCGGGCGGGCTTCTACGAGGGGACCGGTGCCTACCGGGACATGATCGTCACCCATCTCCTGCAGCTACTCAGCTTCGTCGCGATGGAGCCGCCCTCGAGCCTCACCGCCGAGCACCTGGTCGCCGAGAAGATGAAGGTCTTCGAGGCGCTCCGCCCGATCGAGCCCGGCGATGTGGTCCGTGGCCAGTACGAGGGCTACCGCGAGACCGAGGGCGTCGCCGCCGACTCCGACACCGAGACCTTCGCGGCGGTCAGGGTCGAGATCGACAACTGGCGCTGGGCGGGGGTGCCGTTCTTTCTCCGGACCGGCAAGTGCCTGGCCGAGGCGCGCCACCTGGTGGCGCTCGATTTTCGCGAGCCGCCGATGCGGATGTTCCCGGGCGAGGTCCAGCATCAGGGGGCCAACCAGCTCGTCTTCGAGTTCTCCGAGCCGGGCGCGATCACGGCCGACTTCCAGGCGAAGGTGCCCGGCCCGACGATGGAGCTCGGTCCGGCCCGGATGACCTTTCGCTACGAGGACAGCTTCTGCGCCGAGAACCAGCTCGAGGCCTACGAGCGCCTGATCCACGATGCGATGATCGGCGACGCGACGCTGTTCACGCGCGCCGACGGGATCGAGCGCCTGTGGCAGGTGAGCGAGCCGGCGCTCGGCGATCCGGCGCCGGTGATTCCCTACAGCCAGGGCTCGTGGGGGCCGGAGGAGGCCGGTCGGCTGATCGCCCCGAATCGATGGCGGCTGCCGGAGTAGTTTTGAACGGAAACGAACCAGCGAGGAGCGCGGGATGAATCCCAATCAGAAGCTGCACGACCTTGGCCAGAGCATCTGGATCGACTCGATCACCCGCGAGATGGTCAACAGCGGCACCCTGCAGAGCTACATCGACGAGAAGGCAGTGACCGGCCTCACCTCGAATCCCTCGATCTTCGACAAGGCGCTGAGCGGCTCCGACGACTACGACGATCACATCGAGCAGCTGATCGCCAGGGGCCTCGCCGACGAGGAGCTGTTCTTCGAGCTGGCGATCTCCGACCTGCGGGCCGCCGCGGACCTGTTCTCGCCGGTCAACCGGCGGACCGACGGGGTCGACGGATGGGTGTCGCTCGAGGTCTCGCCGCGGCTCGCCTACGACACCGCGGCGACGATCGCCGAGGCGGCCCGGCTTCACGCCCAGGCCGAACGCGAAAACCTGTTCATCAAGATCCCGGGCACACCCGAGGGCCGCCCGGCGATCACCGAGACGATCGCGGCCGGGATCCCGGTCAACGTCACGCTGCTGTTCGACCACACGCAGTACGAGGCCGCCGCTGACGCATACATGGCCGGGATCGAGCGCCGGATCGAGCAGGGCCTCGATCCCGCGGTCGGCTCGGTTGCCTCTGTGTTCATCAGCCGCTGGGACGTGGCGGTCGCAGAGCAGGCGCCGGAGCCGCTCAAGGACCGGCTCGGGATCCTCGCCGCGGTCCAGTGCTACGTCGCCTACCGGCAGCTGCACGAGTCCGATCGCTGGCTGCAGCTCGAGAACGAGGGCGCCCGCAAGCAGCGGCTGCTGTTCGCCTCGACCTCGACCAAGGACCCCTCGCTGCCGGACACGCTGTACGTCAGTGCGCTGGCCGCGCCCGACACGATCAACACGATGCCGGAGGAGACGGTGCTCGCCTTCGCCGACCACGGCGAGGTGGGGGACCCGATCCCGGCCGACGGCGGCGATGCCGCAGAGCTGGCCGCAGCGTTCGCCGAGGCCGGCATCGACATGGACGCCCTCGCCCTGCAGCTGCAACGGGAGGGGGCGCAGAAGTTCGATGACAGCTGGAGCGATCTGCTGAGCTGCATCGCGGCGAAGAGCGAGAAGCTGGCGGCCTGATGAGCCAGGGGGGCGCGCCCGGCTACCAGGACCTCGACGCCTACGGGCACCTGGCCGATCTCTACGAGGCGACCGAGGCGGTTCAGCTCCGGGAGCTGTTCGCCGACGATCCCGACCGCGGCGCCCGGCTGGTCGCGGAGGCGGAGGGCCTGCGGCTCGACTATTCCAAGCACCGGATCACCGATCAGGTTCTCGCCCGGCTGCTGCAGCTCGCGCGCGAGGCCGGCGTCGAGCGCCGCCGCGACGCGATGTTCGCGGGCGAGCACATCAACGAGACCGAGGATCGGGCGGTGCTCCACGTCGCCCTGCGGATGCCGAGCGGCTCCTCGCTGCTCGTTGACGGCCACAACGTGGTCGCGGACGTGCACGAGACGCTCGGGCGGATGGCAGCGTTCTCGGAGAAGGTCCGTGCCCGGGAGTGGCTCGGGCATACCGGGAAGCCGATCACCAACCTCGTCAACATCGGCATCGGGGGCTCCGACCTGGGTCCGGTGATGGCCGACCGGGCGCTGCGCCACTACGCCGACCGTGGTCTGACGGTGCGCTTCGTCTCCAACGTCGACGGCACCGACTTCGCCGAGAAGACGATCGACCTCGATCCGGAGGAGACGCTGTTCATCGTCGCCTCGAAGACCTTCACGACGCTCGAGACGATGACCAACGCGCGCTCCGCCCGGGACTGGTTGCTGGCCGGTGTCGGCGGCGAGCAGGCGGCGATCGCGCGCCACTTCGTCGCGCTGTCGACCAACTCCGAGGAGGTCTCGGCGTTCGGGATCGACACCGACAACATGTTCGGCTTCTGGGATTGGGTCGGGGGCCGCTACTCGATGGACTCGGCGATCGGGCTCTCGACGATGATCGCGATCGGCCCCGAGGCCTTCGGCGAGATGCTCGGCGGATTCCACGCGATCGACGAGCACTTCCGCACGGCGCCGCTGGAGCGAAACCTGCCGGTGCTGCTCGGGGTGCTGGCCTTCTGGTACGCGGAGTTCTACGAGGCGGAAACCGTCGCGGTGCTGCCCTACGACCAGTACCTCGAGCGCTTCCCGGCCTACCTCCAGCAGCTGACGATGGAGTCGAACGGCAAGCACGTCCGGCTCGACGGCACCCGGGTGGTCGGGCCGACTGGGCAGATCTTCTGGGGCGAGCCCGGGACCAACGGGCAGCACAGCTTCTACCAGCTGATCCACCAGGGAACGCACCTGATTCCCTGCGACTTCATCGCCTTCGCTCAGAGCCTGAATCCGCTCGGCGACCAGCAGGACAAGCTCGTCGCCAACGTCTTCGCGCAGGCGGAGGCGCTGGCCTTCGGCAAGACCGAGGAGCAGGCCCGGGCCGAGGGGGTGCCCGAGGCGCTCGTCCCGCACAAGGAGTTCGACGGCAACCGGCCGAGCAGCGTGATCTGCGCCGAGCGCCTCGATCCGGCGACGCTGGGCAAGCTGGTCGCCCTCTACGAGCACTCGGTCTTCACCCAGGGCGCGATCTGGGGGATCAACTCCTTCGATCAGTGGGGCGTCGAGCTGGGCAAGGTCCTCGCCGAGCGGATCATCCCCGAGCTACGCGGAGACGGCCCGATCGATCACGACAGCTCGACCAACGAGCTGATCGGCTGGTATCGCGAGCGCCGCCGCTAGCCCGCGCCACCGCAAGAGCCGGCCGCAAGCGCAGCTCCCGCCGTGTCCGTCCTTTTCGGGTCCGGCACAACAAGAAGGACGGACACCCGGTGGGGCGGGGAGCGCTGCGGCGGCTCGCGCCGGTCAGCTGACGAGCAGGGCGGCGCCGACGGCGCCGCCGAGGTCGCCGAGCTCGGCCACGTGGAAGGCGGGCGGGTCATCGGCGTCGAACAGGTTCTTGCCGGTCCGCCGCTCGATCTCGGGTCCGTAGAGCTCGCCGAAGCGGATCCCGAGGCCGCCGCCGAGGATCACGGCCTCGACGTCGAGCAGGTTGACGGCCGAGGCGATCGCCGCGCCGAGCGCCTTCACCGCATCGTCGATCAGCTTCACCGCGAGCTGGTCGTCGTGCTTGACCGCCTTTGCCCAGACGCTGCTCGTCAGGCGGTCCTTGCCCTTGCTCTCCATCAGATCGAAGAGCATGGTCTTGCGACCCTTGCCGGCCAGCTTGCGGGCGCGCGCCTCCATCGCCGCGCGTCCTGCGTAGGCCTCCATGCAGCCCCTGTTCCCGCACGGGCAGCGGCGGCCGCCGCGCTTGACGACCATGTGCCCGATCTCCCCGGCGGCGCCGCGACCGAGCCAGTCCTTCCCGTCGAGGACGATGCCGCCGCCGACGCCGGTCCCCCAGAAGACGCCGAGGATCGAGTCGTAGGGCCGGCCGGCGCCGAGCTTGAACTCGCCGGTCGTCGCGACCTGCACGTCGTTGCCGATCGCGACCGGAGCGCCGAGCGCATCCTCGAGCGTCGCGGCCAGCGGGTAGCTCCGCGACCAGCCGCTGAGGTTCTTGGCGCCGCTCACGGTGCCCGCCGGTCCGTCGACGTCACCGGGGCTGCCGACGCCGACGCCGGTCAGATCGCCGGTCCCGTAGCCGGCGCCCTCGGCGGCCTCGCCGAGGCAGCCGGCCATCGCCGCCGCGATTGCCTTCGGCCCCCCCTTCTGCGGGGTCTCGGTCCGGGCCTCGCCGAGCACCTCGTTGCGGCGATTGACGATCACCGTCTGGATCTTGGTGCCGCCGAGGTCGATGCCGCCGCGGGCCTTTGCGCGGGGACTCATGCCGCACCCCCGACGGCCGCGGTCAGCGCGACGCCCGGGTCGGCAAGCAGCACGCGGGACGGAGCCCCGTCGATTCCGACCAGGCGCAACGGCAGGCAGAGCAGGGTGTAGGGGCCGGGCTCGATTCCCCTCAGGTCGAGGCCCTCGAGCGCGACGATCGGCTCGCCGAGCAGCGCTCGGTGGGCGTCCTGGTCGCCGATCGACAGGTAGTCGATCCCGATCAGGCGAATCCCGCGCTCGAGCACCAGCGCCGCGGCTGAGCCGTCGAGGCGGATGAAGTCGTGGGTGAACTCGTCCCGCTCCCAGAGCTCGGAGTTGGTCGTCTTCAGCAGCACGCGCTCGGCGTCGTCCGGGATCCCGGCGGCCTCGAGGGTGGCGCGGTCGATCGGCTCGAGCCCGCGGTCGGGGATCTCGACCACCGTGCAGGGGCCGACCATCGCGCCCAGGTCGAGCGCCTCGGTTCCGGCGGCGCCGTCGTAGAAGTGCGATGGGCCGTCGACGTGCGTGCCGGTGTGGGCGCCGATCTCGAGGCCGCTGACGTTGGCCGTCGCGCCGGCGGCGATCGCGCTGTCGAGCGCGTGCGAGTAGCCCGGGTTGCCGCGGTAGATCGGCATCCCGACCTGGACTGGAACGGAGACATCGTGGAGTGCCATCAGCGCCGAATCTACCCGAGACGGGCGGCTCGGCGGGGGCCGGCGGATGACTTGCATAGAGTGCGTCGGCGGTCGCCATCGAGACAAGGAGCCAGCCGTGTCAGAAACCGAGCTCGACACCCTCGCCGTGAACACGATCCGGACGCTCTCGATGGACGCGGTGCAGCGGGCCAACTCCGGCCACCCGGGAGCGCCGATGGGGCTGGCGCCGCTCGGCTACGTGCTGTTCAGCCGGATCATGCGCCACAACCCGGCCAACTCGGGCTGGCTCAACCGGGACCGCTTCATCCTCAGCAACGGACACGCCTGCATGCTGCAGTACTCGCTGCTGCACCTCTGCGGCTACGACGTCTCCCTCGATGACATCAAGAGCTTCCGCCAGCTCGGCAGCCGCTGTCCCGGGCATCCGGAGTATGGGATCACCGACGGCGTCGAGGTGACGACCGGTCCGCTCGGCCAGGGCTTCGCCGACGCGGTCGGATTTGCGCTCGCCGAGGCGATCTTGGCCGAGCGTTACAACCGCGAGGGCCGTGCGGTCGTCGATCACCACACCTACGTGGTCCTCGGCGACGGCTGCATGGAGGAGGGGATCTCCTCCGAGGCCGCCTCGCTGGCCGGCAACCTCGGGCTCGGCAAGCTGATCGCGATCTACGACGACAACGAGATCACGATCGAGGGCTCGACCCACCTCGCCTTCCGTGAGGAGGTGGCCGGCCGCTTCGAGGCCTACGGGTGGTCGGTTCACGAGCTGCCGAAGGAGGCGAGCCTGGAGCAGATCGAGCTGGCGCTCCGCGAGGCGCAGGGGGTCACCGACAGGCCGTCGCTGATCGTCTTGCCGACCGTGATCGGCTACGGCTCGCCGAACAAGCAGGGCACGGCGGCCACCCACGGCTCGCCACTCGGCGCCGAGGAGGTGGAGTTGACCAAGGAGAGCCTCGGCTGGCCGTTCAGCGAGCCGTTCACCGTCCCCGACCAGGTGAGTGAGCTGTTCGCCGGCGTCAAGCAGCGCGGCACTGCCGCCGAGCAGGAGTGGTCGCGGCTGTTCGAGGAGTACTCGGCGGAGAACCCGGAGGCCGCCGCCGAGTTGCTGCGCGTGACCGGCCGCCACGAGCCCGAGTTGCCCGACATCTCCGAGCTGCCCACCTTCAGCCCTGACGACGATCCGATCGCCACCCGGGCATCCTCGGGCAAGGCGTTGAACTGGCTCGCGCCGAGGGTGCCCGAGCTGATCGGAGGAGCGGCCGATCTGGCGCCTTCGACGGCGACCCATCTCGAGGACGAGCAGGACATCCTGCGCCACCACTTCGACGGCCGCAACCTGCACTTCGGCGTCCGCGAGCACGCGATGGGGGCGATCGTCAACGCGCTGACGATCGAGGGCATGCGGGCGTACGGCGCCACCTTCTTCGTCTTCAGCGACTACATGCGCGGATCGGTGCGGATGGCGGCGATCATGGAGATCCCCTCGATCTTCGTCTGGACCCACGACTCGTTCTGGGTCGGCGAGGACGGCCCCACCCACGAGCCGATCGAGCACCTGGCGGCGATCCGGGCGATGCCGAACATCGAGGTGATCAGGCCCGCCGACGCGAACGAGACGTTCCTCGCGTGGCACTGGCTGCTCGGCTCCTGCGACGCGCCGACGGCGCTGGTGCTGAGCCGGCAGAAGCTCCCCAACCTCGACCGCGAGCGGATCCCCGATGACGCGATCGCCCGCGGCGCCTACATCTACCGGAACCCGGTCGCCTACCGTGACCCGGAGCTGATCCTGATCGGGACCGGCTCGGAGGTCTCGCTCTGCGACGCGGCCGCCGACCTGCTCGAGGCCGACGGGGTCGCGGTACGGGTCGTCTCGATGCCGAGCACCTCCCGGTTCAAGGTCCAGGATCGCGAGTACCGCGACCGGGTGCTGCCGCCGCTGGTCAAGAAGCGGCTCTCGGTCGAGGCCGGCTCGACCCTCGGCTGGAACCGCTGGGTGGGCGACGAGGGGGAGGCGTTCGGCATCGACCACTTCGGGGCCTCCGCTCCCGGCCCCGAGCTTGCCGAGGAGTTCGGCTTCACGGCCGAGAACATCGCCGCCCGGGCGACCGCCCTGCTCGGATGAGCCTCGCGCCGGCATACGCGAGCGACGGCTATCCGAGGATCGGCGAGTACGCGTTTCTCTCCGACTGCCACACCGGTGCCCTGGTCGCTCCCGACGGCGGGATCGAGTGGCTCTGTCTGCCCCGCTTCGACTCCCCCTCGGTGTTCGGCGCGCTGCTCGATCGCGACGCCGGCCGGTTCCGGATCGGGCCCGACTACCGGGTCCCGATCGGCCGCCGCTACCTGCCGGGGACCAACGTCCTCGAAACGAACTGGGCCACCGATGCGGGCTGGCTGATCGTCCGCGACGCGCTCGCGATCGGGCCCTGGCGCGAGGACCGGATCGACCACCACGCCCGCACCCCGACCGACAACGACGCCCGTCACATGCTGGTCCGCTACGTCGAGTGCATCGGCGGCGAGATCGAGGTGACGATGCTCTGCAACCTGATGGACGACTACGGCCGCTCGCGCGCCGAGTGGAGCCTGGCCGGAGATCGACACAACGCCGACACCCGCCTCGCCGACGGCCTGAAGCTGCGAATCATGAGCGACATGCACCTCGGCGTCGATCAGGGGGTCGTGATGGCTCGCCACTGGCTCAAGGAGGGGGAGTCGTGCTTCGTCGCCCTGAGCTGGGATGAGCCGCTGGAGGATCCGGAGACCGCCGATCAGGCGTTGGAGGAGTTGCTGCGCACCGAGCGCTTCTGGCGGCGCTGGCTCTCCCGCGGCCGGTTCCCCGACCATCCCTGGAGGGTCCACCTGCAGCGCTCGGCGCTGGTGCTCAAAGGCCTGACCTACCTGCCGAGCGGCGCCACCGTGGCCGCGCTGACCACGTCGCTGCCCGAGACCCCGGGCGGAGAGCGGAACTGGGACTACCGCTACACCTGGATCCGCGACGCCACCTTCACGCTCTGGAGCCTGCACATCCTCGGCTTCGATGCCGAGGCGCGGGACTTCATCCTGTTCATCGCCGACCTCTGCCGGGCCGAGGGCCCCGAGCTGCAGATCATGTACGGGATCGACGGCCGCAAGGACCTGACCGAGTCGACGCTCGACCATCTGCACGGCTACGCGGGCTCGCAGCCGGTGCGAATCGGGAACGGCGCCTTCAACCAGCGCCAGAACGACGTCTTCGGCGCCCTGCTCGACTCCGTCTACATCCACACCAAGGCCCGCGAGCACGTGCCCGCGGAGCTCTGGGAGATCGTCGCCGATCAGGTCGAGGGGGCGGTCAGCGTCTGGCAGGAGCCGGACCAGGGAATCTGGGAGGCGCGCGGGGAGCCCCGGCACTACGTCTCCTCGAAGCTGATGTGCTGGGTCGCCCTCGACCGCGGCGCCCGCCTCGCCGACGGCCGTGGTCAGCAGGACCTGGCGGAGCGCTGGAGCGGGATCGCCACCGAGATCCGGGAGGACATCCTCAGCAAGGGGGTCAGCGAGGCCGGCGTCTTCCGCCAGCACTACGAGACCGACGCGCTCGATGCCTCGACGCTGCTGATCCCGCTCGTCCGCTTCCTGCGGCCCGATGACGAGCGCCTGCGCAACACGGTGCTGGCGATCGACCGCGACGTCAGCCAGGGCGGGCTGACCAGCGCCGGCCTGGTCCTGCGATACGTCGTCGATGAGACCGACGACGGGCTGCACGGGGAGGAGGGGACGTTCTCGATCTGCTCGTTCTGGCTTGCCTCGGCGCTCTCCGAGATCGGCGAGCGCGGCCGCGCCCGCGAGCTGACCGAGCGGCTGCTCGGAATGAGCGGCGACCTCGATCTCTACGCGGAGGAGATCGAGCCCCGCTCCGGGCGGCAGCTCGGCAACTTCCCGCAGGCGTTCACGCACCTCGCCCTGATCAACGCGGTCAACCACGTGATCGCGGACGAGCTGCTGTCGGATTCGCGCGACGGCCAGACGGCTGTGTTCACCGAGCTGCGGGGCCGGCATCCGTGAGGGTCGCCTGCGGCTTCGACCACGGCGGCTTTCCGCTGCGAGAGACGATCCTCACCGCGGTGCGCGATGCGGGCCACGAGCCGCTCGACCTCGGCGCGGGCGAGCTCGATCCGGCTGACGACTACCCCGACTTCGCGCTCGCCGTGGCCCGTTCGATCGATCGCGGCGAGGCGGAGCGCGGGATCCTCGTCTGCGGCTCAGGCGCCGGTGTTGCGGTCGCGGCGACGAAGGTCGCCGGGGTCAGGGCGGCGATGGCGCACGACACCTACACGGCCGCCCAGTGCGTCCAGCACGACGCGGTCAACGTCCTCGCGCTGGGCGCCCGCGTGATCGGCCCGGTGATCGCAGCGGAGCTCGTCGCCGCGTTTGTCGGGGCGCAGTTCAGCGGCGAGGAGCGCCACGCACGCCGCCTGCGCAAGGTCGAGGCGATCGAGCGCGACGGGCTCGGCGCCGAGCTCGGCTGAGCGAGGCCGCAGCCTCCTGCTCGCGGCCACGGGACTCCCACACTTTCGCCGCGGGTTTACCCGGTAGCCACCCGATTTGCCGGCCCCTACCGTGCGCTTGATGCCCGGCGCCGTCGAAGAGCAGGACGAGGTGCGCGAGCCGCGGGAGCCGCAGGACCGGGCGCTGATCGACCTGCGCGGGGTGACCCGCAGCTACTCCGTCGGCGGCGGAACGGTGGTCGCGCTGCAGAGCGTGGACCTGCGCGTGGACTCGGGCGAGTTCGTGGTCATCCTCGGGCCCTCGGGCAGCGGCAAGACCACCCTGCTGAACATGATCGGCGCGCTCGACACCCCGACCGCCGGCCGGATCGTGATCGACGGCCGCGACGTCACCGAGGCGAGCCGGAAGGAGCTCTTCGCGTTCCGCCGGAGCTCGGTCGGGTTCATCTTCCAGAGCTTCAACCTGTTCCCGGCCCTGAACGCGCTCGAGAACGTGCGCTTCGGGGCCGACGTGGCCGGCCGCCCGGATGCCCTCGACGCCGCGAGGGCGACGCTCGAGCAGGTTGGCCTCGGCGATCGCGTCGACCACTTTCCGCACGAGCTCTCCGGCGGCGAGCAGCAGCGGGTGGCGATCGCCCGCGCGCTCGCCGGCGGCAATCCGATCGTGCTCGCCGACGAGCCGACCGGCGAGCTCGACTTCACCACCGGCGTGCAGATCCTCGATCTGTTGCACAGCGTCACTCACTCAGCCGGCACCGCGGTGCTGGTCGTCACCCACAACCGCGAGATCGCCCGCGTCGCCGACCGCATCATCGAGCTCTCGAGCGGGAGCATCGCCGCGGATCGGCCGAACCAGCCGGCCGACGTCTCGACCCTGCGCTGGTAGGCATGGGCGGCCTCGGCGCCCGCTTCTGGTTGGCCTGGTCCTGGCGCGACCTGCGGCGACGCTGGCCATTGGTGCTGGCGATCGGTCTGCTGCTCGCCGGCGGCACCGGCCTCGCGGCGGGCCTCGGCAGCATGCAGGGCTGGCGCGTCGACTCCAATGACCGTAGCTTCGCGGCGCTCTCGGTCCACGATCTCCGTCTCGACGTGGAGGAAGGTGGCTATGTACCGGCGGGGGCCCTGCGCGACGCCGCCCTCGCGATCCCGGACGCCGGCTCGGTTGACGCGGTCGCCGAGCAGCTCGTCGCGCCGACCCAGATCGACGCCTCCGCGCTGGCTCCGGAGCCCGTCATCACCCCCGGGCAGCTGATCGGGATCGAGCCGGGGGAGGATCGAACCGTCGACGGGGTCGACGTCACCGGCCCCGCTGTCGATGCGGTCGCTGTCGAGGAGGGTCGCGGCTTCGGGCTGAAGGCCGGCGACGGCGCGGTGGCGGTGCTCGATCCGCTCTACGCCGAGGAGAACGGGGTCACGGCGTCGGGAGAGATCAAGCTCTCCGGTGGCGCCGCGCTCGAGCTGGTCGGCCTCGGTCGCTCGCCGGAGACCTTCCTGGTCACGGGCCCGGGCGGCGCCTTCAGCGCCACAGAGGACTTCGGGACCGTGTTCGTGCCGCTGGCGACAGCGCAGCGGCTGACCGGCCGGGTGGGCCAGGTCAACGGCCTGGTGCTGACCCTGGAGCCGGGCGCTGACCGCGACGCGATCGGCGGCCAGCTCGAGCGCACGATCGGCCGCGAGCTGCCGGGGCTGGGCGTGAAGCTGAGTGTGCTCGAGGACCTCGACTCGCACCGGATCCTCTACGACGACGCCGAGAACGACCAGCAGCTGTTCGACGTGTTCGCGTTCCTGATCCTCGCCGGAGCTGCGTTCGGTGCGTTCAATCTGGTCAGCCGCACGATCGAGGCGCAGCGGCGCGAGATTGGGATCGGCATGGCGCTGGGGGTGTCGCCGCAGCGCCTCGCGGTGCGGCCGATGATGCTCGGTCTGCAGATCGCGGTGATCGGCGTGGTCCTCGGAGTCGGGGTCGGGCTGCTGGTCAACGAGTGGCTGCGGGGCCTGCTCGCCGATCAGCTGCCGCTGCCGATCGTCGAGGCGGGCTTCCAACCCGGAACCTTCCTTCGTGCCGCGGCGATCGGGCTGGTGATCCCTCTGGTCGCGGCCGCCTGGCCCGTTCGCCGGGGTCTGCGGGTGACGCCGATCGAGGCGATCAGGGTCGGCTTTCGCGCGGCGCGGGGCGGCGGCCTGGCGCCGCTGGTGGGCCGCGTGCCGCTGCCGGGAGACAGCCTCGCCCAGATGCCGCCCCGCAACGTCCTGCGGGCGCCGCGCCGGACGCTGCTGACGGTGCTCGCGACCGGAGCCGTCGTCTCGGTCGCCGTGTCGATGTCGGGGATGATTGACTCGTTCGCCGCGACCGTCGACCGCAATCAGGCCGAGGAGCTGCGCGGCGGTCGCGACCGGCTCTCGGTTTCCCTCGACCGCTTCTACCGGGAGGGATCCGAGCCCGTCAAGGCGGTCGAGAGCTCACCGGCCGTTGCCCGCTCCGACCTCAGGATCAGCCTGCCGGCGGAGCTCCGGGCCGGCGATCAGCAGATCGATGTCGTCGTCGAGACGCTGCCCGCGGGTCAGGTGGTCTGGCGTCCGCGGGCCGCCCAGGGCCGCCTCCCGCGCGGGCCGGACGAGATCCTGATCGCCGAGACTGCCGCGCAGGACCTCGGCGTCGGGGTCGGCGATGCGATCGAGATCAGCCATCCGCTCCGAGTCGGGCCGGATCGGTTCGAGACGGCGGTCAGCGCCGTTCGGATCAGCGGCCTGCATCCGGACCCGTTCCGCTTTCCCGCATTCGTCGAGCCGCAGGCGGCGGCGCAGTTCGGGCTCGAGGGCCGCATCAACAGGATCGAGGCCATGCCGGCCGACGGTCTCGACCCGGCCGCGGCCAAGCGGGCGCTGTTCGGGGTCGGGGGCACGGCCTCGATCGAGGCTGCGTCGGCGCTCGGCGAGTCGCTCGACAAGGGCCTGGACGAGTTCGCGGCCGTGATCCGGGTCGTCACCATGATCTCGATTGCTCTGGTGCTGCTGATCGCCTTCAACTCGACCGCGATCAACGCCGATGAGCGGGCCCGCGAGCACGCGACGATGTTCGCCTACGGCCTGCCGACCCGTACCGTGCTCCGGCTCGCCGTGCTCGAGAGCTTGATCATGGGTGCGCTCGCGACGCTGCTCGGCATCGCAATCGGCATTGCGATCCTCAACTGGGTGGTCGATGTCAGCTTCAAGGAGGTCCTGCCGGAGCTGGGAGTCGTGGTCTCGCTCTCGCCGACCTCGGTGCTGCTCGCGGCGCTGGCGGGCGCCGGCGCGATGGCCGTCGCGCCGCTGCTGACGGTCAGGCGCCTGCGCCGGATGGACGTCCCCTCGACCCTTCGGGTGATCGAGTGACCCGCCCGGCGAGCCCCGTCGCCTCCTAGTCGCGGACGCGGTCGGAGCCCGCGTAGATGTTGATTCGGCCCTCCCGGGCGAAGCCACCAAGCGTCATCCCGCGCTCGCGCGCCAGCTCGATCGCGAGCGAGCTCGGCGCGCCGACGCCGACCAGGATCGGACAGCCGGCGACCGCCGCCTTCTGGACCAGCTCGAACGAGAGGCGCCCGCTGACGCAGAGGATCGAGTCGGCGAGCGGCAGGTCTCCGTCGAGCAGCGCCCGGCCGATCGCCTTGTCCATCGCGTTGTGACGGCCGACGTCCTCGCGCACGCAGCGCGTCTCGCCCGCGCTGGAGAAGATCCCCGTCGCATGCAGCCCGCCGGTCAGCTCGAACGCGGGCTGCGAGAGGCGGTCGGGGAGTCCGGCGAGCAGCGCCCGCCCAACGACCGGCCCGCCCTCGAGGCTCGGGCCGTCGACGGGGATCTGCTCGATCGCCCCCTTGCCGCAGACGCCGCAGGAGGACGTCGCGTAGAAGCTCCGCTCGCCGGGATCGCGCAGCAGCGGACCGGCGACGTCGACGGTGTTCGCCTCGAGCTCGGCGCCGGCGCCGACCGGCCGCGGCCGATCGAGCAGGCCCTCGCCGTGCAGGAACCCGAGCGCCAGCTCCTCGTCGTTGCCGGGGGTGCGCATCGTCACCGCGATCGGGCGCCCGTCGACGCGGATCTCGAGCGGCTCCTCGACGGCGACCTCGTCGGCGCCACCGTCGTGGCTCATCCGCCTGTGCATCCGTGGGTCCACAACCGCAGTATCGAGGGCATAGCATCGGGGCATGGCCCTGCCGAAGCCACGCAAGCGGCCGACCCCCTCGAACTGGGCGAGCCTGAAGCCGTTCGGGCTGGGGGAGACGCGGCCGAACAACTACGGCGAGGTCTTCCGCGCGATCGCGGAGAACTCCGACAACCTCGGCTACGCCTGGCGGATCCTCAACGAAGGCGTCTGCGACGGCTGCGCGCTCGGCACCAAGGGCCTCGCCGACTGGACGATCGACGGCGTGCACCTCTGCAATGTCCGCCTCCGCCTGTTGCGGCTGAACACGATGGGGGAGCTCGACCCCTCGGTGCTGGCCGACGCCGACGGCCTGCGGGAGCTCAGCGGGGAGCAGCTACGGCGGCTCGGACGGCTGCCGCATCCGATGCTGCGGGAGGCCGGTGAGGCCGGCTTCCGGCGGATCGGATGGAACCGCGCCCTCGACCTGCTCGCCGATCGGATTCGAGCGGCGGGCCCGGCGAGGACCGGCTTCTATCTGACCAGCCGCGGGATGGCGAACGAGAGCTACTACGCGGCGCAGAAGGCGGCGCGCGCGATCGGGACGAACTCGATCGACAACGCGGCCCGCGTCTGCCACTCGCCGAGCACCTACGCGCTCAAGGGGGCGCTCGGGGTCGCGGCGACGACCTGCTCCTACCGCGACTGGCTCGGCACCGACCTGATCGTCTTCATCGGCTCCAACGTCGCCAACAACCAGCCGGTGACCACCAAGTACCTGCACGTCGCGAAGAAGGCCGGCACCCGGATCGCGACCGTCGGCCCCTATCGCGAGCCGGGGATGGAGCGCTACTGGGTCCCGTCGAAGGTCGAGAGCGCCCTGTTCGGCACCAGGATCTCGGACCGCTTCTTCCAGATCGGCACCGGCGGCGACATCGGCTTTTTGACCGGGGTGCTCAAGCATCTGATCGAGCGCGGTTGGCTGGCGGAGCGGTTCATCGCCGAGCGCACCGCCGGCTTCGAGGCGCTGCGTGCGACGGCCGAGGAGGCGAGCTGGGAGCGGCTCGAGGCGATCGCCGGGACCGACCGGACCGAGATGCTGGAACTGGCGAGGATGCTCGCGGCGGCCGACCGCGGGGTGCTGGTCTGGAGCATGGGCGTCACCCAGCACAGCCGCGGCGAGGACGGGGTCCGCTCGATCGTCAACCTCGGTCTCGCCCGCGGCTGGATCGGGCGCGAGGGCTGCGGCCTGATGCCGATCCGCGGGCACTCGGGGGTCCAGGGCGGGGCCGAGATGGGCTGCTACGCGACGGCCTTTCCCGGCGGCGAGGAGATCAACGCCCGGAGCGCCGCCGAGCTCGGCGAGCGGTGGGGCTTCGAGGTCCCGGCCGAGCCGGGAATGACCGCGCCAGAGATGATCGATGCCGCCGCGCGCGGTGAGCTCGAGGTGCTGTTCGCCGCGGGCGGCAACTTCGTCGACGTGCTGCCCGACCCGGGCTCGGTCGGGCCGACGTTGGGGAGGATCCCGCTACGCGCCCACATGGACATCACGCTCTCGTCCCAGATGCTGATCCCGCCCGACGACGGCGGCGCCGTCCTGCTGCTGCCCGCGGCGACCCGCTACGAGGTGCCCGGCGGGCTGACCGAGACCTCGACCGAGCGGCGCGTGATCCTCAGCCCCGAGATCGAGGGCCCGCGGATCGCCGAGGCCCGGCCCGAGTGGCAGGTGTTCAGCGAGCTCGCGGCGCGGGTGCGGCCGGAGCTGGCCGATCGGGTGCGTTTCGCGGGGACCGCGGAGATCCGCGCCGAGATCGCCGAGTTGGTGCCGATGTACGCACCGATCGCCGAGCTGCGGGAGGGGGGCGACTCGTTCCAGTACGGGGGCGAGCGACTCTGCGAGGGGGAGCGCTTTCCGACGGGCGACGGGCTCGCCCACTTCGCCCCGGTGCAGCTACCCGACCCGCCGCCCGACGACGGCCGCTTCCTGCTCTCGACCCGGCGCGGCAAGCAGTTCAACTCGATCGTCCAGGAGCGACGCGACGCGATCACCGGCGCCGAGCGGGACTCGGTGCTGATCAACGCCGCCGATGCGAAACGGCTCGGGCTCGGCGACGGCGCGCGGGTTCTGCTCCGCAGCGACCACGGAGAGCTCGAGGGCCGGCTGCTGGTCGCCGACATCGCTCCGCGGAACCTCCAGGTCCACTGGCCGGAGGGCAACGCGCTGATCGGTCGCGAGCGCTCGCCGGAGTCGGGCATTCCCGACTACAACGCGAGGGTCGAGGTGCTGGCGCCGGGTGATGCCCGACGGGCCCCCGCTTCCGGCTAGGAGCGGCCCGGTGCTCAGCGGAGCGCGCGCTCGATCTGCTCGAGGTCGTCGGTCGTGTTGGCGTTGGCGACGATCGCCGCGGGGTCGCCGAAGGCGCTGAGTCGCTCGGGCCCGACCAGCAGCGGGTCGCGGGCGGCGATCGCCTCGCGGGCCGCCCGGCCCTCGGCGACCGCCTGCTCGAGGAAGGCGACGGACGCGGGCTCGTAGCGGCCGAGCAGCGGCTCGATCGCCTCGGGGCCCGGGGCGACGACCGCCTCCCGGGGCAGGCCGGCGAGCTCGGCGAGCAGGGCCGCGGGCAGCAGCGGCAGATCGCAGGGGCAGACGACGATCGGGGCGTCGAGGGCGCGAAGCGCCGTCGCGATCCCGAGCAGCGGGTGGGTCGGCCGGGCCGGCTCGCGCAGGGTGGCGTCGGCGGTATCGAACGGGCCGAGGTCGGTCTCGGGCTTGCAGACGATCACCGGATGCAGACCGGCGGCTCGCGCGGCCGCGAGCGGATAGGCGATCAGCGGCCGCCCGCCCAGTGTCCGCAGGGGCTTCGCCCCGCCGAGCCGTCGCCCCCGGCCACCGGCGAGGATCACGCAGTGCTTGGCCCGTTGCGGCGTCTCTGTCGGCTCCGCCGGCACGGTTTGAGTCTGGCAGCCATCATCTGCCCATGACCGCGGCACTGATCGACATCGACTCGGCCCGCGATGCGGTTCTACAGCGGTCCGCACCGCTGCCGTCGCAGTCGGTCCCGATCGCCGGGGCGATCGGCCGGACGCTTGCCGAGCCGGCGGTCAGCGAGGAGCGGGTTCCCGGCTTCGACAACTCGGCGATGGACGGCTACGCGATCCGCGCCGACGACGTGCGCGAGGCGAGCCCGGAGCGGCCGGTGAGCCTGGGGCTGACCGGCGAGTCGCGGGCGGGCGCCGCGGCCGAGGTGACGGTCAGCGCAGGGCAGGCGATCGCGATCTCGACCGGCGCGATGATCCCGGCCGGCGCCGACGCGGTCGTCCGCGTCGAGGACACCGAGCGCCGGGACGGGCGGGTGGCGGTGATGACAGCGGCTGAGCGCGGCGCGAATCTCCGCCGGGCCGGGGAGGACATCGAGCCCGGCGACGAGCTGGTCGCCGAGGGGACGACGCTGGGGCCGGCCGAGATCGGGGTGCTGGCGTCGATCGGACGGGCAGCGGTGGCCTGCCACCGCGCACCGAGCGTCACCGTGCTCAGCACCGGCGACGAGTTGATCGGCGTCGAGGAGCCCCTCCGCGAGGGCAGCGTCCGCAACTCCAACGCCTACGCCCTGCCGGCGCTCGCCGGCGCCGTCGGCGCCGGGGAGGTGAGAACCGAGCGCGTCGGCGACGACCGCCGGGCGACGGTCGAGGCCGTCGGTCGCGGCCTCGAATCCGATCTCCTGGTTGCGAGCGGCGGCGTCTCCGTCGGCGAGCACGACCACGTCAAGGCGGCCTTCGACGAGCTCGGGGTCGAGCGGGTCTTCTGGGGCGTGTCGCTGAAGCCGGGGAAACCGGCCTGGTTCGGGGTCCGGGATCGGGCGCTCGTCTTCGGGCTGCCCGGAAACCCGGTCTCCGCCTACGTCACCTTCCTGCTCTTCGTGCGCCCCGCCCTGCTCGCGCTGCAGGGGGCCGACCCCGCGCGAGCCCGGACCGAGGCCGCGCTGACGGCCGAGTACCGCAAGCCGACGGATCGCGCTCACGCGGTCCGCTGTCGCCTCGAGCTCGCTCCATCCGGCTGGCTGGCGACCCCGGCGCCCGACCAGGGATCCCACGTGATGACCTCCCTGCTGGGCGCCGACGCGCTGGCGCTGATCCCGGCGGCGGCCGAGCGGGTCGAGGCGGGCCAGCGGGTGACGGTCGAGCTGCTGCCGTGAGCCGCGCGGCCGCCGCTCGCGGCCGGGTCTCGAGACCGCCGAGCGCCCCTAGACTGCGATGCAGTGAAGGTCGACGTGAAGCTTTTCGCGATGCTGCGCGAGCGGGCCGATGCCGAGAGCGTCGAGGTCGAGCTCGCCGAGGGGGCGACCGTCGGCGACCTGCTCGGCGAGCTCGATCAGCTGATCGGGGCGCTCCCGGTCCGGGCGGCGGTCAATCGCGAGTACTCGGATCCGCCCGTCAGCTCGCGGCCGGAGATGAGGTGGCGCTGATCCCGCCGGTCAGCGGCGGCTCCGACGTCCACGCCGCGCTGCTCGCCGCGCCGCTGTCGCTCGATCGGCTTGCGCGGTCGGTCGTTCGCGACGGCGCCGGGGCGGTGGTCACGTTCCAGGGGATCACCAGGGAGGTGGAGCGGCTCGACTACGAGGCTTATGCGGAGATGGCGGAGCGACGGATCGCCGAGATCCTGACCGAGCTTCACCGCGAGCACGGGCTCGAGGCGATCGCGGCCGAGCACCGCACCGGGCCGGTCCCGCTCGGCGAGCCCAGCGTGATCGTCGCCGCCTCCTCGGCCCACCGGCCGCAGGCCTTCGCGGCGGCGCGTGAGGCGATCGACCGGATCAAGGCCGAGGCTCCGATCTGGAAGCGCGAGGTCGAGGGCGAGGAGGGACGATGGGTCGAGGGAACGACGCCGACGACTCGCTGACCCACCTCGACTCCGAGGGAACCGCGCGGATGGTCGACGTCGGCGCCAAGCCCGAGACCGGGCGGCGCGCGGTCGCCGAGGCCCGACTCCGGATGAGCGCCGAGACGGCCGCGGCGATCGTCCGCGGCGACGTCCCAAGGGCGACGTGCTCGGGCCCGCACGGCTCGCCGGAATCGCGGCCGCGAAGCGGACCGGGGAGCTGATCCCGCTGGCCCATCCGCTGCCGCTCACCTACGTCGACGTGAGCGGCGAGGTCGATGCCGCCGAGGGGTTGGTGACGCCTCGTCGCGGAGGCGCGCTGCGTCGGGCGAACCGGGGTCGAGATGGAGGCGATGACGGCTGCGGCGGTCGCCGCCCTGACCGTCTACGACATGGCCAAGGGCCTCGAGCGGGGAATCGAGATCGAGCGGGTCGTCCTGCTCCACAAGAGCGGCGGCAAGAGCGGCGAGTGGGATCGCGATGCCCGCGGCTGACCAGGTTGCGCGCGTGGCGCTGCTGACGGTCAGCAGCTCGCGCGCGGCGGGCGCGGCGCCGGACGAGGGGGGGCCGGCCCTGGCCGGCTGACGAGTCCCTCGATCTGCGATCGAGATCGAGGCGCGCGAGACGATCAGCGACGATCGCGAGCTGATCGCCGAGCGCCTCCGCTATCTGTGCGATGAGCTTGGCGTGAGCCTGATCCTGACCACCGGCGGGACCGGCTTCGCCCCCTCCGACGTGACGCCTGAGGCGACCCGCGACGTGATCGAGCGCGAGGCGCCGGGCATCGCCGAGGCGATGCGCGCCGTCTCCCGCGAGCACACGCCGCACTGGATGCTCTCCCGCGCGGTCGCCGGCATCCGCGACTCGACCCTGATCATCAACTTCCCGGGAAGCCCGAGATCGATCTCCGAGACCGGGCAGGCGATCGCCGGCGCCCTGCCGCACGCGCTGCGGTTGCTCGCCGGTGGGGCCGACTCCCACTGATCAGGGGCGGCGAGTGCAGCCCGCGAGCCTCAGCCGGCTTCTGCCGAGCCGTCGAGGTCCTCGTTGCGGACCTCGGCGAGCAGCTCGACCGCCTCCGGCGGGCCGCTGTCGTTGACGAAGACATCCGGCCCGGCCAGAACGGGCTCTGGACGGAGGCGCGTCCGAGCATCGCCGGCGAGTAGATCCAGCAGCCGGTGTTGTGGAGCGTCGTTCCCCGCCGCTCCCACTCCGGGTCGGTCGCGGCGGCGCCGTCCTCTCCCGGCAGCGCTCCCCGCCGGTGGATGTGGCCGAAGATCACGTGCTCGGCCTCGATCCCGAGGCGGCCGACGACGACATGCATCGCCTCGACCCCCGAACGGCCGATCTCGGCGGCGGAGAAGTCGCGTCCGAAGGACCCGAGGCCGGCGCGCTCGAACCCCCTCAGGGCGGCGGGAATCACGGCGGAGCGGAGCAGCTCGTCCGCGCCAGTTGCGGGCCCGGCCCGAGGCGCCGCCGATCATCTCCCAGATCCGCATCGACGGGGCGCCGTCGGTGCTCTGTGCGTGCGGGTTGCGACCCCCCTGGGCGAGGTCGAAGAGCAGGTCGTAGACCGGGGCGTGCACCTTCTCGTAGTCCTGCGGCGCCGCCCGGATCCCGGTCGGCCGGCCACCGATCCGGTCGACCGTCGCGATCGAGAGCCGCTCGACGGTCGGCAGGGTGATGTGGCTGTCGAGGTAGTGGCCGTGGGTCGCGAAGACGTCCTCGCGGATCCAGGTCCCCGGGTAGCGGAGGGTCAGGCTCGCCGCGCCGAGCCACTCCTCGATCCGGCGGACCATCGGATGCGGTGCGGCGACGAGCTCGTCGAGCGAGACGTCGGCGGAGCGATCACGGACGCGCTCCAGCCAGTGGCCGAGCAGGCGGTGATCGTGGTTGCCGGGAACGAGCACGACCTCGCCGCCGGCGAGCGCCGTCGCCGACCCGCTCGAAGAATGGTTGCGAGGCCTCGAGCGCGCGCTCCAGGGGCCGGTCGCGAAGCTCGATCGTGTCGCCGAGCAGCACCAGCCGGTCGCTGCCCTCGAGCGCCGCGGCGAGCGTCTCGAGGAACCGCTCGCGACTGAGCAGATCCGACCTGTTGCCGGAGCCGAGATGGGTGTCGGAGATGATCGCTGTGCGCATCGTTGATGGTCGGGATGTGGCCCGTCGGGCGAAGATAGCGACGGCGGCTGCCCGGCGCCCGCGCCCCGAGTGGGGGCAGGATTGGCAGTAGACTCGGCCGCGGATGGAGACTGCCACCGCAGCCGGTGCACGCGGGGCCGCCGACAACGGTCCGACGATCGGCGTCGAGAATCCGGCCAGCGGCGAGATCATCGCCGCGGTCCCGGATCTGGGTCCGGCCGAGGTCGCCGAGATGGCGGCGGCGGCCCGCGCGGCGCAGCCGGCCTGGCAGCAGCTCGGCTACGACGGTCGGGCCGAGGTCCTGATGGCCGCACGCGGCTGGCTCGTGGCGAACGGCGAGCGCGTCGTCGAGACGCTCTGCGCCGAGACGGGAAGGCCGGCCGACGAGGTGCAGTTCACCGACCTCGGCTACGGTCTCTCGGCGCTCGAGTTCTGGGCCAGGGCGGCGCCCCGCTACCTGGCCGACGAGCAGGTTGAGACGGCCTCTCCATCGGTCCGGGGCGGTCGCAAGCTCGAGCTGCGCTATGCGCCGGTTGGCCTGGTCGGGGTGATCGGGCCCTGGAACTTCCCGCTGACCAACTCCTTCGGGGACTGCATCCCGGCACTCGCCGCGGGCAACGCGGTGATCCTGAAGCCGTCGGAGGTGACGCCGCTGACCTCGATGCTGATGGCGGAGATGATGAGCGCGGCGGGAGCGCCCGATGGCATCTTCGGAGTCGCCACCGGCGGTGGCGCGGCCGGCGCGGCCCTGGTCGACGAGGCCGACTTCATCATGTTCACCGGCTCGACCGCGACCGGCAAGAAGGTCATGGCGAGGGCGGCCGAGACGCTGACGCCGGTCAGCCTCGAGCTTGGCGGCAACGACCCGATGATCGTGCTCTCCGACGCCGACATCGAGCGCGCCGTCAACGCCGCCGTCACCTACGGACTCAGCAACGCCGGTCAGGTCTGCATCTCGGTCGAGCGGATCTACGTCGAGGAGCCGGTCCACGACGCCTTCGTCGAGAGGCTGACCGAGCGGGTTGAATCGCTGCGCCAGGGCCCGCCCGGCCCGATCGGCAGCGTCGACGTGGGGGCGATCATCTTCCCACCGCAGATCGAACAGATCGAGCAGCACGTCAACGACGCCGTCGAGCGTGGCGCCACGGTCGCGACCGGCGGTCGGGCGGGGGGAGGGGCGGGGTCGCTTCTTCGAGCCGACCGTGCTGGTCGGCGTCGATCACAGCATGCGCTGTATGCGAGAGGAGACGTTCGGCCCGACCCTGCCGGTCATGTCGGTCAGGGATGCCGAGCAGGCGATCGAGCTCGCCAACGACGGCCCCTACGGCCTGCAGGCCTCGATCTGGACCGGCGACGTCGAGCGTGGCCGCGAGCTCGCCCGCCGGGTGGAGGCGGGGTCGGTCTGCGTCAACGACGCGCAGGTCAACTACGCCGCGCTCGAGCTGCCGATGGGGGGCTGGAAGGAGTCCGGCATGGGCTCGCGACACGGTGCCGACGGGATCCGTAAGTACACGCGCCGGCAGTCGGTCCTGCTGACGCCGGCCTACGCGCCCTCGCGCGAGCTGCACTTCCTGCCCTACAACCCGACGGTCACCCGGACCGTCGGCGAGACGATGGCGGCGCTCGCCGCCAGCGAGCTGTTCGACGACGCCCAGCGCTCGACGCTGAAGACGTTCTGCGACACGCTGGTTCCCGCGCTGGAGCCGCCCGAGGGCGAGGCCGATCCGACCGGCTTCTGGGAGCGACGCGCCACCGATATGGCGATCGCCGAGGCGGTCGAGGTCAGCCTGCTGCTCGCCGAGCTCGAGCCCGAGGCGGTCGAGGGCCTGCGGGCGATGCTCGATGCGCTCGCCGAGCACGGGATGAGGCCCGACGCATCGCAGGAGGTGCGGGAGCAGGTCATCCACGCGCTCTCCGAGTCCGGGCCCGATGGCCTGGCGGGGATCACGACGCTGCGCTCAGCCGCGCTCACCCTCTACTACGCGCTGCCTGACCTCGGCACCGGGATCAACCCCAACTGGCCGGCGATTGGCTACCCGGGGCCGCGGGCGCTGCCGAAGGAAGCGACCGAGCGCCCGATCCGGCCGCGGGTTCCGAAGGGCGCAGAGATGACGATCGAGGCCGATGTCGCGGTGGTCGGATCCGGCGCCGGCGGCGGCGTGATCGCAGCCGAGCTCAGCGCCGCCGGCAAGCGCGTCTGCGTGCTCGAGATGGGCGGCTACTACGACGAGTCCGATTTCACGGGCCTTGAGCTGACCGGCTATCAGCAGCTCTACCTGAACGGCGGTCCCTACCCGACGGCGGACGGTCAGGTCGCGATCCAGGCGGGCTCGTCGCTGGGCGGCGGCACCGTGCTCAACTGGACCAACTGCCTGCGGACCCATCCCTGGGTGCGGGAGGAGTGGGCCGCCGAGCACGGCCTCGAGGGGCTCGACGGTCCGGAGTACGACGCGCACATGGACGCGGTCTGGGCGCGGCTCGGCGTCAACGCCGAGTGCAGCGATCTGAATGGGCCCCATCAACGCCTGAAGGAGGGTTGCGAGGCCCGCGGGCTGAGCTTCGACCTGGTCACGCGGAACACCGATCCGGCGACCTACGATGCGGTGACCGCTGGATACATGGGCTACGGGGACGTGTCGGGCTCGAAGAACTCGACCCAGAAGACGTACCTCGCGGACGCGGCCGGGCACGGAGCCGAGTTCGTCGTCCACTGCCGCGCCGAGCGGATCCTGGTCGAGCGCGGGCGGGCGACCGGCGTCGAGTGCAGCTACGCCGATCCGGACGGGCGGACGGCGAGGGTCACGGTCCGGGCGGAGCAGGTCGTCGTCGCCTGCGGGGCGATCGAGTCGCCGGCGTTGCTGCTGCGCTCCGGGATCGGCGGGCCCGCCGTCGGCGACTACCTCCGGCTGCACCCGACCACCGCGATCTTCGGGCTCTACGAGGAACCGCAGGACCCCTGGTGGGGCCCGCCGCAGGCCGGCATCAGCCACGACTTCGAGAACCTGGACGGTGGATACGGATTTTTGCTCGAGTGCGCCCACCACACGACCGGGCTGTTCGGCGCGGCGGTGCCCTGGCTCTCCGGCCGGGAGCACAAGGAGGAGATCCTCAAGTATCGCTACGGCGCCGCGATCATCAACCTGACCCGCGACCGGGGCCACGGCCGGGTCACGATCGACGCCCGCGGGCGCGCCGTACCGGGTTACGTGGTCAGCGATCAGCTCGACATCGCCAACTTCCGCCGGGGCCTCGAGGAGATGGCCCGTCTGCACGAGGCCGCCGGTGCGGAGGAGATGCAGTCGCTGGCCCGGGGGATCGGCGCCTGGAAGCGAGGCGAGGATCTCGAGGCGTTCATCGACGCCGTTACCGGCGCCTCGCTGGCTCCGCGGGAGATGGGGATCTTCAGCGCCCACCAGATGGGCAGCTGCCGGATGGGCACCGACCCCTCGACCTCGGTGGCCGATCCGACCGGGCGCCTGCACGACACGAAGGGCGTCTGGGTCGGAGACGCGAGCGCCTTCCCGACGGCCTCCGGCACCAACCCGATGTTCACGATCATGGCGCTCGCCCGCCGAACCGCCGCCGCGATCGCGGCCGCCTGAGCCTTTGCGGATCGAGTGGCGCCGCCGGCTCAACCGCTGGCCTGCGCGATAGGTTGACCAGGTGACCGCACCCCTCTACCGTCTCGGTCGGTTCGCGGCGACGCACGGATGGTGGTTCCTTGGAGCGTGGATCGCCGTGGCCGTGGTCGTCACCGTGGTCGTCACGATCGTCGGCAAGCCGACCAACGACAACCTGACGCTGCCCGGCACCGGCTCGACCAAGGCGACCAACCTGCTCGAGGCGAAGCTGCCGAATCAGGCATATGGGTCGGTGCCGATCGTGCTCGAGGATCCCGACGGGAAGTTGACCGACTCGAAGACGAAGTCGGTGGTCAAGAAGACCACGCAGTCGCTGGCGGCCAACCAGTACGTGATCAATGCGATCAGCCCGCTCTCGGCCAAGGGTGCCGACAACCTCAGCAAGGACAAGACGATCGGCTACGTCGCCCTGTTCCTGAGCCTGAGCCCGAGCGACCTCGACGAGGAGGAGGCGAACGAGATCATCGCCGCCGCCGACCCCGCGAGGGAGGCGGGCCTGCAGGTCTCCGCCGGCTCGTACCTGGGGCAGGACGTGTCGAAGCCCTCGACCGAGTCGAGCGAGGTGATCGGGATCGCGGTCGCCGTGATCGTGCTGCTCTCGGCATTCGGGACGGCCGTCGCGATGTCGCTGCCGATCACGACGGCGATCTTCAGCCTGCTGATCGGTCTCGGGCTCGTCGGCCTGCTCGGCAACGGCGTGCAGGTCCCCTCGATCGCGCCGACCCTCGGCACGATGCTCGGGCTCGGGGTGGGAATCGACTACTCGTTGTTCGTGATCACCAGGTACCGCGAGTTCCTCAAGCAGGGGCTGGGAGTCGAGGAGTCGATCGCCCGGGCGATCGCAAGCTCCGGCGGCGCGGTCGTCTTCGCCGGCAGCACCGTGATCGTCGCGCTGCTCTCGCTCTACTTCAGCGGCATCCCGATCGTCAGCGCTCTCGGCTATTCGGCCGCGATCGTGGTCGCCGTTGCGATGGTCGCGGCGGTGACGCTGCTGCCGGCGATCCTCGGCCTGCTCGGCGAGCGGATCAACTCACTGCGGGTGCCGTTCTTCAACCGCTCCAAGCAGGACGACCATCCCCACGGGTGGGAGCGCTGGGCCCGCTGGGTCGGCCGCAGGCCGGCGCCGATCGCACTGCTCGGCGTTTCGCTGATGCTGCTGCTCGCTCTGCCGCTGCTCGACATCCGTCTCGGGGCTCCGGACAACGGTCAGCTCCCGACCGACACCGAGACGCGCCAGTCCTACGATGCGCTGACCAAGGGTTTCGGGGTTGGCGAGAACGGCCCGCTGCTGATCTCGGTCAAGCTCAAACCCCCGGCGAAGCCGGACACCAAGAAGCTGAACCAGGTCAACCAGCAGCAGCAGGAGCAGCAGCAGGCGGTCGCGGCGGGCCAGGCCCCACCGCCGACCCAAAAGCAGCAGCAGCAGGCCGACCAGCAGCAGGCTTACCTCTCCTCGGACGCCAGCGATCCGCGGCTGACCAAGCTCGAGAACAGGATCTCGAAGACCGCCGATGTCGCCTCGGTGACCAAGGCGAAGACAAACAAGTCGGGGACCGCCGCCGTGTTCACCGTCTACCCGGACAGCTCGCCGACGGCCGCCAGGACCCAGGACCTGGTCCTCGCCCTGCGCGACACGGTGATCCCCGACGCCACCGGCAAGGGCGTCAAGGCCTTCGTCGGCGGTACAACGGCCGGCTACATCGACCTTGCCGACAAGATCAGCGAGAAGCTGCCGCTGGTGATCGCGATCGTCCTCATGCTCAGCTTCGTGCTGCTGATGTTCGCCTTCCGCTCGATCGTGATCCCGATCACCGCGGGGCTGATGAACCTGCTCTCGGTGGTTGCCTCTTACGGGATCCTCGTCGCCGTCTTCGAGAAGGGCTGGGGCGTCGAGCTGATCGGGCTCGATGGCTCACTGCCGATCGTCAGCTACGTGCCGCTGCTGATGTTCGCGATCCTCTTCGGGCTCTCGATGGACTACCAGGTGTTCCTGCTGACGCGGATCGCCGAGCGCTACCACACGCTCGGCGACAATCACGAGGCGGTGGTCGAGGGCCTGGCAAAGACGGCCCGGGTGATCACCTCGGCGGCGCTGATCATGGTCGCGGTCTTCGCCAGCTTCGTGCTCAACGGCGATCCGACCGTCAAGCAGTTCGGGGTCGGCCTCGCCGCGGCGATCGCGATCGACGCGACGATCGTCCGGACTATGCTGGTGCCGGCCTTCATG
>CAVOYZ010000004.1:0-121091 GCA_963700785.1 uncultured Solirubrobacterales bacterium
GCGATCCTGGTCGGGCGGGTCTGGATCGCGCGGGGCGCCAACCGCGTCAAGATCCGCGACCTGGTTCTCGACGGCCGCAACCCGAGGGGTCAGGCGAGCCCGACCGTGAACGCCAACCAGGCCGTGTTCCGCGACAACGAGATCACCAACCGGAATACGGCGATCTGCCTGCTGCTCGGCAGCGACGACTACGGCCGCGCCAACGGGACCCGAATCCTCCACAACCGGATCCACCACTGCGGCCGCCTGCCCGCGACCAACCACGACCACGGGATCTACGTGGCCTTCGCGACCGGGACCGTGATCCAGCGCAACCGCATCTACGGCAACGCCGATCGCGGGGTCCAGCTCTACCCCGACGCCGACGGGACGCTGATCACCGACAACGTGATCAGCGGCAACGGCCAGGGGATCATCTTCTCCGGGACCAGCAAGCACGTCTCCTCGAACAACATCGTCAAGCGCAACATCGTCAAGAACTCGACCCTGCGCTTCAACATCGAATACAACTGGAAGGGCGGCCACGTCGGAGGCGGCAACGTGGTCAAGCGAAACTGCATCTTCGGCGGCGCCAAGGATGAGGGCGGCGGCGGCATCAAGGCCCCCTACGTCGGCTTCGTCGCCCGCGACAACCGGGTCCGCGAGAGTCGCTGCGGCAAGCGCTTCGAGCCGAACCGCCGCTAGCCCGACCCGCGGGCGCGGGCGGCGGGAATGGGCGTTACTGGGCTCGAACCAGTGACCTCCAGCTTGTCCAGGCCCGCAAACGGGAAGTCGCGCTGTCTCAGAGGGATCGCGGTTTCGTAGTTTGCCTAGTGCGCGCACCTCGAATCGCCGCTAGGGTCAGGAGTCGGTTCCAAGCCGTGGTGATGGGGGTGTCTGGGTGAACTGTGGATACGAGCGCCGGCCGTGGATTCTTCGTCGTGCCCTGCTCGGCGTCGTCCCCCTAGTTCTGCTCGCGTTACTCCTGCCCGCCGCCCCGGCCTCGGCGATTGTGTCCTTCTCGGACCCCAATACGTTGTCGGAGGAGGACGCCCGAGAGGGCCCCCAGGTGGTGGTCGACAGCTCCGACCGCGCCACCGTCGTCTGGTCCAGCTTCGACGGCGCCAACTGGCGGGTCAAGGCAGTCCGCGTCGCCGCCAACGGCACCCCGGGCCCGATCAAGACCCTCTCGGCGACCGGCGAGGACACGGACTCCCCCCAGGTCGCGATCGACGGCTCCGACCGCCCGACGGTTGTCTGGTCCCGCTCCGACGGCACCAACTCTCGGATCCAGGCCGTGCGCATAGGCCCCCTCGGCAACCCGGGCCCGGTCAAGACCCTGTCGGGAGCCGGCCAAGACGCCGACTTCCCCCAGGTGGTGGTCGACGACTCCGACCGGGCGACGGTGGTCTGGTCCCGCTCCGACAGTTCAAACGACCGCATCCAGTCGGTCCGCCTCGGTGCCGCCCAGGGGAACCCGGGCCCGATCAAGACCCTCTCGGCCGCCGGCGAGGATGCTGGGGGCCTCCGTGTGGTGGTCGACGGATCGGGTCGCGCCACGGTCGTCTGGTCCCGCTCCGACGGCTCAAACAAGCGCATCCAGGCCTTGCGCATTGCCGAAAACGGCACCCCGGGGCCGATCAGGACCCTCTCGGCGGCCGGCCAGGACGCTCGCTACCCCGATGTTGCGGTCGACGGCATTGGCCGCGCCACGGTCGCCTGGTCTCGCTCCGATGGCAGCGTCTACCGCGTCCAGTCGGTCAGGCTCGGCGCCGCCGAGGGCAACCCGGGGCCGCTCAAGGCGCTCTCCGGAGCCGAGAGCGATGAAGACGCGCGGGTTGAGGGCGTCGCGGTCGACGGCCAAGGCCGTGCTTACGTGATCTGGACCGACCTCGTCGTCCACACCTTCGCGATTCGGATCGCGGCCGACGGCACCCCTGGGAAGCCCGAGGGCTGGGGGGAGGTCGACATGAAGGGCTTTCAACTCGTAGTCGACCGCACCGATCGCCCGTGGATCGCCTGGAACACCGAGTACGGCAGCGCCGACCTCACCCGCCTGGCGGCGGAAGGAACCCCTGTCGAGGTGTTTGGAGCCAAGTGGGAGCCTCGGTCCGGCGAACTCGGTGCGGCGCGGGTCGCGTTCGACAGCTCCAACCGGCCCGTCGTCGCCTTCGCTGGAGATGCATGGTCTGACGGCATCGAACGCATCCTGTGGGTCCGAGGCGAGATCACCTACCCCGAGACCACGATCACCTCCGGGCCAGCTGGCCCGACCAACGACGATTCTCCCAGCTTCGGCTTCAGCACGACCGCCCCCGGCTCGAGCTTTGAGTGCCGGCTCGACGGCGGGGCCTGGTCTGCCTGCTCCTCACCCAGGTCGTACTCCAACCTCGCCGACGGCTCCCGCAGCTTCGAGGTGCGCGCGATCGACGCCGAGACCGATGTCGATCCCACCCCCGCAACCCGCGGCTTCACGGTCGATACCTTCGTCAACGGCTTCGCCTCTGCCGATGGGGCCCAGAAGCAGAAGGGCAAGAAGATCTTCGTCCAGGCCAAGGTCACAGCTGGAGAGAACCTCGACACCGAGGCCAGTGGCAAGGTCAAGGTCGGCAAGAAGTCCTACGCGCTCAAGCCCGCCTCCAAGAGCGTCAGCTCAGGCAAGAACAAGAACCTGAAGCTGAAGCCGAAGAAGTCCAAGGACGCGAAGAAGATCGCCAAGGCCCTGAAGCAGGGCAAGAAGGCGAAGGCGAAACTCACCATGAAGCTGACCGATGAGGCGGGGAACAAGAAGAGCGAGATGCTCTCGGTGAAGCTCAAGCGGTAGGGCCTGTGCCTTCCGATCAGGGCACCACCTGCCCTCGGCCGGCAGCGTGGACGAGCTAAGGGCGAAGGCCCTGGGGCGAGCTTGAGTGCGGGGGCACCCACCTCCAGGGGGGCGGGGGCGAGGTCGACCGGACAGCATCCAGAGATATCTATATATCCGATGGGCGCCGCGTGTGAACCGGGACAACTGGCGCCGTCGCCACTTCGACAAAGGAACCGAGGCGGCCGGCGTCAAGGCCGACCCCTACTCGCTGCGGCATACCTCCGTGAGTCTGATGCTCTCTGCGGGACGCCCGCTCCCGGAGGTGGCCGCCCACCACGGCCACTCATTGCGAACCCTCACAGAGGTCTACGCGCATGAGATCGAGGCGATGCGGGGGGCCGAGGTTGTGTCCGTCCAGCGCACCATCCTCGCCGCCCGCAAGAAGATTGGCAGCGGGAATCAGCTACGGAGCGTCGGGTGATTGTGCGCAGGGAGTACGCAACATCGCCCCTCCGGCCTGGGTGACCTCCAGCCAACTGTACGCAGCGCCGCACTCCAAAGCCACTTCCGAGTGATGGGCGTTACTGGGCTCGAACCAGTGACCTCCAGCTTGTCGAGCTGGCGCTCTCCCAACTGAGCTAAACGCCCCGGGCGGGGAATGTAGCGGACTGAATCCGCGGGCTAGACGGGCAGGACCGGCGCGGCCGTGGTGCCCGCCAGTTCCGCGAGCAGGCCGTTGACCTCGGACGGGCACTCGACCGGAGTCATGTGGCCGGATCGCGGGATCACGACCAGGTCGAGGACGTCCGGGAGCAACCTGGCCATCAGCTCGGCATGAGCCGGCGGGGTGAGCCGGTCGCGCTCGCCGGAGATCACCAGCGTCGGGACCTGCAGCTGGGACAGGGCGGCGCTGAGGTCGAGCCGCGAGAGCGTCCCCCCCACCGCCGCGCGCACGTCGGCTGGGCAGGAGAGCACGAGCTGCTCGCAGAACGCCACCTCTGCCGGCGACGCTTCCGGCCCGACCACATAGCGTCGGATCACCCGGTTGGTCACGGGCGTCGACCCGGTTGGCGCCGGGGCTCTGGCCCGGAGCACGCTCTCGCCGGTGATCCGCCGCAGCCGGGCGAAGCCATCCGGAATCCCCTCGACGACCAGCGACTCCGAGATCAGGTCGCCGACGCCGGTGTTGAGCAGGACCGCGGCGGAGATCCGGGCGTCGACCTCGTGCGGGTGCTCGGCCGCCCAGGCGACGATCGTCATCGCCCCGAGCGAGTGGCCGACCAACAGAGCCCGCTCCCCCGGCGGGACCATCGCCTCGAGCACCGCATCGAGGTCGCGGGCGAAGGTCTGGATCGAGTAGTCGCCGTCCGGGGGGCGCTCGCTCTGGCCGTGTCCGCGGAGATCGAAGGTGACTATGCGCCGCTCGGCCTGGAGCGCGGCCACCTGGAGCTTCCAGAACTCCGCCGCGCAGGTCCAGCCGTGCACGAGGACGATCGTCGGCGCGTCCTCGGGTCCGAAGGTCCGGGCCCAGAGCGCTGTCCCGTCCGCCGCCCGCACCGCAGTGCGCCGGCCGCCGAACTCGGTGAACAGCGCAGCTCTTCTGGGGTCGGCCGCGATCGCCCGGCTGTCCCGACGCTGCGCCGCGATCCAACCCGCCGCGAGCGCGGCCATCGCGCCGCCGGCGCCGACGGCAATCGCCTTCCGGGACTCCATACGCGACGCAACATAGCCGGAGCGTCGACGCAGCGTGGCCCGCTCAGCGCTTCAGCTTCACCCGGAAGCTCTGTGCCTTGACGTTGTCGGCCTCATCGATCAGCCTCACGGTGATCCTCGCGACCGTCTTCTTGCCCTTTGCGAGAGCCCGCGCGATTCTCCTCGCGTCCTTCGGCTTCTTCGGCTTCAGCTTCAGGTTCTTGGACTGACCCGAGCCGACCGGCTTGGTCTTGGGCTCGAGCTTGTAGGACCGATTTCCGATCTTGACCTTGCCTTTCCCCTTGGCGTCGGAGTCCTCCCGGGCGTTCACCTTGGCCTTGATCACGATCTTCTTGCCGCTCTGGCGCTGCTTTTGCTTTGCGGTCGCGGAGCCGCGGACCTTCGAGTCCTCGACGTAGGCGATCGAGTCGATCGAGCAGCCAGAGGACTTGCCGAGTGAGTCGGTGGCCTCGGCGTAGAAGGTGGTGGTCGTATTGTCGGCGACGGCCACCGCTATCCCTGGATTCGAGAACTGGGCGCTGCTGCCGCTTGCGACCGGGGCCCCGGTGCAGTCGGGCGAGGTGTAGATCGCGACCGGCCAGTCCGAGGCGCCCCTGACCAGCGGCGCGTTCTCGTTCGCGGGCGAGCCAGGCACGGTGGCCGTGAAGGTCGGCTTGTCGGGGGCAGTCCTGTCGACGGTGAACTGATGCTCGGCAGGAGTGGGGTCGGTGTTCCCGGCCCGGTCCGTGGCCCTGACTCGGAAGCTGTGCTCGCCGTCGGAGAGCGGCGCGGTGGTGTATGGCGAGCCGCACGCTGCGAAGCCCCCCGAGTCCACGCGGCACTCGAAGCTCGAGCCGCTCTCGGTCGAGGAGAAGGTGAAGGTCGCGGTCGGGTCGTTGGTCAGCGATCCGGGGTCCGAGTCGATGATCGTGTTGGGCGGGTCGAGGTCGGTGTAGGCAGGGCCCCAATCGGGCGCGGCGTCCAGGTGGAGCCGGCTCGTGACCTTGGTCCGGGCGCTGCCGTCCGGGTTCTGGAGGTAGATGTCCCCCTGGTCGACGTAGACGATCTTCGCCCCGTCGGGCCGGTAGGAGGGCTCGCGGTCGTCGATCCCGCGAGGGTGGTTGGTGATGTTGGTCGCTCCGCCGCCGTTCGCGTTCATCACCCAGACGTCATCGTTGCTGGGGAGCGGGCCGGCCGGGTCGAACACGTTCCGCGTGAACGCGATCTGCTTGCCGTCCGGGGCGAAGTCAGGGGACTCATCCGTGTTTTCGTAGGTGGTCAGGCGGGTGACCGCCGAGCCGTTCGCGTTCATCGAGTAGACGTCGACGTTGCCCGCTGCCCGGTCGCTCTCGAACGCGATCTTCGTTCCGTCTCCGGAGAACGACGGCTCGCTGTCGGCGGCCGGGTGGTTGGTCAGGTTCGTCGGAGTCGCGCCGGTCACGCCCATCACGTAGACCTCGAGGTTGCCGTCGCGTCGCGTCGTGAACGCGATCTCGCTGCCGTCGGGGGAGTAGGCCGGCGAGCCCTCCGAGGCGGAGTTGTTGGTCAGCTTCGCCGCGCCGCCGCTCCCGTTGGCGTCGATCACGTAGATCTCGTCGTCCCCGTCCCGGTTGGAGGCAAACGCCACGCGCGTGCCGTCCGGTGACAGCGCCGGCTCGGCGTCGCGCACCGCGTTGTTGGTCAGCCTCAGGAGCCCGCTGCCGTCCGGGTTGACGGCGTAGATCTCGCTGTCGGCGCCCTCGCCGCTGGCATAGACGATCCGGGTCGTGTCGATCTCGAAGCTGTACTCGGCAGCCTCCGGGTCTGGGTCACCCGTGCCGATCGCCCTGACCCTGAACAGATGCTCGCCGTCGCTCAGGTTCGAGTATGAGATCCCCCCGGCCGGACACTGGGAGTAGCCGCTGCCGTCGAGCCTGCACTGGAACCCGCTCAGCTGCGGCGCCGGCACGCCCGAGTAGGTGAAGGTCACGTCGGGGTCGGAGCCGACGCTCGCAGGCCCGGAGTCAATGAATGCCTCGAGCTGACCGGCGGGCGGCACCGCCTGCCACTTGGCAAGTTCGTCCTTCTCGTCGAGAGAGGTGTTGTCGGTCAGCCGGGCCTGCCCGCTGCCGTCGGAGGCGTTCATCGTGTAGACGTCGGTCCTGCCGCCACGCCGGGCGTCGAACGCGATCTTCGTCCCGTCGGGCGAGAAGGCCGGGTGCTGATCGGCGCCCCCCTGGTCGGTGAGCTGCTCCGGGTCGCTGCCGTCGGCGTCCATCACCCAGATTTCGGTGCCGCCGCCGCGCTTGCTGGTGAATGCGATCTTCGTCCCGTCCGGCGAAAAGGCGGGATCGTCGTCCTCGAAGCCGGCGCCGCCATTCGCGGCGGTCAGGTTGGTGACGTTGGAGCCGTCTGCGTCCATCACGAGGATCTCACGGCTCGCGTTCGGGCCGCCGGGCGTACCGCTCACGAACGCGACCTTCGATCCGTCCGGCGAGAACGCCGGGTCAAACTCATCCGACTCGCGATCGAAGGTCAGTCGGGTCGTCTCGCTGCCGTCCACGTTGACGGTCCAGATGTCGCCCTCAGATGCCCCGCTGGGCAGGGTGCTCTTGTGGGAGACCGAGTAGGCAAGGCGCCGGCCGTCCGCGGAGAAGCTCGGCTCGCGGTCCGGGGCGCCGCGATCTGTCACCCGCGTCTCGTTGCTGCCGTTGAACCTCATCAGGTAGAGGTCCTCGCCGCCGTCCCGGTCGCTGGTGAATGCGATCCAGCGACCATCCGGGGAGACGGTCGGGCTGGTGTCCGTGGCGAGGCCGCTGGTCAGCCTCTGCAGGCCGCTCCCGTCGGGGTTGATCGAGTAGACGTCGCGGTTGCGCTCGGAGGCCTGGATCTCCGAGTCGCCGTTCGCATCGACGCTGTCGCGGTCGGAGACGAGTACGAGCTTGCCGTTCTGGGGCGGGAACGGGAACGCCTCAGCCTGGACGGCTCCGCCGACGAGGGCCCAGGCGGCGACCGCGATCGCGCACGGCAGCGCCATCGCGCTTCGGCGATTGGCCCGGACCGCCCTCGACGCAGCGAGGGGGGGCCGGAGGCGCGGTGAACGGATCCAGGTGCGCATACAGTCCCGGCGCCGACTATAACGGCGATGACCTCGAGCGCGCGTTGGCTCTCGCCGGCTCAACCCGAAAGCTCGACCGGGGTCACGACCACGGTCCGGATCGCCCCAGCGCGAACCAGCTGCACCGTAAGCTCGCGATCGATCCGCTCGGCGACCATCAGCCGCTGGAGGTCGCCGGCGGCGCGCACCGCCTGCCCGTCGAGCTCGACGATCAGATCACCCGGTGTCAGTCCGGCGCGCTCGGCCGGGCTGCCCTCGATCACCTCGATCACCGAGCAGGCGACCTCGCGGTCGAGCTCGGCGGCGATCCTCGGCGGCAGTGGACCCGAGCCGCCGGCGATCCCGAGGTAGGCGCGCCGGACGCGGCCCTCGCTCATCAGCGAGCCGATGATCCGCCGGGTACCGGCGTCGATCGGCACCGCCAGGCCGAGGCCGATGCCGGCGACGGCCGTGTTGACGCCTACGACGCGGCCGAGCCCATCGGCCAGCGCCCCGCCCGAGTTGCCCGGGTTTAGCGCTGCATCGGTCTGGATCACGTTCTCGATCAGGCGCCCGCGGGAGTCGCGGCCGGCCGGCAGCGAGCGGCCCAGTGCCGAGACCACCCCGGCCGTGACCGAGCCCGACAGCCCGAGCGGGCTGCCGATCGCGACGACGAGCTGTCCGACCCGCAGCCGCTCGGCCTCGCCGAGGGCGGCCGGCTCGGCGGCGTCGATCGCCGCCCGGACGACGGCGAGGTCGGAGAGCGGGTCGGTCCCGACGACGTCGGCGCGGGCCTCTCGACCGTCGGCGAAGCTGGCGATGATGCCGGAGTCCGCTGCGACCACGTGAGCCGAGGTCAGCATGTATCCGTCGGCGGTGATCGCCAGGGCGCTGCCGCCGCCCGCGGCCCGCCGGCCCCGCCGGGTCCGCCGCTCGACCCGAAGGTTCGCGACCGAGGGCCCGAGCCGCTCGGCAACCTCGCTCACCGTCCGCGAATAGGCATCGAGGGCCTCATCTCCCGGAGCCCTTCCGCCGGCGACGCCGTGGTCGGCCGCGGGTCCGTCGATCAGGCTCGGAAAGCGCACTCGCCCGAAGGTAGCAGTCGGACTTCACCTGCGAGACGGCACCCTTGGCGAGTCGCAGGTCGGTCGGGACCGACAGGTCGGAGGCGGCCGCTACCAGCTGCCGTCGTGACCGGGCTCGAGGCCCCTACGCAGCGCCTCCAGGGCAGCGGCGCGGGCGCGGAGCTTGGTGCCGAGGTGCGCCTGCTCGTTCGCGGCCTTGGCGGCAGCGACGGCCTCCGCGACTGCAGCCTCGAACTCCTCGCCGGGCTCGGCCACGCGATCGAGGAAGCCGGCCGCGAGCGCATCCTCGGGCGAGAACAGCTCGCCCGTCAGCGTCGCGCGGTCATGCCAGCCGCGGCTCAGACGATGCCCCGCCAGCGCGATCCCGAAGCGCGGGATCGTGAGCCCGATCACGACCTCGTTCAGGCCGATGTTGAAATCACCCGCGGTCCCGACCCGAAGATCGGAGGCCAGCAGGACGAAACCGCCCATCGCGATGCCATGGCCCGTGCATGCCGAGATCACCGGCCTGGGGAACGAGAACAGCCGCTCCGCGAGCCGTGCGCCCAGGCCGAGCATCTCGTCCGTGCGCTCGGCGATCGACTTGAGATCGAAGCCGGCCGAGAAGATGCCCTTCCGGCCCCTGAGGACGACGATGCTCCCCGCCTCCTCGGCATCGTCGAGGGCCGAGTGCACCGCCTCGAGCATCGGGACCGAGAAGGCGTTGACGCGCCCGTCGTCCAGTGCGATCGTACAAACGCCGTCGCTTAGATCCGTGGTCAGTGGCCCGCCGTCGGCCATCGGACTGAGCCTACCCCTCACCGGCGAGCGGCGCCGGCCGGGAGTCGGCGGCCCGGTCCGAGTCTCGCCCGCCCTCAGCGGTGCTCGCCGGCCGGGATGGCGACGACGCTCAGGCGTCGTCGCGACTGCCGGCCCCGGGAGCGTCGTCGGGTCCGCCGGCCTCGGCATCGTCCCCCGGGACGACCTTCTCCGCCGCGTCGCTGGCCTTGTCGTATCCGCCCTTGACCGAGTCGGGGATCTTGTCCGCATGTTGTTCGACGGCGGCGTCGGCCTTGTCCTTCGCCCGGCCCGCCATTTCCTTGGCCTTGTCGACGTCGAGCGAATCCTTGCCCTTGCCGACCATGTCCTTAGCTCTGTCGAAGAGTCCCATGAAGTCTCCTTGTAGGTGATCTTGCCGTTACGGCATCTATCCGGTCCATCACACTAGCCCGATGGGCCCGCTGATGCCGACCGCGACGCGGCGCGCCCCGACCCACACGTGAGTCCGCTTGCCCCTGTGACCAACTGACCCCCTGCGATCAGCGACAATCCGCCAATCCTCCTGTGGCCAAACACAATCATCGCCCAGCGGTTGGTTCGACCCAAACGCGAAGGTCAGAAGCGATGTCCCGAATGCGCTGGTCGGCTTCCGGCTCAGGCGCACGGATGCCGCCACTGCGGCTTCCGCTTTGAGCGGCCCGACGAAGCCTGGTCGCCGACTCACGGTAGCCCCTACGGGTCGTACTGAATCTGCGTCTGCCGGGATCGTCAACTTCCCACGCATCGCGGCAACGCGTGCGATGCCGCCCTCGGCTTCGGCTCGACCTTCGGCTGCCCCTCCTCCCGCCGACGGAGCCAAGGCCCTGCGGTTCTGCTCGGCACGGTCGAGCCCTGAGACGACGGAGGACGCCCCAGTAGTGCCCTCGGAGCCTTGTCGATGGCGCTACGCGCAACCCACTGAGGCGCGAATCGCATCGACGTCCGCGATCAATGCTTCGGCGTCAGCCGGATCGATCTTCTTGCCGCTCTGCCTTCCGGCCTCTTGATGAACGATGCGAGGCTCTTGCATGCCTGCTTGGTGCCCCCGTACGTGCGCCAGTCAGCACCCTTCTCAGGCGGTTTCCAGCGGTCTTGAGCGGCAGTTGGAGGCCCCGCAGAACCTGACGCAAACCGATTGACGGTGAGGTTTGTGGCTTGTTCAAGCCAGAGGCGCCTGCCGGAATCGAACCGGCGTAAACGGCTTTGCAGGCCGCTGCGTAACCACTCCGCCAAGGCGCCGAGAGACGGCAAGGGTATCCCGATGTGCCGGTGCGGACCGTGAGAGTAGATTGGGCCGATGGATTTCCGCCGCCTGGCGCTCGCCGTCCTCCTCGGCGGCCTGCTGGCCCTGTTCGTGGGCGGCGGCGTAGCCGCAGCGGCCAAGGCCAAGAAGATCGTGCGCTGCAACGGGCAGCGGGTGCTGTGCGATCAGCCCTTCAACGAGGTCGTCCTGGCTGGAGCCCACAACGCGATGTCATCCGAGTCGCTTGGCTGGATCCTCCCGAACCAGTCGATCGCGATCCCGGATCAGCTCGAGGCCCGGATCCGCGGCCTGCTGATCGACACCCACTACGGCCGGATGCGCGGCGACGGCGTCGTCGTCACCGACGACGGCGGCACGGTCCCCGGCTCGACCGGCCCGCGCGACGCCTACCTCTGCCACGTGTACTGCGAGCTCGGTGCGTCGCGGCTCGCTCCGGTCCTCCGCCAGATCCGGAAGTTCCTCCGCCGGCGACCCAACAACGTCCTGCTGATCGACAACGAGGACTACATCAGCCCGCGCGACTTCGCAGCGGCGATGCAGCGGGGCGGGCTGCTCGACTTCGTCTACCAGGGGCCGACCGACAGCTGGCCGACCCTGCGGCAGATGATCAAGAGCAGGCAACAGGTCGTCGTGCTCGGCGACAACAACACGGGCGCCATCCCCTGGTACCACCGCACATACGCGGGCATCATGCAGGAGACCCCGTACACCTTCCTCACGCCCGACAAGCTCATCGCCCGCCGCAGTTGGGAGCGCAGCTGCGGGCCCAACCGCGGGGACGTCACCGGCTCGATGTTCCTGATGAATCACTGGTCACCGCCGACCGCGCCCGCCGAGCCGGACTTCGCGGCCTCGGCCAAGGTCAACGCCCGCGGCGTGATTGTCGGACGGGCGAAGAAGTGCGCCGAGGTGCGCGGGCGGCTGCCCTCGATCATCGCCGCCGACCAGATCACCGCCGGGGATCTGGTCGGCGCCGTGCGGGACCTGAACGGAATCGCCGCCCGGACGCCCGGCCCTTGAGCGGCGTCGAGCTGAAGCGAGCCGGGTCGATCCCCTACCGGGAGGCGCTGCCCGCAGGCGAGGCGTGCGGTCACCCGGTGGTGCTGGTTCACGGCTTCCCCGAGAGCTCGCGGATGTGGGCCGGCCTGATGGCGGAGCTGGCCGCAGGCGGACGGCGAGCGGTCGCGCCCGACCTCTACTGCCTTGGCGACTCCACCGATCCCGGGCCGGCGACCTACGAGCGAAACCGCGACGCGCTGGCCGAGCTGATCGCAGGGCTCGAACTGGGCCCGGTGGCGCTCGTGGTCCACGACTGGGGCGGGTTCGTCGGCCTCGCCTGGGCCTGCGAGCACCCCGAGCTGGTCTCGGCGCTGGTGATCAGCGACGCGGGCTTCTTCAGCTACGGTCGCTGGCACGGGGTCGCCAAAGCGATCCGGGCCCCCGGCGGCGAGACGCTGGTCGAAGCGATCGACCGGGACGGCTTCGCCGGGATGCTCCGCGGTGAGGGCGCACAGTTCAGCGACGCCGACATCGACGCCTACTGGCAGCCGTTCGAGTCGGGAAGGGGCCGCGCCGCAACGGTCGAGTTCTATCGCTCGATGGACATGGAGAAGCTCGCGCCCTACGACGGCAAGCTGGCCGAGATCGCGAAGCCGACGCTGCTGCTCTGGGGCGCCGAGGACCAGTTCGCCCCGGTCAGCGGCGCTCACCGGCTGCACGAGGAGATCCCGGGCTCGGAGCTGGAGATCATCGACGGCGCCGGGCACTTCGTCTTCGAGACGGCGCCGAAACGCTGCAACGAGGCGATCACCGCGTTCCTCGCGCGCTCGGCCGAGGAGCACAGCTAGTCGGGCGGCTCCGGGGCGATCCAGTCGGCGGCGCCGAGGCCGCCGCGCGGGACCGCGGCGAGGTCGCGCCCGGGGTCGACGAGCAGTTGCGGCGGGCGGCCGTTGAGCGAGGCGGGCGCGGAGACCCGGATCTCGACCTCGTGGCCGAGCGCGCGCTCGCGCTCGCCCAGACGGTGGGCGAGCTGCAGCAGCATGTCGGGGCGGGTCGAGGCCTGGACGAGCTGGCGGTCGGTGATCAGCTCGTCGAGGGCGAGCGCGCGGCGTGCGCCGGTCTCAGGGTCGACGGCGTAGAAGGTCGCCGTGCCGTCCTTCTGCCGCAGCTTCATCTGCCAGGCGAAGCGATGTCCCTCCTCGGTCCAGTGGACGAGCCCGGGGTAGAGATGGTGGCGCAGCGGCACCAGCAGCTGTACGGCTACATAGAGGGCCAGCAGCGGAACCAGCAGACGCGCGGCCGGCCGCGGAGACGCCAAGGTGGCGGCTGCTCGGGAGTCAACCGACCGGGCGCCGACTCCGATCCGGGAGAGCAGTTGCCTCGGCCAGCCGGGATCGAGGAAGATCGTCGTCGCGACGATCATCATCGGCGGGAAGATCCCGATGTCGAAGATGATCCAGTTGGTGACGTTGAAGGCGACGACCAACGCCATCGCCAGGCCACGGGTGCGGCGCCAGAGCAGCAGCGGCACGATCGCCAGGTCATAGGCCGCGCCGCCCCAGCTGAACAGGACGCCTGCCGGATCCGCCTCCAGCAGCGAGCCGACCAGCGGCAGGTCCGAGCGCTGGGCGAGCCAGGTCGCCATCGGCTCCCCCGCCAGCCAGTCGTCCCCGAGCTTGGCGATCCCAGCGTAGAAGTAAATCACCCCGACCTGGAAGCGGAGCAGCCAGATCGACCAGACGGGAACCTCCGGGGGGCGATCCGGTCGGCGCCGCGCCGCGACCGAGAAGGCACGATCGGAGGGGGTGACCGCGATCAAGACCAGGAACAGCAGCGCCGCGTAGAAGTGGTTCAGGTACTCGGCCTTGTCGAGCAGGAACACGTAGGCGAACCCGATCGCCAGCAGCGGCGCCACGATCCGATGTCCGACGCCGAGCGCAAGCAGGACTCCGAGCGCGGCGAGCGCGGCGAAATGCAGGTACAGGCCGACGCCCGGCCAGGGCTGGACCCAGTCGAACCACTCGTAGGTGAAGTGGAACGAGGGATCGAGGAACGACCGCGCGATCCAGTCGCTGGTCAGGTAGTTGACCGCCTCGATCGCAATCAACACCCCGAGGCCGATCCGGACCACGGCGAGGGAGCGCCCCGTCGACCGGCGCCGTCAATCGCTCAGACAGCGCCCCCGGTGGTTGCTCTTGCCGGCGACCGTCGCTGCCCACGCCCGCATCATGCCGGACCAGCGCCCCTCCGAATCGGTTGATCGGGTCTCTGCCAACCCACGACCTCCCGCATGGCGAGGGGCTCGGTAGGAAGCGACGCCGGAGTTGAGCAGCGGGCTATCCGAAGCCGAGGGCGGCATCGCACGCGTTGCCGCGATGCGTGGGAAGTTGACGGTCCCGGCAGACGCAGATTCAGTACGACCCGTAGGGGCTACCGTGAGTCGGCGACCAGGCTTCGTCGGGCCGCTCAAAGCGGAAGCCGCAGTGGCGGCATCCGTGCGCCTGAGCCGGAAGCCGACCAGCGCATTCGGGACATCGCTTCTGACCTTCGCGTTTGGGTCGAACCAACCGCTGGGCGATGATTGTGTTTGGCCACAGGAGGATTGGCGGATTGTCGCTGATCGCAGGGGGCCGGATCAAGGCCACGGCGAGAGCCAAGTCGACTTGGCACTGCAAGGGAAGCGGCTGATGGGATTCGAACCCACGACCTTCTGCATGGCAAGCAGACGCTCTAGCCAACTGAGCTACAGCCGCACGGGAGGGGCAGTATAGGGGCCGCCTCAGGCGTCGGCGCCGTCGAGCGCCTCGTTGACGAGCCGATCGGCATCGGCGTTCTGCTCGCGCCGGACATGGCGGATCGACCATCCCTCGAACTGGGCCAGCGCGGCCTTGACCTCCGCGTGGAGCGGTCTCAGGCCGGCATCCTTGACCCGGTACTCGCCGCGCACCTGCTTGACGATCAGCTCACTGTCGCCGACCAGCTCCAGCTCATCGGCGCCGAGCTCACTCGCCAGCTCGATCCCGAGCAGCAGCGCTCGGTACTCGGCGACGTTGTTGGTCGCCCGGCCGATCACCCTGCCCTCCTCGAGCAGCACCGCCCCACTCTGGTCGCTGACCACCACCCCCACCGCTGCCGGGCCCGGGTTGCCGCGCGATCCCCCGTCGACGTGGGCAACGAGCTTCACCCCTTGGATCCCTGCCCTGGGCTGAGGGTGCCGTCCTCGGCCATCCGCAGGTTCCAGTTCCGGTCGACCGTGCGGAGCTGGTCGATCGTCTCCCCCTTGCCGACCTCGCGCACCTCCGGGCCCCGTTCGCCAGGTCCGATCTCCCACTGATACCAGGCCAGGTCCCAGGCGACGGTGAGACGCGCCCCGGTGTCCCCGCGAGCGGTGCGCACCGCGAGCATCGTCGCCTGCGGCTCGCCCAGCGAGCGACTCACGCCGGCGATCCGGCGACGGCTCTCACTCGCATTGAAGGCCGCCAGTGCCTGGCGCAGGTCGAGCCCGGCGACCGATCGGGAGGGCGACGTCGCGGCCGACGGCTGGGACTCCTTGGCAGAGCGGCGACGAGCCCGCTCTGGGCCCGGATCAGCGGGCGCGGCCGAGTCGTTGCCCGTCTCGGATTCCGTCGTCCTGTCACGCCGGTCGCCCTCCGTTCTGCGGTCGCGACGACCGCGGTCGCGGCGCTGCTGGGTGCGCCCGCGAATCCCGCCGAACAGCTCTCCGCGGCCGCGCCGGCGGCGGCCAGTGGAGGACGTCCCTGCCGTCTGGGCCGCCGCATCCTCCGGCCGGACCCAACCGGCCGCCTCGGCCCGTGGCCTGCAGAGCTCGCAGACGGTCATCGAGGCGCCGTCCTCGTTCACGTACACGCGCGAGCGCTCGCCGATCAGCAGGCTCCGGCGACAGACGGCGCAGGTCTTGTCAGCTGTCTCGGCGGGCTCACTCATGCGATCGCGTGACGTTAGATCACCGTGGGGCGGCTCGCGGGCGCCCGCTTGCAGGCCGGGGGATCAGCGGCTCGAGAGCGTCCCGCGTAGTCCGAGAACGGCCTTCGTGTGAAGCTGCGAGACCCGCGACTCGGTCACGCCCAGCACCTCGCCGATCTCGCGCAAGGTCAGGTTCTCGTAGTAGTAGAGGGCGATCACCAGGCGCTCGCGATCCGGCAGCGACTCGATCGCGTCGGCCAGCCGGTCCTTGAGCTCGACGGCGTCGATCTCAGCCTGCGGATCGACGGCCTGCGGGTCACGGATCGTGTCGAGCAGCGAGACCTGGCCACCCTCGGCATCCGCAATCGTCCAGAGGTCGTCGAGCGCGAGCACCGACGAGTTCGCGATCTCGAGCAGGGTGTTGCGGAAGTCGTCGACCTCGACCCCGAGCTTCGCGGCCATCTCCTCCTCGGTCGGGGCCCGCTGGAGCTGATTCTCGAGCGCCGAGTGGGTCCGCTCCACGTCTCTGGCCTTCGCCCGGACCGAGCGCGGAACCCAGTCCAGGGACCGCAGCTCATCGATGATCGCCCCCTTGATCCGCGAGACGGCGTAGGTCTCGAACTTGATCTCGCGCTCGAGGTCGTAGCGCTCGATCGCGCCGATCAGGCCGATCAGGCCGTAGGAGATCAGGTCGCCTTCGTCGACGTGCGACGGCAGGCCGGCCGCCATCCGACCGGCAACGTACTTGACCAGGGGCGAGTAGGCGACCACGAGGCGCTCGCGGGCGCGCTCGTCGCCATCCTCCTTGCACCGGCGCCAGAGCTCCTTGAGCTCGACCGCCTTGACGTTCGTCTCCATCCTCAGTTCGTCCTCTCGGGGCTCAGTACGTTAGTCCAGCGGAGCGGATCAAACCACCCGATGCCCCTCGTGGCGGCCGGTCGTGGGTCGCCAGGCTCTCATGCCCGCGGGTGCGCATCGCCGTAAGCGCGCCGCAGGCGGCCCGGCTCGACGCGGGTGTAGATCTGTGTGGTCGAGATGCTCGCGTGGCCGAGCAGCTCCTGGATCGAGCGCAGATCCGCGCCGCCCTCGAGCATGTGCGTCGCGAACGAGTGGCGCAGTGCGTGCGGGGAGACACGCCCCGCGATCGCGGCCTCGCGGACCCAGCGCCCGAGCCGCCGGGTGACGTCGGAGGGGGAGAGCCGGCGGCCGCTCTTCGAGAGCAACAGCGCCCGCTCCCGCGGATCGGAGCTCAGCGCCGGCCGGGCATGCTTCAGGTAGCCGGCAACGGCGCGCTGGGCCGGCTCCCCGAGGGGTACCAGGCGCTCCTTGCGGCCCTTGCCGAGCACGCGAAGCGTCTCCGATTCGAAGTCGATGCTCTCGACGTCGAGCCCGATCAGCTCCGAGCAACGGAGCCCGCCCGCGTAGGCGATCTCGAGCATCGCGCGGTCGCGGCTGTCGAGGGGTGTGCTCGCCGGGACGCGGTCGAGCAGCCGGCGGACCTCGTCGGCGCCGAGAACGCGCGGCAGCTTCTTGCCGAGCTTCGGGTTGGGGAGTAGCTCGGCGGGGTTCTCGGCGATTCGATCGCGGCGCCTGAGATGATCGAACAGGCCCCGGGCAGCGGCCAGCTTGCGCGAGACGGTCGAACGGTTCAGCTCCCGCTCGGCGAGGCCCGCGGCGTAGCCCCGCAGCACCCGGTAGCTGACGTCGGCCGGGTCGGTGCCGCGCTCCGACGCCCAGGACGCCAACTCGCCGACATCGGCCAGATACGCCCTGCGGGTGTGCGGCGAGGCGTGCCGGGATCGAAGATCGTCGTCGTAGCTGAGCAGCGCCGATTCCCAGCTCGGGCTCAGCCGCGACTCGATCTCGTCCGGGGAGGTGGCGCTCACACCCGTTCCTTCGCCCCCGGCAGCGCGCACCCTGCCCTGCAGGGGCGGTGTCGGCCCGGCCGCCACGATCAGGCGATGTAGATCGGGGTTCCTGTGGCGACGCGGTCGTAGAGGTCCTTGACGTCGAGCACCGACATCCGGATGCAGCCGTGTGAGGCGGCGCTGCCCAGCGAGCCGATGTCCGAGGTGCCGTGGATCCCGGCCCCGTTGTAGATCCCCATCCAGCGGGCCTTCAACGGGTTGTCGGGCCCCGGTTGGACCGTGGTCCCGGCGAGGTCGCCTGCCCAGTCGGAGTCGGGGACGTTCCAGACGGGATCCACCTGCTTGTTCTGGATGTGGTAGAGCCCGGCCGGCGTGTCGTAACCGATCGCGCCGATCGCGACCGTGTACGTCTTCTCGAGCTCGAGGTTCGTGTAGAGGCGCAGCGTGAAGTTGGATCGGTCGACGACGATGTAGGTCGGATACTCGGCGGCCAGGTCGTCGCTGCTGACCTGCGGCTGCAGCTTCTCCACCTGGGCATCGACCTTGCGGCTGTCCGGGCTCTGCAAGGCCCGCTCGACGCTGCGCCGCAGCCTGTCCTCGTCGACCCTGCGGCCGACCTGCGATGAGACCAGCTCGATCGAGCCCGCGCGTCGGCGCGACCGTCGCGTCGACCGGATCGCGGTTGATGCTCTCGGCGACCCCGTCGAGGAACTCGTCGACGGACCGCTTCGCATAGGCGATCTTCGGCTTCACCCGATGGTCGACCTCGGCCCCGCTGATCCGCCGGATCGATCGGGCGAAGATGCCGCCCTCCTGGGAGACGGCGACCGCGTCCGACACCATCCCCTCGACGTCGGCGTGGATCTTCAGCTCCTCTGCCTTGAGCTTGAACTTCTCGTCGCCGTACCTGACGACGACGTTCTTCTGCAGCGGCGTGATCAGGCTCGCCCTGATCTGGTCCGCGGCCCCGTCGGCCTCGAGCCCGCCGACGTCGACCTCGCCGATTCGCACGCCCTCGGCGATCCGCTGGTCGTAGGCCGAGTCCCACCAGTAGAGCAGGAAGGCGCTGAGTACGAGGGCGATGACTGCCCCGATGATCGATATCTGAAGCTTGCGTCCCATTGCGTCTTATGTCGTCGGGTGGGCGGCCGACATGAACCGCGAACACGGTCGTGAGGGCAGCACACATGTTGGCGGATCGACGCCCCCGGACACCAATCAGTGTAGGAAGTGGCGGTCGCCGTGCCAGCGAGTCGCCGCTCACTGCAAGCGCGGTTGCGCCCGCTCCGGCGCCGAATCCCGCCGCTGGTCTTCGGCGAGCTTCTGCACCGCCTCACGGGACGTGTACTCGTACGCGAAGCCCTCTGCCTTGAGCAGCCGATTGTCCATCGCGCTGCCAAAGCGCAGCCGACCGACCATCTCATCGGGGACCCTGACGCCGAGCAGGCGCAGTGGCTTGGCGAGCAGCCCGGTCGCCAGCGGCGACAGGACCGGCGCGATCGGCCGGCCGAGCAGGGCCGCGACCTCGGAGAGCGCGAGCACCCCGTCGGCGGCGACGTTGAAGATCCCCGCCCGCTCACCGCAAACGACGTGCTCGACGGCGCGGATGACGTCATCGGGATGGACGAACTGGCAGCGAGGGTCAAAGCCGAGCACGGCCGGGATCGCGGGCTGCGCGAGCAGCCGCGCCCGAGCGCTCTCGACCCCGGGCCCGAGGACCTCGGCGCATCGCAGGACGGTGACCGACACCGCCGGGTGCCCGGCCGCGTAGTCGGAGACCAGGGCCTCCGCCTCGACGACGTCGCGTTCGATCCGCGTCCGGGGAGGCCGCGAGCGATGCATGGTCTCGGTGAAGAAGGCCGGATCTTCCGGCTCGCAGCCGTAGTAGTGCGCCGACGACTTGAACACGAACCTGCGGACGGGCGAGCTCGGGCCGCCGCAGGCGGCGAGGATGCCGTCGGTTCCGATCACGTTGCTCTCGTGGATCTGGCGCGCCCGGCCGAGCGTCGAGTCGGCCAGCAGATGGGTGTCGATCACCGTGTCGATCCGCTCGCCGGTGACGATTCGCTCGATCGACGACCGCTGCTCGGCGGCGTCCCCACGCCCGGGCCGCCTCGGGCCCGGGCGCGCCTCGCCGGGATCGAAGCCGAGGACGGCCTCGATCTGCCCGGAGCGCTCGAGCACCTCGGCCAGACGGCCCCTCCAGGGGGTCGACGGGCCAATCAGCAGCAGCCGCCGCGCCGGCGCCTGCCCGGGCGCCGCAGGGAACCTTTGCCGCTCGACCATTCCCGGGGATGATCGCATTGCCCCCCGCGACGGGAGCCCTGCCGCCCCTACCATTCGCCCATGGAGACCGATCCCTTTGCCGCCGCCCCAGAGGTGGCCGACGATCTGAGCCCCGGGCCGGAGCCCGGACGCGGGCCGCGGGCGGTGACCTACCCCTATCGGCGGATCGAGCTGCCGGAACCGACCGCGGATCCGCGGCCCGACCCCTACGGCAACGACGATCCCGAGTGGTTGCGGATCGACTGGCGCGAGCACCTCGGATCGGTCGAGCTGAACGGGGGCCTCGTCAACTACGCGGCGATCGGGGAGGGCCCGCCGGTGGTCTTCATCCACGGCCTCGGGGGCTGCTGGCAGAACTGGCTCGACAACCTCCCCCATTTCGCGGCGGCCGGCTATCGCGCGATCGCGATCGATCTGCCCGGGTTCGGCTCCAGCCCGATGCCGGCCTGGGAGATCAGCGTCCCCGCCTACGGGCTCTTGATCGACGAGTTCTGCATCCGGCTCGGCCTCGACGGAGCCAGCCTCGTCGGCAACTCGATGGGTGGCTTCATCGCCGCCGAGACGGCGATCGCGATGCCGAGCTGGATCGATCGGCTCGTCCTCGTCTCAGCGGCCGGGATCAGTCACGCCCGGCTGCGGCGCGAGCCGGTGATGGCGATCTCGCGTGCTCTGCACCTGCTCAATCCCCTGACCCTGCGGGTCAACCGCGGTGCCCTCGGGCGTCCCGGCGTCCGCCAGCTCGCCTTCCAGGGCGTCTTCCGCCATCCGCAGCGGATCCGGCGCGAGCTGCTGCACGAGTACTCGCTGACCGCGGTCGGAGCGCCCGGCATGCTGCCGGCGATCGCGGCGCTGACCGGCTACGACTTCCTCGACCGGCTGCCCCGGATCGAGGTCCCGACGCTCCTGATCTGGGGGCGCAATGACCTCGTCGTCCCCGCCGCCGACGCGCTCGGCTACCAGCAGCGGATCCCGGATTGCACGCTGGAGATCTTCGACGACTGCGGGCACGTGCCGATGTCGGAGCGACCGGTCCGCTTCAACCGGCGCGTCGGCGAGTTCATCGCACGCGGGACCGAAGCTTGAGCGCGCGCGTCGAGGCGATCGGAGTGGCCACGGCGGCCGGTGAGCCGCTGCATTCGATCGAGCGGGTCGAGGCGATCGCCGGCCGCGGGCTCGCCGGCGATCGCTACGCCGACGAGCGGGGCGAGTTCTCCGACTCGACCTCGGGCGCGTGCGACCTGACCCTGATCGCCGCCGAGGCGCTCGAGGCGCTGCGCGAGGGCGGTGTCGAGCTGAGCCACCTCGAGTCGCGCCGCAACCTGCTCGTCCGGGGCATCGACGTCAACGCGCTCGTCGGGCGCCGGTTCCGGATCGGCGCCGTCGAGTGCATCGGCCGCGAGCTCGGCGAGCCCTGCACCTACCTCGAGGGCCTGACCCGCTCCGGCGTGCTCCGCGGGCTCGTCCACCGGGGCGGACTCCGCGCCGGGATCGTGGTCGGCGGCATGCTCGCGGTCGGCGACGAGGTCGCCGAGCTTCCCGACTGAGCTGCCGCGACCCCGCGGGGTCGGCAGCCGCGGGGATCTCTAGCCGGTTACGGCGCCGGCCGAGGCGCTGGAGACGGTCGCCGCGTACTTCGCCATCACGCCGGAGCTGTAGGCGGGCTCGGGCGAGCTGTAGGCGGCGACCCGCTCGGCGATCTGCTCGTCGCTGAGATCCATCTCCAGGGTCCTGGCCGCGACGTCGATCGTGATCCGATCTCCCTCTCTGACGGCGCAGATCGGGCCGCCCTTGACCGCCTCGGGCGCCACGTGGCCGACCATCAAGCCGCGGGTCGCGCCCGAGAAGCGCCCGTCGGTGAGCAGCGCGACCTGCTCGCCGAGGCCCTCGCCGACGATCGCAGCGGTCACCTGCAGCATCTCGCGCATTCCCGGGCCGCCCGCGGGCCCCTCGTTGCGGATCACGATCACGTCGCCGGGCTCGATCGCCTCGGCCTTGACCGCTGCGAAGCACTCCTCCTCCGACTCGAACACTCGGGCGGGGCCCGTCTGGCCCGTCCGCTCGGTGCCGGCGAGCTTGACGACCGAACCCTCGGGGGCCAGGTTGCCCCGGAGGATCGCCAGGCCCCCCTCGGCCTTCAGGGGATCGCCCAGCGGTCGCACGACCTCCTGCCCAGCCGCCTCCTCGGCCGCCGCGGCCTCCTCGCCGATCGTCCGGCCGCTGACCGTGATCGCGTCCGAGTGCAGGATGCCGGCCTCGTCGAGCCGCTTGAGCAGAAGCGGAACCCCGCCCGCCCGGTAGAGATCCGTGGCGACGAAGCGACCGCCCGGCTTCATGTCGGCGAGCAGCGGCGTGCGGCTCGAGATCCGCTCGAAATCGTCGATCTCGAGGTCGATGCCCGCCTCGCGGGCGACCGCGAGCAGGTGCAGCACCCCGTTGGTCGAACCGCCGGAGGCGGAGACGCAGGCGATCGCGTTCTCGATCGACTCGCGGGTGATCACCTTGCTCGGCCGGATGTCCTCGGCGAGGACGCTCATCACCAGCTCCCCGATCCGCTCTGCCACCGTTCCCTTCTCGTCGTCCTCGGCCGGGACCATCGCCGAGCCGCCGGGGGAGATGCCGAGCGCCTCGAACGCGCAGGCCATCGTGTTCGCCGTGAACTGCCCGCCGCAGGCGCCGGCGCCGGGGCTGGCGACGTCCTCGAGCTCGCGCAGCTCCTCGTCGGTCATCTCGCCGACCGCGTGCGAGCCGATCGCCTCGAACACGTCGAGGATCGTCACGTCTTTGCCGTGCAGGCGCCCGGGCGCGATCGAGCCTCCGTAGAGCATCACCGAGGGAATGTCGAGGCGGGCGAGCGCCATCACGCATCCGGGGATCGTCTTGTCGCAGCCGGCGAGCGCGACGACCGCGTCGAACTGGTACCCGCGCGCGGTCAGCTCGATCGAGTCGGCGATCACCTCACGGCTGACCAGCGAGGTCTTCATCCCCTTGGTCCCCATCGTGATCCCGTCCGAGATCGCGATCGTGTTGAACTCCATCGGCGTCCCGCCCGCAGCGCGCACGCCCTCCTTGACGTGGGCGGCGAGGCCGCGCAGGTGGAAGTTGCAGGGCATCGCCTCGATCCAGGTGTTGGCGATCCCGATCGTCGGCCGCCTCAGCGCCTCGTCGTCGAAGCCGATGCCCTTCATGTAGGCGCGCGCGGCCGCGCGGTCGGGACCGTCGAAGACGGCCGCCGATCGGGGTCTCGGGGCGGCCTCAGCCGTGCTCGCGTCGCTGCTCATCGCCCGGCAGTCTAAGACCGTCGGGCCGGCGGGCAAGGGGCGGCTACTGCGCGGTGGCGAAGCCGTCGGAGCTGGTGCTCCACTCGCCGAGCCGGATCACGTCGCGTCGGGCCTGATCGGGATCGACCTGCCGGCCGGGCGGGTGGATGTTCGCGCTGGCGAGCAGAGTCAGCTCATCGCCGCGGATCGCCATCCACTTGGCGAGCACGTCGTCGGCGTCGGGCAGCCGCTCGCCGACCGTCGGGTCGCCGCGGTCGGGGAAGCTGACGCAGAGCTCGTTCAGCAGCCTCCCCGAGCGGGCGTCGAAGCTGACGATCGGCCGGTGCGGGTAGATCAGGTAGCCGTAGCCGGGGTTGCCGTCACCCTCCGGATCGCCGAAGGCGTGCAGGAAGCCCAGCGCCCGGTACTGCTCGAGGCCGTCGGCGCCGACCACCGACGCCATCAGCGCCTCGGCCCTGTGCTCCGCCTCGAGCTCGGAGGCCGACAGACGCCGCCCGAAGCGCAGCGTCGAGCGACGGCCGCGGGTGTGAATCGACGCAGCCAGGTAGGGCCTGAGGGCAACCGCGCAGAGCGCGATCAGAACGATCACCAGGACAACGAGCAGCCCGGCGCTCACGCTAGCCCCCGGCGGCGGGGGGAAAGAAGATGACCCGCTCGGCGCCCGGCGGCACCTCTGAGAAATCGCGAACCAGCAGCGCTTCACGGCGTCCGGGCGAGCGGGTCGGGACCGCTGCCCACATCCCCTGATCGAGCTGCCGGCGGAAGGCTTCGATCAGCCGCTGCTGCTCCTCGGCCACGTCCGGATCGCCTTCGGCCAAGAGCTGATCGCCGAGTCCAGGCTTCATCCGTACAAGTCGCACCGTCGGGATTATGGCAGCGCCCTCGCTCAGGGCTGCGGTCCTGTTGTCAGGGCTGCTCAGCGGAACAGGCCCCTGACGCCGATCACGTCGACCGGCCCGGCACCCGCGCCGAGCTCGCGCAGGCCCCGGCGAACGGCGCCGCCGGCCACCCGGCGAGCGGCGACGGCGGCGGCCCGCAGGTCGAGCCCGCGGGCGAGGAACGCCGCCACCGTCGAGGAGTGGGTGCACCCGGACCCGTGGGCGGCGCCGTCCGGGTGCAGGCTTCCCGGGATTGTCAGCGGCGCCGCAAGGCCGTCGTCGAGCAGGTCGGCACCGCTCTCGCCGTGCCCGCCGGTGACGATCACCGCCGCTGCGCCGAGCTCCCGGACCGCAGCGGCGAGCTCCGGCTGGCCCGATGGGCGATCGATCCCGGTCAGCGCCCGGGCCTCTGCGAGGTTCGGCGTGGCAACCGTCGCCCGTGGCAACAGATCGCTGATCAGCGCCGCCCGAGCGCCGTCGGTGAGCAGCACGGCGCCGCTCTCGGAGACCATGACCGGATCGAGCACGACGGGGGTCGCCTCGTCGATCAGGGCGAGGGCCTCGAGCACCGCCGCGATCGTCACCTCGTCCCCGAGCATGCCGATCTTCACCGCATCGACGCCGATGTCGCTGACCACGGCGCGAACCTGGGCGACGATCATCGCGGGCGAGACCGGCTCGATCGCATCTACCCCGATCGTGTTCTGCGCGGTGATCGCGGTGATCGCGGTCGTCCCGTGCACACCGGCGGCTGCGAACGCCTTCAGGTCCGCCTGGATTCCGGCGCCACCGCCGGAGTCCGAGCCGGCGATCGAGAGTACCGTCGGGATCCTGCCAGCGCTCATCGGCAGCATCGTAGTCACCGCCGACCGCCGCCAGGCGTCGCGAGCGTCGTTCGCCGCAGTGCCCCTGACCGATCCGCCCCCAGGTAGCCGCTCAGCTCCAGGCGGGCGATCGACGCAGCCGCACGATCAGCGCCGAGGCCGGACACAGAGGCGATTCGATCGGCGTTGGTGGCGCCGGCCTCTACCGCGTCGAGAACGGCCTGATCGTCGGGCACGGGCGAAGGTCCCTCGGCCGCCGCCGCGGCGCCGACTCCGAGCAACCGATCGAGCACGTCCTGCGCGCCGCGGACCACCACCGCCCCATCCGCGAGCAGCATGTTCGTCCCCGATGACCGCCAGGAGTTGACTGGACCCGGCACCGCCCCGACCTCACGCCCGCAGTCACCGGCCATCTCCGCGGTGATCAGCGACCCTGAGCGCTCGGCTGCCTCGACCACGATGGTGATCTCCGCCAGCGCCGCCATCAGCCGATTGCGGGCCGGAAACATCCAGCGGAAGACGGCGGAGCCGGGAGGGAGCTCGCTGAGCACGAGCCCTGAGCCGGCAATCTCGCGATGAAGCGAGGCGCGGGCTCTCGGGTAGGGACGCTCGGCCCCGGCGGCGAGCACCGCAACGGTCAGCCCTCCGCCGTCCAGCGCTCCGCGGTGAGCCGCCGAGTCGATCCCGAATGCCATGCCGCTGACCACCGCGAGGCCGGCGGACGCGAGCTCGCGTCCGAGCGAGGCGGCGACCTCGAGCCCATAGGGGCCCGCGCGACGGGCGCCGACCAGGGTGACCGCCGGCCGCTCCGGCAGCAGGCTGAGCCGCTCGCGGACGCCGAGGCCGAACAGGGCTCGCGGCGCGGAGTCCTCGAGCAGCGCCAGCGCCGGCGGCCAGTCGGCGTCATGGCGGCAGGCGGCCCAGCAGCCCGCCGCTCTCAGGTCCGCCCGCAGCGCTGCCACCGCCGGTTCGCCGGCGGGCGAGCGGGCGACGGCAGCGCCGACGGCGCGCCGGAGCGCTGCGTCATCGAGCGCCAGGAGGTCGCGCGCACGTGCCCCGCGCCGGCTGTCCACAGCGCGGGCCACATGGGCGGCCAGATCGCGCAACAGCAGTCCGCGCCCCAGACACCCCTCGCAGGCCACTAGCTCGACTCCGGCCGGTCCCGCATCGACAGCGCCGCGAGCACGTGTTGCTCGCCGACGCCGTCCGAGACATCGGCGTCGGCGAAGGTCCGGGCGACCCGTAGGGTTCGTGCCCAGCCGCGACCGCTGAGCGCGTAGCGTCGCTGGGCGAGCCGCATCGCCCGCAGACCGTCGCGATCGAGTGCGGCGGTGCGCCGCAGCTCGTCGCCGTCGCAGTCCGCGTTGGTCCGGCCGTCGCCGAGGCGTGCCGCCTGGCGCTCACGGACCGCGATCACGCGACCGCGGACCGCGGCGGAGCCCTCGGGGCGGTCACCGGCGAGCGCATCGGCATCGGGCTGGCCCAGCGAGAGCGTGATGTCGATCCGGTCGGCCAGGGCGCCGCTGAGCCGGGCGCCGTAGCGCCGGACCTGCTCGGGGCTGCAGCTGCACCGCGGATCGGACTCCCCGCGCCCGCACGGGCAGGGGTTGGCGGCGGCTATCAGCTGAAAGCGGGCGGGGAACCTGAGCGCGCCGCGGGCGCGCGCGATCGTCACCTCGCCGGACTCGAGCGGCTGCCGGAGGGCCTCGAGGGCCGCCCGCGGGAACTCCGCGATCTCGTCCAGAAACAGCACACCGCGGTGGGCGAGGCTGATCTCGCCGGGACGGGGCGGGGTCCCACCGCCGACCAGCCCGGCCGGCGAGATCGTGTGGTGAGGGGCGCGAAAGGGCCGCACGAGGCGGCTGCGGCGGGTGCGCGTCGCGCCCGCCACGCCCGCCACCCTGGCCACCTCGATCGCCTCCGCGGCCCCGAGCGGCGGCAGGATCGACGGCAGCCGCCGTGCCGCGAGCGACTTGCCCGAGCCGGGCGGCCCGACGACGAGCAGGCTGTGGCCGCCGGCAGCGGCGATCTCGAGGCCGCGCCGGAGCGCCGGCTGGCCCCGCAGCTCGGCGAGATCGGGCTGCCCGGGGTCGGGCCGCTCCAGCTCGCCCTCGGGGCCGTCGGGCCCCGGATCCGCGATCTCACCGCGGGCGAGCGCCGCGAGCCCCGAGAGCGAGTCGAGCGGCGCAACGCCGATCCCGTCGATCAGCGCGGCCTCGGCATGGTCGACCGCCGGCACCGCGATCCCCGGGGCGCCGTTGGAGCGCGCTGCATCGGCCATCGCCAGGGCGCCGCGGACGCTGCGCAGCCGCCCGTCTAGCGCGAGCTCCCCGGCGAGGGCCCAGTCGCGCAGCAGGGTCGCGGGAAGCTGGCCGGACGCCACCAGAATCGCCGCCGCGATCGCGAGGTCGAAGCCGGGCCCGGCCTTGCGCAGGTCCGAGGGCGCGAGGCTGACCGTGATCCGGCGCAACGGGAACTCGAAGCCGCAGTTGACGATTGCGGCCCGGACCCGCTCGCGGGACTCACGAACCGCTGCATCCGGCAGCCCGACGACCGAGAACGACGGCAGACCCCGATTGATGTCGACCTCGGCATCGACGGGCACCGCGTCGACGCCGACGATCGCGAATGTCCGGGCAACGGCGAGCACCGCCGCAAGCTAAGGGCGGCGGAGTCGCCTTTGGGACCCGGCCTGTACCGATTGCCGCGCCGAAGTGGGCCGGGTCGATCACCGAGCCCGGTCGTGCTGCGGGTCGCAATCCCCAATCCGCTCGCAAGTCGGGACTGGACACGGAGACGCGAGTTGGCTTCACCCACTCGTCCGCCCGATGCAGTCAGGCTCGGGCAGTGAGCCGATCCAGAGAGCCCGCTGCGACAGGGGCGGCCCGGCCGGCCGGCGTCGGCGAGGCCGGCGAGAGCGCCGCGGCCGCGCACCTGCAGGCCCGCGGTTGGCGCCTGCTTGCGCGCAATGCCCGGACCCGCTGGGGCGAGCTGGACATCGTCGCGCTCGACGGGGCGACGCTCGTGTTCATCGAGGTCAAGGCCCGCCGGGGCGGCGGTCCGGGATCGGCGGAGCTGGCGCTGGAGTCGATCGGCCCGCGCAAGCGGGTCCAGGTCCGGCGGCTGGCCCGCGCATGGCTGGCCGGGCCCGCGAACCCCGGCGGCTACCGCGAGATTCGCTTCGACGCGATCGGGGTCAGCATCGGGCCCTCGCTCCGGGCGAACGCCATCCGGCACCTGCGGGCGGCGTTCTGATCGACGCGGAGAGCGCTCAGGCTCCTAGCTCGAGCTGGCTGTACGCGGTCGAGGCGAACGAGCGGCGGTGCAGGTCGCTGATCCCGTTGCGGGAGATCGCATCACGGTGCTCGGGCGTGCTGTAGCCGACGTTGCCGCCGAAGTCCCAGCCGGGGTACTCGCCGTCGGCCCTCCGCATGTAGCGGTCGCGGGTGACCTTGGCGACGACCGAGGCGGCCGCGATCGCCGCGCTGCGTGAGTCCCCTCCAACCACCGGCTGATGGGGGACCGCGCACCGGGAGCCGAGCGGGAAGCCGTCGCTGAGGCACTTCGCCCCGGGCACCGCGACCCGACCGAGGCAGTCGGCGAGGGCCTGCAGGTTGGTCACGTGCAGGCCCCGCGCGTCGATCCCGGCGGCGCAGCGGGCGGTGACGACGACCCGCTCGGCGGCGGCGACGACCGCCGGGTACAGCGCTTCCCGCTCCTCCGGGGTCTTGCGCTTCGAGTCATCGAGGCCGGCGAGCGACCTGCGCTCGGCCGCTCCGAGCCGCTCGTAGTCGAGCAGCACGGCCGCTGCCACCAGCGGCCCGGCGAGACAGCCCCGCCCAGCCTCATCGGCCCCGGCAACGAATCGGCAGCCGAACTCGCGATCGAAGCGGAACAGCCACCTCGTCCGGCGTCCGTCCGCCCGCCTCTTGCGGCGCCGCCGGGTCCCGCCGGGCGCCGCCGAGCTAGAAGAGGTTGATCCGGTTGGGGGGCCAGTAGGTGGCAAAGGCCTTGCCGATGATCCAGTCCTCGGGGACGGGTCCCCAGAAACGGCTGTCGTCGCTGCGGCCACGGTTGTCGCCCATCATGAAGTAGTGGCCGGGTGGAATCGTGATCTGCTCAGGAAGATTGCAGCCGCCGCCGGGACCGCGGCACGGGTTGATGAAGTCCTCCTTGGCCTGCACACCGTTGACGACCGGGTGGCCGTCGCTGATGCTCAAGGTGTCCCCCGGCCCGGCCACGACCCGCTTGATGAAGTTCGTCTCCGACCTCTGATCGACGGGCGCCGGGCATGCCTCGTCGGGCTGCTTCGGGGCGCCGCAGGTCGGGCCCGCGCCGTCGGCGCCGATCGGCGGGTTGAAGACGACGATGTCGCCGATCGAAGGACTGCCGACGTGGTAGCTCATCCGGTTGACCAGCACCCGCTGGTTGATCTCGAGGGTTGGGATCATCGAGCCGGACGGGATCTGAAACGGCTTCACGACGTATGCCTGGATCAGCAGCGCCAGGCCGATAGCGAAGGCGACGATCGCGACCAGCTCGACGAAGGCGCCGGCGGTGGATTTTGGCCGCGGGATCAGGGATCAGTCCCCGCCGGCTCTCAGCGGCCCTGCTCGGGCGCCTCGTCCTCGGCGGCGTCCCCCTCGGATCCGCCCGCCTGATCAGCCTCCCCTGCCTCAGCCTCACCGGCCTCGGTCTCGTCTGCCTCGGCCTCACCTGCCTCGGTCTCGTCTGCCTCGGCCTCCACTGCCTCGGCCTCGCCGGCCTCCGCCTCGACTTGATCGGCTCCCTGCTCGGCGGCGTCGGCCTGCTCGGGCTCGCTGTCGCCCCCGTCCGCCGCGGGCTCAGCTGCCTCGGCCTCGCCGGCCTCGGGGGTCGGCGCCGCGTCGGCAGCCTCGGTGCCCTCCCCGGCGCTCGCGTCCCCCTCGCCCTCGGCCTCGGTTACCTCGACTTCGGCCTCGACCTGGCTCGTCCCCTCGGCGTCGACCGCGCCGACCGCCTCGGTGTCGAGAACCTCGTCGGCGATACCCCAGCGCCGCTCCGCGACGCGGGCGGCCTTGCCGACGCGATCCCGCAGGTAGTAGAGCTTCGCCCGGCGCACAGCGCCCCGGGCGGCGATCTCCAGTTGCTCGATCTTCGGGGAATGCAGCGGGAAAGTCCGCTCGACGCCGACGCCGAACGACTGCTTGCGGACCGTGAAGGTCTCGCGGGCGCCGCTGCCCTGGCGCTTGATCACGACGCCCTCGAAAACCTGAGTACGGGTGCGAGCGCCCTCGATCACCTGAAAGTGGACCCGCACGCGATCCCCTGCTCCGAACCGCGGGACCCGGCGAAGCTGGTCGCTCTCGATGCTCTGGATGATGGTGCTCATGGGGATAGCCCTCGGCGGGCTGCCGCCGGGCGGAAAAAAACGCGCGTGCCGGCCGGGCCCGCGCGAGACGGAAATAGTAGCGGAAGGTCAGCCGCTCTCGGAATCGCGCTCGCGGCTGCGCTCCAGCCGCCAGGAGCGGATCGCGGCGTGATCGCCCGACAGCAGGACCTCCGGCACGCCCCACCCCCGATAGCTGGGCGGCCGGGTGTAGTGGGGATACTCGGGAGCGCCGCCGAGGGCCTCCGAGTAGGACTCCTCGAGGGCGCTGGCGGCATGGCCTAGCGCCCCCGGGAGCTTCCTCAGGACCGCATCGGCGATCACCATCGCCGCCAACTCGCCCCCGGCGAGCACGTAGCGCCCGATCGAGATCGCGTCGTCGGCGATCTGATCGCGGACCCGCTCGTCGATCCCCTCGTAGCGACCACAGAGCAGCGCGAGATGCGGCTCCTCCGCGAGCTCGTTCGCAACCCGGTCGTCGAACAGCCGGCCGGAGGGCGTCAGCACGACCACCCGCGGCCTCCTCCCCGACTGGCCGTAGGCAACCTCGAGCGCGCGATCGACCACGTCGACCCGCATCACCATCCCGGCGCCGCCCCCGTAGGGCGAGTCGTCGACCTGGCCGGCGCCGAGCGGGGTCGTCTCACGGTAGTTGAGGCAGCGCAGCTCCGAGCCGGCGGCGAGCGCGTTACCCACGTGTCGCTGCTCGGAGAACCATCCGAACCACTCGGGAAACAGCGTGAAGATGTCGATCCGCATCTGGCGGCGCGTGATCTCAGTCGAGGATGTCGACGATCACACGATGATCGTCGCGGGTCCCGACCGCGCGGGCCACGGTCCTGATCGCGTTCGCGATCCGGCCGCCGCGGCCGATCACCCGCCCGAGGTCGTCATCCGCAACGGTCACCTCGAGCACCAGGTCGCCATCCTCGTCGAACTCCTCGACCTCGACGGCATCGGGATCCTCGACCAGACTGCGAACCAGGAACTCGACCAGCTCACGCATCGCGTTGCCGGGCTACCGGCCGGTGACCTCGACGCCCTCGATGCGCAGCAGCTTGGCGACCGTCCGGGACGGCTGGGCCCCGTGCTCGATCCAGTGCGTGGCCCGCTCGGCGTCGAGCGTGATCTGGGACGGATCCGTCTGCGGGTTGTAGCTGCCGATCGTCTCGATCGTCCGTCCGTCGCGCGGCGAGCGCTTGTCGGCGACGACGATTCGCCAGATCGGGTTGTTCCGCGAACCCGCGCGTCTGAGTCTGATTCGTACTGCCATGGGAGCGGCTCGGCAGGTTACAGGTAACTAACGGCGGCGTCCCGCCCCCATCTGCCCCCGCAGCAGGGCCTCGGGGTTCGGCATCTTGCCCGACGCGACCTGCTTCATCACCTTGCGCATCTGGTCGAACTGCTTGGTCAGCTGCTTGACCGCCTGCACGTTGGTCCCCGACCCGGCCGCGATCCGTCGGCGGCGCGAGCCGCGGATCACCTCCGGGCTGCGGCGCTCCTCCGGCGTCATCGAGAGGATGATCGCCTCGAGACGGTCGAGCTCGCGGTCGTCGATGTTGGCCCCGCGCAGCTCCTTCATCGCCTTGCCCATGCCCGGCATCATCCCCAGCACGCTGGTCAGCGGACCCATCTTCCGAACCTGCTTGAGCTGCTTGAGGAAGTCCTCGAGCGTGAACTCGTCGCGGCGCATCTTGCGCTCCAGGTCCTCGGCATCGGAGAGATCGAGCTCCTTCTCGGCCTTCTCGATCAGCGAGAGGACATCGCCCATCCCGAGGATCCGCTGCGCCATCCGATCGGGGTGGAAGCGCTCGAGCTGATCGAGCTTCTCGCCGGTCGAGGCGTAGAGGATCGGCTTGCCGGTAACCGCCTTGACCGAAAGGGCGGCGCCGCCGCGCGCGTCACCGTCGAGCTTGGTCATGACGACGCCGTCGAACTCGGTCGCCGCGGCGAACTGCTCGGCGACGTTGACGGCGTCCTGACCGGTCATCGCATCGACCGCGAGCAGCACGTCATGGGGGCGAGTCCGCTTCTTGATCTCGACCAGCTGGTCCATCAGCTCCTCGTCGACGTGCAGGCGTCCGGCGGTATCGATGATCAGCGCGTCGAGGCCGTCTGATTTGGCCTGCCCCAGCGCCCATTCGGCGATGTCGACCGGATCTCGCTCGACCCCCTGTGAGTAGACGGTCGCGCCGGCCTGCCGGCCGAGCCGCTCGAGCTGCTCGACGGCAGCCGGGCGCTGCGTGTCGCAGGCAGCGACGGCAACGCTCTTGCCCTCACCCCCGAGGTGCTGGGCGAGCTTCGCGGTCGCGGTCGTCTTGCCGGAGCCCTGCAGGCCCGCCATCAGGATCACCGTCGGACCGCTCGAGGCGAGGGCGAGATCGCGGCCGGCGCCGCCCATCAACTCGGTCAGCTGCTCGTTGACGACCTTGACCACCATCTGCCCGGGGTCCAGCGACTCCAGCACCCCGGCCCCGATCGCCTTCTCCCGCACGTCGGCGACGAACTGCTTCGTCACCTTGAAGTTGACGTCCGCCTCGAGCAGCGCCAGGCGAATCTCGCGCATCGCCTTGTCGACGTCGTCCTCGCTCAGCTTCCCGCGCGAGCGCAGATCCGACATCGTGCCCTGCAGGCGCTCTGAGAGCTGGTCGAACATCGGCCCGGAGATTAGGCGATCCCGGGGCCGCCTCCGCGCCGCTAGGCGCCGAGCAGGGCGGACGCGAACTCGGTCGCGTCGAACGGCCGCAGGTCCTCGATCCCCTCGCCGACGCCGATCAGCTTCACGGGAATGCCGAGCTCGCCGGCGATCGCCAGCGCGATGCCGCCCTTGGCGGTCCCGTCGAGCTTGGTCAGCGCGACGCCGTCCACCGACACCGCCTCGCCGAAGACCTTCGCCTGCCGCAGGCCGTTCTGGCCGGTCGTCGAGTCGACCACGATCAGGGTCTCGGCCGGACCCCCTCCGAGCCGCTTCTCGATCACCCGGTTGACTTTCGCCAGCTCTTCCATCAGATCGCTGCGCGTGTGTAGCCGGCCGGCCGTGTCGGCGAGCACGACATCGACTCCACGGGCCTGAGCCTTGGCGATCGCGTCGAAGATCACGGCTCCCGAGTCCTGCCCGGTCTCGGCCTTGACGATCTCACAGCCGGCGCGCTCCGCCCAGGTGCTGAGCTGCTCGACCGCTGCGGCCCGATAGGTGTCGCCGGCCGCCATCAGCACCGACAGGCCCATCTCCGAGAGCCGGTGCGCGAGCTTGCCGATCGTGGTCGTCTTGCCGCTGCCGTTGACCCCGACCACGAGGACCACGGCTGGGCGGTCGCGGAGATCGATCCTCGGGCTCCCGACCTCCGCGAGCTCGGCCAGCAGCTCGATCAGCCGAGCGCGCGCCGCCTCGCCGCCCTCGACCCTGCCCGCCTCGACCTCGGCCTCGAGCCTGCCGACGACCTGCGCCGTGGTCGTCGCACCGACGTCGGCCATGATCAGCGCCTCCTCGAGCCGCTCCCAGGTCTCGGCGTCGAGCGTCTCGAACAGGGACGAGCCGATCTCCGCGCTGAGCGCCTCACGACTCGCTGCGAGGTTCTCCCGCAGCCGCCGCAAGAGGCCGCCGCGGCGCGGCGCCGATCCGTCTCCCTCAGGCTCCGCATCCGCGGGCGGCTCGGGGAGCTCGCCCCCGACCTCGATCAGCTCCGTCCAGCTCGTCGGCATCGACCGCGCAGGCTACCCGGGCGGCGGGCCTAGGCGGCGGCGCGATCGGCGCCGCCGCCGGCTTCGCCGGTGACCAGCTGCTCCTCGCGCGGAAGCCGCCGCGAGATCACCTTCGTCGCCCCGTCCTGCATGCTGACCCCGTAGAGCACGTCGGCGGCGTCCATCGTCCGCTTCTGGTGGGTGACTATCACGAACTGGGCGCGGTCGCTGAAACGTCTGACCAGCTGCAGGAAGCGGTCGATGTTGGCGTCGTCGAGGGCCGCCTCGACCTCGTCGAGGATGTAGAACGGCGACGGCCGGGCGAGGAAGACGCTGAACACGAAGGCCAGCGCGACCAGCGACTTCTCGCCACCCGAGAGCAGCGACAGGCGCCGCGTGGCCTTGCCGGCGGGAGTCACCTCGATCTCGACTCCGCGGTCGTCGTCGGCGCCCCCCTCCTCCTCGTCGTCGGCCTCATCTCCCTCCTCGGCCTCCGCACCGTCGCCCGCGGGCTCCTCGGCGCCCCCGAGCACCCGCCGCGGGCGCTGCGGCTCGACCATCCGCAGGCGGCCGCGACCACCAGGGAACATGTGCTCGATCAACTCCTCGAAGTTCCTCGAGGCAGCACCGAAGGTCTCCTCGAAGGCGGCGCTGATCTCGCGATCGGTCTGCTTGATCAGCTTCTCGAGCTCGACCAGGGCCTGATCGAGATCCTCCCGCTGCCCCTCGAGCTCCTCGACGTGCGCCTTCGCCTCCTCGTACTCGCGCTCGGCCAGCGGGTTGACCGGCCCGAGCTGCTCGCGGCGGCGAATCAGGCGCTCGATGCCCGCCTCGACCCCGGCGCGCTCCTCGTCCGAGAGGCGCTTCGGCCCGGGAGCCTCGTCCAGCTCCAGACGCTGAGCGAGGCGGTCGCGCTCGGCCACCGCCTCCTCGCGGCGGTCCCGGATCTGAGCAGCCCGCACCTCAGCCTCGGTGACCCGCTCGGCGATTCCACGGAGCTTCGCCTGCAGCTCCGCCTCAGCCCGTGAGCAGTCCCGCAGCTCCCCGGTCAGATCATCGCCTTGCCCCCGGCCGATCACCTGATCCTCGAGGCCGGCGGCGCGGGCGCCGACGGCGTCGCGGGCGGCGGCCAGCGACTCCGCCAGCGAGGCGAGAGTGCCAATCAGGTTCGTCTCGGCCTCGAGCCGGCGCTCGAGCGAATCCTGGCGCCGATGCCCGAGCAGGTCCTCGGCCCGGCGCGCCGAGCGCGTGGCTCGCTCCGACGCGCCGCGAACCTGGGCCAGAGCCGCGAGCCGGGCCTCGACCGCGGACTCGGCGGCGGCGGTCTCGATCGCCGTGACCGCCTCGGCGAGCGCCGAGGACGCCGCCCCGAGCTCCCTGGCGAGCGCCGCCTCGGCGTCCTGGTGGGTCGCCTTCAGCTCCGTCGCCAGAGCTCCGAGCCGCTCGCGTCGGCGCCCGACCGCACCTCGCAGCTCGGCCTCCCGGGCCGCGATCGCCTCGGTCCGGGCGCCGAGCCGCTCATGGGCTGCGCGGAGCGCGGTCAGGTCGCCCCAGACCGCCGTCCGCTCGCGATCGCGAGCGGCGAGCGTTTCCTCGATCGTCGAGCGACGCTCGCTGATCCCCGCGAGCTCGGACTCGACCGCCTGCCGGTCGCCGCGGGCAGCCTTCGCCTCGGCCTCAGCCTTGCGCAGGTCCCCCCCGCCCATCGCCAGGCGATCGCAGAGCAGTCGCAGCTGCTGTTCCATCGTCTGGTTCTCGAGCCGGGAGTGGGTCTCGGCGGCGTTCGCCTGCCGCCGCAGAGGCCGTAGCCGTGAACGCGCCTCGCGCTCGACGTCGAGGGCGCGATCGAGGTTCGCGCGGGTCCGCTGCAGCTTCAGCTGCGCCCGCCGCCGGCGCTTGCGGTGCTTGCCGAGGCCGGCGGCCTCCTCGATCAGCAGTCGCCGGTCCCGCGGCTTCGAGAGCACGATCTCCTCGACCTTGCCCTGGCCGATGACCGAGTGCATCTCGCGGCCGAGGCTGGCGTCGGAGAGCGCGTCGGTGACGTCGGCGAGCCGGCAGGCGGCGCCGTTGAGGCGGTACCCGCCCTCGCCGTCCCGCCCCAGTCGCCTCAGCACCGAGATCTCCGAGAACTCCGATCCCGCGGCGCCGTCGGAGTTGTCGATCACCACCTCGACCTCTGCCGCATCGCGAGCGGGCCGGTCGCGACCGCCGGCAAAGATCACATCCCGCATCGACTGCCCGCGGACCGCGAGCGGGCTCTGCTCTCCCAGAGCCCAGAGGACGCCGTCGGTGATGTTCGACTTGCCGCAGCCGTTCGGCCCGACCACGACGCTGACGCCTGGAGAGAACTCCAGCTTGGTGCGCTCGGGGAAGGACTTGAATCCCTTCAGGGTTATCGACTTGAGATGCATCTCGCCCGTGTGACCGTAAGCGTCGTCAATCGGTCGGACGTGATCGCGCCCCGGGCACTCAGCGGCGCTCGGACTCGAGCGCAGCCGCTGCCGCCGCCTGTTCGGCGGCCTTCTTGCTGGGCCCCGAGCCGGCCCCGAGCATCCGCTCGCCGGCCCTCGCCTCGACCTCGAAACGCCGATCGTGGGGCGGCCCCGCCTCCTCGATCACGACGTAGTCGACGAACTCCCCTCGCCTCGCCAGCAGCTCCTGCAGGGCGGACTTGAAGTCGAGCAGCGTCTCGCTCGCGAGGTCGATCTCCGGGGCGAACGCGGCCAGCACCGCCGGGCCGGTCCGCTCGATCCCGATCTCGAGGTAGGCCGCCCCGATCAGGGCCTCGGTCACGGACGCCATCGCGCGCTCGCTCGCGGTCAGATCCTCGACCGCGATGCCGCCGTCGATCGAGCTCGGCTTGACCGACCGAAGCATCGCCGGCACGTCGAGCCGCCGCGCCACCTCGGCGCAGGCCCGGCCGCTGACCGCCTGCCCGTGGATCTTGGTCAGCCTGCCGATGTCGGAGCGCGGAAACCGGCGATAGAGCTCCTCGGCGACCAGCAATCCGAGCACGCTGTCGCCGAGAAACGCCGGGCGCCCCCAGGAGCGGGCCCGGCGCTCGGTCCAGGAGCTGTGCGTGATCGCCTGCTCGCGAGCAGCATCCGACAGCTCGTCGATCAGCCCAGCCAGCGGGGCCACGGCCGCGGCGGCGGCCCTCTCACGGTCGTCGCTGGGGGCCAAGCTCAGGATCCAGGCAGCCTCGTGAAGACGAACTCGACCGCGTCCCCGACCGTCTCGATCCCCGCCGCCTCCTCCTCGCTCATCGCGATCCCGTAGGCGTCCTCGAGCTCCATCACCAGCTCGTAGAGGTCGAGCGAGTCCGCATCGAGATCCTCGCGGAAGCGGACCTGCTCACTGATCTCCGCGGGACTGATCTCGAGCTCGGTCGCGAGGTGCTCGCGGACCATCGCGAGGATCTCGTCACGGCTGGTTGTCGATGCGTCGGTCATCGCTGGGGAAGGCAGGGGCGGCGCCCGAAGCGCCGGGCGATGCATCTGTGTATCACGGCTGGTCCTCGACGTCCACCGAAGCCGGGCCGCGCCCGCGCAGCGAGGCGCGGCCGGCGCCGCTGCGCTCGAGCAGGCCGGCGATTCCGGCGACTACGCCCTGCTCGACCCCGCGCGCCGCAAGCCGGATCTGGTTGGCGATGCCCTCGGGGCCGGCGGAGCCGTGGCCGACGACCGCGATCCCCCGCAGGCCGAGCAGGATCGCTCCGCCGGTCCGGTCGGGATCGAGCCCGGCGCGCAGATCGCCGAGCGCGGGGCGCAGGAGCAGGCCGCCCAGCCCCGCCCTCGGGCCGGAGCGGGCCGCCGACGCGGACCGCATCGCCGACCGCCTTCGCCGTCCCCTCGATCGTCTTCAGCGCGACATTGCCGGTGAAGCCGTCGGTGACGATCACGTCGGCATCCTCGCTCAGCAGACTGCGACCCTCGACGTTGCCGACGAATCGGATCCCCGAGCCCGTGCTCAGCAGCCGGTGCGCCTCGACGACGAGCTGCGAGCCCTTCTTGCCCTCCTCGCCGACCGAGAGCAGGGCCACTCGGGGTCGCTCGATGCCGAGCACGGCCTCGGCAAAGGCGGAGCCCAGATAGGCGAACTGGACGAGGTGGGACGACCGCGCGTCCGAGTTCGCCCCGACGTCGAGCATCAGGACGGGACGCTCGAGGCCGGGCGCGGGCAGCTGCACGGCCAGCGCCGGCCGCTGCACCGCCCGCAGCCGCTTCAGGGCGAACAGGGCGGCGGCCATCGTCGCGCCGGTCGAGCCGGGGCTGGCAAGGGCGTCGGAGCGGCCCTCGGCAACGTCGGCGGCCGCCCGCACGATCGAGGCGTCGGGGCGAGAGCGAACGGCGGCCACCGGGTCCGCGTCGTTGCTGATCAGCTCCGGGGCCTCGACGATCTCGACCCCGCTCAGCGAGCCGAGGTCGCTGAGCTCGTCCGGGCGACCGAAGGCGCGGACCGAGATCCCGTCGCCGACCGCCATGCCGATCCCCTCGACGACGACCTCCGGGCCGCGCTCGGCGCCGAGCGCGTCGAAGGCAATCACTCGCTGGTCAGGCCCCGCGTCCGCGCCGGTCGGCGCGGCTGGAGCCGGCACTACTCAGCCCCGGAGGCCGGGGTATCCAGGGTGGGCTCCTCGAACTCGACGACCTCGCGGCCCTTGTAGGTTCCGCAGCTCGGGCAGACCCGGTGCGGGAGCCTCGGGCTGTGGCACTGGGGACACTCGTTCAGCCGCGGCGCCGCGATCGCGTCGTGGCTACGCCGCCGGTCGCGGCGGGAGCTGGACTGACGTTTCTTCGGTACGGCCATCGGAGCGGGCATGGTAGCGGCCCGATTGCCCGGGCAGCGCCCCGCCGCCGGCCGCGACTACCGGCCTTCCTCGAGCTCGCGCAGCTTCGCGAACCGGGGGTCGCGGGGGGCCTCGTGGCTGTGCCCGGCGGGCCCGACGTCGTTGAGCGCGATCCCGCACTCCGGGCAGAGGCCCGCGCAGTCGGCCCGGCAGAGCAGCTGATCCGGCAGCGCCAGCGTGATCGCGTCGTGCAGCCACGAGCCGACGTCGAGCACACCGTCCTCGACGTAGGGGCTGCTCAGCTCGGCGTCCTCGGAGCCGTCCTGATCGACCTCGCGCGCCTCGACCGGAAGCGCCAGCGAGGCCGGCTCCAGGCAGCGGACGCACGGTCCGCTGACGCCGGCCTCGGCGACCAGCCGCAGTGCGAATCCCGAGGTCGTCCGCGAGACATCGACCCGCGCTTCGACGCTGCCCCCGTCGATCTCCAGCTCGACCCCGCCGACGACCGGCGGCGACGGCCGCAACTCGCTGACGATCACCTCTGCCTCGCCGCTCCGCAGGCCGAGCGACTCGAGATCGATCGTGTCGGGTTCCATAGGCTCTGAGGTTAGAGGCCGCCTGCAGCCGTCACCCACCGAGCCGGAGCCGCACCGATGGGCGCACAATTCCACTGGGATCCGGAGAGCTACCTGGAGACGATCCGCTCCGAGGTGCCGCGCTTCGACCAGCTCCAGAGCGCGGCGATCGAGGCCGTGCCGTTTGCCCCGGCCCGGGCGCTGGACCTCGGGATCGGCACCGGCGAGACCTCCCGGCGCCTGCTCGACCGCTACCCCGATGTCGAGATCACCGGCCTCGACTCCTCGCCGGAGATGGTGTTCAGAGCACGCGAGATGGGGATCGAGGTGCGGCTGGCGAGGATCGAGGACCCGCTCCCCGACGGTCCCTGGGACCTGGTCATCGCCGTGCTCAGCGTCCACCATCTCCCGGCTGAGGGAAAGCGGGACCTGTTCCGCCGGGTCCGGGAGCAGTCGCGGGCGATCGTCGTCGGTGACGTGGTCGACGGCCCCGACCCGGTGACGCCGATCGAGCCCGGCTTCGACTTCCCCGAGCGGGCCGAGGACCTCGCCGCGTGGTCCGGTGGGGAGGTCCGCTGGCGGGCCGACGATCTCGCGGTCGTGGCGGCCGAATACGATTGACGCCGGCGGATGGCGGATCAACCCGAAAAGCCGCGTCGGGCGCTGGTCACCGGCGCAGCCCGCGGCATCGGCGCCGCGATCGCGCTGTGTCTGCGCGAGGCGGGCGCCGAGGTTCTGACGCTCGATCGCGAACCGGGCTGTGACTTCACCGTCGACCTCCGCAGCGACGAGTTGCCGGACCTCTCGGGAATCGACATCTGCGTCTCCAACGCGGCGATCACCGACACGATCGCGGCGGCGGACCGGATGGAGGCCGAGGCCTGGTCGCGGGACCTCGACGTCAACCTGACCGGTGCGTTCCGGGTCGTGCAGGCCTGCCTCGGCGGGATGCGCGAGCGCCGCTGGGGCCGGGTGGTCGTGATCTCGAGCGGCGCCGCCCGGGACGGCCTGCCGGGGCAGGTGGCGTATGCGGCATCGAAGGCTGGGCTGGTCGGCATGACGAAGACGATCGCGGCCGAGAACGTTCGCCGCGGCATCACCGCCAACGCGATCCTGCCGGGCATGGTCGCAACCGAGAAGGTCCGCGAGATGCCGCCCGAGATCCTCGAGGCGCTCGATGATCTGCTCCCGATGGGGCGCCTCGCGCGACCGCAGGAGGTCGCGGCGCTGGCGGCCTTTCTCTGCACCGACGACGCCGGCTACATCACCGGCGAGGCGATCGGCGTCGATGGCGGCACGGCGCTGAACACGATGTCGCTGACCCGGGCGCTGCGCGATCGCGGCGGCTGGCGCTGAGCCGCCCGCTACCCGTCGTAGCCGGGTCGCGCGACCTCGAGTTTGCGGCGCACGTGCTCGCGGAGCATCGTCACCGTCTCCCCCAGCCGGTCGTCGAGCCCTCCCTCGCGGATCAGCGCCGCGAGCTCCGCGGCGGCCCGGCGCGCCTCCGCCTCCACCTCCGCGTCGGCCTGCAGCGGCTCCGGGTCGGCGGCGGCCGAGCCGGCGGCCTCGCGGAACAGGGCCAGATCCGCCAGCGTCGGCTCGCGGCCCGCGCGAAGCTCGCGGGCCACGACAGCACAGACGTTCGCCGCGACGAGCAGCCGGAAGCGCTCCTCGCGCGGGACGGAGGGGCGCAGCTCGGCGAACAGGTAGCCGGCGACCGCGTCGAGCAGCTCGTCGGCGTTCGGCCGATCCTGCACTAGCGGCTCCCGACCAGCTGCAACAGGTCCCATTCCGGCTCGCAGATCCGCCGCCCAAGCGACGCCAGCTCGTGACTGACCCTGCTCCCCTCGAGATGATCGCGAGCCTGGCGAGCGCAGATCACCGCCCACTTGACGTTGCCCATCGCCTCCCACCAGCTCAAGCGTTCGGCGCTGTACCGGACTCCTCCGGCGGCCTCGTAGGCGGTCACGAACGGCTCCAGCCCGCCGACCCCGGCGACCGGCAACTCGTCGTTTCCGAACCGCCACGAGCGGATCGTCAGCCAACCGACGTCCTCGACCGGATCCCCTGCATGAGCGAGCTCCCAATCGATCACGGCGGCGAGCCCGTCGGCGTCGACGATGAAGTTGCCGAGCCGGAAGTCGCCGTGGACCAGGGCCCGCTCCGAAGTCGGCGGCGGTGCGTTCAGGCGCAGCCAGCGAAGGCCGGCCTCGACGGCGGGCAGGGGCTCGCCAATCCGATCGAGCTCGGACTCCCAGAGCTCGCAGGCCGCGATCGCCGGATCGCCCTCCGCCTCGGGGAGCCCGCGGATCGACCCTGGGTCGATCGCGTGGACTCGAGCCAACGCCCGGCCGAGCTGCTCGGGGAGCGCCCCCCGGGCCCGCTCGTACGCATCCCCCCGCAAGAGGCGCGGAGCGACCGACTCGCCCTCGACGTGCTCCATCAGAAAGCCGGCGCTGCCGAAGGCGCCGCCGCCGGCCTCGAAGCTGATCGGCCGCGGCACCGGCACCCCGGCTTCGGCGGCGGCGCCGAGGATCCGATGCTCCAGCTCGAGCGGCGCGAACGACTGCGCTCCGGGGGGATCCCGCCGCAGCACCCAGCGGCCCGCTTCGGACTCGGCCAGGTAGACCTCGCGCGAGGCGCCGCCGGGGATCCGGCTGAGGCCGAGTCTCCCGGGCCGCTCGCCGGCGGCGCTCAGCGCTGCGGCGACCAGCGTCGGGTCGGGGCCGTCACTCACCTGAGCCCCGGCGCTCACCGTGACGCGCGTAGTGGCGGTCCGGAATGTCGGCCGGGTCCTTGTACCAGTACCACGTGCACGGGTCCTTGTGGAAGTCCTGGGGCGGGTCCGAGGGATAGACCGGGTAGCCGATCCAGCGGATCGGCAGCACCTCGTTCATGAAGGCGCAGTGGGTGCAGTAGAGCGGGAAGCCCTCGCGGCCGTAGCTCCACGAGTGGGCTCCGTCGGTCCTTCCGTATCCGCCCTCGCCGTAGCGACCGAGCCTCACCAGCCGCTGGCCGGAGCCGCATGGATTCATGGTGAAGGTCAGCTTCTCACCGTCCTCTTCGATCTCGAACGCTCCCGGCTGCGGGCCGACGCCGCTGGTCGAGTGCGCCCGCCAGGTCGCCGCCAGAGCCTGGGCGATGAAGCGCCGGTCGCTGCGGTCGATCGCTTCGACCGTCGGCTTCCAGCCGCGCTCGAGCGAGTACTCCCAGGCCTGCTCGACGCCCTCGTCACCGAGCTTCTCCTTGACGAACGAGATCAGGCCGGCGATCCCGTCGACCAGCATGTCGTGCATGAACTGGCTCTCCGTCTTCATCTCCTCGCAGAGCTGCTTCGCCCGCTCCGGCTGACCGCGATCGATCGCCTCGACCGCTCGCTCCATTGTCGGCCGGGACATCGCCTCCAGCTCGGCATCGCTGAACCACCGCTCGCTCATCGCACCCACTCCTCCCGGGGATCAAGACAGATGGCTCCTCACCCTATGGAGCGGCACGCGGTCGCGCGCTGCGGATCTGCCGGAGGGACTCAGGCGGCGCCGGGCCGCCGCGGTCAGCCCTCTTCTGGCTCGAGATCCTCGTCGCGACCGGCGAGCCGGTCGCGGCCACGCTGCACGGCGGCGAGGAACTTCTGCAGGTTGACCTCGAGCGTCGAGAGGATCTCGTCGGCGTAGTCCTCGGCCCCGAGGCGGATCTGCCGCTCGGTGTCACGGGCGTCCTCGAGGATCTCCTCGGCGCCACGCTCGGCCTGCTTGTAGACCTCCTCGTCGCTGATCAGCCTCGCCTGCTGGTCGCGTGCCTCCTTGACGATCCGCTCGGCCTCGCGCTTCGCCTCCGCCAGCATCTCCTGGCGCTCCTTGACGATCCAGCGGGCCTGCTTGATCTCCTCGGGGATCGTCGCCCGCATCTGGTCGAGCAGGTCGTATATCTCCTCGCGATCGACCCGCACCTGGTCGGTCAGCGGTACCGGCCGGGCGTTGTGGATCTGGTCGTCGAGCTTGTCGATCAGTACGAGTACGTCCATGAGTGCGCGTAAAGATTAGGGATCAGCAGGGAAATCCCTGTTCTCGCCGGTTGCTGCGGGGATGGTTTGCAAGCTGCTGCCCATTCGAGAGCCCGGACCGGCGGCTCAACTCCGCTCGATCCGCTCGGCGAGCTTCGCCGCCACCGAGCCGGGAACGAGGTCGCTGATATCGCCGCCGAAGGTCGCCAGCTCCTTGACGCCGGTCGAGGACAGAAAGCTGTACTCGGGCGACGCCATCACGTAGACGCTCTCGATGTCGGGGGCGAGCTTGCGGTTCAGCTGGTTCATCTCGAACTCGTACTCGAAGTCGGAGATCGCGCGCAGCCCCTTGACGATCGCCGTGGCGCCGTTCTCGCGGGCGAAGTCGACGAGCAGCGTCGAGAACACCGCGACCTCGACGTTGCTGAGGTCAGCCGTCGCCTCCTCCAGGAACTGCTGCCGCTCCTCGGCGGAAAACAGCGTGCCGCTCTTGCGGAGCGGCTGGTCGACGACCCCGACGACCACCCGTTCGAACACGCGGGCGGTCCGGGTGATGATGTCGAGATGGCCGTTGGTCACCGGGTCGTAGCTCCCGGGGCAGACCGCGATGCCGCCCCCGCTCATCGGCCGCCACCGGCTTCGTAGATCCGGACCCGGGCGGCACCGTAGCGACGCTCCCGCTCGAGCGGCAGCGTCAGCTCGAGTGGCGCGTCCGGCGCCGACTCCACGACTACGCGAGCCCCCGCAGCGAGACGGCGTTCGAGTGGCTTTTCGAGCTGAGAGCCAAGCCGGTCGGCGAGTCTATAGGGCGGATCGCAAAGCACGAGGTCGAAGCGCTCGCTGCCGCTCTCGAGAAAGGCCAGCGCGTCCGCCTCGACCAGCGTGCACCGGTCCCCGACGGCAAGCAGCTCGACGTTCCGGGCAGCCGGCCCGATCTCGGTGTCGACCAGCGTCAGCGTCGCGGCGCCGCGGCTCAGCGCCTCGAGGCCGAGCGCCCCGGTGCCGCAGAAGAGGTCCAGCACGGAGGCGCCCTGCAGCGACCCGAGCATCGAGAAGATCGCCTCCCGCGTGCGCTCGGCGGTCGGTCGCAGGCTCTCACCCGGCGGCGCGTAGATCCGCCGGCCGCCGAGCTCGCCGGCGACGATCCGCAGCCGAGCGCCGCCCGAGCGCGCCATCAGGCGGGGATCGGCTCCGCCCGCTCGTCCCCGAAGCGACGCCGGACGACGTCCATCAGCGGCCCGAGGGCGGGCGCCTCGAGGTCGCCATGGCGGTCGAGCAAGCCGATCAGGTCGGCGCGGGCCTCGGCGAGCAGCGCCGCATCCTCGGGCAGCCGCGCGACCCGAAAGCGCGGCAGCCCCGACTGGCGCGTCCCCAGCACCTCGCCCTCACCGCGGAGATTGAGATCGATCTCGGCGAGCTCGAAGCCGTCGCTCGAATGCGCGATCGCCTCCAGCCGCGCCGTCGCCCGCTCGGTCTCGGGGTCGGCGAACAGGATGCAGTGGGAGTCGTGCCCGCCACGGCCGATCCGCCCGCGAAGCTGATGGAGCTGGCTGAGCCCGTAGCGGTCGGCATCCTCGATCACCATCACGGTCGCGTTTGGCACATCGATGCCGACCTCGACGACGCTGGTCGCGACAAGCACATCCGTGGCGCCGGCCGCGAACGCCGCCATCGTCTCCGCCTTGGCCGCGGAGCGCATCTGGCCGTGGAGGACGGCCACCCGGTGCTCGGCGAACTCGCCGGCCGCGAGCCGCTCGCCCTCGGCGACCGCCGCCTTGGCCTGCGCCGACTCCGTCTCGGAGACCAGCGGGCAGACGATGAAGGCCTGCCGCCCCGCGGCCAGCTGCTCGCGGATGAAGCCGTACGCGCCGGCCCGCTTCGGCTCCCCGACGACCCAGGTCTTGACCGGCCGCCGGCCCGCCGGCAGCTCCCGGAGCACGGTCGCGTCGAGATCCCCGTAGGCGGTCAGCGAGAGCGTGCGGGGGATCGGGGTGGCGGTCATGTGCAGCGTGTGCGGAGCCGAGTCCCCCGGCCCCTTGCGGTCGAGCAGGCGCCGCTGGGCGACTCCGAACCGGTGCTGCTCGTCGACGACCGCCACGGCCAGGCGGGCGAACTCGACCCGGGGCTCGATCAGCGCGTGCGTGCCGACCAGCAGTCCGAGCTCGCCGGTGCCGAGAACCGCCAGCGTCCGCCGGCGAGTGGCCGCCGGGGTCGCGCCCGTCAGCAACGCTGCGGGCAGCGGGATCCCGGCGAGCAGCGCCTCCAGGGTCGCGAAGTGCTGAGCCGCGAGGATCTCGGTCGGGGCCATCAGGGCCGCCTGCCCCCCCGACTCCAGGGCGCGCAGCATCGCGTACAAGGCGACCACCGTCTTGCCGGAGCCGACCTCCCCCATCAGCAGCCGCTGCATCGGCCGTCCGGCGCCGAGGTCCGCATCGACCTCGGCGAAGGCCCGCCGCTGATCGGCGGTCGGGCGGAACGGCAGCGAGGCGAGCCAACCGCTGACCAGCTCCCCGGGCGGATCGAGCGACAGCGCCGGCCGCTCGGCGTCGCGCTCGCCGCGGCGCGAGACGAGCGCCGCCTGATGCAGGAACAGCTCCTCGTAGGCGAGCCGGCGCCGGGCCGCATCGACCTCGCCGGGCTCGGACGGGAAGTGAGCCGCGAGCCGCGCGTCGGCGGCCCCGGCAAGCCGGCGACGCCCGCGCAACTCCGCCGGCAACGGCTCGGGGACGTGCGGCGCGTATCGGAGCGCCTGCCAGATCCACTCGCGCAGCCGCTGCGGCCGCACCCCCTCGCCGGCCGGGTGCACCGGGACCATCCCCGTGGTGTGGATCCCGCGGGGGACGCGCCCGCCGGAGCGCAGCGGCTGCGCTCGCTCGGCCTCCGCGCCGCCGGCGTCGAGGAGCTCGTAGTTGTCGACCCGCAGGCCGCGCCGATCGAGCCGGCCGTTGATCAGCAACCTCGTGCCGGGCTGCAGACGCTCGGCGAGCCACGCCTGGTTGAACCAGCTCGCGGTGAGCACGCCGCTGGGATCGGCGACCGTGGCCTCGACGATCGAGAGCCGCCGGCGGCGGATCGGGCGTAGGCGCACCGCACGTACCTCGGCCAGCAGCGTCGCCTCCTGCCCGATGCGCAGCTCGGCGATCGCGGTCGCCTCGGCACGTTCCTGGTAGGAGTGTGGGACGTGCTCGATCAGGTCGCCGAGCGTCCGCAGCCCGAGGCCGGCGCAGGCCTCCGAGAGCTTCGGACCGATGCCCGGCAGCGTTTCGAGCTCCGCGTCGAGCAGCGCCGGCGCCCGCGTGCCGCGCAGTCTGACGGCGCGCCACTCGTCGCGGTCCAGGCCCTCGCGCCGGGCGAAGGGGGCCGGCGCCGCGCCGGTCGGCTCCCGATCGGTCGCTGCCGCCACCAGGGTCACCCGATTGAGGCTACGACAGCGCGCCGCCGGAACCCGGTACGCGGCGGGCGGCACACTACCCTTCGGACATGGGACGGATCGAGTCGCGGCTGAAGGACCTGGGCATCGAGTTGCCGCGGGTGTTCTCGGCGCCGCCCGGGATCGAGTTCAGCTTCGACCGGGTCACCGTCAGCGGCAACCTCGCCTACGTCTCCGGACACGGCCCGATCGACGGCACCGAGGTGCTGGTCGCGGGAAAGGTGGGCGGCGACGTCACGCTCGAGCGCGGACAGGAGGCCGCACGGCTCACCGGGCTCTCGATCCTCGCCTCGCTCCAGCACGAGCTCGGTGAGCTCGACCGAGTCGGGCGCTGGGTGAAGGCCCTCGGCCTCGTCAACTGCGCCCCGGGCTTCAACCGGACTCCGGCGGTGATCAACGGCTTCAGCGACCTGATCGGCGAGATCTGGGGGGCGCCCGGCAGGCACGCCCGATCCGCCATCGGGGCGGCTGAGCTTCCCTTCGACATGGCGGTCGAGGTCGAGGCGATCGTCGAGCTGGCCGATCGCTGACCGGCGCTCAACGTTCGCGAGCCTGCGGCGGCCCACCCCCGAGCCGGCGGAGGGCATCGCGCCCAACGGCCTGCCGCGGGAGTCCGTCTGGTCCTACCCGCGGCCGCCCGAGATCCGCCCGGAGCACCGGCCGGTCGCGGTCACGGCGAACGGGCACCGAATCGCCTTCAGCGAGCGGGCGATACGCGTCTGCGAGACGGCAGGCGCGCCCGTCGTCTACATCCCGGCCGACGACGTCGAGTCCGAGACCCTGAGACCGGCGCCGGGCAAGACCCTGTGCGAGTACAAGGGGGCGGCCTCCTACTTCGACGTCGCCGTCGGGTCGCTGCTGATCGAGCGCGCGGCTTGGACCTATCCGCAACCCACCGCGGCATTCGCGCAGCTCCGCGGCCATCTCTCGTTCTACCCGGCCCTGGTCGAATGCCGGCTCGCCGATGAGCTCGTCCGGCCGCAACCGGGGCGCTTCTACGGGGGTTGGGTGACGGCCGAGATAACCGGGCCGGTGAAGGGCGCCCCGGGCAGCGAGGGCTGGTAGCAGCCGCCGCTAGTCGACCTCCGCGCTCGGCGGCCGGTGGCGGGCGTAGACCTCGGCGATCCAGCCGGCCGCAGGATGCTCGCGGAGGCTGTCGAGCAGCGGTGAGCTCGCCGGCTCCGGCAGCCGGTAGGGGAACTCGGGCGGCCAGGCGATCGGCCAGAGCAGCGCCGCCGCGGTCAGGTCGGCGACGCTGAACGCATCGCCGACCAGGTAGCGGCCGCCGGCTCGCCGCTCCTCGATCTGGTCGAGGGCCCGCTCGAGGGTTCCCAAGGCCTCGCGGGCGTCGCGCTCGGTGAAGGTGTAGCGGCGGCTCACGTACGCCCATCCGGCGGGGAAGGTGGCGCGCATCAGCAGTCGCAGCGGCGCCGGCTGACCCTGGGTGATGAACTCGATCATGTACGCCCGGTCGCTGCGGATCTCCCAGAACAGGGCCCGGCGCAGCGCGTGGCCGACCTGCTCGTCGAACTGGTCCTCGATCGCCAGCGCCCGGTCGCGAAGCTCGGGATCGGCCGGGTACAGCGGCGGCTGCGGCTCGATTCGCTCGAGCGCGGCGATGATCGCGGTCGAGTCGCCGTAGCGGCGGCCATCGATGTCGAGCGTCGGCAGGGTGCCCCGCAGGGTGAAGGCGAAGGCCCGCGGCTCGCCCGGCATCAGCGATCGGCGCCGGTGTGGGATCCCCTTCAGGTCGAGCGCCCAGCGGGCCTTCTCGTTGTAGTTCGAGAAGTTGTACTGCCAGAGGACCGGCAGCTCCGCGCTCACTGGCGGAACTCCACCTCGACCGACTCGAGGCCGACCGAGACGAGCACCGGAAACGGACGCGAGCGCAGATCTCGCCTGCGCGGCAGCACGCGCCTGCGGGTCGGAAAGACGAGGCCGTCGTAGGTGCGGTGCTCGCCGCAGTAGTGGGCGGCCCGCGCCCGGCGCGCGATCACCTCGGCCGTGTAGTCGAGGCGCACCTGGCGTCCGCGGTCGTCGTAGAAGAAGCTCTGCTCGGCGCTGTGGGTGTCGAGGCCCGCCGGAAAGCGGGCATCGAGCCGCCGCCAGCGCTGGCCCTCCCCGCTCCAATCCGGCCCCTCGCTGACCGTCACGTCGTCGCGAAGCAGGAGCAGGGGCGTGACCAGGTAGTTCCACATCGCGTAGCCGGCGAAGTAGGTCGAGTCGAGCGCGTCCCAGCGCAGATTCCGGCGCAGGCCGCTGCGCCCGAAGAACATCTCCCGGGGCCGCGCCCGGCGCTCTCGAACCTCTCCGTCGCCGCTCTCGATCCGGACCTCGCCGTCGTCGAACACACCCCTGAGGCCCGCTCCCGGGAACGGATCGAGCACGGCGTGCTGGCGGCCTGTCTCGAGCGTCACCGTGTAGTCGGCCAGGCGGTTGCCCGGCATCCGCGTCCGCGGCAGCAGGCCGCCGCTCTGGACGTGGGCCCTGATCCGCGCCGCCGCCCGCCAGCGCGACTCACCCCCGGCCGCCTCGACGATCTCCTCGAGCAGCGCCACCCCGATCAGCTCAGCGCCACGGGCTCGACGCCGCGCGAGGCGCACCAATCGGCGTAGCTGGGCACCGGCTCCTTGACCACGTAGAGGAAGTAGAAGCAGCCGAACTCGCCGAGGAACTTGAACCGGCTCCGCAGCTCCGCGACCGTCGCCTCGAAGTCGCCGTGCGAGCGCAGGTAGCTGCGGAAGTCGCCGTGCTCGTCCTCGGCCTCGATGATCTGACGGGCGTTGTGGACCGTCGCCTCGATCTTTCTGCGGTTGCGGATGATCGCCGCGTCGGCGGTCAGCCGCTCGATGTCCGAGCTCGTGAAGGCGGCGACCACCTCGGGCTCGAAGCCGCAGAATGCCTCGCGGAAGCCGTCCCACTTGTTCTCGACGACCGCCCAGCTCATCCCCGACTGAAAGACGGCCTTGCTGATCACCTCGAGGTAGTCGGCGCCCGCATCGGCGTCGATCTGCTGCGGTGGCTCCACCGGCGCTCCTCTCGCTGGTTGGGAGCGGATTGTAGTTAGCGGAGGCTTACGGGCGCCCGCCCGACGTCACTGCGCCGCGAGCAGCCACCAGTGGGTCTGCTGGCCGCCCTCGAGCAGGGTGACCTCGAGCCCGTCGGGCACCAGCCGCTCGACCTCCGCCAGGGTCAGCGGCGGTGAGGCGCCGCCGAACACGGTCAGCACCTCGGCGTCGTCGGCGATTGCCTCGACCGCCCCGCGCAGCGCCTCCGCGGGGCTGCCCCAGGCAACGACCTCGTCACCGACGAGGCCGATCGCATCGCCGACCGCGAAGCGGCCGTCGCGGTCAGCGCGCGCCGCCTCAGCCACGGCCGAGGTGCGGACGCCGCCGAGCAGCTCGGTCAGTTCGCCGGCGAGGTCGTCCGCGTCCTGCGCCATGTCGGCGACCGTCAGGACCTCGGCGGCCGCCTGCGGCGAGTGACAGGGGGCGACGACGACGTGCTTGGCAGCCGTCCGGCCGGCCTCCTCGGCGGCCAGAACCACGTTCGGCGAGTTCGGCAGGACGACCGCCGCCGCTCCCGGCGCCTCCTCGATCGCCGCCAGGATCTCCTTCGTCGAGGGATTCAGCTTCGGCCCGCCGGGGACGACGCCGACGCCGAGCTGGGCGAACAGCTGCTCGAAGCCGTCACCGTCGCAGACGGCGATCACCGCGGTGCCCGACTGCGCAGCCGCGACCCGCGCGCGGGCGCGCCGGGCACGGATCTGATCGGGCATGTAGTCACAGCTGTCGACGTGGACCTCACCGAGCTCCTCGAACAGCGCCTCGACCCGCTCGCGCTCGTCGGTGTGGATATGGACGCGAAGCATGCCGGCGTCGCCGACCACCTCGATCGAGTCCCCGAGGCCGGCGACGCCCTCGGGCGGCTCCGCCGAGAGGTCCCGGTCCCGGCGGCGGACGATCAGGTTGAGGCAGTAGTCGAAGCGCGAGTCCTCGTGCGCGCTGCGGTCGATCCGGGCGGCCGGGTAGCGGGGCAGCGGCGGTAGCCCCTGGTCGTCTCCGAGCAAGCCGGCGATCATCCCCCTGACCAGGACGACCAGCGCGTGGGCACCGGCGTCCACCGTCTCGGCATCGGCGAGCACCTGCAGCTGCTCCGGAGTGCGCCGCACCGCCTCCTCACCGGCCTCGAGCACCACCGCCAGCATCTCGGCCAGCAGCGCGTTCTGCTCCGCGTCGCTGGGATCCTCGACGGGCCCGCCCGCCCGGTCGGCGAGGCGGTCCGCGGCCGCCGCAGCCATCTCGTCGATCGCGGTCAGGATCGTGCCCTCGGCGGGCTCGGAGACCGCCTGTCGCGCGGCCCGCGCGGCACTCTGCAGCGACTCGACGATCAGCGCCGGGTCGACCAGCCGGCCCGTCGGCGTCGCCAGGACCTCGGCCGCCCCGCGAACGATCTGGCTTGTTATCACCCCCGAGTTGCCCCTGGCGCCGAGCAGGGCGGCCTCCGCCACGGTGCGGACTATCTGCTCGCGGGGAGCGTCCTCGCCGGCGTCTCGCTCGAGCCGGTCGAGGGCCTGGCGCACCGCCTCCATCGTCCTCGCCATGTTGTCGCCGGTGTCGCCGTCGGCCACCGGGAAGACGTTCAGGTCGTTGATCTCCTCGCGCCGGGATTCGAGGTGGCGAAGCGCAACTTCGACCACGCGGCGGAACCGCTGTAGGGAGGGGTCGGGCACGGCGCCGGAAACTACCGGCGCCGCCGGAGCGGATGCTTTGTGGTCAGGCAGCCTTGGTTACCTTGTTGGCCTTCAGGCAACGCGTGCAGACGTAGACCCGGCGCGGACTGCCGCCCTCATCGATGCGCACCTTCTGCAGGTTCGGGTTGAACCGGCGGCGGGTGGCGACCATCGAGTGGCTTCGCGAGTTCCCCGCCGCGGGCTTCTTGCCGCAGCTGTGACATACCTTGGCCATCGGACGCGGCATGGTAGAGGAACGGTCCCGGTGGGCGGGCGCTCAGCCCGCCAGCCGAGTGGCCATCAGGTGCATCCGCGTCACCGCGATCGCGGCGTTGCGACCCTGATCCCGCTTGCCGCCGCCGGCGCGAGCCTCGGCCTGCTCGCGAGTGTCGCAGGTGATCACCCCGAAGGCGGTCGGAACGCCGGTGCGCAGCGCGACGTCCTGGATGCCGCGGGCGGCCTCGCCGCAGACCAGGTCGTAGTGGTCGGTCTCGCCGCGGATCACGACACCGAGGCAGGCGATTCCGGCGTAGCGGCCGCTGTCGGCGCAGAGCCTCGCGGCGAGCGGGAGCTCGAAGGCGCCGGGCACCTCGTGGACATCGACCGACGACGCCTCGACCCCATCCTCGGAGAAGGCCGTTGTGGCGCCGGCGACGAGCCGGTCGGCGAGGTCGCGGTAGAAGGTGGCTACGCAGATCGCCCACTCGGCGCCGCCGAGGGCCTCCCGCTGCGCATCGCTGAGGGCCGGCTCAGTCGTCGCGCTCACCGTCCTCGTCGGAGCGCTCGTGTCCGGAGTCGCGCTCGTGCTCGGAGTGGATCATCTCGTCGTCGAGACCCAGCGCCTGGTGGTGGAGCGTGTGGCCGAGCCGTTCGCGCTTGGTCCGCAGGTAGTCCTCGTTGTGGGCGTTCGGCTCGGAGCGGATCGGGACCTGTTCGGTGACCGACAGCCCGTAGCCCTCCATGCCGATGATCTTCTTCGGATTGTTGGTCAGGATCCGGATGCTGGAGAGGCCGAGGTCCTTGAGGATCTGCGCTCCGATCCCATAGTCGCGGAGGTCGGCCGGGAGACCGAGCTTCAGGTTCGCGTCGACGGTGTCGAGGCCCTCCTCCTGCAGCTTGTAGGCGCGGAGCTTGTTCAGCAGGCCGATGCCCCGGCCCTCCTGCGAGAGGTAGAGCAGCACCCCCATCCCCTCAGCGTCGATCTGCGCCATCGCGGCCTCGAGCTGCTCACCGCAGTCACAGCGCATGCTGTGGAAGACATCGCCGGTCAGGCACTCGCTGTGGACGCGAACGAGCACGTCTGAGGCACCGGCCACCTCGCCCTTGACCATCGCCACGTGGTGCTTGTCGTCCACCAGCGAGCGATAGCCGACCGCCGTGAAGTCCCCCAGCGCCGTCGGCAGGCTGGTCGAGACGATCCGCTCGACGAGCTTCTCGGTTCGGCGCCGGTAGGCGATCAGGTCGGCGACCGTGACCATCAGCAGGTCGTGCTCGCGGCAGTAGGCCTCGAGATCGGGAACGCGGGCCATCGTCCCGTCCTCGTTCATGATCTCGCAGATCACCCCGGCCGGTATCAGCCCGGCGAGGCGCGCCAGGTCGATGCTCGCCTCGGTGTGACCGGTCCGCTCCAGCACCCCCCCGCCCTTCGCCTTGAGCGGGAAGATGTGGCCGGGCTGGACCAGGTCGTCCGGTCCGGAGCTGGGGTCGATCGCGACCTGGATCGTGCGGGCCCGGTCGTGGGCCGAGATCCCCGTCGTAACCCCCTCCGCGGCCTCGATCGTGATCGTGAAGGCGGTCTGCAGGGGCGCCTCGTTCTTGGCCGTCATCAGGTTCAGCCCGAGCTCCTCGCAGCGGGTCGGGCTGAGCGCCAGGCAGATCAGCCCGCGACCGTGCTTGGCCATGAAGTTGACCGCCTCCGGCGTCGCGAACTGCGCTGCCATCACCAGGTCGCCCTCGTTCTCGCGATCCTCGCCGTCGCAGACGACGACCATGCGCCCGCAGCGGATCGCCTCGATCGCATCCTCGATCTTCGAGAACGGGGACTCGCCGGCGCCGCGGGTCCCCTGCGGCCGGCTCTGATCAGATCTCGTCATCACGTCTCCTCTCCGCGGAAGCCTTGCAGGAGTCGCTCCACGTAGCGGGCCAGCAGGTCGACCTCGACGTTGACCGTGCGTCCCACCTCGAGCTCGGCGAGCGTCGTCCGCTCCAGCGTCTCCGGCGCCAGCGAGACCTCGACGCGCTCGCCGCGCAGCTTCGCGACGGTGAGGCTGACGCCGTCGAGGGCGATCGAGCCGCGCTCGACGACGTAGCGGGCGAGCGGGCCCGCAAGCGTCACCTCGACCCGCCTGGCGAACCCGTCGTCGCTGACCGCGGCAACCTCTGCGGTCCCATCGACGTGCCCCTGAACGATGTGGCCGCCGAGGTGATCAGCGGCCCGCAGAGCCGGCTCGAGGTTGACGCGGCTCTCCGCCCCGAGGCTCGCGAGCGAGGTCATCCCGAGGGTCTGGTTCATCACGGCGGCCTCGAAGGCCCCGTCCGGCTCGCCCGCGACCGTCAGGCAGACGCCGTTGACGGCGATCGAGTCGCCCCCCGCGAGCGCTCCCGCAAGTCGGGTCCGGACCCGCAGGCGCGCGCCCTCGTCCGAGGCGTCGACCGCCTCGACCGTGCCGACGTCCGCGATCAGGCCCGTGAACATCTCACCACTCCCGCATTCGCGCCCTGATCAGGAGGTCCTCGCCGCACGCCTCCCACTCCATCGACAGCGCCGATCGGGCATCGGCCAACCGACCGACGCCGGCGCCGCCGAGCAGCGGTCGCGCCTCGGCCCCACCGAGCAGCTTCGGAGCGACGAACAGCCTCAGCTCGTCGATCTCCCCGGCGTCGGCGAAGGCGCCTGCCAGCGTCGGCCCGCCCTCGAGCAGCAGGCTCGTGACCTCGCGGCGGCCGAGCTCCCCGAGGGCGGTGCGGAGCCGTTCGGGGCCCTCGCCACCGCAGACGATCACCTCGACCCCGGCGTTCGTCAGCCCGTCGATTCGCGGCTTTGCAGCCTCGGGGCCGGCGATCACGAGCACCGGTGCCTCGGTGGCGGTGGCGACGAGCCTCCCGTCCAGCGGCAACCGCGCCTCGGAATCGAACACGATCCGCTTCGGCTGCCGTTCGGCGCCGACCCCGCGAGCGGTGAGCAGCGCATCATCGGCGATCGCCGTCCCGATGCCGACGGCCACCGCGTCCACCGAGGCCCGCCAGCGGTGGACCAGCTCTCGGCTCGCGTCGCCGGATATCCACCGCGAATCGCCGGATGAGGTCGCGGTGCGGCCGTCGAGCGTGACGGCCGACTTCAACGTGACCAGCGGCTGGCCGGTACGGGCGTGCTTGCGGAACGGCTGGATCAGCAGCCGTGCGGCCGTCGCCTCGGCGCCGTCGATGAACTCGACCGACACCCCCTCGTCGCGCAGGACCCCCGGTCCGCGGCCGCTGGCGCTCTCGCTCGGGTCGTCGGTGCCGATCACCACGCGCCCGATCCCAGCCGCCGCGACCGCGTCCGCGCAGGGCGGCTGGCGCCCCTGGTGGGCGCAGGGCTCGAGCGTCACGTACATCGTCGCTCCAGCCAGCTCCGCGCCGCGCTCGCGCGCGTCGGCGATCGCCGCCGTCTCCGCATGAAGGTCCCCGAGCCGCGCGTGCCAGCCCTGCCCGAGCAGCTCCCCGTCGGCGGCGATCACGGCACCGACCAGCGGATTCGGGCTGACCCTGCCACGGCCGCGCTCGGCCAGTTCGATCGCACGCCGCATCAAGCTTCGGTCATTGTCGGTGACGACATCGGCTTTCACGCGCGTGTCCCTCCGAAGACAGCCGGCCGGGGCCGGATCGACGTTGATTGACTGGTCAGTCAACCGCCATTGTACCGCCGCCCCCTGCGATCACAAAGGCGATTCCGTGCTGCCGGTGTGGCGGCTCATATGCTGACTGCCTATGCGGTGGCGACGACGACCGGGGATCGAGTTCGAGCGCGGTCGAGACGATGTCCGACGCTGAGCTGATCCTCGTCGGCGGCCTGCTGCTCGCGGCGGGCATCGCTGCGGCGATGGTCGCCGACCGCGTGCGGGTCCCGGGGCTGGTCCTGTTTCTCGGCCTCGGGATGCTGATCGGCAGCGAGGGGGTCGGCGGCGTCGAGTTCAACGACGTCGAGCTGACCCGGACGCTGGGGACGATCGGCCTGGTGCTGATCCTGTTCGAGGGCGGCCTGACCGCGGGCTGGAACGAGATCCGTCCAGTGCTCGCGACGGCACTGTCGCTCGCGGTCGTCGGCACGCTGGCGACCGCGGCGATCGCCGGCCTCGCGGCCAAGTGGCTGTTCGACCTCGGCACGCTCGAAGCGCTGATCATCGGCTCGGCCGTGGCGGCGACCGACAGCGCTGCGATCTTCGCCGTCCTGCGCGGGTCGACCCTCCGCAAGCGCCTGGCGCGATCGCTCGAGGGCGAGTCGGGCATGAACGACCCGGTGGCGTTGCTGCTGGTCACCGGCTTCATCGCCTGGATCGAGAATCCCGGCTACGGCCTCGCGAACCTGGCGGGCGAGTTCGTGCTCGAGCTGTCGATCGGCGCGGCCGTCGGAGTCGGGGTCGGCGTCGTGGCCCGCAAGGCGTTCCGCGAGCTCGACTACCCGACCGCCGGGCTCTACCCGGTCGCATCGATCGCCTCCGTCGGGCTCTCCTACGGCCTCGCCGAGCTCGCCCACGGCTCGGGCTTCCTCGCCGTGTACCTGACCGGCCTCGCGCTCGGGACCGGCATCCTCCCGGCCCGGCGAACGATCACCGGCTTCCATCAGGGGGTCAGCTGGGTCGCCCAGATCTCGCTCTTCTTCCTGCTCGGCCTGCTGGTCGTGCCGAGCGAGCTCGGCAGCGTCGCGCCGGAGGGGATCGCGCTGGCGCTGGTCGTGATGTTCATCGCGCGCCCAGACGGCAACGCTGCTCGCCACCCAGGTGGCGAGCTTTCGCTTTCGCGAGCGGCTGATGCTGAGCTGGGCCGGGATGCGCGGCGCGATCCCGATCTGGCTTGCGACCTTTCCGGTGATCGCCGGGATCAACGACAGCGCCTTCGTCTTCGACGTCGTCTTCTTCGTCGTCGTGCTCTCGACCCTGGTGCAGGGGATGAGCTTCGAGCCGCTGGCCGAGCGGCTCGGGCTGACGACCGACGAGCCGGCCCTCCCCCGCCCACTGGTCGAGATCGGGATGATCCAGGAGCTCGGCGGCGACGTGTTCGCCTACCGGGTGGGCGCCCACGACGCCGCGGTCGGGCACATGGTCAAGGAGCTCGGCCTGCCGCGCAACGCCCTCGTCAACCTGATCGTGCGCGGCGGCGAGGCCCTGCCGCCGCGCGGCTCCACCGTGATCGAGGGTGGCGATGAGCTGCACCTGCTCGTCCGGCGGGAGGCCCGCGGCGAGGTCGGCGAGCTGATCGAGGCGTGGCGCGACGGCCCGGTCGGTGAGCCGCCCCTGCCTGAGCTCGGGGTCAGAGGCTCCCCCTCGATCTTCTCGGTCCGCCCGACCAGCCCAGCAGGACGGCGATCCCGGTGCTCCCGAGCGGCTCGCCGGCGTCGAGGTGGCCCGCATCCTGCGGACGCGCAGCGACCGCTCGGCCGCGGTGGCGGCGCTCCACGACGGGCGATTCGCGGTGACCGCGCCGGACCTGATCGCGGTCGGCGGCCGCCGCGCGCTGGCGCGCTGGTGCGTGGGCCGGGCCGAGCAGCTCGAGATCAGCCCGCAGGAGCGCGCCTGGTGGCAGGAGGCGGTCGGCGTGCTGAACGCTCCGGGCCTGCGCTGAGGGCGAGCGATCTCGGGCGGGCGGGCTACGCGGCGCCGGCCGCCGCGGCAATCGCCGCGTAGGCCTCGGCGGGATCGGGCTGCGAGAAGATCGCCGAGCCGGCGACGAACAGGTCGGTCCCCGCGGCCGCGGCGAGGGGTGCCGTGCGCGGGTCGATGCCGCCGTCGATCTCGATCCGGGGGCGATCGCTGAGCGCCCGCAGGCGCTCGACCTTGCCGGGCGAGGACTCGATGAAAGCCTGACCGCCCCAGCCGGGGTTGACGCTCATGCAGAGCAGGATGTCGGCGAGCTCCGCGACCTCGGCCGCCGCGGCCGGCGGAGTAGCCGGGTTCAGCGCCAGCCCCGCCAGGCAGCCGGCTTCTCGGACCGCCGCGAGCAGGCGGTGCGCGTGCGGGGTCGCCTCGAGGTGGAAGCTGATCGAGTCGGCCCCCGCGGCCGCGAACTCCGCGACCTGCCGTCCCGGCTCCTCGATCATCAGGTGGCAGTCGAGGACCCCGCCCGCCTCGTGAACCTGCTCGGCGATCGCCGAGACGATCAGCGGTCCGATCGTGATCGGGGGGACGAAGCGCCCGTCCATCACGTCGACGTGGATCACCCGGGCCCCGGCGTCCATCACCTCCGCCACCTGACTGCCGAGCCGCGCGAAGTCGGACGAGAGGATCGACGGGGCGATCCGTCGCCCCTCGAAGGCACTGCGGTCGGGCCCGCTCACACCAGCCTCAGCATCGACTCGTTGCAGGTCCGGCAGCGCAGGTCGCTCTCGGTCTTCATCCTGACGATCGTCTGGTGCACCCCGCATCCCGGGCACTGCGAGACCAACTCGAAGCGCTTCAGGCAGTTGACGCAGCGCAGGCGACCCGGGAGCTGCGTCGACCGCAGCCAGGGCTCACCGCAGCCCGGACAGGTCGGTTGCCGCAGGATCGCCTGTTCCGAGCCGCTCAAGCCACTCGCTCCACGCCGGCGATGAAGAAGCCGTCACTGCCGTCCCGGTCGGGGAGCAGCTGCAGCGATCTCGGATCGCGGTCATCGGCGAGCGACGGAAGCGAGCTCGAGAGATTCAACGGGCGCAGCTGCCGATCACGCTCGAGCGCCGCTGCCACCACTCCCTCCCCCTCGGCCCGGCTGATCGTGCAGACGGCGTAGATCGCCCGGCCGCCCGGCCGCAGCGCCCTGGTCCCCGCCGCCAGCAGCCGGCTCTGGAGATCGGCGAGCCCGGCGAGGTCTGCCTCAGAGCGGCGCCAGCGCAGGTCGGGTCGCGAGGCGAGGGTTCCAAGTCCGGAGCAGGGAGCATCCACGAGGACGCGATCGTAGCCCGATCCGAGATCGAGCTCGGTGCCGTCCCCGCAGGCGACCTCCACCCGATCGAGGCCGAGGCGCTCGCAGAGCTGCCCGATCTCCCTCGCCCGGCCGGCATCCCGCTCGACCGCGACGACCTTGCCCTCGCTGCCGGCTGCCGCCGCGAGCTGGGTGGTCTTGATCCCGGGAGCGGCGCAGAGATCGAGGATCCGATCGCCCTCGCGAACCCCGAGCAGCGCCGCAGCGAGCGCCGAGCCACGTGACTGCGGCAGCAGCTCTCCGGCCCGCACGGCCGCCTCCACCGCGGTCCACTCACCCCCGGTGACCGCCAGCAGGGCGCAGCCGGCGGCGAGCTCAGGATCAAGCAGCTCGCACTCGACCCCCAGCGCTCGCAGTCGCTCGAGAAGGGCGTTCCCGGCGACCGTGCCGGTCGGCCTGTAGAGCCGCCGCGGGGGCTCGTTGGCGGCCGCCAGCAGGCTCAGCGCGCGCTGCTCGCCCCGCTCGTGCCACCAGAGCTCCGCGATCCAGGCCGGCACCGAAAAGGCGATCGCCGCCGCCGCGGGCGAATCGTGGCGAAGCCCGTCGAGAAGCCCGGCACCCTCGCGCGTGGCCCGGCGGAGAACCGCATTGACCAGCCCGGAGCCGCGGTGGCGTCGCTGACCGTCCCGCCCCCCCTTCGCCAGTCCGACCGCCTGATCGACCGCCGCGTGCGCCGACGCCCCGTCGTCGAACAGCAGCTCGAACAGGCCCAGCCTCAGGGCCGCCCTGAGCGGCGGATCGATGCTCGACGCCGGTCGATCCGCGAGCTCGGCGATCAGGTGATCGCAGGTTCCTCGCCGCTGCACCGAGCCGTAGGCAAGCCGCTGCGCGAGCGCGCGGTCGCGGCCCTCGAGCGCGAACCGATCGGCCGCGGACCGGAGCGCCCGATCGGCGTAGGCCCCCTGCTCGAAGACCCGCCGCAAGACCTCATAGGCGGCCCTGCGGGCGGGCGTCGGCGCGCTCAACTCGATTCGACCCGCTCGGGCGCCGTGTGCCCGCGCAGCCAGTCGGCACTCGCCATCGCGCGCCCCCCGGGCGGCTGCAGCTCGCTGACGACGAGCGCCCCCTGCGAGCAGCCGACGACCAGCCGCCCGCGGTCGTCGGCAATCACGCGGCCGGGGCCCAGCCCCGGCTCGGGTGGCGCGGCCTCCGCCGCCCGGACCCCGAGACGATCGCCACCGGGCAGCTCCAGAAAGGCGCCGATGTGTGGGGTCAGCGCTCGCACGGTCCGGGCCAGCTCGACGGCGTCGCGCCCGGGATCGAGCCGCCGATCCGCGGGCCCGATCTTGTCCGCGTAGGTGACGCCCTCGTCCGCCTGCGGCGTGAAGGTCAGCGTCCCGGCCGAGCGCCGGTCCAGCGCCTCGATCAGCATCCTCCCACCGAGCTCCGCGAGCCGCGTGGACAGCTCCGCGAAGTCCTCGCCGGCTCCGACGGCAACCTCCTCGCTGAGCGCGACCGGGCCCGAGTCGAGTCCCTCGGTGAGCCGCATGATCGCGACCCCGGCGCGCTCGTCGCCCGCCATCAGCGCCCGCTCGATCGGCGCCGCCCCGCGCCAGCGGGGAAGCAGCGAGGGATGCACGTTGAGCATCGGCAGTCGGGTCAGCAACGGCTCCTTGATCAGCTGCCCGAACGCGCACACGCAGCCGATCTCGGCTCCGCAGTCGCTGAGCCGCGCGATCGACTCGGGCTCGTTGACGCTCGCCGTCTGGTGCAGGTCGAGCTCCAGCTCGCGGGCCAGCTCGGCAACCGGCGGCGAGGCGAGCTTGCGACCACGGCCGCTGGGACGATCGGGGGGAGTGACGACCAGCAGCGGCCGGTGGGCGGAGTCCGCGAGGGCGCCGAGCACCGCGGCGGCGAACTCCGAGCTGCCCAGGTAGGCGTTCGCTACCGCGCTCACCGTTCGATCGGCGGGGCGGGCACCGGCGGATCGGCCCGATCCGCCTCCGCCGGCGGACCGTCGTCGTCGGGCTCGAGCATCTCGGGGCTGAAGCTCTCGCCACTGCGAAGCGCCCGCAGCGCCGCCCGCCGCTGCTCGCGCGGCGTCCGGTCGATGATCAGGACTCCGTCGAGGTGGTCGATCTCGTGCTGGAGAACGCGCGCCTCGAGCCCGGAGGCCTCGAGCAGGAGCTTGTCGCCGGCGGTGTCGTATCCCGAGATCCGCGCGTGAAGCGGCCGCTCGACATCGACCACGACCCCGGGCAGCGACAGGCATCCCTCCTCGGCCGTCACGGTCTCCGGCGATGCCCACTCGACCGCCGGGTTGACGATCCCCCGCGGGGCGGAGTCGGGGCCGGCCTGGAAGACGAGCAGCCGTCGCATCACGCCGAGCTGGGTCGCGGCGAGCCCGATCCCGAGCGCATCGTGCATCAGGCCGACCATCCGGTCCGCCTCGCCCGCGAGCTCGGGGCCGAAGTCCGTGATCTCGGACGCCCGCGACTTGAGCACGGGGTCGCCGAACTTGCGGACGACGGCGAGCGCCTCACGGCGTCGCGCGCGCTCCTCCTCCTCGGCCTCGGCGTCGGGCTCGGGCGGCAGAGCCTCTGGCTGATCGGTATCGCTCATCTACGGGAGTCTAGGAAGTGGCGACCGGGGACAGGCGGGGCAGCTGCGGAAGCGTGCTCACTGCGGATCGACGTCGACCGCGACCGCGAGCCCGCGGAGCAGGCCCGACGCCGTCAGCGACTCGATCGCGTCGCCGGCCGCCGCGGCAACCGAGCGGGGATCCGTGGTCTTGATCAACAGGCGGCGCCGGAACTTGTCGCGCCGCCGGAAGCGCGGTGCCGGTCCGAGCAGCTCGCTGCCGGCCGGAACCGCCGGCGCGATCGCGGCTGCCGCCTGCTCTGCGGCCGCGGCCAGGCGTTGCTCGTCGGCGCCCGCCAGCTCGATCGCCACCAGCGACGAGAACGGTGGGTAGCCAAACTGCTCGCGACGCTCGAGCTCGCGGCGCAGGAATCCCGGCGCGTCGTGGGCGGCGGCGGCGGCGATCGGCTCGGACTCGGGAGCGAGGGTCTGGACCAGCACCCGGCCGCCGCGCTCACCGCGCCCGCTGCGGCCCGCGAGCTGGGAGACGAGCGCGAAGGTCCGCTCCTCTGCCCGGAAGTCCGGGTAGCGCAGGGTCGAGTCCGCGTCGAGCAGGACGCTGAGCACGACGGCGGCGAAATCATGACCCTTGGCGACCATCTGGGTCCCCACCAGGACGCCGGATTCGGCGCAGCCGAAGCGGCCGAGCAGCTGCCCGTGGGCGCCCTTGCGAGCCGCCGTGTCGGCGTCGAGCCGGAAGACCGGAGCCGGGGCGACGAGCTCGGCGACCAGACCCTCGATCCTCTCGGTCCCGGCGCCGAACCGAGCCAGGGTGACCGCCCCGCACTCCGGGCAGGCGGTCGGGACCGGCTCCGAGTAGCCGCAGTGATGACAGCTCATCCGGCCGCCGGCGCGGTGCATGACCAGCGAGACGTCGCAGTGGGGGCAGCCGAAGGAGTGGCCGCAGCTCGCGCAGGACAGATGCGGGGAGAAGCCGCGGCGGTTGAGCATCACGATCCCCTTCTCGCCCGGTCCGAGGCCGGCAAGCGCAGCGCGGACCTCGGGATGCAGGGGACCCGAGCGGGGCGATACCTCGCGCATGTCGAGAACCTCCACCTCGGGCATCGGCCTGGCGTCGATCCGCTCCGGCAGCTCGAGCCGGGTCAGCTCCGACCAGCTCTCCGGCCGCGGGGTCGCGCTTCCGGCGAGGTAGACGGCGCCCGCCGCCTCGGCCCGCCGGCGGGCGACCGCGCGGGCGTCGTAGCGCGGGTCGCCCTCCTGCTTGTAGGACGCGTCGTGCTCCTCGTCGACGATCACGATCCCGAGGTTCTGCAGCGGCGCGAAGATCGCCGATCGCGGCCCGACGCAGACCCGCGCCTCACCCGAGCGCAGGCGCAGCCACTCGTCGAACCGCTCGCCCTCCGAGAGGCCGGAATGGAGCACCGCGACCTCGTCGCCGAGCCGGGCCACCACCCGGCCGACGATCTGCGGCGTCAGGCCGATCTCGGGCACCAGCAGGATCGCGGTGCGCGAGGCGGCCAGCGAGGCCTCGATCGCCTCGAGATAGACCTCGGTCTTCCCGGACCCGGTGACGCCGTAGAGCAGCAGCTCGCGGTCGTCCTCGCCCCGCAGCGCGGCGCGGACCCGAGCGACGCTGTCGCGCTGCGCGGCTGAGAGCCGCACCGCGGTGGCGCGCTCGCCGACCGCGGTCAGCGCCGGTCGCCGGCGCACCCCGACCCGTCGTGACTCGACCAGCCCGCGTTCGGCGAGCCGCTTGACGACGCTCGGCGCCGCCCCGGTCCGCTCGCGCAGCTCGGCATTCGAGCGCTCCTCCCCACCCGCGAGCTCCTCCAGCACCGCGCGCTGCCGCTCGCCGAGCCGCTCGCCCTCGGACCCGATCGCGGCGCGGCCCGCCGGGGTCAGGCTGGCGCGAAGCTCGGTCCTCGGCTTCGCGGCCCGCGGGCGCCGGCCGGCGCCGGCCCCCGGCGGCAGCCCGAGGGCGATTCCACGGGACCGGGTCGAGCAGTACCGCTCGGCGATCCAGCCGCCGAGCTCGACCAGCTCAGGGGTGGTCGAGACCTCGAGCACCCGATCCGGCTCCGCCAGCCGAGCGTCGGCAAGCTCGCTCTCGCCGGCCAGGCCGACGACGACCCCGAGCAGCCGGCGGCCCGCGAACGGCACGATCAGCAGAGCCCCGACGGCGGGCTCCCGCTCGACGCCGTCGACGCGGTAGTCGAACGGCCCGCGCAGGGCGCGGGTCGTCGTGATCAGCTCGACCTTGGCGATCCTCATCGAGCCGCCAACGTACGGCTGAACGCGGACGGCCCACGCTCTCTCATATATTCCCCGCTATGGCGATCAACCTGAGCCCCGGAGAGCAGGTCGTGTTCGAGGGTCACCCCTCCTGGCGGGCGATCCTCGCCTTCTACCTGAAGGGGATCACGATCGCGATCGCGATCGTCGTGATCCTCGCGCTGGTCGGAGCGAGCACCGCCCTGGTCGTCGGCGCCCTGCTGGTCGGCTCTGCGCTGACGGTCCTGGTCGGCTTCATCAAGCGAGTCACGACCCGCTACACGATCACCAACCGGCGCCTCAACATCAAGCACGGAATCATCTCCCGCGAGGTCCAGGAAGCGCGGCTCGAGCGGGTTCAGGATGTGAGCTACTCGCAGTCCTTCTTCCAGCGACTGCTGCGGGTCGGTGACATCGACTTCGACACGGCCTCGAACGATCCGACCGACTTCGTCTTCGCCGGCGTCGACAAGCCCGAGACGGTGGTCGAGGCCGTGCACCGCGCGACCGAGCTCAGCGAGCCCGGCTCGGGTCTCGGCGATGCGGGCCCCGGGCCCGCCGCCCGGCCACCCCAGTAGGGCCCCGCGATCCCCCTCAGGCGGGCGTGCCGTCGGCCGCCAGCGCCTCGAGCCCCGCGGCGCTGCGGAGCTGCTCGGTGCGGTCGGTTCGCTCCCAGCTGAGATCGAGGTCCTCGCGTCCGAAGTGTCCGTAGGCGGCCGTCTGCTGGTAGATCGGGCGGTGGAGGTCGAGGTACTTGCGGAACGCGCCCGGCCTGAGATCGAAGACCTCGCTGACGGCCTCGGTCAGCGCGTGGTTGGAGACCTTGCCGGTCCCATAGGTCTCGACCATGATCGAAACCGGATGGGCGACGCCGATCGCGTAGGCGAGCTGAACCTCGCAGCGGTCGGCCAGCTCCGCCGCAACCACGTTCTTGGCCACGTAGCGGGCCGCGTAAGCAGCCGACCGGTCGACCTTCGACGGGTCCTTGCCGCTGAACGCGCCGCCACCGTGCCGCGCCGCGCCGCCGTAGGTGTCGACGATGATCTTGCGACCGGTCAGGCCCGCGTCGCCGACCGGCCCGCCGATCACGAACTTGCCCGTCGGGTTGACGAGGAACTCATCGCGCAAGCGATTTCGGGTCGTAGAGGCCGGCGTAGTCGGCGTCGAGCACCGGCGTCACCACCTGCTCCCACAGGTCCGGCTTGATCGTGGTCTCGCTGTCGACGTCCGGTGCGTGCTGGGTCGAGATCAGGATCTTCACGACCTCCGCCGGCCGGTCGTCCTCGTAGCGGATCGTGACCTGCGTCTTCGCATCGGGTCGCAGGTAGGGAATCGAGCCGTCCTTGCGCACCTGCGCGGTGGTCCGCGCGAGCGTGTGCGCGATCTGGATCGGCATCGGCATCAGGGCCTTGGTCTCGCGCGTCGCGTAACCGAACATCATTCCCTGATCGCCGGCGCCGTCGCGGTCGAGCTCGTCCTCGTCGGTCGGGTCCGTGCGCGTCTCGTAGGCCTGATCGACGCCCTGTGCGATGTCCGGCGACTGCTCGTCGATCGCGGTCAGCACGGCGCAGGAATCGCCGTCGAACCCCATCCGGCCATCGTTGTAGCCGATGTTGTTGATCGTGCTGCGGACGATCTTCGGGATGTCCACGTACGTATCCGTCGAGATCTCACCGCTGACGACCACGAGCCCGGTGTTGACCAGGGTCTCGCACGCCACCCGCCCGGCGGGGTCGTCGGCCAGTACCGCGTCGAGGACGCCGTCCGAGATCTGGTCGCACATCTTGTCCGGGTGGCCCTCGCTCACCGACTCGGAGGTGAACAGATGCTCGTTCTCGGAGAGCTCGATCGTCTTGCCCATGGTCAGGTCGATTCCTCGATTCTGCGGTTGCGCTGAGCGCGAAACCTTACCGTTACCGCCGCGAGACGCCGTCGGCAGCTACTGCGACGGCCCGTGCCCGCCAATCGTCACGCGGGCGTCCACCCTGAGCTCAGACGGCGTCTGAGTGACCGCCAGCGCGGCCGCATCGAGCGCCCGCAGATCGACCGCGTAGCGGGCGTACGTCGGATCCTCGGCCAGAAAGAGCCGCTCGCCGAGCGCGAGCAGATCGCGAAACCCCAGGTAGAGCAGCGCCGACACCTCGTCATCGAACGAGCGCGTCGCCCGCTCGAACGACTCCGCCCCGGCGAGGGGCTCGCCGTCCGCGAGGTAGCGCTCGACCGCGCCCGGGCTGGTCGCGACGATCAGCTGATCGCCGCCGGCCGCGTAGGTCAGGTCGACGACCGGGGAGAGCGGCAGCACCTGCGCCTCGATGCCCCCGACCTCGCGGGTTTCGAACTTCGGCTCCCGCCCACTGCCGGGATCGACCGCAGCGGCGATCGGCGCCTGAAGCTGCTCGAGGTCATCGAGGAGCGCCGGCACGTCAACCCCGTTCGCGACCAGCGCCAGGTACGGGGCGCCGGTCGGGCCGGCGAGGCCCGGGGTCTCGCCGTCGCCCTCAGCCCCGGTGGCGGGCGGCGGCTCGTCCGGCTCGACGGTGAGCGCGACCTCACCCGGCAGCAGCGACAGCAGGTCCCGACCGAGGTCGACCCCGTCCCGTCGCTCGAGCCGCCGGCTGAAGCGGCGCAGGCCGCCGAACACCTCGGGCGCGGTCGACAGCGCGGGGCCGACGAGGGCCGCCGCCGCGGCCGCAGGATCCGCGACCCCCAGGTAGACCAGCGCATCGCCCTTGACCCGCGAGGTGAGCGTCGGCTCGAACCGCGGCAGGCCGCCGAAGGGACCCGGGTCGCTCGCGCTCAGCTCCGGGTCGAGGACGCTGCGCACGGCGACCCGCACCCCATCCTCCTCGACCGCCAGGGCCGCCGCCGCGCCCAGCGATGCCCGCGAGTTGACGAACGCGTCCAGGGGGGCGAGATCCCCGCTCTCGGCAAGCGCCCCGGCGAGTGCCGGTGAGAGGTAGGCCTCCGCGAGCCGATCTTCCGGCAGCTCGCCGAGCGCCCGCTCGGCGACCTCGTCCCCGGCCAGCGAGTCGGATTCGGAGAGCTCGACCGAGCGCCGGACCAGCGACTCGGGTCCGAGCAGCAGGAAGCCGGCCCGGATTGCCGCCGCCGTGCCGGCGGCATCGGTGATCACCGTGATCCCGCTGACCTCGGCGGTCGCGGGCTCCGGCCCGAGGGCGCTCTCCGCGAACTCGATCGCGGCGTCCGCGTCGTCGACCTCGAGCATCAGCATCCGGGAGGCGCCGACTCCCCCGGCGTCGATCGCGACCGCGACCTCTCCAGCGCTCCAGGGCCGTATGTCCCGCTCGTAGTCGATCCGCCGATCGGCCGCGATCGGCAGCAACCCCGTGACCAGCGCCGTCAGCTCGGGGAGGCGGGCGGCGAGCGGCGCGGCGAGCTCGTACTGGTCCGTCCCGGGATCGAGCTCGAGGTGCAGGTACGCGGCAACGTCGGCCGGGACGATCGCTTTCGCACCGTCGGTGGGCGGGCAGCGATCGCCGGCTGGGAACGAGCAGGGCGCAGCGGGGATCACGATCAGGCCCAGGACCGCGACGAGTCCGACCAGCGCTGCCGCGGCGACGAGGCGCTGGCGGATGACGAGCGGCAGCCCGAACCATGCTCTGCGCCCACGCTCGGCGGCCGAGTCGGCGCTCCTTCCGGCGGCCGCGAGCCGCTCGCGGATCCGATCGAGCCAGTCCTGCGGGGGCACCGGTGGCCTCATGCGGAGCGGGAGCGTCGCTGACGCTTCGGCACGAAGTCGATCACCATCGGCACGCCCTCGAGATCGCACGCGTCCCTCAGGTAGTTCTCGAGGTAGTAGGCCCAGTCCCGGCTGATCAGCTTGCGATCGTTGACCTGCACCGCGAAGCGCGGCGGCGAGCTGCCGACCTGGGCGATGTAGTAGGCGCGCAGGCGCCGGCCGTGCCGCGACGGAGGCGGGTTCCTCTCAACGGCGTCGCCCAGCAGCCGGTTCAGCTCCGGGGTGCGGAGCCGCGTTGCCCGCCGATCGGCGAGCTCGAGCGCCTTCGGCAGCAGCTTGTGCAGGTTGCGGCCACGCTCGGCCGAGCAGGTGATCACCGGCGGCCTGAGGCGGAGCCGCCGCCTCGAGCCGGGCCTTCGCGTCATCGAGATCGACGGCGACGATGTCCCACTTGTTGAGCCCGACCAGGGTCGCGCAGCCGCTCTTCATCGCCAGCTCGCCGATTCGCAGATCCTCGGATGTGACCCCCTCGGACGCATCGCAGAGCAGGATCGCCACATCAGCTCGCGACGCCGCGCGCTCAGCCCGGATCTGCGAGTAGTACTCGATGCTTCCGGCGAGCTTCGACCGCCGCCGGATCCCGGCCGTATCGATCAGCACCAGCGGGCGCCCATCGACGGTGACCTCGGTGTCGATCGAATCTCGCGTTGTGCCGGCGATCTCGCTGACGATCGTGCGCTGGGAGCCGAGCAGCGCGTTGAGCAGCGACGACTTGCCGACGTTCGGACGCCCGAGGATCGCAACCCGTGGCCGCTGATCCGCAACCTCGTCCGCGCCGGGCTCCGGGCCGAGCTCCGTGATCCGATCGAGCAAATCGCCGGTCCCAAGCCCGTGGGTGGCGCTGACCGGCATCGGATCTCCGAGGCCGAGCCCGTAGAGCTCGGCCAGTAGATGCTCGCCGGCGGGGCCGTCGATCTTGTTCGCGACGACGATCACCGGCCGTCCCGCTCCGCGCAGCAGCGCCGCCACCTCCGCGTCGCCCGGTCCGAGGCCCGCCCGTGCGTCGACCACGTGCAGGATCAGATCCGCGTCGGAGATCGCCTCCCTCGCCTGGTCCTGCACGGCCCTCGACAGCGAGTCGCCCGCGGCGAGGTCGACACCACCCGTGTCGATCAGCGTGATCGCTCGGCCGTTCCACTCGCACGCGATCTCCTTGCGGTCGCGGGTCACGCCCGGCTCCTCGTGGGTGACCGCCTCGCGCCGCCCGGCCAGGCGATTGACCAGGGTGCTCTTGCCGGCGTTCGGGTAGCCGACCACGGCGACCTTCACGCCAGCCCCCGCTCGGCGGCAAGCGCCGCGATCCGCTCGACCACATCCTCGATCCCGAGCCCGGTCGTATCGACCTCGACCGCGTCCGGCGCCGCGCGCAGCGCACCGTGCTCCCGGTCGCGGTCGCGGCCGTCGCGGTCACGTTGCTCGGCCAGCACGGCGCCGGAATCGCGGCCGCTCTCCGCGGCCCGCCTGCGGGCGCGCTCGCCCTCCGCCGCGGTCAAGAAGACCTTCAGCGGCGCCTCGGGACAGACGACGGTGCCGATGTCGCGACCCTCCGCGACCCAGCCGCCCTCGGCGACGAGCCGGCGCTGGCGCTCGACCATCGCCGCGCGCACCCCCGGGTGGACCGAGACCTCCGACGCTGCGGCGCTGACCTCGGGCGCACGAATCGCCGCGCTCACGTCCAGCCCGGCGATCAGCGCCCGGTCCCCGCGCAGCTCGAGGTCGAGGCGGCGGGCCAGTGGCTCGACCTCGACTGCGCTCGTGGGGTCCGCGTCGCCGCGGAGCGCGGCGAGCGCCACGCACCGGTACATCGCGCCGGAGTCGAGGTAGGTGAAACCGAGGCGCTCGGCGAGCGCCCGGGCAACGGTCGACTTGCCGGCACCCGCGGGGCCGTCGATAGCGATCACCATGGCGGCGTCAGGGTAGCCGTCCCGATCTGCACTACCCTTGGCCACGAGATGCGCAGCTGGTCGCTGAACGAGATCGAGGTCCATCCGCAGGCGCCGGAGGTGCTGGTCTCGACCGACGAGGGCAGGGCGATCGCGATCGACCTCCCGGCCGGCCACAAGCTCGGCGAGCACCAGGTCCACGAGCGGGCATGGCTGGTCGTCGTCAAGGGCCACATCGAGATCGCCGAGCCGGACGGTGAGTGGGCCTCGGGCGGGCCCGGACTGCTGGTCGAGTTCGGCCCGAATGAGCGGCACGAGCTCTCAGCCACAGAGGACAGCCGCGTCCTGCTGCTGCTCTCGCCCTGGCCCGGCGAGGGCCACCCGAGCAACCCCGGCTGACTCAGGACCCAAGCGTCGCCAGGTCGGACTCGAACCCCGGGTAGCTGACCGCGGCGGCCTCGATCCCCTCGACCTCGACCCCGCGCTCCGAGGCGAGCCCGGCGACCGCCCCGAGCATCGCGATCCGATGATCCCCGGCCGAGTCGATCACCCCGCCCCTGAGGGAACCTGCGCCGGTGACGACGAAGCCGTCCTCGGTCGCCTCGATCTCGGCCCCGAGCGCACCGAGACCCGCGACCACCGTCGCGATCCGATCCGATTCCTTGTGGCGCAGCTCGCCGGCGCCGGAGACCGCGGTCTCACCCTCGGCGAAGCACCCGAGCAGCGCCACCAGGGGCAGCTCGTCGATCGTCAGCGGGACCTCGGAGCCACCGATCTGCGTCGCCCGCAGCTCGCCGTGGCGGGCGGTGATCGCCCCGATCGGCTCACCCGCCTGCCAGCCCGTCTCCTCGACCTCGATCCGCGCCTCCATCCGGTTCAGGATCCCGAGCAACCCGACCCGGGTCGGGTTCAGCCCGACGCCCTCGATCCGAACCGAGCTACCGGGGACCAGCAGGCCGGCTGCGATCCCGAAGGCGGCCGAGGAGAGATCGCCCGGAATCGCGAGGTCGGGCAGGGCCAGGCGCTGAGCCGGCTCGACGGTGATCGCCGCCGGCGACGGCGCCGTCGGCAGGGCGGTCCGCGGAACGCTCTCGATCGTCACCCCCGCTGCCGCGAGCATCCGCTCGGTGTGATCGCGGGTCGGCTGTGGCTCGCGGACGGTCGTCGGGCCCCCGGCGAGCAGGCCGGCGAGCAACAGGCACGACTTGACCTGGGCGGAGGCCTGCGCGAGCGTGTGGTCGATCCCCGCGAGCGCCGCGCCCTCGACCCGCAGCGGCGGCCGCCCGTCGCGGGTCTCGATCCGGGCTCCCATCTCGCTCAGTGGACCGGCGATACGGGCCATCGGCCGGGTGCGGATCGAGGCGTCACCGTCGAGCTCGAAGGTGCGCCCCTCCTGCCCCGCGAGCCAGCCCGCGAGCAGCCGGATCAGGGTGCCGGCGTTGCCGACGTCGATCGCCGCCGGCGCCCGCGGCCCACGCAGGCCGACGCCCTCGATCGCGACCGACAGGGCGCCACCGGGGCCCGTCTCGGCGCGAACCGCGGCCCCGAGCCGCTCGATCGCGCTGAGCGTGCTGCGGGTGTCGGCCGCATCGAGATAGCCCGAGATCCGACAGCTGCCCTCTCCCATCGCGGCGATCAGCGCCGCCCGATGCGAGATCGACTTGTCGGCCGGGGCAACGATCGAGCCGCTCAGCCCCGCCGCCGGAGCAAAGCGTCGGCTCGCCATCAGGAGCCGCCGGAGACGGCGCTCACACCGTGGCCGAGATCAGCGACGATCGCCGTCGCCCGCTCCGCCTCTTCGGCGCCCGCCACCCAGATCGAGATCGCCCCGGTCCGGCGATCGGAGGCCGGGGCGAGGCTCATGTCCTCGATGTTGACCCCGGCGCGGCCGAGGGCGAGCGCGAGCTCCGCGACCACGCCGGGCCGGTTCTCGACCGCGAGCCGCAACTCGAACAGCCGGCCGCCCGGGTGGCCGGAGTCGAGCAGCGCCTCGCGATCCTCGGCGGCCGCCGCCTGCCAGGCGGAGAGCCGGCCGGCGTCGCCCTCGCGCAGCAGGCGCGCCGCCTCGCCCAGCTTCTCGATCACGGCATCGACCTCATCGGCGACGACGGCGGCGTTGGCGGCGAAGATGTCACCCCAGATCGACGGGTTGGCCCCGGCGACCCGGGTCGTGTCTCGGAAGCTCCGGCCGACCTCGGCGCGACGCTCATCGGTCGCCAGCGTCTGCGCCGCGCGCGATGCCAGGACGTTGGCGAGCACGTGCGGGAGGTGGCTGATCGTCGCCATCGCGCGATCGTGGTCGGCGGGGTCGATCGCCAGCGGGCGGGCGCCGATGTCGGCGACGAAGTTGTGCAGGCGGTCGAAGATCACGCCCTCGGATTGGCCGGTCGGGGTCAGAAACCAGCGGGCGCCCTCGAACAGGTCCGCGCGGGAGTTCTCGACCCCGGCGGTCTCGGCGCCGGCGAGCGGGTGGCCGCCGATGAACCGGGGCCCGCCCGGGAGCCCGCCGACCGCCTCCGCGAGCCCGGCCTTGGTCGAGCCGACGTCGCTGACCCCGGTGCCCTCGCCGGTGTGCTCGAGCACCTCGGCGATCAACGCCGGCAACGAGGAGACCGGCGCCGCGCAGAACGCGAGATCCGCACCGGCCACGGCCTCCGCGACAGAGCCCGCGACCGCCGTCGACGGCGCCCAGCTCCAGGGCCCGATCGAGCGTCCCGGAATCGGGGTCGTAGCCGACGACCTCGGCGTCGAGCCGCCGTTTCGCGGCGAGCCCGATCGAGCCGCCGATCAGCCCGACGCCGAGTACGGCCAGCTTCATCGCGGTGCAGCCGATCCCGCCGTGGCTCAGACGGCGGCGGCCATCTCCCCGCCGGCGACCTCGGCCACGGCGCGCAACTGCCGCACGTAGCCCGGGAACTCCTCCGTGGAGAGCGCCTGCGGCCCGTCGCAGATCGCCGCCTCCGGCTCGTTGTGGACCTCGACGATGATCCCGTCGGCGCCGGCGGCCGCGGCGGCCATCGACATCGGCTTGACCCAGTCGCGCCGGCCGGCCGCGTGGCTCGGATCGACCACGACCGGCAGGTGCGTCATCTCCCGCAACGCCGGGATCGCGAGCAGGTCGAGGGTGAACCGATAGGAGCGCTCGTAGGTCCTGATCCCGCGCTCGCACAGGATCACCCGCTCGTTGCCCTCCTTGAGCACGTACTCGGCGGCCATCAGCAGCTCCTCCAGGGTCGCCGCCAGGCCCCGCTTGAGCAGGACCGCGCAGCGGGTCCGGCCGACCTCGGTCAGCAGGTTGTAGTTCTGCATGTTGCGGGCGCCGACCTGGATCACGTCGGCGACCTCGGCCACGTCCTCGACGTCGCGGACGTCGACCAGCTCGGTGACCACCGGCAGCCCGGTCCGCTCCTTCGCTTCCCGGAGCAGCTTCAGCCCCTCCAGCCCCAGACCCTGGAACGAGTACGGGGAAGTGCGCGGCTTGTAGGCGCCGCCACGCAGCATCGCGGCGCCCGCGTCGCTGACGCCCTGGGCGATCTCGAGCAGCTGGTCGCGGCCCTCGACGGTGCAGGGGCCGGCGATCAGCGCGAACTGCCCACCGCCCAGCTTGACGCCGTCGACCTCGAGCACCGAGCGCTCGCCCTTGCGGAACTGCGACGAGGCGAGCTTGTACGGCTTCAGGATCGGGACCAGATGGTCGACGCCCGCGACCCCCTCCAATCCCAGTGCCTGGACCTTCTCGCGGTCGCCGATCGCCCCGATCACGGTCAACACCTCGCCGGTGGAGACGTGCGCGGAGCAGCCGGCGGAGCGCACGCGGTCGGCGACGGCGCCGACCTGCTCCTCGGTTGCCTCGGGCTTCATCACGATCATCATCTTGGTTGTTCGCCTTTCAATCCTGGATCTGCAGTCTGAACCGATCTCTGCGCGACCCACGCGTGCTGTCTACGCGGGTCGGCGGGGGGAGCGGCGTTCGGCGGGTCTCATTCGGGCTTTGAGTGAGGCGGCTGGGAGCGGTGCCCAGGGCCGAACGCCTAGCTAAATCGGGTAAACCAGGAATAGATGTGGGCAGGCCGACGCGACGCCCCGAGAGCGCGCGTATCTGTTGCAGGCATGCCGGTCATCAGCGACGTTTTTACCACGCCGGGCACCCGGGCGCAGGGAAGCAGCGGTGGCGGGGCATTCGCTGCCGCCGCTCAAGCGGCCTCGAGGACCTCGGCCAGCGTCGCGAGGAAGCGTTCGTTCTCGGATCGGGTGCCGTAGGTGACGCGGATGTGGCCGGCTCCGCCGAGCGGCGTGCCGGCGCGGACGATGAAGCCTCTGCGGCCGAGCGCCTCGACCAGTTCGGCCTCGTCGCGCTCGCCGAGGTCGATCCAGGAGAAGTTGGTCTGCGTCTCCGCCGTCGTCAGGCCGATCGAGCGCAGCTCCTCCTCGACGCCGATCCGCTCGGCGACCGTGCTCGCGACCCGGCGCTCGACGTCGTCCTGGTGGGTGATCGCCTCGGCAGCGGCCGCCTGCGCGAGCAGGTTGACGCTGAACGGCTGCCGCACCGCATCGACCGCGGCGCGGAATCTGGCCGAGCCGAGTGCATACCCGCAGCGCAGGCCGGCCAGGCCGTAGACCTTCGAGAAGGTCCGCAGCAGGACGAGGTTCGGGAACCGGCGCAGCAGGTCCACGGTCGCGAACGGGTCGTCGCGGACCTGCAGCTCGATGTAGGCCTCGTCGAGGATCACCGTGACGTGGGCCGGAGCCGAGCTCGAGGAACTCGGCGATCCGCGCCGCCGGGAGATAGGTCCCGGTCGGGTTGTTTGGATTGCAGATCAGGACCAGCTGGGTCGCCGCCGTGACCTCCACCAGCATCGCCTCGAGGTCGTGCTCGTAGCCGGACAGCGGGACCCGGATCTCACGGGCGCCGCTGAGCGGTCCGAGCTGCGGGTACATGGAGAAGGCCGGCCAGCCGTAGACGATCTCGGCCCCGGGCTCGCAGAGGGCCAGCGCGGCGGCGAGCAGGATCTCGCAGGAGCCGTTGGCGACGGCGATGCCGGACGGATCGAAGTCGTAGCGATCGGCGATCCGCCTGCGCAGCAGGGCGGCGTGCTGATCCGGATAGCGATTGGCGCCCGAGGCGGCGCCGGCGATCGCGTCGATCACCGCCGGGTGGGGTCCCCACGGAGACTCGTTCGAGGCGAGCTTGACCACCTCGTCGGTCTCGTACGTCTCGCGGGCGCGTTCGAGGTCCATGCCGCCCTCGTAGTGCGGCAGCTGCTCGAGCTTCTTCGCGAAGCGGATGCTCACGACGGCGGCCTCACTGGGCCGAGTGCAGGTCCGAGCGCAGCTCCCGGGCGGCGCCGAGGTAGGTATGAGCCGGCCGGTGATCGGCGGCGGCGTAGTAGTGGACCATCGCCCGGATCACGCGCTCCATCGATCCCGGCACAGCGATCTCCCGGGTACAGAGCAGCGGCACCTCGTCGAGGCCGATGCGGCGCGCGGCGACCGCCGGAAACTCTGCGTCGAGATCGTCGGTGCAGGTGAGGATGCAGCTGATCATCGTCGCCGGCTCGAGGCCGTTGCGCTGCATCAGCTCGCGCAGCAGCTGATCGGCGGCGGCCAGGATCGAGCTGCGGTCGTTGGCCGCCGCCTGCGCCGCCCCGCGCACGGCGAAGACGCGCTCCGGCCCGCTCACGAGCGCTCGCCGGTGGTGTCCGAGACTGCATCCATCTCCCCGGCATCCTTCCAGAGCCGCCGCAGCTCCGAGCGCCCGAGCTTCCGGCTGCGCCCCTCGGGGAGACCCTCCAGGCGCAGCGAGCCGAAGCCGACCCGGCGCAGGGCCAGGACCCGATTGCCGACCCGCTCGACCATCCTCCGGACCTGCCGGTTGCGGCCCTCGCTGATCGTGATCTCGAGGTTGCGCACGCCGGTCCGCCCGACCTCGGCGGGGGCGGTCGGCCCGTCGTCGAGGACGACGCCCTCGCGCAACCGATCCGAGCTGGGCGTCCGTCGCCGGGTCGCGCAGCGAGACCTCGTAGATCTTCGGGACCGCGTAGCGGGGATGGGTCAGCCGGTTCGCCAGCTCACCGTCGTTGGCGATCAGGATCAGGCCGGTCGAGTCGGCATCGAGTCGGCCCACCGGGTAGAGGCGGCGGTCCGAGGGGACCAGGTCGACGACCGCACGGCGGCGGCCGGGCTCGGAGGCGGTCGAGACCACTCCCTCCGGCTTGTTCAGCATCCAGACCTCGCGCGGCTCCGGCGCCACCGCCCGTCCATCGACCGCGACCGCGTCGGGCGGCCCGACGTCGCGGGCCGGATCGGTGACGACCTCGCCGCCGACCGTGACCCTGCCGGAGGCGATCAGCCGCTCGGAGGCTCGCCGGGAGGCGACACCGCTGTGGGCGAGGTACTTGACGAGCCGCATCGCGGCAAAGCTAGTCGACGGCGTGGCCCGCGTCGGCCAGCACCGCGAGCGCCCGGTCGAGGCTGTCGGCCGGGACGAGCAGGTAGTCGGTCTCGAAGCTGGACTGGGCGAAGATCGGGATCCCGGCGTCGGCCAGCGGCGCGGCCAGGGAGACGAGCACGCCGGTCAGCGTGTGCTCCAGCGTGCCGACGACGCGGATCGCCCGCCAGCCCCGGCTGCGCTCGATGCCCGAGGGCGGCAGCGATCCGTCGCAGACGATCGACAGCTCGGAGTCGGTGCGCATCACCGAGAGCAGCGCGCCCGGGCCGGCCGCGGCCCAACTCGGCAGCTCCGCGTCGGCCGCAAGCCGGCAGATGTCGTACAGCCCCGATCAGGGCCTCCACCTCGAATCGGGGACCCGCGCCCCGCGTCTGGCATCCCGCTCAGCCCTCGCCGCGCTGCTCCCCCGCCTTGAGCAGGCGCTCGCGCAGCTGTGCCGCATCGTCGGGCGTCGGATCGAACTTGGCCACCTCGGGGAGCCGATCGAGGCCGCTGAGCCCGAACAGGCGCTCGAACAGCTCGGTGGTCGCGAAGATCGTCGCCCCGAACCGCGACCGGCCCGTCTCCTCGATCAGGCCGCGCTCGGTCAGGGTCTGCACGGCCGACTCCGAGCTGACGCCGCGGATCCGGGCGATCTCGGGCCGCGAGACCGGCTGCAGGTAGGCGACGATCGCGAGCGTCTCCGACTGGGCCTGGGTCAGGGGCGGCGTCTTCGGCCGGGCCAGCAGCCGTCGCGCAGCGAGCTCAGCCTGCGGCTCGGTCGCCAGCGCATAGCCGCCCGCGACCTCCTTGAGGACGATCCCGCGCCTGCCCGGGGCGAGCTCCTCGGCGAGCAGGTCGAGCGCGTTGCGGACCTGGACCTCTGCCACCTCGCAGGCCTCGACCATCTCCTCGACCGCGACCGGGTCCGGGGAGAGGAACAGCAGCGCCTCGATCGTGCGGGCGAGATCCGTGGCGGAGCTCATGCGGGCGTCGCCTCCCGGTCGCGGGCCGTCCCGCCGCCCTCACCGGCGACGATCTCGATCGGGCCGAACGTCTGCCGCTGGTTCCAGGTCGCCTCTCCGGTCTTGTGCAACTCGAGCAGCGCGAAGATCGTCACCGCCTGGGTGAGCCGGTCCTCGCTGCCGAACGAGTCGTCGAAGTCGACCCGCGCTCGCGAGCCGAGCAGGTCGCGAAGCACCTCGAGCCGGCGCTCGATCGAGACCGTCGGCCTGATGTGCGAGGTATCGAGCCGCGGCGGAATCCGGAGCAGGTCGCCGAGCGCAGCTCCGAGCAGATCGGGGTCGTAGACGGGATCCGCCGCGTCGATCGAAACCTGCCGCAGCCGTCGCGGCAAGGGGGCGGACCGGTACAGGTGGGGGCGCTCCGCCTCGAACCGCCGCGCCAGCTCCTGGCCGGCCGCCTTGTAGCGACGGTACTCGAGCATCCGGGCGACGAGCTCCTCCGCCGCCTCCTCGGGTCCGAGGTCGAGCTCGGCCTCGCCGTCGTCGGGCAGCATCAGCCGCGACTTCAGCTCGAGCAGCGCGGCGACGAGCAGCAGGAACTCGGTCGCCGCCTCGAGATCGAGCTCACCGCTCTGCTCGAGCCTGGCGACGTAGGCCGCGCAGACCTCGCCCAGCTCGACCTCGAGCAGGCTGATCTCCTCGCGCAGGACGACGGCCAGCAGCAGGTCGAAGGGCCCCGCAAAGACGTCGAGGTCGAGCTGCAGATCGGCGGACCGCATTCGGGGAAGAGTAGGCGGAGCTGCGGTCGGCTATCCGTTCAGGCCGTCGCCCCGCCGTCGAGGCGGCACCGGCCGCTGCCGCACGGGCCGCAATAGGATCGCCGGATGGCGGCGCGAGAGGCAGCGATCGAGATCGAGGGACTCGAGGTCGCCCGCGGCGGCCGGCCGGTGCTGCCCGGAATCTCGCTCTCGATCCCGGCCGGGAGCGTCACCGGCCTGCTCGGGCCGAGCGGCTCGGGAAAGACGACGCTGATCAGGGCGATCGCCGGGGTCCAGATCGTCGCCGGCGGCCGGATCGCGGTGCTCGGCAGGCCCGCCGGCGATCCCGAGCTCCGGCCCCGGGTCGCCTACGTGACCCAGGCCCCGTCGGTCTACGGCGACCTCACCGTACGCGAGAACCTGCGCTACTTCGGCCGGATACTCGGCGTCGGGGAGGAGCGGCTCGACGAGGTGATCGCCACCGTCGGGCTCGGCGAGCACGCCGGCCAGGTGGTCGACACGCTCTCGGGCGGCCAGCGCAGCCGCGCCTCGCTCGCCGCCGCGCTGCTCAACCGGCCGGAGCTGCTGCTGCTCGACGAGCCGACGGTCGGGCTCGATCCGGTGCTCAGGGCGGCGCTGTGGAAGATGTTCGCGGACCTCGCGGCGCAGGGGACGACGCTGCTCGTCTCCAGCCACGTGATGGACGAGGCCGCCCACTGCGAGGGCCTGCTGCTGCTCCGCGAGGGCCGGATCGTCTTCGACGGGACTCCGGACCTGCTCCGCGAGCGGACCGGCAGCGCGGATCTGTCGACGGCGTTCCTGCGCCTGATCGAGAGCGGGGAGCGCGGCCGATGAGCCCGTCGAGCACGATCGCGACCGCCGCCCGGGTGCTCGCTCAGCTGCGCCGCGACCCGCGGACGATCGCGCTGGTGATCCTCGTCCCGATCGTGCTGATCGCCCTCTTGAACGGGATCTTCGACGGACAACCTCAGACCTTCGATCGGATCGGCGGGCCGCTGCTCGGGATCTTCCCTCTGATCTCGATGTTCCTCGTCACCTCGATCACGATGCTGCGCGAGCGGGTGACCGGCACGCTCGAGCGCCTGATGACGATGCCGCTGACCAAGCTCGATCTGCTCGCCGGCTACGGAATCGCCTTCGCGGCGCTGGCGACCGTGCAGGGCGTGATCGTCGCGTCGGTGTCGTTTCTGCTGCTCGGTCTCGACGTCGCCGGCTCCGAGCTCGCGGTGATCGCCCTGGCGGTGCTCAACGCGGTGCTCGGCATGGCGCTCGGACTGCTCGCCAGCGCCTTCGCCCGGACCGAGTTCCAGGCGGTGCAGTTCATGCCCGCCTTGATCCTCCCGCAGCTGCTGCTCTGCGGCCTGTTCGTGCCGCGCGACCAGATGGCGCCGGCGCTCGAGGCGATCTCCTGGGCATTGCCGATGACCTACGCCTACGAGGCCCTCGAGCGGGTCAGCACGGTCGGTGAGCTCGGCACCCGCGGCGCCGTCTATACGGTGATCGTCGCCGGCGCCGCGCTGGTCTCGCTGGCGCTGGCGGCGCTCACCCTGCGGCGCCGCACGCCCTGAGCCTCAGGCGGGCGGCGGACCGACGCCCATCGCCTCCCGCACGTCGGCGAGCGTTCGTGGCCGCGATCGTCCGCGCCCGCTCGGCGCCTGCGGCCAGCAGCCGCTCGAGCTCAGCCTCGTCGGCCCGCAACTCGCGATAACGCTCGCGGACCGGCTCCAGGTACGCGACGACGGCCTCGGCCACGGCGAGCTTGAAATCTCCGTAGCCCCTGCCGTCGAACTCGCTCTCGATCGACTCGGCGTCGCTGCCGCGGATCGCCGCGAGGATCTCGATCAGGTTGGCGATCCCCTGCTTGCCCTCCCCGCGGCGCACCTCGTGACCCGAGTCGGTGACGGCGCTCTTCAGCTTCTTGGTCACGACCCCGGGGTCGTCGAGCACGTAGACGGTTCCCTGCTCGGAGCTACCGGTCGTCGACATCTTCGAGCCCGGGTCCTGCAGGTCCATGATCCGCGCCCCCTGCGGCGGGATCCGGTGGGCGGGCTCGACCAGGGTCGGCCCGAAACGCTCGTTGAAGCGCCGCGCGAGCTCGCGCATCAGCTCGATGTGCTGGCGCTGGTCATCGCCGACCGGAACCTCGGTCGCCCGGTAGGCGAGGACGTCGGCGGCCTGCAGGATCGGGTAGTTGAACAGGCCGGCCGAGACGAACGCACCCTGGCGCTGCTCGAGCAGCTCCCGCTTCGCCTTCCACTGGTGCATGCGGTTGAGGTCGCCCCAGGCCGTGACGCCCGAGAGCAGCCAGGCGAGCTCGGTGTGCTCGTGAACGTCACCCTGGCGGAAGAGGATGCAGCGCTCGGGGTCGAGGCCGGCGGCGAGCAGGATCGCGATCGTGTCGTGAACCCGTGCGCGGAGCTCGGCCGGGTCGTAGGCGACCGTGATCGCGTGCAGGTCGACGATGCAGTAGATCGCCTCGCCGTCGGCGACGCGATCCTGCCCCTCGACGTACTGGCGGATCGCTCCGATGTAGTTGCCGAGGTGCTTGCGGCCGGTCGGCTGAATGCCGCTGAAGATCCGGGCCGCCGTGTCAGGGGCTTCGCTCACGCCCCCAATCTATTGCCGGGGCCCGCCGGGTGACGGGGCGCCGGCCGCTCAGCCGGCCTCGAGCCGCTTCGCGACCTCGGCGTCCTGGGCCTCCATCATCGTCCGCACGACGCCGACCAGCTCGTCCGGCGCCTTCTCCAGCGAGCCGGTGTCGTGCGGTGGGTCGGGGTCGTACTCGATCGCGAGCTGGACGGCCTGGGCCGCGGTCTCCCCGAGCAGCCGCTCGACCAGGCGCAGGGCCATGTCGATCCCCGAGGAGACGCCCGCCGCGGTGACGATCTTGCCGCGCTCGACGACCCGTTCGGCGACCGGGTTGGCGCCGAGCTCCGCGAGGACGTCGCGGGCGGCCCAGTGCGTGGCCGCATCGACGCCGTCGAGCAGGCCCGCGGCCGCGAGCAGCAGCGAGCCGGTGCAGACCGAGGTCGTGTAGCGGGTGCCCTCGTGCACGGCGGCGAGCCACTCGGTGTAGGGGTTCGAGCCCTCGAGCCAGCGCCGATTGCCGAGGCCGCCGGGGACGACCACGATCTCGGGCGCCGGCAGCTCGTCGAAGCCGGCGTCGGCGCAGAGGCCGAGCGAGCCCGACTCGGTCCGGTAGACCCGTGTCTCGGGCGCGCAGAAGACGACCTCGCTGCCCGGCATCTGCTGGAGCACGTCGTAGGGGCCGACCGCGTCGAGCGCGGTGAAGCCGTCGTAGATGGGAATCGCGATCTGCATCTCGGTCTCCTCGGTCGGGGCGGGCCGCCCGGCAACGGGCGCCCGGGCGGTGGCGCCCGGCGTGCACCGCATTCTGCTCGGTCAGCTCCGCTCAGGCGGCGGTGGTGCCGGGACCGGTCGTACCCTCGTCCCGGGTCAGCCTGTAGGCGAGGTAGACCGGGATCACCGAGATCAGGATCACGACGACCGCGACCACGTTGACGATCGGCAACTGGTTCGGCCGCGAGAAGTTGGTGAAGATCCAGATCGGCAGCGTCTGATCCCCTGCTCCGGCGGTGAAGGTCGTGACGATGATCTCGTCGAAGGACAGCCCGAAGGCGAGCAGCGCCCCGGCGACGAGCGCCCCGCGCATGTTCGGCAGGGTGACCATCCTGAACGTCTGCCAGGGCCCGGCGCCGAGGTCGGAGGCCGCCTCCTCGAAGGAGGTCGAGAGCCGCCGCAGGCGGGCGATGACGTTGTTGTAGACGACGACGATGCAGAACGTGGCGTGGCCGACCACGATCGTGAACAGGCTGAGGTCGACCCCGAGCACCTGGGTGAAGGTGGTGTTCAGGGCGACGCCGGTGACGATCCCGGGCAGGGCGATCGGCAGGATCACGAGGAACGAGATCGTCTCCCGCCCGAAGAACCGATGCCTGGCGACGGCGAGCGAGGCGAGCGTCCCGAGCAGCAGCGCGACCGCGGTCGCGACCAGCCCAACCTGAACCGAGGTGAGAAAGGCATCGCGGGCGCCCGGGTTGTCGAGCGCCTTCCCGAACCAGTCGAGGGTCAGGCCGGAGGGCGGCCAGGTCAGCGTTCGCGACGGGTTGAACGCGTAGACGATGATGATCATCAGCGGCACGTAGATGAACGCGAGCGTCAGCGACGAGCCAACCCGCAGCAGCAGCTTCGATCGGCGCGAGAGTCGCATCAGACGTGCTCGAACGCTCCCAGCCGGCGGGCGAGCAGCAGGTAGACGACCATGACCATGATCGGCACCGTGGCGAACGCGGCGGCGAGCGGCAGGTTGTTGGCGATGTTGGCGAAGACGACGGTGCCGATGAACTGCGTCGAGCTGACCAGCTGCGGGGCGATGTAGTCGCCTAGGGTCAGCGAGAAGGTGAAGATCGAGCCGGCGACGATCGCCGGGAAGATCAGCGGCAGGATCACCCGCCTGAAGGTGGTGCCCGGATGCGCCCCGAGGTCCTCGGAGGCGCTCAGCAGCGAGTCGGGCAGCCGCTCGAGCCCGGCGTAGATCGGAATCACCATGTATGGCAGCCAGATGTAGCTCATGACGATCCAGACAGCGACGTTGCCGTAGCCGGGGCCGTCGAGCCCGAACGGCGCCAGCGCCCAGTTCAGCGCGCCCTCCTCGCTGAGGATCGTGCGCCAGGCGTAGACCTTGACCAGATAGGCCGACCAGAGCGGCATCAGCACCGCGACCACGAGCATCCCCTTGGCGCGCGGACCCGCCACCTTCGCCATGTAGAAGGCGAGCGGCAGCGCGAGCAGAACGTCGGTGACCGTGACCAGCGCCGCGATCAGGACGGTCCGCGCGGCGATCGAGCGGTAGACGGGCTCAGTGAAGATCTGCTCGTAGTTGTCGAGCGTGAACGTCTGCTGGACCTCGCCGCTGAGCTCACCCAGGGTCCAGAAGCTGGCGGCCAGCAGCACCGCCAGCGATCCGATGTAGCCGATGACCAGCCATCCGACCGGCCCGGCGAGCAGGGCCGAGACCTGCAGCCGCGGTCGACCGTGAAAGAGGTCGGCGAGCCTCCGGCCCGCCGACCTCTTCGGCCCCGACGACAGTGCGTCCGCGGCCTCCATGCTCGCTCCGCTCTGGTCCTCAGACCGCGGCGATCACCCCTTGACCTCGGTCCATCCCTGGACCCACTCGTCGTACGTCTTGCAGACGTCGCCTCGATCGTCGCCACAGTCCGCAACCGGGGTCGTCCAGTAGAAGACCTGGTCGAAATAGTCCTCATCTGCGGCGTGGTAGATGTCGCAATGGTTCGCATCGGCGGTCAGCGCGCACGACTTCTCGTTCGCCGGCGCCTCCCCGAACCACTCGGCAACCTGAGCGTTCGCCTCGGGGCTGATGATGTGGTCCATCCACAGGTAGGCGCAGTTCGGGTTCTTCGCTTCCGAGCTGACCATCCAGGTGTCCGACCAGCCGGTCGACCCCTCGACTGGAAGGGTTGTCTCGACCTTCTCGCCGTCGGCCTCGAGCAGGTTTGCGATCACCTGCCAAGTGGTCCCGACCGTGCTGTCGCCGTTGGCGAATGCCGAGATCTGCTTGGTGTAGTCCGACCAGTACTCACCGATGTTCTGGCGCTGCTCCTTGAGCAGGGCGATTGCCGCATCGAACTGCTCCTGATCGAGCTCGTAGGGGTTCGTGATCCCCAGGTCGGGCTGCTGCTCCATCAGGTACAGGGCCGCGTCGGCGATGTAGATCGGGTTGTCGTAGGCGGTGACGCTGCCGCTGTTCTCCGACGACTTGTCGAAGACGACGTCCCACGAATCGGGATTGCCACTGACCTTGTCCGGGTTCCACATCAGCAGGTTCGCCCCGCGTCCGTGCGGTACCCCGTAGTTGACTCCGTCAACGGTGTTGAACGGCTGGTCCTTGAGGCTGTCGAACACGTCGGCGTAGTTGGGAATCAGGTCGGTGTTGACCGGTGCGACGTCGCCGCCGTCGATCAGCCGCAGAGTCGCATCGCCCGAGGCGGAGACCGCGTCGTACTGGCCGGTCCGCATCAGCTGCACCATCTCGTCGGAGGTGTTGCCGATCTTGACGTTGACCTGACAGCCGGTCTTCTTCTCGAAGTCGGTGACCCAGTCGACCTTCGGATCGGTTGAACCGTCCTCGACGTAGCCTGCCCAGGCAACGAGGTTGACCTCGCCCTCGGCAGCCCCGAGCTCGGTCGGTGCGCCGCTGTCGTCGCTGGTGCCCCCGCTGTCGTCGCTTCCGCATCCGACCGCGAACGCGGCGATGAACGCGCTGAGCCCGGCAACGACGAGCCAGGCCCATCGTGCTGAGCGTGGATCCGCTCTCATGTGTTCTCCTCTCTCTGGGCGACCGGGACCGTGTGCTCCCGACGCCAGCCGACAAACACCTGCCGCCCGCGTTGCTCGTGGGCCTCTCGCGAGGTCTCCTCGAGGTTCTGACGGACGACCTGGAGCTCCCCTCCTGCCTCCAGCTCGATCATGTAGCGGGTCAACATCCCCGCGTAGGCAACGTCGACGACCCGGCCGCGCTCGACCTCGAGGCCGTCGGGCTCGGCACCCTCGGCGAGCAGCCGGATCTTCTCCGGCCTGACGGTGAAGCTGACGCCGTCGCGCTCGAGCAGATTCGAGGTGCCCACGAATGCCGCCACGAACTCGTTCGCCGGGTGCTCGTAGACCGCCTCGGGAGTGCCGACCTGCTCGATCCCGCCCAGGTTGAAGACCGCCAGGCGGTCGGACATCGTCAGCGCCTCGTCCTGGTCGTGGGTGACGTAGATGAAGGTGATCCCGACCCGCTGCTGGATCTGCTTGAGCTCGACCTGCATGTGCTCGCGAAGCTTCAGGTCGAGCGCCCCCAGCGGCTCGTCGAGGAGCAGCACCCGTGGCCGGTTGACGATCGCCCGCGCGAGGGCGACGCGCTGCCGTTGGCCGCCCGAGAGCTCGGCCGGCTTGCGCGAGTCGTAGCCGGAGAGCTGCACCATCTCGAGCGCCTCGCCGCGCCGGGTTGCCCGCTCAGCCTTCGATACCTTCGCCACCCGGAGCCCGAACTCAACGTTGTCGGCGACGCTCATGTGCGGGAACAGGGCGTAGTCCTGGAAGACCGTGTTGACCTCACGGTCGTATGCCGCGCGCCCGGTGACGTCGGTTCCGGCCAGCTCGATCCTGCCGGAGTCCGGCTCCTCGAAGCCGGCGATCAACCGCAGCGTCGTCGTCTTCCCCGAGCCGGATGGCCCGAGCATCGTGAAGAACTCGTTGCGAGCGATCTCGAGGTCGACCCCGGCGACGGCGACCACATCACCGAACGACTTGCGCAGGGCCCGCAGCCGCACGTCGGGCGCCTCCTCGCCCTCCCGGCCGCCGCCGACGGGAGGTCCGCTGCCGCCCTCTGTCTGCAGTGTCTGCTCCAACTCGTACAAAACCCTCTCGCTCGACGCGCACGCTACTCGGATTCAATGGCGAAATCCGAATCCGGGATGGACAAGATTGAGCCGCTCGTTGGGACATCGGGGCGCATGCCCGACCGTGCGGCTTGGCCGCCTAGGGCAGCTCCCGCAGCTGCTGCGCCGGGGTGAAGAAGTTGCGGTAGGCGAGCGAGGTCGAGACGAGCGCCGCGATCGCGACGCTGCCCAGCAACACGTAGAGCAGGATCAGCTGCAGCCGAACGGCGTCGGTCGGATCGGCGCCGGCCAGCAGCATGCCGACCATCGTGCCGGGAAAGAAGATCAGGCCGGTGGTCTTGGTCGAGTCGATCAGCGTGATCGTGCCCGAGCGGAGCGCCCGCCGGACCGCCGGTAGGGCCGCTTCGCGCGCGGTCGCCCCGAGCGCCAGCGTCGCCTCGATCCGGGGGGCGGAGTCGTGGAACTCGTCCCCGAGCCGGTTCAGGGCAACGGCCGAGGCGGTCATCGCGTTGCCGACGACCATGCCGCCGACCGGGACCAGGTATCGCGCCTCGGGCTCGAAGATGCCGAGCCCGACGACCAGCCCGAGCGTCGCGGCGGCGGCCAGCGACAGCCCGATCAGCAGCGGCAGCATCGCGCCCGGCACCCGCCGCGCCCGCGAGCGCGCGGTGAAGGCCCCGAAGGCGACCATCACGGCGATCAGCGCGAAGACGAACAGCAGGTTGTCCTGGTCGAAGATCAGGGTGATCACGTAGCCGATCGCGACCAGCTGGACGAAGCTGCGGATCACGGCGATGCCGATGTCGCGCTCGAGGTCGGTCTGGCGCCAGGCGGCGATCGCGACGGCCACCGCGACCAGTACCAGCGAGGCGGCGACGTCGACGAGGCTGACGTCGATCGTGCTCATCCGGCCGAGCCCGCCGCGACCGGGGACGGCTCGATCGAGATCGAGGCATCGGTCAGCCGCTCCGCCTGCATCGGGTCGTGGGTGACGACCACGAGCGAGAGGTCGCCGCGCCGCCGCAGCCGCGACAGCGCCCGCTCGACGGTCGCAGTCGCCGTGGCGTCGAGCGCCGACGTCGGCTCGTCCAGCAGCAGGACGCTCGGCTCGACGGCGAGGGCGCGCGCGAGCATCACCCGCTGCTGCTCTCCGACCGAGAGCTTTCCGGCGTCCCGCTCCAGATAGCCCGCCTCGAGCCCGGCGTCGGTCAGCGCCCGATGGCGGTCGGTCGGCTCGTGCCGGGCGACCCGAGCCGCGTAGGCGAGGTTGTCGGCGACCGTTCCGGGAACCAGCGCCGGCAGCTGCGGCACCAGCATCACCTCGCGGCGCAGCGCCAGCACGTCGAGCTCGGTGATCGGCGTTCCCCGGTAGAGGACCCGTCCCGAGTCGGGGTCGGCGAGCCGGTTGAGCAGGCGCAGGAGGCTCGACTTGCCTGATCCGGAGGGGCCGACCACCGCCGTCGCACCCTCGGCGATCCGGGCGCTGAATCGATCGAGCACCAGCTTCTCGCCCCGCGTCAGGCTGACGCTCTCGATCTCGAACAGCACCGCGCCATTATCCGGGCCCTGGCCAGCGGCCGGCGCAAGATCGCGTGCGCAACGACCCACACCTCGAAGGACCCGGCGCTAAGCTCGGGAAACTGACCCTGATGGCACGCGCGATCTGGACAGGCTCGATCAGCTTCGGCCTCCTCAACGTCCCCGTGAAGCTCTACTCGGCGGTCTCGAGCCGCTCGATCAGCTTCCGCGAGCTACGCGAGCAGGACAGCTCCCGGATCCGCCACAAGAAGGTCGCTGAGGCCGACGGTGAGGAGGTGCCCTACGAGAAGATCGTCAAGGGCTACGAGGTCGCCCCGGAGCAGTACGTCGTGCTCGGCAAGGGCGAGCTCGAGGGTCTGGCGCCGAAGAAGACGAAGGCGATCCAGATCGAGGACTTCGTCGATCTCGACGAGATCGACCCGATCTACTTCGATCGCCCCTACTACCTCGGCCCGCAACCGGGGGCCGAGCGCGCCTACGCGCTGCTGGTCGAGGCGATGTCGACCCAGCGCAAGGTGGCGATCGCCCGCTTCGTGATGCGCAACCGGGAGAGCCTCGCCGCGATTCGCGCGACCGGCAAGGTGCTGACCCTGGCGACGATGCGGTTCGCCGATGAGGTCGTTCCCCCCGAGCAGCTCGAGGGCCTGCTCGGTGACACCGAGGACGTCGAGCCGAATCAGCGCGAGGTCGAGATGGCGAAGGCCCTGATCGACTCGCTCGCGGCCGACTTCGACCCCACCGCCTACAAGGACGAGTACCGCGAGGAGCTGCTGGCCCTGATCGAGCGCAAGGCGCGCGGCGAGGAGCTCGTCACCGTCGACGCCGACGCGCCAAAGCCGACCAAGGCCCCCGATCTGATGGCTGCGCTCGAGCAGAGCCTCGCCGCGGTCAAGGCCGAGGAGCTCGGCGCCGGCGACTCCGCTCGCAGGCCGGCGAAGAAGGCCGCCGCCTCCCGCGGGAAGTCGACCAAGCCGAAGGCCAAGAAGTCGCGGGCGAAGGCGGCGAAGTAGAGGTCGACGGTCGCCGCCTGTCGGTGACCAACCTCGACAAGGTCCTCTACCCGGAGGCCGACTTCAGCAAGGGCGAGGTGATCGACTACTACGCCCGGATCGCGCCGGCGATCCTCCCCCACCTCTCCGACCGCGCGCTGACGGTCACCCGCTGGCCCGACGGGGTCGACGGCAAGCACTTCTTCGAGAAGCGCTGTCCGAGCCACCGGCCGGAGTGGGTCAGGACCGAGGCGGTCTGGGCGGGGAACCGCGCCGGCGAGATCGAGTTCTGCGTCTGCGACGATCGTCCGACGCTGATCTGGCTCGCGCAGCTTGCGGCGCTCGAACTGCATCCGTCGCTGTCGCTCGTCGAGGACGTCGAACGGCCGACCGTGCTGGCTTTCGACCTCGATCCGGGGGAGCCGGCGACGATCGTCGAGTGCTGCCGGGTGGCGGTGATGATCCGCGGTCTGTTCGCCGGGCTCGGGCTCGAGAGCTTCCCGAAGACCTCGGGGTCGAAGGGCCTGCAGGTCTACGTCCCGCTGAACTCGGCGACGACCTACGAGACGACCAAGCCCTTCGCCCGGGCGGTCGCCCAGGCGCTCGAGCGCCAGCACCCGGATCTCGTCGTCTCGAGGATGACCAAGGAGTTGCGGCGGGGCAAGGTCTTCGTCGACTGGAGTCAGAACACGGCGTCGAAGACGACGATCGCGGTCTACTCGCTGCGCGCCAGGGCCCGACCGACCGCATCGACGCCGCTGCGGTGGGAGGAGGTCGAGTCGGCGCGCGATCCGCACGAGCTGAGCTTCCTCGCCGCCGACGTGGTCAGACGCTTCGAGAGCGACGGGGACCTGTTCGCGCCGGTCCTCGGGCTCGAGCAGACGCTCCCCGAGACGCTCGCCGGCGAAGCCGCCTAGAGCGGCTGGCGCAGGACCGGGTTCCGGGTCGCAGCGACCTCGTCGAGGCGTCGAACCGGCGTCGTGTAGGGAGCGCCCGCGAGAATCTCGGGATCCTCCTCGGCCTCGGCGAGGATCGAGTCGATCGCGGCGACGAAGCCGTCCAGCGACTCCTTCGTCTCGGTCTCGGTCGGCTCGATCATGATCGCCTCGTCGACGAGCAGCGGGAAGTAGATCGTCGGCGGGTGCATGCCGTGATCGAGCAGTCGCTTGGCGATGTCGAGCGTCTTCGTTCCCAGCGCCTGCTTCGCCGGCCTGCCGCTGAGCACGAACTCATGCAGGGGGGTTCGCTCGAAGGCCAGCGGCAAGTGCTTGCCGGCCCGACCCTCGCGCATCCGCGCCAGCAGGTAGTTGGCGTTCAGCACTGCCGTCTCCGAGGCCTCCTCGCAGGCCGTCTCCGCCGAGGCTGAGGATGTACGCGTAGGAGCGGACGAAGACCCCGAAGTTGCCCTGAAAGCCGCGCAGGCGGCCGATCGACCGTGGGTGATCGTGGCTCAAGCCGAACCGCGGGCCCGCGCCGTTGCCGGACTCGACCCGCTCGATCCGCGGGACCGGCAGGAAGGGCTCGATCCGCTCGGAGACGGCGATCGGGCCCGCGCCCGGGCCGCCGCCGCCGTGCGGCTGGCTGAACGACTTGTGCAGGTTGACGTGAACGATGTCGAAGCCCATGTCGCCGGGCCTGACCTTGCCCATGATCGCGTTCAGGTTGGCGCCGTCGTAGTACAGGGTCCCGCCGGCGTCGCGGACGATCCGCGTGATCTCGGCGATGTTCGAGTCGAACAGGCCGAGCGTGTTCGGGTTGGTCAGCATCAGCGAGGCGGTCTCACCGTCGGCCTTCTCGCGCAGGTCGTCGAGGTCGACGCCGCCGTCGGGCGCCGTCGCGACCTTGACCACCTCGTAGCCGGCCATCGTCACCGAGGCGGGGTTGGTGCCGTGGGCGGTGTCGGGCGTCAGCACCCGCGTGCGCTGCTCCCCCTCGCCGTTGGCGCCGTGGTAGGCCCGGGTCAGCAGCAGGCCGGCGAGCTCCCCGTGCGAGCCTGCCGACGGCTGCAGGCTGACGTGGGGCAGCCCGCAGATCTCCGACAGCGCGCGTTCCAGGTGCCACATCAGCTCCAGCGCGCCCTGGGCACGCGCCGGCCGCTGCGCCGGGTGCAGGCGGGCGTGCCCGGGGAGCGCCGCGACCCGCTCGTTGATCCGCGGGTTGTGCTTCATCGTGCAGGAGCCGAGCGGGTAGAAGCCGGAGTCGAGGTCGAAGTTCCGCCGCGAGACCCGGTTGTAGTGCCGCACGATCTCCGGCTCGGAGACCTCGGGCAGCTCGGCCGGCTCCGCCCGTAGCAACGAGGCCGGGATCAGCTCCCCCAGCGGCGGCTCGGGAACCCCGGCCTCCGGCAGCACCGCCGCCCGGCGCCCGGCCTGCGAGCGCTCGTAGATCGTCACCGCCCGCTCGCGCTGCATCGGCGACTCGGTGCAGGAGCCCGACGGAGGCGCCTGCGCACCCGACTGCGGCAGGGTCCGGCTCATCGGCTTCCCACCCGCTCGGGGCCTCCACGATCGCCCCGCGCCCCGGTCACGGCGATCGCCTGCTCGAGAGCGTCGGCGAGGCGCTCGATATCGGCCGCCGATCGCCGCTCGGTGATCGCGATCAGCAGGCCGTCCGGGTGCTCCGGATAGTCGGGGCCAAGCGGGATCCCGGCCGCGATCCCGCGCTCGGCGCAATCGTCGAGGACCGCGTCGACCGGAGCGTCGACCGCGATCGCGAACTCCCTGAGCACCGGAGCGTCGTGGAGCATCTTCACGCCCTCGACCGCCGCCAGCCGCTCGCGGGCGAAGGCGGTGCGACGTGCGAGCAGCGTGCCGAGCTCGACCAGGCCGCGCTTGCCGAGCCAGCTCAGATAGATCATCCCACCGAGCGCGTTCAGCGCCTGGGCGGTACAGATGTTGTGGGTGGCCTTCTCGCGGCGGATGTGCTGCTCGCGCGTCTGCAGCGCCAGGACGAAGCCGCGGCGGCCGTCGACGTCGGTCGTCTCACCCGAGATCCTGCCCGGCATCCGCCGCATGTGCTCCTCGCGGGCGCAGAAGAAGCCGAACGAGGGGCCGCCGTAGTCGAGCCGCCCGCCGAGCGGCTGACCCTCGCCGACCGCGACGTCGGCCCCCGCCTCGCCGGGCGGGCGCAGGACCCCGAGCGAGATCGGGTCGCAGGAGACGACCAGCAGCGCTCCGACCTCGTGCGCGGCGGCGGCGAGCGGCTCCAGGTCCTCGACCGCGCCGAGGTAGTTCGGGTTCTGGACGATCACCGCGGCCGTGTCACCGTCGAGGGCGTCGGCGAGCGCGCCGAGATCGGTGCTCCCGTCCGCGAGCGGAACCGTGACCACGTCCGCGCGGTAGCCCTGGCAGTAGGTCGCCAGCGTCTCCCGCGAATGGGGGTGCAGGCCGGCGGAGGCGACGAAGCGCCGGCGCCCGGTGGCGGCGATCGCCAGGTACCCGGCCGAGGCGACGCTCGACGGCCCCTCGTAGAGCCCCGCCGAGGAGACCGGCAGCGCGGTCAGCTCCGACATCGCCGTCTGGAACTCGAACATCGTCTGCAGGCCGCCCTGTGAGATCTCCGGCTGGTAAGGGGTGTAAGGGGTTAGGAACTCGGAGCGCGAGGTGATCGCATCGACGATCGCGGGCACGTAGTGGTCGTACATGCCGCCACCGAGGAAGCAGAGCTCCGACTCGGCGTCGGCGTTGCGAGCCGCGAGCTCCCGCAGCCGCTCGTAGACCTCGCCCTCGGGCAGACCGTCGTCGAGCTGCAGCGGCCTCGCCAGACGCAGCTCGGCGGGCACGTCGGCGAACAGCTCCTCGACGGAGGCGACGCCGATCGCCGCGAGCATCTGCTCCCGGTCCGGATCGGTGGTCGACGTGTAGCGGGTCATATGCGGTCCACCTCCGGGCCTGGCCCGCGGCGGACCCTGGATGCTAGAGAGGTGCTCGGCGCCGGCCCCGCTGCGGCGAGGCCGACCGGACGACGCGTCGGGCGCTCAGCCCTCGTCGGCCAGCAGCGCCCTGTAGGCGGCCACATCGAGCAGCGACTCGGCCTCGGTCGGGTCGCTGAGCTTGACCCTGACCATCCAGCCGGCACCGTAGGGGTCGTCGTTGATCAGCTCGGGGCTTCTCGGCCGCCTCGCCGTTGACCGCCGTCACCTCGCCCGAGAGCGGTGCGAAGACATCGGAGACGGCCTTCACCGACTCGATCTCCGCGTAGGCCTCGTCACGCGTCACGGGCGAGCCGACCTCGGGCGGCTCGAAGAAGACGACCTCGCCGAGCGCCTCCTGCGCGTACCAGGTGATTCCAAAGGTCGCGGTGTCTCCCTCGATTCGCGCCCAGTCATGCTCGACGTGGTAGCGGAGATCCTCGGGATAGCTCTCTTCAGCGGCCAACTCTCAACTTCCTTCCTGCTCGGCGGCGGAGTGTGAACGGTTGCGGGCCCGAACGCACACCGAAGCGTTCACGCTCTATCAGCTTGCCCTCTTCAATCGTTCTTCTCACTTGCTCTTCTCGTAAAGCGGCATCGGCTTGATCTCTGCGGCCCGCAGCTTGCCCCGGATATCGACCTCGAGCAGGGTCCCGGGCGTCGCCAGATCGGACCGAACGTATCCGATTCCGGCCCCGAGGCCCAGCGAGGGTGCGAAGGTGCCGCTGGTCAGCTCGCCGACCCGCTCGCCGGCCTGCAGCAGCGGGTTGCCGGCGCGCGGGACGCCGCGCTCGCTGAGCGTCAGCGCGATCAGCCGCTCGGACGTGCCCTCGGCGCGGGCGGCAGCGACCGCCTCGGAGCCGACGAACTCCGTCTCCTCCTTGCAGCACCAGCCGAGACCGGCCTCGATCGGATTGCGATCGGGCCCGATCTCGTTGCCGTGGAGGTGGAAGCAGACCTCGAGCCGAAGCGTGTCACGGGCGCCGAGACCCGCCGGCTCGGCGCCCGCCTCGAGCAGCGCCCGCCAGACCGTCGTCGCCTGCGCCGGCGGCAGCAGCAGCTCGACGCCCGGCTCGCCCGTGTACCCGGTCCCGCAGACCAGTGCCTCCGCGCCGGCAACCTCGAGCTCGGCGGTCCGCATCCGCGGCGGCAGCTCGCCGTCCGCAAGCCCGGCGACGATCGCTCGCGCCTCGGGCCCCTGGACCGCGAGCATCGCGTAGTCGGCGGCGACGTCCCGGACCTCCACGTCCCAGCCCTCGGCGAGGTCGCGGAGGTGGGCGACGTCGGCCGCGTGGTTGGCGGCGTTGGAGACGGTCAGAAAGCGGTCGTCGGCGAGCTTGTAGGTGAACAGGTCGTCGAGGATGCCGCCGTCGGGAGCGCAGAGGCAGGAGTACTGGGCGCCGCCGATCTCGAGCCGGCTGACGTCGTTGGACAGGGCCCACTGCAGGAAAGGCCTCCGCCTCCGGGCCGCGGGTCTCGATCTCGCCCATGTGCGAGACGTCGAAGACGCCGCAGCCACCGCGCACGGCCAGGTGCTCGTCCTTGACGCCGACGTACTGCACCGGCATCTCCCAGCCCGCGAACGGGACCAGGCGCGCCCCCGCCCTGCGGTGCTCCTCGTAGAGAGGCGTCCGCTTCAGCTCACCTGCCGCGCTCACCGCCGGCAGCCTATCGGCAGCGACCGGCGAAGACGCCCGGCCCGCCGGGTTGGTGACCGGGCTCGGCGCCCGGCGGCGACTAGCGGTCGCGGAGGAAGGGCGGGATGTCGATCTCGTCGTCTGAGACCTCGAGCGACCGCATCTCCCGGTCGGAGCGCTTCAGGCCGCTGCGCTCGCGGCTGCGACGCCGGACCTCGGCCGGTTGGCGGGCGAGCATCTCGAAGCCCTCGAAGCCGGTCGCGATCACGGTCACCCGGAGCTCATCGCCCATCGAGTTGTCGACGACGGAGCCGAAGATGATGTTCGCGCTCCGGTCCGCGGTCTCGACGACCACGTCCGCCGCCTCGTTGACCTCGAACAGGCCCATCTCCTCGCCGCCGGTGATGTTCAGCAGCATCCCGGTTGCACCGTCGATCGCGGACTCCAGCAGCGGTGAGGAGATCGCCTCCCGCGCCGCCTCCGCGGCGCGGCTCTCGCCCGCGGCGGAGCCAATGCCCATCAGCGCCGAGCCGGCGTCGGCCATGATCGCCCGCACGTCGGCGAAATCGAGGTTGATCAGGCCGGGGACGGTGATCAGGTCGGTGATCCCCTGAACGCCCTGGCGGAGGATGTCGTCTGCCTTGCGGAACGCCTCGCTGATCGGCTCGCGTCGCTCGACGATCGTCAGCAGCTTCTCGTTCGGGACGATGATCAGCGTGTCGACCTCGTTGCGAAGCCGCTCGATGCCGTCCAGCGCCTGCTGCATGCGCCGTGAGCCCTCGAACTCGAACGGCTTGGTGACCACGCCGACGGTCAGGGCCCCGATCTCCTGCTTGGCGATCTCGGCGATCACCGGGGCCGCACCGGTGCCGGTGCCGCCGCCCTCGCCGGCGGTCACGAAGACCATGTCGGCGCCCTTCAGCGCCTCCTTGATGTCGTCGCGGCTCTCCGAAGCTGCCCCAGCGCCGACCTCGGGGTTGCCGCCGGCGCCGAGTCCGCGGGTCAGGTTCTGGCCGATCGCGAGCTTGACGTCCGCCTCGCTGCCCCTGAGCGCCTGTGCGTCGGTGTTCAGCGCGAGGAACTCGACGCCCTTCAGCGAAGCGTCGACCATGCGCGAAACGGCGTTGGTGCCACCACCGCCGGCACCGACGACCTTGATCACCGCCAGGTAACTCGAAGCCTCCATTTGAGCTTCACACGCCTTTCTGGGTTCCGTCCGAAGCTGGACTGGTAGTTGAGTGTTCGCGGGCCTCTTCCCCGCACAACTGCCGCAAAGCTAGGGCAGAAGGCGACTCCTGTCAACGCGTCGCACGGCCCCCTGCAAGATCGGTGTCTAAACCCATACCTGAGGGTTACGCAACCCTCAGGCGCAGGTTGAGGGTCGATCAACCGCCCTCGGGCGGGACCGCGGCAGCCGGTTCGGGCGCCACCGGAGCCGCTGCCGGCGGCTCCTCCACCGGGGGCGCGGGGGCCACGGGGGTTGGTGCGACCGGCTCCGGCGCGGCCTCCTGCGAAACGCCGGGGACCCCCCCGGCGACCGGTCGCTCGGCGAGGGTCAGATCGAGGTAGGCGGCGGTCTCGAGTGCCTGATCGGCGAGCACGGCCGCGGCAGCGGCCCATTTCGCCTCCGCGTCGGAGGCGCCGCCGAAGCGCAGCTCGAGCCCGCCCTGAAGCTCGATCACGACGCCGTGGTCGGGGTCGGTGGAGGCGGCGCCGATCACCGCGGCCAGCTCCGCCGGCGCTGCGCCGAGGACCCGGGCGACCTGCAGGGCGCCGCCGCTGACCGCCGCGCCCCGGGCCGCGTCCTCGTCCCTGACCTTGATCGCCGTCAGGCCCTCGGGGCGGCCGCCCTCGCGGCTGAGGATGACGCCGTCCCCGGCGACCACCACCCCGGCCTGCTTCAGGTAGCCGACGGGCTGCCGGCTGTCGACGTCGATCGTCAGCCCGTGCGGGAAGTCGGTCGTCGCGCTGATCGAGCGCACGGTTGGATCGCCGGCTACCGCCGCCTCGAGCGCGGCGACGTCGAAGTGGAGGGTGCTCTGCTCGAGCGCCGCCTCGCGTAGAGCCGTCTCGGCCGGCCCGGTTCTGCTCAGCGCCCTTGATCGTCACCGTCTCGACCGCGACCAGCGACGAGTTGCGCAGCCAGAAGTGGTACGCGGCGAACAGCAGCGCGAGCAGGATCCCGGCGACCAGCAGGCGGCGCTTGAGCACCGGCCAGCGGGGCAGCGCCGGGGCCCGCGGGCGCGGGATCGACCGGACCGCCTCCCCGATCATCGGCCGAGCTCCCATCCCGCCGGCCAGCGGATCTCGCCAAGCACCTGGACCTCGGGCTCGAGCTCGACCCCGAAGGCCTCGTGCACGCGACGGCGCCCCTCGGCCATCAGCTCGAGGATGTCGGCAGTGGTCGCCTCGCCGGCGTTCTCGACGAAGTTGGCGTGCTTCGGTGAGAAGCGGGCGCCGCCGACCTGCAGGCCGCGACAGCCGGCCGCGTCGAGCAACTGGCCGGCCGAGCGCCCGCCGGCGGCCGGATCCTCGGGGTTCTTGAAGGTCGAGCCGAAGGTCTTGATCCCGGAGGGCTGGGCCTCCTTGCGCCTGCTGCGCATCTCCGCGAGCGTCGTCTTGACCGCCTCCGGATCCGCCTCGCTGAGCAGGAACGAGGCCCGGCAGACGACCTCGTCGGCACCGAGGTTGGAGCTCCGGTAGGCGAAGCCGAGCGCGGCCGGCTCGCGCCGCTCGAGCCCACCCGGAGCGGCGACGTCGACCCACTCGAGGGTCCGCGCCAGCTCGCCGCCGTAGGCGTTCGCGTTCATCCGCACCGCCCCCCCGACCGAACCGGGGATGTTGACCCCGAACTCGAGACCGGACAGGCCCCAGCGGGCGGCCTTGGCGGCCGCCGACGGCAGCCGTGCCCCGCCACCGCAAAGCACGCGATCTCCGTCGCGCTCGATCGTCGCGAGATCACCCTCGAGCTTCAACACCAACCCCCGGAATCCGTCATCCGCTACCAACAGGTTCGACCCGGAGCCGACGACTCCTACCGGGATCCGATGCCGATCGGCATGGGCGAGCGCGGCCAGCAGGCCGGCCTCGTCAGCGACCCGGGCGAACAGGTCGGCGGGGCCACCGGCGCGGACGGTGGTCAGGCGCGCCAGCGGGTAGTCCGTTTCGACCCCGTCGGGCAGGCTCACGAGCCCTCCCCCTGATCGAGCAGGCGCTCCGCGAGCTTGAACACGTCGCCGGCGCCGACCGTGACCAGGATGTCGCCCGCCCCCAGCTCCGCGCCGAGCACCCGTTCGGCCGTCTCGATATCCGACAGCCAGAGCACCCGCCGGCCCCCCGCGGACTCGGCGGTCGCGCGGACGACGTCGAGCCCGCTGACGCCCTCGAGCTCACCCTCGGGCTGCTCGCGCGCCGCGTAGACGTCGAGCACCCCGATCAGGTCGGCCGCCGCCAGCGCCCGTCCGAAGCGCCCGGCCAGCGCCTTGGTCCGTGAGTACAGGTGCGGCTGGAAGGCGACGATCAGGCGCCGGTGCGGAAGCTCGCGCAGGGCGGCGAGGGTTGCCGCGACCTCGGTCGGATGGTGCGCGTAGTCGTCGAAGATCAGCGCCCCGGAGCGCTCCCCCTTGCGCTCGAGCCGGCGAGCCATGCCCGCAAAGCTGCCGAGCGCCTCGGCCAGCTCGGCGAGCGGCGGCAGCGAACGACCGGCCCCGGCGCTGTGCAGGGTCGCGAGCGCCGCGGTCGCGTTGAGGACGTTGTGGCGTCCGGGGATCGGGAGCCGGACCTGCAGCACTCCTTCGGGGTGGCGGAGCTCGAACTCGCTGCCGCCGGCGGCCGGCTGAAGCTCGGCGGCGGTGAAGTCCGCAGCCACCGCTCCAGCCTCGGTCTCGACCGCGAACGAGCAGTCGGCGCCGAGCCGCCGGGCGGGCTCGCCGGCTCCGGCCACCACCTCGCGGGAGGCGGCGCAGAAGCCGGCGAACGCCTCCCACAGCGCCGCCTCGCCCGACCAGTGCGAGTGGTGGTCGAGCTCGACGTTGGTGACCAGGGCGACGTCGGGCCGCAGGAGCAGGAAGCTGCCGTCGCTCTCGTCCGCCTCGGCGACGATCACGCCGCCGGCCCCCCAGGCGGCATTGGCTGCGTCGCCGCCCGGTCCGGCACCCGCCAGCTCACCACCGAGGATGAAGGCGGGATCGGCCCCGGTGCGGAGCAGGACGTGGGCGATCATTCCCGAGGTCGTCGTCTTGCCGTGGGCCCCCGCGATCGCGATCAGGCGGCCGCTGGCGGTCAGCTCCGCGAGCAGCTCGCCGCGATGGAGCACGCGCTGGCCCCGCTCCCTGGCCCGCGCCAGCTCCGGGTTGTCATCGCCGATCGCGCTCGAGACGACGATCTCCGCGTCCTCGGGAACCGCTTCCGGATCGTGGCCGAGGCGAGGCTCGAGACCGGCGTCACGGAGCCGCTGCATGTAGCCCGAGTCGGCGCGGTCGCTGCCGCTGACGCGGGCACCGAGGCCCCGGCAGATCAGGGCCAGGCCGCTCATCCCGGCGCCGCCGATCGCGATGAAGTGAAGGCGCCTTCCGGCGAGTGATGTGGCGCCCGGCTGATCGCTCATGCGTGGCTAAGGATCTCAGCCGCGATCCGCTCGGCGGCGTCGGGCTTGGCGATCGACCTCGACGCCTGCGCCATTCGCTGCAGGCGGGCGGAGTCGTTGAGCAGCGGCACCACCTCGGCGCGGATCCGCTCCGGACCGATCTCCGCGTCGTCGACGATCGTCGCCGCCCCGGCGCCCGCCATCCAGCGGGCGTTGGTCAGCTGGTGACCCGCCGCAGCGTGCGGGTAGGGAACCAGCACCGCCGGCTTGCCGGCCGCCGTGAGCTCGAAGACGGAGCCCCCGGAGCGCGCCAGCGCGAGGTCGGCCGCCGCCAGCACCGCACCGAGATCGGGCAGGTACTCGATCAGGGTGTAGGCCGGGGTCGACCCGAGCCGTGCGCGGATCGACTCGTAGTCACGCGAGCCGGTGATGTGGAGCACGTGGAAGCCGCGGTCCTCCGTTCCCGCGAACGCCGCCAGCGCGGCCTCGTTGATCGAGCGGGCCCCGAGGCTCCCGCCGAAGACGAGCAGACACGGCGCCCCGGCGGCGACGCCGAACTCGGCGCGGGCTCGATCCCGATCGGCCTCGAGGACCGCCCGCGGGACGGGGCGACCGGTGTGCAGGTAGAGCTCGCCGCTGCGCCCCTCGATCTCGAACGCGAGACAGACCCGTCGGGCTCGCCGCGCGAGGATCCGGTTGCTGAGGCCGAGATGACTGTCGGCCTCGGTCAGCACCAGGGGCAGCGAGCGGCGGCTCGCCGCCAGCCCGGCCGGTCCGGCGACGTAGCCACCGCCGCCCATCACGACGTCGGCCCCGCGGCGGTCGAGCAGCCGGCCGGCGGCCGGCACCGCAGCCGCGGCCTTGCCCGCTGCGACGGCGGCCCGGAGCGGGTTGCGGCGGTCGAGTCCGCGCACGTCGAGGAAGTCGATCTCGTAGCCGGCGGCCGGCACCAGGTCGGCCTCGGCTCGGTCGCGGGTACCGATGAAGCTGATCGTCGCGGACCGCTCAGCGAGCGCGTCGGCGACGGCGATTGCCGGTACCACGTGCCCGGCTGTCCCGCCCGCCGCTATGACCACGTGTGGCACTTCTTCCTCCACTGCTCTTCCGACGGGCGGACGAGGAACGCCGGCTCGGCGTCCGACCGCGGGCCGGCGCCGTTCTTCCGCCGTCAACGACCCGCAGCCTACTGCGGCGGGCGGGGGGCTTGGCGCGGATGGTCGCGGTCCGGTCCCCGGCGAGCCTCGCGGTTCCCCCGGACGCGATGTTGAGCAGCAGGCCGACTGCCGCCAGGGTGACGATCAGGCTGCTGTTGCCGTAGGAGACGAACGGCAGCGTGACCCCGGTAAGCGGCGCCATCCCCATCACTGCGTAGAGATTGATCGTCGCCTGGATCATGATCATCGCCGTCAGCCCCGCGGCGAGCAGCCGCCCGTAGCGGTCCTTGGCGCGCTGCGCGGTGCGGAAGCCGGCGTAGCCGAGCAGCATGTAGAGGCCGACCAGGATCGCGACGCCGAGCAGCCCGACCTCCTCGCCGATCACCGCCGCGATCATGTCGGTGTGAGCCTCCGGCAGGTAGAAGGCCTTCTGGACGCTCTCGCCCAGCCCGTTGCCGAACAGCCCGCCGGAGCCGAGGGCGATCGCCGCCTGGCCACCCTGGAAGCCGGCCCCCGAGGCATCGGCGCCCGGGTTCAGGAAGCTGGTCAGGCGCTCCATCCGGTACGGCTCGATCAGCACCGCGAGCATCGCGAACGAGCCGAGGGCGCCGGCGATCACCGCGAGGTGGCGGAGCTTCGCCCCGGCCGCGATCAGCAGCGCCGCGACGCTGAAGGCGACGATCATCGCCGTGCCGAGGTCGGGCTCGACCACGATCAAGGCGCATGCCACCCCGGTGACGATCAGATAGGGGGCCATCGTGCCCAGGTCCCTGGTCAGCTGCGGCCGGGCGGCGATGATGTGCGCCCCGTACAGGACCAGGGCCACCTTGGCGATCTCCGAGGCCTGGATCTGGATCGGCCCCGCGGTGATCCAGCGCTGGGCACCGTTCGCGGAGGAGCCGAATCCGGGCAGCAGGGTGAGGACGAGCAGCCCGAACGACGCCGCCAGCAGGATCGGGGTCAGGCGCCTGACCGTCGCCAGGCCCTGCCCCGAGAGCAGCTTCAGGGCGACGATCCCGATCACCCCGAACATCAGGGTGCGCTTCAGGTAGAAGGCGCCGTCGCCGTTCTCGCCGAGCAGCGAGGCGGTCGAGCTGGCGCTGAACACCATCACCACCCCGAACGCCAGCAGGCAGAGGGTCGCGGTCAGCATCAGCTGGTACTCGATCGGCTGCGCGGCGCGCTTGCGCTTCGCCCGGCGCGGCCCGATCCGGATGCCGCCGCGGAGCGCGGCGATCGCGGTGCTCACCCGAGCTCACCGACCAGCGCGCGGAACCGGTCGCCGCGCTCCTCGAAGTCACGGAAGGCATCGAAGCTCGCGCAGGCGGGAGCGAGCAGCACGACCTCGCCGGGCTGGGCCGCCGCGGCCGCGGCCGCAACCGCCCGCTCCAGGGTTCCCGCCTCGATCAGCTCGACCCCGGCGCTGGTCAGATCGCGGGCCAGCGCCTCGGCGGCCTCGCCGATCAGGTAGGCGGCCCGGCAGCGCTCGGCAACGGCCGGCGCCAGCGCCTCGAAGCCGCCGCCCTTGAGGCTGCCGCCGAGGATCGCGTGCACGCCGCCCTCGAACGAGCGCAGCGCCGCGGTCGCGGCGGCGACGTTGGTCGCCTTCGAGTCGTTGACGAATCCGACCCCGCCGAGCTCGGCGACCCGCTCGAGCCGGTGGGGAACTCCGCCGAAGCTCCGCAGGCCGCGTGCGACCGCGTCGCTGGGGACGCCGCGGCAGAGGGCTGCCGCGGTCACGGCCATCGCGTTGCGGACGTTGTGCTCGCCGGGAGGTCCCAGCTCCTCGACCTCCACCAGGGCCTCGCCGTCGGCCTCGATCACGCCGCCGCGGAGCCGAACCAGGCAGCCGCCCTCCGCGCAGGCGGAGGCACCGTAGGCGATCGTCGCCCCGCGGCCGGGCCGATCGGACGCCGCGAACGCGGCCAGATCGGCGTCGAAGATCGAGAAGTCTGACTCCCCCTGGCCGGCGAAGATCCGGAGCTTCGCGTCGCGGTAGGCCTCGAGGCTGGCGTGGCGATCGAGATGGTCCGGCGTGACGTTGAGCAGGATCGCGACCTCGGGCGCGAACGAGACCGCGTCCTCGAGCTGAAACGACGAGCACTCGCAGACGACGGTCGCGTCGTCCGCGATCTCACCGACCAGCGACGACAGCGGCGTGCCGACGTTGCCGGCTACCTCGACCGGCAGGCCGGCCTCGCGCCAGACGTGGCCGAGCCATTCGGCGACCGTGGTCTTGCCGTTGGTGCCGGTGACCGCGACAAACGGGTTGGGCAGCGCCCGCCACGCGACCTCGAGCTCACCCAGCACCGGGAGACCGCGTTCGTCCGCAGCGCTGATCACCGGCGCTTCCCGGGGGACCCCTGGGCTCTTGACCAGGGTCCTCACCCCGTCGAGCAGTTCGGTGCCTTGCGCATCCAGATGAACTTCGACGCCGACCCCGCGCAATCCTGCAACCAGAGCAGGACTCCCCGCATCGACCCCGACGACCCGCTCTCCCCGCCCGGCGAGCATCGCGGCCACCGCCTGCCCTGAACGGGCCAGGCCGACGACGAGCAGCGGACCCGTCGGCAGGGGCGGTCGCGATCGCGGCGTCACCATCGCAGTCACCATTCGCCGCCGAGCGGCGGCCTCCCCCCAGCGCCGGCGCCGCCGGCGCCCGCTCAGATGACGAGCAGGACCGCGAGAACGACGAACAGAGAGAGCACGATCGCGACGTTGCCGGGCGTCTCCTTGGCGCCGCCCTGGCTGCGTAGATAGATGCCCCAGATCAGTCCCAGCAGCGGCAGCAGCGGCAGCGCGATCGACAGCACCCACTCGAACGTGCTCGGAGCACCGTCGGCGGCAGCGGGGGCCGCGGTCGCGGCCGGGGCTGCGGTGCTGGCCGCGGGGGCGGTGGCCGACTCCGGGCGGTGGCCCGCCCTGCGAGGCCTGGGCCGGGGCCGCGACCTCTGCCTGCGAAGCCTGGGCCGGGGCGGCAACCTCAGCCTGCTGAGGCTGCTCGGCGGCCGGCGCGGTGTGCTCGGTCCAGGCCGCGCCGTCCCAGTAGCGCAGGCCCTGACCGCTCGGATCCGGATACCAGCCGGCCGGGACGTTTGGCTGCTGCGGGGTTCCCTCCATCGCCTGCAGCCTACAACCCCCCGCGGTCGTCTCAGGCGCCAAGCGAGTTCTGAAACAGCGTGTAGCCGATCCCGGCGCAGACCGCGGCGATGATCCAGAAGCGAAGCATGATCTTCGTCTCCGACCAGGCCAGCATCTCGAAGTGGTGGTGGATCGGCGCCATCAGAAAGACGCGGCGGCGGAAGGCCTTGAAGCTGATCACCTGGACCAGCACCGATAGCGCCTCGATCACGAAGACGCCGCCGATCACGATCAGCAGGACCTCGGTCTGGGTCATGATCGCCAGCGCCCCGATCGCGCCGCCGAGGCCGAGCGACCCCGTGTCGCCCATGAAGATCGTCGCCGGGAACGCGTTGAACCAGAGAAACCCGATCGTCGCCCCGACCAGGCAGGCGGAGAGCAGCGCCAGCCCCGCCTGCCCGGTGGTGATCGTGATCGCCGTATAGGCGAGGAATACCATCGCGCAGACGCCGGCGGCGAGACCGTCGAGGCCGTCGGTGAGGTTGACGCCGTTGCTGGAGCCGGCGAGCACGATGAAGGTCAGGATCAGGTAGACCGCCGGGCCGAGATAGATGTCGACGTCCCAGGCCCGGATCCGCAGGGTCGGGTCGAGGCCGACCTCCTGGAAGGCGAACCACCAGAGGACGAAGCTGAGCGCGATCTGCCCGACGATCTTGTAACGCGCGGCGAGTCCGAGCGAGCGCCGCTTGACGATCTTGATCCAGTCGTCGGCGAACCCGAGCGCGGCGCTGCCGAGCGCGATCACGAAGACGGCGAGGCTCTCGGTGTCACGGTCGGAGAGGACCAGGTAGGGGATCGCGATCGCGGTGAAGAAGATCAGCCCGCCCATCGTCGGGGTGCCCGCCTTCTCGTGGTGGCCCTGCGGGCCCTCCTCGCGGATCTGCTGCCCGAACTCTCGCGTACGGAGAACGTCGATGAACTTCGGGCCGAGGAAGATCGTGATCAGCATCGCGGCCATTCCCGCGATCAGCACCTCGCCGCGGTCGATCACGGCGGAGCCGAACTCACCGCCGATCTGCGCCGGCAGCAGGGCGCCCATCAGGCGTCCGCCCCGCCCAGCGCCGGCAGGAGCTCGTCCGCGACCAGCTCGAGGCCGACCGATCGCGAGCCCTTGACGAGCACGACGTCGCCCTCGGTCAGCTCGCGGGCGGCGAGCTCGGCCGCCTCGTGCGCGGTCCCGACCCACTCGTCGGGGGAGTAGCCGCGGGCCAGCTCACCGACCCCGATAAGGGGGCTGATCCCACGGTCGCGGGCGAGCGCCGCGACCTCCTCGTGGAACTCCGGCGCCCGCGGCCCGAGCTCGGCCATGCCGCCGAGGATCGCGACCCGCCGCCGCTCGCCCGGATAGGCGGCGAGATGCTCGATCGCGGCCCGCATCGAGATCGGGTTCGCGTTGTAGCAGTCGTTGAGCAGCACGATGTCCCCTCGAAGGTGGATCTGTTCGCCGCGCAGCCGCGAGAACTCTATCCCGGGCGCGCGCGGGGCCATCTCGGCCGGGTCGAGATCGAGCGCGACACCGATCGCGATCGCGCAGAGGGCATTGCTCAGGTTGTGCGCCTCGCTGAACGGGAACTCGAAGGTGGCCTCACCGTGCGGAGTCCCGATCAGCGCCCGGATGCCCCACGGCCCGACCTCAACCGACTCGGCGAAGACGTCGCCGCCGGGGCCGAAGGTGAAGGTGAGCAGCTCGTCGTGAAGGTGCGGCGAGAGCGCCTCGGCGTCGACGGGAATCACAGCCCGGCCGCCGGCGCCGAGCCCGACCAGGATCTCGGCCTTGGCCGCGGCGATCGCCTCGAGGGTGCCGAGCAGCTCGAGATGGACCGGGCCGACGTTCGTGATCGCGGCGACGTCAGGCTCGGCGATCTCGCAGAGCTGCTCGATCTGGCCGAGGCCCCGCATCGCCATCTCCATGACCAGCACCTCGGTCTCCGGTGGAGCCGAGAGCAGCGCGAGCGGCAGCCCGATCTCGGTGTTGTAGTTCTCGGGGCTCGCGTGCACCCGCCGCGGCAGCAGCGCGTGGGCGATGTCCTTGACCGAGGTCTTGCCGGTCGAGCCCGTGATGCCGACCAGCGGACAGCCGAGCCGGCGGCGCCAGGCGCGGGCGAGCTGCTGCAGCGAGCGCACCGGGTCGGGGCTCGAGAGGACCCATGCCCTCCCCTCCCCGTCCGTGGCCAGGTCGGCTGCGTGCACCGGGTCGACCAGCGCGCCCCAGGCGCCGGCCGAGAGCGCGTCGCCCGCGAACCGGCCGCCGTCCAGGTGCTCGCCGGCGATCCCGACGAACAGGTCGCCCGAGCCTGCCTCGCGGGAATCGATGACCGCGCGCTCGCAGAACCCGTCCCGGCCGCGGACGACGATCTCGGCACCGGCCTCGGCCGCCAGTCGCTCGGGGTTGAGCTCGATCACGCGGTCGCCCCGATCTCTCGTAGCCGCTCACGGGCGACCTCGCGGTCATCGAAGGGGATCTTGCGGCCGGCCTCGAACTCCTGGCCCTGCTCGTGCCCCTTGCCTGCGATCACAACCAGATCGCCGGGCGCCGCCTCCGCGAGCGCCAGACCGATCGCCGCCCGCCGGTCCTCCTCGACGACGACGCCCTCGCGGTCGTCGATGCCGCCGAGGATCTCCTCGATGATTGCCGCCGGCTCCTCTGAGCGGGGGTTGTCGGAGGTGATCACCGCGAGATCGGACCCGCTGGCGCCGGCGCGACCCATCAGCGGGCGCTTGGCGCGGTCGCGATCGCCGCCGCAGCCGAGCACGCTGATCAGGCGCCCCTCGGTCAGCTTCCGGGCCGCATCGAGCACGTTCTCCAGCGAGTCGGGGGTGTGCGCGTAGTCGACCAGGACCAGAAACGGCTGCCCCTCGCGGATCGGCTCCATCCTCCCCGGCACCGGCTCGGCTTCGCGGAGCGCGGCCGCGGCATCGGCGAGGCCGATGCCGAGCCCGTGCGTGAGCGCCAGGGCGGCGAGCGCGTTCTCGACGTTGAAGTGGCCCGGCAGCGGCAGCTCGACCGGCACCCGGCCCCCCGGCCCGTCGAGCGTGAAGCGGGAGCCGGCGGCGTCGAAATCGACGTCGAGCGCACGGAGCTCAGCCTCCGCCCCGCCCGGCGAGAAGGTGATCAGACGGGTATCGACCTCGGCGAGCTCCGCCGCGAGCCGCGCTCCGTAGGGATCGTCGACGTTGACGGCCGCCGCCCGCGGCGGCCCGCGACGCCCCTCGGCCCCGGTGAACAGCAGGCGCTTCGCCGCGTAGTAGTCGGCCATGTCGGCGTGGAAGTCGAGGTGGTCCTGGGTCAGGTTCGTGAACGCGGCGGCGGCAACCTCGACGCAGTCGGCGCGCCCGAGGACCAGGGCGTGCGAGGAGATCTCCATCGAGCAGGCGCGGTCTCCGGCCGCGACCATCGCGGCGAAGATCCGCTGCAGCTCGATCGCCTCCGGCGTCGTCCGCACCGCCTCCACCTCGGCGCCGCCGACGACCTGCTTGACGGTTCCCAGCAACCCGCAGCTGCGACCCAGGCCCTCGAGGATCGCGCGGACCAGGAAGGCCGTCGTCGTCTTGCCGTTGGTGCCGGTGACGGCGACGAGCTCGAGCCGGCGCGTCGGCTCGCCGAAGAAGCGGGCCGCGAGCGGCGCCATCGCGTCGCGCGCGCTCCCGACCAGAACCTCCGGCAGGCCGAGGTCGAGCGGCCGTTCGACGACCAGCGCGGCGGCGCCGGCCTCGAGCGCGGCCGGGGCGAACTCGTGCCCGTCGGTGGACATCCCCTTGACGCAGAAGAACAGCGTCCCCGGCCCGACCCTGCGGCTGTCGAAGGCGAGGTCGGTGACCTCGGTTCCCGGATCGCCCTCGATTGCGCGAACGGCGCTCCCCTCGCACAGTTGGGCCAGGTTCATCGCGGCGATTCTAGATAGCCCCCCGGAGACGGCGCCGGCGCCGGGGCGGAAAGCCGGGCTCAGTCCGGCTGGACGCCGAGATACGGGAGCGCGAAGCTGGCGATCTCGCCGAAGGCGGGTGCCGCGACATCGCCACCGTAGTAGGTGCCTCCCTTCGGGTTGTCGACGATCACCGCCATCAGGAACTCCGGGTTGTCGACCGGAGCGAAGCCGACGAACGAGGCGACGAACTCGGTCTTCGAGTACTCGCCGTCGACGACCTTCTCGGCGGTTCCGGTCTTGCCGGCCAGCTGGTAGCCCGGGATCTCGACCGACGCGGTGCCGCCCGGCTCGAGCACGCCCTGAAACATCTGTCGCAGCTGCAGCGCGGTGCGCCGGCGGATGATCCGCTTGCCGGGGTCGTCGGGCACCCGCTCGCCGTCGACCGCCTCGACCAGATGCGGGGTCAGCAGGGTGCCGCCGTTGGCGATCGCGGCGTAGCCGGCCATCATCTGCAACGGGGTGACCGAGAGCCCCTGCCCGAGCGGCAGGTTGCCCATCGTCGAGCCCGAGTAGTCGTCGACGGTGGGAACGATCCCCCGCTCCTCGCCTGGGAAGTCGATGCCGGTCGGCTTCCCGAACCCGAAGCGGGAAATCCAGCGGTCGAAGCGCCCGCCGTAGGCGCCGCCGTTGAGCTCGAGGCCGATCGTCACCGCGCCGACGTTCGAGGAGACCTTGAGGATCTCGGCCACCGACATCGTCAGGGTCCCCCGGGGATGCGACTCCTCGATCTCGCGGTCGGCGACCTGGATCGTCGGCGGCAGGGTGAACTGGGTGTCGGGATCAACGACGCCGTCCTCGAGCGCGCCGGCAACCGTGAACGCCTTGAAGGTCGAGCCCGGCTCATAGGTGAACCCGGTCGCCATGTTCGAGAGGTCCTCGGGCGACGCCTCGGCGAGGTTGGTCGGATCGACCGGCGGCCAGCTCGCCATCGCCAGGATCTGCCCGCTGTCGGGGTCCATCGCGATCGCCGTCGCTCCGTCGGGGCTGTTCGCCTCGCCGACCTCGGCCAGCACCTTCTCGGCCTTGGCCTGGATGCTGGCGTCGATCGTCAGGGTCACGTCTCTGCCGGCGACCGCGCCCTCGACCGTATCGCGGCTGATCTCCTTGCCGAGCGCATCCCGGGTCACATTCAGCTCGCCGTCGCTGGCGCCGAGGACATCCTCCTCGGCGGCCTCGATCCCAAACAGGCCGTCGTCCTCGGTCCCGACCGCACCGATCAGCCGCGCTGCGATCTCGCCCTGCGGGTAGAGGCGGCGGGAGTCCGGGAGCAGCCCGATTCCGGGCAGCTCGCGGGCCCGGATCTGTTCGGCCTCGGCGAGCGAGATCTTGCGCTTGACGTATTCGAACCCGGAGTCGGATACCAGCGACTCGAGCAGCTGCTGTGGATCGTCGCCGAGGATCTTGGCCAGCCGCTCCGCCGTCCGCGGTGGGTTCTCGACCTGATACGGCGTCGCGAAGACGGTTGCCGCGTCCTCGGACACGGCGAGCTCGTCGCCGCGCCGATCGAGGATGCTGCCGCGGATGCCCGGGACCGTCACCGCCGCGGTCTGCTGCAGCGTCGCGTTGGCGCTGAGCTCGCCGCCCTTGACCGCCTGCAGCCATGCGGCCCGGACCATGACGCCGCAGAACGCGATCGCGAACAGGGCGAACAGCAGGCCGACGCGCCTCTCGATCAGCTTCACGGCGCGCCCACCTCGAGCTCTCTCCCCTGGGGCCCTACGGGGTGACGCCGCCGTCGGCGGTCGCTGTCGGGGTTGTCACCGGGTCGGCGGCAGGAGCTGGCGCCGCCGCCGGATCGATGGGCGCCGATGGCTCGGGGGCTGCCGCGGGCGCCGCGGCGGCGGGGTCGGCGGTGGCCGGGGCGACGGGGGCCGCTGGGGTGACCGCCTCGACGAAGGCGGGCGCGACCGCGTCGAGAATCGAGATCTGCCCGGCGCCGAGTCGCGTCGCCGCCGCCTCAGCGTTCCCGGACCGGACCTTGAGGTAGCGAATCCCGTCCGGCGCCGGCGTCGCGAGCCCGAGGCTCGCTGCGACGGCCTGGACGCGATCGTCGGCGGTCAGCTTCGCGATCTTCGCCTCGAGCACGGTGTTGCCGCGCTCCAGCTCGTCGATCTTGGTCGCGGTGCCGCTGGTCGAGGCGCTCATGCTCAGCCCCCAGACGTTGAGCGCGACGATCCCGCCGAGCAGGGCGGCGAGCACGCCGATCCACAGCCGGCCGCGGGTCATGCCGACCACGACTCCGGAGTTGGCGATCCCGCCGACCGCGCCGGCGGCGCCGCCGACCGCGTGCACCGGGATCATCGCGATGCCGCCGGGTGGAGTGATCCGCGAACGACGGCTGCTCGCGCGGCTCGCTCGCGCGGCGCCGGCGCGGCGAGCGGTCGAGGCCGTCCGGCGCTTGGGGGCAGCCCGCGGGGCGACCCGGGGGGCCGCATCGCGAGCGCGTCCCGCGGGACGCGGGGCCCGGGTGGCCGGCCGGCGGCGGGCGGTTGCCGAGGCTGCCATCAGAGCCCTCCCTCGGCCCGCGGCCCCGCGGCCGGTCCGGGATCGAGCTTGCGGGCGACCCGCAGGTGCGCCGAGCTCGAGCGGGGGTTGTCGGCGATCTCGCCGGCGGAGGGCGCGACGCCTCCCCGGGTCAGCAGCTCCGCCTGCGGCTCGCGACCGCAGCGACAGACCGGGAACTCGGGCGGGCAGACGCAGCCCCGGGCAAGCTCGACGATGAAGCGCTTGACCCGGCGGTCCTCGTGCGAGTGGAACGAGATCGCGGCCAGGCGTCCGCCGGGCGCGATCAGGCTCCAGGCCGCCGGGAGCGCGGCGTCGAGCGCGTCGAGCTCGTCGTTGACCGCGATTCGAATCGCCTGGAAGGTGCGCTTGGCGGGGTTGCCACGGCCGAAGCGCGCGGCCGGCGGCAGCCCGGCGCGAACCGCCTCGACGAGGTCCGAGGTCCGCTCCAGCGGCCGCCGCGCGACGATCTCGCGGGCGATCGCCCGCGCCCGCCGCTCGTCACCGTAGTTGCGGATGATCTCGGCCAGACGGCGCTCGGGCCAGTCGTTGACGACCGTTGCCGCATCGAGCTCCGACCGCGGGTCCATGCGCATGTCGAGCGGCGCGTCGAAGGAGTACGAGAAGCCGCGCTCCCAGGCGTCGATCTGCATCGAGGAGACGCCGAAGTCGAAGTAGACGAGGTCCGCCCGCAGCCCCCTCCTCGATCAAGCCGGTGATCGCCCGGTCGAACCGCTCGCCGACGAATCGCGTCTCGCAGGCGACCTCGGCCGCGAACTCCGCGTAGCGCTCGGCCGCCGCCGGATCGCGATCGATGCAGATCAGCGTCCCCTCGGGGCCGATTCGCTCGGCGAACAGGCGGGCGTGGCCGCCGGCGCCGAAGGTCGCATCGACGACGGTGTCCCCGGGGCCCGGCTCGGTGAACCGGATCAGCTCGGCGGCGAGGACTGGGACGTGCTCGGTGGGCATATAGGTCAGTGTCCCCATCTCAGCTGCCCGCCTCCACCGCGGGGCCCTGCGAGGCGAGGCGCTCGGTCAGCTCGGCCGCCTGGGCCTCGAACTCCTCGCTCTCCTGCTGCCAGGCGCTGGTGTTCCAGATCTCGAGGTGGTCGCCGACGCCGACCACCAGCGACGGGCCGGCGAGCTCGGCGTGCTTGATCAGGTGCTTCGGCAGGCGGACCCGCCCGGCCGAGTCGAGCTCGGTCTGCTCGGAGGTGCCGAACACCCGCCGGCGGATCCGGCGGCCGTCGGCGCCCATCGGGCTCAACGGGTTGACCCAGGCGGACTCCATCGCCTCGGCGGCCGCGGCCGGCCAGACCTCGACGCAGGTCTCGACGCCCTCCATGACGACGAGCCCGGCGGCGAGCGCCGCCCGATGGGCCGCCGGGACCGTGATCCGGTCCTTGGCATCGATGTTGTGCTCGTGTTGTCCGCGAAACGCCATCTAGCAGGTTGGTGGTGGGGGTTTGGCGAAATCCATCCGAAAGAGGTGCGGGCCGAGGTGAAGAGATGGGAGGAATCTCTCCACCCCGGCCCTGGTGATCACAACTGGTGCGCCACAATACCCCACTTGTCGCCACTTCGTGACACAAACCTGAATCGGCACTACACAGATCGCGTCGGACGGAAGTGCTACCCGGGCCCTGATCCGCCCCTGACGCGCATTCCAATGCGGTTTACGGCCAGTCCGCCGAGGCTCCCGGAGCGCCCACGCAGAAGCCCGTTCTGCAACCGCGCTTGCATCCGGGCTGTCGGGTCGGCGGGCGCCGGCGGCCCCAACGGCGCCGATCCGTGGGGGGTCGTGGGTAGATTTGACGGCGATGACGGCCGAGGAACCGGAGAGCACGAGCGGTAGCAGCGGACCGCCCGGCTGGGAGCCCGCGACGACCACCGGCAGCGCCGGCCCCTACGCGCCCGACCTGACCACCCCGCTCGACACCGACGACACCCGCGGCACGCACTTCCGCGGTCTGATCGGCAGGCCCTGGCTGATCAGCCTCGGGGCGACGCTGGCGATCGCCGCCTTCGTGGTCGGCACGACCCAGGGAGGCGTCGCGGTCGGCGTCGGCGTCACCGCGCTGGTCGCGGTGGTGGTCGCCGTGATCGTCTTCGTGATCGCCTCCGGGCGGGCCAAGGAGGACTTCTTCGAGGCCTACGCCGGCGCCCGGGGCCTCAGCCGCCGGCCACGGGGCATGCTGCCGCCGAACACGCCACTGCTGCGCAAGGGCGACAAGCGCTACGCCGAGCAGATCATGAACGGCACCCTGCCCGGCGGCCTGCCGGGGGCGCTCGCCCTCTACACCTACGAGGAGGAGTCGACCGACAGCGACGGCAACCGCGAGACCGATTCCTACCGGTTCACGGTCGTCATGCACGACGTCCCCGCCGCCGCCGTCAAGGCCAGCGACATCTACTGTCAGCGGCGCTCCGGCTTCCGCTGGATGGACTCGGCCGAGGACGTCTTCCGGCGGATGCAGCGCCTCGAGCTCGAGAGCGAGGCGCTCGACAAGCGCTTCGAGATCTTCTACGGGCCCGCCGACGACCAGAACTGGCTCAAGCAGCTGTTCGCCCCGAGCTTCGTCGTCTGGCTCTCCGAGCAGGCCCCCGACAAGATCGCCTTCGAGCTCTCCAGCGGCAGCCTCTGCGTCAACGTCAAGGGCCACCACGACAGCGCCGAGGAGTTCGACGAGATCTGCGAGGCCGCGTCGGTGATCGCCCGCCGCCTGGCCGACGAGGCCGCCGAGTAGCGGCGGCCGACCGACCCGAGCTCAGAAGCCGACCGTCAGCGCGTCGGCGTGGGCGAGAATCGCCGCGGCGACCAGCAACAGGACCGAGGGCACGAACAGCAGGGCGACGACGAGCTGGATCTTCGGAGCCGCGCGGGCCGCGTGCTCCTCGACCCCGCGGGCCCGCTCCTGCCTGAGGCCGGCGGCCTGGCGCTGCAGTCCCTCGGCCAGCGGCGAGCCGAGCCGGCGCGAGCGCTCTAGCAGCACCGCGAGCCCGGCCAGCTCGGGGCCGGACCGGGCCCCCAGGCGGTTCAGGGCCGCCGAGTGGCGGACGCCGCACTCGAGCTCGGCCACCGTCGCGGCCAGCTCCTCGCGAAGCGGCCCGGAGGCCGCGTCGCGGGCCGCGGTCAGCAGGGCCACCAGGTTGTTGCCGGCTCCGGCAGCGACGGCGATCAGCTCGAGCGAGTCGGCGAGCTGCGCGTTGATCCGGGCGCGGCGTCGGCGCGCCCGTCGCTCGATCGCCAGGTCCGGGGCCACAGCGGCCGCGGTCGGCACGCCGACGATCACCAGCAGGCCGATGCGGCCGGGTGCGGCCGGTGCGGCGAGCAGGGCCGGCGGCAGGGCCAGGGCCGCGCAGGCAACGCGGGCGAGAACGAGATCCCGCGGCTGGATCCGATCGGCGATGCCCGCCCGTCGCAGCCGGGACAGCGAGCCGCCGGAGTCACCGCCGGGCTCCCCGCCGAGGCCCGGCAGGCGCGATCTCAGCCGGAGCAGCCGGCGGCGGGCGACGAGCTGCGTCCGCTCGCCGCGATCGGCCCAGAGCTCACGAGCCGCGGCGGCGATCAGCAGCCCGCAGGCAGCGGCGAGTGCCGCGCTCACCCCGGGGGCCGTCCCAGTCGCTGGATCGCCAGATAGCCGACCAGCTGCAGCGCGGCGGCGGCCAGCAGCAGCACGACCGCCACCGGGTCGGAAGCGATGCCGGCGACGAACCCCGGGCTGACCAGCTCGACAAGCAGCGCCGCTGCGAGCGGCATTCCGGCGACGATGCCGCCGCTGAGCCTCGCCTGGGCAGTCGCCGATCGCGCCGCGGCCTCGGCCGCCAGACGTCCGGCCTCGGCGTCGGCCTGACGGCGCAGCAGAGTGGCGAGGTCTCCACCGGTCCGCTGCTGGGAGACCGCCGCCGAGACGAGCGCCGCGACCGGCTCGGTTCCGATCCGATCCGCGAGGGCGCGGAGCGCCGTCGCCGGAGAGCGGCCCAGCTCGAGGTCGACCCCGACGCGCCGCAGCTCGGCACCGCACGGTCCCTCGAGCGTCGGGGCCGCATCGATCAGCGCGCTGCGCAGCGAGCCACCGGCCGCCAGCGCGTCGGACAGCGCCCTCGCGAGGTTCGGAACCCCGGCTCCGACCGCCTCTCTGTATCTCCGCCGCCGGCGACTGAGCAGCCGCTCGGCTCCGGCGGGACCGAGGAATGCGAGCAGGGCCGGCGGCTGCAGGCCGAACAGCAGCAGCGCGGCGAGGCCGAGGCCGGCGGCGAGCACGAGGCCGAGCCCGCGCCGCTCCGAGCTGGTGGGGTCGCGGCCGAGCCGGCCGGCGAGCGTCACTGCGAGCAGGGCCGATTCGGCCGACCGCGCGAGCTCTGGACTCGCGCGCGCCAGCTCGCGGAGCGCCAGCGCCAGCGCACCACCCCCGAGGCCCGCCAGCAGCATCGGCAGCAGCGCACTCATCGGGCCCAGACCTGCTCAACCGCCGGCCCGGCGCTGGTGCCGACCACCTCGGCGAGGGTGACCGCGAGCCGATCGCCGCCTGCGCCGCGCTGGAGATGGAGGATCAGGTCGAGCGCGGCCACGATCTGGCTCCGCACCGACTCCGGGCCGAGCCCGATCTCCGCCATCATCGCGAGCGCCTCGATCCGCCGGATTGCGTCGGCCGGCGAGTTCGCGTGGAGGGTGGTCAGCGCGCCGCGGTGACCGGTGTTGAGGGCGAGCAGCAGGTCCATCGCCTCGGCCCCCCGAACCTCGCCGATCAGGATCCGATCCGGGCGCATTCGCAGGGCGTTGCGAACCAGGTCACGAATCGAGACCGCAGCAACCCCCTCGACGCTCGGAGCCCTGGTCTCGAGGCGGACGACGTGACGGCGCGCCAGCTGCAGCTCCGCCGCATCCTCGATCGTGATCACGCGCTCGCCCTCGGGAATGAACGATGAGAGCGCGTTGAGAACCGTGGTCTTGCCTGAGCCGGTGCCGCCGCTGATCAGCAGGTTGCGGCCGTCGCGCACCGCCTCTGCGAGGCGCGCCACAAGGGGCGAGGGCAGCGTGCCCCGAGCGACCAGCTCCCCCACCCCCGGGCGAATGCCGACGAATCGCCTGATCGACAGCGCCGGCCCGTCGACCGCGAGCGGCGGAACCACGACGTTGACCCTGGATCCGTCCGCGAGCCGACCGTCGGCCATCGGACTGAGCTCATCGACGCGCCGCCCGAGCGGGCCGAGAATGCGCTCGATCACGTCGCGAAGCTGGGCTGTGTCGTCGAACCGCAGATCGGAGCGCTCGAGGCGGCCCTCGCGCTCGACCCAGACCTCGTCGTGGCCGTTGACCAGCACCTCATCGACCCCGGGGTCGGCAAGCAGCTCCTCCAGCGGCCCGAGGCCGATCGTGTCCCGCCGTACCCGCTCGAGCAGCTGCTCACGGTTCGCCGGACCCAGGAGCGCGCCCGCCTCGTCGACCAGATCTTGCAGCTGCCGCTCGAAATCGGGCGATCGGTCACCGCCGGCGGCAGCGGACCTGCGGATCTCGATCAGACGCTCGCGCAGCTGATCGGCGATCCGGTCGAGGCAGCGGCCCAGCGGGCCGCCGGTCAGCGTCGCGGCTGCGCGAACGCCGGGCCTCCCTGGTCGGCCTCCCACCTGGCCGGGCCCTACCGGGGAATCAGGCGGATCTGGCGTGCGAAGTTCTCCGCTTCGATCACGGTCAAGGTCTGCGCTCGGTCGAGCCCCAGCGTCGCCTGCCAGCGTCGCTCGGCTCCCCCGTCCGCCATGCGCCTGATCGCCAGCAGCGGCACCCGCCTGGCCAGCACCCGGACCCGCGGATTGACGATCGCCCCCGGCTCGTCGGCGGCAACGACGTCGACCCGCGCCGCGGGACCGCGGTCCGCAAGCGGGGCGGCCGATGCGACGGCGACCTCGATCGGATGAACCCCGCCCGGGAGCTTGCGGCGGTTGCTCCGGACGGGATCGGCGAGCGCGAACTGCGATCCCAGCAGATAGGAACCGGCCGGGATCACGGCCTGCGGTCGTTTGCCCAGCGCCTCGGCGACATCCGAGAGCGCGTCCGGGGGAACGAATCGCTCCGGCACCTCGCTGATGCCGAGGCTCGCCCGCACGCTCCGACGATCGAGGGCAAGGCCCGCGCGCAGGTCGCGCTCGACCGCCACCACGGGGCGCATCTCCCCGTACCGATCGGCGACACCGTCGCCGTAGCGCGAGGCAACGGCAACCGAACCGAGCGCGCTGAGGGCGGCGAGCAGCGCAAACCCGAGGGCCCGGCGACGGCTGCCGGGACGGCTCACGGATCTTCTGTCCCCCGGAGCTCCGAGCCCGCAGGCAGAACCAGCCGCGTCATCACCGCCCCGCCGATCGAGCGCGGGCGCATCAGCGCGCCGCGATGTTCGCTCGCCACCCGCTCCGCGATCCGCAGCCCATGCCCGCGGCGCGGATCCCGCCGGCGACGATCTGGGGTGAGCTCGGCCGGTGCGCTCGTCACGGACAGCACCGCCGAGCCGTTCGAGCCTGCTGCGCAGACCGTCACCGGGCCGCCCCCGTGCTCGACCGCGTTCGAGATCAGGTTGTCGAGGGCGGAGGCGATCTCGTCCGGATCGCCGATCAGGCGGGCGTCGCTCCGCTCAACCCGGAATCGGACCGCATCCCGCGACCAGCGAGAACGACCGTCCCCGACGACCTCGGCGAGCGAGAACGCCACCGTCCGTGCCCGGCGCGGACGCCCATTGACGATCGAGTCGAGGTCGGCCAGGGCACCGATCGCCGGGCCAACCCAGCCCGAGCGGGCGCCGAGGCCCAGGTCTCGGAGCGCCAGTTCCTGGAGGGGCCGGCGAAGTTCGTGCAGCACCTCGTTCAACATTCGACGCCTGCGCGCCAGCCGGGCGCGGACCAGCCATGCGATGCACCCCGCCAGGAGCGCGCCGCCGAGGGCGAGGCAGGCGGCGATCAAGCCGCCTCCACCAGCCGGTAGCCGACCCCCCAGCAGTTGACGACGAACCGGCCGCGCTCCGGATCGAGCTTGCGGCGCAGGCGGCTGGCGTGCGAGTCCAGCGTCCTCGTCCTTGCGGCGAGCTCGTAACCCCAGACGTCGCGCAGCAGTTCCTGCTTGGTGAACACCCGGCTTGGCTCCGCCGCCAGCGCCCGCAGCAACTCGAACTCCTTGTTCGCGAGCCGGATCTCCCGGCTGCCCACCTGGACCTTGCGGGTGGCCGCGTCGATCCTCAGCGGCCCGACCTGAATCGGCCCGGCGCGCTCGCTTCCGCGACGGGCGAGGACGTTCTCGATCCGTGCGAGCAGTTCCGGATAGTGGAACGGCTTCACCAGGTAGTCGTCCGCGCCGGCCTGAAGGCCCCTGACCCGGTCGGAGTCGGCACCGCGACCGCTGAGCACGATCACCGGCAGGCCGCAATCGAATTCAGCCGCGGCGCCCTCCGAGCCGCGGATCCTGCGCAGGACGTCGAGGCCGAGGCCGTCCGGGAGCGCCAGGTCGAGCAGCAGCAGGTCCGGCTGGCTGTAGCGACAGAACCGCAGCGCGTCGGCGCCGGTCGGCGCCGCGAGCGCGTGGTAGCGATCCGCCTCGAGGTTCTCGATCAGCAGCTCGAGGGTCACCTGGTCGTCCTCGCAGACGACGATCGTGCCCCGGCCGTCGAGGTCGGGCAACAGCCGGTTGGCCTCGCGCTCGCTCGTCATCGCCTCCATGGCCACCCGAACCCCAACCGCCCCTCCCCCGCCCCCCGGATCCCGCTTCCGTGCCACGGCTGCCCGGCTGCCCGGCCGCGAGGCCGCGGGTAGTCTGGTGCCGTGGACGTTCCCGAGACTCGCTACGCACGCAGCGGTGAGCTCCAGATCGCCTACCAGGTGGCGGGTGAGGGCCCGCTCGACGTCGTCTTCGTCTCGACCTATCTGTCGAACATCGAGTTGTTCTGGGAGTTGCCCGCCTTTCGGGCGCTTCTTCGAGCGACTCGCGTCGTTTTCCCGGGTGATCCTCTTCGACCGCCGCGGCACCGGAATGTCCGACGGGGTCGCCGGGGCGACGCCGCTGGAGGAGCAGGTCGACGACGTCCGGGCGGTGATCGACGCGGCCGGTGCCGAGCAGCCGGCGCTGATCTCGTTTCTCGAGGGCTGCTGCTTGACGGCGCTGTCCGCGGCCTCCCATCCGGACCTGGCACGGGCGCTCGTCCTGCTCTCGCCGCAGCCCCGCCTGGTCGCGGGACCGGGGTACGAGTGGGCGCCCACCGTCGAGGAGCGGGCTGAGATGGTGCGGGCGATCGTCGAGTCGTGGGGCATCGATTCGCCGGAGAACCCTCTGGCCGTCCTCGTCGCCGGCGAGGACGAGCGGGTGCGGGGCCTGATGGCGCGCGTTCAGCGCCTGGCGATGACCCCAGCCGCGGCCGCCGCGTCGCTGGAGTGGATCGGCGAGACCGACGTGCGTGACGTGCTTCCCAGCGTGCAGTGCCCGACGCTGGTGCTGCGGCCCGAGGGCGAGACCTACCTCGACCCGCGCCACTCGCGCTACGTCGCCGAGCACATCCCCGGCGCCCGCTACGCCGAGGTTCCCGGCGCGGGGCCGCTGTTCTTCAACCAGGCGCAGGCGATCGCCGATGAGATCGAGCTGTTCCTCACCGGCGTGCGCCGTCCGCTGGTCAGCGACCGGGTGCTGGCAACGGTGCTGTTCACCGACATCGTCAGCTCGACCGAGCGTGCCGCGGAGCTCGGCGACGAGGCCTGGCGGTCGCTGCTGGAGCGCCACGACAGCCTCGTCCGCGACCAGGTCGAGCGCCACCGGGGGCGTTTCGTCAAGTCGCTCGGCGACGGGGCGCTCGCGGTGTTCGACGGCCCCAGCCGCGCGATCAGCAGCGCGATCGCGATCCGCGACGGCGTCCGCGACCTCGACCTCGAGATCCGCGCCGGCGTGCACACGGGGGAATGCGAGCTGCTGCCGGACGACGACGTCGGCGGGCTGGCCGTGCACATCGGCGCCCGGGTCAGCGGCCTCGCCGGGGCCGGAGAGGTGCTCGTCAGCAGCACCGTCCGCGACCTGATCGTCGGCTCCGGGCTGACGCTGACCGACCGCGGCGAGCACGACCTCAAGGGCGTCCCCGGACCGTGGCGGATCTTCGCCGTCGAGACCTAGGGAGCGATGGCTCCCGCGCACCGGCCCCGCTCGGCAGCTCGAGCACCGCGGCGGCGTTGGGCTCGTTCAGCCAGCGGCCGAATCCGACCTCGCTGCTCGCACCGCAGCTCACGGCAGTCGGCATCGAGAAAGATGACGTCGAGGCGGAACAGCATGCCGACGGTGTGGATCGCCCGGCATCCGGGCAGCAGCAGCCCGGGGCCGGCACGTCGGCGCCGCAGCAGTGCCAGGCCGAGCAGCCGGCTCAGGTGACCGTCGGCGACCGCGACGCGATGCCCGAGCACCGTTCGGGTCCGAAGCCGGCGCAGCCGCCACGCCCGGGCAGCATCGGCTCCGGCTCGATCTTCGGCTTCCATAATCCGCAAACCCCACGACCGGAGGCGGCGCCCCGCCATCGCCTCGACCGGCGCCACCGCCTAGCCGTCGCGGCCCGCCGGCGCTTTCCTGCTCGGCTCGCTGGGTGCAAGCCTGCGTTCAGCGCCGCCCCACCGGCCACGCCGGAAAGGGCCGTTTCTGAAACATTCGCGGCCCGCGGCGGGGGAGGCCCGCGTGGGAGGAAGAAGCGAGTGGAGAAGGCGACGCGCAGAGGCAACTACGAATCCGGTTCCGACTACGTCCTCGAGTACGGGGAGCTCCGGTTCTCGTTCAACGAGCAGGATTTCGCGCAGCGCGTCGAGCAGGCTGCGGTGAAGCTCAGCTTCACCCATCCCGGGCTCGAGGGTGAGGAGCTGCACGACCTGGTCGAGCTCGCAGTCAACGGTGAGATCCGCGAGGCGGCATCGGCCCTCGGGGATCACGTCAACGACAACTGGGGCGAGCTCGTGGACGGCTCCAATCGCAGCCTCGTGCACTGGATCCGCCGCCTCGTCTTCCGCGGCGCCTGGCTCGACCAGCGGGTCAAGGAGGGCGAGCTCGACGTCGTCTTCGACCAGCAGACCAACGCCTTCGGCTACATCCAGCCCGACCGCGACTCAGAGCCGATCGAGCTCTCGCGGGAGCCCTCCTGGGCGGGGCTCGCCTACCGTCCCTGATCCCAGGTCCGGCTCAGCGCCAGGAGTCGCTACTCGGCGAGCTTGGTGAGCACTGCCTCGTTCGTCTCCGCCGCGGCGATCCGCTCGGCGAGGCGCTCCGCGGCCTCCCGCGCAGGCATCGCGGTCAGCTCCGACCGCAGGGCTCTTGCGCCCGCCAGCTCGGCGCCCTCGCGCAGCGAGTCCTCGGCGACGACGCGGCAGGATGCGATCTCGAGCGCCGGGTAGACGCCGGCCTCCGCGAGTTCGCGGTTGAGCACGATCGTCACGTTCTCGGTCGTCGCCAGGGCCCGGGCGACGTCATCGTCGTCATCGGTGAGCGCGGTCGCAATCACCGTCAGCGAGCCCGATTCATCCTCGCCCGTCTCGCGACCGGCCCCGAAGATCGGCTTCGCGGCGCTCGGGTCGTCGGCCGCCACCGCCAGCCGCGAGAGGGAGTCGATCAGTAGCGCCACGTCCGCCCCGCCCTCGGCCTTCCGCTTTGCCTGCGAGACGGCCGTCTCGACCGCGCGAAGCTGGTCGCTGGAGCGCATCTCGGCTCCGGCGATCCGCAGCTCGGCGTCGGGAAGGGCCTCGCGCCAGGCGGGCTCCTCCTCGGGCCGCTCGTCGATCAGGACGACGATCACCTCGAGATCCTCGGCGGAGCTCAACTCCCTTCCGAGGGCGCGCAGCAGCGTCGTCCGGCCGGACCCCCGAGGGGCCCGGACGAGAACCCGCTGGCCACGGGCCAGCGGCGCCAGCAGATCGACCGCGCGAAGCAACAGAGCCTGCTCGGGCTCGGCGCCCGCGCCGCTGAGCGGCAGGCGGCGGTGTGGCGGAACGGCGACGAGATCCTCGAACCTCGAGCGCTCGCCGCCCGGCTCGGCGCCGTTGACGGTGTCGATGTGGACCAGCGCCGGGTGGCGCTCGCCGCGCCGGGGCCCGCGGGCCGGGCCCGTGATCGCGTCGCCGTCCTGAAGCTCGCAGCGGCGGATCTGGGAGGGCGAGACGTAGATGTCCCCCTCGGCATCGGGGTCGTCGAGGCGCAGGAAGCCGTGACCACGCGAGGTGATCTCGAGCACGCCGCTGACCGGCTCGGCCGGTGGCTCATCGCGCTCGCTCCGATCGGCCTCTTCGCGGCGCCCGCCCCGCCTGCCGCCGGTATCGCGGCCGCCGCGGCCGCCGCGGCCGCGGCCACCTGCGCGCGCCGGCTCGCGTTGCTCCTCGCCCCCGCCGAGCTCGGCGATCAGCTCGTCCCGGCTGAGCATCCGGAAACGATCGATCCCGCGCTCGGAGGCGAGCTCGTGGAGCTCGGAGAGGTGCTTGCTGGTCAGTGATCCGTCGGCCATGGGCGTGGCACTATAGGTGTCAGGCCGGGGCGCCCGCCGGGTCGCATCCCTCGGCGGCAAGCTCGCCGACCCAGGCCTCGGCCTCGTCCGCGATTTGCGCCTGATCCCAGCCGAGCTCGGTGCCCATCGCCTCGGCCACCGGCCGGACCGCAGCGGCGGTCCGCAGCGACGGCGCCGCGACCAGCGCCAGCCGGGTGCGGCGCAGCAACACGTCGGCGACCGTCCGGGCCTGCTCGAGGCGGGCCGCAACCACCGCCTCGGCGAGCAGGTCGGGATGGCCCGGGAGGATCGGACGAGCGAGCTCGGGGCGCTCGGCCGCGACGCTGAGCACGTCGCGCGCCGCGTGTCCGTAGCGGAAGGCGAGCTGCCGTTTGACCTCGGGGCCGACGAGACCAGGCTCGAGGCCGTCGGGCGGCTCCAGATCCGCGTCGGAGGCCTCCATCCCGAGCGGGATATCGGCGGTCCGGCAGGGAACCTCGCGGCCCTCGCGCTCGGCCACCCGGTCGACGACCTGCTTTGCCATTCGCCGCCAGGTCGTGAGCTTGCCGCCGGTGATCGTCAGCATGCCCGAGGAGGTCTCGTAGAGCTCCGCCTTGCGCGAGATGTCGACGGACTTCTTTGGATCGCCGGTCGAGATCAGAGGCCGGACCCCGGCGAAGGCGCCCGTCAGATCGCCCCGTCCGAGGTCCTCGCCGAAGTAGTCGTTGACCGCCGAGAGCAGGTAGTCGATGTCCTGATCGCCGGGGCGTACCAGGTCGATGTCGCCGTCGTAGTCGTTGTCGGTGGTGCCGACCATCGCCCGCCCGTACCAGGGGAGAACGAAGATCGTCCGCCCGGCGCCAGCCGGGACGATGCAGGCGGCGTCGTTGAGCGGCAGCCGCTCGAGCGGAAGGGTCAGGTGGGTGCCGCGGCTCGGCGCGATGCGCGGGACCTCGGTCTCGTCGAGGATCTCGCCCGGGCGTACGCGGTCCGCCCAGACGCCGGTCGCGTTGATCACGTTCTCGGCCTTGATCTGGAGCTGCTCCCCGGTCTCTGCGTCGGTGCAGTTGACGCCGGCCGCCCTGCCGCCGTTCTCGAGCAGCGAGGTGACCTCGAGCCGGTTGGCCATCACCGCGCCGAAGCGCTCGGCCTCCCCGAGAATCGTCAGCACGAGGCGGACGTCGTCGGTCTGGCAGTCGTAGAACAGGTAGGCGGCGGTCGGCTGCCGGGCCTCGAGCGCGGGCAGGTAGTCGATCGTCTCCTCGGCGCTGATCGTCCGGTGCCGGTCGGGCGACCAACCGGCGTCATCGTCATCGCCTCTGGCCCGCTGCTTGCGACCCTGGCCGACCCGCGTGGTCGCCATCACGTCGTACATGTTGAGTCCGATGCCGATCCGCATGTCGCGCCGGTCATCGCCGAGGGTCGGCACCAGGTAGGGGGTCGGATAGACGAGGTGCGGCGCCAGGTCGACCATCAGCTGGCGCTCGAGCAACGCCTCGCGGACCAGGCCGAGATCGAAGTTCTGCAGGTAGCGCAGGCCGCCGTGGACCATCTTCGAGCTCCGGCTCGAGGTCCCGAACGACCAGTCGTTGCGCTCGACGATCGCGGTCGAGTAGCCGCGCGACGCCGCATCGAGCGCAACCCCGACGCCGGTGATGCCGCCGCCGATCACGACCACGTCGAAGGTCTCGGAGGTGAGCTCC
>CAVOYZ010000005.1:0-184736 GCA_963700785.1 uncultured Solirubrobacterales bacterium
TTGAGCAGGTCGACGCAGCGCAGCAGGGTCGACTTGCCCGACCCCGAGGCGCCGATCAGGGCGACTGACTCGTGCTCTTCGATCGCGAGATCGATACCGCCGAGCACCTCGAGGTCCCCGAACGACTTGGTCACCCCGCGTAGCTCGATCACGGGCGGGCTCATCGGTCCTGGCTCCGTTGCCAGCGATCGAGCATCCGCGCCAGCGGGATCGTCACCGCCAGGTAGAGGAGTGCGGCTCCGAGAAGCGGGGTGTAGTTGAAGTCGGTCGCGGTCGCGATCTGCGCCTGCCGGAAGGCCTCTCCGGTAACCCCGATGATCGCGATCAGGGCGACGTCCTTTTGGAGCGCGATGAAATCGTTCAGCAGTGGCGGGCCCACCGACCGAACCGCCTGCGGCAGGACTACATGCCGCATCGACTGTCGCTCGGTCAGGCCGACGGCGAGCGCGGCCTCCCTCTGGCTCGGGTGCACCGACCGCAGGCCCGCTCGGTAGACCTCCGCGACGTAGGCGCCGTAGGAGAGCGTCAGCGCTACGCCACCGAGAATCACAGGTTCGGTCGGCAGCCAGTCGAGAGCGCCCCCCGACGCGGTGCTGCTGCTGACCAGGGCCGGCACGCCGAAGCCGATCAGATAGACGAGCAGGATCGTCGGGATCCCGCGGAAAACGTCCGTGTAGACGACGGCGATCAGGCGCAGCGGAAAAAGGGCGGGGGCGGTCGAGGTCCTCGCGAGAGCGACGATCAGCCCGAGGATCAGGATCGCCACCTCGGCCACCATGAAGACCCTGATGTCGAGCCAGAAGGCCCTGAAGATGTCCGGGAACGACTCGCGGAAGACCTCCCACGAGAAGAAGGTGCGCTGGACGTCCTCCCATCCGGGGCTCGTGAGGATCGCCACGGCGAGCCCGCCGAGCACGACCACGGTCGAGACCGTGGCGATCAACTGCCCGCGCCTATCTCGCCGCCGGCGCTCGGCCGCGCGCTCGGCGCGCCGGTCGGTCATTCCCCCGCTCGCTGTCGGGGTGGCCGGTGCTACTCGAGCACCGGGGCTTGGGCTACGTCCTTGATCCAGCGCTGGTTGAGCTCCTCGAGCTCGCCCGTCGACTCGAGCTCATCGACGGCCGCGGAAACGCAGGCGGTGAGCGGGGAGTCCTTGGCCAGCAACGCGCCCCACTCATCGCCGCCGGGGGCCGGGAACTGGCCGACGATCTCGCCCTTCGGCACCTGGACCGCGGTGAGGAAGAAGGCGGTCGGCACGTCGACGACGATCGCGTCGACCTGGCCCTGCTTGAGGGCGCTGACCACATCGTTCGACGTGTCGTAGACGCGCGGCTCGCTGCTCGGCTGGATCGTGGCCTCGACCGCCTCGAGGCTGGTCGTGCCGATCTGCACGCCGATGCTCGCGTCGGCGAAGTCGGCGAGGCTGGTCGCGTTCTCGAAGCCCGACCCCTTGAGTGCGACCAGGGCCTGGTCGGCGGTGTAGTAAGGCGAGGAGAAGTCGACCGCCTGGGCCCGCTTCGGCGTGATCGAGATCTGGTTGACGTCGAAGTCGAAGTCCTTCGGACCCGGGCGATAGGAGGAGTTGAACGGCTCGACCACCCACTCGACGTCGCCCTCCGCGTAGCCGAGCTTGTCAGCGATCGCGTAGGCGACCGCGCTCTCGAAGCCCTGCCCGTTGCTCGGATCGTCGTCCTCGAAGTACGGCGGGAACGCGGGCGAGTCGGTGGCGACGGTCAGCGTTCCCGAGCTCAGCGTTTCGAGCGAGTCGGGCGTGCATTCGTCGAGCGAGACAGCCGCCGTGGTCGTGCCGCCACCGTCGGTGCTGGCGCCGGAGTCGTCGTCACCACAGCCCGCGAGGATGAGCATCGCGATCGCGGCGAGCAGGGCGAGCAGGGGAACCAGGGGGCGACGTTTACTCACTTCGGGACCTCACTGAGCTGAGCGGGGACGGAACGGCGGCAATCCTACGCATCTGCGCCGCGCTGCGGCGCCCGATCGGTAGCCTGGGCCCTGTGCCCGAGCTGATCCACACCTGCTACCGCGTGCTCGACCTCGACCGCTCCGTCTCCTTCTACGAGAAGCTCGGCCTCGAGGAGACCGGGCGGATGCCGATCCGCGACGAGGCCACGAACTGCTTCATGGGCCTGCCCGGCGACGGTCCGCGGCTCGAGCTGACCTACAACCATGACGTCACCGAGCCGTATGAGATCGGCACCGGCTACGGCCACATCGCGATCTCGGTCGACGATCTCGACGGCACACTGGCGGGGCTGGCCGAGCTCGGGATCGAGCCCGAGAAGCCCCCCTACACGGTGCGCGAGGGCGGCTCCCGACTCTGCTTCGTCCGCGACCCGGACGGATACCGAATCGAGCTGATCGAGAGCGCCGCCTAGCGAGGCGGAACCGACGTGGCCGAGCCAGCGCAGCCGACGCCGAACGTGGGTTCCAGCGTCCCGTCCGGGGGGCTTCCGCCGGGGCCGCGAATGCCGAAGGTGCTGCAGACGCTCGGCTGGTGGGCTCGCCCGACCGCCTTCCTCGAGCGGTGCCGGCGACGCTACGGCCGCCGCTTCACGATCCGGTTTGCGGGTGAGCGCCCGTTCGTCCTGATCTCCGATCCGGCTGAGCTCAAGCAGCTGTTCACCGCGCCGCCCGATGTGCTCCATCCCGGGGAGGGGGCGCGGATCCTCGAGCCGGTCGTTGGCCCGAACTCGATCCTGCTGCTCGACGAGGACGCGCACATGAGTCAGAAGCGCCTGCTGATGCCGGCCTTCCACGGCGAGCGAATGCAGGCGCTCTCGGCCCTGGTCACCGAGATCGCGCGGGCCGAGATCGAGCGCTGGCCGCGGGGCGAGGCGCTCCCGATCCACGCGAGGACTCAGTCGCTGACCCTCGAGGTGATCCTCCGCGCGGTCTTCGGACTGGACGCCGGCTCGAGGCTCGAGGAGTTGCGCGGCGCCCTGACCGAGATGCTCGACTTCGGCCTCAACCCGATCAGCCTCGTCCCCCAAGCCCAGCGCGCGCCGTTCGGCCGCGGCCCCTGGGCGGGCTTCGTCCGCGCGCGCGCTCGGGCCGACGAGCTGATCTATGCCGAGATCGCGGAGCGCCGCCGGGAGGGTGCGGCCGGCGGCGACGACGTGCTCGCGGCGCTGTTGCCGGCCACCCACGACGACGGCACCCCGATGTCCGACGAGGAGATCCATGACGAGCTGCTGACCCTGCTGGTGGCGGGCCACGAGACGACCGCCACCTCGCTCTCCTGGGCGCTGGAGCGGCTCGCTCGTCACCCCGAAGTCCTCGCCCGGCTCCACCAGGAGGTCGAGGCCGACGGCTCCGACGAGTATCTGACGGCGACGATCCGCGAGGTGCTGAGGCGAAGGCCGGTGCTGGCGAACGCGGCGCCGCGTACGACGAAGAAGCCCTGCGAGGTCGGCGGCATCACCTATCCAGTTGATGTGCACCTGATCGCCAGCGCCTGGCTCGTCCACCACGATCCAGCCGTCTACCCGGATCCCTACGCCTTCCGGCCGGAGCGCTTCCTCGATGCCGATCCCGGGACCTATACCTGGATCCCGTTCGGCGGTGGCAGGCGGCGCTGCATCGGCGCCAACTTCGCGCTGATGGAGATGTCGATCGTGCTCAAGGAACTGCTCCGCGCGACCGAGATCGAGGCCTTCGGCGCCGCCTTCGAACCGGCACGGCGCCGGGCGATCACAGTGGCTCCGGCCCGCGGCGCGGTCACCACGCTGAAGCCTCGGCGCGCTCGGGTGGCCCCCTCCGGGGCCGCGGTCAGCGAAGCCTAGGAGCCGATCCCGGCCGCGAGCAGCCGCTCGCGCAGCGCTCCCATTGCCGCCAGCAGCGAGATCCGGGTCCGGATGCCGACCGGCCCCGGCTCCCCGTCCCGCTCACGGGCGATCATCGCGACGTTGACCAAGGTCCGCTCCGGCCCACGCCAGGTCCCCCACGGTGAGGTCCTGTACTCGGCGCCGAGGACGAGCTCCTCGGTCAGCTCGTCGATCGCGCCGCCGGCGCCCTCGGGGACGTGCCGCATCAGGTACTCCCAGTAGCCGGCCAGCTCCTCGAGCCGCTCGAGACCGCAGGGCGGCCCGTGGCCGGGGACGATCGTCTCGGGCTCCAGGCCGGCGATTCGCTCGAGCGCGGCAACCCAGTTCTTCGCTGGGCCGGCCCACATGATCGGCGTCACGCCGCTGAACACGATGTCGCCGCTGAAGATCACCGCGGCATCGGGAACCCGGACGATCGCGTCGCCGGGCGTGTGAGCGGGACCGACCTCGATCAGTTCGAGCTTGCGGCCGCCAACCTCGAGCTCCAGCTTTCCGTTGAAGCTGCGGGTCGGCAGCCGCGGTGCGCAGCCGTCGAAGTCGTAGGCGGAGAGCGCCTCGCCGAACGCCGCAAGGCCGCGAAGGCGGTCCTTGCCCGGCACGACCGGCAGATCGGCGACCGCGCCGGCCAGCCTCGGCAGGGGCCGCATCCTCGTCAACATCGAGGGCGGCTCCTCCGCCATCTGGGCGGCGGCGCGTTCGGTCGCGATGATCTCGGCCCCCCCGAGCAGGCCGTTGCCGTACCAGTGGTCTCCGTCCCCGTGGGTGTTGACCAGGGTGCTGATCGGGGCACCCTCCCGCGCCGGCGCAAGCCCATCGAGCATTTGCCGGGTCAGTCGTTCGTCCCAGAGGGTGTCGATCAGGACGCTCGCGCCGTCGCCGACTACCAGCCCGGCGTTCGACTCGCCGAGGTCGCCGTTCGGCTGGATCCAGGCGAACGCCCCGGGCCCCGCCTCACGCACGCCGCCGTCGAACTCCGGTTGGTTGCCGAGCGGGGTGAGCGGCTGATTGGTCACTGCCTGCGAGGCCTCCATCGGGCGGGACGCTAGCAGTGGGTTCGAAGCGATCGAGCCCGGTCCATTAGCGTGCCGGCGATGACCGCGGACGAGTGGAGACACTGGATCTCGGACGGGGCCGAGCGGATCGCAGCGCGGGCCGAGCGCGATCTTGCGGCGCTGGTTGACGTCTCCTCCCCCTCGGGGGACATCGAGGCGGCGGAGTCGGTCGTCGCGGTCGCGACGGCGCTGCTGCCCGAGGGCGTCGAGGTCGAGCGTCTTGAGTGCTCCTCGCCCGATCATGCCGAGGACCTGCTCGCCCGCGTGGGTGGCGCGGGCCGCGGCAGGCTACTGCTGCTTGGCCATCTCGACACCGTCGTTCCTCATGGCTCCCACCATCCGCTGCGACGGGACGGGGAGCTGCTCCGGGGCCCGGGAACGATCGACATGAAGGGCGGCGTCGCTCTGTCGCTCGGGGTCATGCGAGCGCTGGTCCAGCGTCCGGAGCTGTTTGCCGAGGTGGTGCTGCTGCTCGTCGTCGACGAGGAGTGGCGGGCTGCCCCGTTCGCTCACGCGCAGCGGTTCGCCGCCTACGACGCCTGCCTCTGCTTCGAGGGTGGGGAGCTGACCGCCGATGGCGACGATGCCGTGGTCGTTGCCCGCAAGGCCGCCGGGACGATCAGAATCCAGGCATCGGGCCGCGCGTCGCATTCGGGCTCCGAGCCCGACGCGGGTCGTAACGCGCTCCTCGCGCTCTCCCGGGTGGCGGCGCTGGCCGCCGGTCGCCACGACCCAGGCGGGGGAGAGCGGCTGACGGTCGTGCCGACGATCCTCCGCTCCGGTGAGGCCTTCAACGTCGTGCCCGGTGATGGCGAGCTGTTCCTCGATGTTCGGGCGGCAGGGCTCGCGGCGGTCGAGGCGCTGCTCGAGGCGCTGCCCGACGAGATCGACGGCGTTGCGCTGGGCGCCGAGATGATCCGCCGCTGGCCGGCGATGGAAATGACCGACGAGGCACGGGCGCCGCTGGCGCGCGCGGCCGACCTGCTCGGGCGGCCGATCGCCGGCATCGAGCGCGGCGGAGCCAGCGATGCGAGTCACCTGGCGGCAGGTGCGCCGCTGCTGGCGATCGACGGGCTCGGGCCGCTCGGCGGCGGCTCACACGCCCCTGACGAGCACATCGTCGCCGCCTCTCTGCGCTCGCGGGCCGAGGTCGCGATGGCGCTCGCCGCTGCCGTGCTCGGGGTTCGGTGAGCTTCGCCTCGGCGCCGGATGCCACCTTCCGCAATCATGTCCTGGCCAGGTGGCCAATCAGGCTTTTCAGCAACCGATAGGAGATCGCGAATGGCGCGCAAGCAGGTCAAGTCCGTGTCCGGCAAGGTGGTGGCGATCACCGGGGGTGCCCAGGGGATCGGCAAGTCAACGGCCGGCGCCCTGATCAGGCGCGGCGCCCGGGTGGCGATCGGCGATCTCGACGTCGAGCTTGCCGAGAAGACCGCCGCCGAGCTTGGCGGCAACTGCGTCGCCTTCGAGCTCGACGTGACCAGCCGGAAGAGCTTCGCCGCCTTTCTCGATCAGGCCGAGAAGGAGCTGGGCCCGATCGATGTGGTGATCAACAACGCCGGCATCATGCCGCTGAACATGCTGGCCGACGAGAGCGATGAGGTTGCCAAGCTTCAGGTCGACATCAACCTGCACGGCGTCATCTTTGGGACCAAGCTCGCGATCGCCCGGATGGTGCCTCGGCGCACCGGCCACATCGTCAACATCGCCAGCCAGGCCGGCAAGGCGGGCTTCGCCGGGGGCGCGACCTACTGCGCGACCAAGCATGCCGTCGTCGGCCTCTCGGAGGCAGCTCGGCAGGAGCTGCGCGATACCGGCGTCGAGGTCTCGGTCGTGATGCCGGCCGTGGTCAACACCGAGCTCGGCTCCGGACTTCACGAGGCCCGCGGGGTGAAGACGCTCGAGCCGGAGGACGTGGCCGAGGCGATCGTCGAGGGAATAGAGACCAACCGGTTCGACGTCTGGGTGCCGCGGAACACGGTCGCGATCGCGACCGTGATGAACGTCGTCCCGCGTCGCGGTCGTGAGGCGATCGCACGGTTCCTGAAGGCCGACACGATCCTCGCGACACCGGACAAGGGCGCCCGCGCCGGATACGAGGACCGCGCCGCGCAGAGCCAGTCCGACGCCGCGGCGGCGGATGCGGCCGAGGCGGAGGAAGCGACCAAGGGCTGAGGGAAGACGGGGCGGCCACCCGGCCGCCCCCCTCGATCGTCCCGGTGGGCCGGTCTCAGCCCCCGGCGGTGTAGTTGATCAGCGTGCCGCGGCCGCCGTCGCCGTCGGTGTGCATGCTGAGCACCGGCCCGACGTCGCGGGCGTAGAACTTCAGCTCCTGCACCTTCGGCTCGGTCGGGACCAGGTCCCGGGTCATGACAACATCGTCGAAGAACCCGAACGGCACCTCGACCTGCTCTTGGCCGACCGTGATCACCCCGGCCCGGTCCTCGGCCTCTCCCGCGTAGTACTCCTGCCGGTACTCCATGCCCGGCTGCGGATCCGCGGGCATCGCGATTCCGGCCTCAGCGCCGTCGACGCCCGCCTCGAAGGCGCCCTGCCGGCTCGTCACCTTTCCGTTCTTGTACTCAGCGGTGTCCTCGCCCAGGTACCAGATGTTGCCGGCTGAATCCTGCGCGTACCAGTCGTCGGTGATCTCGATCGGCTCGCCGCCGGCCGTGACCACGTCCCGCACGACTCTCGCCTCGACGCCGTTGGCGATCACCTTCGTCTTGTCGGTGACCTCGACGAGGACCCGCTGACTCTCGCCCTTGACGTTGGTCTCCTCGTAGACCCACCTGCTGCCGGGGCTCATCGGCCACCACGGGTTGTCGATCTCGGTCGTGAAATCGGCGGGGTCGAGCGAGACCGGCTCGCTGCCCTGTGGCAGCCCGGCGGACGGGTCGACGGACTCGACCGTCGCCGTGGCCGCGTCCCCACCGCAGGCCGCGAGACCCACGGAGGCGGCGATCAGCAGCAGCGCGGCGCCGGGCTTCAGCTTCGAGCGTCGGTTCATCATCACTCCTCCATCAGGGCCGTCAGGCGGCCGTTGGTCCAGCTGGCCTAAACGTCTACCTGGGCTGAGTGAGAGCCCGATGAGAGCTGTCGCTCTCGGCGGCGTCGGCGAAGCTGATCCGCACCGCCGGGGGTGGGCCGGGCACGATCTCGGCATCGCCGCCGTGCGCGCGGGCGATCGCGGCGACGATCGAGAGGCCGAGACCGGCTCCGCCGGTGGTCCGCCCGGTATCGGCGCGGCTGAACCGCTCGAAGGCGCGCTCCCGGAAGCTGGAGGGGAAGCCGGCTCCCTGGTCGCCGACCTCGATCAGCAGCTCGCGGTCGCTCCCGGTTCGCGCCGCCACGGTGACCGTGCCCGATCCGTGACGCAGGGCGTTGTCGATCAGGTTGCCGACCGCCTGCTCGGCCCGCAGCGGATCGATCGCCGCGCGCAGCTCGGGATCAGCAGAGAGCTCGATCCGCCGTCCGGCGTCCGCGGCCTGCCGGTCGAAGCGGTCGATCACCCTGCCAAGCAGCCGCTCGACCTCGATCGGCTCCCGTCTGATCGGGATCTGGCCGCGGTCCGCCCGGGCGGCGATCAGCAGGTCGTCGGCCAGCCGGGCGAGCCTGTCGACCTCGCCCAGCGCCGAGCGGATCGCGGCTCGCAGCTCGTCGGGGCTGCGGGCGCCGTGGTCGGCCAGCTCGAGCTCCGCCTTGAGCACCGACAGCGGGGTCCGCAGCTCGTGGCTGGCGTCGGCGACGAAGGCCTTCTCGCGCTCGAGCGCAGCCTCCAGTCGCTCGAGCATCGAGTTCAGGGTCACGGCCAGGGCGCGAAGCTCGTCATCAGCGGCCGGCAGTGGCAGCCGCTCCTCGCCGCCCTCGCCGCTGATCCCGTCGGCGCGCGCTCGCATCGCTTCGACCGGCAGCAGGGCGCGGCGGGCCAGCAGGTAGCCGGCCCCGGCGGCCAGCAGCAGCGCGATCGGGGCGCCGACCGCAAACGCGGCCGTCATCCGCGACAGGGTCTCGGAGCGATCCTGGTTGGCGGAGCCGGCGACCACGACCAGCGCGCGATCGTTCGCAGGCGCGGCGAGTACCCGGGCGTCGCCGTCGACTCCCGCGATCGACACGGTCGGCAGCAGCAACGCGCCCTGAGCAGCTTGCTCGGCCTGCTGCGGATCGAGGGCGGTCCCCGAGCCGGGCGGCAGGGTCGACGAGAGCAGCCTCCCATCCTGATCGAGGATCTGCGAGAAGTTGTCCTCGGAGTCGAGGGCCGTCCGCAGCTTTGGAGCTGACCCGGAGGGGGTGCCGGCGACGACCCCGCGCAGCGCCGCTATCCGCGCCTGCAGCGACTCGTCGGCCGACTCCGTCAGCGCCGAATCGACCCGGACGTAGACGAACACGGCGGCCGCGACGAGGACCAGCATCAGCGCGACCGAGAACGCGATCGTCAGCCGGGCCCGGATCGAGGGGCGGCGGAGCCGGCTCATCCTGCCCGGAGCCTGTATCCGGCCCCGCGGATCGTCTCCAGTGAATCGGTCCCGAACGGCCGGTCGATCTTCTGTCGCAGGTAGCGGACGTAGACGTCAACGACGTTGGAGCGGTTCTCGTAGTCGTACTCCCAGGCGCGCTCGAGCAGGTCGAAGCGCGAGAGGACCGCGCCCGGCCGGCGCATGAAGACCTCGAGCAGCGCGAACTCCTTGGCCGAGAGCGAGAGCTCCTCCTTGCCCCGCCAGACGCGCCGCGCGGCTGGATCGAGGCGCAGGTCGCCGACCTCGAGCACCGTCGGCCGCTCGTGCGCGCCGCGCCGCGCGAGCGCCCGTAGTCGCGCCATCAACTCGGCGAACGAGAACGGCTTGGTCAGGTAGTCGTCGGCGCCGTGGTCGAGCCCGGCGACCCGATCCTCGATCGCGTCGCGCGCGGTCAGCATCAACACCGGTGCCCAGACGCTGTCCCGGCGCAACCGCCCGCAGGTCTCGAAGCCGTCGATTCCCGGGAGCATCACGTCGAGCACGATCACGTCGTACGGAGTCACCCCGGCCATCACCAGCGCCTCCTCGCCGGTCGGGGCGACATCGGCGGTCGCGCCCTCGTCGACCAGCCCGCGGCGGATCAGCGCCGCCATCTTCGGCTCGTCTTCGACTATCAGGACCTTCATCGCCGCAGCTTCTTCCCCCAGGATGAGAGCAGGATGAGAGCCCTCGCGTCGGCTGAGAGCTCTATTGCGAGGGGGCCAGCGCCATCGAGTCGACCGGAACCTTCGGCGAGACGCGGCCGATCTTCCGCATGATCGCGAAGAACGCGGGCAGCTCCGGGTACAGAACCGGCTTGCCGGACGTGATCACCGCGGCCGAGAGCGCCCGCTCAGGATCGGCCCAGCCGATGATGTTGGTGAACCCGAGGTGGCCGAAGGCGTGTTCGGTGTCGGGCCCGTAGAGGCTGAGAACGCGAGCGCCGAGCATCATCCCGAGGCTGAATCGGGTCGGGAAGCCGAGGCTGTAGTCGATCTCCATGTAGGACTGCTCGGTCAGCGCCCTTCGCAGCGTTCGCCTCTCGAAGATCCGCTTGCCGTCGAGCTCGCCGCCGCAGCGCAGCAACTCGAAGAAGCGCGACAGCTCGTTCGCGGTCGTCACGGTGCTCGCCGCCGGGATCACCGAGGTCAGGAACTCGGGCTCGTTCGCGAGGCGGGCGGCGTCGCCGACCGACACCCCGAGCGCCCGCTTGAGCAGGTTCGAGAGTGGCGGCAGCAGTGGCGGCCCCGTGCAGTGACTGCGCGCGACCGCATCGACGTCGGCTGCGGCGACGCCGTAGTTGGTCCAGCGGAAGTTGAGCGGGTCGAGGATCTCCTCGGCCAGAACCTCGCGAATCGATTTCCCGGTGACCCGGTGGACGATCTCGCCGATGATGTAGCCGCCGGAGATCGCGTGGTAGGCGAGCGAGGAGCCAGCCCGCGACTGTGGCTTCGCCTCGACCAGGATCTCGAGGATCGCCTCCCGGTCGTCAACGTTCTCGAGCTTGAACGCTTCGCCCGGGAGGTTCGGAACGCCGCCGCGATGGGAGAGGACGTGCCCGATCGTGATCGCGTCCTTGCCGTGCTTGGCGTACTCGGGGATGTAGTCCGCAACCCGGTCGCCGATGTGGATCTTGCCCTGCTGATCGAGCAGGTGAGCGAGCGACGCCGTCAGCGCCTTCGAAGCGCTGAAGATCACGTGCGGCGTCTCGGGCGTGTTGAGCACCGGTGCGGCGCCGTCGGGCTCGTCGGGCCCGACGCCCCTGGCCCAGCCGATCGCGCGATCGACGACGACGGCACCCTCGCGGCGGACGCAGAGGCTGATCGCCGGGTGGACGCCGCTGCGAAACAGATTCTCGACGCTCGCCCAGATCCGGTCGACCGCATCGCGATCGATGCCGCCCTCGGCGGGGTCGGCCTCCGCGCCGGTGGTCGTGATCGGCTCCAGGTCCCCGGGGACCTTGATCCGACGCAGCGGATCCGGCCCGACTGGGGGCCGGGGAATGCCGAGTCGCGGACTCATCTCGCCAATCTAGCGCCGCGCGGGGCGTGATCAGCAGCGCCCGGCCGAGCGCTTAGGACTTCGACTTCTTCGCGGCCTTCTTCGCCGCCATCAGCGCCGCGGCTGCATCCGGCACATAGGTATTGGTGTCCCGCGGCGGCCTGATGTAGCCCCGGTCGCTCTGTCGCTTCGGTAACTCGATCACGCGCTCCGCGCCCCGCTCGTAGGGGATCGCGGTGACCAGATGGCTGATGCAGTTGATCCTCGCGTTGCGCTTGATGTCGGATTCGACCACGTGCCAAGGGCACTCGTGGATGTCCGTGTGAACGAACATCTCGTCCTTGGCGCGCGAGTAGTCGACCCACTTGCTCTGCGACTCGAGATCCATCGGCGAGAGCTTCCACTGCTTCAGCGGATCCGCGATCCGTGACTTGAACCGGCGCTCCTGCTCCGCGTCGGAGACGCTGAACCAGTACTTGATCAGGATGATCCCGTCGTCGATCAGCATCCGCTCGAAGATCGGCGCCTGGTGGAGGAAGCGGCGGTGCTCGTCGGGCGTGCAGAAGCCCATCACCTTCTCGACCCCGGCGCGGTTGTACCAGGAGCGGTCGAAGATCGCGATCTCTCCGGCAGCGGGCAGGTGGGCGACGTAGCGCTGGAAGTACCACTGGGTCCGCTCGCGCTCGGTCGGAGCGGGCAGCGCGACGACGCGGGCGATTCGCGGGGAGACGTACTCGGTGATCCGCTTGATCACGCCGCCCTTGCCGGCGGCGTCGCGGCCCTCGAAGACGAGCGCCACCCGCACGCCCTCGCGCTTCACCCAGTCCGCCATCACGACCAGCTCGGTCTGCAGGCGCCGCGAGCTCCTTCTCGTAGAGCTTCCTCGGCAGCTTCTTGTCCGTCGCGCCGGCGCCGTTGGCGGCTGGCATCGTTCTCCCTTCGTCGTTCTCAGCTGGGCGGGATCCTTGCGGTTCGGCGCCGGAGACGCAAGCCGGTGCCGTTCATCGCGTCGTAAGCTCGGGCCGCGAAGCTCCTCCGATGCTGAGCCGACTGAGCCTGGCGATCGCCCTGACCGGACTGGCGGTACTCGCGATCGCGGCTGCGGCCGGCGCCGGTCAGCGCTCACCGAGCGCCGATCCGTCGGCGTCGGTCTCAGCGCCGGCCGGACCGGCCGCGGCGACCCCTCGGCGCGCCGTTCTGAGGTTGCGCGAGACGCGGTTCGGCAAGGTGATCCACGAGAAGCGCTCCGGCCTCGTCGCCTACCTGTTCACGAAGGAGAGGAGCGCGAAGCCGGCCTGCTACGGAGCCTGTGCCAAGGCCTGGCCGCCGATCAAGACCCGCGGCCGCCCGCGGGCCGGGCGGGGTCTCGCGCAGCGGCAGCTGGGCACGACGAGGCGGCGCGGCGGGGCGAAGATGGTCACCTACAGGGGCCACCCGCTCTACTTCTACAAGCACGACCGGCCGGGGGAGATCCTCTGCAACGACGTGTTCGAGTTCGGCGGTCGCTGGTTCGTCGTCGACCGGCGGGGCAAGACCCCCGTCGCAAGCTGAGGCGCTCAGCCCTCGGCCGGACGGCTGAAGGGCGAGATCTCGTAGGCCTTGCCGGGGATCCCGCCGATGATCAGCACCCGCACGCCCTCGTCGCCGGGAACCAGCTTGCGCTCCTGACCTGAGCCGACCCTCGCGTAGACGCCCGGCTCGAGCAGGTGCGTCTCGTCCCCGGCGGTCAGCTCGACGCTGCCCTCGAGCACGACTATGCACTCCTCCTGCCCGTCCTCGCCGTGGTCGTGGACGGGGTAGCCGTCGGCGTTCGCCGGCATTTCCAGGACCTGTACGCCGAAGCTGCTGAGGCCGAGGCTGTGGCGGAGCAGCTTGAACGCTCCACCGAAGGAGGTCTCGAGCTGATCCTCGCGCTTGACAGTTACATCGGCCATCGATTCTCCGTTCCGGCGCCGCGCACCTTGGTTGGGCTGGATCGTGACGCTAGCGCGATCAGAGCTCGAGCAGCGCTCCGTCGGGGCCGAGGTTGGTGATTCGGGTTCCGCCGATCTCCGAGCTGGTGCCCCAGCTCTCGTGGATGTGGCCGCACAGCACCAGCTCCAGGTCGCGGCTCTCGATCGCGGCCGCGATCGCCGTGCTGCCGAGGTGATCGCCGGCCAGGCTCTGGTCGCAGTGCCCGAACGGCGGTGAGTGAACGATCAGAACCCCCTCGGATGGGCATCCCGCCAGCTCGTCGGCCGCCTGCTCCTCGGTCAGGTCGTAGCTCCAGTCCCAGGGGGTGGTTGGAATGCCGGCGCCGAGGCCGAAGAAGGTGCGGCCGTCGACCTCGGCGCTGGAGCCGTGCAGCACCCGAGCCGCCGCCCACTCGGCGCAGGCTGAGCGCAGCGCGTCCTCGGTCTCGTTGTTGCCCGGAACGAGCAGCGTCGGGGTTTCGATCTGGGAGAGGGCTGCGATCGTGTCCTCGAGGCCGCGATGCTGGGAGGCGAAGTCGCCCGCGCCGACCACGAGGTCGACGTCGTCGCTTGCCGCCACCAGCCGCGCGGCTGTATCCCGATCACAGTGCAGGTCGCTGAAGGCGAGGATCCTCATCAGCCTGAATCCTGCCAGTACGTGGGCCGATGCAGCAGCTCGAGCTTGATCCCGTCGGGATCGGTGAGGAAGACGGCGTAGTAACCGGGGGTGTAGTCGTACTCGGTCGGCGGCGAGAGCAGCTCGGCCCGCGCTGCCGCCGATCCACTCGGCCCGCTCGTCGACCGCGTCGCGGCTGGGGACGTCGATGCAGACGTGGTGCAGGCCGACCGAGTAGCGATCGTAGGGCTCCGGGCCCGGATCGGAGAGCGCCTCGCGGAGACCGATCGCCGAGACCCCCGAGCCGGGAACCGAGAGGTAGTGGATCGTCTCGCCGCGCTCGCCGACGACCTCGTCGTGATCGGTCCAGCCGATCGGCCCGAGCAGCTCCTGATAGAAGCTCAGGCTGCGCTCGAGCGAGCCGACGACCAGATCCACGTGGCTCAGCTTCGAGACGACCTCTGTCGCGTTCACAGCCCGGCCATCTTCGCACCTCGGCTCGGCCGCTAGTCTCAACGGATGATGGAGGCCGCTACGCCCGAAGCCGAGGCCCCGCGATCGAGTGACGCGATCGTTTCCTGCCGCGGACTGTCGCGACGCTTCGGCGAGGGAGAGGCGGCGGTCGACGCGCTCCGCGACGTCGATCTCGACTTCCCGCGCGGGGAGTTGAACGCGATCGTCGGGCCCTCCGGCTCCGGCAAGTCGACCCTGATGCACCTGCTCGCCGGGCTCGACGCTCCGACCGCCGGTCGCAGCTGGGTCGACGGCGTCGAGGTGACCGGCCTCGCCGACAAGGAGATGACCGAGTTGCGCCGCGAGAAGCTCGGCTTCATCTTCCAGTTCTTCAACCTCGTGCCGGTGCTCGACGCCGAGGAGAACATCGCGCTGCCGCTGCGGATCGCCGGCACCGAGCCCGATCCCGGAGTGGATGGCGGAGCTGCTCGAGATGGTCGGCCTGACCGACCGGCGCACCCATCGGCCCTCGGAGCTCTCCGGCGGTCAGCAGCAGCGGGTGGCGATCGCCCGGGCGCTGGCCTCACGGCCGGCCGTGATCTTCGCCGACGAGCCGACCGGCAACCTCGACTCGACCTCCGGCACGGGTGTGCTCGAGATCCTCCGCCAGTCCGTTGACGAGTTCGATCAGACGGTTGTGATGGTCACTCACGACGCGCGGGTCGCCTCGTACTCGGATCGGGTAATCGTGCTGGCTGACGGCCGGGTGGCCGCCGATGAGACCGTCAGCGGCGAGGACGACGTGATCCGGCTGATGCGGGAGCTCTGAGCGGGGCGTGCTGCGGCTCGCCGTTCGCGGGCTCGCCGCGCACCGGCTGCGAGGCATCCTCACCGCGCTGGCGATCCTCCTAGGGGTCGCCATGGTCGCCGGCACGCTGATGCTGAGCGACTCGGTCAACCGCTCCTTCGACGACATCTTCGCTGAGGCAAACGCCGGGATCGACGTCAGCGTGCGCGCGCGGGTCGAGGTCGAGGGGGGCTTTGCCGTGCCGGAAGCCGGCACCGCGGTGCCCGAGAGCCTGCTCGCCGAGGTTGAGTCGGCGGACGGCGTCGAACAGGCCTCCGGCTCGATCGGCGATGCGATCTCGATCGCGATCCTCGACGAGAACGGTGACCGGATCGGGCCGCCGGACGGCGGCCCGCCGCACATCGCGTACAGCGTCCAGCCCGAGCCCTTCACGCCCTTCAGCTACATCGACGGCGGCCCACCGGCCGCCGACGACGAGGTCGCGATCGACTCCTTCACGGCTGACGAGGAGGGCTACGAGGTCGGTCAAGGCATCCCGATCGCCGGTGCCCGCGGCCTCACCGAGTACACGCTTTCGGGCATCACCCGCTTCGGCTCGGGGGTCCCGCTCGGCGGTGCCAGCCTGGCCGAGTTCACGCTTGCCGGAGGCGCAGGCGGATCACCGACAAACCCGGCGAGTTCGACGAGATCGCGGTCGAGGCCGCCGACGGGGTGACTCCCGAGGAGCTGCGCGACCGGCTCACGTGCACTTCTGCCCGAGACCGTCGAGGTCAAGACGGGCGAGCAGATCGCGAGCGAGGACTCCCAGGACATCAAGGAGGGGTTCAGCTTCCTGACCACCGCGCTGCTGGTCTTCGCCGGGATCACGGTCTTCGTCGGCGCGTTTCTGATCTTCAACACGTTCGCGATCACCGTCGCCCAGCGAACCCGCGAGTTCGGCATGCTGCGGACGCGTTGGCGCCTCCTCGCGCCAGGTCCTCGGCAGCGTGATCGCCGAGGCCGCGGTGCTCGGTCTGCTCGCCTCCGCGTCGGTGTCATCGCCGGCGCCGGCTTCGTCAAGGTCCTGCTTGCGGTCTTCAAGGCGCTTGGCTTCGAGCTGCCGCAGTCGGGACTGCCGATCGAGCCTCGGACGGTCGCGGTCGCGCTCGCCGTCGGGATGATCTCGACCCTGGGCTCGGCGCTCGTCCCGGCGCTGCGGGCGACGCGGGTGACCCCGATGGCGGCGCTCAGCGAGAGCGAAGCGACCGAGAGCCGGGCCGGTCGGCCGCCGCCGGGCGGTGGCCGCCTCCGCGCTTGGCCTGCTCGGGATCGCCGTCCTGCTGCTCGGCCTGTTCGCAACCGAGGACTTCGCCTCGGCGCTCGCAGCGATGGGCGTCGGCCTGGTCCTGCTGTTCATCGGGATCGCGATGCTCGGCGGCCGTCTGGTGGCGCCGCTCGCATCCCTGGTCGGGCGGCCGATCGAGCGCCTCCGTGGCGTTACCGGGAGGCTCGCCCGTGAGAACACGCTCCGCAATCCGTCGCGCACCGCCACCACGTCGTCCGCGTTGATGATCGGCGTGGCGCTCGTCGTCTTCGTGCTGATGCTGGGTTCGGCGATCACCAAGTCGGTCACCGACGCGCTCGACAAGACGTTCACCGGCGACGTGGCGATCTACAACGTCGACGGCTTCTCACAGATCTCGGCCGACATTGCTCCCCGGGTCGCGGCCGTCGACGGCGTCGCTGCAGCCTCGCCGCTGGCTGCCAGCGGTGCGAAGGTCGAGGGTGTCGACGGCGATCAGTTCATCACCGGGATCGACTCCTGAGACGCTGCCCGCGGCGGCTCGGTTGGACTGGGTCGACGGCTCCGACGCGACGCTCGCCGAGCTCGGGGTTCGCGGCGCCCTGGTCGAGTCCGACTGGGCGAAGGACAACGGCATCGCGGTCGGCGACGCGCTCACGCTGACCGCCCCGGACGGCTCGCAGGTACGCGTCGAGGTCAAGGGCAGCGTTCGCGACAGGATCGCCCTGCTGGTCGACTCGGTCACGTTGCCGGTGTCGCTGCTGCGCGATCGCTTCGACGTGCGGCAGGACTTTCTCGTCCTGACCAACATTCGATGAGGGGGCCGACTTCGACGCGACCGATGCGCGAATCGAGACGCTGCTCGAGACCTCCTTCCCGAACGCCGAGGCCCGCTCGCAGCAGCAGGTCAAGGACCAGCAGGAGGATCAGGTCAACGGCCTCGTCCAGCTGATCTACGTGCTGCTCACGCTTTCGGTGATCCTCAGCCTGGTCGGCGTCGTCAACACCCTGGTGCTGACCGTGCTCGAGCGCAAGCGCGAGCTCGGCATGCTGCGAGCGATCGGCGCGTCGCGCAGCCAGGTGCGGCGGATGGTCCGATACGAGTCGCTGATCACGGCGATGATCGGCGCGATCGTCGGAGTCGTGATCGGGATCGCCGTCGCGATCGCCGCGGTAAAGGCGCTCGAGGGGGATGGCCTCGTGCTCTCGTTCCCGGTGGCGGGAATCCTGCTCGTGCTCGTGCTCGCGGCGATCGCCGGGGTGGTCGCGGGGATCTGGCCGGCACGGCGGGCGTCCCGCGTCGAGGTCATGGAGGCGCTTCAGTACGAGTAGCGGTCCGGCCGCTCAGCGGGGCCGGGGCGCGTGGGAGGAGCGCAGCTCCTCGGCGATCCGCAGGGTCTCCGGGTCGAGGGTCGCTTCGCGCAGCTCGAAGTCGCGGGCGAGCTCCGCTCGCAGGGCGGCGACGAGCTCCGGCGGCCAGCTGGGCGTGGTCGTCGCCGAGCGGACGCCGGCCGGTGCGCCGAGCGCGCCGGCGACGCTGCCGGCCGTGGCCGGGTCCCACTCGAGGCCGAGCGCGGTGTAGACCGGGTCGAGCACCTCGCGGATCTGATCCTCCCCGGCAAACACCAGGACGCCGCCGACGTGAGCGCCGCCGGCGACCACCCGCTGGCCGATCCCGGCGAGCTTCTGGCGTCCCGCCCAGTTGATGCTCCACTCCCCGGGGCAGTACTCGCCCGGCACCTCGCCCACCCGGGCGTCGATCCCGAGGCGCCGCAGCGCCGCGGCGATCGTCTCCGCCATCGCCGCGAAACGCTCTCGCGTCCCGGCTCGCGGGTTCGGCTCGCGGGTTGCCCGCGAGAAGGCGATCGTGCCCTCGTGGAAGACCGCGGCCCGCCCGCCCGCCATCCGCTCGACCGGCTCGTAGCCGTGCTCGCGGGCGATCGCCAGAGCGCGGCGCGTAGCCGTCGGAGAGCCGGTCGATCCGCCCGAAAGCGAGGCTGCGGCCGGTCCGGTGGATGCGCATCGTCGCCGGCAGATCGCCGCGCGCGACGCGGCGCAGGATCGCGGCCGAGACGCCGGTGCCGAGCGCGGCGCGGTCGCCGAACGATGCCTCGACCAGCGCCAGGGGAGGGCGATGGCGGGGCTGTGGAGTGGTTGAGGGCAATGTGAGCGAAATGTTGCGAGTGTGAGCGTCCTCACACATAAACGCCGTCGCCGGTGCGATCGTGCGGCTGTCAATCGAACCCGGGCCGGTACCAGAAAAGGTACGCAACTCCACCCGCCGCCCGGGCCGCACCCGCCGTTTGTGCCCGCTTCTGAGCGGGCGAGCGCCGCTCGACCGTGCCGCGCACCCGCGCCGCGCCCGGTCGATCGGCTGCGCGGCGCCCAACGGAGGTGGTTCACAGGTGCCCCACAAGAAGACTCTCATAGGCAGCACACTGGTCTCGGCGCTCGTCGCCGGCGCCCTCGCTCTGACTGCGGTCGGGACCGCAGCAGCGGCGCAGTTCGCGGACCTCGAGGTTCCGATCGAGCGCTCGCATTTCAAGCGCTCGCTGGCGACGGCGAAGCTGCGCGCGGCATACGACGCTGCCTACCGCAAGGCGAAGAAGCTCGACGTTGCGCCGGATCGGAACGCGGCGCAGGGATCGTTTGCGGCGTCCGCCCTCGAGGTCAAGCTCGAGAAGCTGCGCAAGGCGATCCGCAAGGCCGGGCGCGAACCGAAGGTCGGCACGCCCGAGTCGGTCGGCGTCTCGTCGGGCACGCTGCAGGCGATCGCCGCCTGCGAGTCCGGCGGCAACCCCGCGGCCGTCTCCTCGACCGGCTCCTACCGCGGCAAGTACCAGTTCGACTACGGCACCTGGGCGGCGGTTGGTGGCTCGGGCGATCCGGCTGCCGCACCCGAGGCGGAGCAGGACTACCGAGCCGCGCTCCTCTACGCGCGCTCCGGCTCGAGCCCCTGGCCGGTCTGCGGCTGACCGTCGCGTTCAACCAGCGGCCCGACTCTGCCGATGGAGGTAGGGTGGCCGGCGAGGAAAGAGAACAGGTCCGCCCGGGTGAGGACTTCGTTCTGGTCCAGGGCATCCGCGAGACGCGCGGCGCGCTGGCGCGCTGGTCGGACGAACCCCGGTCCGGTGCTCGGGCCCTGGTTCGCCGGCGGACTGGCGGTGGCGGTCGGTCTGCTGCTCGCCGTCTGGGTCGTCTCTCTGTTCAGCACGCCGGACGGCACACCGTTTCTCGTCCCCGGCGTCGCGATCCCGATCGGCGCCCCCGACTTCGTCCACATCCTCAGCAACAACCTGCTGGTTCTCGCGCTGCATGCGACGGCCTGCGTCGCCGGCTTCATCGCCGGCAGCTCGCTACCGCTCGCCGCGCGGGACATGACCGGCTTCAACCGGTTCGTCCACGAGAAGGCCGGTCCGCTGGCGATCGGCTGGGTGGTCCTGGTCACCTCCTTCTCCCTGCTCGCTCAGGCGTTCGCGCTCGGCTTCGATGCGGCGACGATCTCCGACCAGCTCGGGATCAGCTCCGGGCTGTTGATCATGTCCGTGCTCCCGCACGCCCTGCTCGAGTTGACCGCGGTGTTCCTGCCGCTCGCGGCCTGGTTGATCGCCAGCCGCAAGGACCAGTGGGAGGATCTGCTCGCGGCGACCTTCGTCACCGTCGGCCTCGCGCTGCCGATGCTGTTCGTCGCCGCGTCGATCGAGCTGTTCATCTGGCCCGAGCTGCTGACCGACGTCTCGACCCGGCTCTGAGCTGCGGGCGGCTCAGTCCGCGCCCAGCAACGCCCGCCTGAACATCCGCTCCTCGTCCTCGAACAGGAAGCCGTAGAGCCGCTCGCGTTCGAGCAGGATTCTCCTCTTCGTCTCGATCACCGCGGCCCGCGGGCGTCCCGCGATCTCGGTCGCGATCTGCAGCGCCCGGTTCGCCGCCTGCCCGGAGTCGGCCAGCTCGGAGATGACGCCGTCGGCGCGCGCCGCCTCAGCGTCGATCAAGCGGCCGCTGACGCACAGCTCGCGGGCCAGCGCGGCCGGCAGCGCCGCTCGCGCCCAGGCGAACGAGGGCGGAATGCCGCGCGGGAGCTCGGGGAAGCCGAACACGGCAGCGGGCTCGGCGATCCGCATGTCCGCCGCGAGCGCGAGGACGAAGCCGCCGGCGACGGCCGGGCCGTTGACGGCGGCGATCACCGGCACCGGGCACTCCCCGACCGCCCGCATGCAGCTCAGGCTGCTCTCGACCAGTCGCTCGCGGTGCCGGCGGTCGCCGCCGAACTGCGTCGTGTCCATCCCGGCGCAGAACGCGGGTCCGGCGCCGGTCACCAGGACGCGCGCCGGTCGCCTCCGGGTCGAGATCGCCGAGGACCTCGGCGATCAGGCTCCGCAGCTCGATCGAGAGCGCGTTGCGCTTGTCGGGCCGGTTCAGGGTCAGCCGCAGGACGCCGCCGACCGCCTCGGCCAGGAGCGGCTCTTTCGCCCACCTAGGCTCCGAACTCGGGCTGCGGGCCGTCCGGGTCGTGGTTGAGGAGCCACGGCGCGTGCCGCTCGAGCTGCGCTTCGACGCAGCGCCGGCAGCTGCATTCCGGGATCGTCAGGCCGGTGGTTGAGCAGAGACTGGCCGGCGGCGGCACCGCGGGGCCGGGCTGACCGGGTTGCGTGAGGTCGAGCTTTCGCGGCTGCTCACTCACTCGGGTCAAACTAGGGAGCCGCCCGGTCGGAATCGGGACTCGGCGCCCGAGGCCCAACCGCGGGATCGGATCTCACCGGACCGGACCGGGGTGATACCGTCAAGCGGCACGTCTCCTGGGAACGCCGTTCCGCGAGACCTGGTTAGCCGTTCCAGCAAGTCGAGCTCCCAGGGAGCACGATGAGAGCATGAAGAAGGCCCGACGCCACCTCGGTCGACTGAGCGGCCCGATCGCGGTTGGGGCCGATCGCCGGGGGCCGATCGGGTCTGCCCCACGAGGCGGGCTCCGCGCGTGCCCTCGCGCTCGCCGTCGAGCGCCGCGGCCGTCGCGATCGGCGGCGCGCAGGCCGCGGATGCCGCGGCGCCCGGCGCCAACGGTGCCATCGTCTTCGTCTCGGACCGCGACAGCGTCGACGCGAACGGGGACGGCAGCTTTCAGAACTCCGAGCGCAACCGCGAGATCTACTCGGTCAACCCCGACGGCACCGGCCTGGCGCGCCTGACCGACGACCTCGATTCCGACACGCGACCCGCCGCCGCCCCGAACGGCCGCACGATCGCGTTCGACAGCTCACGCAGCGGCAACGACGAGCTCTACGCCATGAACCCCGACGGCAGCGGCGTCTCCCAGGTCACCGACCGCGGCGCTCCCGACCGCGGGCCGTCGTTCTCCGCGGACGGCCAGCGCTTGGCCTACTCCGTTCGCCACGCGAGCACGCTGCCGGGGGGCAAGTCGGAGGGCGACATCTGGACGGTCAACACCGACGGCACCGAGACCACCCGGCTGACCTTCGACCGCGAGCTCGACGAGTTCGACCCCGCCTTCTCTCCAGACGGCTCGAGGATCGCGTTCGTCGGCGGGACCCCTGGCAACGTCGGCTCCTCCTACGACGTCTTCCTCGTCGACGCCGACGGCGCGAACATGGTCAACCTGACCGGTCCCAACGGCGGCGCTGGGGTCGAGGACGCGGACCCGTCCTTCTCCCCCGACGGGTCGCGGATCACGTTCATGAGCGAACGCGACGGCGGGCCCGAGATCTGGGTGATGGACATCGACGGCAGCAACCCAGCAGCAGCTGACCGACGCCTCCGGCCGCGACGAGCAGCCGACCTTCTCGCCCGACGGCACCAAGATCGCGTTCACCGCTCGGCGCGGGGGCAGCACCGATCTCTACACGATGAACGCCGACGGCAGCCAGCAGACCCGGCTGACCGACGATGCCCCGCTCAGCGAGCGCGACGAGCTGGCCGAGTGGACCTCGGTCACTCCGGCGGGCGAGCGTCGACACCTACATCGACTCCGGGCCCTCCTTCGTCGGCTCCGACCCGGATGTCGACTTCACCTACTCGGGCTCGCCGCGGCCGCCCCTGACGGGTTCGACTGCCGCATCGACGACGGGGGCTTCAGCGCCTGCCAGTCCTCGGGCGCGTCGTTCTCCGGCCTGCCAGACGGTCAGCACACCTTCGAGGTCCGGGCCGAAAGCGCGGGCCTGCCCGACGCGACCCCCGCTCGCTACACGTTCGAGGTCGACACGACGCGGATCGCCTTCGCGAGCGACCGGGACGGCAACAGCGAGATCTACATGATGGACGCCGACGGGACCGGGCAGAGCAGGCTGACCACCAACGCCGGCGCGACTCCGACCCGGCGCTCTCGCCGGACGGCTCCGTCGTGGCCTTCGCCTCCGATCGCGACGGCGACGACGAGATCTACGTGATCAGCGCTGACGGAACCGGCTCGACGGAGAGGCTGACCGACAACTCGTCCGCAGATCGGTCCCCGGTGTTCTCACCCGACGGGAGCAGGATCATCTTCACCAGCGACCGAGACGGCAACGACGAGATCTACTCGATCGACAGCGACGGCTCGGGAGCCGTCAACCTGACCGCCAGTCCCGCCGACGATCGCGATCCGTCGCTCCCGGCCGACGGCTCTGCGATCGCATTCCGGAGCGACCGCAGCGCGGCCGGAAACCCGGACATCTACTCGATGTCTGCCGACGGTTCCGGGGTCGTGCGCCTGACGGACGATCCCGCCACCGACGGCGACCCCGATTTCTCTCCCGACGGCACCGAGATCACGTTCACGCGGGGCGTCGATCCGGGCGACGGGTCGCCGGTCAACGATGAGGTCTGGCGGATGGCCGCCGACGGATCGGGCCAGATCAACATCACCAATCACCCGCGCGGCATCGACGACCGGCAGCCCTCCTACAGACCCGACGGGGCGAAGATCGCCTACCAGGACGAGGGCGACATCTACGTCCAGAGCCTCGACGGCACCGCGAGGACCCGGTTGACCGCGGTGGCCGCGACGGATTCGGTGCCCGACTGGGGCACGGCCGTCGTCACGGGCAGCGGCGGCCCGCAGACGACGATTACCGCCGGACCGGCGGAAGCGAGCACGATCAGCGATCCCAGCCCGAGCTTCAGCTTCGCTGCCGACGATCCCGCCGCCGGCTTCGAGTGCCGGTTCGACTCCGATCCGTTCGCCGGCTGCTCGAACCCGTCCTCCCACAGCCCCGCCGTCGCCGCTCGCCGACGGCCCGCACGCCTTCGAGGTCCGCGCCGTCGACGGCGCCGGCAACGCCGATGGCTCCCCCGCCCGCCGCAGCTTCACGGTCGACACCGGGGCGCCACAGACGACGATTACCGCCGGACCGGCGGAAGCGAGCACGATCAGCGATCCCAGCCCGAGCTTCAGCTTCGCTGCCGACGATCCCGCCGCCGGCTTCGAGTGCCGGTTCGACTCCGATCCGTTCGCCGGCTGCTCGAACCCGTCCTCCCACGCCCGCCGTCGCCGCTCGCCGACGGCCCGCACGCCTTCGAGGTCCGCGCCGTCGACGGCGCCGGCAACGCCGATGGCTCCCCCGCCCGCCGCAGCTTCACGGTCGACACCGGGGCGCCACAGACGACGATTACCGCCGGACCGGCGGAAGCGAGCACGATCAGCGATCCCAGCCCGAGCTTCAGCTTCGCTGCCGACGATCCCGCCGCCGGCTTCGAGTGCCGGTTCGACTCCGATCCGTTCGCCGGCTGCTCGAACCCGTCCTCCCACGCCCCGCCGTCGCCGCTCGCCGACGGCCCGCACGCCTTCGAGGTCCGCGCCGTCGACGGCGCCGGCAACGCCGATGGCTCACCCGCCCGCCGCAGCTTCACGGTCGACACCGGGGCGCCACAGACGACGCTTTGCCAGGGCGAGCAGGCGACGATCGTCGCCGTGCCGGGCGCCGTCACGACCGGCACGTCGGGGAGTGACGTGATCGTCGGGACGCCCGGCGCCGATGACATCCGCGCGAAGGGCGGCGCCGATCTGATCTGCACGCTGGGCGGCGACGACTACGTCTCCGCGGCGGGCGGCGACGATCGGACCTACGGCGAGGCGGGCGCGGACTTCGTCACCGGCGGCGGCGGGACCGACCAGCTCTTCGGCGGGGCGGGGCCCGATCACCTCGACGGGGGACCCGGGCACGATGCGCTCGACGGCGGCGCGGACTGGGATGAGTGCATCGGCGGCGCGGGGACCAACACGTTCACAGCTTGCGAGGGCACCTAGGCAGGTCGGCCGAGCGCGTCGCGCGGATTCCGGCCGGCAAATCGCACGTGCAGGTAGCTTGTTCGCATGCTTGACCGCTCCCAGCGCCGATCAGGTGGGACGATTTCCCGCAATCCAGCGACCGTCCGGGTGCTCGCGACCTCCGAGGACGATGAGGTGCCGGCCACCGGCTCGGTGCAGTCGGTCCAGGAGGCGGAGGTGACCCTGCCGCGGCAGCGGTTGGAGCAGCTCTGGAGGCCGGAGACGCTGGAAGCGCTGGCTCAGGCCTACTGGGCCTACACGACGAAGCTGTTCCTGTACCTGGTCCGCGTCGTCTACGCCCCGGACTCGACCACGGTGGTGCTGTTCAGCCGGCGCGCTCCCGCTGCTGCGGTTTCACGCTCCGCAGTACGAGGTCGAGGAGGACGGCACCGGCGGCAGCGTCACCTGGCCGATCGACCGCGGGCTGCTCGTCGCCCGCGAGGGGCGCGGCCGAGGTCAGCTGCGGATCCGCGTCAAGGCGCTTGGGGCGCGGGCCGGCGACGAGCAGGCCACCGTGGTCCTCGTGCGGGTCGCCGTGCGCAACTTCTACCCCTGGCTGCGCGGCAGTGGCGCCTTCGCCCGCTTCGGCGCCTGGCTCTACTCGAGGACGCAGCGCGCGCTCCACGTCGTCGTCTGCAACGGCTTTCTGCGCTCGCTCTCGCGGTTGCAGTTCCCGCAGCCGCCGGTCGCGTCGGACGCCGAGCCGGGGGAGCGGAGCCGATGAGCGGGGCGACGCGGATAGCAGGCAGCGCGTGGCTGACTCGGTCCGCGAGTCGATCGCGCTGCCCGCCGATCGGGGCACGGTCTGGGACCTGATCATGGATCCGGGTCGGCTGGCCGACTGGGTCGACGCCCATCGCAAGGTCGAGGACGTGCCGGATCTACCGCTGGAGGTGGGCAGCTGCTTTCGCCAGCAGCTCGGCTTCGGTCCGATCAGCTTCTGGGTGGAGTGGGAGGTGGTCGAGGCCCGGCGACCCGAGGTGGCCCGATGGCAGGGCAGCGGCCCCGGCGGCTCGGAGGCGAAGATCGTCTACCGGCTCAGCTGTCGATGACGACGGTGCTGAATCGACCCGGTTCGACTACGAGAACGCCTTCGACCCACCCGGCGGCTTCGCCGGGAGGGCGGCGACGCGGTTCGTCAACGCCGCCGCGGGGCAGCGCGAGGCGCGCAAGTCGATGCAGCGGCTGCGCGGGCTGTTCGAGGACTGAGGACCACCCAGGCCCCTGCCCGGGGCCACTCAGAGCCGGGCGACGGCGATGCTGCCGGCGTCGCGGCGCGCCTTCTCGCTCGCCTCCGGAAGCTCGGCGATCGTCGTGTAGAGGGCGTGCTCGGGGTCGACCCCGAGCGCCTCGGCCAGTTCACCGGAGAGCTGCTCGAGCGCCGTCTTCGAGACGAGCAGCGCGCCTTGCGAGGCCGACTGCTGGATCCGCGCGCACTCGTTCACCTCGTCACCGAGCGCGGTCACCTCGAGCCGCCCCTCGGTCGCGACCTGCCCGATGTAGACAGCGGATCCCCAGTGGACGCCGATGTTGATCCGGATCTGCTCGGAGTCGGGGAGCTCGCTGCGCAGCGACTCCCCGATCGCGTCCGCGCCGGCGGCGATCTCGCGGCCGGCGGCGATCGCCGCCGCGATCGCGGCGGCGGGTGAGCCGAGCTGCTCGGCGAGAAAGAAGGCCGAGACGCCGTCTCCGGCGTGCTTTCCGACGATCCCCAGCCGCTGGACGATCGCCCGGTCCATCGCGTCGGTGAGCCGGCGGATCAGCGAGAAGTAGAGGGCGCTGGGCATGTGCCGCGAGAGCATCCCCGAGCCCTCGAGGTCGGCGAACATGATCGCCAGCGATCGCCTTCCCGGTTCCGCCAGCGTCGCCATCCGCTCGAACATGCCGCGGTCGCCACGGACGAGCTGGGCGGTGAGGCTGGCCGGCAGACCGCTGTGGTAGACGACGACGTTCCCGATCGGGCCGCCCGCCTCGTCCCGGAGCGAGAAGGTGACGACGTGCACGTGAACGGCCGGGCCCTCCAGTGATGCGTAGTCGATGCCGTAGCTCCAGACCGGGGGCGGTCGGCGTGGCTCGGCCCGCTCGAGTATTGCCCGCTCCTGCTCGTCCGGGAGGTGCTGCGCGATCGCCCGCTTGCCACCCGGCGTGTCGTGGAGGAGGTAGTCGAGCGTCGCGTTCAGCATCTTCAGCCTGCTCTCGGGGGTGATCGCGCGCCGCCAGCGCGGGAGCTCGAAGACCGCCATCACGTGCTCTCCGATACCGAGCTCAGCCTCGTCGGCGGATCCGAGCAAACCGATCAGCTCCTCTGAAACCCAGAGTAGCCGCCAACTCGGGTCGTAGATCGACGCCCCCCAGCGGGTCCGCTCGAGCGCCTCGGCCACCGGCTGCAGGCCCGGATGTCCCAGTCGTTGAGGATCGGCGGCCACGCGCCCAGCCTAGTCGCCCGAGGTCGCGCCCGTCCGGGCCCCACGCTGCGGGCCTCCTCTACTCTCCGGCAGATGGATCTGACCGGCAAGCGGTTTCTCGTTGCGGGCGCCTCGGGCGAGCTCGGTGGGCGCCTCGCCGTCGCGCTGGCCGGCCGCGGCTGCCGGGTTGTGGTCGCCGGCCGCGACGAGGCCCGAACGCAGAAGATCGCGACTGAGCTTGGCGCGCCTCCGCTCCGGCTCGACCTGCTCGACCCCGCCTCGCGAGGGGCTGCCGTGGCCCGCTCGATCGAGCATCTGGGCGGCCTCGACGGCCTGCTGGTGGCCACCGGCGCGGTCGCGTTCGGTCGATCCGGCGAGCTCGATTCCGAGGTCGAGGCGGAGCTGATCCGAATCAACGCGGCGGGCCCGATCGCGCTGATCGGCGCCGCCCTCCCGCATCTCGAGGCGGGCGGGGCGGTGGTTGCCCTGAGCGCGGTCGTGGCTGAGTACCCGACGGCGGGGATGGCGGCCTATTCGGCCTCGAAGGCGGCGCTCTCCGCGTATCTGACCGCGCTTCGGCGCGAGCGCCGTCGCGATCTCGAGGTTGTTCTCGACGTACGCCCCGGGCACATGGAGACCGGCTTCGCCGGGCGGGCGCTGGCCGGCGAGCCGCCGGCGCTGCCCGAGCCGGGAGATGCCGACGCGTTCGTCACCGGCGTGATCGACGCGATCGTCGCCGGGCGGCGGGAACTCCGCTACGACCTCCGCGAGCGCAAGCTGATCGCAGAGTAGCCTTGACCGCAGTCCTGCTCGCCAACGTCGCGGCGACGCTGTTCATGGTCGGCGTCACCTGGTTCGTCCAGGTCGTCCACTACCCGCTGTTCGCTGCCGTCGGGTCGGGTGAGTTCCGCCGCTACCACCTCGAGCACTCGAGGCGCACGACCTCGGTCGTGGTCGTGCCGATGGTCATTGAGCTGGTCACCTCGTTCACGCTGGTTGCCGACCCTCCGGCGGGCGAGACGGGGCTCGCTCTGGCCGGGGCGGCGCTGGCAGCGCTGGCCTGGGCGCTGACCTTCGCCGGAGCCGTTCCCGCGCACCGCCGGCTCGGAGCCTCCGCCACCATGGCGCCGCTCCCCCGGCTGATCCGCGTGAGCCTGATCCGCAGCCTGGTCTGGACCGCGCACGGGGCCGTGGTGATCGCCCTGCTTGCAGCCGCTCTCTAGTCGCCGAGCGCCTCGCCGAGTGCCTTGTGGAGGATCTCGACGTGCTCGAGGCCGAACACCAGCGGCGGCCGGATCTTGAGCACGTTGTCGTCGGGTCCGGTGGTCCCGACGAGGACGCCGCGCTCGCGGAGGCCGTTCTTGACCCGATCAGCGAGGGCCGGGTCGGGCCGGCGTGAGTGGGGGTCGGCGACCAGCTCGACGCCGGCGAGCAGGCCCCAGCCGCGCACCGCCCCGATCGTCGGGTGGCTCGCGGCCAGCCGCTCGAGGCCCGAACGCAGCTCGGAGCCGACCGTACGGGCGCGCTCGATCAGCGCCGCATCGTCGATTACGTCGAGCACGGTGAGCGCCGCGACCGCTCCCGGCGGGTTGCCGCCGAAGGTGCTGAAGAACTCGCCCGCGGCCGCGAAGCGGTCGACGATCTCGCCGCGCGTGATCAGCGCCGCGACCGGGTAGCCGTTCCCCATCGGCTTGCCCATCGTGACGATGTCGGGCGCGATCCCGGCCGCGGCGAAGGACCACAGGTGCTCGCCGCTGCGACCGTGTCCGATCTGGACCTCGTCGGCGACGTAGAGGCCGCCCGCCTCGTGGGTCAGGCTGAGGATCGCCTCCAGGTACGAGGGCGCAGGCGGGTAGATGCCGTCGCTGGTGAAGGCGCCGTCGACGAGGGTTGCGGCGGGGCGCACGCCGCGATCGGCGAGCCGCTGGATCGCGGCGGCGAATCCGGCGGTTGGATCCTCGCCGTTCGGGCGGGGGGGCGGGAAGGTCTCGACGTGCTCGGGCGACGGTCCGCTCGAGACCTCGGGCGAGAGGTCGGTGATCGCGGCGCTGACCCCGTGGTAGGCGTACTCGGAGGCGAGGCCACCGCGATTGCCGGTGAACAACCTCGCCAGCCGCCAGGCGAGGTCGTTGGCCTCGCTTCCGGAGTTGACCATCATCACCGTGTCGAGCCCGGAGCCGTCCGGCATCGATGCGACCAGCCGCTCGGCCAGCTCGATCACCGCCTCGTGCAGGTAGCGCATGTTCGTGTTCAGCCGGCGCGCCTGCCGGGCGAGCGCCTCGACGACGCGCGGATGGGAGTGCCCGACGACGGGGACGTTGTTGTAGCAGTCGAGGTAGCGCCGCCCCTCGGCATCCAACATCCAGACGCCGCCGGCGCCGACCAGATGGAGTGGGCGCTCGTAGCTGGGGGCCATCAGCGCCGACCCGAGCGAGCGGCGGCGGCGGTCGAGCAGGTCGGCGATCGGGGCCGCGCGTGAGAACGAACGCCCGCCGAAGCGGCGGCCGGCCTCCTCTGGCCCGAGCTCGTCGTAGATCTCCAGCAGCGGCCAGGCCTCCTCGTCGAAGCCGGCGATGTAGGCGTTGTCGGGGTGGCGTGCGACGCGTACGGCCGAGATCGAGGCCGCCGCCGCCGCCCGGGCTGCGAGCAGATCGGCGAGCAGCGACAGCTCGATCTCCTCGAGAGGGGTGACCTCCCGGTAGCCGTCGAGCAGCGCGGCGGCCGCTTCGTACAGCTCGTCGCCGCGGCGCCCCCAGACGAGCGAGGCCCAGGCGGAGGAGATGTCGCAGGCGAGGGCCGTGTGGCTCATGTCGCCGAAGTCGAGGATGCCGGTGACCCGGCGATCGTCGTCCAGCGTCGCGTTGTCGAGGCTCAGATCGCCGTGAATCACCTGAGATCTGAGCAGCGGCCAGCGCGGCAGGACGTGCTCCTCGAACCGATCGAGGACCCGCCCCACCAGTGCCCGGCGCCGCCGGTCGGGGATCTGCTCGGCGAGCGGACGCAGGTGCGGCGCGTGCTGGACGTCCCAGAGCAGCACCCGCCCCGCCGCGGGATGGAAGAAGCCCCGCAACGCGCGCCCGAGCCGCGCGACGACCCGACCGAAGTCCCAGAGCGCGTCGTGGTCCAGGGCGAGCGCGTCGGCCGACGCCTCCCCCGGCATGAACTCGTACATACGCACTCGGTGGAGCGCACCCGCGGGCGCCTCCGCCGCCGCGTGGTAGGCCGCCGGGTCCGACCCCCCGTCGTCGCGGTGCGCCGTGGTTCGCCGGGGCAGCGCTATCGGCAGCTCGGGATCGGCGCGCTTGGCGTACAGCGCGGCGGCGATCTCCATCTCGACCACGGCCGTCTGCTCCACGGCGCTCGAGATCTTCAGCACGGCGCGCCCGTCGGCGCCGTCATCGATCAGGAAGTTCTGATCGCGCTCGCTGGCGAGGCCCGAGGCGCGACCGCGAAGGCCGAACTCCCGCGCCGCGATCTCCGCCGCCTCATCGATAGAGAAGCTCGGCGGCTCGGCACCGAGAACGTCGGTCGGGTCGATCGCGGCTGCGCCCTCCATCGCGGTCCGATACTAAGGATCGACAGCGACACCGGGCCCGCGTCTCACCCGAGCCAGTCGTAGACAGCTTGCATCGCGCGCCGGGTACCCATCATTGCCACGATCAGGGCAACGATCTCGACGAAGTGACCGAGCTCGACGTGCTCGCCGAACACGAAGTTGACCGCCTCGAGGATCAGGAGCTTGCCGCAGAACAGGATTGAGAAGATCGACACCGCGCCGAGGACCGTGTAGAGCCGCCCCTCCCGGGACCGGAAGTAGCCTGCCACCCGGTGCTCGAGGCCGACCAGCGAATCGAGCATCAGCTTCAGGAGGACCGCGGTCAGGATCGAGATCCAGAACGAGTCGATCACCACGGTGTCGACGAACTCGACGAACAGGTTGAGGACGACGATGTAGACGAGCACGTCGGTCATCCACGATGCGAACCGCTGCTGGTCGCGTGTCATCGTGAGGGAACGGCTGCTCTCCGACGCCTGGGTTACGGCCGCTGCTCGGGGGGGCTTGGTCGTCACGCGCGCACGAGTCTATTTTGGCCCCTACGATCCAACCCGGAGAGCCGATCGTGACCGACCACCTGACGCCGCTGGACGCATCCTTCCTCGAGCTCGAGGAGGGGGATCTGTCCTCGCACATGCACGTCGGGTGGGCGATGGAGTTCGCGCCGCTGCCGGACGGCGGGGTGCCGGGCGTCGAGCAGGTGCGCGAGCTCCTCGACTCGCGTCTCTCGCTGCTGCCGCGTTTTCGCCGCCGGCTCTCGCAGCCGCAGACCGGGGGGCTGAGCTGGCCGACCTGGGTCGACGAGGAGGCCTTCGACATCGCCGCTCACGTTCGCCACGCGACCCTGCCCTCCCCCGGTGGCCCGGAGGAGCTGCTCGACTGGCTCAGCGACTTCTACTCGCACCGGCTCGATCGCGCCCACCCGCTCTGGGAGATGACTCTGATCGACGGACTGGCCGAGGGACGCTGGGCGATCGCGGCAAAGGTGCACCACTGCCTGGTGGACGGCGTCAGCGGCGCCTCCGTGACCGCCCTGATCCTCGATCCCGAGCCGGATGCGCCCGACGGCGAGCCTGGGCCGCTCGCCGCCTTCGAGCCGCCCCCCGACAACGAGGGTGGGATCCACGGCCCGCTCTCGCTGATCTCGGAGGGAGCCCGCGCGGGCCTCGACCTCGCCCTGCACCCGCGCAAGCTCGGCGGCATGCTCTCCCGCTCCCGCGGGGTGGCCGAGCTGTTGGTGCGAGACGAGCTTCGGGGCGCGCCCGAGAGCAGCCTCAACGTCGAGATCGGGGCGACCCGCCGGCTCGCCGCGGTCGGCGTCCCGCTCGAGGACCTGAAGCTGATCAAGCGGGTGCTGGGCGGCACCGTAAACGACGTTGTCCTTGCGGTCTCGGCGGGAGGCCTGCGGCACCTGCTCGCGGACCGCGGGGAGGAGCCGGACCGGCGCGGGCTGCGGGCGATGGTCCCGGTCAGCCTGCGAAGCACAACCGAGGCGATGAAGCTCGGCAACCGTGTCAGCTCGCTGTTCGTCGAGCTGCCCGTCGCCGAGCCCGACCCGCTGCAGCGCCACCGGAAGACGATCGAGGCGGCCGAGTCGCTGAAGCGCGGAACCCAGGCGGCCGGTGCCGATGCGCTCGTCGACCTCGCCGGGCTGGCGCCGCCGGTCGTCCACGCGGCGGTTGCGCGCCTCGCCTACACGCCGCGGCTGTTCAACGTGACGATCACCAACGTTCCGGGCCCGCAGATGACGCTCTACGCGCTCGGCGCGCCGCTGCAGCGCATCTTCCCGCTGGTGCCGATCTTCGCCTACCACGCGCTCGGGATCGCCGTCGCCAGCTACGACGGCGAGGTCGTCTTCGGCCTCGCTGCGGATCGCGCTGCCGTCCCCGATCTGGGCGTGCTGGCGAACGGAATCGAGCAGTCGCTGGACGAGCTGCTCGAGCTGGCGAGTAGCGTCTAGCCCGATGCGAAGACCGACCCGGGCTCCCAAACGGTGACCGACGCCTCGATCACGCCCGCGGACTCGGCGCAGCTGCGCCGCTGGAACCTGATCGTCGGCCTGCTGCACGCTGCGCAGGCGACCCTGCTGCTGCTGATCGCGAGCGATGCGTCGCTGCCCGTTTATGCGAGCTGGATCGACGGCCCGCCCGCCGCGGCGGAGCTGATCCGCGGCGAGCCGCTCTTCGATCTGCCGTTCGCGCCGGCGGTCGCCGCGTTCCTCTATCTCGCCGCGATCGACCACCTGGCGGTCGCGAGCGCACCGATCAGGCCCTGGTACGAGCGCAACCTCGCCCGCGGGATCAACTACGCGCGCTGGTGGGAGTACTCGATCAGCGCCTCGCTGATGGTGGTGTTGATCGCGATGCTCGCAGGGATCTGGGAGCTGACCGCCCTGCTGCCGATCTTCGTCGTCAACGCCGCGATGATCCTCTTCGGGCTGCTGATGGAGCGCGGCAGCAAGCCGGGGCCGGATGCCGACTGGCTTCCGTTCTGGCTCGGCTCGCTGGTCGGCATCGCTCCCTGGGCGGCGATCGGGATCCAGCTGGCCAGAGCCCAGGCCGAGACCGGCAGCGTGCCCGGCTTCGTCTATGGCATCTTCTTCAGCCTGCTGGTGCTGTTCTCGTTGTTCGCGGTCAACATGTGGCTCCAGTACCGGCAGGTTGGTCGCTGGCGCGACTACCTGTTCGGCGAGCGCGCCTACATCGTCCTCAGCCTGACGGCGAAGTCGGCGCTCGCCTGGCAGGTCTACGCGGGCGCTCTGGCCGGTTGACGGGCGCCGGCCGGTGAGGCGGAGGTGCCGGCAACCTCGTCTCCGCGATCCGCAAGACTGAGCGATAGTGCCAGACGACAAGCAGAAGCTCGCCGACCGCGTCGGTTCGCTCGGGGTGAAGGTCCCGACCCGCGGCAACCGGCGGCTCGAGAGGCTGCTCGAAGCGGTCAACTCGGACCCCGAGATCAGCGCCCGCTGGTACATGCAGCAGATCACCTCCGAGCGGCTCGGGATGTCCGACCACAGTCGCGTCCATATCCAGATCGTCGCCAACATCGCGCTGCGGATGCTGCGCCTCGCGATCAAGGGCGGAATCGAGCCGGCCGTCGTCACCGACCACGGGCTCGGCGAGCGCGACGCGGAGGTCGTGGTCACCGCCGGAGCGCTCCTGCACGACACGGGGATGGGCATCCATCGCGCCGACCACGAGGCCTACAGCCTGTTCATCGCCGACCGCAAGCTGCGCGAGCTGCTCGCCGAGATCTACGACGAGCCCGAGCTGACGGTGATCGCCTCCGAGGCCCTGCACTGCATCATCGGCCACCGAAGGCGCGGGGAGCCCTACACGCTGGAGGCGGGGGTGGTCCGGGTCGCCGACGCGCTCGATATGGCCGAGGGGCGGGCGCGGCTACCGGTCGAGCGGGGCGAGGTCGGGATCCACTCGATCTCTGCGGCGGCGATCGATCGGGTGACGATCGAGAAGGGCTCCGACCGCCCGATCCGGGTCGAGATCGAGATGAACAACTCGGCCGGCATCTTCCAGGTCGACGACCTGCTCGCGACGAAGATCCGCGGCACGCCGCTCGAGGGTCATGTCGAGGTGATCGCAGCGGTCACCGGCGAGACCGAGAAGCGCTTGCTGGGCGAGTTCCGGATCTAGCTAGGCGCCCGCGCCGGCACCGCCGCGGCCCTCGCCGGCGGCGAAACGGCCGGCGCCGCGGATTGCGACGTCGATCACCTCGCGCCCGACTGCGGCCTCGTAGGCGAGGCCGGGCTCGAGCTCCATCGCCGAGCCGATGATCGCTGCACGGCGATCCGACAGCATCGTCTCCTGCGGGAATGAGGCGATTCCCTCGGCCAGCTCCAGCGCGCGGTCGAGATGGCCGCCCGCCGGCACGACCTCGTTCACCAGCCCCCAGTCGTGTGCCTCGCCGACCTCGATGATCCTGCCGCTGAGGATCAGGTCGAGCGCCCGGCCGAGGCCGATGATCCGCGGCAGGCGCTGGGTGCCGCCGTCGACCAGCGGGACCCCCCAGCGTCGCTCGGGGTACCCGAGCCTCGCCGTCTGGGTGGCGACGCGCAGATCGCACCAGAGGGCGAGCTCGAGCCCTCCCGCCAGGCAGTAGCCGCTGATTGCCGCGATCGTCGGCTTGCTCGGGGTCAGGCGGGTGAAGCCCATCGGTCCCTCGGGCCGGTCCATGTAGCCGCCGACCAGCTCGTCGGATGGGCGGGGCCGACGGCGGCGAGCGCCTTCAGGTCGGCGCCGGCGCAGAAGGCGAGCTCACCGGCGCCGGTGAGGACCATCACGCGCGCATCGTCGTCGGCCTCGAACTCCCGGTAGCCGGCGAGCAGCTCGTCGGCGGTCTCGCGATCGACGGCGTTGCGTCGCTCGGGCCGCTCGATCGTCAGCACCGCGGCGCTGCCGACGCGCTCGTAGCTGGTCCTGTCCGCCACGGGCGCATCCTAGTCGGCGCGGGTTCGGCCGCTAGCGCCGGAGCTGTCGCCAGTCCTCTAGCCGCGGCAGCGGATCGATCGCCGCTCCGTAGGGGCCTCTGCCGCGGCGGATCTCGAAGTGGAGGTGATCGCCCCAGCAAGAGCCGCTGCAGCCGACCCGCCCGACGGTATCGCCCGCCTCGACCGTTCGCCCGACGCCGCCGGCGGGGGCGGCCAGGTGGAAGTACGAGTAGGTCAGCCGCCGCTCGGGGTCGTAGATCGCAAGCCAGTTGCCGCGGCCACCGTCGCTGCCGCGGTCGACGATCAGGCCGTCCGCCGGCGCGATCACCGGGGTGCCGGCGTCGGCGAAGATGTCCTGGCCCTCGTGGGCTCGTCCGCGCGCGTTCCCGAAGGCGGCCTCGGCGCTTCCGTAGCCGACGCTGCCGCGGACCGGGTGGAAGGGGCCGCTGCGGCGATCGGGCCGCGACCATGCCCGCTCGGCGACCTGCTCGATCGGATCGTAGACGCGCTCGAGCGCGGTGCGACCGGTCGCGGCGGCGGCCCCCAGGTCGGCCGTCGGCTCGGCGCCGATCGCCGCGGCGGGCACCGCCGCCACGAGGGCGATCGCGGCGAGCCGCGACATGGCGCGCAGGCGGGGCTGTAGGTGCTGGGAGTCCATCGGTCCTCACTTCCGCCTGCGGGGTTAGCTGTCGGGCTCGCGCGGTGGGTCGCGCTACCGGTCCCGGCCGCTTGGGCCGTTGAAGCGGATTCGCCCCGGTTGGGCGTCGAGGCGCGTGGATCGCGCCGCTCGGCCCGGTGGTTCCCCCGCCCCGGCTACGGAGCCGGGTTAGGCATTGGGGAAACGTCCAGTTCGCGGGAGGGTACCCCGCTCCTGCCCGAAGATTAGGCAAGTGTGACGACAATCACACACGGTTTCCTAACAAGGGATCGCCGCCAAGCGGCGACCGCCGCCGACCGCTTACGGGCGACGAACGCGCTCGAGCTGCTCCCGGGCCCGCTCCTTGCGGGTGTCCAGCTTGTGCTGGATGATCGAGAGCACCACCGGCAGGATCATGAACAGGGCGATCACGCCGAAGCCCCACATCGTGATCTCGAAGTCGGTGGGACGGCCGAGCAGACCCTCGCCGTCGGCCGCGCCCGCCGGTGGGGCCAGGACCAGCGCTGCGAGCCCGAGAGAGGCGAGCGCCAGGGCGGTCCGGCGGAGGAGCTGCGAGCCAGCTTGCATTAGCGGCACTTTACCCGACTGGCTCTACCATCCGCCGCCATGTCCGAGCTGGAAGCACTGCTGCTCGGGATCGTGCAGGGCCTGACCGAGTTCCTTCCGATCTCCTCCTCCGGCCACCTGATCCTCGTGCCCTGGCTGCAGGACTACGACTTCCTGCGGGACAACCCGGAGTTCAACAAGACCTTCGACGTCGCCCTCCACATCGGCACGCTCGCCGCGGTGCTCAGCTACTTCCGGCATGACGTGATCAAGATCTGGCAGGCGTTCACGCGCACGCTCCGCAGTCGCTCGATCGGTCGCGGTGACGAGCGGATCGCCTGGGTGATCATCGTCGGGACGATCCCGGCCGTGGTGGTCGGTGGGCTCACCGCCGACTTCATCGACAGGTCCCTCGGTGAGCCGTGGATGATCGCAGTCGAGTTGATCGTCGGCGGCCTGATTCTCGCCCACGCGGACCGCCGGCCCCAGGACAAGGACATGGACAGCGTCCGGCTCCGCTACGGCCTCTACATCGGCCTCGCCCAGGTGATCGCGTTCGCGCCGGGCGCCTCCCGCTCCGGGGTGACGATCACGATGGGCCGCTACCTGCACCTGACTCGGGACACAGCGGCGCGGATCTCGTTTCTGATCGGCGTGCCGGCGATCGCCGGTGCCGGCGCGGTCAAGGGCTACGAGGCGATCAAGGACGGGCTGCCCGACGGTGTCGTCGGGCCGATGATCGTCGGCATGATCGCGGCGGCGGTCTCGGGCTATCTCGCGATCGCCGGCCTGCTGAGCTACGTGCGCAGCAACTCCTACGACGCGTTCGTCGTCTACCGGGTGGTGATCGGCGTCGGGATCCTGATCCTGATCGCCGAGGGCATCCGGCCGGCGACCTTCTGAGCGGCCGGCCCGGCCGCGATCAACCACGACCGCCGGCGATCAGTCGTGCCTCCGGCGCCGCGCGCAGGCGCAGCATCGCGACGATGCCCAGCGCCGGCCCGGGCGCGAGCAGCACGAATGCCCAGCGCCATGAGACCGTGTCCTCGACGAACGGCAGCAGCCAGATCGTCGCGACGGTCAGGGTGAATCCGAGCGCGAGCTGCAGGGTGAGCGCCGTGCCGACGTAGGCCTGGTCGGCGAGCTCGGTGACGATCGTCGAGAACTGGGCCGAGTCGGCGACCACGGTGAAGCCCCAGATCAGGCCGACGATCAGGACGACCACGGTCGGCTCGCCGAAGAACAGTCCGATCGACAGCGCGCAGGCCCCCGAGATCGCCATCATCAGCGCGGTGGTCCGGGTCCTGCCCCAGCGATCGCCGAGCATGCCCCCGACCCAACAGCCGACACCGCCGACGGCGATCACCGCGAAGGTCGCGAATGCGGCGGCCGAGCCCGAAGCCTGACCCCGCTCCTCGAGCGCGGCGCCGAAGAAGACCACGAACCACGCCCACATCGCGTACAGCTCCCACATGTGCCCGAAGTAGCCGAGGCTGGCGAGCTTTACGCCCCGGTTCGACAGCGCGCGCCGCGCCTGCCCCGGATCGAACCTCGCCCGCGGGAACGGGAACGGGCCGTCTGGGATCGTCGCCGCGATCAGGCCGCCCGCGAGCGTCAGGGCCGAGGTGACGACGATCACCAACCGCCAGTCGAGTCCGCCGAGCCCGTTGATCAGATGCGGGAGGGCCGAGCCGACGGTCAGCGCGCCGACCAGGATCCCGAGCGCGGTGCCACGGCCCTCGCGGTACCAGGTCGCCATCACCTTCAGCGCCGGGGGGTAGACCTGCGCCAGCGCCACCCCGGTCAGAAAGCGCAGTGGGAGCGCGCCGGCCGCGGCGCCGGCGAACACGATCAGGGCGTTGGCCAGAGCCGCGCCGATCGTCCCGGCGAGGATCACGCGCTGCGGCCTGAAGACGTCGGCGAGGTTGAGCAGCGCCGCCCCGAGCGCGCCGGCGACGAAGCCGAGTTGCACGGCGATCGTCAGCCAGGCTGCGGCACCGGTGCCGAGCCCCCACTCGGTGCGGAGCTGGGGGATCACCGCCGAGGCCGAGAACCAGGTCGACATCGAGAGGATCAGGGCGAGCGACGAGCAGCGCCAGCATCCGGCCTCTCCTGGCGGGCTTGACTGCGGGCTCCGGCTCTGGCACAGCAGCCATTCTGACCCGATCGGAGCGGCCCGCGGTGCAAGCGGGCCGCTCCGGAAGAAAGTGGGGGCGCGCGACCCGGGGCAGGGAGTGGATCGCGCGCCGCACGAGAGAGGAGCTCGTGTGGTGGGCACTTTGACGCCGGCGCGGGCGGCCGTCGTGAAGATCCGGATACGTGGTTGTGAAGAATCTGTGAAACGCGGCTCGGCGGCGGTTTCGCCGGCGTCAGGGCGGCTACCATGACCGTGGACGCAAGCTCCGAGAAGGCGCTTGTGACCAGAAAGAGCCCTACCGCCGGAAGCTCATGAGCCCACAGCGTGGAACGATCAGGGTCGCGGTCATCGACCGGGACACAGCCTTTCTCAAGGTGCTCGGCAACCGGCTCGACGCCGCCGGCTGGGAGTACCGGGTGCTGCCCGGAGGCGTTCCGGCCGACGAGCTGGTGGCGATGAAGCTGAACGCGCTGGTGGTCGATCTCACCGTACTCGGGCCCGAGGAGGGCTGGCGCTTTCTCGAACGGGTGTCGGGCATGCTCCCGGGCCTGGGGATCGTCGTCTGTGGGTCGAACTCGACCGTGGCCCAGCGGGTCCGCGGGCTGCGGCTCGGTGCCGACGACTGGGTGGCCAAGCCCTGCCATCCGGAGGAGGTGATGGCGCGGATCGAGGCCGTCGTTCGACGCCGTCGACGCGGGCTTGCCGAGCAGGAGCAGGGTCCCGTCGTGATCGGTGAGCTCGAGATCCGCCAGGACCAGTTCCAGGCATACGTGGCCGGTCGCACCCTCGACCTGACCCGCCGCGAGTTCGAGCTGCTCAGCACCCTCGCGGGCGGCGCGGGCAGGGTGTTCGAGCGCGAGGAGATCTACCGCCGCGTCTGGGGCTACGAGATGGCCCACGGCGATCGCTCGGTTGACGTCTTCGTCCGCAAGCTCCGTTCGAAGATCGAGAAGGGCTCCCCCGGCTGGAGCTACATCCACACCCACTTCGGGATCGGCTACCGGTTCGAGCCCGAGCAGATCGGCAGTGACGGAGCGGCAATCGCCGCCACCGAGCCGGCCACCGAGCCAGAGGACGCCGCGCCGGCTCGCTCTGAAGCTGTCTAGAGCGCTGCTTCCCCGTGGCGCGGGGTTCACATCATCTTCACAACGGCGCTACAGCCGCGTAACAAGCTGAAGTGCAGCGCTTGGGAGCCTTCAGTTGCCGTGCGAGGGGGGTTCCTCATGCGGGCAGCAGCCCGCACCGCACGCCAGCAACGTCCATCTACGCAAGGAGACAGACCAAAGTGACTACACGCAAGTGGTTTTCGCTGGCCGTCGCCGGCGGCCTGCTCGCCCTTGGCGTCGCGGCCTGCGGCAGCGATGACAGCAGCAGTACGAGCGGCGGTGGCGGCGACACGCCCTCCGGCCTTTCCGGCTCGATCGTGATCGACGGCTCGAGCACCGTCGGCCCGCTGACCAAGGCGGTGGCCGAGGAGTTCAACCGACAGAACCCCGACGTCGAGATCCAGGTCGGCGAGTCCGGCACCGGCGGCGGCTTCGAGAAGTTCTGCGTCGGCGAGACCGCGATCAACGACGCATCGCGTCAGATCGAGCCCGAGGAGGAGGACGCCTGCGCAAAGGACAACGTCGAGTACGAGGAGGTCCAGGTTGCCAACGACGCCCTGACTGTCGTCATCAACCCGCAGAACCCGGTCAGCTGCCTGTCGGTCGATCAGCTCGCCCAGATCTGGGGCCCGAAGGACCCGGTCGCCAGCTGGTCTGACGTGACCGATCTCGACGCCGAGTTCGGCGACTCGATCTCGCGCTTCGGCCCGGGCACGGACTCCGGCACGTTCGACTACTTCACCGAGGCGGTCAACGGCGAGGAGGGCGTGCAGACCAAGGACTACAACGATGTCGGCGAGCAGGACAACCTGACCGTGACCGGCGTCGAGGGTGAGGCAGGTGGCATCGGCTACTTCGGCTTCTCCTTCTTCGAGGCGAACCAGGGCTCGCTGAAGGCGGCCGCGATCGACGGTGGCGACGGTTGCGTCGCGCCCTCGGTCGAGACGGTTCAGGACGGGACCTACACGCCGCTTGCCCGCGGCCTGTACATCTACCCGTCGGGCCAGGCGCTGAAGGACGAGGCCACCAAGGCGTTCGTCGACTTCTACGTCGAGAATGCAAACCCGATCGGCGAGCAGATCGGCTTCATCGGCCTGACCGATGCGCAGCTGACCGAGGCCCAGGACAAGGTCGACTCGCTGGCCGGCTAGACCGGCCGGCCGGTCATCTGAACGGATGATGGAAAGCTCGGGACAGATCGCAGCCTCCACGGCGCCGGCCCTCGACCGGCCGCGCCTGGAGGCTGCGAGCCCGCGCTACGGTGAGCGACTGATCTACTGGCTGCTGGCAGCGTGCGCCGGCATCTCGGTGCTGACCACGACCGCGATCGTCTTCTCGTTGCTGATTCCCACCGTCGAGTTCTTCGGCGAGGTCCCGGTCTCCGAGTTCCTCTTCGGCACCGACTGGGGCCCGACCTTCGAGCCGGCGAGCTTCGGCGTCCTGCCGATCGTGTTCGGGACGCTCTCGGTGACGCTCTGGGCGCTCGTCTTCGCGATCCCGATCGGGCTCGGCGCCGCCGTCTACCTCAGCGAGTACGCGAGTCCCCGCGTGCGGCGGATCGTCAAGCCGGTGCTCGAGATCCTCGCGGGCATCCCCACGGTCGCGCTCGGCTTCTTCGCGCTGGTCTTCATCACCCCGGTGATCCGGGACGTCTGGCCCGGCTTTCTCGGCCAGGAGCCCGGCATCTTCAGCGTTGCGGCCGCCGGCCTCGCGATCGGGCTGATGATCGTGCCGATCATCGCCTCCGTCTCCGAGGACGCGATGAGCGCGGTCCCCGGCGGCCTCCGCGAGGGTGCCTACGCACTCGGTGCGACGAGGGCGAGGGTCGCCACCAAGGTTGTCTTCCCGGCGGCGCTCTCGGGGGTTGTCGCCTCGATCATCCTCGCCGTCTCACGCGCGATCGGTGAGACGATGATCGTGCTGCTCGCCGCCGGCAACACGCCGAACCAGGACCTGCTGGAGAACTTCAACCCGGTCGTCTCGATCCAGGCGATGACCTCGTTCATCGGCAGCGTCGCCACCGGCGACATCGGCACCGGGACGATCACCTACAAGACCGTCTTCGCCGTCGCCGCGCTGCTGTTCTTGATGACGCTCCTGATGAACCTGCTCTCGATCCGGCTCGTGCGCCGGTACCGAGAGGTCTACGAGTAGATGGCCCGCGAGGAGTACAGCCCGAGCACGGCGCGGGCGGCGATCGGGGTCGCGGGCGCCCGCGGCGTGACCGAGGAGATGCTCAGCGACCAACCTCGCGGCGACGTGATCCGCAATACGGTCTTCGGCGCGGTGCTGATGCTGGCGGTCTCGCTCGCTCTGGTCGGGCTCGGACTGCTGATCGCCGACAACCTGGTCGCGGGCTGGAGCCGGCTCAACCTCGATCTGATCACGCAGGGCACCTCGTCGCTGCCGGCCAACGCCGGCCTCCGCTCGGCGCTGATCGGCACGTTCTGGATCATGGTCTTCGTCGTCCTCTTCATCGTCCCGATCGGGATCGGCTCCGCGGTCTTCCTCGAGGAGTACGCGAGCGCCGAGAGCCGGTTGGCGCGAGCGGTCGAGCTGAACATCCAGAACCTCGCCGCGGTTCCATCGATCATCTACGGCCTGCTCGGACTCGCCTTCGTCGCCCGGGCGCCGCTCAACCTCGGCTTCGTCGTGCTGACCGCCTCGATCACCCTGGCGCTGCTGGTCCTGCCGATCGTGATCCTCGTCGCCCGCGAGGCGATCCGGGCCGTGCCCCCATCGATCCGCGAGGGCTCGCTGGCGCTCGGCGCAACCCAGTGGCAGACGATCCGCCATCAGGTGCTGCCGGCTGCGATTCCCGGGATCGCGACCGGCGTGATCCTCGCGCTCTCGCGGGCGATCGGTGAGACGGCGCCGCTGATTCCCCTCGGCGCCGCGACCTTCATCACCTTTGATCCGAGCGGCCCTTTTCCGGCTACACCGCTCTGCCGCTGCAGATCTTCGACTGGGCGAAGCAGCCCTCGGACGAGTTCCGGGTGCTCGCGGCAGCGGGAATCATCGTCATGCTCGCGTTTCTGATCGCGATGAACTCCTTCGCAATCTGGCTGAGAAACCGCTACGAGCAACGCTGGTAGGAGAGTAATGTGACGAAGTCGATGACCGACGAACAGCAACAGAGGCAGGGAGATCCGAATCGGGCGGACGGGCAGACCGCGGCCCACGCTGGGATCGCGATCCGGACCGACTTCCAGAGTGGCGCCGGAGACGCCGCCAGGGAGAACGTCTTCGAGCTCCAGGACGTCTCCGTCTTCTACGCCGGCGTTCCGGCCGTCCAGGAGATCTCGATGGAGATCTACAAGAACGACGTCACCGCCCTGATCGGACCCTCCGGATGCGGCAAGAGCACCCTGATCCGCTGCCTGAACCGGATGAACGATCTCGTGCCGATCGCCGAGGTCCGTGGTCATGTCCTCTACCACGACGAGGACCTCTACGGCCCGACCGTCGATCCGGTCCAGGTTCGGAAGCTGATCGGGATGGTGTTCCAGAAGCCGAATCCGTTCCCGAAGTCGATCTACGAGAACGTGGCCTTCGGTCCGAAGACGCTGAAGATGGAGGGTGACATGGACGGGATCGTCGAGCGCGCGCTGCGGCGAGCCGCGCTGTGGGACGAGGTCAAGGACCGGCTCGACGACAACGCCTTCGGGATGTCGGGCGGCCAGCAGCAGCGACTCTGCATCGCCCGCTGTCTCGCCGTCGAGCCCGACGTGATCCTCATGGACGAGCCCTGCTCGGCTCTCGACCCGATCTCGACCGGCAAGATCGAGGACCTGATGATGGAGCTGAAGAAGGACTTCTCGATCGTGATCGTGACCCACAACATGCAGCAGGCCGCGCGGGTCTCCGATCGGACCGCATTCCTGATGGTCGAGCTCGACGGCGACGAGGCAGACCGCTGGGGCCGGATCATCGAGTGTGCCGAGACCAAGAAGATCTTCACCAATCCGAGCGATCCGCGGACCGAGGACTACGTCTCGGGGAAGGTCGGCTGAGGCGATGGCGGAGAGCACCCGGCTGCGCTACCAGGCCGAGCTCGAAGAGCTCGAGCAGCGGGCGCTGGGAGGACTCGATCTCGTCATCGAGACGCTGAACCGCACGCTCGAGGCGGTCGAGCACTCCGACATCGAGCTTGCCGAGCAGGTGGTCGCCGACGACGACCGGATCGACGGTCGCTACCTCGAGGTGCACCAGTCGATCCTGGCGCTCCTGGCGACCCAGGGCCCGGTCGCCACCGACCTGCGCCTGATCTCGGCCCTGCTGCACCTGATGAAGTCGGTCGAGCGGATGGGGGACCAGTGCGTGAACATCGCCAAGGTGATCCCGTTGACCGGTCACGAGCCCCCCTACGACGAGCAGATGCTCAACGACATCGTCACGATGGGCCGCCACGTGCGCTCGTTGATCGGCCAGGCGAAGGTCGCGTTCGGCTCACGCGATGTGGATCTCGCCCGCGACCTCGTGCGTCAGGACGATGTCGTCGACGATCTCAACCGCCAGGTCTTCCACCGCGCGATCGCGATCGGCGACGACCACGACGTGCGCGAGTGGGCGACGACGATGCTCCTGGTCGCGAGGGCGCTCGAGCGGATGGGCGACAACGCCGTCGACATCGGTGAGCAGACGGCGTTCGTCGTCACCGGCCTGTTCCGCGAGTTCGAGGATGCCTCGCATCCCGAGGCAGTCGCGGGAGCCGGGGACTGAGGCTCAGCCGGCGGCTCGGGGCGCGGCTTCCGCCGGTCGCTCGAGGAGACTCGTGGCGATGCCCGCCTCGCGTGGAAAGCCGTTGCTGCCGCGATGACGGCCTCCGGTGGAGCGGACGGATCGGTGCTGGCGGCCCGCCGAATCAAGCGGCGGTCCGGCGGTCCGCGTTCTGGGATGATGGTCCCCGGCCACATGCTCTGCGCGGCGATCGATATCGGCTCGAACACGACCCGCGTACTGGTTGCCGAGCCGGACGGTGGGCAGCTTCGCAAGGTGATGGAGCAGCGCGCCTACACCAGGATCGGGCGCGACGCGAAGAGCGACGGCAACATCTCCGAGGAGAAGACGGCGGAGGTTGCCGACGTGGTCGCGACCCAGGTGCGGCTCGCGGACGAGCTCGGCGCAGAAGCGATCCGGGTGGTCGCGACCGCGGCGATCCGCGAGGCGAGCAACGGCGAGGAGGTCGCGGCGGAGATCGCGCGCGTGGCCGGCCTGCCGGTCGAGGTGCTCAGCGACCACGAGGAAGGCCGCCTGGCGTTCATCGGCGCGACCAAGACGCTCGGTCACCCGGTCGAGGGTGATCTCGGCGTCGTCGACGTCGGCGGCGGGTCGTCGGAGGTGATCCTCGGCAGCGTCGCCGACGGCGTCACGGAGGTGCACTCGTTCAAGATCGGTTCCGGGATGCTCGCCGAGGAGTTCCTGCGGTCGGACCCGCCTGGGCCGGCTCGAGATCCGCGCGCTCCGCGACCGGATCTCGGACTTCTTCGAGGGCGTCGAGATCCGCCAGCCCGATCAGGCGGTTGCCGTCGGCGGCAGCGCGACCTCACTGCGCCGCCTGGTCGGCGCCGTGCTCGAGTACGAGACGCTGGAGCGCGGCGTGCGGGTGCTGACCGGCGACACCGCCGATGCCGTCGCAAAGAAGTTCGAGCTGGACTCCCGCAGGGTCGAGATCCTCCCCTCCGGCATCCTGCTGCTCGAGCAGATCTCCCAGATGCTCGGCCAGCCACTGCAGATCGGTAAGGGTGGGCTGCGCGAGGGGATCATCCTCGATCGCCTGCACGACAACGGCAAGGCGGGCGGCAAGGGCGGTTCGCTCGCTGCCTGAGCGCTCGCTCCGGTCCTAGACTCGCGGGCCGATGGCGAAGCCGGCCGAGATCGAGGGCCTCTCCTCGGAGATGGCCTTTGCCGAGGCCGCGGCGCTGGTCGTCGAGACACGCGCCGCGGAGCTGGTTCGGCACTCCGAGGGAGTGCTCGACACGGTCGCGATCGAGGGTGTGCATGACATGCGGGTCGCCACCCGGCGGTTGCGGGCGGCGCTGGAGGTGTTCTCTGCCTGTCTCCCGAAGGCCCCCCGCAAGCGGGTGCTGAACGAGGTCAAGGAGGTCGCGGACGCGCTCGGGGAGCGCCGGGACCGCGATGTGGCGATCGCGACGCTCACGGGCATTGCCGAGTCGGTCCCGCGTCCCGATCGGCGGGGGATCGGCTCCTTGATCGAGCGCTACCGGGCAGAGCAACTGGAGGCGAACGAGAGGCTTGCGCCGTACGTGACGCCGGAGCGGGTCGAGCGCATTGACGCCGCCGTGCGAGCGCTCGCCGCCGGGGCGCGGGCGGCGGTCGAGTCGAGCGACCGAAAGAGCGGCCCGGCTTGAAGGCGAAGAAGATCAAGGGCACCGACCCCGCAGGCCCGCTGGGCGAGAACGCGGCGAGGACTGTCAAGGTCAGGCTAGGGGAGCTGCGAGGCTTCGTCCCGCGGGCCCTCGACCCGGACGCGGTCACGGCTCAGCACGACATGAGGATCGCGGCCAAGCGCCTGCGCTACGTGCTCGAGGCAACGGGCTTCTGCTTCGGGCCGCCTGCCGAGGCCGCGCGTCGACGGGCCAAGCACCTGCAGGACCTGCTTGGCGAGATGCACGACGCCGACGTGATGCTGCCGCAACTCCGGGAGCATCGCCGGGAGATCCGGGAGCGGGATGCCGCCGCCGTCGTCGGTCTGGCCGGCGACGCGAGCGACCTCGATCCGGCCCTGGCCGGTCGCGCGCCCCACCGAACCGACTACCGCGGGCTCGAGGCGCTGGAGGTCTATCTCGTGGCGCGCCGCCGGCTCCTGTTCGAGCGTTTCCGTGAGACCTGGGACCGTGCCGAGGAGCGCGGCGTTTGGGGGGCGCTCGAGCGCTCGGCGAACCGGCTCCTGGACGACTAGGAGGGGCGCCGCGCCGTCGCTTGGGCTGACGGCTGCGCTCGGCCGGTAGCCGGCCCACGGATCAACTGGTAGGCGGCTGCACCGATCGTCGCCCCGACGATCGGTGCAGCGATATAGATCCAGAGGTCGGTGGACACCCCGCTGGCCAGGGCCGGCCCGATCGAGCGCGCCGGATTCATCGATGCTCCCGTCACCGGGCCCCCGAAGATCGCATCGAGCGCGACCGTTCCGCCGATCGCGAGCGCCGCGCCTGAGCCGACCGCGCGGGTGTCGGTCGCCACGGAGATGATCACGAACATCAGCAGGCCGGTGAGGATGACCTCGTAGACAAACGCCGAGCCGACGCCGACCGTGGGCACGGTTGCGCCGAGCCCCGCGGGCTTCGACGGCCAGATCGCCAGCAGGGCGAACGCGGCAGCGATCGCCCCGGCGAGCTGGGCGGCAATGTAGGAGCCTGCGTCGCGTAGCGGCAGGTGCCGGTTGAGCGTGAAGGCGATCGTCACCGCGGGGTTGATGTGCGCACCGGAGAGGTGGCCGGTCGCGTAGACCATGACCATGATCACCAGCCCAAAGGCGAGGGCAACCCCCGTTGTGCCCAGGGTGCCTCCGTAGACGGCATTGGTGACGATCGCTCCGCAGCCCGCGAAGACGAGGGCAAACGCCGCGACCGCCTCGGCTGCGGCGCGGCGGGCGAGGTTAGGGCGCTTGTCAGCCAACCAGGCTCTCGATCAGCTCCCGGACCCGCGACTCGATCTCGTCGCGGATCTCGCGGACGGTCTCGAGGTCACGGCCGGCTGGATCAGCCAGCTCCCAGTCCTCGTAGCGCTTGCCGGGGTGGACCTGGCAGGCGTCCCCACATCCCATCGTGACCACGACGTCCGCCTCAGCGATGAGCTCGTCGCTGAGCCCCCTGGGGGACTCGGTCGAGATGTCGATCCCCAGCTCGGCCATCGCGGCGACGACGACTGGATTGAGATCGTCAGCGGGTTCGCTGCCGGACGAGTGAACCCGCACCCGTCCCTCACCGATCCGGTCCAGGAAGCCGGCCGCCATCTGGCTCCGACCCGCGTTGTGCACGCAGACGAACAACACCGACGGGCGCTTGACAGGATCGACGTTCATCGATGCATTTGTATCATCGATGGTGATCGATGTACCCTCGGCTGCGTGAGCGGCACAGCCAACGCCCCCGAGACCCCGATCGAGCTCAGCTGTCGTCCACTGTCGGGCGCCGCCCTCGATCGAGACGAGGCTGAGCGCCTGGCCCGGACGCTGAAGGCGGTGGCCGATCCTGTCCGACTGCGGATTCTCAGCCTGCTCCAGGCTCAGTCCGATGGGGAGGCATGCGTCTGCCACCTGACCGGGCCGCTCGGGTTGAGCCAATCGACCGTCAGCCACCACCTCAAGGTGCTCTCCGCGGCCGGGCTGCTGGTTCGCGAGCAGCGGGGGACCTGGGCGCACTACCGGGTCGATGCCGGCACCCTGGCCGCGATCGGCGACTTGCTTCGCTGAACGTCGGCTCCGGGGGCGCGGTCCACAGCGGGAGCCCATACCGCGCTGCGCCCGCAGGCGCGAGTGGATAGTGTCGCGGTCCGCCGCAGGGCTCGAGGCTGCGATTTCCGATGGCAGAGACCGACGAACAGACTGAGGACAAGCCCGACGACAAGGCTGCGGGCGCCGGCAAGCCGCCCCGGCACTGGCTACCGACTGCGCTCGTCGTAGTCGCCACGCTGATCGCTGTGATCGCCGTCTTCGCCATCTGGGCGCAGCGGCAGCTGCTCGAGACCGACAGTTGGGTCGACACCAGCACCGAGCTGCTCGAAAACCAGGACATCCGCGACGCGGTGTCGACGTATCTCGTCGACGAGCTCTACGCGAGCGTCAACGTCGAGCGCGAGATACGCCAGCAGCTGCCCCCCGAGCTCAAGGTGCTCGCCAACCCGGCCGCCGGAGCAGTGCGACAGGTTGCTGACCAAATCGCCGACCGGGCGCTGGAGACGCCGCCGGTGCAGACCGCCTGGGAGGAGGCCAACCGCACCGCCCACGAGCTCTTCATCGAGGTGATCGAGGGCGGCGGCGACAACCTCTCAACGACGGGCGGAGTGGTCACTCTCGATCTAGGGGCGATCCTCGGGCAGGTCGCCGACCAGATCGGCCTGCCGGGTGATCTAGCCAGCAAGCTGCCGCCCGACATCGCCCAGCTCGAGATCCTGCGCTCGGATGAGCTCAAGGAGGCCCAGGACGCAGCCGACCTGCTGAAGACGCTGGCCTGGGTTCTGACCGCGCTGACGCTCGGCCTGTATGCGCTCGCCGTCTACCTCGCGCGCGGTCGCCGTCGCGAGGTGTTGCGCTCGGTCGGTTTCGGCTTCGGCGCCGCCGGCCTGACCGTCCTCTTCCTGCACGGCGTCGCCGGCAACGCGGTCGTCGATTCGCTGACGACCACGGCCTCGACCCAGCCGGCTACCCAGGCGGTCTGGGACATCGGCACCTCGCTGCTGACGACGACCGCCGGGGCGATGATCATCTACGGCATCGCGATCGTGCTCGCCGCCTGGCTCGCCGGCCCGACCGGCCCCGCGACCGCCATCCGCCGGGTCCTGGCCCCCTATCTTCGCCAGCCGCGGATCGCCTACGCCGGGCTCGCCGTGCTCCTCGTGCTGCTCTTCTGGTGGTCGCCGACGGCGGGGTTCGAGCGGCTGGTGCCCTCGCTGATCCTGATCGGCCTGCTGGCCCTGGGCACGGAGATGCTGCGCCGGCAGACTGAGGTTGAGTTCCCCGACCGGGTGACGACCTTCTCGGCAGCGGGCATGGCGCAGACGATGGCGGGGCAGACCCGCGATTCGATAAGCCGCCGGGTTCGCGCCAGGACCGAGAGCCGGGAGAGTGAGGCCGCGTCCTCGCGCGTCGATGCGCTGGAGCGGATCGGCCGCCTGCGCGACTCCGGCGTGCTCTCCGAGGAGGAGTTCCAGGCCGAGAAGGGACGGCTGCTCGGCTCCACCGTGGAACCGGAGACGGCCGAGCAGGTGACCAAGCAGGTGGAACCCGAGGAGGGGAGCGAGTAGATGAAAGCCTCTAGCCACGGTTTTCCTCGGCAAGCTGCTCTAGTGGCGTTGCGGGATCGGACGCGCTGATGGCAGAGGCGGCCACCGACCTACAGGCCGGGTTCCGGCTCCCGGTGGCGGAACGCGAGGAGCTCGGGCGCTCGCTTCGCAAGACCGCCCCGCGATCGTCCCACGGCGACTGGAGCCCGGCCCCCGACCGACCCGACCCGGTGGCCCTGCTCACCGCGCAGGACGCCGACCGGATCGACTTCCTGGTCCCGATCCGCCACCAGCGGATGGGCGAGTCGGCCTTCGCCTTCTACCGGGGTACCGCGGCGATCATGGCCGGCGATCTGGCGGGAACTCCGGAGACGGGGCTGCGGGCGCAGATCTGCGGCGATGCCCACCTCTCCAACTTCGGCGGGTTCGCCTCGCCGGAGCGCGCTCTGCTGTTCGACGTCAACGACTTCGATGAGACCGCGATCGGGCCCTGGGAGTGGGATCTGAAGCGGTTGGCCGCGAGCCTGGTGCTGGCGGCCCGCAGCCTCGGGCTGAGCCCGAAGAAGGCGCGGGCCGTGTGCAGCGCGGGAACCGACCACTACCGGGCGGCGATGCGCGAGTTCTCCGGGATGGGCAACCTCGAGTTCTGGTACGACCGGATCGACGCCGACGATGTTCGCGCACTGATCACGAGGAAGAGGCAGGCGAAGCGCTTCGAGAAGGGCGAGCGCAAGGCGCGGCAGCGCACCAGCCTGCGCAGCTTCCAGAAGCTTGCCGAGGTAGTGGACGGGAAGCCGCGAATCCGCTCCGATCCGCCGCTGCTGGTGCCGCTCCGGGAGCTCGAGGGAGACCTCCCGGAAAAGTGGCAGGAGCGGGTGGTTGGGGCCTATGACGCGTATCTGTCAACGCTGCCCGAGCGGACGCAGGTTTTGCTCCAGCGATACGAGATGGTCGATATCGCGCTCAAGGTCGTCGGCGTCGGCAGCGTCGGCACGCGCTGCCTGGCGACGCTGCTGATCGGCCGCGACCAGGGGGACCCGCTCTTCCTCCAGATCAAGGAGGCCGGCGCCTCGGCGCTCGAGCCCGAGCTCGGGCCGAGCGCCTATGAGAACGCCGGTCGTCGCGTGGTCGAGGGACAGCAGCTCATGCAGGCCTTCAGCGACATCATGCTCGGCTGGTCCAGCGTCGCCGCCGCCCCGCGCTCCGGCCCCTTCCGGGCGGGTGGCCGCGACTACTACTGGCGGCAGCTCAAGGACATGAAGGGCTCGGCGGACATCGCGACCATGGACGCTGCCGTGCTCGACGGATACGCTCGTCTCTGCGGATGGACGCTTGCCCGGGCGCACGCACGCTCCGCCGACGCTGTGGCGATCGCCGCCTACCTCGGCAAGGGCGGGGTGTTCGTCGACGCGATCACCCGATTCGGCGAGGCCTACGCCGATCAGGCCGAGGCGGACTACGACCGGTTCGCCGACGCGCTCAAGTCCGGCGCGCTCGAGAGCGAGGCACCGGCGGACTCGCCGGTGCGGCACTAGCCGCCTCGTCCCCACGCCGGCTGCCCGCCAGATCCGGGCTTTCCACGGAGTTCGGGCAGCCTGGTTGATGCAAGTATTCGACGGAACTCCGTGAACGAGAGCCTGCCTCGCGACACTTGTGGCTGAAGCCCCGTCGCATCGGCTCTAGGATGAGGCTGCTGTGGAAATGAGTCCCGATGAGGTGGTGACCGAGGACGGCGACGTGGTCGCCGTCCCCGTTCTTGGCGGCGACGTCTCGGTCAGCGCTGCCGACAACTCGATCGACCTCTCGGATCCGTCCTTCTACTTCAACCGCCAGGTGTCGTGGATGGATTTCAACGACCGCGTCCTCCAGCTCGTCGAGAACCCCGGTCTGCCGTTGCTGGAGCGGGTCAAGTTCTGCGCGATAACTGAGAGCAACCTGGACGAGTTCTTCATGGTCCGGGTCGCGGGCCTGCACGACCAGGTCGCCGCTGCACTGGATGGACGAGGCGCCGACGGCATGACCGCGTCCGAGCAGATCGATGCGGTCCGAGAGAAGGTGATCGGGCAGCGCGCCCGGCTCGACGCCAGCTTCGACGGTGAGCTGCGACCGGCCCTCGCCGAGTACGGGATCCGGATCATCACCTACGCGGAGGCGTCCGCGGACGACAGGCGTGAGCTCGATCATCTCTTCAGCAAGCAGGTGTTCCCGGCTCTGACCCCGCTGGTGCTCGGCATGGGCCGCCCGTTTCCGTATATCTCGAATCTCTCGCTGAGCCTGCTGGTCGTTCTCAAGGACCCCGAGCAGGAAGGGGAGATCCTCGCCCGGGTGAAGGTTCCGAAGGAGCTGCTGAGGCGCTTCATCCCGCTGTCCGACGGGACCAGCTTCGTCGCGCTCGAGGAGGTCATCGCCCGCAATCTCGGCGCCCTCTTCCCGGGGATGGAGATCGTCGATCACGCGCTGTTCCGGGTTACCAGGGACAACGACTACGACGTCTCCGACGAGGCCGACGACGTCCGCCAGGCCGTCGAGGACGAGATCCGCCGCCGCCGCTTCGGCGAGATCGTCAGGCTCGAGATCGTCAACGGCCTCGAGCCGCGTCAGCGCGACCGCCTGGTCAGCTCGCTCGGGATCGAGGATCGTCAGGTCTACGAGGTCGACGGCATGCTTGGCATGGACGATCTCTGGGACATCGTCGCGATCCCCGGCTTCCCGGAGCTGCGCGACAGGCCGTTCTCCGGCGTGACCCAGGCCCGGCTGCAGGGCGAGGACGACGAGCAGCCCGACATCATGGCGGCGATGCGGGAGGGCGACATCCTCGTCCACCACCCCTACGACGCTTTCTCGACCTCGGTCGAGGCGTTCATCAACCAGGCGACCAACGACCCGGACGTCTTGGCGATCAAGCAGACCGTCTACCGGACCAGCGCCGACTCGCCCCTGATTCGATCGCTGATCGATGCGTCGGAGCAGGGCAAGCAGGCGGTCTGCATGGTGGAGCTCAAGGCGCGCTTCGACGAGCAGGCGAACATCACCTGGGCGAAGCGGTTGGAGCAGTCCGGGGTGCACGTCGTCTACGGGATCCCGGCGCTGAAGACCCATGCCAAGTGCGCGCTGGTCGCACGTCGCGAGGGCGACGGCGTCCGCCACTACGCCCACATCGGGACCGGCAACTACAACGCCAAGACCGCGAAGCTCTACACCGATGTCGGCATCTTCACCACCGATCCCGACATCTGCTCCGACATCGCCGAGATGTTCAACTACCTGACCGGCTACGCCCGTCCCCGGCGCTACCGCAAGGCGCTGGTCGCGCCCCACAACATCGCCGACGGGCTGCTCGAGGAGATCGATCGCACGATCGCCTCGCACAGTCGATCGAGCCCGGCGCGGATCCGGTTGAAGATGAACGCGCTGCTCGATCCGCCGATCATCAGGGGGCTCTACCGCGCCTCGCAGGCGGGTGTGCCGGTCGAGCTCAACGTGCGCGGAATCTGCGCGCTGCGCCCCGGCGTCCCGGGGGTGAGCGAGAACATCACCGTGGTCTCCGTGCTCGGCCGGTTTCTCGAGCACTCGCGGATCTACGCGTTCGAGCGTGGCGAGGAGCAGCGGGTCTACATCGGCTCGGCCGACCTGATGCCGCGCAACCTCTACAACCGGGTCGAGCTGCTGGCGCCGGTCGAGGACGAGACGATTCGGGCGGAGCTGCTCGAGGTGCTCGACAGCAGCCTCGCCGCTCAGGTCGGAGCCTGGGACCTCGACGCCGGCGGCCACTGGACGCCGCGTGAAGTCCCGGCCGACAGTCCGAGGGACGTCCAGCTCGAGCTGATCGAGCGCTACGAGGCCCAGGCCGCGGAGCTTCCGGCGCTACTCGGAACCAACGCCTGAACCGGCCGACGGAGCCCGGTCGGCATACTGCAGCCACCGATGCGACACGACGCTCACGGTTTCTGGGTCAGCGACCTCCCCGAGCCCACCGCCCGCCCGGCCCTGGCCGGCGTCGAGCGCGCCGATGTGGCGATCGTCGGCGGCGGCTACACCGGCATGTGGACCGCCTGGTGGCTGAAGCAGCGCGCGCCCGACTCGCGCATCGTCCTGGTCGAGGCCGACATCTGCGGGCTCGGTCCCAGCGGTCGCAACGGCGGCTTCTGCAACTCGTTGTGGTTCAGCCTGCCGGCCCTGGTCTGCGCGGTTCGGTGACGGCCCGGCGCTCGAGGTCTGCCGTGCTGCGGAGGAGTCGGTCAGCGCGGTCGGCGAGTGGTGCGAGCAGCAGGGCGTCGACGCTCGCTACACCAACGCCGGCTACCTTCAGGTCTCGACCTGCGAGGCGCAGGACGAGACCTGGAAGCCGGTGCTCGGCGAGATGGAGCGTCTGGGCGTGGAGGGGCGCTGTATCGAGCTGACGCCCGAGCAGGTCGCCGAACGGTGCGCTTCGCCGAGGTTCCGCGGCGGGGCCTTCTACCCGACCGCGGCCACGGTCGATCCCGGCCGTCTCGCGGCCGGGCTCCGCGGCCGGCTGGTCGAGGCCGGGGTCGAGGTCTTCGAGCGGACCCCGATGCGCGGCCTGCGCAACGGCGCCGGCGATCCGGTGATCGAGCTCGAGAACGGCGAGCTGACCGCCAAACACGTCGTGCTCGCCGCCGGCTCCAAGCTTCTCGACGTGTCGGGACTGCGCCTGGCATTGACGGCGACGTCGTCGCACATGGTCGTCACCGAGCCGGTCCCCGACGTGCTCGAGGAGATCGGCTGGGACGGCGGCGAGTGCATCACCGACTCGCGCTCGATGATCCACTACTTCCGGACGACGGCCGACGACCGGATCGCGTTCGGCTGGGGTGGGGGAAAGGTCGTATACGGCTCGCACGCGGGCCGGCGGGCGAACGTCGATCCCGGCATGGTCCGCCGGGTAAGCGGGCACCTGCTGAGCTTCTTCCCGCAGCTCGAGGGGCGCGCCGTCGTGCACGGCTGGGGAGGCCCGATCGATGTCTCGCCGACCCACCTGCCGATGATCCGCTCGCTCGGTGAGCGGGTGCACGCCGGCTTCGGCTACACCGGCAACGGCGTCGGGCCCTCGCAGATGATCGGTCGCGCGCTCGCCTCCCTGGCGCTCGAGCAGCGGGACGAGCACACGTCGCTGGCGTTCGTCGACCCGCCGCCGGCACGGGTGCCGCCCGAGCCCTTCCGCTACATCGGCGGCAACCTGATCCGCAGTGCGATCCTCCACAAGGAGCAGCTCGAGGAGCAGGGCCGCCGGCCCGGGCCGCTGACCCGGGCCGTATGCGGGATCCCCGAGCGGGTCGGGATCCACGTCGGCCGCTGAGCGTTCCCGCGCGTGCACCGTCGGGCCGCCGGCCTACAGGAACGGGAGCGTGAAGAGCCGGATCACCCCGCCGAGGAAAACGAGCGTGCCGACGGCCAGGGTGCCGGCGACGACCCGGTCGGAGGTGAACTTGCTCGCGATCCCGGCGAAGAACAACACCGCGGCGAAGAAGATCGTCGCCAGCACGTAGTTGTCCGAAGTCTGGTTGGCGTCGCGACCTTCGTCGAACAACGCTGTCGCCTCGGCCTCGAGCTCCTCCGACTCGGTCAGGCGCTCGGGCTGGTAGGAGTCGAGCTGGAACGGCGTCGGCGGCGCATCCTTGTTCTTCAGCGGCTTCAGCGCCAGCCACTCCTCGAAAGCGGGCCTGAACTCGGACCGGAAGAAGCGCTGGATGAGCCGCTCCCCCTGCTTGTTGTCCTGCGTGAACGCGATCGCGAACTCGGTGAACAGGCCGGCGTCGATCGTCACGAACGCGGCCGCGTCGGAGCGGGCCTTGGCCGACTCGGTCCGGGTCGCGCCGGCCGAGGTGAACTTGGTCGACTGCTCGCCGCTCCAGCGGGTCGACTGGTAGGCGCTGTAGGCGGTCGCGACCGTTGCCGCTGCCAGCAGCAGCGCGCTCCAAAGCTCGAGCCGCTCCCTGAAGCCCCACGGTGTGTGCTCCGCGCTCACCGCACCGGAGCCTATCCACGTCGACGGCCGCCCGCCCCGCTTCCGGCGCGAGATCGGCCCGGGCACGGCGGACCTAGTCCGCCTCCTCGGCCATCCGCCCGCGGACCGGCACCTCCTCGACCGGGCGCATCTCCTCGGCGTCCTCCTCGGCGTCTGAGATCGAGCGGGCGTAGGCACTGGTCAGCGGGCGGGCGCTGATCCCGTGGGCGAAGACGCTGGCGAGCACGGTGACCGTCATCGCCGCGAACAGCGTCGAGATTCCGGGCAGCTCCGGCTCCTCCTCGATCACGACCAGGGCGAGAATGATCGAGGCCAGGCCGCGGGGGCCGAACCAGGCGATGAACGCGACCGAGCTGCGGCGCAGGCCGGCGCCGGCGAGCGCGACCGCGACCGGCAGCATCCGGACGACGGTCAGGCTCAGCAGCCCGTAGAGGGCAACCTCCCAGCCGGCGCCCTCGAGGAGGCCGATCGCGCTGATCCCGAAGATGTAGAAGACGGCGAGGTTGAGCAGCTGTCCCTCGTCCTCGGTGAAGTCGAGGATCTTCTCGCTGCAGACCTCGGTCACCCGACCGGCCGTCAGACCGGCCACGAACGCCGCGATGAATCCGTTGCCGCCGAGCTGCTCGGCCAGTGCCCAGGCGCCGATCGCGATCCCGATCATCGAAAGCTGCTGGAAGGTCCCGGTCATCCAGTCCCGCCTGGTCGCGCGCTCGACCAGCCAGCCCCCCGATAGCCCGACCGCCGCGCCGACCAATGCGCCGAAGCCGATCTGCTCGAGGGCGAAGCCGGCCCAGCCGGTCGCGCTGGTCTGCGTCTCGGCGACCGCCAGGCCCGTGAACAGGAACAGGAAGGGGATCGACAGCCCGTCGTTGAGCCCGCTCTCGACGTTCAGAGCCTGCCGGACCCGTTGCGGAACGCGCTTGCTGGAGACGACGGCCTGCCCCAGCGCGGCGTCGGTGGGGGCGAGCACCGCTGCGATCATCGCCGCCTCCCAGAACTCGATCTCGGTCAACAGCAGCGCGCCCACCGCGGTGCCGAGCGCGATCGTCAGCGGCATTCCGACCCCCAGCAGCCTCGTCGGCAGTCCACGGTTTCTGCTCAAGGTGCCGAGCTCGATCCTCGACGCGTCGGCGAACAGGACGATCACGAGTGCGAGCTCGGCCAGCAGCAGCCCGGTTTCGCTGGTCAGCTCGAGATCGGTGAGTCCGGTCACGTCGGGACCGAGCAGGATCCCTGCCGCGACGAAGAACATCGGCGCGCTGATCAGCATTGGCTCCAGCCGCCGCGAGACCAGGCTGTAGGCGAACAGAACCGCCGCGAGAAGGCCGATGTCGGGCATCTCGCGGATCCTTTCAGGCCGCGGCCCGTCCTGCGTCGGCACCGCGATCCGGCGCCGGAGCGTCAGCCCTTAGGCTTGGCCGCGATGCCGACGGCAGTCTTCTTCCCGGAGAGCGCCTACGGGCCGACCAACAACTGCGTCGGCATCGGCGACATCCTGCGCCGGCGCGGATGGCGGGTCGTCTTCATCATCGAGGAGTCGTTCGAGGGCAAGCTCGCGGAGCTCGGCTTCGAGGAGCGGACGATGCGGCTCGGGCCGGCGCCGGAGCAGGAGGAGGACCCCGGCCAGTTCTGGAAGGACTACATCCGGGAGACGGCGCCGCTCTTCCGCAGGCCGACGATCGAGCAGATCGAGGGGTTCATCGCCCCGACCTTCGCGGCGCTCGCCGACGGCGCCCGCTACGTCGACGAGCGCTTGGCCGAGATCATCGACGAGGTCGAGCCTGACGTGATCGTCGAGGACAACGTGGTCAGCTTCCCGGCGTTGCCGGCGAGTGGGCGTCCGTGGGTGCGAATCGTCTCCTGCAATCCGGCTGAGATCAAGGATCCGGCGGTTCCGCCGCCGTTCTCCGGCTACCCTGCCGCCGACCGCTCCGGCTGGGACGAGTACCGGCGAGAGTACCGGCGGGCGATCGGGCCGATGCAGGAGGAGTTCGACTCGTTCTGCCGCGAGCGAGGGGCGCCGCCGTTGCCCGAGCTCGAGATGATCCACGCCTCCGGCTGGCTCAACCTCTGGCTCTACCCGCGTGAGGTCGACTACGCGCGCGACGCCCCGCTGGGGGAGGGTTGGCAGAACCTCGAGTCGAGCGTCAGGAGCACCGATCCGCCCTGGCAGTTGCCGGAGCCGCTGGCCGGCGGACCGGAGCCGCTGGTCTATCTCAGCCTCGGCTCACTCGGCTCCGGTGACGTTGAGCTGATGCGGGGCCTGATCGATGCGCTGGCCGGGGCGCCCTATCGGGTGATCGTCTCGATGGGACCTCAGCACGACGAGCTCGAGCTCGCTTCGAACATGGTTGGCGCGGAGTTCCTGCCGCAGACCTCGATCCTGCCCGAGGTCGACCTCGTGATCACCCACGGCGGCAACAACACCGTCACCGAGGCCCTGCACTTCGGCAAGCCGATGGTGGCCTTGCCGCTGTTCTGGGACCAGTACGACAACGCCCAGCGGATCGACGAGACCGGCTTCGGGCGGCGGCTGGGCACCTACACGCACGAGCCTGCCGAGCTGCGCGCTGCGATCGATCAGCTGCTCGCCGACGCCGAGCTGAAGGCGCGGCTCGATGCCGTCTCCGCGCGCCTGCGGGCCGCGCCTGGAAGCGAGCGCGCGGCCGACCTGATCGCCGGCGTCGCCGACGCCTGAGCGGACGCTCAGCTGCCGGCCGAGTACTCGGAGTAGGGATACCACCACTCCTTGCGCTCGATCTCGGTCTCCATGTGAACGTGCTTGGTCTCCTGGAACGCCTCGAGTCCCTCGCGGCCGAGCTCGCGGCCGAGCCCCGACTGCTTGAAGCCGCCGAACGGGCCTGCATCGTTGTCGGTCAGCGGGTCGTTGATCCAGACGGTGCCCGCCCGCAGCTCGCGCATGCAGCGCACCGCGTTCTTCAGGTCCCGGGTGTAGACGTTGGCGCCGAGCCCGAACTCGGTCCCGTTCGCGAGCTCGATCGCCTCGTCGAGGTCCTTGACCGGGACGATCGGTGCCACCGGGCCAAAGGTCTCCTCGCGCAGCAGCGCCGTCTCGGCCGGGGCGCCGGTGACGACCGCCGGGGCGTAGAAGTGCCCGTGCTGCTGCCCGCCGCTGTCGCCGCCGACGAGCAGCTCGGCGCCTGCCGCGACCGCGGCCTCGACCTGGTCGACCACCTTCTGCCGCTGCGGGCTCGAGACCATCGGACCGAGGTCGGTCGTGGGCGTCCATCGGATCACCAAGCGCCAGCGTCTTCGTGTGCTCGACGAAAGCATCGACGTAGTCGTCGTAGACGTCCTCCATCACGTAGAAGCGCTCGGCGGAGGTGCAGACCTGCCCGGCGTTCAGATACGCGGCCCAGGCGCCGCCGCGGGCGGCGATCCGGAGGTCATCGGCCGAGGCGACGTCGGAGCAGACGATGAATGGGTCCTTGCCACCCATCTCGAGGTTGACCCGCGCGACGCGCTCGGCGCAGGCCAGCGCCACCCGCTTGCCGGTCGCGACCGAGCCGGTGAAGGCGATGCAGTCGACGCGCTCGTCGGCGGTCAGCGCCGCGCCCGTCTCGCCGGCGCCGGCGATGATGTTGACGACGCCGTCGGGCAGGTGGTCAAGCAGCGGAGCCAGGGCCAGGGTCGAGAGCGGCGTCAGCTCCGACGGCTTGCAGACGACCGTGTTGCCGGCGGCCAGCGCCGGGGCGAGCTTCCAGCTGAGCAGCAGCAGCGGGTAGTTCCAGGGGACGATGCAGCCGACCACGCCGAGCGGGTCCTTGACGACCAGCGCCAGCTGGCTCGACTCGATCGGCGGGATCACCCGGCCGGCCGAGTCACGCCCGATCTCGGCGTAGTAGTCGAACGCGGCGGCGCACCAGTCGATCTCGTCCGAGTTCTCGATCAGGGGCTTGCCACCCTCGGTGGTCATCAGCGCAGCGAGCTCGTCCTGATGCTCACGCAGCCGTCGCGCAACCTCGTGCAGCAGCTCGCAGCGCTCACCCGCCGGCATCGTCCCCCAGGCCTTCCAGGCCTCCCGGGCGGCCGCGACCGCGGCCGCCGTCTGCTCCGCCGACGCGCTGCCAACGGTCGCCACCGTCTCCTCGGTGTAGGGGTTCTCGACCGCGAGCGGCTCGCCGTCGCCGGCGGATCGCCTTGACCGGCGATCAGCAGATCGGTCAGCGGGTGCGGGCTCACGCCGCGATCCTATCGCTGCAGGGCGCCCGGCCCGGTCGGCGGGCCGGGCGCCGGGATGCCCATGGTCAGGCGGCGGGCGCGACCTGCGCGGTGCAGGCCGGACAGCGGCTGGCGGCGAGCGGGATTTCCGTCGTGCACTCGGGGCATTCCCGAGTGGTGACCTCGTCCCCCTTCAGCTTGTTCATCGGCACGACGACGAAGAAGTAGATCGCCGCCGCGATCGAGATGAACGAGATCAGCGAGTTGACGAACAGTCCGTAGCTGAAGACGGTGCCGCTGATCTGAAGGTGAGCCCGCCGAAGTCAGGCTCGCCGATGATCAGGGCGATGATCGGCGTCAGCAGGTTCTCGACGAGCGACGTGACGACCGCACCGAATGCGGCACCGAGGACGACTGCAACGGCGAGATCGACGACGTTGCCGCGCATGATGAAGTCTTTGAAACCCCTGAGCACTACGGCTCTCTCCTCCCGGACCGTGAATCAGACGCGCGGAGTCTAACGAAGCGCCCCCGCGCCGGGGGTGCCGGCGCCGTCCGGGCGCCGGCGCGCGGCAACCCTCCCGGATCAGCCGCCGCTGATTAGCTGCTGCCAGCGATCCTCGACCTGCTCGACGCCGTCGGCGGGGGGGTCGTCGATCGTCGAGCAGTCGCCGGTGAACTCGTCGCTGGGGAAGATCAGCTCGCTCTCGGCGAGCTCAGGATCCTCCTGCTGGAAGATCTCCTGGACGCCCTTCACCGGGGTGATGTAGTTGTTGTAGGCCGCGATCTGCGTCTGGTTCGCCGGGTCGTAGACGTAATTCATGAACGCGTAGGCCGCGTCCGGGTTCGGCGCGCCGACCGGGATCACCATGTTGTCCGACCACAGCAGGCAGCCGTCCTCGGGCTTGACGAACTCGAGGTCGGGGTTGTCGAACTGCAGCTGGATCGCGTCGCCGGACCAGCCGATCGCGATCACCGCGTCGCCGCGGGCCAGGTCGTCCGTGTAGTCGTTGCCGGTGAACTTCCGGATCTGTCCGGACTTGACCGCATCGTCGAGCTTCTCGATCGCGTCGATCCAGTCCTGGGTGGTCGCCTCCTCCGGCGGGATGCCCTCACCCTGGAGCAGCATCGGCACCGTGTCGCGAAGCTCGGTCAGGACGGTCACCTTGCCCTTGTACTTGGGGTCGAAGATGTCGTTGACCGAGGTCACGTCCGGCGCCTCCTTGGTGTTCACCACCAGGCCGGTCAAGCCGCTCTGCCACGGCACCGTGTAGGAGCGGTCGGGGTCGATCGACGGGCTCTTCAGCGAGTCGAGCATGTTCTCGTTGACCTCGCCGATCGCGTCCTTGTCGAGGTTCTGCAGGTAGCCGAGGTCGTACATCTTCTTCGCCATCCAGTCGCTGACGACGATGATCGAGCGATCGGCCGACTTGCCGTTCTGCAGATCCGGACGCAGCTTCGCGAAGATCTCGTTGTTGTCGTTGACGTCCTCGATGTAGTCGACCTTGACGCCGGACTCATCCTCGAACTCGGGAATCGTCTTGCGGTCGATGTAGAACGGCCACTGCGAGATCACGAGATCGCCGTCGACCGTGCCGGTCGCCTCCGCGGTGGTCACCTCGCCTTCGTTGCCGCCGCCGCCGAGGTCGCTGCCGCATGCCGCGAGCAGCGCCGACGCGCCGAGCGCCAGCAGCACCGTCACCCACCTGCTTGTCCAAGTCCCGCTCGTTCTTGACACCGGCAGCCGCCTCCTTGGCCCGCTCGCTCCACCTCTCGGCATCAAGGGTACCGAGCCAGCGGCCGATAGCGCTCAGCCGAGCCTGACCGGGATGCTGCGGTACTGGTTGAGGAAGGTCGAGCTGACCCGCTCCGCATCCCCGTCGAGGTCGATCTCGCCGAAGCGAAGGAAGGTCTCCTCGAACCAGAGCTTCAGCTCGAGCCGGGCGAGCCCGGCGCCGAGGCAGAAGTGGCGGCCGCCGCCCCCGAACCCCTGATGGTCGTTCGGGTCGCGGCGCACGTCGAAGCTCTGGGCGTCGCCGAAGACGCTCTCGTCGCGGTTGCCGGAGACGTACCAGAGGGCCAGCTTGTCGCCGGCTCTGACCTGCTTGCCGGCCAGCTCCGTGTCGCGGGTCGCCGTCCGCCGCATGTAGGCGAATGCGGGGTGGCAGCGGACGCACTCCTCGACCAGCTGCTCGAGCGGCACCGCCCCGGAGCGGACCAGGTCCATCTGGTCGGGGTCCTCGAGCAGGCTCTTCATTCCCGAGGTGAAGACAGCCCGCGTCGAGTCGTTGCCGGCGACCATCAGCAGGAAGAAGAACATCACCACCTCCTCGTGCGAGAGATGCTCGCCGTCGACCTCGGCCTCGATGATCGCCGTGGTCAGGTCCTCGGTCGGGTTCTTCCCGCGCTGCTCGACCATCTCGTTGACGTAGGGCAGGAACTCCTCAAGCGCCCGCCAGACCTCACCGAGGTCGGGGACCAGGCGCGGATCCTCGAAGGCCGTCGTGCGGTTCGTCCAGTCGACCAGCTTGTCGGCGTCCTCACGCGGTGCGCCGAGCATCTCGCCGATCACCATCGCGGGTACGTAGACGCCGACGTCCTGGACCAGGTCGAGGCGGCCGTCCGGGTGTCGCTCGAGTGCCCGGTCCCAGACGAGGTTGATGATCTCGCGCATCCGCTCGGTGTGCTCGAGCGCCCGCTTCGGCGTGAATGCCCTTTGGACCAGCGCCTTGAGCCGATCGTGGCGCGGCGGATCCTGGGAGATCAGCATGTTGGCGCTGAGGTCGATCGGATCGGGCTCGCCGGGGGGTGCGAGGTGATCGACGAGGATGATGCTGCGGTCGGAGGAGAAGGTCTCATGGTCGCGACCGACGGCGCGGATGTCGGCGTATCGGACGACCGACCAGAAGCCGCTCTCGCTGGGGAAGTCGCCCAACTCGCTCCAATGAAGCGGGTCCTCCTCGCGAAGCCGGCTGAAGACCTCGTGCGGGGGGCCGTCACGCCAGAGGTCGAGGTTGCTGACGTCGAGCTCGGCGAGGTCCTGGGTCGGTGCGATGGTGCTCATTGCGCTTCTCCGTTGTCGGGTCCTGTCAGGGTCCCAGAAAAGCGCGCGGGCCGATCACCGGCCCGAGCTGCTCAGGTCGCCTCGCCGGCCGGTGCGGTGCGGTCCGTACCGGCAACCGGGCGCTGCCCGGAGGCGAGAGCGGCGAGGCCGGTATCGACATCGTCGGGCCGGATCGCCGCCAGCTTCTCCGCCCGGTGCTGCTGCCAGACGGTGAAGCCCATTGCGATCGCTGTGACGACGAACAGCAGCGTCGCCAGCACGTTGACCTCTACCGGGATCCCCCGCTGTGAGGCGCCGAAGATGAACAGCGGGAACGTGACCGTCGTTCCCGAGTTGAAGTTCGAGATCACGAAGTCGTCGAGCGAGAGGGCGAAGGCGAGCAGCGCGGCGGCGACCAGCCCCGGGGCTAGCAGCGGCAGGGTGATCGTGCGGAAGGTGGTGAGCGGGGTGGCTCCGAGGTCGCGCGAGGCCTCCTCGAGCGATCTGTCGAAGCCGATCAACCGCGAGCGGACGACGACGACCACGAAGCTGATCGAGAACATGATGTGCGCGATCCACAGCGTGCTGAAGCCGCGGCTGACGTCGATGAAGACGAACATCGAGAGCAGCGCGGCGCCGAGCACGACCTCGGGCGTCGCCATCGGGATAACGATCAGCAGGTTCGCGAGCCGCCTGCCGGCGAACTGGTAGCGGACCAGGCCCAGCGCAAGGAGCGTGCCGAGCGCGGTCGCGACCAGGGTCGAGAGCGCGGCGAGTTGCAGGCTCAGCACCAGTGCGTCGGTCAGCTCGGGGATGCCGAAGGCGTTCTCCCAGTGAGAGAGGGTGAAGCCCTCCCAGGTGAAGTTGAACTTGCCCTTCGGATCGTTGAAGGAGAACACCGCGATCACCAGGATCGGGATCAGCATGTAGGCGACGGCGAGGATGCCGACGCCCATCACGGCGTGCTCGCGGATCCAGCGCCAGGCGCGCTTGACCGGGCTCATGGGGTCGTCTCCTCACCCATCAGTGACTCAGAGCCGGCGAAGCGGATGTAGATCATCACGATCGCCAGGATCACAGCCATCACGACGAACGACAGGGCTGCGGCCGTCGGATAGTTCTGCGTTCGCAGGTACTGATCCTGGATCACATTGCCGATCATCGCCTGATTCGGTCCGCCGAGGAAGGTTGCGTTGACGTAGTCGCCGAACGCGGGAATGAAGGTGAGCAGGGTGCCGGCGACGATTCCCGGCGCCGAGAGCGGCAGCGTCACCCGGAGGAAGGCCTGCCGGGAGCTCGAGTAGAGGTCCTTGGCAGCCTCGATGAACCCCTCGTCGAGTTGCTCGAGGCTCGCGTAGATCGGCAGGACCATGAACGGCAGGAAGTTGTAGGTGATGCCCATGATCACCGAGGAGTCGGTCTCGAGCAGCCGGCCGTCATCGGAGATGATCCCGACCGTGCGGAAGAAGTCGGCGATCTGGCCCTGGTCGGTGAGGATCGTCTGCCAGGCGAGCGTCCGGATCAGATAGGTCGTGAAGAACGGGGCGACCACGGCGAACAGCATCAGGTTCTTCCAGCGCCCAGCCTTGAAGGCGATCGCGTAGGCGAGCGGGTAGGCGATCAGAAGGCAGAGCAGCGTCGCGATGATCGAGAACCTGAACGAACGCAAGAACTGCGTGTCGAAGGTGCTGACCGAGTCGCTGAAGTTGGCCCACTGCCAGGTCAGCGAGAAGCCCGTGTCGATCGATCCCTCCTCGAGCGCGACGATCGCCATGAACGCCATCGGCACCGCGAAGAAGACAAGGAGCCAGAACAGCCCCGGGCTCATCAGGGCGTACGGAGTGAAGCGGCGGCCCTTCATCGGGTCCTGCGTCCGATCATCGATGGCCGCCGCTTCAACTCAGTTCTCTCCCGTTCCCGGCTGATCAGCCGCCGCTGATCAGCTGCTGCCAGCGATCCTCGACCTCCTGCTCGCCGTCGGCGGGCGGGTCCCCCTGGGTCGAGCAGTTGGCCGTGTACTCGTTGGTCGGGAAGATCAACTCGCTCTCGGCGAGCTCAGGATCATCCTGCTGGAAGATCTCCTGAACGCCCTTCACCGGGGTGATGTAGTTGTTGTAGGCCGCGATCTGCGCCTGGTTCGCCGGGTCGTAGACGTAGTCCATGAACGCGTAGGCCGCGTCCGGGTTCGGCGCGCCGACCGGGATCACCATGTTGTCCGACCAGAGGATGCAGCCCTCGTCCGGCATCACGAAGTTGATGTCGGAGTTGTCGGCCTGCAGCTGGATCGCGTCGCCGGACCAGCCGATCGTCACAACCGCGTCGCCGCGGGCCAGGTCGTCCGTGTAGTCGTTGCCGGTCAGCTTGCGGATCTGCCCGGACTTGACCGCCTCGTCGAGCCGGTCGATCGCGTCGATCCAGTCCTGGGTGGTCGCCTCCTGAGGATCGACGCCGTCGGCCTTCATGATCAGCGGCACCGTGTCGCGAAGCTCGGTCAGGACGGTCACCTTGCCCTTGTACTTGGGATCGAAGATGTCGTTGATCGAGGTCACGTCCGGCGCCTCCTTGGTGTTCACCACCAGGCCGGTCATGCCGCTCTGCCACGGCACCGTGTAGGAGCGGTCGGGGTCGATCGACGGGCTCTTCAGCGAGTCGATCATGTTCGAGTTGACCTCACCGATCGCGTCCTTGTCGAGGTTCTGCAGGTAGCCGAGGTCGTACATCTTCTTCGCCATCCAGTCGGTGACGACGATGATCGAGCGGTCTGCGGAGCTGCCGCTCTGCAGGTCCGGACGCAGCTTCGCGAAAATCTCGTTGTTGTCGTTGACGTCCTCGATGTAGTCGACCTTGACGCCGGACTCATCCTCGAACTCGGGAATCGTCTTGCGGTCGATGTAGAACGGCCACTGCGAGATCACGAGATCGCCGCCGACCGTGCCGGTCGCCTCCGCGGTGGTCACCTCGCCCTCGTTGCCGCCGCCGCCGAGGTCGCTGCCGCACGCCGCCAGTGCGAGCGATGCGGCCAGCGCTGCGACGGCGATTGCGAGCCCCTTGGTTCGTGTCCTGCCCCTAGCCGTGTTCATTCTGATGTCGCCTCCTCGGCGTGTTGCTGGTTCTCAACCTGTGTCTGTGCGAGCGACTCGCGCACGAGGTGCACCGCGTCCGGCATCCACGAGAGGCGCACCTTCGCGCCTCCGCCTGGGAGCCGCTGGCGCTCGGACTCGTCGGCGTTCGGCACGAGCACCGTCATCGGCACGTCGCCGGGGAGCATCACGACGATCTGGGTCGAGGTGCCGAGATAGACCGAGCTGGCGATGATCCCCTCGACGCTCGACCCCGGCGGCGCGGGCTCCGAGGCGCCGCTGATCTGCAGCTTCTCGGGCCGGACGACCACGTGGCAGTGGTCGCCGGCGGCGAACCCGTCGGCTGGGGCGTCGACCTCGACCCCGGCGTCGAGCTTCACCGTGCAGCGCGATCCGCTTGCCGCCGCGACCGTCCCCGGCATCAGGTTCGAGACGCCGATGAAGCCGGCGACGAAGGTCGTTGCCGGCCGCTCATAGACCTGCTCGGGGTCAGCCACCTGCTCGATGATGCCCTCGTTCATGACCGCGATCCGGTCGGACATCGTCAGCGCTTCCTCCTGGTCGTGCGTGACGTAGACGAAGGTGATGCCGACCTCGCGCTGGATCCGCTTCAGCTCGATCTGGAGTCCCTTGCGCAGCTTCAGGTCGAGCGCCCCCAGCGGCTCGTCGAGCAGCAGCACCTTGGGCAGGTTGACGACGGCACGGGCGAGGGCGACGCGCTGCTGCTGGCCGCCGGAGAGCTGGTTCGGCTTGCGGTTCGCCTCGCCCCAGAGGCCGACGCGCTCGAGCTCGGCCTGCACCCGCTTCTCGGTCTCGGCCTTGTCGACCCTCTTGCGCCGCAGCCCGTAGCCGACGTTGTCCTTGACCGAGAGATGCGGGAACAGGGCGTAGCTCTGAAAGACCGTGTTGGTGGGGCGCTTGTGCGGCGGCAGGCCGGCGACGTCCTCGCCCTCGATCTGGATCCGGCCCTCGTTCGGCTCCTCGAAGCCGGCGATCATTCGCAGGGTGGTCGTCTTGCCGCAGCCGCTGGGCCCAAGCATCGTGAAGAACTCGCCCTGGGCGATGTCGAGGTCGATGTCGTTGACGGCGGTGAAATCGCCGAACCTCTTGACCACCGACCGGAGCGAGACGCTCGGCAGCCCCGTTCCGTTCGTGTCGTCCGTGCCGGCAGCGGTCGCAGTTGTCGGCTCGTGGTCCGTGATCTCTCCTCCGTCAATCTCCGTCGATCCCGGTCCCGTGGGACCGGGTGGCGTCCTGGTAGGCGGAACTATGTCCTATCCGGCGGACTTTGCAATCCCCGGATGCCCCAAAGTATCAGTCCGCCCTTGTACTAGTCGTACAAGAGAGTAATGTCGGCTTGAACGAATCTCCGGTTGTGCCCCCCAGGGGCAGGGTCTACGGTTGTGCAAACCGTCGACCGACCAAAATCCAGGAACTTTGAGGAAAGGGATACTCGATGGCGACAGCAACCGTCAAGCCCGCTACCGGCCAGCAGAGCGCGCACCAGGAGATGGGCCGCCGGCACCTGTGGATGCACTTCTCCCGCATGGGCTCGTACGACGAGAGTCACGAGATCCCGATCATCTCTCGCGGCGAGGGACCGTACGTCTACGACGAGCACGGGCAGCGCTACCTCGATGCGCTCAGCGCCCTGTTCTGCTGCAACGCCGGCCACGGTCGCGCCGAGTACGGCGAGGTCGCCGCGGCCCAGATCCGCGAGCTCGACTTCTACACGAACTGGAGCTACGCTCATCCGCGCGCGATCGAGCTGGCGGCGAAGATCGCCGAGCTCGCGCCCGGGGACCTGAACCGGGTGTTCTTCGTCAACTCCGGGTCCGAGGCGGTCGAGTCGGCGATCAAGATCGCCCGCAACTGGCACCGGGCCCACGGCCGCGGGCAGCGGGTCAAGGTGATCGCCCGCGAGGTCGCCTACCACGGGACCACGATGGGCGCCCTCGCCGCCACCGGCCTGACCGACCTCAAGGTGCCGTTCGAGCCGGAGATGCCGGGCGGCGTGCACGCCCCGAACACCCTCGACTACCACTGGCCTGAGGGTCGCGATCCGCTCTGGGCGGCGGAGAAGATCCGCGAGCGGATCGAGTTCGAGGGCCCCGACACGGTCGCCGCGGTGATCCTCGAGCCGCTCCAGAATGCCGGTGGCTGCATCCCGCCGCAGGAGGGCTACTTCCAGCGCGTGCGCGAGATCTGCGACGAGCACGGCATCCTTTTGATCAGCGACGAGGTGATCTGCTCCTGGGGCCGGCTCGGTCACTTCTTCGGCTGCGAGCGCTACGGCTACCAGCCGGACATGATCACGACCGCGAAGGCGCTGACCGGCGCCTACGTCCCGATGGGCGCCTGCATCGTCAGCGACGAGGTCTTCGAGCCGTTCGGCTCGGGCCACGCGAGCTTCGTCCACGGCTCGACCTTCGGTGGCCATCCGGTCGCCGCGGCCGTCGCGCTCCGCAACATCGAGGTCTTCGAGGACGAGGACCTCTGCGGCCACGTGCGCGCAAAGGAGGGCGAGTTCCGCGGCATGCTCGAGGACCTGCGCGACATCCCGATCGTCGGCGACGTTCGCGGTGCCGGCTTCTTCCACGCGCTCGAGCTGGTCAAGGACCGCGACACCAAGGAGTCGTTCGACGACGAGGAGTCTGAGTGGCTGCTCCGCGACTTCCTCTCCGGCGAGCTCTACAAGAACGGCCTGATCTGTCGGGCCGACGACCGTGGTGACCCCGTGATCCAGCTCGCGCCACCGCTCGTCAGTGACACCGAGCAGTTCGAGGAGATCGTCGGCGTCCTGCGACCGGTCCTCGAGGAGGCCAGCCAGATCATCGAAGGCCGTAGCTGATCGTTCGGGAGGCAGGGTGCTCACTGTCCAGAGCCTCCTCGACGATCTCGGCCTCGAGCCGGCATTCGACTTCGGCGCAGCGTCGAGCCCGATCCGCTGGGTGCACATCTCGGAGCTCGACGACCCGACCCCGTTCCTCTCGGGCGGCGAGCTGCTCCTGACCACCGGGATCAACCTCGCGACCGCCGCCAAGCAGCGCCGGTTCGCGAAGCTCTTGGCCGGGAACGACCTGGCCGCGCTCGGCTTCGGCACCGGGTTCGACCACAAGGGCCTGCCCGCAGCGCTGCGCAGCGAGTGCGAGAACCGCGGCCTGCCGCTGTTCGAGGTTCCCTACGAGACGCCGTTCATCGCGATCACCGAGCGGGCCTTCACGAGGCTCGTCAACGAGCAGTTCGACGTCCTCGAGCGCGGCATCGAGGTGCACGCCAAGCTCGAGGGCCTGGTGCTCGCCGAGCGGGGACTGGGCGAGGTGATGCGGGCGATAGCCGACGCCGTCAACGGCGCCGCCCTGCTGCTCGATGCCGCCGGTGAGGAGCTCGGCCGCCACCCACAGGAGCGCGGCCTTTCGGCGCAGGCGGTCGCCTCGATCCGGAGCGAGGTTGCCGCCCGGTCGGCGAGCTCGCGCGAGGCACTGTTCGTCCCCGAGAGCGGCCCGCTGGCCGGGCGCGCGGTCGCCGTTCCGGTTCCGGTCGGCGGCGGCGGCCCCCGTGGCCACTGGCTGGTTGCGGCCCGGCGCGAGGGCCGGATCGGAGACCTCGAGCGACTGCTCGCCAGGCAGGCGGCGATGGTGATCGCGCTCGAGTTGATGCGCGAGCGCGTGGTCCGCAACACGGAGCGGCGGCTCGCCGGCGACGTGCTCGCCGAGGCGATCGGCGGGAACCTGAGGCCGGAGGAGCTGCGGGGGCGGCTCGCCCCCTTCGGGATCTCCGGGCCGGTCTCGGTGCTGCTGTTCGAGCTCGACTCCCGGCCCGGCGATTCCGAGTCCCTTTCAGCGGGCCTCGGCGAGGGCGGCTTCGCCTCCCTGGTGGCGGTCAACAACGCCGCCGGCCGGCCGCTGCTCTGCGCGGTCTTCGAGCCCGGCGATGCCGATCCGCTTGAGATCGCCAGGGGCGCGCTGGCCGATCTCGCCACCGACGGCCGGCAGGTCCGGGCGGCGGTCAGCAGGGCGACGCCGCTCGACTCGCTGCGCCGCGGCTTCCACGAGGCCCGCTGCGCCCTGGAGGCGACCGCGATGGCGAACGGGAGCGCGCCCGACGTCGCCTCGCACGAGGATCTCGGGGCCTTCACGCTGCTGCTCTCGATCCAGGACGACGAGGCGCTGCGGACCTACGCCGACAACCTGCTCTCCCCGATCGAGGACGGCGAGGGCGAGTACGGGCCGGAGTTGCTCCGCTCGCTGGAGGCGTTCATCGAGCGCAACGGCCAGTGGGAGCGCGCTGCGCGCGATCTCTACTGCCACCGGCATACTCTGCGCTACCGCATCCGCCGCATCGAGGAGTTGACAGGGCGCGACCTCGGGCAGGCCCAGGATCGGATCGAGCTGTGGCTGGCGCTGCGGGCTCGGGAGCTGGTCCGATGATCACCGTGAAAACGAGCGAGGAGGAGTCAAAGGCATGAAGGTTGGTGTCCCGACCGAGATCAAGGACGACGAGTACCGGGTCGCGCTGACGGCAGTAGGCGCGCGCGAGTTGCTCGAGAGTGGCCACGAGGTTCTCGTCCAGAAAGGTGCGGGCGAGGGCAGCGCGATCAGCGACGCCGACTACGCGGCTCAGGGCGCAAGGATCGTGCCGACGGCCGAGGAGGTGTTCGCCGAGGCCGAGCTGTTGCTCGGCGTCAAGGAGCCACAGCCGATCGAGGTCGAGATGCTCGACCCCGACACGGTGCTGTTCACCTACCTGCACCTCGCTCCCGACCCCGAGCTGACCAGGGGGCTGTGCGAGAGCGGTGCGACCTGCATCGCCTACGAGACGGTCGAGGACCGCAACGGGCGCCTGCCACTGCTCGCTCCGATGAGCGAGGTGGCGGGCAAGATCGCGACCCAGGCCGGTGCGTTCTTCCTCGAGAAGCCGCTCGGCGGCCGCGGAATCCTGCTCGGTGGTGTCCCCGGGGTCGCGGCGGCCAACGTGATGGTGATCGGCGGCGGCGCGGTCGGCTTCAACGCCGCGACGATCGCGATCGGGATGCAGGCCGACGTCTTCGTCTACGAGAAGTCGATCGACCGCCTGCGCGAGCTCGACGTTGCCTTCGCCGGGCGTTGCTCGACCGTACACAGCTCGACCCTGGCGATCGAGCAGATGCTGCCGCACGCCGACCTGGTGATCGGCGCGGTGCTCCTGCACGGCGCCAAGGCCCCGCACGTGATCAAGCGCGAGCAGCTCGCGCTGATGCGGGAGCACGCGGTGCTTGTCGACGTCGCGATCGATCAGGGCGGCTGCTTCGAGACCTCGCGCCCGACGACGCACCGCGATCCGATCTACGAGGTCGACGGCATCACGCACTACTGCGTCGCGAACATGCCGGGCGCGGTCCCGATCACGTCGACCTACGCGCTGACCAACGCAACGCTTCCCTACGTCCTCTCGCTGGCCGACAACGGTGTCGAGGGGGCGCTCGAACGCGACCCGGGCCTGCGCCCCGGCGTCAATGTCGCCGGCGGTCGGGTCACGCATCCCGCCGTCGCCGAGGCCGTCGGCCTCGACTACACCCCGCCGGAGGAGGCCCTCGGCCTCGAGCCGGCATCGGTCAACTGAGCCGCTGCTGCTCGAGCACGTGATCGTCAATCCCGAGTAGTCGCGAGAGGAGCCGCCCGGCGCGGACGCCCTGGCTGGGGGTGCCGGCGTTGCTGGCCTGCCTGGCGCTGCTCGCCGGCTGCGGCGCCGACGAGGCGAATCGGGCGGAGCCTGCGGTCAGCGCCTCCGCCGGCTACGGTGAGGCTGCGGACCGGCTCTGCGCGACCGCCCAGACCGAGCAGGAGGCGATCCGCCGGCGTCGCGGCGGCGATCAGATCACGCTCGACGATCGCGCCCGCCTGCTGGTTGAGCTGGCGCCTGCACGGGCGCGGCTGGCCGGCGATCTCGAGCAGCTCGAGGCGGCCCCCGGCGATCGGGCGCCCCACCGCCGGCTGGTCGCCGCGGCACAGCGCCGCGCGGTCGCGAGCCGGCTGGCCGGCGAGCTCTGGGAGGACGGGGCGCCCGAGCGCCGGATCGCAGCCGCCGCTGCGGCCGAGCATCTCGAGCGGGAGCGGTTCGTCGCGCTCGCGGCTCGGCTCGGGCTCGGTGACTGCGCGGAGCTGCTCTCCGGTCAGGATCGGCGCCTGATTGGCGAAGCGGTCGAGCGGGGGCTCGCAGCGCCGATGGCGGGCGATCGCTGCGCCGCGCTCGGCGAGCGCTACCTGCGCGAGCGCTACGGAGGGCCGGCCGGCTGCCGCCGGGCGCTCGGGCGTGAACCGAGCCGCCGGGTGTCGGTCACGGTCCGCGAGTCGCAGGGCATCGACGGCGTCTTCGCCGTCGCCCGCGCGACGGTGCGGCGCGGCGGTGGCCAAGATGAGCTGCGGATCCGGCTCGTCTTCGAGGGCGACGGCTACAAGATCGACAAGGTCGACTGATCCGATCGCCCGGCCGGGTCCGGCGTCCGTGCACCCTCCGGCGCGCCCCGACCCCTCGAAGCGTTCACTCGCTCAGCTGGGCGCCAGGCCAGCGCCCCGGACCAGCGCCGTGACCAGCGCCGCGATCACGATCGCGCTGAGCACCGCCGAGCGGCGGCGAAGCAGGACCGCCCCGGCCGCGGCGACGCCGGCGATGCTCGCGTTGACCTCGATCGAGCGGTCGCCCCCCAGGGTCTGGGTGACGATCAGCGCGGTCAGCAACGCTGGGCCGAGCAGATCGATCACGCCGTTGAAGCGCGCCGGGATCTCCCGGTTTCCGATCGCGAGCGGTCCCGACGCGCGGATCATCGCGGTGGTCACCGCCAGCGCGGCGATCGTGATCCAGACGTCCGCCATCACTCCCCCGTCGCCGCCGGCTCCGGAGCTGCGCTCCGGTCGAGCCCGACCAGCGCCGCCAGGCAGGCGACGATGATCGGAACGCCGGGTGGCGTGAACGGCAGCAGCGCGAGCGCGATCGCACCGCCGAGCAGCGCCGCCGTCAGCGACCGGCGGGCCGGCGGCGACTCACCGCCCAGCAGCAGCGCCAGGAAGAAGGCGGGAAAGATCGCGTCGAGCCCGAGCGCATCGGGATCGCCGATCAGGTCGCCTCCTACGACCCCGATCGCGGTGCCCAGCACCCAGCCCAGGTACATCGGCAGCGTGGCCCCGATCATGAAGCGCTGGTCGAAGCGGCCGCTCCCGCGCATCGCCGCGGCCCATGAGAAGTCGACCATCGTCTGCGCCTTGACCATCCGCTTCAGCGGCCCTCCGCTCAGCGACGGCGCGATTGCGACCCCCATCGGGACATAGCGGGAGTTGAGCAGGACGCCGGCCGTGATCGCGGCAAGCGGTCCACCACCCGCCGCGAGGACCGCGAGCGCGCCGAACTGCGCCGACCCCGCGAAGACGATCGCCGACATCACGATCGGCGCCGCGGAGCCCATCACCGGGACGGCGAGCACGCCGAAGGAGATCGCCAGGGCGATGCCGGCGACGGCGACGGGCAGGCCCGTTCGCAGGCCGGAGCGGAAGGAGGGATCGCTGAGCAGGGCGTGCGGCACGCGGAAGGGATTGTGCCCGCGGCCGAACCGCCCCGCTTCAGCGCGGCGCGGCGGAGACGGCCAGCACCAGGGCTACGACCGCCGCGAGGACGAGCACGACGGTGATCGCCATGATCGGGTCGAAGTCCTGGAGTCTCTTTCGCAGCATCGGTGAAGCCTTCGCTCGAGCCGTGCGGATTGCTTTGAGGGGCCGCGGAGGCCGAGCCCCGATCCACAGGCTGGGACCGACGATCATAACGAGTCTCCAAGCATCGTGCAAGCGTCCACTAACACTCTGTCGAGCCAATGGCGCAAGGCGAGCCGATCGCTGCGGCGGTAGTTTCCGCCCATGCAGATCAACGGAGCGACGGCCTTGCTGACCGGGGCGACCGGCGGGCTCGGCCGCGCGATCGCGCTCGAGCTGGCGGCCGCGGGCGCCCGCCTGACGCTCAGCTCGCGGAAGGCCGACGAGCTCGAGCGGCTCGCGGCCGAGCTCCGCGGAGCGGACCATGGGACGGTCGTGACCGAGCTCGGCTCGGTCGGCGCAGGCGAGGAGCTGGCTGCGGCGGCCGAGGCCAAGGGCCAGGTCGACATCTTCATCGCCAACGCTGGTCTCCCCGGCACCGGCCGGTTGGAGGATTTGACCGAGGAGCAGATCGCCCGCGTGCTGCGGGTCAACCTCGAGGCCCCGATCCTCACCACCCGGGCCCTGCTTCCGGGCATGCTGGAGCGGGGCTCGGGCCATCTCGTCTACGTCTCCTCGCTGGCCGGCAAGACGCCCTCGCCCCGTTCCTCGATGTACAACGCCTCGAAGTTCGGCCTGCGCGGATTCGCGCTCGCCCTGCGCCAGGACCTGCGCGGCAGCGGTGTCGGTGTCTCGCTGGTCCTGCCGGGCTTCATCCGCGACGCCGGCATGTTTGCCGACGCAGGCATGGCGCCGCCGGCCGGGCTCGGCACGGGCACGCCGCAACAGGTGGCGGAGGCCGTGGTGCATGCGGTCGAGCGAGACAAGGCCGAGCTGGTCGTGGCGCCGCCGCAGCAGCGGGCCGCGGCCGCTATCGCGCACGCCTTCCCGCGGGTTGCCGAGCTCGCGCAGCGGGGACGCGGCGAGCGGACCGCGGAGCAACTCGCCTCCAAGCAGGCCGGCAAGCGCTGAGGCCAGCTCCGCGCGCGGGATCCGGCGCCCGGCGGGGTGGCGCGCGGGATCCGTTTCTGTGCATACTGCTCGCGATGAGCGTGCAAGACAGCTTCGGAGCCCGGTCCGCCCTCGAGGTTGGGGGTCGCAGCTACCGGATCGCCAGGCTCGACGTGCTGCAGGAGCGCTACGACATCGCGCGGCTGCCCTACTCGATCAAGGTGCTGCTGGAGAACGTGCTTCGCCTCGAGGACGGCGAGAGCGTCACCGCCGACGACATCGCCGCGATCGCGGGCTGGAACGCGAAGGCGGAGCCGTCGCAGGAGATCCCCTTCCAGCCGGCGCGCGTGCTGATGCAGGACTTCACCGGCGTTCCCGCGGTGGTCGACCTCGCGGCGATGCGCGACGCGATGGACGAGCTCGGCGCCGACGCCGGCAAGATCAACCCGCTGGTCCCCGTCGACCTGGTCATCGATCACTCCGTCCAGGTCGATGCGTTCGGAAACGAGCGCGCCTTCCAGATCAATGCCGAGCGCGAGTTCGAGCGCAACCAGGAGCGCTACGAGTTCCTCCGCTGGGGCCAGACCGCGTTCGACAACTTCCGGGTGGTTCCGCCGGCGACCGGGATCTGCCACCAGGTAAATCTCGAGTATCTCGGGCGGGTCGTCTGGGCCGGCGATGACGACGGCGAGCTCAGCGCCTACCCCGACACGCTCGTCGGGACCGACTCCCACACGACGATGATCAACGGCCTCTCGGTGCTCGGCTGGGGGGTCGGCGGGATCGAGGCCGAGGCGGCGATGCTCGGCCAGCCGATCTCGATGCTGCTCCCGCAGGTGATCGGGTTCCGGCTCGACGGGGAGCTGAGTGCCGCGGCCACGGCCACGGACCTGGTGCTCACGGTGACCGAGATGCTGCGCGAGAAGGGCGTCGTCGGCAAGTTCGTCGAGTTCTACGGCCCCGGCCTGCCCTCGCTCGGGCTCGCTGACCGGGCGACGCTCGGCAACATGTCGCCCGAGTTCGGCTCGACCTGTGCGATCTTCCCGCCCGACGCCGAGACGCTGCGCTACCTCGAGTTCACCGGGCGGCCGACCGAGGTGATCGAGCTGGTCGATGCGTACACCCGCGAACAGGGTCTCTTCCACGATGCGGATTCCGAGGAGCCGACCTTCTCCGACACGCTCGAGCTCGACCTTGCCGAGGTCGAGCCGTCGATCGCCGGGCCGAAGCGGCCGCAGGACCGGATCGCCCTGGCGGAATCGAAGACTGCGTTCTTCCAGACCCTCGGGTCGTTCAGCGACGAGGCGGCCGACGAGCTCGGAAACGGCGACAGCTACGACGAGGCTGAGGTCGAGTCGTTCCCGGCTTCCGATCCGCCGGCGACCGATGGACATGATGGTGAAGCCGGCAAGCCGCGCCATGTGGCGCCGACGGCGACCGCCGAAGAGCGACGCAGCGGCGACGCCGTAACCGTGCGGATGGAGGGCGAGGAGTTCGAGCTCGACCATGGACGAGTCGTGATCGCCGCGATCACCAGCTGCACGAACACCTCGAATCCGTCGGTGATGGTGGGCGCCGGCCTGCTCGCACGCAAGGCGCTGGAGTCGGGCCTGCAGCGCAAGCCCTGGGTGAAGACCTCGCTCGCTCCGGGCTCGACAGTGGTCACCGACTACCTCGAGCGCGCCGGCCTCGACCAGTCCCTCGACGGCCTCGGCTTCAACCTGGTCGGCTACGGATGCACCACCTGCATCGGCAACTCGGGCCCGCTGCCGGAGGAGATCTCCGCGGCCGTCGCCGACCGCGACCTCGTCGTCTGCTCGGTGCTCTCCGGCAACCGCAACTTCGAGGGCCGGATCAACCAGGACGTGAAGGCCAACTATCTGGCCTCGCCGCCGCTCTGCGTCGCCTACGCGCTCGCCGGTCGCATGGACTTCGACTTCGAGACCGAGCCGCTCGGCAGCGATCCCGAGGGTGCGCCCGTCTTCCTTCGCGACATCTGGCCCTCGCCGCAGGAGGTCCGCGACACCGTCGCCGAGGCGGTCCGGGCCGAGATGTTCACCCGCAGCTACGCGAACGTCTTCGACGGCGACGAGAGCTGGCGGGCGATCGACGTCCCCGAGGGCGATCGCTACACGTGGCCGGAGTCGACCTACGTGCGCCGGCCACCGTTCTTCGAGGGCATGGATGCCGAGCCGGCCGACCCTGAGCCGATCGTGGGGGCCCGGGTCCTGGCGAAGCTCGGCGGCTCGATCACCACCGACCACATCTCGCCGGCCGGCGCGATCAAGCGCGACAGCCCGGCGGGGCGCTGGCTGATCGAGAACGACGTCGGCGTTCGCGACTTCAACTCCTACGGCTCGCGACGCGGCAACCACGAGGTGATGATGCGGGGCACCTTCGCCAACGTCCGCCTCCGCAACGAGTTGACCGACCGCGAGGGCGGATGGACCCGGCACATGCCGTCCGCTGAGGAGATGCCGATCTATGACGCGGCGATGCGCTACGCGGAGGAGGGGGTGCCGCTGGTCGTGATCGCCGGTCCCGAGTACGGCTCGGGCTCGTCCCGTGACTGGGCCGCGAAGGGGACCCTGCTGCTCGGCGTGCGGGCCGTGATCGCCGAGAGCTTCGAGCGGATCCACAGATCGAACCTGATCGGGATGGGCGTCCTGCCGCTGCAGTTCCCCGAGGGCGAGTCGATCGCCTCGCTCGGGCTGACCGGCGAGGAGCTGTTCACGGTGGGGGATCTCGAGGGCGGCGAGGCCGCGAGCGTCGCCGTCACGGCCGAGCGCGAGGGCGCCGATCCGCAGACCTTCTCGGCGAGGGTCCGACTCGACACCCCGAACGAGCGACACTACTATCGCCACGGCGGCATTCTTCACCGCGTGCTGCGCGATCTGCGTTAGCCCGATCGGGCCCGTTGACATCGATGGCCCGGATGCGGCATGATTGCCGAGGGCCAGCTTCATAAAGCTCGTCCCCGGTCAGTCCCGCCTCCGGGGGCGAACGCGTCGGCATCCCTCCCTGGCTACCGACGCGCTGGCGGAGGTGCGGGCCGCGCGGACCCCCTGCCTCCCGCGGCCCCGCCCCGCCGTTCCCGAGCAGCGGCGGCGAGCGTCCCCGGTCCCTAGTCGGCGATCGTCAGCACGATCTTGCCCAGCTTGCCGCCCGCCGCGAAGCGCTCGTAGGCCGACTCCGCCTCCGCGAGGGGCACCGCGGCGGCGACCGGCACGCGGATCGCGCCCGCGGCGATCGCCGGCAGCACGTGCGCCTCGACGGCTCGCGCCACGGCGGCCTTCTCCTCCAGCGGCCGGGCCCGCAGGGTCGAGGCATGGATCGAGCCCCGCTTTCCCATCAGCGCCAGCAGGTTCAGCTCGGCCTTCGCCCCAGCCCCGACCCCGATCACGCCGATCCGCCCGCCCGTGGCCAGCGCTTCGAGATTGCCCGGAAGGTTCGGCGCGCCGACCAGCTCGAGGATCACGTCGAAGGGCCCGGCCCGCTCGAACCCCTCCGGAGCAATCGCCTCGGCGCCGAGGGCTCCGAGGTGCTCGCGCAGGTCTGGATTGCGCACGGTGGCGGTCACCCGGGCGCCGTTCAGCGCCCCGAGCTGAACCGCGGCCGTGCCGACCCCACCGGCGCCGCCGTGCACGAGCAGTCGCTCCCCGGCGGCGAGCCCGCACTGGCTGAACAGCGCGTCGTAGGCGGTCGAGAAGACCTCGGGAAGACCGCCGGCCTGAGGCCACTCGAGCTGGTCGGGCACCGGCATCAGCTGCCGCTCGTGAACCACCGCCAGCTCCGCCTGGCCGCCGCCGCCGACGATCGCCATCACCCGGTCCCCCGCCGTGAACCGGTCGGCGCCCGGACCGCGCGCCTCGACCTCGCCCGCAAGCTCCAGGCCCGGGATCAGCTCGGGCGAGCCGGGCGGGGCCGGGTACAGGCCCTTGCGCTGCAGCAGATCGGCGCCGTTGATCCCCGCCGCCCGCACCCGCACCAGGCACTCGCCGCTTCCCGGCGCCGGGTCCGGATGCTCCTCGACGGCAACCCGTCCGTCTCTGATCGTCGCGGCGAGCACTCGGGACAGTCTATGTCGCGTCGGCCCCCGCTCCGGGGGCGGCCTCGCGTCGCTCGATGTAGGAGATACCGAGGGTGCTGCCGACCGGCCCGACGGGCGTCAGCGCCGCCGCCAACAGCCAGAACGGCGCTTCGCGCCGGAGCACGGCGATCCAGATCGCCATGCAGAGGATCAGGAAGCCGATCCCGTGCGCCAGGCCGAAGAAGAACGTCGGCCGCTCGAGTCCCGGGACCAGCCAGACCACCAGCAGGCCGGCAAAGATCGCCAGCTCGAGCAGCGAGAGCCGCTTGACCCAGGGGAACAGGGCCCCGGGGGCACGGGGGCGAAACTCGCGCTCTCCCGCTGCGGAAGCGGCCTCGGCCATCGCCGCCGAAGGCTAGCGCTGTACAAACCCCGACCGGGGAAGTTTCGACACCTGTACATAGGCCGACGGGTCCCCGCAGCTCACCATGGGTAGCGATGACGACCGACCACGAATCCAAGCGGAGGCTCGGCCGGCCGCCGATCCGGCGCTTGCGTCAGCGCCGGCGCACGGTCGGGCGGGTGCGCCACTACCTGTGCTCCGGGTGCGGCTTCGAGCGCTGCTCGTGGGTTGACCTGCGCAGCTGTCCGAGCTGCGGAGCCGGCCCGTTGCAGGTCACGGTGATCCGCGCCGTGCTGCGCTGATCGCGGTCGCGGGCGCCGCGGTCAGCCGGTCAGCGCGGTCAGCACGATCCGCTCCTGCTCGGAGCGGTGCGCGGCGGGGTAGCCCTCGGACGGGCTCGCGCGTTCGGGGCGGCCGATGTAGCGGAACTCGAGGTCGTTGCCGACCAACTCCGGCATCCGGCGCGCCATCACCGACCAACAGCCCATGTTCCGCGGCTCCTCCTGTAGCCAGATGACCTCCTGGAGGTTGGGGTAGGAGGCGATCAGCTCGCGGATCTGCGCCTTCGCGAATGGGTAGATCAGCTCGACCCGGGCGATCGCGACGCTGGTGGCGGCGGCGCGCCGGTCGTGTGCCTCGAGGTCGTAGTAGACCTTGCCGGAGCAGAGGACGAGCCGGGTGATCTCCTCGGCCCGGTTCGGCGCCTCGGGATCGTTGAGCACGAACTGGAACGAGCCCTCGGACAGCTCGCCGAGCGTCGAGGCTGCTGCCGGTAGCCGCAGCAGGCTCTTCGGCGTGAACACGACCAGCGGTCGCGGCTTGGCGATCCTCGCCTGGCGGCGCAGCAGGTGGAAGTACTGAGCAGCGGTGGTCGGGTTGGCGAGCCGCATGTTGCCCTCGGCCGCGAGCTGCACGAAGCGCTCGATCCGGGCGCTCGAATGCTCGGGCCCCGACCCCTCATAGCCATGCGGGAGCAGCAGGCTGAGCCTGGTCGTCTGGCCCCACTTCGATTCGGCTGAGGCGATGAAGCTGTCGATGATCACCTGTGCGGAGTTGGCGAAGTCGCCGAACTGCGCCTCCCAGAGGACGAGGCTCTCGTTCGACGCCGCCGAGTAGCCGTACTCGAACCCCAGACAGGCCGTCTCCGAGAGCGGGCTGTTGTGGATCTCGATCGGCGCCAGGGCCCCGGACAGGTGCTGGATCGGCGCGTACTTGAGCCCGGTCTTCTCGTCGTGCAGGACGAGGTGGCGGTGTGAGAAGGTCCCGCGCTCGACGTCCTGGCCCGTGAGCCGGATCGGGGTCCCCTCGGTCAGCAGCGATGCGAACGCCAGCGCCTCGGCGTGCCCGTACTCGATCGGGCCGTCCTCGAGGACGTCGAGCCGCTTGAGCAGCGGCTTGCGCAGCTTCTTGTGCATCGAGAAGCTGTCGGGAAGGCTGAGCAGCTCCGCGTTCAGGGTTCGCAGGCGCTTCTCCGAGACCTTCGTCTCGACGTCGGGGCTCTTCGTCCGGTCGAGCTCGCCGGTGCCGGTGCCGACGACCGTCGGGTCCTCGAACTCGCCGCTCTCGATCTTGCGCAGCAACTCCTTGTGGATCTCGCTCAGCTCGTCGCGTCGGGCCTTGGCCTGCTGCTCGAGATCGGCCGCGTTGATCACGCCCTCCTCGATCAGTTCCTTCGCGTAGATCTCGCTGACCGGCGGGTGCTTCTTGATCGCCGCCGCCATCTCCGGCTGCGTGTAGGCGGGCTCGTCGGTCTCGTTGTGGCCGTAGCGCCGGTATCCGATCAGGTCGATGACCACGTCCCGGCCCCACTCCCGCCGGTAGGCCATCGCGACGCGGATCGCGGCGATGCAGTTCTCCGCGTCGTCGGCGTTGACGTGGATGATCGGCACGTTGAAGCCCTTCGCCATGTCCGCGGCGTACGGCGTCGATCGTCCCTCGTAGGGATCGGTCGTGAAGCCCACCTGGTTGTCGGTGATGATGTGGATCGTGCCGCCGGTCGCGTAGCCCTTGAGCGACTGCAGGTTGAAGGTCTCGGCGACTACGCCCTGGCCCGGGAAGGCGGCGTCGCCGTGAAGCAGCACCGGCACCGCCAGCTTCGGGTCGTGGTGCAGCCGCGGTCCGGCGTGCCCCGTCTGCGCCGCCCGCGCGGCGCCGGTGACGACCGGGTCGACGAACTCCAGGTGAGAGGGGTTCGGGTAGAGGCGCATCTTGATGTCCCCGTCCCCGGTTTCGAGCAGGCCCTCGGCGCCGTGGTGGTACTTGACGTCGCCGGTGCCGCCGGCCTTCAGCGCATCGGTCCGCTTGACCGCGTCGAGCGCCTTCGCCCCCTCGAACTCGGCCATGATCGACTGCAGCGAGCGGCCGAGGTTCTGGGCGAGGACGCTGAGCCTGCCGCGGTGGGCCATCCCGATCACGACCTCCTCGGCGCCATCCTGCTTCGCCAGCGACGCGATCTCGTCGATCATCGGGACCGTCGCATCGAGCCCCTCGATCGAGAACATCTTCTGGCCGAGGTAGGCCTTTTGCAGGAAGCGCTCGAACTCGAACACGTCGACCAACCGGTGCAGCAGCTGACGCTTCTGCTGCTCGTCGGGCGGCTGGTTGTGAGCCCGGGTCTCGATCACCTCGCGAAGCCACATCCGCTGCTGGTGGGATGAGAGGTGTTCGATCTGGTAGGCGATCCCGCCGCAGTAGGCATCCCGCATCCGCGGCAGCACGTCGAGCAGGGTCTCGCCGGGAACACCGATCCGCAGGATCGAGGCCGGGATCCGACCCATCAACTCCGGCGTCAGATTGAGGTTCTCCGGCTCCAGCGCCGGGTCGCCCTTGCCCTCTCCGGTGAGCGGGTTCAGGTTCGCGGCCAGGTGGCCGTGGGTGCGATACGCCTTCAGCAGCGAGGTCGCGGCCTGCACGCCCTGCAGCAACTCCTCGTCGACCTTGCCGCCGACCGTTGACGCGGCGGCCGCCGGGACGGCGCCACCCTCGGCCGGCAGCGGCGGCGCCGATGCGGATTCGGGGTGCGCGTTGGCGGTCACGCTCGGCTCGAGGTCGAGGTTGGCAGCAACCTTCTCGTAGAACTCGTGCTCCCCCTGAAGCAGCTCATCGATCGCCTTCAGGAAGTTGCCCGATTCGGCCCCCTGGATGATCCGGTGGTCGTAGGTGGAGGTCATCGTCATCACCCGCGAGACGCCGAGCCCCCTGAGCTTGTCCGGTGTGGCGTGCGACCACTCGGGTGGATATGCGATCGAACCGGTGGCGATGATCGTGCCCTGGCCGGTCATCAGCCGCGGCACGGAGGCGACGGTGCCGATGCCGCCCGGGTTGGTCAGGGTCACGTTGGTGCCCTGGAAGTCGTCGGCCGTGAGGCTGTTCTCACGCGTCTTGCGGATCAGCTCCTCGTAGTAGCTGTGGAAGCCCTTGAAGTCGAGCTCATCGGCGGCCTTGATGCAGGGGACCATCAGCGCCCGCGATCCGTCCTTCCTCTCGACGTCGACCGCGATCCCGAGGTTCAGGTGCTCGCTGTCGACCGCGTGCGGCTTCTCGTCGCGTTCGACGAACGTCCGCGACATCACCGGCCACTGCCGTCCGGCTTCGACGATCGCCCAGGCGATCAGGTGCGTGAACGAGATCTTCATCCCGCGCTCGGCGAGCGCACCGTTCAGCGCCTTGCGCTTCGCCCAGATCGTGTCGACGGGCAGCGTCCGGAACGAGGTCGCGGTCGGGATCGAGCGGCTCTCGTCCATCGCCTTGGCGAGCATCGCCGCCGGCCCCTTGAGTCGCTTGATCTCACCCGCGACCGGTCCTGCCCCGTTGCCTGCGGCGACGTCGAGGACATCGTCCTTGGTCACCTTGCCGCCGTCGCCCGTTCCCTCGACCCCGGCGAGCGTCACGCCCTTGTCGGCGGCGACGCGCCTCGCCAGCGGTGTCGCACGACCGGAACCGTCGACCTCGGCGGCTTCGCTCGGCGCTGTCGGCTCCTCGCCCGCGGCTCCATTACCCCCCGGCACCGGCCCGGCACCGGCCCCGGCCTCCATTCTCGCCAGGACGTCACCGACCCTGACCGTGTCGTCCTCGGACTTGAGCAGCTCCGTGATCGTTCCGGCCGCGGGCGCCGGGACCTCGGCGTCGACCTTGTCGGTCGAGACCTCGACCACGGGGTCGCCCTCGGCAACCGTGTCACCGACCGCGACGCGGTACTCGAGCACCGTCCCCTCGGTCACCGACTCGCCCATCTCGGGCATCGCGACGTCGACGAGACGACCCGCACCGTCCTCAGGCCCATCCTCCGGCTTGGACGCTTCCGTGGTATCGGGCTCAGTGGCCCCTGCCGGGTCGCCGTTGGCCGTCGCGCCCTCGCCCGGCTCGATCTCACAAAGGCCCTCACCGACGCGCACGTCCTCGTCCTCCTGCTTGAGGATCCTGATGATCGTGCCGCTCACCGGCGCGGGGACCTCGGCATCGACCTTGTCGGTCGAGACCTCGACGATCGTCTCGCCCTCGGTGACCGCGTCGCCCTCGGCCACATGCCATTCGAGCACCGTTCCCTCGGTCACCGACTCGCCCATCGCGGGCATCTCGATCTGCGTGGTCCCGGTGCTCATCTCGGGGCTTGGAAAGGGCTTTCTTGCGCGTTCACGTCCGTCCGCACTGACTATATGCCCCCGCGCCCGTTGGCGCCCGCGCTCTACTGGCGTTGGGCGCGAAAGCGCTCGATCGCCTCCTCCCGGGAGGCCTGCAGATCGACCAGCGGCGCCGGATATTCGACGCCGATCACGCATCCGGCCTCAGCCTGGACCTCGGGCGGCGCCGCCCACGGCTCGGCGAGGTGCTCGTCGGGGAGGGCCGCGATCTCCGGCACCCAGCGCCTGACGTAGACGCCGTCCGGGTCGAATCGCCGCTGCTGGCGCACCGGGTTGAAGACCCGGAAGTACGGCTGTGCGTCAGCCCCCACCGACGCCGACCACTGCCAGTTCCCGTTGTTCTGGGCCTCGTCGCCGTCGAGCAGGTGGCGCATGAAGTGGGCCTCGCCGGCGCGCCAATCGATCAGCAGGTTCTTGGTCAGGTAGGCGGCGACCGCCATCCGCAGTCGGTTGTGCATCCAGCCCTCCGCCAGCAGCTGGCGCATCCCGGCGTCGATCCAGGGAACGCCGGTGCGGCCCCGCTTCCACGCCTCCAGGGACTCGGGCTCGTGCCGCCACCGCATGCCTCGCAGCCGCTGGTCGAACTCCTGCTCACGATTGCCGGGGTTGAAGCGGATCACGTAGAGCCAGAAGTCGCGCCAGGCGAGCTGGCGCCGGAGCGCGCCGGCGCCGGGCGAGCCGATCTCGATCAAGCCCGCCTCCAGCTCTCGTGGTGACACCGTGCCGAAATGGAGGGCGGGGGAGAGGCGGGTCGTGGCGTCGGCGCCGGCATCGTCGCGGATCTCCGGATAGCCGTCGGCCGTCTTCAGGGCCCGCCGCATCAGGCGCCGGGACTCCCGCTCGCCGGGGCCGCTCGCCGCTGCGATCCGCTTTGCCGCCGCATCGACGCCGGCGTCCGCCTCGGCGATCGGGCGCCCGACCGGCAGCCGACCCGGAGCCGCGAGCTTCCGCGGCCGGGTCGCGAGAGCCCTGCGTTCAGCCTGCTCCCAGGCCCGCGAGAACGGCGTGAAGACGCGATAGCGACCGCCGGCGCCGGTCTCGATCTTCGCGATCTCGGCGCAGGTGATGCCGGGATGGCCGACCAGCTCACAGTCGAGCGCTTCCAGCGCTGCTCGACCCGGCGATCCCGGGACCGGGCGTGGGCGGTGTGGTCGCGGTTGACATGCACGCGATCGGCGCCGCTGTCCGCTGCGACGCGGGCGAGCTCGGCCGCCGGCTCGCCGGCTCGGTAGTGCAGCTTGCTGCCGGCCCGGCGCATGCCCTCGTCGAGCTCGCGCAGCGAGGCGAGCAGGTAGGCGTTGCGGCTCGGGCTCGCGTGCCTGCCGCCGAGCAGACCCGGTTCGAAGCAGAAGACCGGCACCACGCGCTCGGCCTCAGCCGCGGCCGCCAGCGCCGGGTTGTCGCTGATCCGCAGGTCGCGCCGGAACCAGACGATCGCCGTGGCCATCGTTGCGAGCTCAGTCGATCCTGGCAATCAGCAGGACCTCGTTCACGGGCGTGTCGTAGACGTCGCGGACGAGGAACTCGCGAGCCGGGGCACTGGTGCTGCAATAGCCGCAGCCAAGCGGGCGGCTGACGGGCACTGCCCGGCCGATCCGCACCGGCATCGAGCATTCGGGGCAGACCAGGGCGCCGTGGGCCAGTTGCTCGACGCCGTCGCTGACGAGCCGATGGTCGGATCCGAGGTCGGTGACCTTGACGCCGCCGCCGGTGCGGATCGGGTCCTCGCCTGGGTTTCGCGCGTGTAGCGTCACTCGGCAGAGTGTAGGGTCAGGGCTGCGCGGTCCGAAAACCTGGAGGAGACAGAGAGAATGGGTTACTTCGTCACCGGAGCCACCGGCTTCATCGGCCGTCACCTGGTCGAGCAGCTGCTCGAGCGGGAGGGCACCATCTACGTGCTGGTGCGCGAGGGCTCACGAGGCCGGCTCGAGGAGCTGATCAACCGCTGGGGCGCCGCCGAAGGCCGGATCGTGCCGGTGGTCGGGGACCTCTCGCAGCGGCGCCTCGGCGTCCCGGACGCCGAGATCGACCGGTTGCGCGGCGAGATCGACCACTTCTTCCACCTCGCCGCGATCTACGACATGCAGGCCGATGCCGAGTCGCAGCGGATCGCCAACGTCGAGGGGACCCGTCACGCGGTCGCGCTGGCCGAGGCCGTCGAGGCCGGGCGCTTTCACATCGTCAGCTCGATCGCAGTCGCCGGCCTCTACCGCGGCACCTGGCGCGAGGACATGTTCGACGAGGCGCAGAACGTCGACAACCACCCCTACTTCCAGACCAAGCACGAGTCGGAGCGGGTCGTTCGCGAAGAGTGCGAGGTGCCGTGGCGCGTCTACCGGCCGGGCATCGTCGTCGGCCACTCCGAGACGGGCGAGATGGACAAGGTCGATGGCCCGTACTACTTCTTCAAGTTGATCCGCAGGATCCGTCAGGCGGTCCCGTCCTGGGTGCCGATGCCCGGCGTCGAGGGGCGCGAGATCAACATCGTGCCGGTCGATTTCGTCGCTGCCGCGATGGATCACATCGCCCACCTCGACGATCTCGACTACCGCGCCTTCAGCCTCACCGACCCGCATCCGCCGAGCGCCGGCGAGGTGATCGACATCTTCGCCCGTGCTGCGCACGCCCCCGAGGCCTCGATGCACGCCCCCCCGGGAGTGACGGAGGCGGTTCAGCCCCTGCTCGAGCTCGCCGTCAAAGCGACGCCCTTCGCCAATACCGTGACCGACAGCGTGCTCGCCGACTTCGGGGTCCCGCGCGAGGTGCTGATCTACCTCCACTACCCGACGCACTTCGATTCGCGCGGGACGGAGGCGGCGCTCGAGGGCACCGGGATCTCGGTTCCGCCGCTCGAGTCGTACGCCGACAAGCTGTGGGACTACTGGGCCCGGCACCTCGATCCGGACCTCTACCGTGACCGCACCCTGCTCGGAGCGGTTCGGGGCCGGGCCGGCCTGGTCGGCGGGCTGTCGCAGGTCCTCGAGCAGCAGGTCCCGGACGAGCTGGTGCGCTTCGGGCGGCGGCTGCTCGGCAAGGCCTCGCTCGACGAGGCGATCGACGGCAAGATCGTCCTGGTCACCGGGGCCTCCTCGGGGATCGGCAAGGCCGCTGCGATGAAGGTCGCGGACGCCGGCGGGACCGTCCTGCTCGTCGCCCGTACGCCGGAGAAGCTCGAGGAGACCCGGGAGGCGATCGTCAAGGGGGGCGGCAGGGCCTTCATCCACCGCTGCGATCTCTCCGACGTCGATGACATCGACCGCATGTGCGAGGAGGTCCTCGAGCAGCACGGCCGCGTCGACGTGCTGGTCAACAACGCGGGCCGCTCGATCCGGCGCTCGATCGCGCTCTCCTACGACCGCTTCCACGACTTCGAGCGGACGATGCAGCTCAACTACTTCGGTCCCGTGCGGACGATCCTGAGGTTGCTGCCGACGATGCGCGAGCAGCACTACGGGCAGATCATCAACGTCAGCTCGATCGGCGTGCAGACGAACATGCCGCGGTTCTCGGCCTACGTCGCCTCGAAGTCGGCGCTCGACGCCTTCTCACGGTGCATAGCGTCGGAGATCATCGATGACGGCGTGCACATCACGACGATCCACATGCCGCTGGTCAGGACGCCGATGATCGCTCCGACGAAGATGTACAACCGATTCCCGACGATCACGCCGGACGAGGCCGCGGACATGATCTGCGATGCGATCGTCCATCACCCGAAGCGGATCGCCACGCCGGTCGGCACGCTGGGTCAGGTCCTATACGCGATCAACCCGAAGTCGATGGACTACGTCCTCAACAGCGCCTACCACATGTTCCCCGACTCGACCGCTGCGAAGCGTGGCAAGAAGCCGGCGGATTCGCCCGGCGGCGAGGGCGGAGACGGCGCGGTCTCGAACGAGGAGGCGACCGCTCAGCAGATCGCGTTCGCCTACCTGATGCGCGGCGTGCACTGGTAGGAACGCGGGCGCCGAGCGCTCGAGCTCAGTGCATCCGCGCCGCCCGGCGCGCTCGGGCGTCGCTGATCCCCGACCAGCCGACGTCGAGAGCGAGCGCCTCCGCGAAGCGCATCGCACGCTCCGAGAGCTCGCGCGGCCGGAAGTTGCGGTCGATCAGCTTCGGAATCGTCACCGCCGGCCGCTCGAACTCGCGCCGCACCGCCACCAGCTGCTCCCAGCGCGGGTTGCTCGGGTAGGTCCTCTCCATTGCTGTTCCCTTCGGTCGGCCCGTACGCCTAAGGAAGAGCAACAGTAAGGATCGTGCCGGTCGTCACGTTTGCGCGACGCCGGATCCCCAATGCCGAAGCCGCAAGCTGCGGGTTTAACGCCGCACGCGCGCCTCAGTCGAGCAGGCCCTGCTTCGTGGAGCCAGGCCTCGGTCCGGCGCATTCCCTCGCCCAGGTCGACGGCGGGCTCGTAGCCGAGCAGCGCCCGGGCCTTGGCGATCGAGTAGGTGCCCTCGCGGGCCAGGTAGCGCATCGATTCGCGGCGGATCTCGGTCTTCCGGCCGGTCAGAGCGGCGAGCGCCTCCGGGATCGCCGCGGCGCCGACCGCGAGCGCGGTCGGCAGGGTGCGCGGTCCCCTGCGGCCGAGCATCCGGTAGTAGTGGCCGAAGAACTGAGCGCAGCTGACGCCGACGCCGTCGGAGATCGTGACCACCTCGCCGGCGCCCTCGGGCCGGCTCGCGGCGAGCAGGACGCCGTCGACCAGATTGTCGACGTAGACCGGGCTGAAGACGCCCCTGCCCATCGCCGGCAGCAGGAACTGGTTCGCGCGGATCGCCTCGACGATCAGCAGCGTCCACGGCCTCGACCCCGGTCCGTAGACATCGCCGGGCCGGATGATCGTCACCTCGATCCGGCCGGCCGCGTGCGCCTGCAGCGCGACCTGTTCGGAGGCGATCTTCGTGTTCACGTAGACGCTGCGGCCGGGGCGGACCGGGTGCTCCTCGGTAACCCCGTCGGGGAAGCCCGAGTCGCCGAAGGCGCGGACCGAGGAGAGGTGCACGAAGCGCCGCGCTCCGGCCGCCACCGCCGCGTCGATCGCGTGCTTGGTACCGAGCACGTTGACCCGCCAGCCGAGCTCGTCGGTCGCGGTGTTGGTGACGGCCGCGGCGGTGTGGATCACGACCTCGGCACCGCGGGCCGCCTCCTGCCAGACGCCCGGCTCGGCGATGTCGCCGGCGACGATCCCCATGGCGCGGTCGGCCGCGACGTCGACGCCGGTCACCGCGCTGCCGGCCTCCCGCAGCCGTCTGCTCAGCGCCCGGCCGATGAAGCCGGCGGCGCCGCTGATCATCACCGCCTTCACCCCGGGGAAGCTATCGCGACCGCGGGGACTAGAGTGCCACCTGTGGACGGAGGCCACCCGAAGAACCGCTCCGCGGGACGCCGGCGCAAGCACTGGGGGTGGGGGTGGGTCGATCAGCAGCCGGACCGGGCCGCGCTCGAGGCGATGGCCCCGGAGGTACAGGAGCGGCTCGGGTTCGGCGTGAGCGAGGTCCTCGAGCCGGTCGCGGCCGACGACGTCGAGCTGGCGCCGGCGAGGATCGCGCCGCCGGACACGCCGGAGTTGCCGATCACGGACGACCGCTACGAGCGGCTGTCGCACGCGATGGGCAAGGCCTACAGGGACGTCGTCCGCGGCTTCTACGGCAGCTTCGAGTGCACCCCCGACCTGGTCGCCTTCCCCGAGGACGAGCGGGCGCTGACGCGAATCCTCGAGTGGTGCAGCGACAAGCGGCTCGCGGTGATCCCCTACGGCGGCGGCACCAGCGTCGTCGGCGGCGTCGAGCCGCGGGTCGGGCACGGCTACAGGGGCACGCTCACCGTCGACCTGGGTCGCCTCGACCGCGTGCTCGAGATCGATCAGGACTCGATGGCGGCCCGGATCCAGGCCGGCGCCACCGGACCGGGCCTCGAGCAACAGCTCGGCGAGGGCGGCCTCACCCTGCGCCACTTCCCCCAGTCCTTCGAGTTTTCGACCCTGGGCGGCTGGGTCGCGACCCGTGCCGGCGGGCACTTCGCCACCCTCTACACCCACATCGACGAGCTGGTCGAGTCGGTCCGGGCGCTGACACCGACCGGTGTCTGGGAGAGCCGCCGACTCCCCGGCTCAGGCGCGGGCCCGAGCCCCGATCGGATCTTGATCGGCTCCGAGGGCATCTTCGGGCTGATCACCGAGGCGTGGGTTCGAGTTCGCCGTCGCCCCACCGAGAAGCTCTCCTGCGGCGTCGAGTTCGAGAGCTTCGCGCAAGGTGCCGCAGCCGTGAGAGCGCTGAGCCAGTCCGGCCTCAATCCCAGCAACTGCCGGTTGCTCGACCCGCTGGAGGCGGCGACCACCGGTGCCGGGAGCGGCGAGTCCGCCCTCCTGATCCTCGGCTTCGAGAGCGCCTTCGGCCCGGTTGACGACTTGCTTCGCCAGGCCGTCGAATGCGCTGCGGATCACGGCGGCAGGCCGGGCGAGGTCAGCGGCCGTTCGGCGGCCAAGGCGGCCGCACCCGACGGCGCGGGCGCCGTCGACGCCTGGAGGAGCGCGTTTCTCTCGGCGCCCTACCTGCGTGACTCCCTGGTCGCGTTGGGAGTGCTCAGCGAGACCTTCGAGACGGCGATCACCTGGGACCGCTTCGACCGCTTCCACGGTCTGGTGATCGAGGCCGCCCGGCGCGCGGTCGCCGAGGTGATCGACGCGCCGGCCGCAGGTCCCGGAGCGCCGCGGATCAGTTGCCGGTTCACCCACGTGTACCCCGATGGCCCGGCCCCCTACTTCACCGTGCTCGCGCCCGCACGACGTGGTTCGGAAGTCGAGCAGTGGGACGAGATCAAGGCCGCCGTCTCCGAGGCCGTGATCTCCGGCGGCGGCACGATCACCCACCACCACGCCGTCGGACGCGATCATCGACGCTGGTACGACCTGCAGCGTCCCGATCCGTTTGCCGCGGCGCTCGCCGGGGCGAAGGCGGCGGTCGATCCCGACGGGCTGCTCAATCCCGGCGTCCTGATCGACCCGACCCCCGCCTCCCCCGGCGAGTGAACGCTTCGGGGCCGGATCGCCCTCCAAACCGTTCACGCTCGGCTCGGAATCGATGACCGGGGGGCGAACCGGCGGCGCGTGAACCCTTCAGCGGGGGATGGGCTACGGAAGCGTGCACGCATCGGGTGGCGAGGTCTGGGCGCTGGTCGAGCGTCAGCACGGCGCGATCGCCCACCGCCAGCTGCTCGAGCTCGGTATCGGCCCCGATGCGATCAAGCACCGGCTCGCGGCAGGGCGGCTGTTTCCCGTCCATCGCGGCGTCTACGCCGTCGGCCGGCCGCAGCTCGATGCCCGCGGAGTCTGGATGGCGGCGGTTCTCGCGTGCGGAAGCGGGGCCGTTCTCAGCCACTTCAGCGCCGCCTGCCTCTGGGGCTTGTGGAGCGGCCCGGCCGCCGCGATCGAGCTCTCCGTTCCGGTCGCCCGTCGCGGGCGCCGGCCCGGGCTGCTCGTGCATCGCCGCCGCGCGGTGGCTCTCGAGGACGCCACGACCCGCGACGGAGTCCCGCTCACCGCGATCACCAGGACGATCATCGACGTCGCGCCGCGCGTCAGCGGGGCTCGGCTGGAGCGGCTCATCGGCGAGGCCGACAAGCTGGGCCTCAGCGACCCGGAGCAGATCCGGACCGCCGCTGCGCTGGCGCCCCGGCTACCGGGCAGCGCGATCGTGCGGGCGAGGCTCGACCGCACGACCTTCAGGCTGACCGACTCGGAGCTCGAACGCCGCTTCCTGGCCCTGGTCGATCGGGCAGGCATCGGCCGACCGGAGACGGGTGTCCGGATCGGCGGGCTCAAGGTCGACTTCCTCTGGCGGCGGATCGGCCTCGTGGTCGAGACGGACGGCCTCCGCTACCACCGCACCGCGGCACAGCAGGCAGTCGACCGGCGCCGCGACCAGCGGCTGACCGAGGCCGGCCTGACGCTCCTGCGGTTCACCCACGCCCAGGTGCGCTACGACCCCGACGAGGTCGAGCGGACGCTCTGCTCCGTCGCGCGGCGGCTCAAGCCCGAGTGAACGGTTCGGCGTGCCACGGGGCACCGAAGGGTGCACGCGAGTCCGGCGGTGGCGGCGCTCCGCTAGCTTTTGGCCGACTGGCCAGTCGGCCGGCCGTCCCAGAAGCCGCTTACTCGAGGAGGACATGTGGACCTGACCCTGACCAGCGACGAGCAGGCGTTCCGCGACGAGGTGCGGACCTGGCTCGAGGCCAACCACCCCGGCCCCGAGCCCGACGGTGACGACACCGCGAAGTTCCAGTTCCAGCGCGACTGGCAGCTGCGGATGCACGAGGACGGCTGGGCCGGGATCTCGTGGCCGAAGGAGTACGGGGGACGGGGCGCGAGCCTGCTCGAGCAGACGATCTTCTACAGCGAGATGGCGCGGGCGAACGTCCCGCGCCCGGCCAACATCCTCGGGCTGGTGATGGGCGGGCCGGTCGTCATGGCGCACGGAGACGAGTCCCAGAAGGAGCGATTCCTGGAGCCGATTCTCTCCGCGCAGGAGATCTGGTGCCAGGGCTTCTCCGAGCCGGAGTCGGGTTCCGACCTCGCCTCGCTGAAGACGAAGGCGAGCAAGGCTGACGGCGGGTGGACGGTGACCGGTCAGAAGGTCTGGACGACGCTCGCCCACGTCAGCAAGTGGTGCATGCTCGTCGCCCGGACCGATTCCGAGGCCCCGAAGCACAAGGGGCTCACCTACTTCATCTGCGACATGGAGCAGGACGGGATCGAGGTCCGGCCGCTGGTGCAGATCACCGGTGAGGCTGAGTTCAACGAGGTCTTCTTCAACGAGGCGTTCATCCCGGACGAGAACGTGATCGGCGGGGTCGGCAACGGCTGGATGGTCGCGATCACGACGCTGATGAACGAGCGCGCCGGGCTCGGCGCGTCGGCAGCGGTCGGCATCGCGAACGACCTCGACGCGCTGATCGGCGTCGTCAACGAGCGTGGGCTCGGCTCCGATCCGATCCTGAAGCAGCGGGTCGCGAAGCTGAAGATGGGGGCCGAGGCGCTGCGGCTGGGCGCTCTGCGTTCGCTCTCGACGCAGATGCAGACCGGGACCCCCGGCCCCGAGGGTTCGCTGTCGAAGTGGCAGTGGGGGGCGATCAACCAGGAGCTGACCGAGCTCGCGACCGACGTGCTCGGCCCCGAGGGCATCGAGCGGGACGAGGAGTGGACCTACAAGCTGCTGCGCTCACGCGCCAACTCGATCGAGGGCGGCACCACCGAGGTGCTGAAGAACATCATCGCCGAGCGGGTGCTCGGCCTGCCGAAGCTGCGATAGGAGAGCGCCAATGGACTTTGGATTCAGCGACGAACAGCAGGAGATCAAGTCGACGGCTCGGCAGTTTCTCGAGAGCCGCTTCAAGCCCGACGTCGTGCGCGAGCTGGCCGAGGCCAGTCGCTACGACGATCAGCTCTGGAACGAGATCTGCGAGCTCGGATGGCCGGGGATCGCGGTCGGCGAGGAGGACGGCGGCCAGGGGCTGGGGATGATCGAGCTCGTGATCCTCAGCGAGGAGCTGGGCTACGCCTGCGCGCCGACGCCGTTCCTCTCCAACGCGGCCGCCGGTCTGGCGCTCGGGGCAGCCGCCAGCGACGAGCAGAAGCAGAGATATCTGGCAGCCTGCGCATCGGGCGAGGCGCGCGGAACCGTCGGGATCGGGCCGGCCGGCGCCGGGAGGGTGCCGCTCGTGCCCGACGCCGAGGGAGCCGAGTTCATCATCCTGATCAGCGGCGAGGGGGCGACCGTCGTGCCGGGCTCGGACGCCGAGGTCGAGATGATCGACGCGATCGACACGACGCGCCGCTACGCGACGGTCTCGGTCGCGGAGGGCGAGCCGCTACCGGGCGACGTCGGCGCCGCGCGCGACCGGATCGCGGTCGCGCTCGCCGCCGAGCTGACCGGTGTCGCGCAGCGGGCGATGGACATGTCGGTGGCCTACGCGAAGGAGCGGCACCAGTTCGATCGGCCGATCGGCGCCTACCAGGCCGTCTCACACGCCTGCGCCGGGATGCTCTACGAGGTCGAGGAGGCACGGTCACTGACCTACTACGCGGCCTGGGCGGCCGATGCCGAGCCCGAGTCGCTGCCGCTCGCCGCGGCGATGGCCAAGGCCCGCGCCTCCGATGCTGCCTGGAACGTGACCAAGTCCGCAATCCAGGTCCACGGCGGGATCGGGTTCACCTGGGAGCACGACCTTCACTTCCTGCTCAAGCGCGCTCGTGCGGGCGGGCAGATGTACGAGTCGGCCGCCCACCACCGCGAGCGGGTCGCGACGCTGGCCGGGCTGGCCTGAGCGGCGCCTCGCCGCCGGGCTACTCGGCGGTCACTTCGAGATCGGACGCCAGGTGCGTCTTGCCGGCGATCCGGTACTCGACGTCGACCGTCTCGTTCTTGCGGTAGGAGCCGAACAGCCCGATGTACATCGACAGCCACCGCAGGCGCCCGATCTTGCCCTCCTTGACGATCGGCTCCGCGAACAGGATCCCGGCGCCGTCGAGGCTGTAGTCCTCGCCCTGGCGCTGCTCGACGCCGTTGATGTAGACGCGGATCGGCTGCTCGGCGCCACGGGGCAGCCGAACCCGCCGGCCGACCGCGACCCCCTCGAGGTCGGTCGACGCGTGGCCTCTGCGCTCGTCGCCCATCTCCCTACTCCCGCAACGCGGCCGCGACCACGTCCTCGAAGCTCTCGGACTCCCTCGGGTCGAGGTGCTCGCGGGTCGAGCCGCCGCTGAACGGCACCACGCTGCCGTCGCCCATCACGTCGACCCCCGCCTCGCGGCGCCTGAACAACCTGCCGGTCGAGATCTCAACTCGCGCCTTGACCCGCTGACGGGGCTCGAAGGTCCGCAGCATCGTCACCGACGGCAGCGCGCCCTCCGAGCGGATCGCCGCCACCGATGCGCTCAGCGCCTCGATCGCGTCGCCGAGCGTCTCGTGCTGCCCGCGCGCGACCTCGGGCCCCTTGCGGATCGTCAGCGTGAACTCGGCCATCGATCGGGTGCCGGCGGTCCGGTCGCAGGCCTCAGGCTCCACGAAGCGCCCGGACCGGGCGCCGAGCCGGGGGTCCGGTGATCTTCTCGGCGTTGCCCCGATCCTCGATCGAGAGCGAAGTCGCGCTCACGGTAGCCGGTGTAGATCTGCCGCGGCCGGCTGATCTTCTGCTCGGCGTCCCCGTTCATCTCCATCCACTGCGCGACCCAGCCCGAGGTCCGGGGGATCGCGAAGATCACCGTGAACATGTCGGTCGGTATCCCCAGCGCCTCGTAGATCAGGCCGGAGTAGTAGTCGACGTTCGGGTAGAGCTTGCGGTCGGTGAAGAACTCGTCGTCGAGCGCCCGCTTCTCCAGCTCGGTCGCGATTTCGAGCAGCGGGTTCGCGACCCCGACCACCTCGAGAACCTCGTCGACGTGCTTCTTGATGATCTGCGCCCGCGGGTCGTAGTTCTTGTAGACGCGGTGACCGAAGCCCATCAGCCGCTCCTCGCGGCTCTTGACGCCCTCGAGGAAGTCGGGGATGTTCTCGACGGTCTCGATCCGCCGCAGCATCCTCAGCACGGCCTCGTTGGCGCCGCCGTGCAACGGCCCGTAGAGCGCTGCGACGCCGGCGGCGACCGCGGAGTAGGGGTCGACCTGCGAGGAGCCGACCGAACGGACCGCGCTCGTCGAGCAGTTCTGCTCATGGTCGGCGTGGAGGATGAAGAGCACGTCGAGCGCCTTCTCGAGCCGTGGATCGGGCTCGTACTTGGCCTCGGTCATCTTCCGCATCATTCCGAGGAAGTTGCCCGCGTACGAGAGATCGTTGTCGGGGTACACGTAGGGCAGGCCGAGCGAGTGCCGGTAGGAGAACGCGGCGAGCGTCGGCACCTTCGCGATCAGCCGGATCGCCGCCATGTAGCGCTCCTCATCGCTTTCGATCTCCTTCGCTCCCGGGTAGAAGGTCGACATCGCGCCGACCGCGGAGAGCAGCATCCCCATCGGGTGGGCGTCGTAGCGGAAGCCCTCGAGCATCGCCTTGATGTCCTCGTGGACGAACGTGTGGTGGGTGACGTCGTGAACCCAACGCTCGAGCTGCCTTTCGGTCGGCAGCTCGCCGAACACCAGCAGGTAGGCGACCTCGAGGTAGGAGGAGCGCTCGCAGAGCTGCTCGATCGGGTAGCCCCGGTGTTCGAGGATCCCGGCCTCACCGTCGATGTAGGTGATCGCCGAGCGACACGAGGCGGTGTTGGTGAAGGCGGGGTCGTAGGTCATCATCCCGAAGTCGTCCTCGTTGACCTTGATCTGGCGCAGGTCCATCGCCGGGATCGTCTCATCCGTGATCTCGACCTCGTAGTTGCGGCCGGTCCGGTTGTCGGTGATCGAAAGCGTGTCTTTGGTCTCGCTCATGGCTGCGAGCATTCCTCCTCGGGGCGTGGTTGGACGCAGTCAGAGGTGGAAGTATCCCAGCCCGGCGACCCCGGCCACGGCCGGGTCCACCCGCCGCCCGAACCGCGGTCCGCGGCGATCAGTCCGCCGCTGCCTCGGTGAAGTGGGTCAGGCTCTTGAAATCCGAGAGCCGGGCCTCGACCTCGCTCGGATCGAGCGCGCAGACCCGCTCGGTCCCGAAGCTCTCGACGTTGAACGAGGCCATCACCGAGCCGAAGACCATCGCCCGTCGCAGGTCGCCGGCATCGGGGCTGTCGGCTCCGGTCGAGTCGAGATAACCGAGGAACCCACCGGCGAAGCTGTCGCCGGCGCCGGTCGGATCGCGTACGTCCTCGAGCGGCAGCCCGGGAATCGCAAAGGTGTCCTCCTCGGTGAACAGCACGGCGCCGTACTCGCCGCGCTTCGCGACCACGATCGCGGGGCCGAGCGCCATCACGGCGCGAGCGGCCTTCGCCAGGTTCGGCTCGGCGGTGAGCTGGCGCAGCTCGGCGTCGTTGAGAAGCACGCAGTCGACCTCGCCGATCGCGGCGGTGAGCGAGTCCCGGGCGGTATCGATCCAGAGGTTCATCGAGTCGAGCGCGACGAAGTGGGCACCGGTCGCCTCCGAGCGGATGCTCCGCTGCAGGTCGGGTTGGATGTTTCCGAGGAACAGGACCTCCGAGGAACGCGACGCATCCGAGAGCTTCGGCTCGAACTCGGCGAAGACGTTGAGCCGGGTGTCGTCGGTGTGAGCGACGTTGAGGTCGTGCTCGTAGTGGCCCTGCCAGCGGAACGTCTCGCCGCCCTTGATGCGCTCGATGTCGCCGGTCTCGATTCCCCGCGTCTCGAGCACCCCGAACTCCTCGTTCCCGAAGTCGTCGCCGACCGGCCCGACGACGCGGACCGGGGTGAAGAAGCTGGCCGCGAGCGAGAAATGCACGGCGGAGCCGCCGAGCATTCGCTCGCGTTCGCCGAACGGGGTGCGCACGGCGTCGAAGGCGATCGATCCGACAACGGTGAGGGCCATCGGCGCGCATGCTGGCATAGCATCGGCGCCCATGCGTGCGGTCCAGATCAACGAGTTCGGTGGTCCCGAGGTCCTCGAGCTGGTCGAGCTGCCCGATCCCGAGCCGGCCGAGGGCACCGTCGTCGTCGAGGTCGAGCGGGCGGGGATGAACTTCGCCGACACCCACCAGCGCCACAACGACTATCTCGCCAAGGCCGAGCTACCGCTGACGCCGGGCGGGGAGATCAGCGGTACCACGGCCGACGGCCGCCGGGTCGCTGCGATGCTGGTCAACGGTGGCTACGCCGAGCGGGTCGCCGTCCCCGAGGCGGCCCTGGTGCCGATCCCCGACGAGGTCAGCTTCGACCAGGCCGCGGCGATCCTCGTCCAGGGCCTGACGGCCTGGGCGCTGCTGCGGATCAGCGCCAGGGTCGAGGCGGGGGAGACCGTCGTCGTCGAGGCGGCAGCCGGCGGCACCGGGACGCTCGCCGTCCAGCTCGCGAAGTCGATCGGAGCGCGGGTGATCGGACTCGCGTCGAGCGATGAGAAGCGCGCCCTGGTCGAGCGGCTGGGAGCCGACGCCACCGTGGACTCCCGCGCCGATGACCTCGCCGCCGCCCTGCTCGACGCCAACCAGGGCGAGCAGGTCGACGTGGTCCTGCAGATGTCAGGCGGCGAGGCGTTCGACCAGCAGCTCTCGGTCCTCGCCCCGTTCGGCCGCATGGTCAGCTTCGGGATCGCGTCCCGGGAGCCGAACCAGGTGATGACCCAGAGGCTGATGCGTACCTCGCGCTCGGTCGTCGGCTTTTGGCTGTTCCACCTGCTCCAGCGCCCCGATCTGGTCACGCAGGGCGTCGGGGAGTTGCTCGGGGCTGTAGCCTCCGGTGAGCTTGAGGTGGTGATTGGCGGCGTCTATCCGATGAGCGACGTCGCCCGGGCTCAGATCGAGCTGGCGGAGCGCCGCACGCAGGGCAAGCTCCTCCTCGACCCAAGCGCCTGATACCCAGTTGACATTTCCCACGGGCCGCTCGGTCCCCTGACAGGAGCAGTAAGAACTTGACCGCTTTTCGCGACATAGGCCTCAAAGACGAAATCCTCCGGGCTCTCGACGAGCTCGGCTACGAGGAACCCTCGCCGATCCAGGAGCGGGCGATTCCCGAACTGCTCGGCGGCAAGGACATGATCGGCCAGGCCCAGACCGGCACCGGGAAGACGGCGGCGTTCGGCCTGCCGCTGCTTCAGTACATCGACCCGGCCGACGACTCGACCCAGGCGATCGTGCTGACGCCGACCCGCGAGCTCTGCATCCAGGTGACCCAGGCGCTGCGCTCCTATGCGGAGCATCTCGACGTCAACGTCGTCGCGGTCTTCGGTGGGACCTCCGTCCGCGACCAGGCCGCCCGGGTGCGGTACGGGGCGCACGTCGTGGTCGCCACGGTCGGGCGGATGATGGACCTCGTCTCGCGCGGGTCCCTGAACCTGACCGCCGCGCGCTACGTGGTCCTCGATGAGGCCGACGAGATGCTCGATCTCGGCTTCATCGAAGACGTCGAGAAGATCCTTCGCATGTGTCCGAACGGGCGGCAGACGATGCTGTTCAGCGCGACGATGCCGCCGCCGATCGCGAGGCTCGCCGAGACCTACATGTACGACCCGGTGACGATCTCGATCACCCCGAAGCAGCTGACCGTGGACGCGATCGAGCAGGCGTACGTCGTCGTCGACCCCAAGCAGAAGACCGAGAGGCTGATCGAGATCCTCCGTGAGGAGGAGCCGGAGCAGGCGATCGTCTTCTGCCGGACCAAGATCGGCACCGCGCGGCTCGACAAGCGGCTGCGTGAGAAGGGCCTGCCCTCGAAGGCCCTGCACGGGGACATGAGCCAGGGCCAGCGCGACGGCGTGATGATCTCGTTCAAGGAGCACAAGTCGCCGCTGCTGGTCGCCACCGACGTCGCCGCCCGCGGGCTCGACATCGAGCACGTCACCCACGTGATCAACTTCGACCTGCCGAACAACACCGAGATCTACGTGCACCGGATCGGGCGCACCGGCCGGGTCGGGCGCACCGGCCGGGCGATCACCTTCGTCTCGCCGAAGGAGCGGGGCGAGATCGAACGGATCGAGCGCGAGGCGAAGACCTCGATCGGTGAATGGGAGCGGCCCGACGAGCGGATCGAGCACGCGCCCCGACCGAAGCGGCGGGATCACTCGAAGGAGAAGCCGTCGGAGGAGGGCAGGCCCGAGCACACCAAGCTGTTCATCAACCGCGGCGCTCGCAGCGGTCTCGAGGAGGGCGACATCGAGTTCGCCCTGGTCGAGGGAGCCGTGATCCCCGAGGAGTCGGTTCACGACATCCGCATCCTCGAGCGCTTCACCTTCGTCGATCTCGACACCGACCGGGCCGAGCAGGTCCTCGAGCGTCTCAACGACACGAAGCTCAAGGGCAAGCAGATCCGCGTCGAGTACGCGAAGGACTGAGTCGGCGGCCGGCGGCCGCACCTAGGCTGGCGCCGTGAGCGTCCTCACCGCGCCGGTCCAGATCGCCCGCACGCGGCCGCTGCTCTTCGCGACCTCGCTCTCGGCGGTACTCGGCGTCGCCTACCTGATCTGGCAGCCGCCGACCACCGATCTCGCTGCGCAGACGTTCCGGGCCGACCTCTGGGATCGGGCCGGGTTCGTGATCTGGAACCCGAACTGGTACGGCGGTCACCTGGTCCCCGGCTACAGCCTGCTCTACCCGCCGCTCGGGGCCTGGCTGGGCGTCGCTGTGACCGGGGCGCTGAGCGCCGTCGTGGCGACCTGGCTGTTCGGGCGTCTCGCACTCGAGGGCTGGGGCGAGCGAGCCTGGCTCGGCGTGGTCTGGTTCGGCCTGGCGTCGGGCGTCGCGCTGTTCAGCGGCCGGATCACCTTCGCGCTGGGCCTTGCCCTCGGCCTTGCGGCGCTGCTCGCCGTTCAGCGCCGCCGGCCCGGCTGGGCGGCGCTCGGCGCCGCGCTGACGGCGGCCGCGAGCCCGGTGGCCGGCCTCTTCTTGGGCATGCTCTGCAGCGCGGTCCTGCTCGCCGATCGCTTCCCACTCCGCCGTGGCGCCGCTGCGTCGCCGGCCCGGGGGGCCCGGCTGCCGGTCGACGCGGCGCTCGCGGTTGCGATTGCCGCGGCGCTGGTGCTGACGCTGATGTCCGTCGCCTTTCCGACCCCCGGCTACCACCCGTTCGATCTCGGCGGCTACATCTGGATTCCGCTGCTGGCGCTGGTCGTCTTCGCGGTCGCGGATCGCGATCAGGGCGTCGTCATCTGGGCCTTGGCCCTGTATGCGCTGCTCGGCCTGTTCGCGGTCCTCTTCGACACGCCGCTGGGCGGCAACGTGACCCGACTCGGCGCGACCCTCGCCGGACCGCTGCTGGCGATCCTGCTGATCCCCCGCCGGCCGATCCTGCTGGCGCTGCTCGCGATCCCGCTGCTCTGGTGGCAGTGGGAGACGACGGTGCAGGACGTCTCGCGGGCGGCGAGCGACCCGGCGGCGCAGCCTGGCTACTACGAGCCGCTGCTCGATCAGCTGGCGACGCGGGATTCCGGCGGGGTGGCGCTGCGGATCCACATCCCGCCGACCCGGAGCCGCTGGGAGGCGGTTGAGGTGGCGGAGCGCTACCCGATCACCCGGGGCTGGCTGCGGCAGGAGGAGACCGGCGACTTCCCGCTGTTCGATTCCGGGCCGCTCGATCCGGATCGCTACCTGGAGTGGCTGATCGTCAGGGGGGTCGACTACGTGGCCGTGCCCGACGCCGAGCCCGACTACGCGGCCCGAACCGAGCTCGAGCTCGTCGACTCGCCCGCCTACCCGTTGCAGCAGGTATGGGCGGGGGAGCACTGGCGCCTGTTCTCGGTGCCGGGTGGCGGCGCCGGGAATCGGATCGACGCGCTCGAGCTCAGGCCGGACGGCTTCACGGTCCGCACCTCGGCGCGCTCCGTCTCGGTCCCGGTCCGCTACACGCCCTACTTCCGCGTTGCCGAGGGCGCGGCCTGCGTCGAGCAGGACCCGCGCTCCGATCAGCGCACCCGCGTGGTGCTCGCCGAGCCGTCGCCCGCGTCGCGGGTCGAGATAACGGTCGAGGCGAGGTTCTCGCCGGCAGGGGCGCTGGGTCGCGATCGCGACTGCTCGAGCGAGTGAGCGCTGCTCAACCGCTGAGATCGAGCCCGAACAGCTGCTCGAGCCGAGCGATCGTCGCGCCCGCCCCCCGGTGCAGGACGCCGGTCATCCCGACTGCCTCGGCACCGGCGACGTTCTCCCGCAGGTCGTCGACGAACGCACAGCGCCCGAGCGGCACCCCGAGCCGCTCGGCGCCGAGCCGGTAGATCTCGGGCTGCGGCTTGTGCAGGCCGACGTCGCCGGAGATCACGGTCGCGTCGAACAGCTCGAGCGGCGCGCGTTCGTAGATCCCGGTTCCCCACGAGTTCGAGATCATCCCGGTTGGAATCCCGGCCCGCTTGACTCCGGTGACGGCGGCGATCATCGCCTCGTCCGGGCCGAGGCCGGCGAACAGGCGGCTGACCAGGTCGTCCGGTTCGACGCCGAGCAGCGCCCCGAAGCGCGCCTCGAAGTCGGCGTCCTCGAGCGCCCCTGTCTCGAGCGCTCGCAGCAGCCGAAGGCCCTCGCCGTCGCCCCGGAAGCTGTCCTTGACGGTTGCGGGATCGAGGCCCTCGACCCGGCAGAAGTCCTGAAACGAGGCCCAGATGTCGGTCGTCAGCACGCCGCCGAAGTCGACGAGCAGTCCCTCGCATGCGACCTCGGGGGCGGGCATCGCCCAAACCCTAGGGAGTCGCCCGGCTAGGCTGCCCCGGTGGCGAGCGAGACCGACACAGCTCCCGACGGGATCGACCCCGGCGGCGTCGAAGCCTGGTTTGCGGCCAACGTCGCCGGCGCTGAGCCGCCGCTCGAGTTCGAGATGATCGCCGGCGGGCGCTCGAACCTCACCTACGCGGTCACCGATGCGGCCGGGCGCCGCTGGGCGTTGCGCCGCCCCCCGCTGGGCAAGCGCCTGGGCTCCGCTCACGACATGGGTCGCGAGCACCGGGTGGTCTCGGCGCTCGCGGCGACGCCGGTCCCGGTGGCGCCGATCGCGGGCTACTGCGAGGACGAGGGCGTCAATCAGGCGCCGTTCTACGTGATGGAGTTCGTCGAGGGCCCGGTGCTCCGCAACCGTGAGGACGCCGAGCCCTACGGGACCGAGCGTCGCCGGGCGATCGGCGAGCGGGTGGTCGACACGCTGGTCACGATCCACGAGGTCGATCCCGACGCCGCCGGCCTCGGCGATCTCGGCCGCAAGGAGGACCACGTAGCCCGGACCCTGCGCCGCTGGCTCGCGCAGTGGGAAGCGTCGAAGACCCGGAAGCTCGCACTGGTCGGCGACGTTCACGACCGGCTCGCGGCGCGGATCCCCGAGCAGGGCCCGGCGACGATCGTGCACGGCGACTACCGCCTCGACAACATGATCCTCGACGATTCCGACGAGGTCGCCGCGGTCGTCGATTGGGAGCTGTGCACGCTTGGCGACCCGCTCGCCGACGTCGGCCTGCTGCTCGTCTACTGGGCCGAGGAGGGCGACGAGCTGATGCCGCTGTTCGAGCCGGCGACGATGGCCCCCGGCTTCATCTCCCGCGATCAGGTCAAGGCCCGCTACGCCGAGCGCTCCGGGCGGGACCTCGGCGCGATCGACTTCTACGTGGCCCTCGGTTACTGGAAGCTGGCGATCATCCTCGAGGGGGTCTTCGCGCGTTACATGGCCGGCGGCTACGGGGAGCAGGCAGCAGCGGACGAGGGGGCGAAGTCGTTCGCCCGCAACGTCGAGCGCCTGGTCGAGGCCGCCGACGCGGCCGAGCGGCGCCTCGATTGAGCCCGCGGCTCAGCCGGCGGTTGCCCCGGCCTCTGCAGCCCGGGGAGCGTCGCCGTTGCCGGCGGCGCCGTCGTCGGCCTTGGCCCAGTGGTTGAGCTCGCGCCTCGCGATCACCATCTTGTGAACCTCGTCGGGGCCGTCGGCGACCTTCAGCATGCGGCTGTAGCGCCACATCGAGGCGAGCGGCGTGTCGTCGGACATGCCGAGTGAGCCGTGCACCTGGATCGCCCGGTCGAGCACGTCCATGACCACGTTGGCGGCGACCACCTTGATCATCGAGATCTCGCGGCGCGCCTCGCGCTTGCCCTCGGTGTCCATCAGCCAGGCAGCCTTCAGGGTCAACAGCCGGGCCTGCTCGGTCTCCATCCTGCTCTTGGCGATGAAGTCCTGGATGAACTGCTTGTCGGCGAGCTTGCCACCGAAGGCCTCACGCTGGTTGGCGTGGCGGCACATCAGCTCGATCGCCCGCTCGCAGGTGCCGATCGCCCGCATGCAGTGATGGATTCGCCCCGGTCCGAGCCGGTCCTGGGCGATCACGAAGCCGGCCTGGCGGGGGCCGAGCAGGTTCGCCTCGGGCACCCGGCAGTCCTCGTAGCGGATCTCGCAGTGGCCGGGCCCCTTGTCGTGGCCCATCACCGAGATCGAGCGGACCAGGTCGAAGCCGGGCGCGTCGGTCGGGACGATGATCATGCTCGCCCGCGCGTAGGGATGGGCGTCGGGGTCGGTGACGACCATCGCGATCGCGAAGTCGGCGCCGACCGCGCCCGACGTGTACCACTTGTGCCCGTTGATCACCCATTCACCGGTCGCGGCGTCGAGCTCGGCGCGGGCCTGCAGGGTCGTCGGATCCGAGCCCGCGACCTCGGGCTCGGTCATCGAGAAGCAGGAGCGGTGGTGGCCGTTGAGCATCGGCTCGAGCCACTGCTGCTGTTGCTCGGGAGTGCCGTGGTCGTGGAGGATCTCCATGTTCCCGGTATCGGGGGCGGAGCAGTTGAAGGCCATCGGCGCGACGGCGGGACTGCGGCCCATCTCCTCGCAGAGCAGGCCGTACTCCCAGTTGGTCAGGCCGATTCCGTGCTCCTCGTTCGGCATGAACAGGTTCCAGAGCCCCTGCTCCCTGGCCTTCTCCCGCATCTCGACGATGATCTCCGGGTAGGCGACGCCCGGCTTGACCTCGTCGTCGAGCGCTTTCATGGCCTCCGTTTCGACCGGGTACACGTTCTCGGCCATGAACGTGCGGATCCTCTCGCGCAGCTCCTCTAGGCGTGGCCCCGGTGAGAAGTCCATCGTCGCAGCCTAGCGCTCGGTCGTCTCAGCCTGCGACGCCGGTCCGATCGTCGCTCCGCTTCCCCTCCTCGGTCTCGGCGGCGTCGTCGTCCGTCGCGACCAGCTTGCCGTTCTCCATCCGGTAGGGGGGCGGGTGCTTGTGCCAGGGCATCTTCACGAGGCTGAACATGCGCACGCCCTCACCGTGGGGCAGCTTCACCTCGCGACGCAGGATGTAGGTGAAGACGACGCCGAAGCCGAGCGAGACAAGCGCCGCGGTGACCGCCACGAACGCGGCATCCCCCTTGGTGATCAGCGCGATCCCGGAGGCGATCAGCACGATCGAGAGCAACGACCGCAACAGGTTCTTGCCGCTCTTGACGGCGAGCCGGCCGCCGACCAGTACGCCGGGGACCGAGCCCACCAGGATGTTGCCGGCCAGCTCGAGGTCGACGTTGCCGCCGATGAAGTGGGCTGCTCCCGCCGCCCAGAGCAGTACCGCCGCGTGGAAGATGTCGGTGCCGACGACCCGCTGCGGCGTCAGCCGGAAGACCGCGATCAGGATGATCGCGATCAGCGTGCCCGACCCGGCCGAGGTGAGGCCGATGATGAAGCCGGTGGTGACGCCGGTCGCAATTGCGGCGATGATGTGGCGCCGGTACAGGTGCAGCGCGTACCGCTCCTTGATCACGTCGGGAAGGAAGGCGGTGCGGAGCATCGTCGCAAGACCGACGACCAGCAGCGTTGCGCCGAGGATCCCGAAGATGATGCCCTCCAGCTCCTGCTCGCCGACGCTGTTCTTCAGCGCCTCGATCACGGCGACGCCGGCGATCGCCGCCGGGACGCTGCCGACCGCCATCCAGAAGGCGAGGCCGAGGTGGACCGTCTTCGCGCGGAGATGCTGGACGCCGCCGACGGTCTTGGTCACGGCGGCGTAGAAGATGTCGGTGCCGATCGCCGTGACCGGGTTGATCCCGAAGACGAGGATCAGCAGGGGCGTCATCAGCGAGGCGCCGCCCATGCCGGTCATCCCGACCAGCAGGCCGATTCCGAAGCCGAAGATGATGAGCGCGGGATCCATGGGGAGGAGGGTGGCGACGCGGTTGTCGGCACCGGCCGCAGCCCGGGCGGGTCAGCGGCAGTTTGTTGACCTAACTACTCGTAATAGCGGACGGGATTGTAGCCGAGGATGCTCAGACCGCGTCGTGCGTGCCGGTCTCTCGCACGATCCAGGCCTCGGGGCGATCGATCAGCTCGGCCACCGACTCCGGTAGCTCGCCCTGCACGAGCTGCGCGAGCGTCACCTCCTCGAGCACCGCCCGGAGGTTCGCGCGGACGGCGATCCAGACGTCCCGCAGCCGCTCGGCGGGACCTGGGTAGGAGGTCTCCTCGGGCGAGAGATCATGGATGTTGGCGAGCGGCCCCTCGACCGCCCTGATCACGTCCGCGACCGTGACCTCGTCCGCCGGCCTGGCCAGCCAGTAGCCGCCGCGGGCGCCCCGCTTGGTCGCGACCAGGCCGGCCCGCTTCAGCTCGAGCATGATCTGCTCGAGGAACTGCAGCGGGATCCGCTGGGCCTCGGCCAGCACCGTCCCCTTGACCGGCGCCCGGTCCGGGCTTGCCGCCAGCTCCAGCGCCGCGCGGACGGCGTAGTCGGCTTTGGCTGAGATGCGCATCTGGCTCCCTCGGGGCCCGGTCGGTAAGAATGGTCGCCGATGATCGACCTGCAGTCACATTCAACCGTGTCCGACGGCCAGCTGGAGCCGGCCGACGTCGTCCGCGCGGCCCACGAGGCCGGGGTGACGGTGATGTCGCTGACCGACCATGACGGGGTGGCCGGAGTCCCCGAGGCGGTCGCGACCGCCGAGCAGCTCGGAATCGAGTGCATCCCGGCGATCGAGATGTCGTGCGTGCACAAGTACTCGGAGGATCTCCACATCTGCGGCTACTGGGTCGATCTCGAGCGGATCCAGCCCGCCTGCGACCGCGCGCAGCAGGAGCGGGTCAACAGGGCGAAGGCGATCATCGCCAAGCTCAACGAGCACGGGGTCGACGTCAGCTTCGAGGCCGCGGTGGAGAAGGCCGGCGCGGCCGACGCGATCGGTCGCCCGCACATCGCCAAGGCGGCCGGCGCCGGTCCCGACCTCGGCCCGTTCTTCGAGGAGTACCTGGTCCCGGGGGCGAAGGCGTTCGTCTCCCGCGAATGGCCGAGCGCCGAGCAGGCGGTCCGCCTGATCCATGACGCCGGCGGTCTCGCGGTCGTCGCCCATCCCTACTGGGACGTGAGCGAGCCCGAGCAGGTCCGCGACCTCGTCCAGAGCCTGGTCGAGGAGGTCGGCCTCGACGGGATCGAGACCTTCTATCCGCCCCACACCGCCGAGCAGACCCGGCACTGCCTCGAGCTCTGTGACGAGTTCGATCTGATCCCGACCGCCTCGAGCGACTTCCACGGCCCGACGCACAAGACCTTCAGCCGCTGGGGCGCCTACAACACCTACGGGCTCGGCGAGCCGTCGGCTACCGCCGAGGCCCTAGTCCGCTCGGGTCGCCCTCGCCGGCGCGGTCGCCGTCCTCCCCGAGCAGCCGCCCGCGGAGCCGGTGCGCCAGATAGACGACGAGGACGATCGCGCCGCCGCCGACGATCAGGATCGGGTCGGTCGGGGAGAGCTCCTCGAGCCGCGTCCCGAGGTACACGAACAGCGCCGTCAGCGGCAGATAGCCGACGGCGGTCGTCCACATCAGGCGGCCCAGCGGCACGTGGGCGGCGCCGGCGACGATCGTGAACAGGCTGAAGGGGACGATCGGGATCAGTCGCATCGAGAGCAGCAGGAAGGCTCCGCCGCGCTCGACCACGGCCTGGTAGCGGAGGAAGCGCCGCTCGCCGAACGCCCGGTAGAGCAGCGGTCGCGCGGCGCGACGGCCGATCTCCCAGGAGATCAGCGCGTTCAACAGCCAGCCGACCATCACCAGCAGCAACCCGAGCCAGAACCCCCAGACGAAGCCGGCCGCCGCGTTGAGGATCTCCGCCGGGTAGAAGACGATCGAGTGCAGCGCCGCCAGGACCAGCAGCGTGATCACGCCGGCGGCGCCCTCGAGGTTGGCGCGGAGCGCGTCCGTGTCGCCGCTGATCGCGTTGCCCGCCGCCTCTCGCAGGGCCGGGATCGCGGCGATCATCAGGCCGACGATCAGGATCGCGACGGCGGTGACGGCGACGCCGACCAGCCCCGGATGCCCCTCGATCGGCTCTGCCGGCACGCGGCCGTCACCCGGCACGGTCGGGGCCTTGCTCAGTCCTGCGCGCGGGCGATCGCCGACAGCAGCGCCACGGCGGTGGCGCTGGCGAGCGCCATCAGCGAGGTCCGGCGCGGGAGCGAGCGGGTCGCGTAGGAGTGGGCGAAGATCGCGATGTCAGGCAGCTGGACGGCGAGGACCACATCCCGGGCCTGGCGATGGCCGGAGAGCGCTGCACCGGCGATCACGAGGTGGCGGACCGCAAACAGGCGCCAGCCGAGCGCACCGGCGCCGGTCAGCTCCGCGGGGTCGACCCCGTAGATCCGCAGCAGGGTTCGCGGGAACAGCAGCGCGCCGACGCCGATCAGCAGCGCGAACGCGGCGACACCGCGGTAGATCGATTCCCCGGTTGGCTGCCGATCTCCCATCCGACGACCGTACCCAAAACGGTCGGCTGCGGCAGATCGCCACGGCCCCGGCCGGCGAGCGCCGGGGCCCGCCACTCGCATCCGCTGGTCCGCCGGCGCCGCTAGGCGCTCGGGATCAGCCCCTCGGCCTCGAGGTAGTCGATGATCACCTGAGCGGACTGCTCCGGAGTCTTGTCCGACGTCTCGACCCGGATCTCGGGGTTCTCGGGGGCCTCGTAGGGATCGGAGACGCCGGTGAACTCGGGGATCTCGCCGGAGCGGGCCTTCGCGTAGAGCCCCTTCGTGTCGCGGGCCTCGCAGTCCTCGAGCGAGGTCGCGATGAAGCACTCGACGAAGGTGCTGTTCCCGTCGTGCATCTTCCGCACGTGATCGCGGGTCTCGATGTAGGGCGAGATCGCCGCTGTGACCACCGGTACGCCGTTGCGCGAGAGCAGGTCCGCGACGAAGCCGATCCGCTCGATGTTGGTGTCCCGGTCCTCCTTCGAGAAGCCGAGGCCCTTCGAGAGGTGCTCGCGGACGACGTCACCGTCAAGCACCTCGAGCGGGATCTCCCGCTCCTCGAAGGTGTCGATCAGGACGTCTGTGATCGTCGACTTGCCGGAGCCGGAGAGCCCGGTCATCCAGAGCGTGAAGCCCTTGTGGCCGTCGTCATTGGACATGGTCAGTGTTCTCCTTGTTCTCGTGTCTGTCGCCTGAGTGGCTGGGGGTTTCGGTCGCGCCTAGAGATTCTTGTAGGCATCGATCAGGATCGCGGCGACCTCGTGCCGGGTGAACTCGTGTGGCGGCTCCTCGCCGTTCTCGAGCATCTCGCGGACCTTGGTCCCCGAGAGGAAGAGCCGATCGTCGGGGGTGTGGGGGCAGGTCTTGTGGGAGCCGAGGCCCTCGCACTTGTAGCACCAGAAGGTGTGCTCGAACATCAGCGGCCGGATCCCGAGCTTGTCGATGTCGACGTCGTCGAAGATGGCCTGCGCGTCGTAGGTCCCGTAGTAGTCGCCGACGCCGGCGTGATCGCGGCCGACGATGAAGTGCGTGGCGCCGTAGTTGCGCCGCACGACCGCGTGGAAGATCGCCTCGCGCGGACCGGCGTAGCGCATCGCTGCCGGGTTGACGCCGAGCACCACGCGGTCGTTGGGGTAGTAGTTCTCCATCAGAACCTCGTAGCACTTCATCCGCACGTCGGCGGGGATGTCGCCCTTCTTGGTCTCGCCGATCAGCGGGTGCAAGAAGAGGCCGTCGCTTACCTCCAGCGCCGCCTTGGTCAGGTACTCGTGGGCGCGGTGGATCGGGTTCCGGGTCTGGAAGGCGACGATCCGCTTCCAGCCGCGGTCGGCGAACTCCTTGCGCGACTGCTCCGGGGTGAAGTAGCGGCGCATGAAGGCCTCCTCATGATCGGGCATGTCGTCGGCCTCGATCGCGCCGGCGAGGCACCGGTTGCCCTCCTCATAGGTGGCGGCGACGCCCGGATGGGCCTCGTCGGTCGTCCGGTAGACGTGCTCCGCCTCCTTCGCCACATCGCGCTCGAAGATCTCGCTGACGCGGATCCGCCCAAGCGGCTTGCCGTTGGCGGCGCTGAGCGCGACCACGTCACCCTCGGCGGCGTCGAGGTCGGTGGCGAGCACGACCGGGATCGGCCAGACCTCCTCGCCGCCGGCGAGGGTCATGCTCTCGACCGAGGACTTCCAGTCCTCGGAGCCCATGAAGCCCTCGAGCGGGGCGAAGCCGCCGTTGGCGAGCAGCTCGAAGTCGGCAGTCTGGCGGGCGGAAAGGGTCAGGGACTTGTCGCTCATCGGTTTCTTCAGGCTCCTAGCTCTGTAGTTCGTCTCAGGGTGGGTTGCTGCGGGTCCGGGTCAACTGCCGGCCGGAACCCCGTGGCGGCGCTACTCGTGCAGCCCGCACTCGGTCTTGTGGGCGTCGGCCCACCGGCCCGAACGTGGATGGCCGTCGGCGCCCGGCGGGCGGGTGCAGTGAGTGCACCCGATCGAGGGGTAGCCGGCGTCGTGCAGCGGGTTGTAGGGGAGGTTGTTCGCATTGATGTAGTTCCAGACTTCCGCCTCGGTCCAGTCGGCAAGCGGGTTCAGCTTCCACAGACCGAAGCGCCGGTCCCAGCCGAACTTGGCCGCGCCGGCCCGGGTGGTGGAGTCCTCACGTCGGATCCCCGACACCCAGCAGTCGACACCAGAGAGCGCCTCCCGCATCGGCTCGACCTTTCGAATCCCGCAGCAGGCGTCCGGTTGACGGTGCCACAGGTTAGCGCCGTAGAGGTCCTCCTGCTCTTGCAGCGAGATTCCGGCGTGCCGCTCGAACTCGATCCCGTAGTGGGCGGCGAGCGCGTCGCGCGTCGCGTACGTCTCCTCGAACAGCACATCGGTGTCGAGAAAGAAGAACCGGGCAGCCGGCTCGATCCGCAGCGCGATGTCCATGATCACGGTGCCGGTCTTCTGGAAGGAGGTCGCGAAACGCAGCTCGGGATGGAAGGTCGCCAGCGCCCAGCGGATCGTCTCAGCGGCGTCCCGGGACTCGAGCTCGGCGCTGATCTCCCGCGGGTCGACCGGCTCGCCGCCGGCGGTCGTCAGCTCCGATGCCCGCCTGCGCGGCTTCGCCTCGCCGGGCACGCGGCCGACGTCGAGATCGGCGATCCGGTCGCCACGGGCGGCTGATTCCGGGCGGGACTGGGCCCGCCTGCTGCTGCCACGGGTGACGGGGGCCGCCATGTTCTGCCCGGTTTCAGCGCGCGTCGCTAGACCGCGCACTCGCCTTCGCCGCGTTCGACCTTGTAGGGATCGCGGCGGCTCCAGTCGATGAACTGAAGCAGGTTGTCGACGTTGAACTCGGCCGGCAGCGCGAGCTCCTCGATCTCCCGCTCGAAGCGGGACGTCCCGACTCGCTCGGCGTAGTCGTTGAACTCCTCGCCCTCGGCGCGCTCGGACTCGTACATGCGAATCCAGCGCTCGACGGCGTCCGGAACGCGCTTCGCCGGCAGCCGCACCTTGAGTCGCGTCCCGTAGACGACCTTGCCGCCGGTGACGTCGCCACCGATGTGAGGAATGTAGGCGGGCATCTGGTGGCCGCCGACCTTGAGCGAGGCGCCGTAGAAGCCGATGTTGGCGATGTGGTGCTGGCTGCACCCGTTCGGGCAGCCGCTCATCTTCAGGTGGATCCGCTTGCTCAGCTCGTCGCTGATCTCCATCTCGGTCACCCGCTCCTCGAGCGCCCGGTTGAGGCCCATCGATGAGGTGATCCCGAGCTTGCACGAGTCGGTGCCCGGGCAGCTCACCGTGTCGGTGATCGTCTGCGCGCCGGCCTGGCCGAGCCCGAGCTCGCCGAGCCGCAGGTAGACGTCGTAGAGCGCCTCGTCGCGGACCCAGCGCAGGACCAGGTTCTGGTCGATCGTGGTTCGCGCGTTGCCGCCGGTGAACTCGCGCATCAGCTGCGCGAGGCCCCGGAACTGCTCCGGCCGGAGATCGCCGCGGGTCACCTTGACCTCGACGGTCGAGAAGCCCTGCTGCCGTTGCGGGCGGACGTTGTCGGCGCAGAAGGCCTCGAACTCGGAGTGGTCGCCGTTCGGCGAGCTGACGGCCGACCGGCGCTCGGGCGCGCGGCGCTCCTCATCGATCTGGCCGATCAGGTGATCGATCGAGAAGTCGCGCTCGGCGACCCAATCACCGCTCAACTCGCGGTCGATCATCTCGCGGAACGCGTCGATCCCGATCTTGTCGACCAGGACCTTGATCCTGGCCCGGGCGCGATTCACGCGGAGCCAGTCCTGGCGATCGAAGACCCGGAAGACGGCCTCGGAGACCTTGAGGAAGTCGCCGTTGTCGGCCGCCACGAACTCGTAGAGGGTCGGGGCGATCCGGGGCATGATCGAGGTGCCGCCGCCGACCCGGATCTCGAAGCCCTTGACCCCGTCGCGGATCCGCGGGATGAAGCCGATGTCGTGGATCCCGGTGATCGCCCGGTCGGCGTCAGAGGAGGTGAACGCCGTCTTCACCTTGCGCGGCATCAACTGCGTCGTCGGATGGCGGACGAAGTAGCGCACGTAGGCGATCGCGTGGTTCGTCGGATCGAAGATCTCGTCCTCGCAGACGCCGGCATAGGGGTCGCCGGTGACGTTGCGGACCGTGTTGCCGCAGCCCTCCCGGCTGGAGAGCCCCGAGGCGCTGATCACCTTGATCAGCTCCTTCATGTCGGGCAGGGGCACGTGGTGGATCTGGATGTTCTGGCGGGTCGTGATGTGGCCCTTGTTGAGCGGCGCCCAGCGCTCGATCACCTCCGCGAACGAGTCCATCTGGTCGGGGGTCACCCCGCCGAGCGGCAGCTTCACGCGGACCATCTGCACATCCGGCTGCCGCTGGCCGTAGACGCCCTGCTTGAGCCGGAAGCCGATGAACTGGTCCTCGGCCACCTCGCCCTCGAGGAACCTCTCCGCCTCGTGATCGAAGTCCTCGAACTCGTCGACGAGGATCGGGATCACATGGCCGGGGACGTTGTCGTAGACCTCCGGGTTCTCGCGCGAGCCGAGCCTGCCCTTGCCCTGCTGCTGCTTGCCGAGGTCCTGATCGAGGTCAGCCTCTGTGCCCTTGGCCTTCGGCAGTGCTGCCGCTGTCGGCTCCATCGGAGATCGATCCCCCTGAGGTCGTGAGTGGCAGTGCCAGGGGAAACCGTATCAAAGTACCTAAACCTGACCGACTTTTAGGTGTATTCGGCCGGGCGGGTGTATGTGGTTGGCGCGGCTGCCTCAGTCGACCTCGGAGCCCTCGATCAGGAAGGCGACGCGGACGTGGGCCCGGTACTCGTCGAGGTTCTCCCCGCGCAGTCCGGTGCTGACGATGTCGACCGCGCGGATGTTGCGCAGCGAGCCCTCGGCGCTCTTCAGCGCCTGACGGGCTGCGTCGTCGGTCGATTGCTTCGAGCTGCCGACCAGCTCGATGATCTTCACTACTGCCACAGGGGGCCTCCTCGGGACGTTTGCCAAGCGGTCATCGAGGGACTCTAAGGGCGGCGCCCGAAGCCGGTGCTCAGGGCAGGTGCGAGTGCCGGGCGCCCCAGGTTCGGGGCTCGCCCCACGGGGAGGCGAAGGCGTCCTTGGCGCCGGTCCCCTCGAGCAGCGCCGCCCGCTGCCACGGGTTTGCCCTGCCGCCGCCGGGCGCCGGAACGGGGGCGGTCTCGGAGAGGAAGCGCTCGACCGCGGCGACGATCGCCGCCGCCTCGTCGGCGGAGGCGGGAGCCGAGCATCTCGATCCGAGGTCTCGGCGGCCTGCGATTTCCGTTGCCGGCGGAGCTCACCCGCTGAACCTTAGTGGCGGCGGCGCGGTTGAATGGCGCCATCGCCCTGATGTTCGACAGCGACGCGGTGCTGGCTGCGGTCCCGCCCGAGCGGGCGATCGAGCTGACCCGGACGGCATTCGAGCGCCATCGCCGCGGGGAGTGGGAGATGCCGCCGAAGGTCTACGTGAGCGCGCCGCCGGACGGTGACTTCCGGGCGATGCCGGCGCGTGGCGGCGGCTACGCGGCCCTGAAGTGGGTGACCTCGTTCCCGCACAACCCCGATCGCGGCCTGCCGGTCGTCACCGGCGCCCTGCTGCTCTCGAGCGCCGTCACCGGAGAGCTGCTCGCGATCCTCGACTGCGCCGCGGTGACCTCGCTTCGCACCGGGGCGGCCGCGGCGGTCTCCGCCGAGGTGCTCGCGCGCCGCCACGATGCCGGCGTCGGCCTGATCGGCTGCGGCGTCAACGGCGCCTGGGCCGCCCGCTGCCTGGCGGCGGCCGGATTCGGCCCGGGGGTCTGCGCCGATCTGCGCACCGAGCGCGCCGAGGAGCTCGCCGCCGAGCTCGGCTGGCGCGTCGGCACCCGCGAGGAGGCCGTCGCCCAGGAGGTGGTGGCGACGGTGACCCCGGGCGAGCAGCCGGTCGTCCTCGCCGGCGAGCTGATCCCCGGCGCCCACATCGCGGTGCTCGGGGCCGATGCGGTGGGCAAGGCTGAGGTCGATCCGGGGGAGCTGCGGCGCTGCCGGCTGTTCTGCGACGAATGGCGGCAGGCCTCAGGCGGCGGCGAGCTGGCCGGGGCGGCCGCCCGCGGGGAGGTCTCGGAGGCGGATGTGACGCCGATCGGGGCGGTCCTGGCCGGTGAGGCCGAGGGGCGTCGCTCCGACGAGGAGATCACCCTGTTCGATTCGACCGGCCTGGCGATCCAGGACCTGGCGATCGCGATCGCCGCCTACGAGGCCGCGACATCGGGAGCAGTCGCGGCGCTCCGGATCGAGTTCGGCTGAGGCCGCTCTCCCGCCTCTGAGGAGCGCCCTCAGAGGGGGATGTTGCCGTGCTTGCGCTTGGCGCCGTGCTTGCGCTTCGGCTGCTCAACCCGCTTGGTCTGCAGGGTACGCAGGGCGCGGATCAGCTTCGGCCGGGTCTCGGACGGCTCGATCACGTCGTCGATGTAGCCGCGCTCCGCCGCCGAGTAGGGGTTGGCGAAGCGGGCCTTGTAGTCATCCATCAGCTTCTGGCGGCGTTCCTCGGGAGTCGGCGATGAGGCGAGGTCCTTGCGGTAGATGATGTTGACGGCGCCCTCCGGCCCCATCACCGCGACCTCCGCCGTCGGCCAGGCGAAGTTGAAGTCGGCGAGCATGTGCTTCGAGTTCATCACGTCGTAGGCACCGCCGTAGGCCTTGCGGGTGACGACCGTCAGCTTCGGCACGGTCGCCTCGGTGAAGGCGTAGAGCAGCTTCGCGCCGTGGCGGATGATCCCGTTCCACTCCTGGTCGGTGCCGGGCATGAAGCCGGGCACGTCGGTGAAGGTGATCAGGGGGATGTTGTACGCATCGCAGGTGCGGACGAAGCGCGCCGCCTTCTCCGAGGACTCGATGTCGAGCACGCCGGCGAGGTGCTTGGGCTGGTTGCCGACGATCCCGACCGGCATCCCGTCAAGCCGCGAGAAGCCGCAGATGATGTTCTTGGCGAAGTGCTCGTGGACCTCGAAGAAGTCGCCGTCGTCGACCACCAGGTGAACGACCTCGCGCATGTCGTAGGGCTTCTGCGGGTCCGACGGGACGATCGTGCCGAGCGCCGCCTCGGTCCGGCCGGGATCGTCGTAGGGCTCGACCCGCGGCGGCAGCTCGAGGTTGTTCGAGGGCAAGAAGCCGACCAGGTAGCGGACGTCGGCGAGGCAGCTCTCCTCGTCCTCGGAGGCGAAGTGGGCGACCCCCGACTTGCTGTTGTGGCTCATCGCGCCGCCGAGCTCCTCGAACTCGACCTCCTCGCCGGTGACCGTCTTGATCACGTCGGGGCCGGTGATGAACATGTGCGAGGTCTCCTTGACCATGAAGATGAAGTCGGTCATCGCCGGCGAGTAGACGGCGCCCCCTGCGCAGGGGCCCATGATCACGCTGATCTGCGGGATCACGCCCGAGCACTGCACGTTGCGGACGAAGACGTCGCCGTAGGCGCCGAGCGAGACGACGCCCTCCTGGATCCGGGCGCCGCCGGAGTCGTTGATCCCGATCACCGGCGCCCCGACCTTGGCCGCCATGTCCATCACCTTGACCATCTTCTCCGCCATCACCTCGCCCAGCGAGCCGCCGAAGACGGTGAAGTCCTGGCTGAAGACGAACACCGTGCGGCCGTCGATCTCGCCGTAGCCGGTGACCACGGCGTCGCCCCAGGGCCGGTTCTTCTGCATCTCGAAGTCGTAGGTCCGGTGGCGAACGAAGGTGTCGAGCTCCTCGAAGGTGCCGGGGTCGAGCAGCTTCTCGATCCGCTCGCGCGCGGTCAGCTTGCCCTTCGCATGCTGTTTTTCGACCGCGGCGTCGGAGGCCGAGTGGATCGCGGCCTCGCGCAGCTCTCGCAGGTAGGCGAGCTTCTCCTCGTAGGTCTCGGGGTTTCTCTCGCGCATGCTGGGCGCCGATTGTATGGGGGCCCAGCCGAGATGAGCCGCAGGTGCGCCGATTCGCGACAATGTGCACATGGCGAAGCTACGGTCAGCGGGCGCTGCCGCGCAGCCGGACCCTGAGTTGGGCCCGGGGCATGCTGCTGCGCGGGTGGACGACGGCTCGCTGCTGCTCGAGCCCGTGACGCCGCTGCCGGCCGAGGTTGCGGTCGGCGCCGGAACTGCGCTGTTCGTCGACGGCGTCTGTCTGGCGCCCGCCCCGATCCGGCGGCTCGACATCGTCGTCGGCGATCGGGTCCACCGGGCGATGGGCTGGGGAATGGCGGAGCCGGGGGGTAGGAGGGGCAGCGGATACTGGTGGGGCGTCTTGCCGATCGCTGCAGTCGGTGGGCCCCTGGAGTTGCCGATCGAGCTCCGGGCGCGGCTCGCCGACGGCTCCGAGCGCCGCGCCCCGGCCGGGCAGCTCGTGCTCGCGCCGAGCCGGAGCGAGCCGGAGCTGCAGCGGCTCGATCCGCCGCAGCCGGGCGCGGGAGAGGGCCCGCTGGTCGCGATCTGCATGGCGACCTTCGACCCCGATCCGCGCCTCTTTCGGCGGCAGATCGAGTCGATTCGCGCCCAGACTCACGGCCGCTGGGTGTGCCTGATCAGCGATGACCGCTCGTCTCCCGAGGGCCTCGCGGCGATCCGGGAGGTGATCGGGGACGACGAGCGCTTCGTGGTCTCGAGCTCGGCGGCGAACGAGGGCCACTACCGCAACTTCGAGCGGGCGCTGATGATGGTGCCCGCGGACGCGGGCTACATCGCGCTCAGCGATCAGGACGACGTCTGGCATCCCGACAAGCTGGCATCGCTGATCGCGGGGTTGCGCCCAGGCTCGTCGCTGGTCTACGCCGACATGCGGCTCGTCGCAGAGAGCGGCGAGGTGCTCGCCGACACCTACTGGACGATGCGCCGCAACAACCACACGGATTTCGCCTCGATGGTGCTCGCCAACACGGTGACCGGGGCCGCGTCCCTGTTCGACGCCGACCTGCTGAGCCGGGCGCTGCCCTTCCCGCCGCGCCACTCGGCCCTCTTCCACGACCATTGGATCGCGCAGATCGCGATGGCGCTGGGGCCGATCAGCTACGTCGACAGGCCGCTTCACGACTATGTCCAGCACGGGGGCGCGGCCCTCGGCCACGCTGCGGCGAACGGGCGAGGCCGTTACAGCGGCCGGGTCTACCAGCGCCTGATGGCGGCCGGACGCAACCTCCGGGCGCGCGGCTACCGGCCCGCCTGGCGGGCGCCCTACTTCAACATCTACTGCCGGATCGTCCTCACCTCGCACGCGCTGCGGGCCCGCTGCGCCGACGTGCTCGATCCGGCGCAGCTCGCGGTTCTCGACCGGATCAGCGACTCCCCGCGAGGCATCGCCTGGATGCTCGCGCGATCGACCCGCGACCTCTGGGGCGCCGACGAGACGCTCGGCAGGGAGCGGGCGATCCTCGCCGGATTCGCCTGGCGCCGGGTCGCGCTCGCCCGCCGCTGGGAGCGCGAGCGACGCTCCGCCTGACCCTCCTCAGCGGTCCTCCTCGGTCAGGAACCGCTCATGCGGCGTCCCGGACAGGGCCGTCGCAACCTCGTCCCAGTTGCTCACCGTTTCGGCCAGCGGGCGCGTCCGCAAACGCTCGTACCACGAGCGCAGCGGCTCGGGGTCGAGCCCGAGGAAGCGCTGCAGCTCGATCAGCCGACGCTCGTCGCCGAGCTCCTCGTAGTCGAGTCGGAAGCTGGGGTGACCGTCGCAGAGTGCGTCGAGCGTCGCCTCGTCGGCCTCGATCCGGTCGAGGGCTGCGACGCAGGCGCCGGGCTCGAGCCGCACCGTCGCATCCCCGTAGCTGCCGAAGATCGACTGCGAGACGCCGGTGCTCGCGAGCAGCTGGCGCGAGACCAGCTGGGCGAGCCGGTTCCGCCTCGAGAGCCGGATCGCCGCGATCGTCGGGTCGTCGCGAACCAGGGCCGCGGCCTCGGGCGTCAGCTCGATCGAGTTGAGCGGCAGCTTGAAGCCGACCGCCCGCTCGCCGCCGTCGCCGCTGAGCATCCGGTCGAGGAAGGCACCCGGATCGTCCTCGCCGGAGGTCGCGAAGGTCGGTGGCTTGCCGTCGCCGAAGATCTCGGCGTGGCAGCGCGCCTGCGAGTGGAAGTCGAGCATCGACTGCAGGTGCGTCGAGCCGGTGCGCCCGAGGCAGAGGATCACGAACCGCTTCCGGTCCGTCACTACGGAGCTTCGGCGACGGGCGGTGCGGGCATTCGCGCCGGATTCTGCCAGGCCGCCGGCCGACGGCCCGGGGGGAGGGGCCCCAGCGGATCCCAGAGACACGCGCACCGGGCTCGGGACTCCTAAGCTTCCGCAGATGCCCGTGCCGCTGTCGATCGAGGTCCGAGACATCGCGAAGAGCTTCCAGATTCCCGCGCCTGATCAGTCGCTGTTCTCGCGGGTCCGGGCCGGCAATCCGTTCCGGGCGGCGCCGGGCCGGCAGCTCGACGTGCTCACCGACATCAGCTTCGACGTCCGCCGGGGGGAGTTCTTCGGCGTCGTCGGACGCAACGGCTCAGGCAAGAGCACCCTGCTGAAGGCGATCGCCGGGATCTACGGGGTCGATCGCGGGGGAATCCGGGTCGCCGGCCGTCTGGCGCCGTTCCTCGAGCTTGGGCTCGGGTTCAATCCCGATCTCCCGGCGGAGGAGAACGTGGTCATGAACGCCGTGATGATGGGGCTGTCGAGTCGGGAGGCCCGAACCCGCTGCGACGAGATCATCGACTTCGCGGGGCTCGACGACTACACGGACCTGAAGCTGAAGAACTACTCCTCGGGCATGCGGGTCAGGCTCGGCTTCGCGGTCATGACCCACGTCGATGCCGACATCCTGCTCGTCGACGAGGTGCTGGCGGTCGGCGATGCCGAGTTCGGCGAGAAGTGCGAGGACGCGTTCGAGCGGATGCACGCCGAGGGGCGGACGATCATCCTCGTCACCCACAGCATGGACGCGATCAACGCCTACTGCGAGCGGGCGCTGGTGCTGCACGAGGGCCGGATCGATCTGCTCGGCGACCCGATGGCGGTCTCGAGCAGATACGTGGAGATCAACGCCGAGGCGGCGGTCGTCACCCACGCCGACTCGCCCCACATCGTCTCCCAGTTGTCCGGCGCCCTGCTCGACCCGGCGCTCGAGGTGATCGAGGCGCAACTGATCGGCGCTGACGGCCGGCCGGCCGAGTCGCTCGACCCTGGCGAGCCAATCGACCTTCGCGCCCGGGTCCGCTTCCGGCGGGACCTGAGCAGGCCAACCCTGATCCTCACTCTGGCTGACTCCCACCAACGCCTGCTCTTCAGTCGAGCGAGGGACGTGATCGCCCCCGCGGCCGAGGCCGGGCAGGAGTTCGACCTCCGGGCGACGGTCGAGAACCGTCTCGCCGGCGGTCGCTATCTGCTCGAGTGCCGGGTCGACGAGGGCGCCGGGGACGGCAAGCTGCTGCCCGCTTCGAGGACGAAGATGATCCGCTTCGAGGTCCGGGGCGAACGCGAGGTTGGCTATCTGGCGCTCGAAGCCGAGGTCAGGATCGATCGCTCAGAGGCTGGAGACCAGGTCCTGTGAGCACCGCCGCCGAAGCGCTCGAGCTGCGCGAGGTCCGCCCACCGACCGCCTTCGCGGGTGATCGGGATCGGTTTCTCGACCTGCTCTGGCTCGTCTCGGTCGCCGAGTTCAAGTCCCAGTACGCAAGTACGGTTCTCGGCTTCCTCTGGACCATCGTCCGTCCGCTGATCTTCTTCGGGCTGATCTTCCTCGTGCTTCGCGAGGTGCTCGGCATCGGGGCGAACATCGAGGGCTACGGCCAGAGCCTCGTGATCAGCCTGATCCTGTTCACGTTCTTCGCCGACGCGACGAATCGCTCGGTGCGGTCGCTCTCGTCGAAGGAGTCGATGATCCGCAAGATGCGCTTCCCGCGGATCATCATCCCGCTCTCCGTCAACCTGACCGCCGGGTTCACGCTGATGCTCAACTTCGTCGCCGTGGCACCGCTGCTCTACGCCTTCGGGCTGGACCCGCGGCCGAGCTTTCTGCTGTTCGGCATGGTGATCGTCCTGCTGCTCGTGCTGACGATGGCCACCTCGACGGCCCTGTCGGTGCTGTTCGTCCGGGTCCGCGACACGGCGCAGGCCTGGGGCCTGATCTCGAGGTTGCTGTTCTACGGCTCGCCGATTCTCTACACGCTCGAGTTCGTACCGGCGACCTTCGCGAAGGTGATCGCGGTCAACCCGTTGACCCTCCTGTTCGGCCAGAGTCGCGTCTGGCTCGTCGATCCCGACGCGACCACACCGGTGGAGTCGGCCGGGGTCTGGCTCGGGCTCGTAGCGCCGCTGGCGGTGATCGTCGCGATCTGCGTGGTCGCCTTCCGGATCTTCAAGAAGGACGCGCCGCGGGTCGGCGAGGAGCTCTAGAGGGGCCCCGGCTACCAGTTGACCCGCGGATCGCCGGCTGATCCCTAGGTCGCCGCCGGCGCCCGGGCGAAGGCCCAGACCTGGACCGCGAGATCGGGGTCGTTGCCAAGCGGATGCCAGCGCCGATAGGCCGACCAGCGGTGGAGGTTGCCGATCACCGCCTGCCGGTTCCCCCAGGAGCCGAGTGACTCGACCTCGAGCCCGGCCCGCTCGAGCAGCATGCGCAGGCCGCGCGGGGTGAATCGCCAGTAGTCGCGCATTCCGTACTCCGGCAGCTCATGGACGCGGATCAAAAACGGGGTCGAGACGATCACGTGCCCTCCCGGCTCGCAGAGTCGCAGCAGGTTGCGGGCGGCCAGCAGCGGATCGACCACGTGCTCGAGCACCTGCTCGCAGATGACGACGTCGTAGCGACCGGCATCGCTGAGATCGCCGCAGAGGTCGTATTCAGGGTAGTCGAGGCTACGGTGCTCCTTCCAGGCCAGGTGTGCGTGGTTGGCGCCGCTGATCTCGGCCGCCCGCAGGCCTTCCACGCCGAGCCGATCGAGATAGCGATCGATGGCGCTGTTCATCGCCCGGCGTTGATAGTGATCGGCGGCCGACGCCGCCTCGGGATAGAGGCGCGAATCGACGGCCGACGTTCCCCGCGACAGCCCCCGGCGCGCCCACCGGCCGACGCTCGTGAGCGGCCGCCGGCGGCTCAAAAGCGCCCCCGCCACCCGTCCGGCATCTCCTGGATCTGCATCTCGATGTTCGGGACGCCGCTCTCGAAGTAGAACCAGCGCTCGAAGTCGGCCTCGTCGGTGATCCGGTTGTGGGCCGCCCACCCCTGGTCGACGTCGAGCTCATTCCAGCGCCGGGCACGCCGCAGTCGGTGCCGGTCCCTGCAGAGCTCGAAGTCCATCCTGTGGAGGTGGATCAGCAGCAGGTCCGGATCGAAGTTGCTCTCGCCGTCGGCCCGCTCGTGAAAGCCGGGCACCCACTCCATCGGCACCATCGCCAGCGCCGGCTTGTCGTATGCATCGTTGGCGAACCAGTGCCGGCGCTGGTCGAGGATCGGCCGCTCGAGATCGATCGCGGGCTCGCGGTCGGCCATGTGGATCAGCTCGTACCCGATCGCGTTGACGTAGTCCTCGTTGAGCTCGTCGATGTAGCCGCCGAGGTCGCCGCGCTCGGGCCGTGGAATGACGATCTCGTCGACGTCGGTGGCCAGCACGACGTCGTGGGTCTCGAGCAGATCGTGCTGGTACGCCTGGACGGTGTCGGCCATCCACGTGTGGTCGACCCGGTCGTGGCTGACCGGGACGCGAACGAATCCCTCCCGCTCGGTCGAGCCGTCGGTCGTGTCGTTGTCGAGGACGTGGATGTCCTCGGGGGCGAAGAATCGCGAGTAGTACCGGAGCCAGATCGGTAGGAAGATCGGCTCGTTGTGGACCATGGTGACGACCGCGCGCCGCTTCGCCGCTCCCTTTCCCGGCGGCTTGGCCGCGAGCCGCTCGCGACGCTGACTGCGCATCGCTGCAAACCAGTTCTCGGGGATCGGGTGCGGGTGGTCGGCACCCTTGATCTGTGGCATCTGCATCGGCAAGGTCAGTGCCGCGGCTCCCTGGCGGGACGCGGAGATCCTGCAGACTAGGGGTTATGAGCCGGATCGACCAAGCGCCGGGTTCGCTCCCCGAGGCGTACGAGCTCCTGCACCACCCGGATCGCTCGCAGCTGATCTTCCAGGTCGGGGAGATCGTCGTGCGGGAGACCTACCTGCAGGGCGGCATCGAGTTGCGGCCGGGGGCGACGGTGTTGGATGTCGGTGCCAACGTCGGCGTCGCGGCGACCTTCTTCGCCGAGCGCGGCGCCGGGGCGATCCACTGCTTCGAGCCGGTCGAGCCGATTCGCGAGCTGCTCGAGCGCAACGTGGCCTCGATCGATCGATGCATCGTGCATCCCTACGGCCTCGCGGCGCGATCCGCCCCGGCGACGATCACCTACTACCCGAACGCCGACGCGATGTCCGGCCTGTTCGCCGATCCCGAGCGCGATTCCGCGCTGGCCGAGCAGTGCATCCGCAACGTCGGCTTCGAGCCCGCCGCCGCAGCCGAGGCCGTGCGCGGGCGCTACCGGCCGGAGACGCTGACCTGCGATCTGCGGACCCTGTCTTCGACCCTCGCCGAGGAGGCGATCGAGGTCGTCGATCTGCTCAAGGTCGACGTCGAGCGCGCGGAGCTGGAGGTGCTCAGAGGCATCGGCGAGGAGGACTGGCCTCGAATTCGACAGGTCGTCGCTGAGATCCACGATCAGGGCGACCGGGTCGAGACGATCACACTCGCTCCTGCGCCGCCGCGGATTCACTGTCGTGGTCGGGCAGGACAGCGGCATGAGCGGGACCGACGTCCACATGCTCTACGCCCGCCGGGAGGCCCGCCCCTAGCCGCTCCGAACGTGTCGCTACCGGCGCCGGCCCGGCGCGGCGGCCGTGTAGTCTTTCCCCGGTCAGCCGGGCGGGCAGCGGGGCCGGGCGGCGCGGAGATGGACGGAATGGCCAGCGTGGACACCACAGCGACGGCACGCGGGTCGGCGGAGCCGTCCGCACGCCAGTCGGGAACCGCATCGCTGGGGCCGCTGGTCGCGCTCAGCACCGTGATCGTGATCGGGTTGCTCCTGATCCTCGCGCCGATCGCCCGTCAGCTGCTGCCGGTCACTGAGCTTCCGGCGCCGTTCGCCGATCAGCACCAGAACGCCGAGACGCTGATCTTCATCGTCTGCTTCGCGATCCTGCTGCCCGCGTCGGCGCTCGTCTCCCCGCGGATCGCCGACCGGATCGCCGCCGGCCCCAACCGCGACGGTCTCTCGGCCCTGGTCGCCGCGCTGAGCGGGGGCCTGGCGCTGGCGCTGCTCCTGACCAAGCTCTCGGAGCGGTTCAGCTGGGGCGGCGGCGAGAAGGTGCTGGTCGCGCTGGCCGTGCTCTGGTGCGCGCTGGCGGGTGCGGCGCTCTGGCGCGCCGCATTGCCCCGGGCCTGGGGCCTGCTCGGCTCCGCCGCCCCGATCGCCCCCTACCTCTGGGCCGCTACCGGGTTCCTGCTGCTCGGCGTCGCCCTCGCCTTCACCCGGGTGAACTCGATCTCCCTGGTGGTGCTGGTGATCGGTGCGGCGCTGACCGGCGTGGTGCTCGCTGCCCAGGACCGGGTCCGGATTCCCGTTCTCGGACGCCGCTTCGGAATCGCAGTCGACAGCGCGGCGATCGTCCTGCTGCTTTTCGCCGTCCCGAATCTGATCGTCTTCGTCACCAACGATCCGTCGGCTGCGTTCCAGACCTCGATCATCCAGTTCCACCAGAACTTCTACCTCGGGCCCGCGAACCAGGTTCTCGCCGGAGACGCGATGCTCGTTGACACCCTGTCCCAGTACGGGGTCGGCTCGATCTACTTCCTCGCCGGCGTCTTCCAGGTATTCCCGATCGGCAATGGGACGCTCGGCCTCACCGAGGGCCTGCTCTCGGCGCTGATGTTCATCGGCTCCTACGCGGCGATTCGCATTGCCGGCGTGTCCAGGCTGCTCGCCGGCCTGGCGATGGCCGTGGCCGTCGTCGTGCTCGTCTATGGGCTCGAGTACCCGCTTGGCGGGCTGCTCCAGCACGGCGCCTTCCGCTTCGGGCTTCCGGTTGGGGTGATAGTCGGCGCGGTCGCGGAGTCGCGCTGGCCACGAGCCGCAACCCCGGCTCGCGCCCTGCAGCTGATCATCGTTGCGATCGCCTCGGTCTGGGCGCTCGAGGGCTTCCTCTACACGCTGATCACGGTTGTGGCGATCATCGCCGTGCGTGTAGTCAGCCTGTCGGCCGAGCAGCGGCGTCGCGAGCTCGTCGGCTGGGCCCTCGGGATCGCCGGCGCCTGTCTGCTCGCCCACCTGCTGCTCGCCACCGCCACGCTGATCGGCTCCGGTCAGCTGCCCGATTGGGGTTGGTATCTGAACACCCTTCGCGAGTTCCTCTCGGGCCAGGTCGGCGATCTGACCTACGACTTCTCCCGCTGGTCGTCGGGGCTCGCCCTCGGCGCCGTCTATCTCGCCTCGGCCATTGCGGTGGTGCTGCTGATCCGGCGCCGGCCCGAGGTGCTGGCCCGGCAGCGGACGATGCTGATCGGGATCGCCGGGATGACCGCGTTCGGGGTCGCGCTGGAGAGCTACATCGTCAACCGCTCCGCTGATCACATCATCCCCTACGTGAGCCTCCCCGCCTTTGCGCTGGCGGCGCTCTGGTTGACGCTGCTGCGGCGGCCCGGCCTCGGCGTACCGCTCGCCGGACGGCGGACCGCGCTCGGACTCACCCTGCTGGTCTCGAGCCTGCTGGTGGCGGTCGCCGCCTCGTCGGTCGACACCCGCTTCTCTCAGTCCGCGCTCGGCCTCGCCCGGCCGGGTGGGGCGTCGCTGCCCGACGCGCTCGATCGGCTCTGGGAGCCGCCCGCGCTCCGCCCGATCGCCCCCGAGGGCGAGCGGTTGCTCGCCACCCACATGCCCGGGGAGCGGCGCAGCATCGTGCTGATGACCCCCGACCCGGGGCTCGAGATCCTGCTGCGCTCGGACCGCGCCAGCGCCGTGCCGCTCGGCGACCCCTACGAGGACAGCTACGTCCCCGAGGACCACCTCGAGCCCCTCGGTGAGTTCGTCGAGACGCTCGCGCCCGGTGACCGGATGCTGATCGACGCCCCCGGGCGGGAGGGGTTCGAGCGCTACCGCCTGGACCCGGAGCGGGACCCGTTCGCGGGGTCAGCCTATGGGGTGCCGGCCGCGACCACGGGCCTGACCACCTTGCAGGAGTGGGTCATGCGCGAGATCGGCAAGCGCTTCGACCTGCGCAGGATCGCCCGCAGCGAGAACGGGCTCGAGGTGGTCGAGTTGGTTCCGCGTTCGACGCCGCCATCCAGCTGAGCCGCCATCAAGCTCCGGCTTGGCCGCATCGAGCGGCTCAGGGCTTGTACTTGCGCGCCGGCAGGATCCGGGCGCGGTGCAGGATCAGGCGCGCCCCGGCCCAGAGGGTCTTCAGGCCGTAGACGGCTCCCTTCCAGAAGCCGACCGAGGAGGCCTCCTCGAAGTACCGGCACTTCGCCGGCACCTCCTCGATCTCGAAGCCGAAGTGGGCGGCCTGGTAGAGCAGCTCCGAGTCGAAGCTGAAGTCGAGCGAGTTGCGGAGGAACGGCACCGTCAGCAGCAGCTCGCGGGAGTAGGCGCGGTATCCGGTGTGCGCCTCGGTCAGCTGCGTGCCCATGATCCGATTCTGGATCGTCGTCAGGAACCGGTTGGCGACGAACTTCCACCTCGGCATCCCGGCGGCCAGCGCCGCCCCGGGCACCGCCAGACGCGATCCGAGCACCAGGTCGGCCCGCCCCTCGATGATCGGCGCGACCATCATCGGGATCAGCCCGGGCTCGTACTGCCCGTCCGGATGCAGCATCACGACCACGTCCGCGCCCTGGTGGAGGGCCTGCATGTAGCAGGTCTTCTGGTTGCCGCCGTAGCCGACCTGGTGGGGGTGCCAGAGGACCTCGATCGGCAGTTGCCGGGCGAGCTCGACGGTGTCGTCGGTCGAGGAGTCGTCGACGAGGATGATCTCGGCGACCTGGTCGAGCGGGATCTCGGAGACGGTCTCCCGCAACGTCGCCGCCGCCTGCCGGGCGGGCATCACGACGATCACCTTCGGTTCCTTCGGTTCGGTTTCCTCGCCCGACCCGGACTCAGGCATGCCTTGCCTCCACGTAGACGGTTCCGGCGCGTCGCATGATGACCTCAACGATCGCGCCAAGCGCAGCGAACGGTAGTAGCGCCAGGCCGGCGACGACGGCGTAGACCCGCTTGCCGGTCGATTGCGGCGCGATTCGCGCCCCTCGCCGGCGCAGCGCCTGATAGAGGTTGGGCCGCCCGGGGAGCATTCCGACCAGGCCGTGGAGCCAGCCGATCACGATCTGCCCGGCGCGGACGAACGAGATCCGCTCGACCTCCAAGCCCTCCCGGACAAGGCCCGTCTCGAGGCTGCGCGCGGAGAGGTGGACGAGATGGCGGGGGAGGTCGAGATGCAGCCACCGGTCCCCGAAGGCCCGCGCCTGGATGCTGTCGTTGTTGGGCACCGCTACGGCCACGACCCCGCCCGGCTTCAACAGCCGGGCCGCCTCCCGGATCGCATCGCCCGCGTCGGGCAGATGCTCGAGCGAGTGCCAGAAGACGATCGCCGCCCAGTCGCCGTCGAGCGCAGCCAGCGGCTCGTCCAGGAGGTCAGACCGCGCCGAGCCGCGCTCGAGCCCGGTCGCCTGGCGGCCGCAGGCCCGCAGCTCGTCGATCAGGGTCCCGTCGCCGGCGCCGACGTCGATCACCGGTCCCTCGGGGGCGATCTCGTCGATCCGGCTCGCGAGCCTGCCGCGGGTGTAGCGCAGGATCGCGTCCCCTGCGAAGGAAAAGCGGCGCTCGCCCTCGGGCCGGTACCAGTCCCCATACGCGGCCTCGAGCTCCTCGGGGCTCGGGATCGGATCGGTGGTCGCAGCGTCGCAGCGCGGACACCTGGTTCGCCCCTGCAGGTGCTCGGCATCCGCGCCGAGCGGGCCGCCGCACCACACGCACGACGTCGCCGCGAGGCCCGCCGCGGTCATCGCCGGTCGGCCGGGCGCTCGCAGATCGCGCAGACGTCCAGCGCTGCTTCGAGATCGTCCTCGCCCAGCGTGAAGTCGCTCGCCTCGATCGCCTCGCCACGTGGGTCGGGCCGTCCCCGATGACGGTGCAGCATCGCGTCGTAGAGGCGCTGCTTGACTCGGATCGGCACCAGCCGCCGCAGGCGCAGGGGATCCCTGGCCAGCAGCCGATCGAGCTTCTCCCGTTCCTGATCGAAGATCTCCATGTAGCGGGCCGAGCCGAACAGGCCGAGGACCCGGACCTCGTTGAAGTAGGGACCGCAGAGCTCGGCAAGCTCGTCGTGATCGAACTCGCGGAAGTGGTAGGGGTCGATGATCTCGTCGGGGCGGCCGAGCGTGAGCCGGTTCGGGGTGACGAACATCGCGACTCCGCCGGGCTCGAGGACCCGAGCCACCTCGGCCAGGACCCGCTCGGGATCGGGGACGTGCTCGAGCGACTGCACCGACAGGACCGAGGCGAACTCGTCGTTCGCGAACGGCAGCGCGCGCATATCGGCGACCACGGTCTCCCGCTCCTGGCCCACCAGCGCGTCCGCCGAGATGTCGGCCCCGACCGTCTCGCGCGGCTCCAGCAGGTGGTAGCTGTGGCCGATGCCGCAGCCGAGATCGAGCAGCCGCCCCGGTGGCAGGAAGTCGTCAGCGAGGGCGTAGGCCGCGACGTGGCGCTGCCAGGTCGGGTTGAAGCCGCCGGCGGCGCTGCCCACTCTCTCGCCGGTGACCTTCATCGGTAGGCGCCGGGGCAGGGGGCCGGGGAGCAATGCTTGGTAGTCGGGCTCAAGGCACGGAATCCTTGCATGGGGCGGGCTCGAAGGCCCGTGGCTGCGAGGCGCTGTGCCAAACTCCGCCCCGTGAGCAACCCCGAAGCGCCTTCCCGTCTCGAGATTCCGCCCGACGTCACGAAAGCGCGCGTAGAGCAGTCCGCGCGCGAGTTCGCGACCATCTTCCACGACCTCAAGGAGCAGACGTTCGCGACCACGACGTGGTTGGGCGTGCCGCTGGTCAAGACCCCGGCCGACATCCTCGTCCTCCAGCAGATCATCGTCGAGACCCGCCCTGAGCTGATCGTCGAGACCGGCGTCTACGTGGGCGGCAGCGCTGCTTTGTTCGCGTCGGTTCAGGAGGCGCTCGGGATCGACGGCAAGGTGATCGCGGTCGACGTCGACCTCTCGTTCGTCCACGAGCGGGTTCGGGACAACCCCCGGATCGAGCTGCTCGAGGGCAGCTCGACCGACCCGGCGATCGTCTCCCACATCCGTGCCGCCGCGAAGGGCAAGCGGACGATGATCGACCTCGACGCCGATCACCGCGCCCACCACGTGCTCGAGGAGCTGCGCACCTACTGCCGACCTGGTCACCCCGAACTGCTACCTGATCGTCGAGGACAGCTGGTTTGGCGGCCGGCCGGTCCGCGAGGACGCCGTGCCCGGGCCGAGCGAGGCGCTCGACGCGTGGTTGGCGGAGGAGCCGCCGTTCGAGTCGGATCGCTGGCGGGAGCGCTACCTGCTCACCCAGAACCCCCGCGGCTATCTGCGGAGGGTGCCCGACGATGGTGCTCCGGCACCCGGCCGCCAACGTCCCGAGAACTTCCTGGTCGGCTCCTTCGAGCTCGCGGGCGCCGAGGCGGGGGCTCCGGTCGCCGAGATCGACCCGGAGACGATCGCCGATCAGCTCGAGGCGGCGGCGGGCGAGCCGGACCGCGAGGTCGAGGCGCTTCGCAAGACGGTCGGCAACCTCGCCCGCGGGACCCGTGCGGCGGCGGTCGAGGCCGACGTCAACCAGCGCCGGGCGGAGATCACGACCGAGAACCTCCTGCAGGAGATCAACACCCAGCGCGAGTTGCTCGAGGAGCGTAACCGCCAGCTCGCGCAGGCTCGGGCCGGCCTGCGCCGGATCAGTGGATCGCTGCCCTACCGGATCTACATGAAGGCTCGGCGTCTGCCCGGCATTCGACAGCTTGCCGAGCGCCGCACCCGCTCGCGCGAGAACGTCGCGACCAAGCAGCGCCAGCAGCGCGAGATCGTCCGGGGGGAGCGCTCCGAGCGATTCGTGAACCATCACCGCGGCCAGTGATCGCTTTCGGGGCAGCGATTGCCTCACAGGAGAAGTGGGAGCGGTATGCGCTGAAGGGGATCGAGCGGGTCGCGACGGACGAGACCAAGCTGATCATCAGGCGGGATCAGCACGTGCATCTTCGGCGCCTACAACTCGATCATGGAGGAGGCGGCTGCGGACCCACGGATCGAGGCGCTGGTCCTGATCCACGAGGACGCCGAGATCCGCGACGACTACTTCGAGGAGAAGCTGCGCTGGGGGCTGTCGGACCCCGAGGTCGCGATCGTTGGCACGATCGGCGCCGTCGGCGTGCAGGGAATCGACTGGTGGCACCACGACTACGGAATCGGCTCCTCGATCCTCGAGCCGATCGATCCGGCGGTCCTCTACGAGACGCCGCTGCTGGAGGGCTCGGAGATGTCGGGCGCCGGCGGCTTCGGCGACGTCGACATGGTCGACGGCTACCTGCTCGGCATGTCGCGCTGGGCTATCAAGGAGCTGCGCTTCGACGAGGTCGAGGTCGGGCCCGGCTTCCACGGATACGACGCGGACATCTGCTTTCAGGCGCGCGAGCGGGGCCGCAGGGTGTTCGTCGCCGAGATGGCCGTCGCCCACCATCGCAACAGCGTCTCGCCAACCCCCTACCGCGGCGACTGGCTGCGGGCGCAGGTGGCGTTTCGCCGGAAATGGGAGCGTCGTGGCATGTTGCAGCCGCCGAAGCTCCGCTTCCCGCCCTACGTGAAGACCAAGCAGGAGCTCGAGGAGGATGCGGCGCAGGGCTGAGTTGCGCTCCCCGCCACCGAAACGGGGTCTGGATGGGCACACAAGCAACTCATGAGTTTCCGCTCCTCGACCCGCTTCGTGCGCTGGCCGCGATCGCGGTCCTGCTCGTTCACACGTCGATCTGGTCGGGCGCCGTCAACGCGTCGGGCTACGGCCAGCTTCTGGCCCATCTCGATATCGGCGTCGCTTTCTTCTTCCTGCTCTCGGCCTTCTTGCTCTACCGGCCGTTCGTCGAGGCCCGCGTCGCGGACAAGACGCGCAAGAGCTTCGCCGAGTATGGACGCCGACGGTTCGTTCGCATCGCGCCGGCGTACTGGGCCGCGCTCACGATCACGGCGATCGTGCCCGGCATGGTTGGCGCCTTTACCGATAACTGGTGGGTGTACTACGGGCTGCTCCAGAACTTCCCGGTGTACACGCCGACCGGAACCTGCGAGGAAGCTACCTTCGCCTGCGGGGTTCCAGTCGCCTGGAGCCTCACCATCGAGGTGCTGTTCTACATGCTGCTTCCGCTCTTCGTCCTTGCGATGGCGTGGCTCGGCAGGCGCTGGCGGGGACACTGGCTGACCCTCGAGATCGCCGCGGTTGCCGTGATCGGCTTGGTCTCTGTCTTGATTCAGAGCTCGACTCCGGTGGGCGATCTGCACAAGTGGCTGTTCTATTCGCCGCTCGGTCGCGGTTGGTGGTTCGGGCTCGGCTTGATTCTCGCTGCGATCTCGGTCCACATCAGCCGACGCGAGACGGAACCACGATTTGTCGGATGGGTCCGTGAGCGGTCCGGTGTTCCGATCGCGGCCGCGATCGCGCTCTACGTCCTGATCGCCGTCACGATTCCAGGTCCCTCGCTGGCGTTTCCGCAGATCGAGCTCCCTCTCTACGTCACCGAGTACCTGCTCTTCGGGGTGGTCGCAGCCCTGGTGATGCTGCCGGCGGTGTTCGGTGCCGACGGTGGCGGCCTCGTCCGCCGAGCTCTCGCCCACCGCTCGCTGGCCTGGCTCGGGCTGATCAGCTACGGGATCTTCCTCTGGCACTACGCCGTGATCATCTTCCTCCTCGAAATCGATCGATCGTGGTCGTTCATTCCGCTAACCCTCGCGACGCTCGCCCTGACCATTCCCTGTGCGACGGCGAGCTATTACCTGTTGGAGGCACCGCTGATGCGTCGCGTGCGCAAACGCAAGGCCACGGCGGCCCCGGTACCGGCATCGGCCCCCGGCCCGGCGGCCTGACTCGATCACTCCCAGCTCTGCAGCTTCGTCTCCGAGACCCGGAGGGGCGGGCCCTCGCCGAGCTTCGCGGGCTTGCCGCGGAGAACCCGCGAGATCACCCGCAGCGGCCGGTGCTCGAGCTGATGCAGGCGCATCCGCAGCCGCCGCTGCGCCTCCCGGGAGGCGACCAGCTCCCAGTGCTTCGCCGACCCGTCGGCCTCCGCCATCCGCGCCCGTTCCTCCCAGGCTTCGAGTGCCTCCTGCTGGGCGCGCAGGTCACGGAAGCTGATCATGCTGGCGAGCGAGCTGAAGTCGGGCAGCTTCGAGTCTGAGGCGGCGACCAGGAGGGTCCGATCCTCGCCGGCGCCGCCGGTCAGCCAGGTCGCGCGCTCGATGCTCGCCTCCCCGCCGGCGCTTTCGGGCGCAACGGTCGCGGCGATCGCGACGCGCCTTCGGAAGGCCTCGATGTTCTTGAAGCGGGAGCCCAGCAGTTCTCGCCAGCCCGCGTCCCCCTCACCGGCACCGGGTGGCTCCTCGAGCGGGGAGCTCGAGAGTGGCAGGGAGACCAGCAAGGTCCCGTCGGCGGTCAGGACGCGGTGCAGCTCCGAGATCGCTGCCTCCGGGTCGAAGCTCGCCTGTGGCGCGTCGAGGCAGACGACCGCGCCATAGCTCGACGCCGCCAGCGGCAGAGCGATCGGCTCGGCGACGAGGAAGCGAATCCGCTCGCCGTAGAGGCGCGTGGCGATCTCGACCGAGCGCCGGTCCGGGTCGACTCCGACCACCGACTTCGCCCCCGCCTCGAGCAGGATCTGTGCCCCGTGGCCGCGACCGCACCCGGCGACCAAGACGTGACGATCGACCACGGCGGGCGCGGCCCAGCGATATGCGGCGTCGGCCTCGGCGGCCACCAGCCGATCCTGGTCCTCACCGGGGATCGGCAGCTCCTCCTCCACCGGCCGTTCCGGCTCGGTGCTCATCGCCGACCCGCCGCCTTCGCGATCAGCAGCTCCCGGTGCCCCAGCAGGTAGCGCGGGGCGGCGTCGAGTGGAGTCGTCGCTCTCTCGACCGAGGCGAAGCCCGCGGCGAGCGCCGAGTGCGCAACCGTATCGGCGTCGGCGCCGTTGCATTCGATCGCGCAGATCGAACGCGTCCTCGCCGAGGCGACGGAAAGCGGCCCCTGGTCAGCGCCGAGCCGGTCGGCCGCCCCGGCCAGCACCACCACGTCGAAGTGCCCCTCGGGGACCGCGGCCCCGATCTCGCCGGCGTCGTGCAGCTCGAGCTCGGTGGGCCTGATTGCGAAGTGCTCGGCGAGCAGGCGCGCCCGGCGGACTCGGTCGGGCCGGTCGTCGAATGCGACCACCCTGCGGGCGCCCCATTCGAGCAGCCGCTGCGCGATCCAGCCCTCCCCGCAGCGCAGGTCGAGGGCGACCGGATCATCGGCCAGGACCAGTGCGTCGCGGGCGAACGGCTCGAGCATTCGCTCGAGCGTCCACCACTGCTGGCGAGCAGCCGAATCGAGCACCGGGGTGTGGATCGAGGGGGTCAGCTCCCAGCCCTGCTCCCATGCATCGCCGGCGAGCTCCGCCGCTAGGCGCGGGTCGAGGCGGGGCGCGGACGGCGCAGCGGCGGGCAGGGAGCCCCCCGGCGCGGTCCGGCTGGGCGCGACGTCTCCACCTTGTCAGTTGCTCTCGTAGCCAAGCTTCTCCAGTCGCGAACCCATGATCTCAGCGCAGGTCCGCTGCTCCTCTTCGCTCAGATTCTCCCGCCACAGCCCCGGCCGCGCCGCCCGGTTGCGCTCGGTGGCTCCACGGCGCCGGTCGGGAACGGCCGCAAAGGAGGTGTCGGCAAGCATCCGGTCGCGTTCCGCCGCGGTTCGTTCGAGGCCGAGCCAGCTGTTCAGGGCCTCGATCCTCGCCGCGTTGTCGCTGAGCAGATCCTCGTAGCGAACCGTGTGCGAGAGCTCCGCAGGATGGGCGTCGATCGCGCGCATGGTCATGTCGACGTTGCAGGCCCACAGGCGCGCCGCCCAGCCGACCCCCTCGAGGCGCTCCTCGCGGGTCTCGAACGAGTAACCCTGGTGGCGGGCGAGGAAGCCGCCCGGCTGATAGGCATGCATCAGCGAGTCGACGACATCGCGGCCGTCGCGGACGAGGAACAGCAGCCGGGACCGGGGCATCAGGCCCATCACCAGGTCGGCGGCGTGGGAGCCGTTCACCTCCTTGACGATCAGCAGCGGATCGTCGCTGGTCGTGATGCCCTCGTCGTGGGCACGGGCCAGGAACCCGTACAGGCGGACCAGGGCCGAGCGCCGGGCCTCGGGGGCCCAGACCGCACGGTAGGCGCGCGAGTAGGCGTAGACGGGCCGCTCCCCGAGGTAGTTGTTGATCGTGCCGGGCACGTATGAGCCGTCCACCTCGCGGGGGTCGGCGAAGGCGGGGGAGAGGTGGTTGGAGATGAACGACTCGTCGACAGGGATCGTGTCGAAGGGGCGCGGCCAGCTGCCGCTCGCCGCAGGGGGTCGGAAGATCGTCGTCGCCTCCGGATCGGGGAACAGCGGGAAGCAGAGCTGGCGCAGCAGCCAGGTGCTGCCGGAGCGGGGGGAGCCCCAGATCCAGACGATCCGGCGCTCGAACGCGGCGGCATCGAACGGCAACCCGGCGTTGGGGTCGTAGCCGGCCAGCGGCGGCACAGGATCGGTCGACCGCGCCGAGGGATCGGCGCGACCGGGCTTGTGACCGCGTCTCAGCCCTCGGCTCAATCGTCGCATTACGGCGTTCATCGGTTCTTGCCCTGCTGTGCCGGCGCCTGGGCAGACGCCCCCCTATAGGGAACTACAGAACGAGGGGCACCGTTTCGTCGGGGTACACCGAGGGCGCGAAGCACCAGGTTTCGGTCGCGTAGCGATCCTCGGTCATGCTCTCGCCGACCGCGGTGCGGTGCAGGCAGAAGTGGTCGAACAGAACCGCGTCGCCGGGTTCGAACGTCGGACGCGCGATCGGCGCCCCATCGCGGGATTCATCGACCTTGACCGGCGAGACGGCCCAGGGGAAGACGGCGCCCTCGGTTCCCGTCTCGATGATCCCGTCGTAGCGACGCGAGACGATGTCGAGCCCCGGGGCAACGTCGCCGCAGCGCGAAAGGGCGATCCAGACGTTGCAGGTGCGGATCCCGTGCCCGAGGAAGGCACCGTCCTGGTGCCAGTCCGTGCCGGAGTCGGGCGAGACTCGGCGCAGGACCGACTTGTTCATCGACAGCGCCGGTCGCTCCCCGAGGTAATCCGAGATCAAGCTGCGAAGGCCGGTTTCCTCGAACGCATCGAGCAACTCGAACATCATCCGCGGCGAGTCGGGGGCCCAGACGGCGTGGCCGCCGAGCTTCATTCGATTCCACTGTGCGGCGTCGAGCTGGTAGTCGGGGCTCGGGGCGAAGGGGTCGAACCACGGGGTCGTCTCGGAGCTGTCAGCCCCCTGAAGCAGCGCGTCCCGCTTCGCGAAGGTCTCGTCGATCCCGTCTCGCATCCGCTGGGCGCGCTCGGGGTCGAGCAGCCCGCGAATCAGCAGCGAGCCACCCCCGAGGATCCCGTCGCGGATCGAGTCGGTCGTCAGATTCGCGGCATCGACCTCCGGCAGGCCGTCGGGCTTCGGCAGCTCGCCGGTCGGGCGGTCGTCATCGACCGCTGAGTGAGCGGCGCCGTTGCGGTCGAGCTGGGCGAAGGCCTCGTGGCGGAGCTGCACGATCCGCTTCTCCACGGCGGGGTCCGGGCTCGCCCGGTTCGCCGCCATCAGCTCCTCGATCTCGGCCAGCGGATCCTCGCTGACGATCGGCTCGTAGTCGGGCAGACCGGTTGGGGGCGCGGGCGCATGCGCCGCGGGCTTGGCGGTCTTCGGTCGGGGACGCTTGAAGCTGAGGCGCATGCGGTTCCTCCTGTCGGCGTGTTTACGAGGTCTGAAGCTAGCAGGAGCTCGAGGGTCGCTACCGGCCCTCAGAGGACGAGTGGCACCTGCTTATCGGGGTACGAGCTCGGGCCGAAGCACCAGGTCTCGACCGCGTAGCGATCCTTCGTCATCTCGGGGCTGTTCGCCGTCTGGTGCAGGAAGAGCTCGTCGAAGAGCAGCACGTCACCCGCCCGAAAAGCCGGCCTCAGCGGCTGCTCGTCTCCGAGTAGCTCCTCGACCTTCTTCGGAGAGACCGACCAGTCGAATCGAGCGCCCTCGGTGCCGGTCTCGATCACTCCATCGAGGCGACGGGTGACGATGTCCATGCCCGGCGCGTCGCGACCGCAGTCGGTCAACGCCAGCCAGACGTTCATCGCCCTGATGTCATCGCCGAGGAAGGCGCCGTCCTGGTGCCAGTCGGCGTCGCCGCCGGGAGAGACCCGGCGCAACGTCCACTTGTTTACCGACGCTGCGGGGCGCTCGCCGAGGTAATCGGTGATTGCCCCGACCAGGCCCATCCCGGCGAACACATCGATCAGATCGAAGGTCATGCGCGGGGAGTCAGCGGTCCAGACCCCGCCCGCGGAGGTCACCCACTGACGCTGCCGGGCGAGGTTGTATTCGCCGCCGCCGATCGCGAGCGGCTCGTACCAGCCGGGATCAGGGTCAGTTCCGTTCTCCTCGCGGCGGTCGCGGGCAGCGAACGAGCGCTCGATGCCGTCGACCAGCCGCTGCACCGTGTCAGGGCCGACCACGTCGCGGACGAGCAGGCAGCCGCCCTCGAGGATTCCCGCACGCAACGCGCCTGCCGAGAGCGCCCCGGGCTCGACCGCGGGCATCCCGTCGACCCAAGAGATCGCGTCGAAATCGGGCTCGGGAATCGGTCCTGCGTCACCGCCGCCAAGCTCGGCAAACGCCTCGTGGCGCAGCCGGACGAGCTGTCGCTCCCGATCGGGGTCAGGGTCGGAGCGGTTCGCCTCGGTCAGCTCGGCGACTCGCTCGAGTGCGCTCTCCGGCCCGGCCCCGGTCGCCGCTCCGCCGCTGCTCCGAGCGCCGAAGAGCCTCATCAACGCGGTGCTTTCGCGCGGTCAGTCAACGTCGGCGAAACGCTAGCAGGAGCGCCTTGAATCGAGCCCCGGCTCAGTCGCCGATCTCGTCAATGGAAGCGGCACCCACGGTCCGATCGGCCGCCCGGGCTGGGACCCCGACCACGGTCGTCCCCGCGGGCACGTCGGCGAGTACGACGGCGTTCGCGCCGACCTTGGCGCCCTCCCCGACCTCGACCTCACCCAGGACCTTGGCTCCTGACCCGATCGTGGTCCGCGGCCCGATCGTCGGCCCGATCACGCTGGGCGCCCGCAGCCCGATCGTCACGAACGGGAAGATCTGCGCTCCCGAGTGCACCTCGACGATCCCGTCGATCACGATCTGACCGTGGGCGAGATGGACCCCGGGATGGACGACGACCGGGTCACCGATGTAGATGCCGGAGGTCGCTATCGCGAGTCGGTGCAGTATCCGCGGCAGGATCGGCACACCGCGACCCTGCAGCCCGGCCTTGGCCCGGTAGAGCGCCTGGGCGAGAAACCCGTCGCTCTCCCAGGCGAGGCGTAGCGCCTCGAGTGCCACTCGTGAGCGCGAAGCCCCGGCCAGCGGCCGGCCCCGATTACGTGAGGTGATCCGGGCGTCGGCGAGTACGGCCTCGACGAATCCCGGATGACGCGCCCGAATCATCTTCCGAAACTCGCGGATCCGAACCGACTTCTGGCGGGCCGCATCACGCGGGCTGCTTTGGGCGTTGACTTCAGCCACGGCCGCAGCATAGGACGAGCAACCCCAGGGCGGCGCGTGGTCAATGGGCCCGGCATGCCATTGTCACGCCGGCGATGACGTCAGCCGCTTGGAGCGAGACCGCCTGCCGCCACCCGCGCCTGCGCACGGCGGTGCTGGCCGACGCCCGCTACACGGCGCTCCGCCGCGGGGAGCGGCACGAGTTCGACTCGACGATCGACGCGGCCCTTCAGGTCGTGCGGCTCGCGTTCGTCAGCGATGCCTTCCTCGGCCAGGCGCTCTACCGGGCGAAGGCGAGCCTGCAGCGTCGGCGGGTCCCGGTCCTGCCGCGCGTCCTGCACCGACTGGCGATCGCCGTCGCCGGCATCTACATCGGCGATCAGGCCGTGGTCCATCCCGGCATCTACGTGGTACACGGCCAGGTCGTGGTCGAGGGGCCGGTCGAGATCTACCGCGGCGCGATGATCGCCCCCGCGGTGACGATCGGCGGCGGCGCCGGTGACGGGCCGGGCCCGACGATCGGTCCCGGGGTCAGCCTTGGCACCGGCTCCCGAGTGCTCGGCAACGTCACCGTGGGTGCCCGGGCGCGGATCGGCGCCAACGCCGTGGTCGTCACAGACGTGCCCGACGGGGCGACTGCGGTCGGCGTTCCCGCCCGGATCGGAAGCGGCGCGGCGAGCGGCTGAGCGGTTCGCGAATGCTAGCTTTCGGTCATGCTCAAGTCCCTCCGCAGCCGCCTCGGTAGCAGCGGCGAGAGCCGGCCCGAGACCACCGACGAGCCCGCCTCGCTGATCGCCCAGATCGACGAGCTCGCGGCGCTCGAGCGCGATCAGCGCTCACTCGAGCGCGAGCGGACGCTGCTGCAGCTCCGTCATCGCGCCGGCGTTGCGCTGCTGCAGGAGGACCGTCCAGCCCCCTCCGACCCGCAGCGCGAGTTCCCCGGCACCGATGCCGAGGGCCTTGCGGTTGCGGATCCGGGCCGGCTCGACGGCGCCCTGGTTCGCGGCGGCATCCGGACTCACGGCTACGTACTCGTGCGTGGATTGATCGACCGGCCTGAGGCGGCGAGCTTGGGCGAGCGCATCGAGGCAGCTTTCGAGGCCCGCGCAGGCGGTGGCGGCGCCGGCCTCTACGAGGAGTTCTCCCCCGGCGCTCCCCATCCGGGAATCGCCGGGCGCTCGTGGGTCGGGCTCGGCGGCGGACTGCTGGCAGCGGACTCGCCGCCCCTGATGCAGGAGATGCTGGCCCTGTTCGAGCGGAGCGGCCTGCGACGAGTGATCGGCGACTTCCTCGACGAGCCGGTCACGGTCTCGGTGGAGAAGTGCACCCTCCGCAAGGCGGATCCGGGGCCGCCGGGGGGCTGGCATCAGGACGGCTCATTCATGGGAGACACGCGGGCGCTGAACGTCTGGGTGGCCCTCTCCGATTGCGGCGTCGACGCTCCCGGCCTGGACTTCGTTCCGAGCCGGATCGACGATCTGCTCGATACCGGAGGCGAGGGCAGCGGCGTCGAGCACGTCGAGCGCCCGGACGGTGACGAGGTCTCAGTGAAGACGGTCCTGATCGGCACCAAGACGGTCGAGGAGGCGGCCGGCGAGCTTGGCGTCGTTCGGCCGGGCTTCTCGGCCGGAGACGTGATGCTGTTCGATGATCGCTTCCTTCATCGCACCGGTTCCGACCCCGAGATGCCAAACCCGCGGCTGGCGATCGAGAGCTGGTTCTTCGGGGCCTCGGGGTTCCCGCGCGAGTACACGCCGCTCGCCGTCTGAGCCTCGACCTCAGACGATCTCGTCAGCCGATGTGAGCTGCGCCTGGAGCTCCCGCCCGGAGCCCGGCTCGATCGTGTCGGCCCGCGACGGCGAGGGTTTGACATACAGCGCGTACAGCAGGCCGGCGAGCAGCGCGGCAGCGGCCGCGAAGCCGATCTCGACCGCACGCTCGGCGTTCGGGACGCCGGCGATGTTGATCGCCACGAACAGCGCCGCCGACAGGATCCAGCGGGCGGCTGCGCGATGGGCCTGGCCCTGGGCGAGGGCCGCCTGGTTGAGCGACGCGGCCGCCAGGTAGAACCCCATGCCGGCCGCGACGATCGCGAGCCCAAGCCGGTCGTAGTCGAAGGTGTCGCCAAACGCGATCTGCATCACTTGCGGCCCGATCGCGACGACCCCGACGATGGTCACCGTGGCGAAGGCGGCGATCAGTAGCAGGGTCGTCTCGACCGAGGAGCGAAACGCCGCCCGGCTGCCGTCGCCGCCGCGAGCGCGGAGCCGGGTCAGATGGGGCAGCAGACTCGCCGCGATCGCCTGAAAGAGCACCAGCGGGGCGCGGGCGACCATCATCACGTTGAAGATGAATCCCGCGGCCGCGGCCCCCTCTGCGGCCCGCACGAACAGGGCGCCGGAGTTGATCAGGACCTGCTCACTGAGCATCATCACCAGGACCGCCCCGGCGAACGCGCCGCCGCGGCCCAGCGTCAGCTCGTTCGAGTCGCCGGGGTCCGGGGGCTCGAGCTTCGGTTGCCCCCGCTGCGGGCGCTTGAGGATGGCGATCGGCAGCACGACGATCACCGCGACCGGTGCCGTTGCGATTCCGAGCGCGACGAAGTTCGCTCCGCTGGCGGCCCCGACGGCGACCGCGACGGCGAATGCCAGTCTCGAGCTGACCTCGATCACCAGCAGCGCCGCGTAGAGCCGGAACTGGCCCCGCCCGGCCAGAAAGCCGCGAGCGTAATAGGCGAGCCCGAAGCCGAGCAGCGAGGCGACCAGGATCCAGTAGAGAACGTCCTCGCCGTCAAACAGCTCGCGCTCGATCGGGCCCCGGGCGAGCAGCAGCACCAGCAGGGCGACCAGGCAGACGCCACCCTGGATCACGGCGGCGGCGCGGAGCGCGTCGGCGCTGGCTGCGCCCACCTGCTCGCGCTCCGCCAGAGTCCGCGTCAGCAGCTGCTCGATCGGGCGGAAGAGGGTCGACGCGAGCAGAAAGACGACCGACCAGAGGATCACGATGTTTCCGTACTGCTCGGCGTCGAGGCTGTGGGAGGCGATCGCGAAGAACGCGTAGGTGAGGACGCCGGCGATGCCGAGCGCGACCGTAAGCAGCCCGGCCGAGCGGCCGTAGCTACGGCCTGCGGAGGCCGTGCGCTTGCTGTTCATCGGTGGCACGGTAGTGACTGTCGCCGGCGACCTGCCCGCACGGTGCTGCCTAGTATCTTTCCCGCGGCCGTAGTCGAGCTCCTCGCGGGCGACCCGGGCCGGGACCGAGTTGAAGCGCCTGACAGACAATCCTGCCGTTCTTCCGTTGGCGCTTGCCGCCCTCGTCCTCGCCGGCGGGATTCTCCGCCTCCTCGTCGCCGGCCAGGACCTGTTCGCCGACGAGCTGGCGACGTACTGGATCGTCAAGACGAACAGCCTTCCCGACGCGATCGAGGCGGTTGGGACCAGGGCGGAGATCTCGCCGCCGCTGGGTTTCATCTTCACCTGGCTGACCACCCCGATCAGCTCCCGTCTCAATATCGACCTCGCGCCGGAGCTGATCCGGCTCCCGGCCCTGATCGCCGGGATCGCGACGATTCCGCTCGTCTACGCGATCGGGATCCGGACCGTGGGCCGCGGGGCAGCGCTGCTGGCGGCCGCCCTGACGACCCTGAGCCCGTTCATGATCTTCTACTCGGCCGAGGCCCGCGGCTATGGGGTGATGATGGCGCTGGTCGTGCTCTCGACGCTGATGCTGCTGCTCGCGATCGACCGCCGCCGGCCCGGCTGGTGGGTGGCCTACGGCGCCTTCGCCTGCATGGCGGCATACACGCACTACACCGTGATCTTCGTGCTCGCCGTGCAGTTCGCCTGGGCCCTTTGGCTCCATCCTGCCGCCCGCAAGCCACTCCTGATCTCGACCGGGGCGGCGGCCCTGCTCTACTTGCCCTGGCTCCCGAGCCTGAAGGAGGACCTCGATTCCCCGACGACGGTGATCCTCAGCGCTCTCTCGCCGTTCGATTTCGACTCGGTCGCCTCCTACATCAGCCACTGGTCGATCGGTTTCCCGAATGCGCTCGGGAAGCTGACGGACATCCCGGGAATCCCGGGCCTTGGCCTGATCGGGGCCGGCATCCTGGTCGGGGGGGTGGGGCTGGTTGCGGCCCGGCACCAACTGGGTGCCTGGTTCGCGGCAAACGATTGGCGGATTGGCTTCGTCGTGCTGCTCGCGCTGGCAACGCCCGTCGGCGAGGCGGTGGCGAGCCTGGTCGGCAACAACATCTTCAGTACCCGCAACCTGGCCGCATCATGGCCCTACCTGGCGCTCGCGGTCGCGGCTCTGATCACCGTCGGGAACTGGCGCCTACGCTTGGCCGCCGCGACGCTTACGGTGGCCGGATTCGGCATCGGCGCGGTGACGATGGTCACGACTGACTACCAACGCCCCCACTTCAGCGATGTCGCGGAATTCGTCGCCGACGGCCCTCGCGGCGTCCTGGTCGACGGCGCCGCTCTGACCCCGGGGCCGCTGACCAACTTCGAGGTGGCCGGCTCAATGCCCGGCGTCGAGGTGTTCCGGCTCAACACTCCCGAGCAGAAGTCCGAGCCGTTTCTGCCCGGTCAGCAGCTGACCGAGCCGGCCGAGCTGTCGATGCGGGCCGTCGAGGCGGCGGACGGCGAACCGATCACGGTGGTGACCGCGAATGCGACCGTCGCGGGGATCGAGCTCGTCAACGACTTCATCGATCAGCTCCCGCCGTCCTACGAGCTCACGCAGAGCGTCGGTTTCCCCGGTCTTCTCGATCTCGAGGCACTCGTCTTCGAAAAGCGGGCGGGCGGAAAGCAGGCCTGAGCCCGGTCCGGGCGCGCGCTCACCCCTTGCGGGCGAGAACGACGTTGTGCGCGCACAGGCGCCGAGCGAGCGGAGCCCGCTCGGCGAGGCGCTCGAATGCGGCCGCGGCGCCGAGCATCGAAGGTGGGACGAAGTCCGGCACGAGGCCGAGCTGACGCGAGCTGAGAACCTGCGCGCCGCCCGCATCGAGCCCGGCCAGGATCTCGGCCTCGGGGACGAGCCGCTCGCTGCCGTCGTCCTGGGGCACGCGGCCCATCAGGCTCTTCCAGTATGGGTTGCGGGGGTTGTGATCCCAGACGACGATCCGCCCGCCCTCCCGTGTCACCCTTGCCATCTCGGTCAGCGTCTTGTGCACGGCGCCGGGGTCGGCGATGTGGTGCAGGGCGGCGACGGTCAGCGTCAGGTCGAAGCTCTGATCGTCGAACGGCAGCTCGGTGCCGTCCCCGCGGACGCTCCTCACCGACGGCTCGGCATCGGCCATCACGTCGAGCATGCCCTCGGATGGATCGAGGCCGGTCACCGTGAACCCCGACCTCGAGAGCCTGCCGGCGAGGGCCCCGGTGCCGCAGCCGACGTCGAGCGCGTCGCCGGGCGGGCAGTTCTCGACGATGTAGCGGACGCGCTTGGCGAGGTAGTGCTCGACGACGTGGGCGGGAAGCGCATGGTCGTACTCGCGGGCGATCAGGTCGAAGTTCTCCTCGCTCAATGCGGCTCGTCCTTCGCCGGATCGATCCCGAGCCGCGCCGGTCTCGGCATCGAGCGCGGGGTCCGCCGCCGGAAGTCGATGATCAGACCGATCATCCTCAGCCCGATCGCGATCGCGGCCCCGAGGTTTCCGGTTGCCGACGAGGTGCCGACCCGGGGCAGGTAGTTGACCGGGATCTCGACGAACCGCGCCCCCGAGGTGATCGCCAGCAGCATCATCTCGGGGCCGGCATGGTTGTCGCCGACCCGCATTCCCTCAGCGACCAGGTCCGCCAGCTCGCGAGTGAAGACCTTGTAGCTGCAGCCGACGTCGCTGAGATGGCTGGTGTTGAAGATCGCCTCGACGAACTTCGCGACCGCCCAGTTCCCCCAGCGCAGGAACCAGTCCATGTTGGCCCCGTGCCAGATCAGCTCCCGGGTCGTCCGGGTGCCGAACACGGCGTCGCACTCCTCGCTGAAGACGAGCAGCTTGTGGATGTCGCTCGGCAGGAACGTACCGTCGGGCTCGGAGAGGACGACCAGGTCGCCGTCGGCCTCGATCAGCCCCCGCCTGCAGGCGTGTCCGTAACCCTGCTGAGGTTCGAAGACCATCCGCGCATCGGTCTTCTCGACCTCCTCGACGGTGCCCTCCTCGGCGTTGTTGTTGACGACCAGGACCTCGTCGACGACGCCGGTCGCGTAGAAGCCGTCGATCACCGAGCGGATCGAGTCGCGCTCGGCGTAGGTCATCAACACCACGGAGACCCGGCGCTCACCCCACATCCGCGTGCTCCGATCCGAGCGTCCGCTCGAGATAGGAGTTCCAGGAGAGCTCCCCCTCACCGACCCACCCGGTGTCGAAGCCGGGTTTCGAGAACAGCGCCCATCGCTGGCCGCCGGGGTGACGCCAGTCGATCGGGTGCAGCTCGAGCCCCGAGGCGGTTGCGAGCTCGCCGAGCCAGCGCTCCGAGTAGGTGACGTAGAGGGGCTCCCAGCCGGGTGGTGCGGAATCGGCGCCGGGGACGTAGCTGGCGACGAGTACGCCGGTCTCGGCCAGTCGCGGGGAGACGCCCGCGAGCCAACCTGCGAGCAGGTCGGGGCCGGTGTGGCTGAAGATCGACTGAGCGAAGGCGAAGTCGAGCGGCGGTTCGCTCGGGACGGCGCCGGGGTCGTCGGAGGCGATCAGCGTCGGCGCCTTCAACTCCAACGCGCTCTCGCCCAGATGCATCCGAACCCCCGCCTCCAGCGCTCGTGGGTTGGGCTCGACTCCAACGTAGTTGCCGCGGCCGAGATAGGGGATTAGGACCCGACCGATCCGCAGCGATCCGCAGCCGACGTCGAGCAGGCGGTGATGCTCGCGGAGGCCAAGCGCGGTCAGCAGCCCGAACGACATCGCCGTGATCAGGTCGAAGTGCTCGGGCGGACCGACGTAGCCGCGCGCCCGCTCCTCGTCCCAGCCGTCGGCGCGGCCGCGGTCGAGCTGGGCTCTCAGGCGGCGGAACATGCTCGCGCCCCGGCGCTCAAAAGAAGGCGCCGCCCCGGTACTCGCCGAAGACTTCGCGGAGCGCCCCACAGACCTCGCCGATCGACGCGCCGGCCCGCAACGCCTGCTTGATCGGCGGCAGCATGTTGCCCTCGCCCCGGGCGACGTCCCGCAGTGCCGCCAGCGGCGCCTCCACCGCAGCCTGGTCGCGGTGCGCCTTCCACTCGGTCAGCCGCTTCACCTGCCGCACCTCCGATTCGGGGTCGACCTTGAGGATGTCGACCTCGTCCGGGGTGTCGGTGACGTACTTGTTGACGCCGACGATGATGTCCTGGCCGCTGCTGTACCGCTCGTGGTAGCTGGCGGCCGATTCCTCGATCTCCTTCTGCATGAAGTCGAGCGCGTGGACCGAGCCGCCCATCTCCTCGACCCGCTCTATCAGCTCCCTGGCGCGCAGCTCGATCTCGTCGGTCAGTGACTCGACGTAGTAGGAGCCGGCGAACGGGTCGACGGTGTCGGCGGCGCCGGACTCGTGGGCGAGAACCTGCTGGGTGCGCAGGGCGATCCGCGCCGAGCGCTCGGTCGGCAGCGCCAGGGCCTCGTCGAAGCCGTTCGTGTGGAGGCTCTGGGTGCCGCCGCAGACCGCCGCGAACCCCTGCAGGGCGACGCGGATGATGTTCACCTCCGGCTGCTGCGCCTGCAGCGTCACCCCGCCGGTCTGAGTGTGGAAGCGGATCGCCTGGCTGCGCGGATTGTCGGAGCCGAAGCGGTCGCGGACGATCTCCGCCCACATCCGGCGCACGGCCCGGAACTTTGCCACCTCCTGGAAGACGTCGTTGTGCCCGTTGAAGAAGAAGGCGAGCCGCGGCGCGAACTCGTCGATTCCGAGGCCGCGGTCCAGTGCCGCCTCGACGTAGGCGATCGCGTTCGAGAGCGTGAACGCGACCTCCTGTACGGCCGAGCAGCCCTTCTCGCGGATGTGGTAGCCGGAGATCGAGATCGTGTTCCACTTCGGCACGTGCTCGGCGCAGTACTCGAAGATGTCGGTCGTCAGCCGCATCGTCGGCTCCGGCGGGTAGATGTAGTTGCCACGCGCCATGTACTCCTTGAGCACGTCGTTCTGCACGGTCCCGCGCAGGGCGGCCGACTCGACCCCCTGCTCCTCGCCGACCAGCTCGTAGAGCAGCAGCAGCACCGCCGCGGGGGCGTTGATCGTCATCGAGGTCGAGACCTCGGCGAGCGGGATCTCCTCGAAGCAGATCCTCATGTCCTCGATCGTGTCGATCGGGACCCCGGTCCGGCCCACCTCGCCCTCGCAGATCGGCTCGTCGGAGTCGCGGCCGAGCTGGGTCGGGAGGTCGAATGCCATCGACAGGCCGGTCGATCCGTGCTCGATCAGGTACCGGTAACGCTCGTTCGTGTCCTCGGGGGAGGAGAAGCCGGCGTACTGGCGCATCGTCCAGAGCCGGTCCCGATACATGCCCTCGTGGATTCCGCGCGTGAACGGGTACGAGCCCGGCTCGCCGAGGCGCTGCTCGAGCCTCGGGGCGACGTCGTCGGCCTCGTAGACGCGCTCGATCTCGATCCCCGAATCGGTGATCCGGCGCGGGTCGTCGGGCCCCGACCACGGGCGCGATGTAGCGATGCTCGTCGGCGGCGCTCGCCGGCCGCTTGGGCTCAGTAGCCATCGGAGAAGCATAGAAAGGGGAAACGGCCACCGCCCTGCCCCTCCGGGGCCGGCAGCCGCCGGCCCGGCCCCCGCACGGGGCGCTGCTAGCCTCGCGCGCCGTGAGCCTGCCAGCCATCCAGAGCGCCCGGCGGAGTGCCCGCCGCGGCGTCGCCGCCGCGGCCCGGCCGGTCCGGCGTCGGATCCGGCTCGCGCGGCGCTGGGGCTTGCGCGCCTCGCTCGACCTCCAGGACACCTGGAGCGGCCGGCGCAATCCGCTGCTGCCGCCGCGGCGGCTGGACCTCCCGTCGCAGATCTCGGAGATCGGCGAGCGGCTGGTCGATCTGATGATCGATCTCGGCCGGATGGCGCCCGACGCCGCGGTCCTCGACATGGGTTGTGGGCCGGGGCGGACGGCAGCGGCGCTGACCCGCTACCTGGATCCGGATCGGGGCCGGTACGAGGGCTTCGACGTGATGCCGCGCTCGATCGATTGGTGCGCGAAGGCGATCACCCCGCGGCATCCGAGCTTCCGCTTCCAGGTGGCCGACCTGCACAACGCCCAGTACAACCCGAGCGGCAGCCAGGCGGCCTGCGACTACACCTTCCCCTACCCGGACGCTGAGTTCGATGTCGCCGTCGCCGCCTCGCTGTTCACCCACCTGCGGCCGTTCGAGGCCCGGCGCTACCTCGAGCAGGCGGCCCGGGTTTTGCGCCCCGGCGGCCGGCTGCTCGGCACCTGGTTCTTGCTCAACGACGAGTCGCGGGAGCTGATCGCGCAGGGACGCGCCCGACAGGGGGGTGTGTTCGGCGAGCAACGGCCGCCGCTCGAGCTGCACGAGCTCAGCGACGAGCGGGGCTACGGGTTCGCCTCGCCCTACACCGAGGTGCCCGAGCACATGATCCTCGTCGACGAGGAGCTGGTGCGCGCGCTGCACGAGCGCGCCGGGCTGCGGATCGTCGAGGCCCGATATGGACGCTGGGCGGGCCGCGAGGGAGGTTCGGAGCAGTTTGGACAGGACCTGCTGGTGGCTGAGCGCCTGTGAGTGGTGGCGAAGCGCTCGGCCGGCGATCAATGCGAAGCTACCGCCATGGCTGAACCGCGCAAGGCCCTGATCACCGGGATCACCGGCCAGGACGGCTCCTATCTGGCCGAGCACCTGCTCGATCTCGGCTACGAGGTCCACGGCATCGTGCGCCGTTCGTCGTCCTTCAACACCGCTCGGATCGACCACCTCTACCACGACCCCCACGAGGTCGGAGTCCGCCTCTACACCCACTACGGCGACCTCTCGGACCCGGTTTCTTTGACCCACCGGATCTACGAGCTGCAGCCGGACGAGATCTACAACCTCGGCGCTCAGTCGCACGTGCAGGTCTCCTTTCAGATCCCCGAGTACACGCTCGACATCACCGGCGCCGGCACCCTGCGGGTGCTCGACGCGGTCCGCGAGTCGGGCTCGGAGGCGCGCGTCTACCAGTCCGGGTCGTCGGAGATGTTCGGAGCGACGCCGCCGCCGCAGTCGGAGTCGAGCGCCTTCTATCCGCGCAGCCCCTACGCGGTCGCCAAGGTCGCCTCGCACTGGCTCGCCGTCAACTACCGCGAGGCCTACGGGATGCACGTCTCGAACGGGATCCTCTTCAACCACGAGTCGCCGCGGCGCGGCGAGACCTTCGTCACCAGGAAGATCACCCGCGCGATCGCCCGGATCCGCGAGGGCCTTCAGGACAAGCTCTATCTCGGCAACCTCGACGCCCGCCGTGACTGGGGGTACGCCCCCGACTACGTCCGCGCGATGCAGTTGGTGATGGCCTGCGACGAGCCGGGCGACTTCGTGATCGCGACCGGCGAGATGCACACCGTGCGCGAGTTCGCGGCGGCTGCGTTCGAGCACGCCGGCCTCGGCGACTTCGAGCAGTACGTCGAGATCGACCCCCGCTACTACCGGCCGACCGAGGTCGACGCCCTGCAGGGCGACATCACCAAGGCCCGCGAGCAACTCGGCTGGGAGCCCGAGGTGCGCTTCGACGAACTGGTCAAGATCATGGTCGACGCCGATATCGAAGCGCTCGAGGCCCAGCTGCAGGGCAAGGTCACCCGCTACAGCCACGAGGGCACCGGGTGAGCCCCTCGGCGCTGCCCGATCCCGGCTTCTGGTCCGGGAAGAGCGTCGTCGTCACCGGCGGCGCCGGATTTCTCGGCACGCCGGTGATGGGCATGCTGAGCGAGCTCGGTGCCGATGCCAGGGCTCCCCGTTCGGCGGAGTTCGACCTGCGCGACAAGGCGGCGGCCACCGCGGCCCTCGAGGGAGCGGAGGTCGTCATCCACCTCGCCGCCAACGTCGGCGGCATCGGCTACAACCGGCGCAATCCGGCGCCGCTCGCCTACGACAACCTGACGATGGGCACCAACGTGTTCGAGGGCTGCCGCGAGCTCGGGGTCTCGAAGCTGGTCGCGGCCTGCTCGGTCTGCGCCTACCCGCTCGAGACGCCGGTCCCGTTTCGTGAGGAGACGATCTGGGACGGCTACCCGGAGCCGTCGAACGCCCCCTACGGCCTCGCGAAGAAGATGCTGCTGGTGCTCAGCGACACCTACCGGCGCCAATACGGGTTCGACTCCTGCGCGCCGGTGATCGCCAACCTCTATGGGCCGAACGACAACTTCGACCTCGAGGACAGCCACGTGATCCCGGCGATGGTCCGCAAGTACGTCGAGGCGACCGCGGACGGGCACCGGGACGTCACCCTGTGGGGCAGCGGCGAGCCCTCGCGCGAGTTCCTCTACGTCGACGACGCCGCTCGAGGGCTGCTGCTCTGCGCCGAGCGGCTCGACGTCTCCGAGCCGGTCAACCTCGGAGTCGGCCGCGAGACCAGGATCCGCGACCTCGCCGCGGCGATCGCGACCGCCGCCGGCTTCGAGGGCGAGACCGTCTGGGATGCCTCGCGACCGGACGGCCAGATGAAGCGTGGCCTCGACGTCTCCCGCGCCCGTGAGCTGGCGGGCTTCGAGGCGGAGGTCGAGCTGGAGGACGGCATCCGGCGGACGGTCGAATGGTTTCGCGAGCACGAGCCCGCCGCGGCCTGAACTCAGCCCGCGGCGATGGTTGCCTCGACCAGGCCGGCCATCGCTTCCGCCGCGGCCGGGTACCGATAGCGGCTCACGATCTCGCCGGTGGGTGCGGCGAGCCCGTCCTCGACCAAGCTGCGGAGGCCGTTCGCGATCGCGCCCGGATCATCGGCTGCGATCACCGGACCCAGGCCCGACTCGCTGAGGATCCTCCCCGCCTCGGTTCCGGCGCAGAGCGGCAGAATCGAACGGCCGGCGGCGATGTACTCGAACAGCTTGAAGTTGACCAGCTGGCTCCTCGCGGGCTGTGCGAGCAGGAGCAACGCGTCGGCATGGCGCTGCAGCGCCAGTGAGCGCTCGCGCTCGACGCTGCCGAGCAGGCTGACGCGCACCGGACGGAGATCCGACCCCAGCAAGGCCCGCTCGTCGGCCCGCAGCGGCCCGGCGATCGCAACCTCCAGCCTGCGGGCGCAGTCCGGGTGCTCGGCGGCTAGTGCCGCCAGGCCGTCAACGAAGCCGCGCGGGTCCCGACCGTAGGAGCCGAAGCGGCCGGTGTAGAGAAGCGTGGTGCGCTCCGGGTCGAGCACCCCCTCGGCCGCCGCGACCGCCGCGGGGGAGGGATCGTCGTCGGGGTCCCAGCCGTTGGCGATCAGGACCGGGTCGGCGATGCCGCGCGAGCGCAGATCGGCCGCGGCGGGCTCGCTGACGCAGGCCACGGCGTCGGCGGCCCCGAGGACGCGGCGCTCCATGCGCTCGTCGGCGCGTCGCTGGAGCGCCAACGGGAACCGCGGCCGCAGCGGCTCGAAGGTCCAAGCGTCGCGGATGTCGGCGATCCACGGCACCCCGCGACGGGCGAGCGCCGTCGCGATCAGGTGGGCCGACTCGGGCGGCGAGGTGCTGATCACGGCGTCGAAGGGCCGCGCCCGATGGGCGCGAAGCGCCGCTCGTCTGGCGAACGGTGCCCAGGCGACCCGGAGCGGCTCGGGAACGACCACGTAGCTGAGTGGGTGCGGCTTGCCTGAGTAGGTGTCGGAGTCGAACAGGGAGTCGATCGAAGCGCGCCCCGCGAGCCGGGCGCGGTAGCTCTGCAGGTCGGCGGTGCGGATCACCTCGACGCCCGGAGTCCGCGCTTCGCCGGTGCCCTCGCCGAAGGCGGAGGTGGTGAGCACGGTCACCCGGTGTCCGAGCCTGGCGAGGTACTTGGCGAGGGCGGCGGGCCGCTGGGCTCCCGTATCGCGGGTCGGCGGATAGAAGTAGGAGATCAGCAGGATCGAGTGGCCGGGCAAGTCAGCCTCCGAGCTTCAGCCGGCGGGCGGCGAGCGCCTCGGCGTAGGCGTCGTCCATCCGGCCCAGCAGCGCCGGCCAGGCCCAGCGCTGCTCGCATCGTCGGCGCCCCTCCGCCCCGATCGCCGCGCGCCCCTCGGGCCCGAGCGCGACCATCCGGTCGAGCGCCGCGGCCGCAGCCGCCGGGTCACCGGCGGGCACCAGATAGCCGGTCTCGCCGTCGTCGATCACGGCGCGGACGCCGGGGTAGTCGGTCGCGATCGCCGGCAGACCGCATGCGAGCGCCTCGATCAGCACGATTCCGAACGACTCGGGCGGCTCGGTGGTCAGGGCGAACAGATCGCAGGCGCGCAGCACGTCGGGGAGCTCGGCGTGGGGGACCCTCCCGAGGAAGTGGATGCGATCGCCGATCCCGGCCTCGTTGGCCGTGGTCCGGAAGCCGTCGAGCAGCTCGCCTCCGCCGGCGACGATCAGATGCAGGTTGCGGGACTCGGCCCGCGCGACCGCCGCGATCGCCAGGTCGAGCCGCTTGAAATGGTGGGCGCGATCGAGGGTGGCGACGAACGCGACCGCGACGTCGTCGGCGTCGATCCCGAGGCGCTCGCGGAGGCCACTGCCGTCGGCGCCCGGTGAGAAGGCCACGGTGTCGACCCCGTTCGGCATCTCGATCAGTCGCTCGGGCGTCCGCTCGAGCGCGCGGCGCAGGTAGGGGACCGAGCGGGCGTGGTCCTCGCTCAGGACCAGCACCCGGTCGGCCGAGCGGATCAGGGTCGGCGCGACAGAGTGCTCGTAGGCTTCGAACAGCGCCCCGCGGGGTCCGCCGCCGAGCAGCCGGTTCTTGTAGTGAACGATCAGGGCCGCCTCCCGGCTTCGCCTGCGAAGGCGGGCGAGCAGGGTCAGCTCGGCGCCGAAGATGAACGGGTAGTGGAGGTGGATGACGTCGAAGCCCTCGAGCCGGGCGAGGCGCGGCAGCAGCGGTGCGTTGCCGACCGCCAGCGTCGGCTCGATCCGGTGGATGATCGCCCCGCCAGCGTCGGGGGCCTCCCCCTCGGCCGGCGCCGTGAAGACCTCGACGTGATTTCCGCGCTCAGCCTGTCCGGTGGCGAACCGGTAGCAGGTGTTTCCGGCCCCGCCCGGGTAGGGCGGGAAGGTGGCGGTCAGGTGGGCGATCCGCAGCGGCTGCAACGCGCGCCCGGCGTCAGTCGGCTGCGCCGACCAGCCGCTCCAGGCCGGACTCCTCGATAGTCCGCTTGAGCCCCTCCTCGAGATCGACTTTGGCCTCCCAGCCGAGCAACTCCCGTGCCCGGGTGATGTCCGGCTGCCTGACCTGCGGGTCGTCGACGGGGAGCGCCTCGTAGACGATCTCGGCTCGCGAGTCGGTCACCTTGATCACCGACTCGGCCAGCTCGAGCAAGGTGTACTCCTCGGGGTTGCCGATGTTGACCGGCAGGTGGACGTCGGATTCCATCAGCGCGACCAGGCCGGCGATCAGGTCGGTTACGTAACAGAAGCTGCGCGTCTGACTGCCGTCGCCGAACACGGTCAGCGGCTTGTCCTGCAGCGCTTGGCGCATGAAGGTCGGGATCGCCCGGCCGTCGTGCGGGCGCATGCGAGCGCCGAACGTATTGAAGATCCGGACGATGCAGGTGTCGACGCCCTGCTGGCGGTGGTAGGCCATCGTCAGCGCCTCGGCGTAGCGCTTCGCCTCGTCGTAGACGCCGCGGGGGCCGATCGGGTTCACGTGGCCCCAGTAGCTCTCCGGTTGCGGGTGGATCTGAGGGTCGCCGTAGACCTCGGATGTGGAGGCGAGCAGGAACCGGGCCCGCTTGAACTTGGCGACGCCGAGCATGTGGTGGGTGCCGTAGGAGCCGACCTTGAGTGTGTGCAGGGGCAGGCGCGCGTAGTCGATCGGACTGGCCGGCGAGGCCAGGTGATAGACGAAGTCGACGTCGCCGTCGATCTCGACCGTCTCGGTGATGTCCTGGTGGACGAAGTCGAAATCGCCGCTGCCGATGTGCTCGATGTTCCTCAGCGAGCCGGTATCGAGGTTGTCGATGCAGATCACCCGGTAACCTGAATCGAGCAGGTGATCGCAGAGATGGGAGCCGAGAAAGCCGGCCCCCCCGGTTACTACGCAGGTGGCCATCGGCGGCTCAGGATAGCGGCGGCGAAGAGACCCCGAGGACCCGCCGCCCAGCATGCGCGAGACGGTTCAAGACGCCCATCGGGCCGCAGCGGCGAGCCCCTGGGGCACCGCGGCGATGGGCGGGGTTCGGAGGGCGTGGAGATCGATCGATCTCCAGATGCGCCGGCTCGGTGACCTTCGTCGCTCTCGACCGCGTCGAGCGCGCGGCGCAGCTACTGGCTGAGCACGAGCCGACCTTGAGGCGAACGGCGCGTCGCTTCTCGTCGAACGAGGCCGATGCCGAGGACGCCCTTCAGCGAGCCGCGGAAATCCTGATCCGCAGGAGCCCCGATCGGCGAGGGCGGCGCCTTCTCGCCTGGATGCACGTCGTCACCCGCCACGAGGCGCTCGCCGTCGGTCGCGAGGCCCGCCGCGTCCCGCTCGGCTGATGCCGATGAGGGATTCGACCCCGAGCGCCTCGCCGGCGCCACCCCAGACCCGTCGGTCGCGATCGAGGCGCGCGAGCGTGTCGCCGGGGCGGCGGCGGCGCTGGCGCGCCTGAAGCCGCAGGAGCGGCGAGCCCTTGCGCTCCAGGCTGCCGGCTGCTCATACGCCGAGGTCCAGGCGATCACCGGCTGGACCTACACGAAGGTGAACAGGTGTATGGCCGAGGGCCGGGCGCGGCTGCGGGCGCTGAGGCATTGATCGCGCGCGCTGGATGCTTTGCTCCGTCTATTGAGCCGCCGATTCGAAGGGAGACTCCGATGCCAACACCGACCGCCGTAACAGTCCTCGGTCTCGGGCGAATGGGATCGAGCCTCGCCGAGGCCTTCATTGCCGCCGGCCACGAGGTAACGGTCTGGAACCGCGACCGCAGCAAGTGCGGCGCCTTTGAGGGCCGAGCCCGTCTTGGCGCCACCGCGGCCGAAGCCTGTGGCGCCTCCGATCTGGTTGGGATCTGCGTGGCGGACTATGACGCGGCGAGAGCAAGTCTCGCCGGACCCGGCACCGCCGCCGCGCTGGCCGATCGGACGCTGATCCAGTTCTCGAGTGGTAGCCCCGACGATGCCCGCGCCCTTGAGTCCTGGGCGAGCGAGAACCGGATCGACTACCTCGACGGCGCGATCCTGACCTACCCCGACGGGATCGGAGCCGACCACGCCGACAGGGTGATCTTCTACGCGGGGGCGCGCGATGCATTCGATCGGCATCGAGGTGTGCTGCTCGCGCTCGGTGGCCGCCCGACCTTCGTCAGTGCGGCTGTCGGCGGAGCTGCTGCGGCCGATCTTGCGTGGCTCAGCTTCGAGTGCGGAGCGACCGCGGGCCTCTTGCAGGGTGCCGCCTTCTGCGAGGCCGAGGACGTGGACCCGGGGCATTTCTTCGATGCGGTGAAGGCTCTGTCCCATGAGATCGCTGCGGCCGCCGACCGGTGTCGCGAGATGATCGAGCGCGGCGAGTACCGAGGCGATCTGGCCACCCTCGATGTCCACGTCGCTGCGATCGACAACATCGTCGCCTTCGCCGAGGCGAGCGGAGTCAACGAGGTCATGCCCGCTGCGCTGCTGAGGGTCTTCGGCGAGGCGGCCCACGGCGGCCACGGCGAGGATGAGATCGTCGGGGCAATAGAGGTCTTTCGGGCTGCTCCTCACGAGACCGGTTGAGCGCGATCGCCGCCCGGCCAGCGCGGCGCCGTCCGGCTCAGATCTCGGCGACGGGGATCGCGCCGGCGTCGCGAATCGCCTTCTCACTGACCCCGGGGAGCTCACCGAGCGGCGTGTAGGCGATCGCGTCGGGATCGAGGCCGGTCGCCTCAGCGTCTTTCCCCGTGAGTCGCTCGATCAGACCCTTTGAGCCGAGGATCGCGCCTGTGGTCGCTGCACCCTCGATCCGAGCTGCCTCATTCATCTCGTCGCCGAGCGCGGTCACTTCGAGCCGTCCTTTGGTCGCGATCTGGCCGACCATCAGCGTTGCCCCCCAGTGCACGCCGACGTTGATCTTCGCAGTGATCTCCTCCGGCCCCAGGTCGTCCGCGCCGTCGCGGATCGCCCGAGCGGCCTCGATCGTCGCCCGCGCGGTCGCCGACTCGGAGCCCTCGAAGTCGGCGTCGAGGAACAAGGCCGAGCCGCCGTCCCCGGCGTGCTTGCCGACGATGCCGCCCGCGGCGACGACCGAGGAGTCGATCAGGTCTGTCATCGCCCGGATCAGGTCGAAGTAGCCGCGGGATGAGAGGCGACGGGAGAGGGCCCCGGACGCCTCGAGGTCGGCGAAGAGGATCCCGGCTGCACGCTTGCCGGGTTCGCTCACCCGCTCCATCCGCTCGAACAGACGCTGGTCGCCGCGGGCCAGTCGTTGCTCTAGGTTCTGCGGCAGGGCGCTGCGGTGCTGGACCAAGACGCCGATGAAGCGTCCGTCATCGTCGCTGAGCCTGAGGTAGACGTTGTTGACGTCGCCGAGCAGGTTCTCGCGTATCCGAAGGTCGGGCCGGAAGCTGATCCTCGCCTGCCAGGCTCGGGGCGGCTCGGCGATCGGATCGACCTCCGCCGCGACCGGTGCGGTCAGGCCGAAGACGTCCTCGAAGCCGGGGTCGTCGGGGTCGAGGTAGTGGCGCATGATTTTAGCGTTTTGCTGAAACCAGGCGGCCCCGCTCTCCTCGTTGATCCGCATGATGTCGGACTTCCCCTCGAGGGTCCGGTGGATCAACGATCGGCCGTACATCCCCTTCGCCTCTTCGGTCGAAAGGCCCAGGATTCGAGCGGCCTGGCTGGAGAAGAAGATCGTGCGGAAGCTCGTGTTCAGGATCTCGGCCGACATCTCCGCGCTCTCGATCGCAAGCGCGATCTCACGTAGCTCGGAATGCTCGGGAAGCGGTGGGACGTATCTCGGCTCGTCGTCGATCATCCGAGACTACCCCGACGCCTCGAGCCCGGGTTCGGTCGCGTCCGGCTCAGCGGATCTCAGTCGTCGTCCCGGTCGTCGTCCCCGCCACCGCTGTCATCGCTCTCTTCGGGGCTTGGCGTCGACGAGTCCCCGGCATCCTCGGTCGTCGTCCCCGCGGGCGGTGGCGCCGGCGTCGGCGGTGTGGTGGCCGGCGGCGGGGCGGGCGTAGCCGGCGCCGCCCCGGAGCCGTTGGCTTCCCGGATCCTGCGACGCTGACGCTGACGCTGCCGCTGCCGCGCGCTCGCGCGCCGGGCAGCCTTCCCGTTGCCGCCACCGCCGGCGACGAGCTGTTCGGCGGCCGACGGGGGCTCGCCCGAGAGCCCGACCTCAGGCGTTGTGATCTGGCTGGTCGCCGCCCCGAGGCCAGCTGCGACCAGTAAACCGGCGACGGCCAGGAGCACCGGCCGCAGCTTCGCCTGGCTTTGCGGCCCGCTCATCCGCTGATCGCCTCCTCCGGCGCCGTCGCAGGCAGCCGGGCGAAGCTCAGGCTCGCCTCGGTGCCTCCGGACAGCCCGGGCTCGAGGCTCACATCGCCGCCCCACGAGCGGGCGAGCCCCCGGGCGATCGCGAGGCCGAGACCGGTTCCGCGAGGCCCGGCCCGGCCGCTGCTGCCGCGGTGAAAGCGCTCGAACACGGCCTCGGTCTCCTCCGGCGCGACGCCGGGGCCTTGATCGACGACGATGATCTCGTCGTCCGCGACTCGAACCTCGACCGCGGTTCCCCCCGGCGAGTAGCGGATCGCGTTCTCGATCAGCGCGTCGAGCGCCCGCTCCGCATCCTCGATCGGGCAGAGGACGGCCCCGGCCGCGACGCCGCCGGTTCGCAGCTCGATCCGCCGCTGCGCGGCCTCGCCCCGCCAGCGCCGGACAGCCTCCTCGGCGAGACCGGCAAGCTCGATTCGGGCGGATTGGCTTCGGCGCTCACCGATCTTGCTCAGGGTCAGCATCTCGGCCACGACTTGCGAGAGCCGGTCGATCTCCCGGGTCGCCGCGTCGATCTCGCCGACCGCATCCGCGGACGCCTCAGGCCCACCGGCCGCGAGCATCGCCTCGGCCTCCTCGAGCCGCAGGCGCAGCCCGGTGATCGGCGTGCGCAGCTGGTGCGAGGCGTCGGCGACGAACTCGCGCTGGCTCTGCAGCGCCTGTGTGAGGCGCTCGGTCATCTCGTTGAACGAGTGCGCCAGGGCCACCTGTTCGCTACTGCCGCTCGGCTCGACGCGTTCGTCGAGGTGACCCGCCGCGATCCGTCGGGTCGAGCGCGTCATCCCCCGCATCGGACCGCTCAGCTGGCCGGCGACGACCACCGCGGCGATCAGCCCGATCCCGAGGACGATCAGGCCGATCAGCACCAGCCCGCTGACCGAATCCAGCACCGCTCGGCTCTGCGCCTCGGTGCTCTGGGTGATCCGCACGGCGCCGACGACCTCCTCGCCACGGATCATCGGCGCCGAGGTGGCGAGGATCTCCATTCCGAGGTCGGTGCTCTCGCGCCGCTGCTGGAAGCGGTCGCCGCCGAGCGCCTGCTCGATCTCGGGCCGGGTCGAGAAGTTGGTCCCCCGGGTCTCCTTCTCGCTGTCGGCCACCAGGCGACCCCTTGCGTTGACGATGATCACCCGGCCGCGGACAGCGTTTGCGACCGTCTCGACCAGTGGGACCAGCGCCGCGCTGCCCTCGTCGAGCTCCTCCGCCGCCGCCACCGCGAGCAGGTCGGCCTGAGCCGAGGCCTGGGCCCGGATCTCCGAGTCGGTCCGGTTGGCGGTGTTGATCGCGAGCGGGACCTCGAAGGCGACGATCGCGACCAGCAGCACGTAGCCGATCGCCAGCAGCAGGCGGGTCCGGAGGCTCATCTGCCCTCCAGCTCGTCAGCCGTGGCGAAGCGCAGGCCGACCCCGCGAACCGTATGCAGGAACCTCGGCTCGTTCGGGTCGTCACCCAGCTTGCGGCGCAGGGCGCTCACGTGGACGTCGAGCGTCTTCGTCGGTCCCCACCAGTTCGGATCCCAGACCTCCGACATGATCTGCTCTCGGGAGACGACGCTTCCGGCATTGCGCGCCAGAAGCGCGAGCAGGTCGTACTCCTTGCGGGTCAGCTCGAGCTGCTCGCCGTTCACCGCCGCTCGCCTTGCCCGCTGGTCGACGAGCAGCGGGCCGAGCTCGAGCCGCGCCTCGAGGTCCGGAGCGCTGCCCTCGCCGCCGCTGCGGCGGAGCACGGCGCGGATCCGCGCGATCACCTCGGCCGAGGAGAACGGCTTGACGACGTAGTCGTCGGCGCCGATCTCGAGGCCGATCACCCGGTCGGCCTCCGTTCCCCTGGCGGTGAGCATGATGATCGGCGTCTCGCCCGACTTGCGAATCTCGCGCGCGACGTCCCGGCCGTCGCCGTCTGGGAGCGCGAGATCGAGGAGCACGAGGTCGGGCGGCTCCTTCGCCAGCTGCTCGAGTGCCGCCGCCACGGTCCGCGCGACGACCGGCTCGAAGCTCGCGCGGCGCAGCGCGCTGCAGAAGGGATCGGAGATCCCCTCCTCGTCCTCGACGAAGAGCACCCTCGGGCCCCGAGGTCGCTCATGCTCTGGAGTACCCACGCCTTGAGGGTAGCCCCGCCGATCGCCGCGACCGGTCCCGGCGGAGAAGCTTTGCCAACTCTTTACCTTCGCCTGTCTGGCGTCTAACCGCCCGCAGCCGAGACTTGCTCCTGATCGATGGAACGCAACTCAGGAGGTAAGCAATGGTTTCAGCAAAGGGCAAGGTAACCGCGGTCACGGCCCTCGCGGTTCTGGGCGGTGTCGCCGCGGTCGCGCTCGGCAGCCAGTCGGGCTCGCCGTCCACGGCCGCAGCCGAATCAGCGGCCGCAGCGCCGAAGCTCGAGCCGCGGATCAAGCGCGAGGTGGTTCGTCGCGTCAAGCACGTGCAGGCCAAGACGGCCAAGGGCGCGAGCGGCTCCGGCGCCACCGCGACGACGGCGTCGGGCTCGGCTCCGGCGAGCGTGGCCGCGAGCACGTCGCCGGTGACCCAGCAGAGCAGCAGCGACGGCTCAGCCTACGGGAACAGCGGATCGGCCTACGAGGACGACGGCTCCGCCTACGAGGACGATGAGTCAGGCGAGCACGACGAGTACGGCGATTCCGGCTCGGAGCACGAGGACCACGGTCAGGAGTCATCGGAGTCGGGCGACCATGAGGACGACTAGCTCGACTCCACCCCCGGCCCGCAGTGGCGGAGGAAGCGCGGGCGATCGGCCCGCGCTCCCCGCCGCCGGCGAGCCGAAGACCGCCCGCAAGCGGCCGGCGGGATTCGGCGTCGCCGCCGGCGCTGTGGTGGCCTTCCTGGCGATCGTTGCGGTGCTCGCGATCAGGATGAGCACCGGCAAGGACCCGGCGCTCGGCGCCGGCGACCCGGGCGGTCAGGGCCTCGCTGCGGCGAAGCTGAAGCGGCCCGTGATCCATCGCCGGGTGGTCAAGTTGCGCGTGATCCACGATCCGCCGGCCGCCCAGTCGGCGGCTCCCGGGACCGCAAGCCTGGCGATCGCGCCGGCGCCGGCCTCCTCGCCGGCCGCGCCCGCACCCGCGCCCACTTCAGCCTCGCCGTCACCGGCGCCCGCACCGGCACCGGCACCGGCGCCCCTCGCCCCCGCCGGTGACCTCGAGCTCATGAGCGCGCTCCGTCTCACGGGTACGGGCAACGACGGCTCCTTCCGCGAGCTCGAGGTCCCGATCGCGCCGAGCACCGATCTCCGGTTCGAGGCGATGGGGACGAGGATCCGGGTGTTGGTCGGAGCGCCGACCAGGGCCGCGATGCCACCGGCCCCGGATGCGGCGGCGATGCTCCGCGCCTGGATCGAGTCGTTCGACCGGCGCCTCTCGCGGTTTCTGCCCGAGAGCGAGCTGAGTCGCTTCAATGCCCATCCGGGCCGCACGTTCGCCGCCTCGCCGCTGCTGCTGCGCCTGGCCGAGTCCGCGCTCGAGGCGGCGGCGGCCACCGGCGGTCTCGTCGACCCGACGCTGGTCGCGGAGATCGAGCGGGCGGGCTACGGCTCCTCGCGCCCACCCACCGACCAGCCGCTGCTCGCCGAGGCGCTGCTCGCGGCCCCGCCGCGACGGCCGGCTACGCCTGACCCGCGCGAGCGCTGGCGAGGCTTCAGCGTCGATCCGGAGGCCGGCTCGATCAGCCGCGATCCCGGTCTGGGGATCGACAGCGGCGGCATCGGCAAGGGCCTCGCCGCCGATCTCGCCTTCGACCTGCTGCGCGGCTACCAGCGCTATCTGATCGACTGCGGCGGCGACATCCGCGTCGGCGGGATCGGCGCCCAGCTGGACCCCTACGAGGTCCAGGTCGAGCATCCACTTGACGGCTCGCGTCGGCACCTCGTACGCCTCGGGAACGGCGCCGTCGCCACCTCAGGCATCGACCGGCGGATCTGGCGCTCCGGGGACGGCTTCTCCCACCACATCCTCGATCCGGCGACCGGTCTTCCGGCCTGGACCGGGGTGATCTCGGCGACCGCGATCGCTCCGTCGGCGGTGGTGGCGGAGGCCCTGAGCAAGGCGGCGCTGCTCTCGGGCCCGGCCGGAGCGCGGCGGGTGCTGGCCGCCCACGGTGGCCTGTTCGTCACCGACGACGGCAGGAGCGAGATCGTCGAGGCCCCCGACCCCGAACCCGCCGACGCTGCGCGCTTCGACCTGTCCGGACGGCGAGCAGCGTGAACCCGCATCCGAGCGATCACATCTGGTGGCTCGCGGGGCGCGCCTCCGGAATCGTCGCCCTGCTGCTGATCAGCGCCTCGGTGCTGATCGGTCTCGCGATGGCGAGCAAGCTGTTCCGCCGGCCCGGTCTGCCCCGGGTGCTGAGCGCGCTGCACGAGCAACTCGCGGTGGCGGGCCTGATCGCGATCGGCGCCCACGGGGTGACCCTGCTCGGGGATGCCTACCTCCATCCGGGGCTCGCCGGAATCACGATTCCGTTCGCGATCGACTACCGCCCGGCGTTCGTGGCGGCGGGGATCGTCGGCGGCTACCTGGCAGCCATCCTCGGGCTCAGCTACTACGCGCGCCGCCGAATCGGGGGCAAGCGCTGGCGCAACGCCCACCGCTACATCGTCGTCGCCTGGCTGCTCTCGGTGGTCCACACCCTTGGCGCCGGCACCGACGCCGCGATCCCGGCCGTCCGCTGGGCGGTCCTCGCCCCGATCGTGCCGGCCGTGGCGCTGTTCGCGGCGCGCTGGATCCCGCGCCGGAAGAGCGCCGGGGCCGCCCGCCCGCGGGCTGCCGGAACGCCGGTCGGCGCCGCGGCCGATCCGGGCTGAGCGGCGGGCCCCGCCCGCCCGAGTAGGTCACCATTGCTGCTCGATGGCCAAGCGCGTCTACGTCATCGAGCTCGACGCCGAGGCAGGCAGGCGCCGCGATCCGCGGATTCCATGGGTCTACGTCGGCTCGACCGGAAGGTCGATCGCGACCCGCTTCGAGCAGCACAAGCGCGGCTACAAGTCCTCGGGGCTGGTCAAGCGCCACTGGGTCAGACTCCGTCCCGACCTCTACGAGGACCTCGACCCGATCCCCGGCTCGAGCGCGGCGGTCGAGGCCGAGAAGGCCCGCGCCCGCCGGCTCGCCCGCGCCGGGTTCGTCGCCCACTGCGACGGCAGCTCCTACGGCAGGCGCGGCGGCGATTGGATCGAGTGGGGCTATGAGCGGCTGCGGCCGGTGATCGGCCACCTCGACGCCGCGATCGTCGAGCTGGTCGGCTGCAGCTTCCGGCCCTTGAGCGTCGACAGCTGCGCCCATCTGCTCTGGGGGACCCGCAACTTCTGGGTCGCCGAGCACATCGACCAGGGCGACCCGCCGCCCTCATACGGGCTCTTCTCGCACGTCGAGCGGGGTGCGCTCGAGCGCCGGATCGAGGAGCTGGTCGAGCGGGGTGCGCTGATCGAGCGCGACCAGGACCTCTATCCGCCCGGGTAGGTGGACGGGTCCCCGATCGCGACGACTCAGCCCGCGGCGTCGCGCTTCGCCTGCCGCGCCTGCTTCGCGCGGCGGGTCGCGTCGAGCTCGGTCTTGCGCAGCCGCACGGCGTCGGGGGTGATCTCAACGCACTCGTCGGCGCGCAGGAACTCGATCGCCTGCTCGAGCGAGAGCAGCCGCGGCGGGATCAGCCGCACCAGCACGTCGGCGCTGGCGGCGCGGACGTTGGTCTGGTGCTTCTCCTTGGTCGGGTTCACGTCGAGGTCATCGGGGCGTGAGTTCTCGCCGATCACCATGCCCTCGTAGACCTCCTCGCCCGGCCCGATGAACAGCGCCCCACGTTCCTGCAGGCCGAACAGGGCGAAGCCGGCGCTGCTGCCACCGCGGTCGGCGACCAGCGAGCCGGTCGGCCTCGTCCGCAGCTCACCGGCCCACGGCTCCCAGCGGTCGAAGACGTGGTGCATCAGCCCGGTGCCGCGGGTCTCGGTCAGGAACTCGGTGCGGAATCCGATCAGCCCGCGGGCCGGGACCAGGAACTCGAGCCGGACCCAGCCGGTCGAGTGGTTGACCATCTGCTCCATCCGGCCCTTGCGGACGGCGAGCGCCTGGGTGACGACGCCGACGTACTCCTCGGGAACGTCGATCGCGAGTCGCTCCACCGGCTCGCAGAGCCTGCCGTCGATCTCGCGGGTGATTACCCGGGGCTGTCCCGCGGTCAGCTCGTAGCCCTCGCGTCGCATCAGCTCGAGCAGCACCACCAGCTGCAGCTCACCGCGGCCCTCGACCTCCCAGGCGTCCGGACGCTCGGTGTCCAGCACCCGGATCGAGACGTTGCCGATCAGCTCGCGGTCGAGCCGGTCCTTGATCTGTCGGGCCGTCAGCCGCCCCCCGCTGCGCCCGGCCAGCGGCGAGGTGTTGATGCCGATCACCATCGAGAGCGACGGCTCGTCGACGGTGATCACCGGCAACGGCCGCGGATCGGCGGCTTCGGCCAGGGTCTCGCCGATCGTCACCTCGCCGATCCCGGCGACGGCGATGATCTCCCCGGGCCCGGCCTCGCTCGCCTCGACCCGCTGCAGCGCCTCGGTCACATAGAGGCCCGAGATCTGCGCCCGCTCGACCGTGCCGTCGGCCCGGCACCAGGCGATCGGCTCACCGGCGCGGACGGTGCCGTTGTAGACGCGGCAGATCGCCAGGCGGCCGACGTACTCGTCGGCGTCGAGGTTGGTCACGTGCGCCTGGAACGGGTGCCCGGGGTGGTGGCCGGGGGCCGGGATGTGGGAGACGATCAGCTCCAGCAGCGGACCCAAATCGGTGCCCACCTCGCCCTCGGTCAGCGAGGCCCAGCCGTCCCTGGCGTTCGTGTAGACGATCGGGAACTCGATCTGCGACTCGTCGGCGTCGAGGTCGAGGAACAGCTCGTAGACCTCGTCGACGACCTCGCCGATCCGCGCGTCCGGGCGGTCGACCTTGTTGACGACGAGGATCACCGGCAGTCGCGCCTCGAGCGCCTTGCGCAGCACGAAGCGGGTCTGCGGCAGCGGCCCCTCGGAGGCGTCGACCAACAGCAGCACCCCGTCGACCATCGTCAGCCCGCGCTCGACCTCGCCGCCGAAGTCGGCGTGGCCGGGGGTGTCGACGATGTTCAGCTTGACCCCGTCGTATCGCAGCGAGGTGTTCTTGGCGAGGATCGTGATCCCCTTCTCGCGCTCGAGGTCCATCGAGTCCATCACCCGCTCGGCAACGGCCTCGTGCGCCCGGAAGGCGCCGGACTGATGCAGCATCGCGTCGACCAGGGTGGTCTTGCCGTGGTCGACGTGGGCGACGATCGCGAGGTTGCGGAGATCGTCCCTGGTTGTGGAGGCGGTCTCCATCGGACGCGGGATGGTAGGGCCCGCGCTTCGGCACCCGGCCTCCGCCGGGGCCGAGCGCCGGCGGACGCCCGCGTCCTACTTCTTCTTCAAGCCCAGCTTCAAGACCAGCTTCGACTTCGCGAACGGTGCGCCCGCCCCTTCATCAACTCCTATCTCCTGCCTGCCAAGCTTCGAGCGCAAGGACCGCGAACGTCGTCGGGTGGAGGGGATCCAGCTAGCGGAGGGGGAGGGATTCGAACCCCCGGATCCTCGAAGAGGATCGGCTGCTTTCAAGGCAGCTGCATTCAACCGGACTCTGCCACCCCTCCGGAGGACCTGAGGTTAGTGCCGCCGCGGGTAGGCTTGCCGCAATGGAGGCCACCGACGAAGACAGCCGGCCCGTCTGGCGGAACTGGTCGCGCGAGCAGGTCTGCCGGCCGGAGATGATCATCCGGCCGCGAACCCGCGAGGGGCTCGTGATGGCGATTGTCGAGGCGACCGAGGCTGGGCGGCGGGTCAGGGTGGCCGGCTCGGGTCACTCGTTCAACGGCGCCGCGCTGAGCGAGGGATCGCTGCTGCGGATCGAGGCGCTCGACCGGCTGCTCGACTTCGATCCCGCCTCGGGCCTGATCAAGGTCGAGGCGGGGGCAGTTCTCGGCGAGCTCAATCGCCGACTCGACGCGCTGGGAAGGGCCCTGGAGAACCTAGGCGACATCGACAAGCAGACGCTCGCCGGATCGATCTCGACCGCTACGCACGGGACCGGGATCGGCTTCCAGAACCTCTCCGCCCAGGTCGAGGCGATCGAGATGATCGGCGCCGACGGGACCACGGTCGAGCTCAGCGAGCGCTCGGACTCGAAGGGGATCCGCGCGGCCAGGGTCGGCCTCGGCGCGCTCGGCGCGATCTACGCCGTCACCATGCGGACCGTCCCCGCCCTCACGCTCAGCCGTCTCGATCACCCGCTGCCGCTCACCGAGACGCTCGACTCGATGCAGGAGCGCGCCGACGCGCTCGATCACTTCGAGTTCTACGTCTTCCCCCACACCGACGTGGCGCTGTGCCGCGAGAGCACCCGCAGCGACCAGCCCCCCGAGCCTCCCGGCGCAGCCGTCACCTACCTGCGCGAGGTGGTCTTCGAAAACTGGGCGAGCGGGGCCTTTGCGACGATCGCCCGGGCGGTGCCGCCGCTCGGGCCCAGGCTGGCGAGGCTGGCGGCTTCTTCGTTCGCCAATGTCAGCAAGGTCGATCGCAGCCACCGGGTGTTCGCCTCCGAGCGCCGGCTGAAGTTCACCGAAATGGAGTACGCGATCCCCCGCGAGCACGCGCGCGAGGCGGTCGAGCGGGTGCTCGCGGTCGCCGCCGACCCCGAGCTGCGCTGCGTGTTCCCGATCGAGGTTCGCTTCGTCAAGGCCGATGACGCGCTGCTCAGCCCCAGCCACCAGCGCGACAGCTGCTACATCGCCGTCCACCAGGACCGCAGGCTCGACTGGCCGCTCTACTTCCGCCGGGTCGAGGAGATCCTCGGCGAGTACGGGGGCCGACCGCACTGGGGCAAGCGCCACGAGCTGACCCACAGCGAGCTCGGCGCCCGCTACCCGCGCTGGGACGAGTTCCAGACCGTCCGCCGCAAGCTCGACCCCGAGGGTCGCTTCGCCAACGACTACACCGACCGGGTTCTCGGCCCGGTCGGCTGAGACTGGGATCGAGAAAGAGGTAGCCGGGCGAGAGTCTGCTCCCATCCTGAGCGCCCGGCTCGAGCGCATAGGCTTACCGTCGTGGAGATCCCCGAGACACGGTACGTGCCCAGCGGCGAGATCATGATCGCCTATCAGGTTCACGGCTCAGGCGAGCACGACCTGCTGCTTGGCAGTGGACCCGCCTCGAACGTGGAAACGTGCTGGCAGATGCCCGAGGCCGCCCATCTCTTCGAGCGGCTCGGCCGCTTCGCCCGCGTGATCCGTTTCGACCGTCGCGACACCGGCGTCTCCGACCCGATTCGGGACGACCTCACCCTGGAGGCACATGTGGCCGATGCCCTCGCCGTGATCGACGCCGTTGGAGCCGAGCGGCCAGTGCTGCTCGGCTCCACTGACGGAGCCCGGACCGTGGCGGCTCTAGCGGCGACGTATCCCGCCCGGGCCGGCGGGCTCGTCGCCGTCGCCGCGAGCGTTCGCGGCGCGGCGGTCGCCGATCCGGAGTTGGCGGAGCAGGTCACGCTGAGCGTTGCCGGCACCAGTTGGCCCGACGGGATCGTCGATGCGTTCTCTCCGGAGTGGGCCGAAGATCCCGAGCGCCGCGACAGGCTCGTGCGCTACATCCGCACCTCGGCCACCCCGCGTCAGGCGAAGCGCCTGCTGAAGATGTCCCTGAGCAGCGACGTCTCCGATGTGTTGCCGCTCGTGCAGACGCCGACGCTCGTCCTGCACCCGCGGGACAGCCGCTTTCCGGCGGAGGGCTCTCAGGAGTTCGCCCGGCTGATTCCCGGCGCCGAGTACCGAGAGATTTCCGGCGGCTCGACCCTGATATACGCGCTCGATATCACGGCGCTCGCCGATGTGATCGAGGAGTTCGTGACCGGGAGCGCCCCGGCGCCGGCGTCGAGCAGGGTCCTCGCCAGCGTCCTGTTCACCGACCTGGTCGACTCGACCTCCCGCGCGTCCGAGATGGGGGATCGCGCCTGGACTGAGCTGCTCGAGCGCCATCACGCGGCTGTCCGCGATGCCGTTGAGCGGCAGGGTGGGCACACGGTGAAGATGCTCGGCGACGGGGTGCTGGCGACCTTTGCCGGGCCCGCCCAGGCCGTTCGCTGTGCGGAGCGGATCATCGGCGATTCCCGCATGCAGGCGCTCGAGGTGCGCAGCGGTGTCCACACCGGCGAGGTCGAGGTCAGCTCGGACGATGTTGCGGGGCTGGCGGTTCACCTCGCCGCACGGATCATGGCCCTGGCCGGTGCGGGCGAGGTGCTTGTCTCACGCACCGTGCGGGACCTGGTAGTCGGCAGCGAGCTGCGCTTCGCCGATCGCGGCCAGCATCGGATCAAGGGTATTGAGGAGCCCTGGCAGCTCTACGCCCTCGCTTGAGGCCTAGTCGGCGCGGCGGCGATCACCGGCTCGGCTAGAGGAAGGCGTGACCGTCGCCCCGGTAGGTCGGGGCCTCGGCGACGATCTGCTCGCCGGAGATCAGGTAGAGGGTGTTGAAGCGCTCGCAGAGCTCGCCGGCCTTCGCGTGGCGCATGTAGACCCGGTCACCGATCCGCAGCCGCAGCGCCGGCTCGCCGAGCAGCGGAGTCTGGGCCTCGCCGGCGCCCTCGTGCCGGTCGAGGCGCAGGCCCGGCGGCAGGAACGGCTCGGGCAGCCGATCGGCTGCGGGGGCGCCGGAGGCAACGTAGCCGCCGCCGAGCGCGGTGACCACGCCCGGTGCCGAGCGGCGCACGACCGGCAGCGCGAAGGCCGCGGCGGGCGTCAGCGTGAACCGCGAGTAGTGATCGAACAGGACCGGTGCGTAGAAGCCGGAGCCGGCGGCAACCTCGGTCACGGCCTGCTCGGCCGCGGTCAGCTCGAGGCTGCCGGTGCCGCCGCCGTTCACGAACCGCAGCGGCGCCACCTCGCGCACCGCCGCGACGATCGCCGCGCGCCGCTCCCGCACGTCCGCCAGCGAGCGCTCCTGCATGCGGCGGATCCCGAGGTTGCGCAGGCCGGCGCCGGGGGTCGCGTCGCCGACACCGGCGATCTGCCCCTCGTACGCCATCAGGCCGTCGAGAGTCAGGCCTGGGCGGGTAACGATCTCCTCGGCGAGCCGGCGGGCCGCGGGGGCGTCGCGGATCGGCGAGCGCTTCGGTCCGACCTGCAGCGCCCCGCGCAGGGCGTGCCAGCCGAGGTCGACGTCGATCGCGACCTTGATCGGGGCGCCGCCGGAGCCGATCGCGGACTCGATCAGATCGAGCTGAACCGGGTCGTCGACGATCAGGGTCGGGGCAGCGTCGGGGTCGGCCGCGGCGAGGCGACCGAGCTCGGAGATCGCGTGGCGGTCGGTCGTCGGGTAGGCGACGACGAGGTCGCGGAAGCCGTGTCCGGCGAGGAACTGCGCCTCGGCCAGGGTCAGGCAGAGCAGACCGCTGAAGCGGTCGTCGATCTCGGCGATCCTGCTCAGCACCTCGCGGCAGCGGACCGACTTGCTGGCGACGCGAATCGGTTTCGGCGTCGCCCGATCGAGCATCTCGGCGGCGTTGGCCCCAAGCGCATCGAGGTCGACGAATGCGAACGGCGCCTCGATTGCCTCGAAGATGCCCTCGTAGCGGTCGTAGAGGCCGTCGGTTTCCACAGCCGCGCGAGCGTACCCGATGCCCTCGCTCGCGCGGCCCGGGTGAGCCCCTAGAATCGCGACTCCTCCCGCCCGGCCCACACATATCCGGGTGGCGAGCCCGGAGAGGTGGCCGAGCGGCTGAAGGCACTCGCCTGCTAAGCGAGTAGGGGGCGTAAGCTCTCTCGAGGGTTCGAATCCCTCCCTCTCCGCTCCGCCGCAACCGTGTCTGCGCAGGGCGGGCGAAAGGAGATGAACGGTGATCGATGGTTGGCGAGAGCGTTGGCTGAGAGTTCCCGGCCGGCGCTTCAGCTCGCCGTGGTCGGTGCTGGTGCCGCTCGGGCTGATCGTCCTGCTCTCGGGCCTGGTGCTGCTGACCAAGGGCTCCCCGGAGGACGATCGGGCCCGCTCGGGGTCGATCGTCGCATCCAGCTCTGACGCCGCCGAGCGCCCCCGGGCGCCGTCGCAGGACACCGCGACCGGGCCGCAGGCCGGCGATGACGCCGGCGGACCGCAGGCCGCGGATCGAGATCTCAGGCCGGAGCCGGGGGGCGGCGGCGAGCCGCGCGAGCGGGACCAGCCGGACGCCGGTGCGGCATCGGCGAACGACGATCGCTTCCGGATCGCCACCGTCCGCTCCGGCGCCACGGTCGCTATCTACCGCAGTCCCGGAGGAGGGATGGTCAAGCGCGTCGGTACCCGCACCGAGTTCGGCTCGCGACGGGTGTTTTCGGTGGTCGCCCGGCGCGGCGACTGGCTGCGGGTGGCGACGGCGCTCTCCGCCAACAACCGCGACCGCTGGATTCGCGCCGATCCGGGCAGACTGCGCTTCGGGACCACGAACCTCTCGATCCACGCGAGCCTCTCTCAGCGAGTCGTGCAGCTGCGGCGCAACGGCCGCGTCGAGCAGCGTCTGCCGGTGACGATCGGCGCGCCCGGCACCCCGACCCCGACCGGCCGCTTCGCGGTCACCGACGTGATCTTCAAGGGGTTGAACCCCGTGTACGGGTGCTGTGCGATCGCGCTCAGCGCCCGCCAGCCGAACCTCCAGGACAACTGGACCGGGGGAGACCGGATCGCCATTCACGGCTCGACCGGGGCGATCGGCACCGCCTCCTCCAACGGCTGCCTGCGGGCCACCGACCCCGACGTCTCGAAGCTCGCCGATCGGATCCCGCTCGGGGCGCCGGTCTTCATCGAGAACTAGGCGACGCTACGCGGCAGCGAGCTGTTCGGCGAGCGCCTCGTCGATGAAGCCCGACATCCGATCGAGGTCGGGGAGCCGGTCGCGGTCGCCGACCAGGCCGAACATCAAGCTCCCGTCGTAGCTGATCACGCCGATCGACAGCGCCCGCCTCTGAGGCGACAGCGCGACGAACGGGTGAATCGCCTCGAGCCGCTGCCCGAGCAGATAGACGGGCATCGGTGGCCCGGGCACGTTCGAGATCACCAGATTCCACGGCAGGCGCTGCGGCAGCACCCGGCGGTTGACGGGAGCCAAGGCGGTGTTCATCTGCCCCAAAAGCCGGTTCAGCGTCGGCGGCACCCAGCCGTTCGCCTCGATGATCAGCGAGGCGGCCCGCGCGCCCTCGGAGCTCTTCAGCCTCGCGGTCGTCTCGTGCAACTGCTGGAGGCGGGCGAGGGGATCGGTCTCCCGCAGCGGCAGTGGCACCAGCAGCGTCGTCATCCGGTTGCCGAGCTCGCCCTCCTCCTCCGGCTTGCGGATGCTCATCGGGACCAGGGCCACGAACTCGCTCGGGGTTGCCACCCCGCGGTGCTCGAACAGCCGCCGCAGGGCCCCGGTCGAGACCGACAGAACGACGTCGTTGACCGTCGCGCCCGCCCGCTTGCCGGCAGCCCTGACGGCTTCCAGCGAGCCCTGCGCGAAGGCCACCCGGCGGTCGCGCCCGATCTGTTCGTTGATGAAGGTCGGCTTCACCGGCTCGCTGTTGCGCGCGAGCTCGAGAAAGCCACGGGCCGTCTTGCCGGCCTCGAGCGTCGCGGCGCCGGGCGCGATCGCCCGCTTCGTGCCCTGCTTCCAGAGGCCGAGCACGGCCCGCTGCTGGGCGTCGCTGATCCGCGAGAGCAGCATCTGTTCGGTCGGCGCCGTGTTCGGCTTCCATGGCGCGGAGGGCAGCCCGAGGTCGGTGCCCTTCGGGTCGACGTCGAGGATCACGGCGCCGACGTCGACCGCGGCGATCCCGTCGACCAGCGCGTGGTGGGTCTTCGAGACCGCCGCGAACCGCTTCCCCTCGAGTCCCTCGATCAGATGGATCTGCCAGAGCGGTCGGGTCTGGTCAAGCGGCTCGGACATGATCCAGCCGACCAGCTCCCGCAGCTCGGCGTCGCCCCCGGGCTTCGGGAGCGCGTGGCGGCGGACGTGACGGCGCAGGTCGAACTCGGCATCGTCGTCCCAGACCGGGCGCCCGACCTGACCGGGCATCTGCCGGACCCGCTGGCGGAAGCGGGGAATCAAGTTGAGCCGATGCTCGATGTGGCCGAGAAGCTGCTCGAACTCGGGCGGCCTGCCCCTGAAGATCGCGGTGCCGCCGACGTGCACGTGGATCGGCCCCTGCTCGGCGTTCAGCGAGGAGATGTCGGCGGGGGAGAGCGGCTCGGTTGGGCTCACAGCGGCGAGCCTAGCGCTCTGCGCCTAGTCGAGATCGAGGTTGGAGAGGAACTCCTCCGCCTCGCTCCAGCGCTGCCGCGGCACCTGCAGGTAGATCTCCCCGCGCCCGAACCGGTCGAGCGCGTGATCGCTGGTGATCACCGCCTCGATCCCGACCTCCTCGAGGTGCTGGCGCCAGGACCTCGCCGCCTCGATCTCGTCGAACTCCCTGACGACCTCCCAGTCATCGAAGCGGGGATCGCCGACCTTCAGCTCAGCCGCCGGCCCGGGTCCACGCAGCCCGCGGAGGCGATCGCGAAAGCCCACGCGCGAAGGCTTCCCTACCAGCGAGCGGGCAGCGTCTTCAGCTGGTTGACGAACGGCGAGACCACGTAGCGCGGCTCGCCGGCGATCTCCATCTTCGGCATTCGCTTCAGCGTCTCCTCGAAGAGGATCTTCAGCTCGAGCCGGGCGAGCGCGGTGCCGAGGCAGAAGTGGCGGCCGCCGGCGCCGAACGCCTGGTGCTCGGGGTTGCGGAGCACGTCGAAGCGATCGGGATCCTCGTATTCGTCCTCGTCCCGGTTCGAGGAGACGTACCACATCAGCACCTTCTCGCCCGCGCCGATCGGCTGGCCGCCGATCTCGGTCTCGCGCGTCGTCGTTCGCCGGAAGTGGGCGAACGCCGGGAACATCCGCAGGCACTCCTCGACCGCAGCGGGGATCAGCGCGGGGTCGTCGGCGAGCATCTTCATCTGCTCCGGATGCTCCATCAGCGCCCGCATCCCGGACGTGTAGGTGGCCTTGGTCGAGTCGTTGCCGGCGGCGACGAGGAGGAAGAAGCCCATCACGATCTCGTCGTCCGTGAGCCGCTCGTCCTCGATCTCGGCGTGGACGAGGACGCTGGTCAGGTCGTCGGTGGGGTTCTCGCGCCGCTCGGCGACCATCGCCATGCAGCGCTGGGCGACCTCCTGCAGGGCGGCTCCCGCGACCTCGTGAACGTCGCCGGAGCCGAAGTCGGGATCGCCCGCTCCGAGCGTGGTGTTCATCAGCGCCGCCCAGTCCTCGTCGTCGCTCTCCGGAATCCCCATGAAGCTGCCGATCACCCGGGAGACGACGGGCTGGGCGACATCGGTGACCAGGTCGCAGGCCCCGCCTGGGGCGACACGGTCGAGGGTCCGGCTCGCGATCGCCCGGATCTCGTCCTCGTGCTCGGCGATCCGCTTCGGCGTGAAGCCGCGCTGGAAGAGACGCTTGATCCGGTCGTGCTTGGGCGGGTCCATGCCGATGAACATCGACTGCATCAGCGGCAGCGGGATGCCGTGCGTGAGTCCGACGCAGCCGCCGATCTCGGAGGAGTAGGTCTCCCAGTCGAGGCTGACCTCGCGTACATGCTCGGCCTTGTGCAAACCCCAGTAGCCGGCCTCGCCGGGGTACTCGTTCATCTCGCTCCAGTGCACCGGGCACTCGGAGCGCAGCCGCTTGAAGATCTCCTGCGGGGGCCCGTCCTGCCAGTGCTCGGAGTCGGAGACGTCGAGCTCGTCGAGCGGTACTTCGCTGGCGTCGGTGGTCTTGGTCATAACTGCTCCCGGGGTGCGATCTTGCTGGCTAACGGGAGGGTACTGGCTGGCTGGCCAGGGCGGGGTCCGACGGTGGCAGCCACCGAAGGCCTGCGTATTCTGCCTCCGGTTTGTCGATCGGTACTCCGAGGTTCCCGCCGGATGTCGCAGCGGCGCTGCAGGCGCCAAGCGGATCAGTTTCGTTCCGGGTCACGCTCGCCGAGCGGCACGCGAAGGCCCCGCCGCCAATCCGCACCTCCCTGATGGAGACGCCGTACGACGCGGTCCTCTGCACGCTCGAGCTCGACACCGACGGCAGCCTTCGGTTCGTCCGCACGGGCGCGACGGACGAGCCGGTGCGGGTCCTGCGGCTCGACCGCTCGCAGCTCGCCGACGCCCGCCACCTGGATGTCAGTGTCCGCTGGTCGGCGACCGAGCTGACCGCGACGGTCAGCGACCGCGACGACCCCGCCGGGGGCACCGCGCAGGCGACGCTCAGCACTTGATCGGTCGGCTGCGAGCCCGCTTGCCGCCGCCTGGCATCCCCGCCTCTACAATGCGCCGCCACCCGCGCCCGTAGCTCAGCCGGATAGAGCGTCGGTCTACGAAACCGAAGGTCACAGGTTCGAATCCTGTCGGGCGCGCTACGCAACTCGACCGCAAGGCCCATGGACATGGGGCTCACACCCGCTTCAGGCCCAATCTCCGCCAGACCGTTCAAACCCCAGCAAACCGCAAACCGCATGGACACCGGGGGTCGGACCATCGCGCACCTATCGCGCGGAACCGAGATGAGCAAAGGGGACTGCGGGGTGCCTGAGAGGCAGGACTATCGCGCAGCAGGCCCTCGGCTCTACCCCAAACGAGGGGATTATCGGCCCTGATCGTCGGTCGGTCGCCTTTGACTTCTGGCGATATCTCGCCTCAACGTCGATCAAGTCCAGTTGCCCCGAACGAGCCGCGTCCTCAGCCGAGGACGGGGATCCGGCGTTGGTGGTTGAGCCTGGTCAGGGTGCGTTGCATCCTGCTGGTGACCAGCCGGTAGGCCTCCTCGATGTCCGGGTCCGGGCCGAGCTGCTTTCGTAGATCGATCGGCGGCATGACTCTGATCGTGATCTTCGAGGGGAGGGGGATCCGACCGGGGAAGTCGAGCACCGTGATTCCGAATGGCGGACCGATCGCCACCGGGAGTACCTTCAGTCGGGCGAGGCGGTTCAGCTGAAGTGCTCTGGCGAGTCGCGTATCGGGTCCGAGGAACAGGGCGGTCTCCTGACCGCCGACCGCGACAACGGGGACGATCGGAACGTCGTGCTCCAGTGCGAGCCTGACGAAGCCGGTCCGGTGTGCAAGGTGGACCTCTCCCGACTCCCAGGAGGGGCGGAAGGTCTCCTCGTCGCCGCCGGGATAGATGAGTAGGGCCGCGTCGTCGTGCAGCGCGCGAGACATGTTCTCGGGGGATGCCGGCACGGTCCCGAACCGTTGCACGAGAGTCCGCAGCCCCGGAAGCTTGAAAACGAGATCGTGAGCCAACTGGTGGAAATGGCGCTCGGCACCGAAGTGGTTGTAGAACGCCTGTGCAAACACGAAGGTGTCGGCGATCACCACTCCGCCAGAGTGGTTCCCGATCAGCAGCACAGGGCCGCTTGCCGGGATTCGCTCGAGGCCGGTGACGTCTGCGCGGAAATAGACTCGCGACATGGCCTGCAGTGCCGGCAACGTCGCGCGGATGTAGTCGGGGTCGCGGGCGTCGAACGGGTCGGAAGGCGGGCCTTCGGCACCCGTGATGCCGAGCATGTCGGCGGTGGCCAATGCATCCTCGCCGGTCGCCGCAACCATCCTCAGCATCCCCCGTAATGCGGCGGTCGGACTCGGTTCGGCGGATGCCTGCATGCCGGTTCAGTATGGCGGCCAGGGCAAGGCTGCTGCCTGCCTCGCGCACCGAGTCCTTACCGCCGGGGCGCCCCGTCCGGTCTCATGGCATCCATCACGTGATCCACACGGCCACTTAGATGCACGGTCAATCTACGAACCGAAGGTCACAGGTTCGAATCCTGTCGGGCGCGTTTCACGAGGAGGCCGCGATGCAGCGTGGGCATTGGGATCGATTGCTGGCATGCCCACCTGTTGCCAATACCGCTGAAACCTGCAGGAACGGCAAAGCGCATGGACATGCGGATCGAAACCATCGCGCAACCAACACGCGGTGACTGTGACCCGGGTGCAGGCGGGGCCGTCAGTTCGAGTGAGGGCCGGTTGGCTCTGCGGCAGTCGGTCTCACGACGCAGCGGAAGCCGATGTGGCTCATGCCGGTGTCCACCATCTGCGGCCGGCGGGCCGCCGGCCGGTAGCGCCGACAGTAGCTGTCGGCGCAGAGATGGGAGCCGCCCTTGATCACCTTGCGCGGGATCTGAAACTGCGGCTGGCCCGGATCCAGGCTTGCCTGCGGGTCAAGCACCCTCGGGTTCCTTGGAATGCAGCAGGGCTTGTCTGATTCGGCCGGGTGGCTTTCCGCATACCAGTCAACGGTCCACTCCCAGGTGTTGCCGGTGATCTGGTAAAGGCCGAAGGGGTTGGGCGGGAAGGACTTGGCAGGGACGGTCCGCGGGTATCCGTCACGCGGTTCGTTGCGCCAGGGGAAGTCGCCTTCGAAGAACTTCGCCAGACGCCTGCCTTGCGGGGTCGCCTCATCGCCCCACGCGTATGCGAGCCCGTCCACGCCTCCGCGCGCGGCACGTTCCCACTCGGCCTCGGTCGGCAGCTGCTTGCCGGCCCACTTCGCGTAGGCGGTCGCGTCCTCGAACGCGATCTGCACCACCGGGTGGTCGAGGCGATCGGAGATCGAGCTGGCTGGACCCTCAGGGTGCCGCCAGCAGGCGCCCGGGGTCCACGTCCACCACTGACTGATGTGACGGAGGTCGACCGGCCCCGGCGTCGGCGTGAAGACCAGCGAGCCCGGCACGAGGTTCTCCGCCGGCGCCCCCGGGAAGTCCGCGGGGTCGAGCGGCCGCTCCGCAACGGTCATGTAGTCGGTCTCGGCGACGAAGCGCTGGTAGTCGCGATTCGTGACGGCGCAGCTGTCGATCCAGAAGCCGTCGACGCGGACGCGATGGACAGGTGCCTCCTCCGGCTCGAACTCCTCCGACCCCATCAGGAACTCGCCGCCCGGCACCCGGGCCATTCGCGGGGCGGGTGCGACCGGCGCGGAGACCGTATCGGTCAGCTTGTAACCCCTGAGGTGAGCTTGTCCATGATGTCCCCGATCGTGAAGCTCGCGGGCTCCTGGCGCGGCGGGAAATCCCTGAACGTCTCGAGCATCCTCGCGACGTACGCCTGGGCAGGCACCAGGACCCAGGCGTGGTCGAGCAGCCAGTCGTAGTAGGTATTCGAGGTGATGTCGGCCCGCTCGTAGGGATCAGTCCTGAGATTGAAGACCTTTGGCACGCGCAACGGCACGTACGGCTCGGCCCAGATCTGAAGCGTCCCCGCCGCGCGCTGCTCCATGAACACGATCTTCCAGTTCTGAAATCGCAGCGCTGTCAGATCGCCGTCGTCGGAGACGTAGAAGAAGTGCTGACGCGGGGAGTCCTCGGCCTCCCCGGTCAGGTACTCGAGTTGGTTGTGACCGTCGAGATGGACCCTGTATTCGCGCCCGTCGAGCTCGCTGCCCTCCCGCAGGCGGTCGCCGATTTCGGGATCACCCGCCGCCGCGAGCAACGTCACGAACCAGTCGTTATGGCTGACGATGCCGTTCAGCACTCGTCCCCCGGGGATAGCGGCGGGCCACCTGACCATGGCCGGGACTCGGTAGGCGCCCTCCCAGTTGGAGTTCTTCTCGTTGCGGAAGGGAGTCATTCCGGCGTCTGGCCAGGAGTTCATGTGCGGCCCGTTGTCGGTGCTGTAGAGGACGATCGTGTCCTCGGCCAGGCCGAGCTGATCGAGCTGATCGAGCAGTGAGCCGACGACCTTGTCGTGATCGATCATCGTGTCGTGGTACTCGGACTGCCACCGACCAGCCTGGCCGCGGCTCTCGGGCTTGGTGTGGGTGCGGAAATGCATGTGGGTCGTGTTGAGCCAGACGAAGAAGGGCGCATCGCCCTGTGCGGTCTTCTCGATGAAGCTCTGGGCGTGCTCGAGCACCTCGTCATCGATCGTCTCCATCCGCTTCTTCGTCAGCGGACCCGTGTCCTCGATGCGCCCGTCAGCCCAGCTGTGGATTACACCGCGAGGTCCGAAGCGCTCTCGGAATCCGGGGAACTCCTCCTCGGTCGGGTAGTCCGCGAGCTCAGGCTCCTCCTCGGCGTTGAGGTGGTAGAGGTTGCCGAAGAACTCGTCGAAGCCGTGGTTGGTGGGAAGGAACTCATCGCGGTCGCCGAGATGGTTCTTGCCGAACTGTCCGGTCACGTACCCCTGGTTCTTGAGTGCGCGAGCGATGGTCGGGTCCTTGTCGCTGAGGCCGATCTCGGCGCCGGGCATGCCGACCTTGGTGAGTCCCGTCCGGTAGGGGTTCTGACCGGTGATGAACGCCGCTCGACCGGCCGTGCAGCTCTGCTCTCCGTAGTGGTCGGTGAAGCGGACCCCCTCCTCGGCGATCCGATCGATGTTCGGGGTCCGGTAGCCCATCAGGCCCTCGGAGTAACAGCTCAGATTCGAGATGCCAATGTCATCCCCCCAGATCACGAGGATGTTCGGCTGGTCGTTGGCGGGCATTCTCGGCTCCTCGAGTCGTTGACGGGCGCCAACACTATCGAGACGTTCGTCGGGCTGGCCCCGGCCTGCGGCGGCGGGAGCGGCTCGGGTGGGCCGCTCCGGATCGAGAAGGTCGCCTAAGAGGCCAGGGACGACTCTGCGTCGGTGACCCGGCAACGCACGGGGACGATCATCGGGGAGGAGTCCGAAGCCAGAGCGCGTCCGGCGCGCTCGACGAGCTCCGCTTGGTGGTGCGCGTCGTAACGGATCGCGGCCTTGAATCGCTTTGAGCGGGGTGGCTCAAGGGTGAGCCAGGAGGTTTTCTGCTGTCCCGGGCGCTGACCGCCCCGGCATCGGACCGGGCTCCCGCTACGGGGACCGTGGTGTGGGCGGAGATCTGAGAAACAGCGTCTCGGCCGAAGTGGCTCGCCTGACCTTGAACCTACGAAACCGAAGGTCACAGGTTCGAATCCTGTCGGGCGCGCTCTGGCTCCGGAGCGCCCGCGGACGGACTCGCGTAGGGTGGCAACCGTCGGGTAGCACTACGGGGTGGGTCGATGAGGACGAACGAGATCAAGGGTGCAGTTGCCTTGGCTGCCCTCGCTCTTGCCCTCACCGCGCCCGCAGCCGCGCAAGGGGCCACGGGGACCTCTTCGGATCACGCCGGGTCGGCAGCGCCGACGTCCGCACTCAGCTTGAAGATCATCCGCCCCCGGCAGGGCTCGATCCTCGAGCGCGGCCTGCGGGTCCGGATCACCGCCGGCCGGTCGCGCGGCCGGGGAGGGGGTGCCGGGCGCGGCTCGAAGCGGGTCAGGGTCCGTGCGGGGTCCGCGACCTTCGACACCGAGGCCTTCGTGCCGATCACGGAGCCCCGGACGGTGAAGCTGAAGACCGGCGGGACGCGGACGGTCACGCTCCCGCTCAGCGCCGTCGGCGAGACGAAGCTCGCCGGCTGCGGGGCGCGGACGCTGCGCGCGCGGGTCCGGGGCCGGACGACGACCAAGACACTCGTGCGGACCGGCTCCTGCGGCCCCCAGCCGATCGACCTCTCGCGGGCGGCGGACTGCGACTTCATCGGCCAGCAGGACGGCTCGCTCTGCCTGCTCCCCTTCCCGGACGACTACTACACCGTCGCCGATCCGGCGTCCTCGACCGGGCGGCGGATCGCGCTGCACGCCGCCGCGATGCCGGACAACGCCGCCGGCAAGCCGATCGACCCGCGGCCCTACGCCTTCAACGACGGCTTCAGCCCGGGCGAGACGATTCTGGTCCGAGTTCCCGGGCTCGACAGCCCGGAGGCACTGGCGGCGACCGACGCCGCTCCGATCGATCACATCGGTCGTCATGCTGAGCCGCGCGCTCCGGTCGTCGTGATCAACGCTGACACGGGGGAGCGGCTGCCGATCTGGGTCGAGCTCGATTCGAACGCTTCGGGCCCCGACAGCACGCTCCTCGAGATCCATCCCGCCCGCAACTACGAGGCGGGCAGCCGCTACATCGTTGCGCTGCGCAGGCTCACCGACCGAGACGGTCGCCCGATCCCGGCGCCCGAGGGGTTCAGGTACTACCGGGACGAGCTGCCCTCCGGCGAGCCCGAGATCAACGCCCGGCGTGCTCACTTCGAGCGGATCTTCAGGTCGCTGCGCGACGCCCGCGTCCGGCGCTCGAACCTCTACCTCGCCTGGGACTTCACCGTCTCCAGCGACGAGAACATCGCCGCTCGCGCGCTGCACCTGCGTGACGACGCCTTCGGCATGCTCGGCGACGGGGACATGAGCGACGGCTCGGTCGAGGGCGACGCGCCCGCATTCGATGTGACCGGCACCCAGGTTCCCGCCGATCCGCAGATCGCCCGGCGCGTGAGCGGCACCTTCGAGGTCCCCTGCTACCTCGAGCCGAGCTGCGAGCCCGGGGGCCGCTTCGCGCTCGACCCCGGCGGCCTGCCGGGCCACAACGGCACCTACACGGCCAACTTCGTCTGCATCGTCCCGCAGCGCGCCGTCGGCGCCCCCGGCCCCGAGCTGGTGCGGCCGGCGATCTACGGACACGGCCTGTTCGGCGGCGCCGGGGAGGTCTACGGCAGCTCGACGAACCGCGATCTCGCCGACCAGTACGGGTTCGTGATGTGCGCGACCGACGAGATCGGCATGTCGGGAGGTGACGTGCCGAACACCGTGGCCAACATCCTCACCGACCTCTCGAACTTCCCGCAGCTAGCGGACCGCCTCCAGCAGGGGCTCTTGAACGACCTGTTCCTGAGCCGGCTGATGATCCACCCCGACGGGTTCAGCTCCGATCCCGCCTTCCGCCAGGACGGCACGCTCGGCACGCCCTCGGTGATCGACACGACCCAGAACTACTACGTCGGCGCCAGCCAGGGGGGGATCATGGGCGGGGCCCTGACCGCGCTCGCCCCGGACTTCACCCGCGCGGTCCTCAACGTCCCGGCGATGAACTACTCGGTCCTGCTTCCCCGCTCGGTCGACTACGACGCCTTCGCCGTGTTCATCAACCAGCAGTACTCCGAGATGGAGCGCCCGCTCGCGCTCGACCTGATCCAGATGCTCTGGGACCGGGGTGAGCCGAACGGCTACGCACATCGGATGACGAGCGACCCCCTGCCGGACACGCCCCCCCACGAGGTCCTGATGAACGTCGCGTTCGGCGACCATCAGGTGACCAACTTCCAGGCCGACGTCCAGGCGCGGACGATCGGCGCCCGCACCCGCGGGCCGGTGCTCTACCCGGGCCGCTGGCCCGGCGTGGCGGTGCTCTGGAACGTGCCGCGAATCAGGAGCTTCCCCTACGACGGCTCGGCGATCATCTACGGGGACATCGGCCCGGTCCGCCCCGATCCGACCAACCCCTCGCAGTCGATCGGGGTCCCACCGCCACCGCTCACCAATGTGCCGAACCGGGCCGGCGAGGACCCCCATGGCGCGCCCCGCGGCGCGCCGCAGGCCGTGCAGCTGATGTCGGACTTCCTGAAGCCGGACGGAGCGGTGACCAACGTCTGCGGCAGCACCGCCTGCTTCGCGGGAGGCTTCACCGGCCCCTAGGTTCCCGTCCGACGCTGCCGGCTTCCCCGGCGGAGGTGGCCCGGCGATCATGCGTGTTCCATTCCGGAAGTTGGCTTCGGAAGACCGGTCGCCGTTGACGGGAGCGCGACCAGCGCCGTCAGCAGCGCCGCCGAGGCGAGCCGATAACGCCACGAGGGGCGGGCAGCGCCCCGCATCGGCGCAGGCTACCCACGAGTCCGGCGGGCGCCAATGAGGCCGGCGCGCCGGCTCGATCGGCGGCTCGCCTTGACCGGTGCAACTACGCAGTCCGATTCAGGATAAGAATCACGCTGTTGCCCGGTTCAGTACCGGACCCTGCCCCTCAAGGTCACTCGGCCGTTCTGGCCGTCGAGCGTGTTGGTGTCCGTTGCGGCCAGATCCTTGCCCCTGATGCCCCGGTACTTCCCGGTGCCGCCGGTGAAGGAGGCGGTACCGGTGAACTCGATCCCGCCGGCGGCGATCGTGTAGTCCATCGCCAGCGTCCCGAAGGCCGAGCCTTTCGCCGCGTCGATCTCGAAGGTGCCGGTCACCGAACCTGGGTCCCCGAAGGTGACGATGATGTCGACCGTCCCCGGGCCGAACGGCCTGCCGCTGACCGTGCCCTCGTCCTCGAGCATGCCCGGGCCGGGCGCTCCGGTCGTGCGGGTGATTCCCTCGAGGTCGACGCGGTGGCTCTCCCGCTTGTCTCGCTTTTTACGCGGCAGCCGCTGGTAGGTGTTCTGCAGGTCGTCCTGGATGATCGTCGCCTCGCCCCTCGCCTTCAGGGTGAAACCGCGCCTCAGTCTCCGCGCGCGGTACTCCCAGCCCTTCGGGAGGTCGAGCCTCTTGCCCAGCCGCTTCAGCCGCCTGACCTTCAGCGACGGGTCGAGCTCCTGGGAGTAGCTCTGCATCAGGTAGGTCGTCCCGTCGGGAGCGAGCAGCTCGAACACCTTGCGCCCCTTCTTCCAGCGCCAGTCGTTCGTTCGAGCGATCGTCCGCTCGGTGTACGCGGTCCGGACGAGCTCAGCCGGGCTGCTGATCGGAATCGCCGCCACGCGGCGCATCCGCAGGCCGTGGAAGGACTCGACCCTGCCGGTCCTGCCGCTCGCGGCATCCATCAGGAAATGCCGCGGTCCGTTGAGGATCACAGCAGTGGCGCCGAGCTCGGCGGCAAGCTCCGAAGCGTCGAGCGGGTTCCACTTCGCCGGCGGGCAATCGTTGAGGCCGAGCGTGTTCCAGACCACGATCTTCGCATCCGGCGGAGTGCCCTTGAGCACGAGAACCTCGCAGTAACGCGCATCGTGGATGCCGCTGATTCCTCGCGGCTTCGCCGATGCCCCGCCTGCGGTCGTCAGCGCGACAGCGGCAACCGCAATCGCCGCGACGGCGATCGACGCGCCCGTTGCCCTCCAGGTTCGGTTCCGCATGCTGCCCCTTCGATCCGGGCCCGCCAAAGCTTGCGACGCGCCCGAGCGTCGCCGCGGTCGAGGCTACCAACCGCACCGCCTTGAGAGCGGCTCTTGGTCGAGCGTGTCATCGCGCCGCGGGGACAGCGGAGGGCAGTCAAGCGGGATTAGGAGCGGATCCGACGGCGCGGGGTCAGCGACTGACGAAGCAGGGAGCTGGAGAGCGGAAGGGGATCTGCGGGCGGTTGCCAACGGCCTCCACCAGACCGGGTCGGACCCGGAGATGCCGAAGGCGCGTTACGCGATCGAAAGCTGGCGTAGGTCGGCGCTGTCGAAGCAGCCGCCGCCCCGGTCCCTAGCTTCAGCGGGGTGAGGCGCCACCCTTCCTATTACCTGGTCGCCGGCATCGACCTTCAGCGCGAGACGAACCGGCTGCGAGGCCTGCGGGTGTTTTCGGAGGGACCGCTGGCCGAGGTCCGGCCCGGGCTCAAGGTGCGCCGAGCGCAGCGAAGGCCGCAGCGGCTCGGGTTCGCCGTACCCGGCGAGTGGCGTCTGTCGGTCACGGCCTATCCAGGGATCAGTGCTGGGGATGTGCTGGAGACGCTGCTGCACGAGCTCGTCCACCTGCATGTCGGGCGACGGCCGGGCGGCCACGCCTGGCACGGACGGGCGTTCAAGGCGACGCTCGCCGCGGCGATGGCTGAGGCCTATGGGGTCGCGCCGGCGCCGGCGCGCAGCATCGTGCATGGAGCCTACGCCGCTGCGATCGAGCGGCGGCGGCAGACCGGCGACGGGCAGCTCGAGCTGTCGCTCTCGGGTTGAGCCGCCCTGTCTGGGAAAGCCGGAGCAAGGCGCACCTCGCTGACGGACTGCGGACCTCTACCGAGGCTCGGGCCGCGTCGGTCCCCTAACGTTGAGCGCCCTACCAACATCATCCGGAGGTGACCGACATGGAAGCAAGCGGCGGCAACACGCCCAAGCGCGAACAGGAGATCAGCGACCATCTGCAGACCGCGCTCGACGAGCTCGGCAGCGCCGCAGAGGCCGCGACCGATGAGGTGCGGGCACAGATCGAGTCCGCGACCGAGTCGATTCGCGAGTGGTCCAGCTCCGGCTCCTCGGACATTCGGGAGCAGCTGGAATCCGCCCGGGAGTGGGTCCGCAGCTCCTCGAGCGACGCCATCGACGGGTTGCAGAAGTCCCTCGACGGGTTGCAGGACGAGCTCAACAAGCGCCGCGAGCAACTCCGAGGCGACGCCGACGCCGGCGACGGTGAGAGCGCGGGAGCTGCGGGGACCTAGGCGAAGCAACCCGGTGCAACCGGGACCCGGCTGCCGAGTCAGCGCTTTCGCGAGACCTGCCGGTCCATTCCGCGGCGCAGGGCGCGCTTGCTGATCGCACCGTCGAGCGGCGCCGAGCGGTAGGAGAGCATCCCCGGAGTTCGGAGCTTGAAGGTGCGCCGCCCGCGCTCGTCGATCTCGGTCGTCAGGTCGCCACCGCCCAAGTTCGAGAGCCACGACCGGCCTTTGCCAGTCAGGGCCGCCGACCCCCTCGCCCGCCGGCGGGTAGGCTGGGGTGGGGAGAGTTTCGCGAACATCGCCTAGTGGCACGGACGAGGAGTGGACGAAGATGAGCAAGTACGCAGTGGTCAACCCGGCAACCGGCGAGACGGTCGAGGAATACCCGCAGATCTCGGACGAGGATCTCTCGGCGGCGATTGCAGCAGCGGAGAGCGCACACGGCAGCTGGTCGCAGACGACCACCGTCGCCGAGCGGGCCGCGCTGGTCAAGAAGGTGGCTGAGCTCCACTCCGAGCGCCGCGAGACCCTGGCCGAGATCGCGGTGCGCGAGATGGGCAAGCCGATGGAGCAGGCCCTCGGCGAGGTCGACTTCTGCTCCGACATTTACGGCTACTACGCCGACAACGGCGAGGACTTCCTCAAGGACGAGCCGATCTCGTTGCTTGCGGGCGAGGGTACTGCCCTGATCCGGCGGACGTCCGTCGGTCCCCTGCTGGGAATCATGCCGTGGAACTTTCCCTACTACCAGGTGGCACGGTTCGCGGGACCGAACCTCGTGGTCGGCAACACGATCTTGCTGAAGCCGGCGCACCAGTGCCCCGAGTCGGCCGAGGCGATTCAGACGATGTTCAGGGACGCCGGCTTCCCCGACGGCGCCTACGAGACGATCCTCGCCACCAATGATCAGATAGCCGAGGTGATCGCCGATCCGCGGGTCCGCGGTGTCTCGCTGACCGGCTCAGAGCGAGCCGGAGCCGCGGTTGCAGAGATTGCCGGGCGCAATCTGAAGAAGGTCGTGCTGGAGCTCGGCGGGTCCGATCCGTTCGTCTTGTTGGGAGCCGAGGACCTGGACGAGGCGGTCGAGGCCGCGGTCGGCGCCCGCCTCGACAACACCGGCCAGTCCTGCAACGCCGCGAAGCGGTTCATCGTTGCCGACAACCTCTACGACGACTTCCTCGAGAAGTTCACGGCCGCAATGACCGCCGCCGAGCCGGGCGATCCGACCTCCGAGGAGGCGGAGATGGGGCCGCTTTCGTCGGCGGCTGCCGCGGAGACCCTGCAGGACCAGCTCGATCGGGCGGTCGCTCAGGGCGCCGAGGTAGTTGCCGGCGGGGAGCGAAAGGACAACTACTTCCCGAGCACCGTGCTGGTCGGGATAACTCCGGACAACGACGCCCACCACGAGGAGTTCTTCGGGCCCGTGGCGAGCGTGTACCGGGTCGGCTCCGAGGAGGAGGCGATCGAGCTCGCGAACGACACGCCGTTCGGACTCGGCTCGTACGTCTTCTCCGACGATCCGGAGCAAGCGCAGCGAGTGGCGGACGGCCTCGACACCGGGATGGTCTACGTCAATGGAGTGGGTCTCGATGGTGCTGAGCTCCCCTTCGGCGGAGTCAAGCGATCGGGCTTCGGCCGGGAACTCGGCCCCTACGGCATGGAGGAGTTCGTCAACAAGAAGCTGATCCGCGTGGTCAAGTAGAGGGCCTCTGCGCTCGCCCTCGCGGCGGGCCCCTGGCGTAACCTCCGCGCTGCTCGTGGCTGCCAGGGGAACAGACACCGGAGGAAACGGCTCCGCCTCGAGCTCAGCTTCGACCACGCCGGGGCGGCCGGCGCTGGTTCTCGCTGCGCTGATCGCCGTCGCCGCGGTCGCCAACCTCGGTCTCGCGGTTGCCAACGTGGCGCTCCCCGACATCGGGCTCCACTTCGACGCCTCGCAGACGGCGCTCAACCTGGTCGCGATCTCATACTCGCTCGGGCTCGCTGCCTCGGTGCTGTACTTCGGCGCCGTCGGCGACCACTACGGGCGCAAGCTGCTGCTGATCATCGGCATGGTGGTCTCGATCCCCGCGAGCCTGCTCGCCGCCTTCGCGCCGTCGATCGAGATCCTGATCGTCGCGCGGATCGTCGGGGGGGTCGCGGCGGGGATGGCATACCCGACCACACTGGCGCTGATCACCGCGCTCTGGTCTGGCCCGGCGCGGACCAAGTCGATCGCGCTGTGGGCGGCGACCGGGGGCGGGATCACGGCGCTCGGACCGGTGCTTTCGGGCCTGCTGCTGGGCGAGTTCAACTGGGGCTCGCCCTTCCTGCTCACGGTTCCGCTCGCCGTGATCGCGCTGCTGATGGCGCTGAAGCTGGTCCCCGCCCACGTCAACGAGACGACCGAGCCGGTCGACAACGTCGGCGGCGTGCTTTCGATCTTCATGGTCGGGGCGCTGATCCTGGCGATCAACTTCATCGTCGTCCCGAGCGCCGAGGCCGCGGCGATCGGCCTCTTTCTGGTCGCCGCCGCGGCCCTGGTCGCGTTCGTGATCCGCCAGCGCCGCGCCCCGAACCCGCTCTACGACCTGCACGTGGCGGCGCGACCGACCTTCTGGGTCGCGGCGGTGGCCGGGATCATCGTCTTCGGCTCGCTGATGGGCGCGATGTACATCGGCCAGCAGTTCCTGCAGAACGTGCTCGATTACTCGGCGGTCGGCGCCGGGGCCGCGATCCTGCCGGCGGCGGTCTTCATGGTGCTGGTCGCGCCACGCTCGGCGAAGCTGGTCGAGAGCCACGGCTCCCGGGCGACCCTGCTGCTCGGCTACCTCTTCGTGCTGCTCGGGTTCACGACCATGCTGCTGCTCTGGAAGCAGGGCATCCCGTACTGGAAGGTCGCGCTCGGATACATCTTCGTCGGGATCGGGGTCGGCCTGGCTGGCACGCCGGCATCGCACTCGCTGACCGGCTCGGTCCCGGTGCGGCGGGTGGGGATGGCCTCGGGGACCGCGGACCTGCAGCGCGACCTCGGTGGGGCGATCCTGCAGTCGATCATGGGGGTGTTCCTGACCGCGGGTTATGCGTCCGCGGCCGGGGCGGCGGTCCAGGCCTCGGGCAAGAACATCAGCAACAAGGTCGAGAGCGAGCTGACCAAGTCGTTCGCCAGCGCCGCCGATACCGCCAAGCAGTACCCGCAGTCGATCCAGGACAACATCATCGCCGCAGCCCAGAGCTCGTTCCTGCAGGGCGACCAGTGGGCGTACCTGGCCGGGATCGTCGCGGTCCTGCTCGGGGCCGTGCTCGTCTTCTTCGTGTTCCCGAAGCGGGACGCCGAGCAGC
>CAVOYZ010000006.1:0-187442 GCA_963700785.1 uncultured Solirubrobacterales bacterium
TGCGGGTCGAACTGGGTGCCGGCGTTCCGCTGCACCTCGTCGAGCGCAGCGTCGACGCTCATCGCCCGGCGGTAGCTGCGGTCGGTGGTCATCGCGTTGAAGGCGTCGCAGCAGAAGATCACCCGCGACTCGAGCGGGATCGCCTCGCCGGCCAGCCCGTCGGGGTATCCCTGCCCGTCGTAGCGCTCGTGGCAGGAGCGGACGACGACACCGACCGCGTGCATCAGGCCGCCGATCGTCGAGAGCATCTCCTGGCCCTTCAGCGTGTGAGTCTTGATGATCTCCCACTCCTCCTCGTTCAGCGGGCCGGCCTTGTTGATGATCTCGCTCGGCACCGCGATCTTGCCGACGTCGTGGAGCTGGGCGGCGGACTCGATCAGCATCGTCTGCGGCTCGCTCAGCCCCATCTCCTCGGCAACCCGCACCGACAGGTCGAGGACCTCGCCAGTGTGCAGGCCGGTGTAGGCATCGTCGTGCTCGACCAGCATCCCGAGCAGGGTCGCGGTGCCGCGGTGGGTCTCGCTGAGCTCGGTCGCGCTCTCGATCCGGCTCTGGCGCTCACGCGCGAACGCCCCCATCACCAGCGCCAGCGGGCAGGCCAACAGCAGCAGCGGCGGATACTCCTCGGCGACCAGGGCGAGCGCGAAGCCGACCGGGGCCAGCGAGGCGAGGACCAGGTAGAGCAGCTCGCTGTCGCGGAGCAGCAGCCGCACCGAGTGGCCGTAGTTGAGGACCTCGCGCACCACCCGCACCGCCAGCTCGCCGGCGAGCTGGGCGAAGAACGCCGCGGCGAGCACCGCGATCGGCGCCCCCTGGGCCTCGGTCGTGCCGGTCGCGATCAGAACGAGCGCCGGGCCGATCGCAAACCAGGCGTCGCCGATCGAAAACAGCGCCCGCTCGACCGTGATCCGGCCGCTGATCAGCTCGGGCAGCCTGCCCACCAGCAGCCCGCCGGCGACGAACAGCGGCACCAGCTGCGGCGGGATCAGAAACAGCATCGGCACGAACGCCGGCTGCAGCGGCGACATGTAGGAGGCGCCGATCTCGATCTCGGCGCGGGAGAAGAGCACGAGGACGCCGGTCGCCAAGAGTGCCGGGCCGAGGGCGAACGGCTCGGTGGTCGGCATGAACATCGCCATGAACACGGCGACGACCAGAAAGCCGCCGCCGACGATCGCCTCCGCCGGCACCTCGAAGGTGGCGAGCGATCCCGCCCGCCCCGTCGCGGGCGCCCGGTAGTCCCCTCGATTCTCGAAAGCCGAGTCGATGGTTTGATGCTCCATTCGTTGCCTCAGGCCGGCTGCGGCCGCAAACGGCCTTCCACAGCGGAAAATCGGCATCTCGCCGCCGATTCTTGAGTCCGGCACCGAGGCGTCGGGCTAGGGGCGCGGTTCGCTGCCGCTCTCGCCGGGCAGCATCTGCCGCTCGACGATCATCGGCTCCGCGGTGGGGTTGGCGACGGCCTCGACCACCCAGTCGAGGCTCTCGCGCGCCAGCACCCGCCGCTCGGCCTCGAGCCCGCCGCCCCCCGGGGGCCGGAGCTCGCCGAGGTTTGCCGGCCAGCGGACGAGGCGGATCTCCCGATCGGCCAGCTCGATCCCGGTGATGTCGCCGTCGGGGAACGAGCAGCAGCCGGTGTTGAAGTAGCAGGGCGGCTTCACCTCGAGCGGGAGCTCCTCGCGTCGCTCCAGGGTGCGCGCGTACTCGAGCTCCGACGCCAGCAGCGCCGCACCGCCCCGATCGAGCGCCTCCCGCGCCGCGGCGAGCGCCTGCTCGAGCTCTGCGGTCGGCCTGGTCACCGGTGAGGGCGGTCGCGACTCGGCGAACACCGGCCGATGCGTGTGGCCGGCGATCAGGATCCGGTGGGAGTCCTCGCTGGCCCAGGCGAACATCGCCCGGTCGTGCTTCGAGCGCAGGCCGTGATCGGTCGCCGGCGTCGTCGCCGTCGCTCCGAACAGCCGCTGGATGTGCGGCCAGATGTAGCGGACCGGAAGCCGGGCCAACAGGCCGCGCCAACCGCTGTTGGCTGTCCCCTGGTGGCCGTGGACGAGCAGCGCGATCACCGGCTCGCCGCCGGGCCGCTCGATTCGAAGCTTGAGCGCCTCTCGCATCGGGGCGCCCCCGAGCAGCTCGCCCAGCTCCCGATCGACGACCGCCGGCTTCGCCCAGCGATCGTCGTGGTTGCCCCAGAAGCGCTCGAGGCCGCCGGCCCCGGCGAACCCTCGCTCGAGCTCCATCAGCTCCCGGTACTGCTCGAAGATCTTCGCGGGCCTGACCACCTCCCAGAGCTCCTCGACATCGCCGAGCAACAGCAGCCGGTAGCCCGCCTCCAGGTAGTAGCCGAGGGCGGCCGTGTAGGCGTGCTCCGAGCGGCGGAAGTCATCGGCGCTGTCCCCGGTCCCGCGGTGGTGGTCGGAGAAGATCACGATCCGGTCGCGATCCGGGTCGTAGTCCTCGACCTCGACCTGATCGTCGCCGAGGAGCTCGTCGAGGCGAGCGCGGACACCTGCCAGATACTTCGGGTCTACGGCTCCCATCGCCCTCCCGCGCAACGCGCTGATCGGCCTTCGATCCTAACCGGGGCCCCGCCGCCGCGCAAGCACCGCGGCGCGCCCCGCCCGAGTCCACCGCTGCGAATACGATGCCGGGTGGAGGGCGGCGGCAGACGGCCCCGCCCCCCGAGACGGAGAGAGGTGCAAAGCGTGGAACCGACACCGGGCGTGAGCGAGGCGCTCGACCCCGCCCACCTCGAGGACCGCTACGGCGTCCGCAACTACGACCCGCTGCCGGTCGTGATCAGCCGCGGCGAGGGCTGCTGGGTCGAGGACATCGACGGGCGCCGCTACTTCGACGCGCTGTCCGCCTACTCGGCGCTCAACTTCGGCCACCGCCACCCGCGACTCGTGGCGGCCGCCCACGAGCAGCTCGAGCGGCTGACCCTGACCAGCCGCGCCTTCCGCAACGACCGGATTGGCGAGCTCTGCCGGGCCCTGGCCGAGGCCTGCGCGATGGACCGGGTGCTGCCGATGAACACCGGCGCCGAGGCGGTCGAGACCGCGATCAAGGCGGCCCGCAAGTGGGGCTACGAGGAGAAGGGTGTCGCGCCCGGCCGGGCGAAGATCATCGTCTGCAGCGGCAACTTCCACGGCCGGACGACGACGATCGTCTCCTTCTCCGACGACCCGGCCGCGCGCAAGAGCTTCGGCCCCTTCACCCCCGGCTTCGAGACCGTCCCGTTCGGCGACCTCGCGGCGCTCGAGGCGGCGCTCGACGAGGACACCGTCGGCTTTCTGGTCGAGCCGGTCCAGGGCGAGGCCGGGGTGATCATCCCGCCCTCCGGCTACCTGAGCGGCGCCCGCGAGCTCTGCAGCGAGGCGAACGTGCTGATGATCGCCGACGAGATCCAGTCGGGGCTCGGCCGCACCGGGCGGACCTTCGCCTGCGAGCACGAGGACGTCAGCCCCGACCTGATGCTGCTCGGCAAGGCGCTCGGCGGCGGCATCGTCCCGATCTCGGCGGTGGTCGGCTCCGACCGGGTCCTCGGCCTATTCCAGCCCGGCCAGCACGGCAGCACCTTCGGCGGCAACCCGCTCGCCTGCGCAATCGCGCTCGAGGTGCTCGAGCTGCTCGCCGACGGCTCGCTGCAGCGCAACGCGACCAAGCTCGGCTCGTGCTTCTGCGACTCGCTCGAGGCCGCGGCCCACCCCGGCGTCACCGCGATCCGCCAGATCGGCCTCTGGCTCGGGATCGACAGCGGCGCCGGCACGCCGAGCGCCCGCAGCGCCTGCGAGCGGCTGCTGGAGACCGGCGTGCTCGCCAAGGAGACCCAAGAGCACACGATCCGCTTCGCCCCGCCGCTGACGACGACTGCCGAGGAGCTGGACTGGGTGCTGGAGCGGGTCAACCCGGTGCTGGCCGAGCTGTAGGGCGAGGCACCTAGGGCGCGCCGCCGAGCGGGCCCAGCCCCTCCAAGCGGGCCCAACCCCTACTCGGCCTTCAGCTTCACCCCGAGCTTCTTGGTCTTCCTGTTCCCGGCCTCGTCCTTGAGCTTCACCGTCAGCTTCGCCTTCGCCCTCTTGCCCCTCTTCAGCGCCTTGGCGAGCTTGGCGTCCGCGGTCCGCTTCGGCTTCAGCCTCAGGGTCTGCGATCTGCCTGCCTTCACCTGATCGTCCTGCTTGACGATCCCGTAGGACTTCCTCTTGACCCTGATCTCACCGGTCGCCTTGGCGATCAGATCCTCCTTCGCCTTGACCTGGACATGGACGACGACCGGCCGAAAGCGGTCCAGCTTCTGCTTCTGGGTCTTCTTCGCGGAAACCGAGCCCTTGACCCTGGTGTCGGGCGGGCTCGCCAGCACCGCGGGATCGGGCTGCTCGCCGGCCTTGAGCTCGTAGAAGCCCCAGGGCGGGTTCGCGTTGACGAGCCGGCCGTCCTCGCAGTGGGCGAGGAACGGGGCGAGCCGCTCGGTCGGGTGCGATGGCTCCATCCAGTAGTAGCCGGGGGGAACCTCGACCCAGAGCACGCCGCCGTCGACCGAGGAGGAGGTCTCGGCCGGATCGGGGATGATCGACTCGTTGAAGTAGATCGGCCCGCGGGTGTTGCCCGCCACGGGGTCGATCGTCGCGGTGGCGCCCGGCAGGCCGTGCGGGTAGACGTCCTTGAAGCCGGGGTCGAAGGTGGTCGCGTCGCGCGCCTCGTGGATCGAGAAGGTCGAGACGATCACGCACTCCTCGATCTGGCCGCCCTCGTCCACCGGCACCCCGAGCAGGGCGGCGAGCACCGCATAGATCGCGCTCGGCACGACCTGGAAGTTGACGTGCTCGAGGTCCTCGCCGGCGGTGTGGAAGGTCTGCAGGTAGATCCCCCGGTAGCCGGCCGGCACCTCGATGTAGGGGGTGACGTTGGCATCGTCGGGCACCTCGATCTCATAGCTGCCGTCGACCGCGACCGGATCGGAGATCCCCGGGTACTCCTCGACCCGGACCACGGCCCCGGGGACCCGGTCGTCGATGTCGAAGAAGGCGTAGGCGGTGCCGCTGATCCGGACCGTGTCCTTGGAGCCGCCGCCGGCCTGTGCCGCAACCGGCGCCCACAGCATCAGCGCCAGCGCCAGCAGCGTCGCCGCGAGCGCAAGCGTCCAGCCAGCCGCGCCGCTGCGCGCCGGCGCCACCGGGATCGTGGTCGGAATGCGGGCAAACGGTCTGTTCATCGGGTGCTCCCCCTTCGGGCAGGAAGTATTGGTCTCGCCGGTGGGTCAGGTTAGGACGCTAGATCACCGCACCGCCGCGATCTCCGTACTTCTGCGCCTCGCGACTGCGTAGTTGCCCCGGAGCACCGGGACCGTCAGCCTGCTCTGGGAGACTGGGCGCCGGTCGTCGAACGATGAGAGTCGAGCTGAGATGAAGCGGATCCGGGCGGGCTGGGCGCTGACCAAGAAGAGTTGGGGGGTGCTGCGCGAGAACCGCCAGCTGATCCGCTTCCCGATCTACGGCGCCGCCGCGACGATCCCGCTGGCGATCATCACGCTCGGCCCCGGCCTCTATCTGATCGAGGATGGCAAGATCGCCCCCGGGGCGCCGATCGCCGTCCTCGGCCTCTTCATCCTCGCCTTCGTCGGGATCTACTTCAGCGTCGGGCTCGCGGCCACCGCCGACAAGCTCTTCCGTGGCGAGCAAGCGAGCGTCGCCGACGGTCTCGCCGTCGCCCGCGAGCGGGTCCGCCAGGTCGCCGGCTGGGCCTTCTTCTCGACCGTGGTCGGCGTGATCATCGGCCTGATCGAGGACCAGGGCGGCGTCTTCGGCTCGATCGTCGGTCGGATCCTCGATGTCGGCTGGGCCCTGGTCACCTTCCTGGCGGTGCCGGTAATCGCGCTCGAGGGCACCGGGCCGCTGGAGACGCTGAAGCGCTCCGGGACGCTGTTCAGGTCCCGCTGGGGCCAGCAGGTGACCGGCAACATCGCGATCGGCGGCGCCGTGTTCATCTTCGGGGTGCTCCCCGCCGCGGCCCTGATCGGCCTCGGCATCCTGCTCTGGGGCACGAGCGGCTTCGGCGGCGCGCTGCTGGTGGTCCTCGGCGTCATCCTGCTCGCCGTCGCGCTCCTGATCCAGAAGGCGCTGAGCGGGATCTTCGGCGTCGCCCTCTACCACTACGCGGCCGAGGGAGCGGTGCTCGGCGGCTTCACCCAGGCGGAGCTCGAGTCCGCGGTCAAGCTCAAGGGCGGCGCGATGCCGGCCCAGTCGACGATCTGAGCCGGGCCGAGGCGAGCGTCTGTCCCGACGTCAGATCGGGGCCCCGTGCGGCGACCTCATTGGTGAGGAACACGCGAGCGAGGGAAGAGGATGGACGACGACTTCGACGAGGAAGAGATCGACGAGCTGCTGGGCGAGATCGTGGCCGAGGAGGAGGCGATCGAGGCCGGCGTCCCCAGGCCCAGGTTCCGGGCCACCTGGCGCAACGGCCGGCTGCTGATCCTGCCCCACCACAAGGGCCTGGCCGAGCAGGGACCGGTCTCGACGGTGCTGGGAGGCGGCGGGCACGACCACCAGCGCCTGCTGGTCGCCGACCTGGCCGAGTCCGAGGGCACCGGCCCCGAGGGCAGAGCGGGCTGGGAGCTGACCGTGATCCCGCTGACCGCCGAGCGGCCCGGCGCCGAGGCGATCGAGGCGCTGCTCGCCTGGTCCGCGGACGTCGGCTACCGCCGGGTCTGGCTCCCGGACAGGGTCGTGACCCACCCCTCGCTGGGCGCGTTCTACAGCCGCGCCAAGGTCCGCTGCGGAAGCTGCGGGACGATCTGGCGCAACGGCGGCCACGACTTCTGGTCGCGGGTGACCAAGTACCGCTGCTTCCCGATCTACTGCCAGCTCTGTGGCGGCGACCTCCCCGTCTGGGAGGTCGAGCGCCACGAAGGCCTTGAGGCTCTGGAAGACGAGATCCCCTTCTAGGCCGTCAGATCGCGGCGGCCGCGAACGACCTGACTGGGGATGGTTCACACGCTGACCAAGATCCCGCTCAGGCTCACCGTCGACCGGACCAACGATCACCTGCTGGCGGTCGCCTTCGGCCACGTCGTCGACGGCAAGCGCGACGACGAGTATCTGCACCTGAGCGACGCGGCTGCCTTGCTGCTCGCCGAGCCCGACGGCGATCTGATCGGCTTCGTCGTCGACGGGATCTGCGAGCTCGACTCGGCCGAGCAGCTCCCCGAGCTCTGGGAGGGCCCGCAGTTCCACGTTCCCGACCTCGGCCTGCGCCGCGCCAACGCCGGCGAGATAACCACCGCGGCGCTCGCCGCCTACCCCCGCGACTCGACCCTCGACGCGACCTTCTTCCACCGCGCCGTCAACGACCAGGGCAGCCGGGACATCGAGCGCCGCTGGCGCACCTGCCTCGCCGCCGGCGAGCTCAAGGCCCACTTCGGGCTCGGCTACACGCTCTGCGAGCTCGGCCGCCATCGCGAGGCCTACGCCCACCTCCGCTACTACACCGAGCTCACCCCCCGCAACTCCTGGGCCTGGTGCTGGCTTGGCCACGCCTGCCGGGGAATGGGCGACCGCGCCGAGGCACTCTCCACCTACGAGCAGGCGCTCGCGATGGAGGAGGACGGCAGCTTCGAGACCGACGCTGCCGCCTGCATCGAGGAGCTCCAGGCAAGCGCGAGACCGCCGGCCCCGCCGGCGAGGGAGCCGTAGAGTGGCGAGCACCGCCAGCAGGCCACCGATGAGCGCCACCGACCCGACATCCGCCGCGCCCGATCAGCCGGGCCCGGAGCGAAGCGGGGAGCCGGAGGAACTGCCCCGCCTCTCCCCCAGCGGCCTCTACAACCTGCTGAAGCCGAGCCGCTGTGATCTTCGCGAGTGGCTGCGAAGCCACGGCTACGAGGAGGAGCCGCCGAGCGCCTTCCGCGAGTTGCTCTTCGAGCAGGGCCTCGAGCACGAGCGCCGCCACCTCGCCCGCTTCCCCGACGCGGTCGACATCGCCGAGCTGCCGCGCGAGCGACAGGCCGAGTACACGGCCGAGGAGCTCGGGGCCGGCGACCGGGTCGTCTACCAGGGCGTGCTCCGGGCCCCGGTGACGCTCGCCGGCGTCGAGGCCGAGATCATCGGCCACCCCGACTTCATGCTTCCCGCCCGCAATGGCTACGCGATCCGCGACTCGAAGCTGAGCCACTCGGTCAACGAATACATCCGCATGCAGCTGCTCACCTACGGCTGGCTCTACGAGCAGACGACGGGCGCCCCGCCCGTCGCCCTGCAGGCTCACGCCGGCACAAACGAGATCCACGACGTCCCCTACGAGGGGGCCGACGAAGCGCTGGCGCTGCTCGAGCGGATGCTGGAGCTGCGGCTCACCGACGAGCGCCCCGACGAGCACGTCGGCGCCTCGAAGTGCTCGGGCTGCGGCTTCCGCGCCCACTGCTGGCCGCAGGCGATCGAGCGCGGCGAGGTCGGTCTGCTGGCCGGGGCCGACCGCGGCCTGATCGACCAGCTCCACGCCGAAGGCACCGACACGATCGAGCTCTTGCTCGAGCGCTTCGACGCCGACTCGCTCGCCGCCCTCGAGCGCCCCTGGGGCGAGCGGAGCAAGCCGGTCGGCGGCCGCGCCGCGCGGATCCTGCAGAGCGCCGAGGCCCACCGCCGCGGCGAGCCGATCCTCCTGCGGCAGCCGGAGCTGCCCGAGGCGAAGAGCTGGGTGATGTTCGACCTCGAGGGCATCTCCCCCCGCCTCGACCACGCCGAGAAGATCTACATCTGGGGCCTGCAGTGCTTCGGCGAGGGCGGTGGCCGCTTCCGTCCGGCGCTCGCCGGCTTCGGCCCCGGCGGCGACCGCGAGGGCTGGCGGAGCTTCCTCGCCGAGTGCGAGGCGATCTTCGCCGAGCACGGCGACATCCCCTTCGTCCACTGGGCCACCTACGAGCGGATCAAGATCGACCTCTATGTGAGCCGCTACGGCGACCCCAACGGCACCGCCGCTCGGGTCAAGGCCAATCTCCTCGACCTGCTTCCGATCACCCGCGCCGCCGTCGCCGTCCCCCTCTCCAGCTACAGCCTCAAGGAGATCGAGACCCTGACCGGCTACGAGCGCCAGCTCGACGAATACGGCGGCGACTGGTCGATGGCCAAGTACATCCGCGCCACCGAGACCTCCGACGAGGCCGAGCGCGACGCAATCATGGACGAGATCCTCGCCTACAACCGCGAGGATCTGGAGGCGACGTGGGCGGTGTTGGAGTGGTTGCGGGGGCTCCGATAGCCGGCCAGGATTTGAACCCGCGACCTCCGGGTTATGAGATTTTCGGTCAGCCCGATTCAGGCGCCCGCCCCCGAGGGCGCGGGGCGAAGCCCGAGCAGGCCAAGCAGGGACTGATAGTTTCCGCCACCGATGAGCAGGCCGAACATCCTCTTGATCCTGACCGATGAGCAGCGCGCAGCCCCGGTCTATGAACCCGACGAGCTGGCCGAGTACCGACGCGAGGAGTGCTCAGGCCAAGAGGGGCTACGAGAGAACGGGATCGAGTTTCGCCATCACTACCCGATGGCGGCCGCCTGCGCCCCGAGCCGCTCATCGCTTCTGACCGGTCATTACCCCTCGCTGCACGGCGTAACCCAGACAGATGGCGTGGCGAAGAGCGCCGACGGCGATGAGATGTTCTGGCTCGCTCACGACTCGGTGCCGACCATGGGTGACTGGTTTCGCGCCGGCGGCTACAGCACCTTCTACAAGGGCAAGTGGCATGTCTCCCACGCGCACCTGGACGCAGAGGACGGGGACGGCTATCTGCTTTCTGTCGACGACGACGGAGAACCTCAGCCCGAGAACATCGAGCGCTACCTGCAGGAGGACCTGCTCGAGGAGTGGGGCTTCTCGGAATGGGTCGGGCCGGAGCCGCACGGCCTCGACCCCCACAGCATGGGCACGGTGCGGGATCCATTCACCGCCGATGAGACGATCGAGCTTCTCCAACGCCTCGATACCGAGGACGGCGACAAGCCCTGGCTGACTGTCTGCTCGCTCCTTAACCCGCACGACGTGGCCTTCTTTGGCCTCCTCGGTCTCGCCGCGGGCCAGCGTTACCACCCGCGAACCGTGCCCGAGGTCCCGAAGGCACCCACCCAGGATGAGGACCTGACGACGAAGCCGCGGTGTCAACAGAGCATGGTGGATCTGTGGCCGAGGACGTTCGCCCCTCAGCCGTTTACGCAGCCGCATCTGAAGTTCTATTACGAGATGCAGGCGGCTGTCGACCAACAGATCACGCGCGTGCTCGACGCCCTGAGGGAGACCAAGGCTTACGAGAACACGATCGTGGTCTTCACCTCCGACCACGGCGACATGATGGGTGCCCACGGCGGCTTCCACCAGAAGTGGCACAACGCCTACGAGGAGTCGCTGCGCGTGCCATTCATCGTCTCGAGCCCTCTCTTGCCGGAAGGCCGCCGCGAGTTCGACATCCCGACGAGCCACGCCGATCTCATCCCAACACTGCTCGGCTTGGCCGGCATCGACCGCGATGAGGCGCTCGCGCAGCTGAGCACCGACCACACTGAGGCGCGCCCGCTCGTTGGCCGTGACCTTTCGGAGGCTATCCGGGCCGCGCAGCCGCAGGCACCAACCGACCCCGTGCTCTTCATGACCGACGATGAGATCAGTGAGGGAAGCGAGCTATCCAAGAAGGCGTCACCTCAGGGCCTCGCGCGCTTCGCACGCCTCTACTCAACGGTCGAGCAGCCGAACCACATCGAGACCGTGGTTGCCGAGGTCGATGTCGACGGCGAGCAGCACGTGGTCAAGTTCTCCCGCTACCACGACAACCCGCAGTTCTGGACCGTTCCAGGCGAGCGCGACGAGCGCCTGCGGGGGCGCAAGAAGATCAAGGTGACCGAGCCCGAGCAAGACGAGTACGAGCTCTACGACCTCACCCTTGACCCGCTCGAAGAGCGGAACCTCGCCCACCCGAGCCATGCGGACGAGAGCTCAGGAGAGCTTCAGCAGAAGATGCTCGCGCTCCTATCCGATGAGCTCGAGAGAAAGCGTCTGACGCCGAAGGAAGGTGGCACTCCCGGCTATCGGCCGCCGGGTCGGAGCGAGCAGGCCTCAAGTAGCTGAGGGTGGCTCGGCCCGCGCGGCTGCTGCCGGACCCGCTCTAGATCTGTCGCGGCAATTGGCACTTATCGATTCATACGGGGAGATGACCCGGCTGGAGGGGGGCGCCTTCACGATCGGAAGCGCCGATCCCTGGACCTATCCCGGCGACGGCGAGATGCCCCGAGAGGTCGACGTCGACCCCTTCCGGATCGACCGCTACGCGGTCTCCAACGGGCGCTTTGCCGAGTTCGTCGACTCGACCGGGCACACCACCGACGCCGAGCGCTACGGCTGGTCGTTCGTCTTCGCGGGCCTTCTGCGGGACGATTTCCCCGACACCCGCGCGGTCGCTCAGACGCCGTGGTGGAGGCAGGTCTACGGCGCCGACTGGCGCCGTCCGGAAGGACCACAGTCCGGGATCGCCGAGCGCTTCGACCACCCGGCCGTCCACATCTCCTGGGGCGACGCCGCAGCCTTCTGCGAGTGGGCCGGAGGGCGGCTTCCCAGCGAGGCCGAGTGGGAGTTCGCCGCCCGCGGCGGGCTCGAGGGCAAGGTCTTTCCCTGGGGGGATGAGCTCGAGCCGGGCGGCGAGCACCGGATGAACGTCTGGCAGGGCGAGTTCCCGAACCACAACACCACCGCCGACGGCTACTACGGCACCGCCCCCGTCGACGCTTACCCCCCGAACGGCTACGGCCTGCACAACGCCACCGGCAACGTCTGGGAGTGGGCGGCCGACTGGTTCGATCCCACCTACCGCGCTCGGGACTCGGAGCGCAACCCCGCCGGCCCGCCGCAGGGCAAGCTCAGGGTGATCAAGGGTGGCTCCTACCTATGCCACCACTCCTATTGCCGCCGCTACCGGGTGGCGGCGCGCCTCGGCGACGAGCCGGACTCATCGTCCGGAAACCTCGGCTTCCGCTGCGCGGCGGACGCCTGAGGGGCGCGGGCGGCGCCCCGGGGCGAGCTGAGTCGAGGCGGCCTCGCCACCATGCCCAGCGCCGCGCAGTAAGGCCCGCCAAGAGGCCCCTGGCTCACGGCGCGAGCGCGATATGCGGCTCTCACCCGCGCGACAACTTCTCCGAGGTTCCGCGCGATGGTTGCGCGATGGTCCTCGCACCAATGTTGAAGCGGTTCGGCGATTTGGGCCGATTCGGCGGTTTCTGCCGAACTTGCCCGGAACCGCATGGCGTTGCGGGGGATCCGTGTAACGCGCCCGACAGGATTCGAACCTGTGACCTTCGGTTTCGTAGACCGAAGGTCGAGATCACCACGGCTCCGGGCTACGCCGCCCGCCGCTGCCTACCCGCGCCCCGGTCCTCACTCTGGTCCCGCACCTGCGCCCCAGCCGCCTGGGCCTGGATCACACGGATCGAGTGCTCGCAGCTCTGCTTGCTGGTCATCAGCTCCGAGGCGGCCATGATCTCGTTGTTGTCGCCGACGGCGCGCCACCAATACTGGCCGTCGTCGCTGCGGCGGATTGCGAAGTACATCTGAGCCTCCTTCGCCGGCCGCGGGGTCGGGGTTCGGTCTGGCTTCCCGGCCGACCCCAGGTGGATAGCGCCCGCGCCGGACGGCGCGGGCGGGGCGACGGGCGGCGCCTCGGCGCCGGGCCTAGCCCACCTGGCCCCGCAGGAACTTCCTCAGGGTCCGGACGAACTCGTTCTTCGGCTGCGCGGTGAGCGGGTCGATGTGGGTGTAGGCGCTCTCGCGGTTGACCAGCCGCAACTTGCTCGCCGGGATCGAGGACTGATCGGCGAGCGCCTGCGCCGCATCGAGCACCCGCTGGCCGCCGAGCGCGGCGCCGAAGGCGTAGATCGGAATCGGGCCGAGATCGTCGCCGTGGATCGCGTTCAGGTCGAGCACGTCCTGGGTCGGGTTGTCATTGCCGGCGGCGACCCCGCCCGAGTCGAGGTTGAGGCGGGTCGGGTGATACCAGGCGGTGCCGTCCATGCCCTGGAGCTGTGGCGCGGCGAACGCCTTCGCCACCCGCCGTAGCGGGCTGATCTCACCGTCGCGGACCCAGCCGCGGGGATCGCCGCTCTTGGCGAGCCGCCCGGCGTTGACCTGCGCCGCGATCAGGCCCGGCGGCGAGGTATCGGCGTCGAGCGCGTAGCCGTAGCCGGCCCGGTTGGTCGGCGGCACCGGCGCCTTCAGGTTGGCGGGCAGCAGCGGCCAGTCGTGCAGCACCGAGGGATCATCGGGGGCGAGCAGCGCCAGCTGCGCACCGACCGAGTTGAAGAGGCCGGTGAACGGCGCGGTGATGCCGCCGAACGAGAGCCACGGGGATCCCGCGGCGAGCTCGTTCAGCCGGTCGGTGGCCTCGGCCGGGGTCAGGCTCGGGTCGGGGCCGCTGCCGCCGTCGATGAAGGCGAGGCCGTCGAGTCCATCGGCGCCGGGCTTGCCGTTGAAGTCCCAGGTCGCGTACGCGGTCGTGATCGAGCCGCCGAGCGAGTGGCCGCCCATGACCACGGTCTTCGCCTTGCGGTTCGCGCGGTCGACGACCCGCTTCAGGTCCTCGACCGCGACCCTCATCCCCCACTCGCGGCCGAAGCCGACGTCGGCGTCGTCGATGAACTCGAAGTGGTCGGTGATCGTCGGGTCGGTGAGCCAGTTCAGGTAGTAGTCGAACATCTCCCCGACGCTCGCCTCGCCGCGCTTGACCTGGTCGAAGACCGACTGGTCCTCGAGCTGGGTGCCGCGGCGCTCGATCGACCAGACCTGCCAGTTGGTGGTCTTCTTGGTGATCAGCTTCGCCAGCGGGTAGAAGTAGGCGGCTGCCCCGGAGGTGCCGGGGTTGAGGATCAGGATCTTCTTCGCCTTGCGCGGGCCGACGCTGAGCACGCCGACCCTGTCGAGCTTCGAGGGCGTGCTCGCCTCGTCGTAGCCGTTGTACCAACGGAAGTCGGTCGCCGCCGGCGCCGTCTGCGCGGCCGCCGCGAACCCTGCTGCGACCACGGTCGTCGCGATCGCGGTCCTGATCATCCTGCCTGCAAACACGGTGTCTCCAAACCCTTGCTCTCCGCCCCCTCGTCGCCGCGCCCCAGCTGACCGGGCGACAGCCGCAAGGATACCCGGCGGGGCCCGCTCGGACGGCGGGCCGGCCTTTCCTAGGGGACCCCGATCGTGCGCTCGCAGCTCGGGGTGGCCCGATCGCCGCCTCCCTTGCCGCCGGTGCAGCGGTCCTTGTCCTGATCGCCGCTGAGGAAGTCGGCTCCCTTGTCGCCGAACAGCAGGTCGTCGCCGAGCCCGCCGAAGATCGTGTCGTTGCCGTCCTCGCCGCGGAGCTCGTCGTCGCCGGCCCTGCCCTCGATCAGATCGTCGCCGAGATCGCCGAAGATCCGATCGGCGGCGTTCGAGCCGATCAGCTTGTCGTCGTCGAGCCCGCCGTCCATCTTCTTCGGCGCCACGTCCTTGGTCTTGGTCCGCAGCACGTCCTTGTCGGAGCCGCCCTTGAGGGTGTCGCGGCCGCCGGCCTGCAGCACGTCCCGCTCGAAGCTGCCGTCGAGGAAGTCGATCCCGTCGTCGACGATCTCGCCCCCCTTGCGCCCCCAGCCGAACAGCTTGTCGAGCCCGGCGGAGCCGAGCATGTAGTCGTTGCCGGGGCCGCCGTAGAGCCGGTCGTTCTGCTCCTCGCCGTAGAGCTTGTCCCGGCCCTCGTCGCCGAAGACCTTGTCGTTGCCGAGGCCGCCGCAGACGACGTCGTTGCCACGGCCGCCGTAGACGCGGTCCTTGCCGCGGCCGCCGTTGAGGATGTCGTTGCCCGGGCCGCCGCGGATCACGTCGTTGCCGTCGCCGCCGTTGACCCGCTGGCTGCCGGGACCGAGGTTGATCTTGTCGTTCTTGCCGCTGTAGGTCTTGTCGCGCTTCTTGCAGATCGCCGCGTCCTGGGCGAGCGCCGGGCCGGCGCCGAGGCCGAAGGCTGCCGCGGCCGCCAGGGCAGCGGCAATGCGGATATGGGGGCGTTGAGCCAAGGCGAGGCAGTCTCGCACAGCGGCGGCACGCTCCCGGGTAACCTGCGATATCCCTACGCCAACCGGAGGTACCTGTGAGCGTCAAGCTGCATACGTGCGGAGTCACCTGGCTGAAGATCGACGCCCACCCGTGCTGGACCGTCGAGAAGGCGCTCAAGGAGCGGGGCGTCGAGTTCGAGGCGGTGCGCGAGCCGACCTACCCGCGGAGCAGGCGAAAGGCGATCGAGGAGCACACCAATCAGAGGCTGCTGCCGGTGATCGAGACCGCCGACGGGACCTGGATCCGCGAGGAGTCGAAGGTGCTGATCGAGCGGATCAACGCCGGCGAGTTCGACTGAGCGCGGGCTGATCACCGCGCGCCGGCTCAGTCGCCGCGCAGGCGACGCTTCAGCGCCCGCAGGGGTGCCGTCGCTTTCCAACTCGCCGAGGAGCGCACCCGTTCGAGCTCGCCCTGAAGCAGCGCCCGGCTGTCCCGCAGCTTGACCTGCCGATCCTGCAGGCTCTCGATCGCGCGCTGCTTCGAGCGACGGTCCTCGTCTGCGGCCTGTAGCGCCGTCTGCAGGTGCTCGGCGTTGTCGGGGTCCCAGAGAACGTAGGGCGGCCCGGGGTCCGGGGTCGGCTCGGACTCGTGCAGGAGCACGAGATCGGCGAAGGCGAGGTGCCCGGAGCGCGTGTGGTGGGCGTTCAGGATCCGAACCGGGCGATAGCCGCGCTCGGCTGCGAACGCGAGCAGCTCGTGTGGCGCCGCCTGGCCGCGGTAGGAGGGGATGAAGATCGCCTCGACCACGATCACCGGGCGCTGGGCGGCGAGCATCCGGCTGCCGCCCTCGAGCACCGGCAGCTCCTCCCCCTGCGTGTCGACCTTGATCAGCTCCAGCTCGGGTCGGCCGGCCTGCTCCCAGACCGAGTCGAGCGTCGCGACGTCGACCGACCGCACGCTCGGCTTCTCCGACGGCGCATGCGGGGCCAGCAGGCTCCCCGTCGCCGGCGCCCCGCCGAAGAACTGGAACTCGCGCTCACCCTCGGTAGCGCTCAGCGCGATCGGTCTCAGCTCGACCCGGGGATCGGCGCCAAACCGCTGCTCGAGACCCGCCGCGTTCTCGCCCGCCGGCTCGAACAGCGTCGCCGTCGACCTCGGGAACGCCGCGAGGATCTCGCTCGTGAACTCGCCCCTGAACGCACCGACGTCGAAGAACCGCAACGCCGGATCCTCGCCGTGCGAGCGCGCCAGCTGCTCGAGCAGCGGCGCGATCCCCTGAGCCGCGCCGCTCCGCAGCCACAGGGAGAGGCTCGTCGTAGAGGTCGGCGGCCCGCTGATGGAAGAAGAAGACGTTGCCCCAGGCCGCGTCGTCGAGCGCCCCGATCGAGTCGAAGTCGAGCTCGGTGGCCCCACCGAGATGGGAGACGACGACGTAGGACGGATAGCCCCGCTCCGCCATCAGCCGGACGATCGCGTCGATCGGTGAGGGCGGCGCCCCGAACGGGTGTCCGGCGTTCCAGAACTCGACCGCGACCACCTCGCAGTCGAGGCCGGCCGCCCCCTCGAGCACCGCGAGATCGTGGCCCTCGGTGTCGATCTTCAGCACCCCGACCTCGGCCGGGATCTCGGAGCTCGCGGCGAGGTCATCGAGTGCCACGGTCGGCACCCGGATCGCCGTCGTCCTCCTGGTGAGTCGATCGGCGGACGATCCGCTCGAGGCTGTGGTGGGTGTCGTGCGGGGCTCCGTCGTCGCGGACCGTGAGACGAAGCTCCGCGAAGCCGCTACGACTGCTGACCGCCTCCGATCGCAGGATCAGGTTCTGCGGTTCTCCCAGGCGCTCCGCAATCCGCCGCCTGTTGGCCTCGATCGGCTCGAACGCGTGAACCGCGAACCCGGCTGCGAGGAACGGCTCCAGCGTTGTGCCGTGGTGGGCGCCAACGTCGATCATCACGCGAGTTCTCACCCGCGCGCTGAGCTGGCGGAGGATCGCGAGCTCCCCTATTCGATCGCCCGCTGCCGCGTTGATGCCCACGACGGGAGCATGCCGGATCGCAGGGCGCACGCGGGGATCCGCCAACGCTCGAGCTCCTCCGGGTCGGGACAGCCCACTCCCGCCAATTAACATCGGCGCCCGGTGCGCGACGGATTCTCAGGGAGAGAGTTGCTCCGTCGCCGGGTCGCCGGAGGGGCCGCGGCACGGGTACGATTGGTTCGATGCGGGCGGGGGTGAAATCGAGGCCGATCGGAGCGGGAGTGCCGGGCCGGCGGCGGCTGATCGTCGGCGTGGCGGTTGTCGCGTTCTCGCTCGCGGCCGGGCTGGCCCCCGGCGGCGCCATGGCCAAGAGCTTCAAGGTCACCACCGCACGCGATCCCGCGCCGGACGGCTGCACGGCCTCACGCTGCAGTCTGCGCGAAGCGGTGCTTGCGGCGAACGCGCGAGCCGGGCGCGATCGGATCGAGCTCCGGAGTCACAAGCGGACCTATCAGCTCGCGACCCCGGGAACGACGGAGAACCTCGCGATGACCGGCGATCTCGACGTGACCGGGCCGCTGAAGGTGTTTCACCGCGGCAAGGGCCGCGCCCACATCGACGGCGGCGAGCTCGATCGGATCTTCGAGGTCCTTCCGGGCGCGCCGACGAGCTTCAAGCGCCTCCTGCTGACCGGCGGCCGGCCGGAGCTAACCGGGGACGGCGGCGCGGTGCGCGGCGATTCGAAGATCAAGTTCACCGACACCGTCGTGCGCGGAAACAACGCGCCGGATGCCGGCGGCGGTATCTACAGCTCGGGTAGCTCCGACCTGGTGATCCTCAAGAGCACGCTGAAGGGCAACAGCTCGGGCGACGGCTCAGGGGCCTTCGAGGCGCTCGGCCCGACGGCGCTGATCAAGAACTCGAAGATCCGCGCGAACACAACCCCCGGCGAGGGCGGCAGCTCCTACCTCTCGACCGAGGCACGGGTGATCCGCAGCACGTTCAGCTTCAACAAGGCGGGCAACCGCGGCGGCGCGCTCTACCTCAACGACGGCCGGCTGGTGATCAAGCGTTCGAGCCTCACCGGCAACATCACCAACGACACCGGCGGCGCGGTGATGAGCTTCGGCGAGCTGGTCGTCGACTCCTCGACTCTCTCGTCGAACGCCGCCGCGCTGACCGGCGGCGGCATCCACGCCGGCAACCCGGGCACGCTGCAGATCACCAACTCGACCCTGTCAGGCAACCGCGCCGGCAGTAGCGGCGGCGGCCTCCACACCCAGCAGGTGCCCGACGCCCGGCTTAACGCGGTGACGATCGCGCGCAACGTGGCCAACACCGACAGCACGCCGTTCAGCGAGACCGGCGGCGGGATCAGCAACATCGACTCCAGCGTCTTCATCCGCAACTCGCTGATCGCCCTCAACACCCTCGGGCCGGGCGTCGGCAACGACTGCACCGGAACCCTGCTCTTCTCACAGGGCAACAACCTGCTCTCGACGCTCGGACCGGCAGCCGTCTGCAACGGATTCGGCGGGAACGACCTGATCGAAGCGAACCCGAAGATCAGGGCGCTGGGCGACTACGGCGGTCCGACCGAGACGGTCGCCCTGCGGAGGGGCAGCCCGGCGGTAGGTGCCGCCGACAAGCCGAGCTCGCCGCGCCGGGACCAGCGCGGAAACAGGCGCGACAACAGGCCCGATATCGGCGCCTACGAGCGCTGAGCGGGGGCCGCTTGCAGGCGGCCCCGGCCCTCAGGCTCGCGCCGGTTGGTCTACGACCAGAACTCGTCCCAGTTGCCGAGATCGTAGAAGTGCTCGCGACCGTTGACGAGCTGGCCGTCCTCGATCTCGAAGGTGATGCAGGCACCGGTATCGAGCTGCTTGCCGTTGCGCTCGGCGGTGTTGTGGTGAACGCCGACCACACGGCCCTCGTCATCGGTGGCCACCCACTTGAGATCGGCCTTGAAGGTGCCCCCGGTCTCACCGCCGTAGCGGCCGAACTGGGCGAAGACGTCATCGCGGCCCTGGCGGTCGCCGGCGATCGGGCTGCTCCCCGGCGTGTGCCACGAAGCGTTCTCGTGGAAGAGCTCGGTGAGCGTGTCCATGTCGCCCGCGTTGAAGGCCGCATAACCGCGGCGGACCAGTTCGGCGTTCTCGTGCATTGTCCCCTCCTGATCGGTGCTCTCGGTACAGCACCGACAATACTCCTCGCCCGCGGCCTCGGGCCAGGCGAGAGGGGTCCCGGCTACGAGGCCGGAACCGGGATCGGTATGCCCGGAGTGCAGCCGGCGATCGAGTAGTCGGGCCCGACGTTCGGGTAGCCGAAGCGGGGCCGCAAGAGTCGTCGGTCGTCGGTGATCAGCGGCGAGTTGTAGGCGTCGTTGAAGAGCCGATTGGGGTCGCCGCCCTGGCTGTCCCAGTCGGTGCACCAGACGCCGCTGGCGCGCTCGAGGCCGAGGTAGAAGGAGCTGGCCGGGTCGGTGGTCGAATACAGCGCCTCGACCTGCGCGTCGTCGGCGTTGAGCAGCCGGGTGACCGACTCGGTGAAGCCGCCGACCCCGCCGAGGCGGTTGATCGCGATCGTCTTCTTCGCTCCGAGCGCCTCCAGCGGCAGCACCCGCAGCGGGTCGGCCCAGCCGCCGACCGACAGCACGCCGCTGCTGAGCGGGACCGCGGGGCTGAAGCCGGGCTCGGCCGGCGAAGATGAGAGGACCTCGCGCCAGCTGGCCGGGCCGAGCGGGACGAACTGCTCGGAGACGAGATCGTCGTAGCGGCGGTCGAGGCGCCGGTCGATCCGCCGCAGCTCGCGCGGCTGGCCCCAGTAGCCGACGCCGACGTCGTCGAAGTTGGGCTCAAACGGGATCGGCTCGGCGGCGATCCAGGCGACCCTGGCCTCCTCCCAGGCGGAGATCGCCTCGCCGGTCAGCACGCCGGTGACGCCGAAGCTGGGCAGGTACTTGCCGACCGGGTCGTCGACCCGGCTCCGCCCGCCGTCGGCCGCGAACGCCTCGCGGTAGTCGTTGAAGAGGTCGCCGAAGGTCTCGCCGCAGGTCCGGCCCTCGGTACCGGGAAGCTGGGCGACCTGCTCCCAGGTGAGGCCGAGGCCAGGCTCGGCGCAGGCCCGCAGCCAGGCCGAGACCCCGGCCCGATCGGCGGGGCCGTAGCCGGCGTAGAAGGAGCCGTAGACGCCGAACAGGCTGGCGACCGCGTCGAAGTCGATCACCGAGGTGCGGAGGAAGACCCTGGGGTCATCGACGATGAACTGCAGGCCCTTCTGCAGGCCCTCGATGATGTCGGTGGCGTGGAAGACCGGGTCGGGCGAGTTGGCGAGCAGCTCGAAGACCTCGGGGTTGATCAGCGGCCCGAGGTCGCGCAGCAGCCGCCTCAGCGCCTGCAGGCCCTCCTCGGCGGTGTCGGGGTCGTTGAGCAGCTCCTCGATCTCGCCGGCCGAGATCCCCTCGAACAGCTCGTTGACGGTGGCCACGTCCTCGAACAGGCCGGTATCGACCAATCCGGTCACCGACTTCAGCATCAGCGCCATCCGCGCATCGCGGGCGAGGCGGTCGCAGCGTCGTCCCTGCCGGCAGTTCTGCACATCCGGGTTCGCCCAGATGCTCTCGAGGATGAAGGCGGTGATGCTGCCCGAGCTGCCGCCGGCCACGCAGGTGATCGCGCCGTACTCCTCGACGTGTCGTGCGAGCGAGCCGTAGTGGGCAAACAGGTTCTGGCCGTTGCCGCGGACCCCGGCGCAGGTCGACTGGGCGGCCGCCGGCCGCGGCGGCTTGAACTCGCGGTGCTTTGAGTTCTTGGCGCCCGCGGGTGCGGCTGCGAGCAGCAGCGCGAGCACGGCGAGGGCAACCATCGCAGTCACAACCCGCAAGCCCTTCAACCGCTCCTCCTGCCCCATGTCTCGGAGCGTACCCGTGTTTGGCGCCGGGGGCATCCGCGCCGCCACCAACGCGCTCGGCGGACGGGTGGTCAGCGCCGCAGCTTCACCTGGAGTCTCCGGGACTCGGTGTTGCCGGCCTCGTCGGTGAGACTGACCTTGAGCTTGGCGGTCGCCTTCCTGCCCCTCTTCAGCGCCTTGGCGATCTTCTTCGCGTGCTTCGGCTTCTTCGGCCTCAGGGTCAGCGTGGTCGAGCGGCCCGGGCCGAGACGCCTGGTCTTTGGCTTCAGCTTGTAGGAGCGCTTGCCGAGCTTGATCCTGCCGGTCGCATCGACGTCAAGCTCCTCACCGGAGCTCGCGTTCGCCTTGACGACGATCTTCTTGCCCGCCTGCTTCTGGGCCGCCTTGGCGCCCGCGGAGCCGTTGATCCTCGTGTCGACCGTGAAGTTGCGCTGGGCCGGCATCGGGTCGGCGTTACCGACCGCGTCGGTAGCCCTGACCTCGAAGGTGTGCGGGCCCTGGAGCAGCAGGCCGTAGGACTTCGGTGAGCTGCAGGCGGCCCAATCGCCGGAGTCGAGCCGGCACTCGAAGATCGAGCTCGGGTCGTTGGAGGAGAACTCGAAGCGCGGCGAGGCGTCGGTGGTAAGGCCGGCGGGGCCGGCATCGATCGTCGTCTCCGGCAGATCGCTGTCGATCGTGAAGTCCCTGGTCGCCGGGGACTGGTCGGTGTTGCCGGCCGGATCGGTCGCCCTGACCTGGAAGCGATGCGGACCGTCGGCCAGCGCGAAGCTCGTATAGGGAGTCGTGCAGGCGAACCAGGGACCTGCGTCGACCTTGCACTCGAACGATGGGCTCTGGCTGCCCCAGAAGGTGAAGGTTGGCGTCGGGTCGTTGGTCAACCCTGCGGGGCCGGAGTCGATCGCCGTCTCCGGCGGGATCGAGTCGTCGGTGTAGGTGATCGAGTCGCTCGAGCAGGGGGATGTGTTGCCGGCAACGTCGGTCGCGGTGGCGCGGAAGGTCGTGGTCGTGTTGTTCGCGACGCTGACGAGAATGCCCGGCGAGGCGAACGCGGCGGCAGCAAATCCGCCCACCACGTCACTACAACCGGGCCCGATGTAGAGCGTCACGGCGGAGCCGGCCTCAGCGGTCCCCTTGACCAGCGGCGTGTTGTCGTTGGCCGGTGAGGCGGGAACGGTGGATATGAAGGTCGGCTGAGCCGGGGGAGTGGAATCCTCGACGTAGGTGAACAAGGCTGAACAGCCAGAGGTGCCGCCGACCCCATCGCTCGCCGTCGCGCTGAAGGGCGTCACTGTGTCGTCCCCAAGCGGGGCGACCGGGGGGTCGAGGGTGAGTCCCGACGAAACGAAGTCGGCGGCATCGCCGACTGCGGCAACTGGGGGCATGCAATTGGGCGTCGCGTAGAGCGTCACCGTGGTGCCGAGGTCGGCGGTCCCTTTGATCAGCGGGTTGTTGTCGTTCGCCGGCGAGGCAGGGACGCTGGAAAGCTGATCGGGCACCGTGACCGCAAGCGCGCCGGGCGCGATCCACAGGCAGAGCACAGCGGCCACCAAGAGCGCGAGGCCGAAGCGCGACTTGCGGTCGCTCGCCAGCTCGCTTGTGTTCGTGGCCCTCAGCACCGTCACCCGTAGCGGGAGGCGTCCGCCCCGGCCCAAGCAGGCGATCCGCGGGCCATTCTCGGCGCCGCCTTCAGCGATGAGGTCAGCCTATCGCGCGCCGTGAGGCCGCGAGCCGGCGTCGGCCGTCAGCCGCCGACCGCGGTGCTCGCCAGGACCAGCGGCCAGACCGCGACGACCCCGGAGCGGCGCAGCCCTCGACCGACCTCGGTCAGGGTCCAGCGCGAGTCCGCGGTGTCGTCGATCAAGAGCACCGGGCCGGGCTCGCAAGCCGCGCGATCGACCGCGAAGGCCCGCTGGACGTTGACGAACTGCTGGCGGGAGTTGGCCATCTGGTTCTGCTCGCGGATCTCCCTGGTCTGGGTGACCGCGGCGAGCGTAGGGCAGGCCGAGGGCGGCGGCGAGCCGCTCGGCGAACTCGGGGACCAGCTCGGGGCGGCGCAGCGACGGCACGGCGGTGACCCAGGTCGGCGCGGGGTCCGGCTTCCAGTTCTCGACCAGGGCGGCGGCCGCGGTGACCAGGTCGTCGTCGAAGCGCTCGTCCTCGAACTTGCCGCGGGCGACGAGCCGGCCCCAGCCGGCGTCGTTCCAGCTCGACAGCGCCCGGCCGGGCTCGAGCAGCTCGCCGCGGGGGATCCGCGGGAAGCCGCCGGTCTCGGCCGGGGTCGACTTGCGCGGCTCGATCTCGATCGCGCGGTCGCGGACCATCGCGATCGCGCGCAGCGACAGCTCGCGGTCGAGCTCGCCGTCGAAGCGGGGCCCGGCGCAGACCGCGCAGCGGCCGCAGGGCTCCGCGCCCGGGTCGTCGAGCTCGCTCCGCAGCAGCTCCATCAGGCAGCGGCCGTCGCTGCCGTAGGCCTCCATCGCCTGCTGCTCGGCCCGGCGGGCCGCGGTCACCGCGCGGATCCGCTCCTCGTCGTAGGTCCACTCGCGGCCGCTGCGCTGCCACTTGCTGCCGACCTTGCGCAGCGCTCCCTCGACCTCGAGCTGCTTCAGCATCAGCCCGAGCCGCGCCTTGCCGAGGTTGATGTCGTTCATCAGCTCGCCGACGCTGACCGGACGCTCGCGAGCCCTCGATCAGCTCGATCACCTGCTGGACCTGCTCGGGCGGCGGGAAGGCGCTCTTGATGAAGTAGTCCTGCACGTCGCGGTCCTCGGCGCCGCGCAGCAGCACCGCGTCGGCCTCGGCCAGACCGCGGCCGGCGCGGCCGACCTGCTGGTAGTAGGCGATCGGCGATCCCGGCCCCTGGAAGTGGACGACGAAGCCGAGGTCGGGCTTGTCGTAGCCCATCCCCAGGGCGCTGGTCGCGACCACGCACTTGATCTCGTTCGCGAGCAGCATCCGCTCGATCCTGATCCGCTCGTCCGAGTCGACCTGGCCCGAGTAGGCCTCGGCCTTGATCCCCTGCGAGTCGAGCCAGTTGGTGACGGTGATCGTGTCGCGCACCGTCAGGCAGTAGACGATGCCGCTGCCCTCGAGGTCGGGCAGGTAGGTGGCGAGCCAGGCGAGCCGCTCGGCCTGGCTCGGCATCTCGACCACCTCGAGCCGCAGCGAGGGCCGGTCGAGGGTGCCGCGGATCGTCAGCAGGTCCGCCCCGCTCTCGCCGCCGCCGAGTTGCTCGGTGACGTCGCCGATCACGCGGTCGTTGGCGGTCGCGGTCGTGCAGAGCACCGCCGCGGTTTCGGGAAGCTGTTTGACCAGGCCCGCGATCCGGCGGTAGTCGGGGCGGAAGTCGTGGCCCCAGTCGGAGATGCAGTGGGCCTCGTCGATCACCAGCAGGCCCGAGCTGCGGACCAGCTCGGGCAGCACGGTGGCGCGGAAGGTCGGATTGGCGAGCCGCTCGGGGCTGAGCAGCAGCAGGTCGACCTCGCCGCGGTCGATCCGCTCGAAGGTCGCCTCCCAGTCCTCGCGGTTGGAGGAGTTGACCGTCGCCGCCTCGATCCCGAGCGCCGCGGCGGCCTCGAGCTGGTTGCGCATCAGCGCGATCAGCGGCGAGACGAGGATCGTCGGCCCCGCTCCCGCCTCGCGCAGCAGCGCGGTGGCGACGAAGTAGACGGCGCTCTTGCCCCAGCCGGTGCGCTGCACGCAGAGCACCCGCCCGCGGCGCTCGACGATCTCATCGATCGCCTCGAGCTGGCCCTCGCGGAACTCCGCCGCGGGGTCGGCGGTGAGCCGGCGGAGCAGGTCGAGCGCGGGCACGGTGGCGGTCGGGGTGGTTGCCATGGACCGGGGACCGTAGAGGTCGGCCCGGCCGGGCCGGATCTAGGAGCGGGACTTGGCCGCCGGGGCCTCGTCGACGCCGGCCGCCAGCGGCGGGACGCCGAGCTCGGTCAGGCGGCGGTCGAAGGCGTCGATCCGGGCGGTGTCCTCGTAGAAGTCCTCCTGCTCGACGATCCTGCCCCAGCGGGTGCGGGCCAGAAGGACGGTGCGGTTGGCGTAGAGCTGCTCGCCGTCGGCGGCGGTCGCCCCGTCGTCGAAGCGGACCATCAGCGTCATCGCCCAGGGTGGGCCGCTGAACCAGATCGCCTCGATCTCGGCCTGGATCCCGGCATTGGTGAACTCGCGCAGGAACCGGTCGATCGCCGCGCGGCCCCGGTGGACGCCGGAGAAGCGGTGCGGCCCCTCGTTGAAGTGGAGCACCGCGTCGTCGGCGAAGCCGGCGAGCAGCGGCTCGTGGTCGCCGGCGTTGAGCCGGCCGATGTCGCGGCGGAGCTTGACCAGCAGCGCCCGGGTCAAGAGGGCGCGGGCGGCGAGCGCGAGGACCACGCCGGCGAGCAGGCCGAGGAGGAAGGTCATGCGCGGGCTCCCGTCGGTGAGCTGGACGTGGCGAGCGCGGCTCGGACCAGGACCAGCGCCGATTCGCCGGCGGCGTCCATCGGCTCGGTGCTGCGCAGCGAGCGGCAGAGCAGGAACGCTCCCTCGAGGATCGCGACGACGCTGATCGCCAGCCCGCGCGCGGCGGCGGGCTCGACCCCGGCCTCGACCGCGTCGGACTCGAAGGCCGCAAACCAGCTCTCGAAGGCAGCCGCCGTGGTCTGTCGCAGGCGCTCGTGGGTGCTGGCGATCTCGCCGGCGACGGTCGCGATCGGGCAGGCGTCCTGGTAGTCGGTCGCGATCAGCGTCTGCCCGGCGCCGGCGAAGAAGTCGCTGACGGTGCCCTCCAGGTCGGGAGCGTCGGCGGCGATCCCCTCGTAGAGGGCGAGGAAGAAGCGGCCGCCGGTGGCGAGCACCTCGTCGGCGAGCTCCTCCTTGCCGCCGGGGAAGAAGTGGTACATCGAGCCGAACGGGGCCCCGGCCTCGGCCAGGACCTGCTTCAGCCCGGTGCCGGCGTAGCCCTGACGGCGGAAGAGCTCGGCGGCGGTGTAGAGGATCCGCTCGCGGGTCGGGGTCTCGGTGGCGGTCGGCATCGCCGCGATCCTAGCAGATAGTAGAGCGATCTATCTAGTAGGTCACGCTGGGCCTCGCTCTTGATATACTTTTCTATATGAGGCCCGGGGAAACGATCAGGCGCCTACGCCTCGAGCAGGGCGTGAGCCAGCGCTCCTTGGCCCGGCGCGCCGGGACCACGCAGGCCGCCGTCAGCCTGATCGAGCGCGGTCTCAGCTCGCCGCGCTGGGAGACGGTGCGAGCGCTGATGCTCGCCCTGGGCTACGAGGCGGGGCTGGCCCCGCGCCGGCTCGAGTCGCGGGCGGACCCGGTCCATCTGGCCGCGCTCCGGGAGCGCGACCCGGCCGAGCGGATGGCGCTGGCGGTCTCCGCCAACCGGCTCGCCGGGAGACTGAGGGAGGCCGGACGTGACGCCCTCGGCTGAGGATCCCGATGCCCGCCGGCCGCCGGACGTCGAGCAGATCTTCGCCGCGCTGGCCGAGCACGGGGTCGACTACGTCGTCGTCGGCGGCCTCGCGGTCCAGACCCACGGCCACATGCGAACGACGTTCGACGTCGACATCTTCCCGAACCCGGCGCCGGGGAACCTCGAGCGGCTCGCGAGCGCCCTGAACGAGCTCGGCGCGCGGACACTGAACCCGGGCAGCGAGGGCCTCGAGATCTCGGCGGCGATGCTGCCGCGGGCGACGCTCTGGCAGTTCGACTCGCGGCACGGGGCGATCGACGTGCTCCACGATGCCCCCGGTGCCCCTCCCTACGATCAGCTTCGCGCAGGCGCGCTCGAGATCCAACTCGGCGAGCTCGAGATCGCGGTCGCCGGACGCGACGACCTGATCAGCATGAAGCGCGCCGGGGCGCGTCCGGTCGATCTCGATGACCTCGCCGTGCTGACCGAGCCGCAGGCCTAGGTGCCGGCCCCAGCGCGCCACAGCGGGCCGAGCGAGCAGCGCAGCGGCGCTCGACTCCGACCGCGGGGCCGGAGTCGAGCGCCTGCACCGAGGAGCGAGCGGTTCGTGGTTCAGATCCTCAGCTTCGCCACGCAGCGCTCACCGCTGGCGGGGTTCTTGCCGATCCCGGTCAGCGCGTCGGTGCCGGGACGGTCGGCGATCTTGCGCTCGATCGAGAACGAGCCGCTCGGGCCCCTGGTCCTCGCCGTGCCGCGGAAGACGCGCTTGCCGTTGTCCTTGAGGCGGACCTTCCACTTGACGCCGTTGCGGTTCTGATCGACCTCGAACTCGACCTCGAGCCGGCCGTCGCGGGGCTTGGCCTTGATCTTCGAGCTGCTGCTGCCCGTGCAGCTACCGGCCTTGCGGATGTCGTCGTTCTTGGCCGAGGCCGTCGGCACGCTCAGCGCCACCGCCGTCGCCGCCATCGTCAGCGGAATCAGGATCTTTCGCTTCATCGTCGTTCCCTCCAGTGAGTCGGTCCGCTCGGGCGGATGCCCGCTCGCGGTTTCAGAGCTGAGACCAAGGGTCGTCTGCGGGGCGCCTGCAATCAATCGGACATTGGTCCTAGGACCCCTTACCCGCCCCCGCCACGCGGGAGAATGGGCCGGTGTCGGTGGCCGGGTCCAAGCGCAGCGAGAACGGTGGCGTCCGGGCGCAGCTGCGCAATCCGGTCGTGCAGTTCGCGCTGGCCGGCCTGCTGGCGATCGTCGCGATCGGGTTGGTCGCCGCCTACCTGCTCAGGGCGGCCGGGATCGACGAGGCGACCCGCGATGCAAAGCAGGTGAGCTCGCTGGCCGGCGAGGGAATCGTCGAGCCGCTCGTCGGCCCGCGCCTGATCGCCGGCAACCCGCGGGCGCAGCGGCTGCTCGACGAGGTCGTTCGCAACCGGATCCTCGGCCGGGACGGGATCGTCCGGGTGAAGATCTGGGACGCCGACTCGCGGATCGTCTACTCGGACGAGCCGCGGCTGGTCGGCGAGCGGTTCGAGCTCGGCAGCGAGGAGCTCGAGATCCTCGAGAACGGCGGGGTCGAGGCCGAGACCACCGACCTCTCGCAGCCGGAGAACCGGTTCGAGCCACGCGACGTCGACCTGCTCGAGGTCTACCTGCCGATCGAGAGCCGCAACGGTGAGCCGCTGCTGTTCGAGACCTACACCCGCTCCAGCTTCGTCAGCTCCTCGGGCCGGCGGATCTGGTCGACCCTCGCCCCGGTCCTGATCGGCGCTCTGCTCGTGCTCGCCGCACTGCAGCTGCCGCTGGCGGGCTCGCTGGCCCGCCGCCTGCGCAGCGGTCAGCAGGAGCGCGAGGCGCTGCTCGAGCGGGCGATCGACGCCTCCGAGATGGAGCGGCGGCGGATCGCCCAGGACCTCCACGACGGCGTCGTCCAGGACCTCGCCGGCGTCTCCTACTCGGTTGCCGCCGCCGCGGGCCGAGCCGAGCGCGAGAGCAGCGGCGAAGCCCCGCAGCTCGCCGAGGCGGCCTCGCGGCTGCGCCAGAGCGTTCGCGACCTGCGCGGGCTGCTGGTCGAGATCTACCCGCCCGACCTGCACCGGGCCGGTCTCGGCGCCGCGCTGTCGGACATCATCGGCGGCCTCAATGCCCGCGGCCTGCACGCCGAATCCAGCGTTCCCGAGAATCTCGATCTGCCGGCGGAGATCGAGACGCTGTTCTTCCGGATCTCCCAGGAGGCGGCGCGAAACGCCGTCGCCCACGCCGCTGCGGAGAAGCTGATGATCGGGGTCAGCGTCTCCGCGGGGCTGGCGCGGCTCGAGATCAGCGACGACGGCCGCGGCTTCTCGCCCGATCCCGATGCCGCCGCGCCGGGTCACTTCGGGCTGCGGATGCTGGCCGACCTGACCGCCGAGGCGGGCGGCGAGTTCGAGCTCGACTCCGAGCCGGGCGCCGGGACGCGCATCCGGGTCGAGGTGCCGGTCCGATGATCCGCGTGCTGGTGGTCGAGGACCACCCGGTCGTCCGCGCCGGGCTCGAGGAGCTGCTCGCCGGCACCGACGACATCGAGGTCTGCGGCGCGGCCGACGACGGGGCGGCGGCGATCGAGCGGGCCGCCGAGCTCGGGCCCGACGTGGTCCTGATGGACATCTCGATGCCGGTCATGGACGGGATCGAGGCGACCCGGAAGATCACCGCCGCCGACCCCGAGGCGCGGATCGTGATCCTCACCTCGTTCTCCGACCAGAAGGGGATCCTCGAAGCGATCGACGCCGGGGCGATCGGCTATCTGCTCAAGGACGCCGCCCCGGAGGAGCTGTTCGAGGGCCTGCGGACTGCCGCGGCCGGTGAGTCACCGCTCGCGCCGACCGCCGCCCGGGCGCTGCTTCAGGCCCGCCAGGCGGGTGACGGCCCCGAGGAGCTGACCGAACGCGAGCGCGAGGTGCTGGCGCTGGTCGGCGCGGGCCTGCCGAACAAGCTGATCGCGCGACGGCTCGAGATCAGCGAGAAGACGGTGAAGACGCACCTGACCAGCGTCTACCGGCGGATTGGCGTCGACAGCCGCACCGAGGCGGCACTGTGGGCACGGCGGCGGGGCCTGGCCGACGAGCACTGAGCGGCGGCGGTGTGGGTCGCTCGGCGCGGCTACTCGCCCTGCTCGGCCCAGTGGGCCTCGGCCTCGGCCTCCATCGCGGCCAGGCGGGTGTAGTAGTCGGGGAACTCGTTCAGGTGGGCCCAGGCGATCTTCGCGGTGACCTCGACGTCGTCGTCGGTGACGTTGGTCTCGGGGTCGTGGGTACCGTGCTCGAGCTCGACGTCCATCCCGGCCCGGAACTGCTCGACGTCGAACGGGGAGCTCGCCCAGTCGATCCCGATCCGCTCGCCGGCGGCCCTCGCCTCCTCGGCCGTGAAGCTGCTCGTTCCGCTCACCCGGACGAGGCTACCGAAGCGACGGCCGGTCGGCGCGCCCGGGCCGCGGCGAGCGGATCGCCAGCAGCGCGATCCCCGCGGCGGTGACGGCGCCGAGGACCGGGACCGCGAGCTTCGCGGCCCGCGGCGGCAGCACCAGCCCGAACAGCGGCATCGGATCGCCGACCCGATCGCCGAGCGGACCCAGCGGGCAGTCGCCCTTGTTCGCGGCCACGAACACCGCCTCTGCCGCGAGCGCGCCGACCGCCGGCCGCAGCCACGGGCCCGCGCCGGCCGCTGATCGCGCACCACCAGATGTATGCGATCGCGCCGAGGAACCCGACGGCGATCAGCCCGTGGGCCGCGCGCCAGGCGATCACGACCGGGGACAGGCCCTCCGCTGATCTCACCGCCGGTCCGGCTTCGACGTCGCCCCGCGACGTCCCGCGGCAAGCCCCGAGCGCAGTCTCCGGACGCGGGTGATCAGCGCCGCGGTGATCGCCCCGACGCTGAGCCCGCTGAGCGCCGCCGCCAGCTCCTCGACCGGGACGGCGCCGATGTGTCCGAGCAGCGGGCCCACCTCAGCCACCGCGCCCGGCCTGCTCGGACTCCTCGTAGCGGGCGACGTTGACCGTCCGGCAGCGGCCGCAGCGGACCCGCACCTTCTTCGTCATCTGCATCGCGTGCATCGACTCGGCGAGGAGGTTGCCGCACTGCACGCAGACGTAGTCGTCGGGCCCGTTGCCGCGGAACGCGGGCCGGCCGGGATCCTCCTGGACGGCGGTGCCGGCGCCGGGCGGGACCTCACCCTCGCGGATCTCTCGCATCGCGACCGTCGCCATGCCGGCTAGATCTGGCCGAGCTTTCCGGTGAAGTCGGTGATCAGCCCGTCGAGGACCCCGATCACCACCCCCTCCCCCATCGACGCGGCCTTGCCGGTGATCTGCGCCTTGGTGTGGATCTCGCCGCCGCCGTCGTTGAGCTGGAAGACGACGTCGGCGTTCGCGTGACCCTGGCCCTCGGAGTCCTTCGCCTTGATCCGCAGCAGGGCGCGGTGCGCCTCGGCGTCCTTCTCGGCGACCTCGACGGTGCCGACGAAGGTCATCGACATCGCCCCCATCGTCAACAGGATCTCGGCCTTGACCGAGTCCGGTCCGGTCACCTCGGTGACGCTGCCACCCTCGACGGCGGGGATCACCCGCTCGAGGTCGGTCACCGCCGCGAAGCTCTCGTCGATCGGCTTCGCCGTCGTGAACGTGTGATCGAGTTCTGTAGCCATGCTGCTCTGCCTCTCCTTGGTCTCGCGCCCGCGACTATGCTGGGCGCATGTCGGTTGGTTCAGGTACTCATCAGCTCGGGCCCGATGACGCCGCGCTCTCGGTCCGCACGGGGCGAACAGGCGCCGCCGCGAAGGCCGGCCACGACCTCGTGATCGCGGTCAACTCCTGGCAGGCGACGCTGGTCGTCGCCGACGATCCCGCCGGGACCAGCGTCGAGCTGACCGCGGACTCCGCCTCGCTGCGGGTGATCGAGGGCTCGGGCGGGATGAAGGCGCTCAGCGACGACGACAAGGCGAACATCGAGAAGACGATCAACGACGAGGTCCTCGAGGGCAGGGAGATCGGCTTCCGCTCGAGCCGGGTGCAGCCCGCCGCCGACGGCAGCCGGATCAGCGTCGAGGGCGAGCTGACGATCGGCGACGAGAGCGGGCCGGTCGCCTTCGACCTCGCGATCGGCGAGGACGGAGCGATCGCGGGGAGCGCCGTCGTCAAGCAGAGCGACTGGGGGATCGAGCCCTACTCGACCCTGTTCGGGGCGCTGAAGGTCTCCGACGAGGTCGAAGTCGTGATCGAGGGCCACCTCTAGATCCAGCCTCAGTCCGCGTAGACGGCCTGAGCGTCGAGGCCGCCCTCGACGCCCGGCGGCAGCTCGCCGGTGCCGTGCGCATACATCGCGATCTCCTCCACCGTCTGCACCTGCTCGGGGTCGCTGCCGTCCCCGGCGACCCAGGCGCCGTTCGCCCACGAGAGGCTGTCCGGCTCGGCCTCGAGCGCCGCGCCCGCCAGCAGCCGCGACTTCTCGAGGATCCTGCCGGTCGCGCTGCTGATCGCCGCCGGCGTCCCGCCTGAGGGGCGGGTGTTGAAGCCGTGGCCGACCCCGAAGCGATCGGTATCGGCGGGCACGACCTTGACGTCGAGCGCGGGGACGCCGAGCTCGGCGGCGACCTGCTCGGCGTAGTCGGCCTCGTTGCCGTCGGACTCGGTGGTCAGGCTGAGCACCATCTTCCCGGTCGGGTGAACGCGCAGAAACACCGCTCGATACGCCTCGTCAGCCATCACTGATCCTCCTCGTCGTGGTCGGCTCGGGTCTCGGACTGAAGCCGCTGCCGCTCCTGGTGAGCGCTGAGCGCATTGTGCTCCTCCAGGTCGCAGAACGCCGGCTGCGGTCCGCCATGCGGGTGCGGGGGCGCCGCCGGCCGCTCGCAGCCCGGATAGATGCAGGTCTTCGGCCCGGCGCTCATCGCTGCCCCCATCCCGGCGTCGTCCTGCCCCGGCTCGGCCCGTAGCCGCTCGGCATCGCGACCGAGCTGCCCGGAACCGGCGTCGCGCTCGCCCACGGCTCCTCGGCGTCGGCCGCGTCCGCTGCCGCCGCCGCGAGGCTCGCCGGCAGCCGATCCAGCTGTGGCCCGGCGATCGCCTCGACGACCTCGCCGAGCGCCTCGAAGCTGTGGCCGCTGACCAGCGCGTCGCAGTGCTCGACGGCGGCCCGCATGCCGGCCGCCTCGACCGAGAAGCCGGCGGCGCCGACCCTCGGGTTGACCCAGACGATCCGGTGGGCGAGGCGCGCGAGGCGCTCCATCTCGCGGCCGACGAGCTCCGGGTCGCCCCGCTCCCAGCCGTCGGAGAGGATCACGACGACGGCGCCGCGGGCCATGCCCCGGCGCCCATGGCGATCGTTGAACTCCTTCAGCGCGTCGCCGATCCGGGTCCCGCTCGACCAGTCCGGGGCCGCGGCGGCGGCCCGCTGGATCGCCCGCTCGGGGCTGCGTGCAGCCAGCGCCCGGGTCAGGCGCGTGAGCCGGGTGGCGAACACGAACGCCTCGGCGTGCGGGCCGCTGCCGGCGGCGCAGCTGAGGAACTGCAGGTAGGCGCGGGCGTAGGGCTCCATCGAGCCGGAGATGTCGCAGAGCATCACCAGCCGGCGGCGGACGATCCGGCGCCGGCGGCGGGCGAGGTGGATCGCATCGCCGCCGGTGCGCAGGCTGCCCCGCAGGGTCCGGCGCAGATCGACGCGCCGGCCGTGGTGGGCGCTCTCGTGGCGCCGGGTCCGGCGCAGCGGCGTCGCCAGCTCGAGCCGCGACATCAGCCGGTAGAGCTGCGCGAGCTCCTCCGGCTCGAGCGCCTCGAAGCTCTTGCCCGCGAGCCGCTCCTCCTCGCTGGCGATCGCCAGCGGCAGATCGAGCTCGGCCCCCTCGTCGTCGCCGTCGCGATCGCCTGAGGGCGCGGAGGCGACGCTTGGCTGCCGCTGCTGGGCCGCCGCTTCGGTCGATGAATCCCGCCGCTCGGCGGCCGGGCGCTCGTCGGCCGGCGCCGGCACGGTCTCCGCGTCCTCGGGCGGCGGCTCCCCGCTCGGCGGCTGCCCACCGAAGACCGAGCGGAAGACGGCGTCGAAGGCCGCGGCGTGCGAGCGGTCGGAGACGAAGATCGAGCGCGCGGTCCAGTAGAGGCGACGGCGGCTCTCGGGCCGGACCAGCCTCAGCGCGCGGGCGAACTCGGCGGAGCGCTCGGGGGTGACCGGCACGCCGGCGTCGCGCAGCCGCTGACCGAGCGCCCCGGCGAGCGGCGGCAGGTCGAGGTGGATCGTCTCGACCCCGAACTCGCGCTGGGGCGGCCCTGGGCCCTGGTCAGCCACGGTCGGGGACGAGCTGCTCGAGGCCGGCAGCGCGGATCACCTCCTGGTCCTCGTCGTACTTGAGCACCGAGCCGAGCGTCCGCTCGACCGCCTCGGCGTCGAGGCGCTCGACCCCGAGCAGCTCGAGCGCGGCGAGCCAGTCGATCGCCTCGGCGATCCCGGGCGGCTTCTGCACGTCGCTGTCGCGCATCCGCGAGACCGCGTCGGCGACCTGGACCGCGAGGCTCTCGGAGGCGCCCTTGACCCGGCGGCGGATGATCTCGACCTCGCGCTCGGGGGTCGGGTAGTCGATCCAGCGGTAGAGGCAGCGGCGCTTGACCGCGTCGTGCAGGTCGCGGGTCCGGTTCGAGGTGAGGACGATGATCGGCGGGTGGGTGGCGCGGACCGTGCCGAGCTCGGGGATCGTCACCGCGGCGTCGGCCAGCAGCTCGAGCAGAAAGGCCTCGAAGTCGTCGTCGGCGCGGTCGATCTCGTCGATCAGCAGCACCGCCGGACGCGGGCCAGGGTGCTCGAGCGCGCGCAGCAGCGGCCGCTGGATCAGGTAGTCGGGGCCGAACAGCTGCTCCTCGTCGAGCGAGCGCCCGCCCGAGTCGGCGAGCCGGATGCTGAGCAGCTGGCGGGGGTAGTTCCACTCGTACAGCGCCTCCGCCGCGTCGATCCCCTCGTAGCACTGGAGGCGGATCAGCGGCGTCTCGAGCACCGCGGCCAGCGCCAGCGCAGCCTCGGTCTTGCCGACCCCCGCCTCGCCCTCGAGCAGCAGCGGCTGCGGCAGCCGCAGGCTGAGGAAGATCGACGTCGCCAGGCCCTCGTCGACGAGGTAGTCGACATCTGCGAGCCGCCGGGCGAGCGTCTCGACGTCGGGGACGATCCGCTCGATCTCGGCCGCCGCCTCCCCGCTCTCCCCCTCCGGGCCGGCGCCGCTCATCGCACCGCCAGCTCGTCGAGGACCGCCCGGTAGTCCTCCGGGGTGTCGACGTCGCGCGGAATCGGGCCCGCGATCGGCACCTCCGCGACGTCGCCGGCGCGCTGGTCGAGCAGCCGCCAGACGCCCTTGTCGCCGTGCAGGTCGGCGAGCGCCCCGAAGACCTCGCGATCGAAGGCGATCGGGTGGCCGCGGCCGTCGTCGTAGCGGCAGACCGCGAGCGGCGCGTTGCCCCGGCCCGCCAGCAGCGCGGCGACCGTCTCCGAGCCGACCCCGGGCTGGTCGCCGAGCATCAGGACGAGGACCTCGCAGCGCCGGTCGACGACCGCGAGCGCCGCCGCGATCGAGGACGAGCAGCCCGCCCCGTAGGCCTCGTTGACGACGACCTCGGCTCCGCTCAAATCGACGCTCTCGCGGACCTCCTCGGCGAAGCCGCCGATCGCGACGATCGTCTGATCGAAGCGGCAGTCGCGGGCGACGTCGACGACGTGACCGAGCAGCGTCCCCTCACCGTAGTCGAGCAGCTGCTTCGGGCGCCCGAGCCGCTTCGAGCCGCCGGCCCCGAGCACCAGACCGGAGACGAAGGGCCGGCGATCAGCGGGCGGCGGAGGCATGCTCTTCCTCGGCCTCGAACTTCGCCTTGCAGCCCGCGCCGCAGAAGTAGACGGTCTCGCCGTCGCGTTGCACCGAGAGCGTGCTCTCGACCGCGGCGACCGTCATCCCGCAGATCGGATCGATCGCCACCGCGTGGGGGGTCGCCCGGAGCCGGCCGGGCGCACGGCGTGGGGCGGGCTCGCGCTCGGCTGCATCCGCGTCGGCCCGCCTGACGGCGACGATCCGGGCGAGGATCGAGAGCGCGATCTCGCCGGGGCTGTGCGAGCCGATCGGGATGCCGGCGGGCACGTCGATCCGTTCGAGCAGCTCCTCGCCGACGCCGACGGTCCGCAGCTCGTCGAGGACGCCGGCGCCGCGCTTGGCGCTGGCGACGAGGCCGACGTAGGGAAGGTCCGCCTCGAGCCCGCGGCGCAGCGCGTGCAGCTCGTCGCGGCCGTGGGCGGCGACGATCAGCGCGAGATCGCCGGGGGCGGGCTCGGGGTCGTGGCCGTCGGTGGGGACCGGCTCGAGCCCGAGCTCCGGGGCGATCCGCAGAAGCGCGGCGACGGTCGGCGTCTCACCGACGACGAGCACCCGGGGGGCCGGCGGCGCCGGCTCGAGGAAGACCTCGATCGCACCGCCCGACAGGCACGGGTTCTTGACGGTGACGACGCCCTGCTCGGCGCTCGGGACCTCCTCGGCGGCGGCCGCGGCGGCCTCGGGGGAGGGCTCGGCGCCGTCGGGCGCACCGTCGCCCGAATCGGGGTCGGGAAGGATCCGCAGCAGCACCGGCTCACCGCTCTCGAGCGCGACCAGCGAGTAGGCCTTGACGCTCTGCTCAGCGCAGACGCCGCCGACGAACCCGTCGATCGTGCCGTCGCCGAGGACCAGCGCGACGCTGCCGGGCTCGACGCTGGTCGGGTGCTCGACCCGGACGACCGTCGCGGTGACGAAGGGCTCGCGGGCCGCCGCGAGCTCCTGCGATCGCCGCGACAGCTCCGGGCTGATCATTGCGGGGGCTCGGGGCGCCCCTGCATCGCCGCCCAGACGCGAGCCGGCGTGCAGGGCATGTCGATGTGATCGACCCCGTGCGTGCTGTGCAGCGCGTCGATCACCGCGTTGACGATCGCCGGCGGCGAGCCGACGTTCGGCGACTCGCCGATGCCCTTGGCGCCGAGCGGATGGTGCGGGCAGGGGGTCACGGTCTCGCCGAGCTCGAAGTCGGGGCACTCGAGCGCGGTCGGGATCAGATAGTCCATGAACGAGGAGTTGAGGCAGTTGCCCTCCTCGTCGAAGGCGATCAGCTCCATCAGCGCGATCCCGACGCCCTCGGCGAGGCCGCCGTGGATCTGGCCGTCGACGACCATCGGGTTGATCCGCACCCCGCAGTCGTCGACCGCGATGAAGCGGCGAACGGTGACCTGAGCGGTCTCGGGGTCGATGTCGACGACCGCGATGTAGGCGCCGTAGGGGTAGGTCAGGTTCGGCGGGTCGTAGATCACCTGGCCGTCGAGGCCGCCCTCCATCCCGGCCGGCATCGGCTCGCCGCTGTAGGCGCGCTCGGCGATCTCCTCGATCATCGCGCCCTGCTCGGGGTCGCCCTTGACGAACCAGCGGCCCTTCTCCCAGGCGAGGTCCTCCGGGCGCGCCTCGAGCATCGTCGCCGCGATCAGCCGCGCCTTGTCGCGGACCTTGCGGGAGACGATCGCGACCGCACCTCCGGATACCGGGGTCGAGCGGCTGCCGTAGGTGCCGAGCCCGTAGGGCGACTTGTCGGTGTCGCCGTGGCGGACCTCGACGTCCTCGGGCGGGATCCCGAGCTCCTCGGAGACGATCTGGGCGAAGGTCGTCTCGTGCCCCTGGCCCTGGGTCTGGGCGCTGATGCTGACCACCGCCTTGCCGGAGGGGTGCACGCGCAGGTCGGCGCCGTCGTTCATCGAGAGCCCGAGGATGTCCATGTGCTTGCGCGGGCCGGCGCCGACGCCCTCGGTGAAGAACGAGACGCCGATCCCCATCAGCTCGCCGCGGGCGCGCTTCTCGGCCTGCTCGCGCCGCAGCTCCTCGTAGCCGGCCATCTCCATCGCGACCTTCATCGTCTTCGCGTACTCGCCGGAGTCGTAGGTCCAGCCGGTCGTCGTCTCGTAGGGGAACTCCTCGGGCGGGATGAAGCTGCGCATCCGCAGCTCGATCGGGTCGACGCCCATCTCCAGCGCCAGCGCGTCGACCATCCGCTCGACCATGTAGACGCCCTCGGTGATCCGGAACGAGCAGCGGTAGGCGACGCCGCCGGGAGCCTTGTTCGTGTAGACCGCCTTGACCTTGACGTGGGCGGCCTCGAGGTCGTAGGAGCCGCAGCAGATGTGGAAGAAGCCGGCCGGGAACTTGGTCGGCTGGGCGGTGCTGTCGAAGGCGCCGTGGTCGGCGATCGCATCGACCCGCAGGCCGGTGATCTTGCCGTCCTTCGAGCAGATCTCGCCGTGCATGATGTAGTCGCGGGCGAAGCCGGTCGAGGTCAGGTTCTCGGTCCGGTTCTCGACCCACTTGACCGGCACGCCGGCGACGATCGAGCCGGCGATCGCGCAGACGTAGCCGGGGTAGACCGGCACCTTGTTGCCGAAGCCGCCGCCGATGTCGTTGCAGCGGATCCGGATCATGTGCTCGGCGAGGCCGGCGACGTGGGCGTAGACCGTGCGGTGGGCGTGCGGCGCCTGGTTGCCGTTGTAGATGTCGAGCTGACCGGTCTCGGGGTTGAAGTCGGCGATGATCCCGCAGGTCTCGAGCGGCGCCGGATGGCAGCGCGGGTAGATCATCTCGCGGCTGACGACGGTGTCGGCCTCGGCGAAGGCGCGCTCGGTCGCCGCCTCGTCGCCGGCCTCCCAGGTCGGGCTCGCGACGTTGTCGGTCTGGCCGGTCTTGTCGTCACGGATCAGCGGCGCATCGGGATCGAGCGCCTTGCGGGCGTTGACCAGCGCCGGCAGCGGCTCGTAGTCGACGTCGATCAGCTTCAGCGCGTCCTGGGCCGAGTAGGGGTCGGTCGCGATCACGAAGGCGACCTCCTGGCCCTGGAAGCGGACCTTGTCGCCGGCGAGCACGGCCTGGGTGTCGTAGGAGATCGTCGGCATCCACGCCAGGCCGAGCGTCTCGAGGTCCTTGGCGGTGACGACCGCGGCGACGTTCGGGTGGGCGAGCGCCTCGGAGGTGTCGATCGAGACGATCTTCGCGTGGGCGTAGGGGCTGCGGAGGATCGCGCCGTGGACCATCCCCGGCAGCTCGATGTCGTCGAGGTAGGTGCCCTGGCCGCGGATGAAGCGCTCGTCTTCCTTGCGCTTCAGCCGGCCGAAGCCGATCGGCCGCTCGGTCTCGGGGCTGGGAAGGTTCTCGACCGTCGCCATGCTCAGGCCTCCTGTCTGGTCGTGGCTTCCTGCGCGGCCGCCCACTGGATCGCGCCGACGATGTTCTTGTAGCCCGTGCAGCGACAGATGCCGCCGGAGATCGCGGTCCGGATCTCGTGCTCGGTCGGGTTCGGGTTCTCGTCGAGCAGGGCGCGGGCGGTCATCATCATCCCGGGGGTGCAGAAGCCGCACTGCAGGGCATGCAGCTCGTGGAAGCCCTGCTGGACGGGGTCGAGCTCCGCCTTCGCTCTCGAGCGACTCGACGGTGCGGATCTCGTGCCCGTCGCACATCGCCGCCAGCACCGTGCAGGACTTGACCGGCTCGCCGTCCATCAGCACCACGCAGGCGCCGCAGTTGGAGGTATCGCAGCCCCAGTGGGTGCCCTTCAGCCCGAGCGCGTCGCGGATGAAGTGGACGAGCAGCGTCCGCGGCTCAGCCTCCTCGGAGACCCGCTCGCCGTTGACCGTCATCGAGATCTCCATCGTCAGGCCTCCTGGTTGAGGGCGCGCGCCGTCGAGCGGCGCAGCGCGCGTTGGGTGAGCACGCCCGCGAGGTGGCGCTTGTAGTCGATCGGCCCGCGGCCGTCAGCGCTCGGCGAGCAGTCGGCGGAGGCGATCTCGCCCGCCTCCGCGAACAGCTCCTCCGAGGGCGGCTTGCCCCTCAGCAGCTCCTCCGCCCGGCTCAGGTGGATCGTCGTCATCCCGACGGCGCTGAGCGCGATGCCGGCGTCAATGATCGTGCCGCCCTCGAGCCAGACCGCCGCCGAGGCCGCGGCGATCGCCCAGTCGCCGGCGCGGCGCTCGACCTTCTCGTGGGCGCTGCCGGCGCCGGCACGCAGCGGCAGCCGGACCTCGGTCAGCATCTCCCCCGCGCCGACCGCCGTCATGTACGGCCCGAGGTGGAAGTCCTCCATCGCGACCACCCGCTCACCGTCGGCGCCGCGGATCACGACCTCGGCCTTCGCCGCCGAGCAGACCGCGGAGAGGTCCTCCGCGGCGTCGGCCTGACAGAGCGAACCGCCGATCGTGCCGCGGTTGCGGACCACGGGATCGGCGATCACCGTCTCGGCGTCGGCGAACAGCGGGAAGTGCTCGGCGAGGATCTCCGACCGCAACAGATCCGCGTGCCTGGTCAGCGCGCCGATCCTGATCTCGCCGTCCTCGGAGCGGATGTAGGAGAGCTCGGCGAGCTCGTTGATGTCGATCAGGTGCTTGGGGTTGGCGAGCCGCAGCTTCATCATCGGCAGCAGGCTGTGGCCGCCGGCGACGATCCGGGCGGTGGGGCCGAGCCGGCCGAGCGCCTCGATCGCCCCTTCGACGCTCGTCGCCCGCTCGTATTCGAATGGCGCAGGTGTCTGCAAGCCGCTACTCCTCTCGATTCAGGGACGACGGGCCGGAAGCCGCTTGCGGGGAGCGCCGACGTCGTCGCGCTGCTCGTACTGGACGGGGGCATCGGAGCCGATCACCGGCGATCTCGGCAGCTTCTCGGGGCTCGTGTGGCGGACCGACGGGTAGAGCTGACGCGCCGCCAGGCTGCCCCCCTCGACGTTTCGCAGCACCTCGCCGCCGGCCGGGCTGGCGGCGGCGACCGGCGCCTCGCGGCCGAGCCGGGCGAGGCTCAGCGTGCCCTTCGTGTAGATCTCGCCGATCCGCGGCGGCTCGATCTCGGTGCTCTCGGGGAAGTTGCGCAGCCCGGCCTCGGCGGCCCCGGGGTAGACGCCGTCGATCAGGCCGACCGCGTCGCTGAGGCCGGCCTTCTGGACGAGCAGGCCCTCGAGCAGGTCGACCCCGGCGTCGAGCTGCTCGTTGATCGCGACGACGACGTCGTTGACCGGCGCGCTCTTCTCGACGATCTCGCCGACCGCGTCGATCACCTCGTCGAGCCCGCCGGCGACCCGCCGCAGCGCGACGATCGTCAGGACGAGGTAGTAGACGAGCGCGAGCACGATCAGGACGACCGTGACGATCAGGACCACCGCGGGCGCGACCAGGCCGATCGCCAGCATCTCCTACTCCCCCTCCGGCTCGGCGTCGTCGAGGATCACGTCGAGCGAGCCGCCGTAGTTCGCGACTCCGGCGACCGTCTGCTCGACCTGCTCCTGGGTGGTCAGCAGCAGCGGGGCCGCGTCGAGATCCTTCGACCCGGCCCTGGCGACGGTGGCGATCTCCTCGACGGTGGGAACGATGCTCTGGGCCGCGCTCAGCACCCCGCTCAACAGATAGACGACGACCGGAACGATCACGATCAGCAGGACGATGTCCCCGATCCACCAGAGGGTCATCGCGGCCTCCTCTCGGCGACCAGCGCCGCCTTGCGGCCGATCCCCGGCAGCGCCGCGAGGATCGCGTCGAACTGGGCGTTGATCGCCTTCACCGCGGGCTCGAGCGGGCGCAGGTGCTGGGACTCGACGGTGCTCAGCGCGCTGCCGAGCTCTGCGAGGCCGTCGGAGATCGCCTCGAGGTCGCGGCGGACGAGGATCAGCGCCACGGCGAGCACCGCGATCACGACCGCCGCCAGCACGACGCTGAGCACGACCTGCAGATCGGTCACGCCTCGACCTCCTCCTCGGCCCCGCCCTCGGCCCCGTCGGGGAGCGGCCCGAAGCCGTCGGTGAGCGCGTTCATGTAGCCGTCCTGGACGACGGCCTCATCGAAGATCTCGGCCAGCACCGGGGCGGTCGCCTCGAGCTGCGGGATGTTCGCGGTGTTCGCGCCGACCTCGCCGGCGATCTCGAGCAGGCCGTCGGTCGACCGCCTGATCCGGGTCGTCTGAACCAGGAGCATCAAGAGCAGGCCGGCGACGACCAGCGCCGCGACGAGCCCGATCGCCAGCGCGATCCATCCGTAGGTCTCGCCGGTGACCGCGGTGATGATCACTTGCCGACCGCCACCTTGCGCAGCGCCCGGGCGGCGTGCAGGATGCGCACGCCCGAGTCGTTGATCCGGGCGACGCCGTCGAGCTCGTCGGTCTGCAGGCGGACCAGATCGACCCCCTCCTCGGCCGTCTGCGCCTGGCCGGCGATCCGCGTCGCCAGCGCCACGATCGTGATCACGATTGCCGCGGCGACCGCGATCACGACGACGCCGAGGATGATCCCCACCACCCAGCCTGTCGTCGCGACGATCAGCACGCGCGAGCCCCGGGTAGACCTGGTGCGATCAGGTTGAAGATCCTCAACTGCGCTCCTCGCTCTCCTCTACCGCTAACAGTATCCGACGACGCAACCCAGCTCCAGACGTGCCTGCCGGACCGAGCTCGGTCGCCCGGCCCGGTGGGCCGATAGCCTCAAAGAAGAGGAGTTGATGGGCAGCTTGTCGAGTTCCGAGCGGATCGCCGCCGATTGGCTGCGCGAGGGGCGCCGCGTGGTCGGGGCGACGCTCGTCGAGCGGATCGGGTCGGCGCCGCTCGACCCCGGAGCGCAGATGCTGATCGACGATCGCGGCAACATCGAGGGGTCGGTGACCGGCGGCTGCGTCGAGGCGGCGCTGGTCGAGGAGGCCGGGAAGATCCTCGCCGGCGAGGATCCCAGCGTCGTCACCTACGGCGTCTCCGACGAGCAGGCGGCGGGAGTCGGGCTGATGTGTGGCGGCACCGTGCGGGTCTTCGTCCACGAGTACGGCGACGCCGTCCTCGAGCCGCTCGAGGCGGTGGCCGCCTCGCGCGCGGCCGGCGACCCGGTTGCGATCGCGACGCTGCTCGACGGGGATCGGGCCGGAGCCTCGATCGCGATCCTCGCCGACCGCGTCGTCGGCGAGCTCGGGGTCAGCGCGCTGCTCGATCGCTCGGTCGAGCGCGACGCCCGCGGGCAGCTCGACGAGGGGGTCTCGCGGATCCGCCGCTACGGCGGCGGGGGCGAGGTGATGGGCTCCGAGCTGGCGGTCTACATCCAGGCGTTCTCGACCCGGCCGCGGATGGTGATCTTCGGCGCGATCGATTTCTCCGCCGAGATGGCGACCGTGGCGAGCGACGTCGGCTACGAGGTGACGATCTGCGACGCCCGCGAGCCGTTCATCAAGAGCCCGCGGTTCTCGCGCAACGCCGAGGTCGTCGTCGACTGGCCCGATCGCTATCTGGAGGGCCGCGAGCTGGGCCCGCGCGACGTGGTCCTGGTCTTCACCCACGACCCGAAGTTCGACCAGCCGGCGTTGACCGCCGCACTAGCGACCGGCGCCGGCTATGTCGGCGCCCTCGGCAGCCGCCGCACCCAGGAGCGGCGGGTCGAGCGGCTCCGCGACGCCGGCCTCGACGAGCCGTCGATCGCCAGGATCCACGCGCCCTGCGGGCTCGACGTCGGCGCCCGCACCCCCTCGGAGACCGCCGTCTCGATCCTCGCCGAGGTGATCGCGGTACGCGCCGGCCGCAGCGGCGAGAGCCTGCGGGAGACGAGCGGCCCGATCCACCCGACCGAGACCGGCTCGGAGACGATCGGCTCAACACAGGGCGGTGCCTCCCCCACCTGAGCCGAGAACTTGACGACAACCGATTGTCGTTTCGCGTAAGCCTTAGCTAGACTGCGGCGAGGTCGGTGAAGCCGGTGGCGACTGAAGGGTGGTTCGATGTTCGGCAGGGGTTTGCCACGTGGCGCCCGCGGGGCGATCGGATGCGCGACGTGCTCGCTGGCCCTCGCTCTCGCCGCACCCGCCAACGCGGCGGTGAAACCAGGCACGGTCTACGGCGTCGGGGGATTGGGGGGAGCGCCGGCGAGGTCCGCGCCCCCGAGGGGATCGGGGTCGACCCGGTCAGCGGTCGCGTGGTGCTGGCCGACTACAGCAAGGCGCGGATCTCGATATTCGAACCCGACGGGACCTTCGTGCTCGCCTTCGGCAAGGACGTCGACCCCGGGGTGGCACCTGGTTCGAAGGCTGCACCACGAACTGGGTTTTCGGGTTTGCGCGGTGTAGAGTCAGGCGACGCCAAAACCGAACGAATGGGAGTCCGCCGCGATGCCGTTAAGATCCGATCAGGGCAACGCCGCGGCGCTCGGGACGCGAAGAGTCCGATCAGGTCCACGCTCGCGGCGCTCGGGTCGGGCTTGGTGCTGTCGGCACTGCTGCTCGCCACACCCGCGGAGGCCGCATTCGAGCCGGGGACGACCTACGGGACCATCGCGTTCACCGGGGCCGGCGGCGAGGTGCCGAATGCCGAGGGGATCGGCGTCGACCCGATCAGCGGCAGGGTCGCGCTACCCGACTACGGCAATGACCGCGTCTCGGTCTTCGCCCCGGGCGGGGCCTTCCTGTTCGCCTTCGGCAAGGACGTCGTGCCCGGCGGCGGCACCGGGCCCGAGGTCTGCACCACCGTCTGCAAGGCCGGCGTCGAGGGCAGCGGACCGGGCGAGCTGAGGGACCCCGAGGACGTTGAGTTCTCGCCCAGCGGCGATCAGATCTTCGTCGCCGAGGGGCAGCGTCGGGTCTCCGTCTTCGGCGCCGACGGCAGCTTCGAGCGCGCCTTCGGCGCCGACGTCGTCCCCGGCGGCGGCACCGGGCCGGAGGTCTGCGTCGCGACCTGCAAGGAGGGCATCTACGACGGCACCGGCGGCTCTCTGGCGCAGCCCTGGCCGATCACCTTCGGGCCCGACGGCCTCGTCTACGTCGGCGATGCGAGCGCCCACCGGATCTCGGTCCACGACCTCGACGGGACCTGGCGGCGCGTCTTCGCCCGCGACGTCGTCGCCGGCGGCGGCACCGGCTTCGAGGTCTGCACGGTCGCAGCCGACTGCAAGACGGGCGATACCAGTGCCCAGACGGGCTCGGTCTGGGCCCCCGAGGGCCTCGACTTCGATCCGACGGGACAGCTGTTCGTGACCAGCTACAACGGCAGCAGCGTGGTCCTCTACGACCTGGCGCCGCTTGCCGCGCTGGGCGCCTTCGGCAAGAACGTCGTCCCGGGCGGCGGCACCGGCTTCGAGGTCTGCACCGATCCCTGCCAGGACGGCACCGCCGGCAGCGCCGCGGGCGAGCTCAACTCCCCGCAGGGCCTCGCCGCGGGCGCCAACGGCCTGATCTACATCTCCGACAGCACGAACGACCGGGTCGCGGTCTACCGCAACGATCTCAGCTTCGCGTTCGCCTTCGGCGACGACGTGGTCCCCGGCGGCGCCACCGGCTTCGAGCGCTGTACCGACAACTGCAAGGCGGGGGTCGCGCTGGGGCCGAGCGGCTTCTCATCGCCGTACGGCGCGGCGACCGACTGCCGCGGCACGGCCTACATCAACATGGGCGGCGGGGACACGATTCCCGCCCGCGCCTTCGGCGAGGCCGGCGGCGCGCCCGGTCCCTGCAGGCTGGCGACGACGGCACTGAAGCGCAACAAGCGAAAGGGCACGGCGAAGCTCACGGCCTCCGTCCCTTACGCCTCGAAGCTGGCCCTGACCGGTAAGGGGATCAAGCGCGCACAGGGCCAGCACACCGGCCTCGAGGGCGCCGGAGAAGCTCGCGGTCAAGCCGAAGGGCAAGCTGAAGAAGAAGCTGCGCCGCAAGGGCAAGGCGAAGGTCAGGGTGACGGTGACGATGAGGCCGAGCGACGGCAACGTCACCCAGACGGCGAAGACGAAGCTGAAGCTGCGACGCCGCTAGGCGCGGCGGCCCGCGATCGCTGCCCTAGGATCCGCGGCGATGGAGGAGCCGGAGTTCGAGGGGATCGAGGTCGCCGTGGCGGGGGCAAGGGGCGAGCTGCACCTGAACCGGCCCGAGAAGCTGAACCCGCTCAGCCACGACACCCTGCGCGATCTGGCCGAGGCCGCGCGCTGGTTCAACACCCATCCGGACCTGAAGGTGGTCGTGATCGCCGGCAGGGGCCGCGCCTTCTCCGCGGGGGCCGACCTGACCGCGTTCGCCGGATCGACCGCCAAGGACGCCTGGAGCCGGCGCCGCGACGCCGACGCCGGCCGGCTGATGGCCGACGCGCTCGAGCAGATCGCGGCGGTGACGATCGCCAAGATCCACGGCCACTGCGTCGGCGGCGGCGTCGTCCTCGCCGGCGCCTGCGACCTGCGGCTCGCCGCCGAGGGCACCCGCTTCTCGATCCCCGAGGTCGACCTCGGGATCCCGCTCGCCTGGGGCGGCATCCCGCGCCTGGTCCGCGACATCGGCCCGGCCCTGACGAAGGAGCTGGTGATGACCTGCCGGCCCTTCGACGCCGCCGAGGCGCGCGAGGCGGGGTTCTTGAATCGGGTCGTCCCCGCCGACCAGCTCGACCGCGAGGTCGAGGAGCTGGCGGCGCTGCTCGAGAGCAAGCCGAAGCTGGCGCTGCTCGCGACCAAGCGCCACACCAACGCGGTCACCGAGGAGATGGTCGGCACGATGCGCAGCTGGTCGGACGCCGACGGCCTGCTCGCCGGGCTCGGCGACACCGAGGGCAACGAGTCCGCGGCGCGCTACCTGGCGCGGCTCAGCGGCAGCGCGGACGCCGAGGGCTCCGAGGGGCGGCCCTAGGCGATCGAGCCGGCGATGCTGACCACGATCAGGATCAGGCCGACGATCCCGATCCCCTTGCGGAAGCCGTTGACGCCGTTGGCGGCCTCCTCGTATGCCCAGATCGTGATCGCGACGTAGAAGACCGCGCGGGCAACGTCGTGGACGGTGCCGCTGTCGAGCAGCCAGCCGAGCACGAGCGCCGCGAAGGCGACCAGGATCGGCGGGTTCGGCGGCTGACCGACCGTGTAGCCGCGGATCTTGATATCGCCTGGCATCGCCGGAGCCTACGGGGTCGGCGGCCCCGACCGGGTCAAGCGTCGAGCTCGGCCATTCGCTCGACGAAGGTGTACTCCGGCGGACCCTCGAGGCCGGCCGCCTCCATGATCTCCTTGGTCTCGGGGTCGGCCATGAACGCCTCCACCCCCTCGCGGTCCCAGTCGAAGACGTTGACCAGCGCATTCGGGTCCTCGGTGCTGCGGAAGACGGTGACGCCGCGGCAGCCGTGCTCGGCCCGCTTCGCCTTCCCCCTGGTCGAGAACGTTTCGATGAAACGGTCGAAGTCGGTGACCCGGACCCGGGCGATCGCATGTGCCATGGCGTCTCTCCTCTGCTCGAAGGGCTCGGACGGAGCTTACGCCGAGTCGGGGCCCTCGGCGCGGGAGAGCGCGAACGGGTTGCCCTCGGAGTCCTTGCAGATCACCCAGCGCTCGCCCGGGTGGATGATGCTGCCGCCGAACCGCTCGACCCGGCCGACGGCCTCGGCGAGATCGTCGACCTCGAGATAGGGAAGCGAGAAGGAGTCGCCGGGACCCTGGCCGCGCTCGTGGATCCCGACCGCCGCGCCGGCGCCCGCCGCTGCCTGCCAGCCCTGCCCCTCTCCTGACCGGCGCGGCTCGGGCTCGGTGCCGAGCACCCCGCCCCAGAAGCGCCGGGCCCGCGCGGCGTCGTCGGCGGGGAACTCGACCAGCGAGAGGCGGGCGGCCATCGGTCAAGCCGTCGCCGGCACGCAGAGCACCTGATAGATCGAGGTGAAGCCGATGTCGAAGCCGTTGCGGGCCGCCCGCAGGTAGAGGCGCCAGACCCGGACCCGCTCCTCGCCGGCGAGCCGGATCGCCTCGTCGATGTTCTCGTCGAGACGGCGCGCCCAGTGGCGCAGGGTCTCCGAGTAGTCGGCGCCCCACTCGTCGACGTGGCGGGTGACCAGGCCCGCCCGCTCGAGCGCCAGCAGCACCCGGGAGAGGTGGATCGGGTCGGCGTCGGGGAACACGTAGCGCTCCGAGAACGGGCCGGCGTCGGGGTCGGTGTGGCGGAGGCGGGTGATGCCGTGGTTGAGCAGCCGGCCCTCGGGAGCGAGCAGGTTGGCGACGCGCTCGGCGTAGAGGTCGATGTTCTCGGAGCCGACGTGCTCGACCATGCCGATCGAGGCGATCGCGTCGTAGCGGCCGACCAGGTCGCGGTAGTCGGCGACCTCGATCTGGACCCGGTCCGCGACGCCCGCTTCGGCGACCCGCTCGCGGGCGCGCCGCGCCTGCGGCTCCGAGAGCGTTACCCCGAGCACCTGCTCGGCCCCGCGCTCGGCCGCGCAGATCGCGAAGCTGCCCCAGCCGCAACCGATGTCGAGAACTCTGTCGCCCGGACCGATCGCGAGCTTCTCGGCGGTCAGCTCGAGCTTCGCCCGCTGCGCCGCCTCCAGCGTGGCCGCGCCGTCCTCGCCCCCGGCACGCGAGAAGAAGGCGCAGCTGTAGGTCATCGACTGATCGAGGAACAGCGCGAAGAACTCGTTCGAGACGTCGTAGTGGTGGCGGACGGCGCGCGCGTCGCGCTCCTTGCTGTGGCGGGCGCCCTGCGGGACCAGCTCGGCCGCCGGCCGGCCGGGCGGCCGGGTCAGCCCCGTCGCCCGGACCGCGGCCAGCATCAGCCGCAGGCGCGTCGCGGTGTCGATCGGCGGCGGCTTGTAGCTGTCGAGCAGGGCGATCACCGCGTCCATGTCGTCGACCCCGAGATCGCCGGCGACGTAGGCGCGGCCGAGGCCGAGCTGGCCGGGCGCCCGGAGGACGTGGGCGACGGCCCGGGGAGAGCGGACGGTGAAGGTGGGCCCGCCGCCGTTGGTCGGAGGCAGGCCGCTGCCGTCCCAGAAGACGAGCTCGAACGGTCGCTCCGGAAGCGCCCGCTCGACCTCGCGGATCAGCGGCGCTGGACGGGCGAAGGGCATCCCCACAAGGCTACCCGGCGCGTCGCGGTCCGGGCCTGACCAGCTCAGGCGGGTGTCTTCGACAGCGGCGAGGGATAGCGGGGCGCGACGACCTCGCCGTCGAGCCAGCTCGTCAGCCGCTCGGCCTCGGCCTCGATCAGGGCGAGCCCGTCGGAGCCGACGTCCTCGAGCAGCTGCAGCTCGACCTCACCGCCCCCGGCCTGTCGCCAGCCGCCGACGATCCGGCCGTCGAGCCAGACGCTGTGGCCCGCGTTGCCGTTCCTGTCGAAGAGCTGGTCCCTGTGCGGACCCAGATACCAGTCGCGCTGAAACCAGCCCATCGCGGCCGGATCCAGCGACGGCAGCAGCGCTGCCCAGGGCCCGACCGGCGCCGGAGGCTCGAGGTCGTCCGGCAACAGGTAGCCGATCTCGCCCTCGATCTCGACCTCGACCGCCCGCAGCTGGGTCAGTGCCCCGCGGACCGCGGTCAAAGTCGAGCCGAGCCACCACTTGAGATCGGCCTCGGTGCCGGGGCCGAAGGCGCGCAGCCATGCCCGCACCAGCCAGAGCAGTCCGTCGGACTCGGCAGGGGCCGAGATCGCCTCGCCGAGCCAGCTGGCGGTCGCGACCCAGCGCGGCCGGGATGATCGCCAGGCGCCGTCGTTCGGCCCCCTGAGGATCAGCCCGGTGGCGCTGATCGTGGTCAGCACGCGGGGGCCGACCGGCACCTCCCCGCCCCAGCTCTTGCCCTCCCCGTAGCTGACGCTTCCCTCGAGCAGAGGGACCTCCTCGCGGAGCTCGGCCGAGGTTAGCTCGCGACCCCCGTTGAGGACCGACTGGACGGCCGCCGACGCCGCCTCGAGCCAGCGCTCGCCGTCGGCCCGCAGGCCGGCGCGCTCGACGTCCTTGACCAGCCGCCGTCGCTCCATGCCGGCAACCCGGGCGCTGGCGCCGGCCTGGGCGGGACCGAGACCCTCGCGCGTGAGCACGAACAGCGTCCTGCGCATCGCCATGTGCTTGACCAGGGAGCGCTCGACGTACAGAGCGCGTTCGAGGTCGGCGACCGCGAATCCGTCGACCCGCGCCCACGCCGACAGGTAGACCGTCGCGGGGTCGGTCGCGTGCAGCGCGACGACGCTCTCAGTCGCGGCCTCCGCGCTCGGCGCCCGGTGCTCGGGGCTGAGCCGGTGCCTCTGCGCGAGCCGCGTCCGGCGCTCGTCGGGATCGATCTTCCGCACCCCGATCATGCTCGCAGCCTCGCTGTGAGATAGTCCCCCAATCGCTTCCGACGCCGATTCCGCCCAACGCCTGATCGCCGTCGCCGATCTCGGCGACTCGCAGGTCGGCGTCGTCGAGGACACGCCTCACGGATCTCTCGCGGTCGGGATCAGCGGGGGCGAGCCGTTCGCGGTCTCGAACCGCTGCCGGCATCTATTCGCCTCGCTCGGCGACGGCGAGGTGGCCGAGGACGGCTGCCTCGAGTGCCCTCGGCACGGCGCCCGCTTCGACGTCGCCAGCGGCAAGATGACCCGCGGCCCGCAGGGCGCGTTCAAGCCGCTCGCCGGCGCCGTCAAGGCAACCACCGGCTCGCGCTCGCTGAAGACCTTCCCGGTCGAGATCCGCGACGAAGCGATCTGGCTCTCGGGCTGAGCCGCGCGGATCTGCGACCTGCCCCGGGCAGCCGGGGCTACCGCGCTCGAGCCTCTTCGATAGTCTGCGCGACCTTCATGCAGGGGGGCGGCAGGGAGGAAAGCGATGATCCGGTGGAGCAACGGTAGGCGCGGACTGGGAGCCGCAGCGGCGTTCACGGCGACGATTCTCGCCGTCACCGGCATCTCCCTGGCCGCCAAGGGCGAGCTCAGCTTCCAGGAGCGGGTGCCCGAGTTCGACATCAACCGGGCCAGCTCGCTGACCGTCTCGCCTGACGGCAAGCACCTCTACGCGACTGCCTCGAGCGGCTCCTCGATCTCCGCGTTCAGCATCGAGCCGGCGGCGACGACTACAGCTTCGTCGAGACCGAGATCGACGGGGTCGACGACGGCAGCGACGCCGGCGTCGCGGTCGACGGCCTCAACTTCGCCGACGACGCCGCGGTCTCCCCCGACGGCGAGCACGTCTACGTGGTCGGGCGCCTCGACGACGCGATCGCGATCTTCGACCGCGACGCCTCGACCGGCGGGCTCAGCTTCAGCGAGGCCGTCCGCGACACGGTCGGCACCGACGAGCTCGATCGGCCCGAGGGCGTCGCCGTCTCCAGCGACGGCGACTACGTCTACGCGGTCTCGAACCTCGACGACTCGATCCTCGCCTTCAAGCGCGACCCGGGCGACGGCTCCCTGAGCCAGGTCGAGGTCGAGACCGACGGCGTCGATGACGCCGGCGACGCCGGGGGCACGGTCGATGGCATGCAGCGGCAGTCAGCGTCGCCGCGGCGCCGGACGGGAGGCTGTCTACGTCGGCACCGACTTCCGGAGAGCTCGGTCGCCGTGTTCTCGCGAGATACCGGCACCGGGCGGCTCAGCTTCGTCGAGTTCGAACAGGATGGGGTCGACGACGCCGGCGACGCCGGAGGCACGGTCGACGGGCTCGCGCGGGTCGAGGACGTCGCCGTTTCGAACGACGACGGCAACGTCTACGCGACCGGGTCCATCGACAGCGCGGTGGCGGTCTTCGACCGCGACGCCGCGACCGACGAGCTGAGCTTCTCCGAGGTCGAGAAGAACAACGTCGACGACCCCGGCGATCTCGGTGGAACCGTCACCGGCCTAGGCTTCCCGCGCGAGCTGGCGCTCTCGGCCGACGATCGCAACCTCTACGTCGCCGGCCAGAGCACGAACTCGGTCGCCAACTTCCGCCGCAACGCCACCACCGGCAAGCTGAACTTCCTCGAGTCGGAGAGCGACGGCAGCGGCGGTGTCGACGGCCTCGAGGGTGCCTCGGCCGTCGCGGTCGGGACCGACGACGGCAACGTTTACGTCGGCGCCCAATCCGAGGGCGGCCTCGCGGTCTTCGATCGCGGCGCAGCGCTCGGCGCGTTCAGCTTCGTAGGCAACCGGCCCGACTTCCCGCAGATCGCCCAGCCGCCGGGCGTCGCGATCTCGCCCGACGGCAAGCACCTGGTGGTGCTCTCGTGGGGCAAGCAGTCGCTCTACTCGGCCGAGCGCGACGCCAGCGACGGGACCTTCGAGCTCCGCGACACCGAGACCGACGCGGTCGACGACCCCAGCGACAGCGGCGGCACCGTCGAGGGCCTCTACGAGTCCTCGTCGGTGACCTTCTCACCCGACGGCAAGCACGTCTACGTGACCGCCTACAGCATCTACTCGATCGCGACCTTCGCGCTCGACTCCGCCACCGGCGAGCTGACCTACGTCGAGACCGAGGCCGACGGCGTCGACGACCCCAGCGACTCCGGCCCCGAGGTCTTCGGCCTCTACGAGCCCTACTCGGTCGCCGTCTCTGCGGACGGCAAGAGCGTCTACGCGCCCGGCAACTCCGACGACACGGTCGCGGCCTTCAGCCGCGACGCGGCGACCGGCAAGCTGAACTTCGCCGAGTTCGAGCAGGACGGGGTGGGTGGCGTCGAGGGCCTCGTCGACGCCGACTCGGTGGCGATCTCCCCAGACGGTAAGAACGTATATGTCGGCGCGAGCCAGGATGAGGCGGTCGCGGTCTTCACCCGCAACGCGGCGAACAGCGAGCTGAGCTTCGTCGAGGTCCAGCAGGGCACCGGCCGCGGCGGCTCCGTCGCCGAGCTCGAGAACGTCGACGACATCGCCGTCTCGGCCGACGGCAAGCAGCTCTACGCGGTCGGTGCCTCGAAGCTGCTGCGCTTCGACCGCAACGCGACCACCGGCGCCCTGACCTTCGCCGAGGTCGAGGAGGACGGGGTTGGCGGCGTCAGCGGCCTGGACGGTGTGGCGACGATCGAGCTCTCCGCCGACGGCGAGGAGGTCTATGCGGCGGGCGGGACCTCCCCCGGCTCGATCGCGGTCTTCTCCCGCAACCCCGCCAACGGCGCGCTGAGCTTCCTCGAGGCCGAGGTGCAGGGCGTGAACGATCCGGGCGATGCCGGTCCTGCACCGGTCGGCCTGCGCGACATCCTCGCGCTCGCGATCTCACCGGACGATCGATTCCTCTACGCGGCGGCGGAGGACGACAACAGCCTGACGATCCTCAGCCGCGAGGACGACTTCGATCCGCCCGAGACGACGATCACCGGCGGGCCCGCCGACGGCGAGTCGACCTCCGACAGCACACCGTCGTTCACCTACAGCTCGAGCGAGGCCGGCTCGAGCTTCGAGTGCAGCACCGACGGCGCCGCCTTCGGGGCCTGCCCCGCGAACCTGCCGGAGCTCAGCGACGGCGACCACAGCTTCGAGGTCGCCGCGACCGACGCCGCCGGCAACACCGACCCGACGCCGGCGGCTCGCGACTTCACTGTCGACACGAAGCTCAAGGGCGGCAAGGTCAAGGCCAAGAAGAAGCAGAAGCAGAACGGCACGAAGATCAAGGTCAAGATCAAGCTCACGGCCGGCGAGGCGGCCGAGGGGCTCGGCAAGGGCGAGATCAAGATCGGGAAGAAGTCCTACAAGCTGAAGAAGAAGACCAAGGACCTGAAGGCCGACAAGACCAAGGCCCTGAAGCTGAAGCCGAAGAAGTCGAAGGACAAGAAGAAGATCGCGAAGAAGCTGAAGAAGGGCAAGAAGGTCACCGCGAAGCTGACCGGCAAGATCACCGACGAGGCCGGCAACAAGTTCAAGAAGAAGAAGACGGTGACGCTGAAGAAGAAGTAGCGGCCGGCGCCGTCAGCCGCATCAGCGCGTAGCCGGTGATCGCGGCCATCACCAGCGCCATCACCAGCCCGGCGCCGACGCCGATCGCGATGATCAGCCCGAGCGCCTGACCCTCCTGCCAGAGCGGCGAGGCGATCGCCATGAACGCGGTCAGCGCCGCGACCCAGCCGACGGCGACGGCCACCACCCACCAGCCCGCGCGCGGTACCTGCTCGCGGAGGACGCGCCACTGCAGGCCGCCGATCGAGAGCAGGAAGATGACGCCGAGCAGCAGCCCGCCGGCCGCGAGGACTCCCGGGGCGAGGTCATCGAGCCCCTCGCCGATCGAGGTCGGGACCAGCGACACGCCCCAGGCGATCAGCGCTCCGAGCGCGGTTGCGGCGATCCAGCTCCGCGAGGAGATCGCGGGCAGCGCCCGGCGGACGACAAGGGCCTGCGAGAAACCGAGCACCAGGCCCTCGCCGAGGCCGGCGGCGAGGATCACCGGCGCCGAGGCGAGCGGCCCGAGGTCCGCGGCCGCGATCAGCGCCCCGGCGACTGCCGGGATCGAGAAGGCGAGCGTCTCGCCGATCGTCACGGTCTTCGTCCAGCGCCGCCACAGCTCGCGCCCACGCAGCGGCGGAGGCGCCCCGCCCGCGGGCTCGAGCTCGATCCGGATCAGGACCCTGCCGGCGGCGAGCGCCAGCGCCCGCTCGGCGTCGATCGGATGTCCGGCGCTCGCGTAGAGGTAGGAGAGTACCGCGGCGATCTCCTGTTGGCCGGCGTCGGGCACCTCTCCCCAGCCGGCCCGCCGCCGGCCGCCGACGGTGACGGTGACCGCGGCGCCGCCGCGCAGATTCCGCCACCAGGCGCGGCGGCGCAGGCTGGTCAGGGTCAGCACCTCGCCGTCGACGACGGCGTTGGCCGGCGTGCTCAGCTCCCTGCCCGTGCGCCGGCCCCGGAAGCCGACGAGGACCGTGTTCTCGCCGACCAGATCGTGCACCGGGGATGCCAGCAGCCGCCGGACGACCGGATTGACGACGCTCCGCAGCAGCCGGTCACCGAGCGTCCGTCGTCTCGGCGGCGGGGCCGCAACGCGCTCGGCCGTTCGTCGCTGCGGGGTCAGGCTCGGCTCCATCGGCTCTCGCCGACGAAGCTACCCGGACCGTTCGGCGGCACCAACCGAGCAAACCACCCAGCGATCAGGGCGGACTACGGAGCGCGGCGCGCCGCTCAGCCCATGTCCATGTGGAGGATCTCCCAGACGTGGCCGTCGGGGTCCTTGAAGGCCCGGGAGTACATCTCCTCCATCTCGACCGGCTCGCGCGGATGGTGCTCGGGCCCCGACGGCGAGCGCCCGCTCGAGCAGCTGATCGACCTCCTCGCGACTCTCGGCGGAGAGCGCGTTCAGCACCTGGGTGCCGCTGCTCGGATCGGCGATCTCACCGTCGATGAAGCGACGGAAGAAGTCCTCAGCCGAGCAGCATCGCGTAGGCCCCCTCGCTGAAGACCACGGCAGACGGCATCTCGTTGCTGAACTGCTCGTTGATCTCGAAGCCGAGCGCGGAGAAGAAGTCCCTCGAGCGCTGGACGTCCTTGACCGGGAGGTTCACGTAGAGGTCTCGCATGGCTACTCTTCCTTTCTGGGACTTCGGGCTTCTGATTGCGGCAACCACGGTCTGCTGTCAGCAGCCTACTACTCAGCTCGGCGATCCCGAGCCGTGCGGGAAGCGGCGGTCCGCGATTCGCCGCCGGTCCGAGGCCCAACCGCCACATTTCAGGCGTATTCCGCGTTTATCACGGCCTGATAACCGCCGCTCAACTGGATAACCTGGCTTGGTGAGACCGCACGAGAACCCCTATACGCCGAACGCCGGCGCGCGGCCGCCGGTGCTGGTCGGCCGCGACGACCAGCTGCAGGGCTTCGACGTCCTGCTCGAGCGCCTGCGCCGCGGGCACACCGAGCAGTCGATGATCATCACCGGGCTGCGCGGGGTCGGCAAGACGGTGCTGCTGAACACGTTCGAGGCGCGGGCGCGGGAGCTCGGCTGGACCACGGTCGAGGCCGAGATCACCAAGCACACCGACTTCAGCGGCCGGATCGCCCACCTGGTGCGCCGGGCGCTGCTGCAGATCGCGCCGCGGACCCGCTGGCGGGCGCGGGCGCGGCGGGCGGCGGCGGTGCTGCGCTCGTTCCAGCTGACGGTCAGCTCCGAGGGCACGGTCAGCACCGGGATCGACGTCGAGGCCCACGAGGGCCTCGCCGACAGCGGCTATCTCCCCGACGACCTCAGCGACCTGATCGTCGCGCTCGGCGAGGCGGCGGCGGACCACGAGCGCGGCGTCGTCTTCCTGCTCGACGAGATCCAGTTCCTCGAGACGGCGGAGCTCGAGGCGCTGATCGCCGCCCTGCACAAGACCGTCCAGCGGCAGCTGCCGGTGACGATGGTCGGGGCCGGGCTGCCGCAACTGCCGCGGCTCGCGGGGGAGGCGAAGTCCTACGCCGAGCGCCTGTTCAAGTTCCCGACGATCGGGCGGCTCGAGGGCGAGACCGCGATCCGGGCCCTGGTCGAGCCCGCGGCCGGCGAGGGGGTCGAGTTCGAGCCGGCGGCCGCCGAGGCGGTGGTCGCCTACACCGACGGCTACCCCTACTTCATCCAGGAGTACGGCAAGGTCCTGTGGGACATGACCGAACAGCCGCCGATCGACCGCCGCGACGTCGCCGCCGCCCGCGAGGCGGTCGAGGCGAAGCTCGACGGCAGCTTCTTCCGGGTCAGGGTCGAGCGCACCAGCGAGCTCGAGCTGCGCTACCTGCGGGCGATGGCCGAGCTCGGGCCCGAGCCGCAGCGGGCCAAGGACGTCGCCGGGCTGCTCGGCCGCACCTCCCAGCAGCTCGGCCCGACCCGCTCGCGGCTGATCGACAAGGGCCTGCTCTACACGCCCGGGCACGGGCTGGCGGCGTTCACGGTGCCGCAGTTCGACCGCTTCCTGCGCCGGGCGGTGCCCGCATGAGCGGCGAGCAGGAGACCCTGGCCGGCCCCCACCCCACCCCGGGCGATCCGTTCGAGGGCGAGGCGCGGATCGAGCACATCCGGTTCATCTCCGAGGACCGCGCCTTCGTCGTCGCCGACGTCTCGCTCGCCGACGGCTCGCCGCTGACCGTCGTCGGCCCGCTCGGGCATCTCGACGAGGGCGCCCGGGCCCGGCTCCGCGGCCAGTTCGCCGAGCACTCGGTGCACGGCCTCGAGCTCAAGGTGACCGAGGCCGAGCCGCTCGACCCGGCCGGGGTCGAGGGCGCCCGTCAGTTCCTGAAGACGATCCCCGGGATCGGCGCCTCGCGGGCGACGAAGCTGATCGAGGCGCACGGCGAGGAGGTCTTCGAGGTGATCGACCGCGACCCCGAGGCCGCCTTCCGCGGGCTCAGCGGCGTCGGCGAGATCCGGGCCCGCAAGGCAGCCGAGGATTGGGTCGAGCGTCGCAGCCAGCGGCGCCTCTACACGCTGCTCGCCCCGCACGGGCTGGCCCGCCACGTGGCCGAGCTGACCGCCGTCCACGGAGCCGGCGCGGCCGAGGCGGTCACCGAGGACCCCTACTCGCTGACGGCGATCCACGGGATCGGCTTCGCCAGCGCCGACCGGCTGGCGCTGGCGCTCGAGGTCGACCCGCAGTCCCCGGCCCGGATCCAGGCCGCCGCCGTGCACGCGCTCGCCGAGGCCGAGAGCCGCGGCCACACGCACCTGCCGCTGACCGAGCTGATCGCGGCGATGCGGACGCTGCTCGGCGAGGGGGCCGAGCCCTCGATCGGCCAGATCAGCTCGGCGCCCGGGCTGACCCTCGAGGGGACGCTCGTCTATCGCGAGTGGACGCACGACGCGGAGCGCTGGCTGGCGGCGACGCTGGGCAGCATGGCGCGCTCGAAGCCGGCCTGGAGCCGGCCGCCCGAGCGCGGCGAGTTCGGCGACCTCAACGACCACCAGCGCGATGCGGTCAACAACGCGCTGACCCGGCGGCTGTCGCTGATCACCGGCGGCCCCGGGACCGGCAAGACGCACCTCACCCACGCGCTGGCGGAGATGGCGGAGGCGCGAAAGCTGAAGCTGCGCCTGCTGGCGCCGACCGGACGGGCGGCGCGGCGGCTGACCCAGGCGACCGGCGGCGTCGCCGCGCAGACGATCCACAAGGCGCTCGAGTGGATCCCGGGTGACTTCCCCGGCCGCGAGGAGTCGAACCCGATCGAGGCCGACCTGGTGATCGTCGACGAGTCATCGATGCTCTCGCTGGAGATCTGCAGGCACCTGATCGCGGCGATCGGAGCCGAGACCCATCTGGTGCTGATCGGCGACGCGGACCAGCTGCCGCCGGTCGGGCCCGGCAAGCCGTTCCTCGAGCTGATCGAGGCCGGGATCGCACCGACGGTGCGGCTCGAGTACGTCTTCCGCCAGGCCCGGCGCTCGATGATCGTCGGCGCCGCCCACGCGATCCGGGTCGGCGAGATGCCGCGCTCGGTCCCCCATCCCGACGAGGAGCAGGACTTCTTCATCCACCGCCGCTCGACCGCCGCCGACCTCGCCGACGACGTGATCCGGATCGCGACCGAGCGGATCCCGCGCCAGTACGGGCTCGACCCGGCCCGCGAGGTGCAGATCCTCGCCCCCCAGTACAGGGGCCCGCTCGGGATCGACGCCCTGCACGAGCGGATGCGCGACCTGCTCTGCGGCTCGGCCCAGCGGGTCGTCGAGGGCCGCTTCCGGGTCGGCGAGCGGGTGCTGATCACCCGCTCGATCCCCGAGCTCGAGATCGCCAACGGGACGATGTTCGTGATCGACTCCGCCGACGACGATGCCGCCGAGCTCTACCTGCAGACCGAGCTCGGCGAGCTGCTGACCCTCCCCTACCGCGAGGCGCAGGCCCTGCGCGGCGCCTTCTGCGCCTCGGTCCACAAGGCGCAGGGCCAGGAGGTGCCGGCGGTGATCGTCTGCATCCACGGCTCCCACGCCCCGCAGCTGCTCTCCCGGAACCTGCTCTACACGGCGGTCACCCGGGCGCAGAAGCTCTGCGTGCTCGCCTGCGACAACCGCGCCGCCCACCGGGCGCTCGCCAACACCGATGCGACCAGCCGCCACTCGCGGCTCGGCGAGCTGCTCGCCGGCGCGGCGTAGCGCCGGCCGACGAGCGGTCTCGGCTGCTCCTATCGGGGGATCCGGCGGGCGGTGAGCCGGCGACGGCGCGAGGCCGCCTTCGTCTCATGAGCCCGGTTGCGGCGCTCGGTCTGAACCCGCGTCGCGTCAACGAACAGTGCGCTCATCATTGCGTTCATGGCTGCCTCCTTTCAGTCTCTTCGTAACCACTCAATATCTATAGATAGTTATAGCATAACCAGCGTTGATATAGTGACGGTTATGCGTGAGACCCATCACGCTCCCGGACGGCTCGAGTTCGTGCGGGAGTTCGTCAACACCCGGGACATCGAGGAGCGGACCGACGAGCTCGAGGACGCAGCGTCGGCGAGAGCCTGGCTGCGGTCGAAGCGCCTCAGCGACGCATCCGAGCGTCTCAGCGAGAAGGACCGGGAGCGCCTGGTCGCGGTCCGCGAGGCGCTGCGGGCGCTGCTGCTCGCCAACAACGCCGGCGAGCCGGCGCCCAGCGAGGCGCTGGACGTCTTGAACGAGGGCTCCGAGGAGGCGTCGCTGAGCCTGCGGTTCGAGCCTGAGGGGGCGGAGCTGGTCAGCGCCGGCGGCGGCGCGAACGCCGCGATCGCGGAGCTGCTCGCGATCGTCCACGCCGCGATGCGCGACGGCACCTGGGAGCGGCTCAAGGCCTGCCCGGCCGAGGACTGCCGATGGGCGTTCTACGACCGCTCGCGGAACCGCTCGGCTACCTGGTGTCAGATGGGAGCCTGCGGGAACCGCTCCAAGGCGCGCGCCTTCCGCGCCCGCCGGCGCCGCGGTTGATATCACTCCCCCGTGTCCTCGAAGCCAGGCGGATTCGAACGCTACGTAGCGCTCGGTGACTCGACCACCGAGGGGCTGATGGACCCCGACCCGCGCGGCGGCGAGCGGCACCGTGGCTGGGCCGACCGGCTGGCGGAGAAGCTGGCCGCGGTCAATCCGGGCCTGCACTACGCGAACCTCGCGATCCGCGGTCGCAAGCTGCCGCAGATCCGGGCCGAGCAGCTCGGCCCGGCGCTCGAGATGAAGCCGGACCTGGCCAGCGTCCTGGCGGGCGTCAACGACATCCTCCGCCCGAAGGTCGACCTCAGGGCACGGGCCGAGGACCTGGAGACGATCGTCGCGGAGCTGCGGGCCTCGGGCGCGACCGTGCTGGTCGTCAACTACCCCGACATCGCCGGCTCGATCTCGTTCGGGTCGGCCCGCTACGAGCCGATCCTGCGCGGCTTCAACCGGACGATCGCCGAGATCACCGAGCGCCACGACGCGCTGCTCCTCGACCTCGAGTCCGACGAGGTCAGCCACCCGGCGATGTGGTCGCCGGACCGTCTGCACGCGAGCCCGTTCGGACACGAGCGGATCGCCGATCTCGGCGCCGCGACCCTCGGCCTCGCCGAGCTCGACCCCGACTGGGCGACGCGGCTACCGCCGCACGCTCCGCCGTCGGCCTCGCGCCGGATCGCCCGCGACGCCTACTGGGCCGGCCGCTACCTGGCGCCGTGGCTGCTCAGGCGCCTGCGCGGGATCTCGTCCGGAGACGGGATCGAGCCGAAGCGACCGCTGCCGGCGCCGGTCGAGCGCCCGGGGATCCGCAGATCTCCTAGGCCCGGGCCCGCCTGCTAGACGGGGTTGCCCGAGGCGTCGAGCGCCAGCCAGAGCCCGCCGAAGCCGGGCACGTTGTGGCAGGCGACGACCCCCTTGGGATCGTCGTGGTAGTAGTAGAGCGGCTGGCCGTCGTAGGTCACCTGGGTGGTCCCGTCGTCGCGCTTGGTCGTGCCGAGCTTGCCGCCGCTGACCCCGCCCTTGGCCTGCGGGTCGCCCTTGGTCAGCACCGGCGGCCACTCGACCGCGCAGTCGCCGTAGCACTCGCTCTCGCTGCTCTGCTCCTTGTCGAACAGGTAGATCGCGCGGGAGTCGCCGTCGAACAGGACCTCGCCGAACTGCGAGCCGGCGAGCGTGATCGTCACACCCTTCTTCTCGGGCTTCGGCTTCGGCTTTTTAGGCTTCTCGGCCTGCTCGGCGGCCTCATCTGCCGCTGCGGCCTCCGTCGAAGCGGCGTTCGAGCCCTGCGGCTCTGCCTGGCTCTGGTCGGAGTCCGAGCCGCCACAGCCGGCGGCGAGCGCAGCCAGCGCGAGGCCCGCGAGGATGGTCAACAGCAGCGGGGTGGGTCTCAACGAGTCATGCATGGCGCAAGGATCGGCGAGCGAGGTTACAGCGGCCTGAACGGCGCGAAAGCCGGCGCTTAGTAGGGTCGGCCCGCGTGCCCTCCCCGCTCCAGCACCTGGCCGAGATCGTCCGCAGCATCCCCTCGCGCGGGGAGTCGGATCGCGCCAGCGAGCAGGCGGCGGCCGAGCTCGAGGGCCGCGCGCCCGAGCTCGAGGCGATGCTGCCCGCGGGCCTGCGGGTCGAGTGGCTCGGGGTCTCCGGCTACCGGCTCAGCTACGAGGGTCGCGCCCTCTACATCGACCCCTACTTCTCGCGGGTGCCGCTCTCGTCCCTGATCCTGCGCCGCCGGGCGCTGCCCGACGAGCGGCTGCTCGACCGCTACTGCCCGCTACCGACGCCCGGCACCGACGAGCAGGTCGTCGGCGTCCTGGTCGGCCACACCCACTTCGATCACGCCGTCGACGCACCGGCGCTGGCCCGGCGGTTCGGCTGCCCGGCGTATGGATCGGACTCGCTGCTGCGGCTGATGGCCCTGCACGGCCTTGCGGAGCAGGCCGTCGCCGTCGAGCCCTACACGGTCTACGAGCTCGGCCCGTTCGAGGTCGCGTTCACCCCCTCGCGCCACTCGCGGCTGCTGCTCGGAGCCGCGGTCCCGTTCGACGGCGAGCTCACCTGTGATCACCTCGACGGCCTCTCGCCGAACGCCTACCGCTGCGGGCAGGTCTGGGGGATCGAGATCCGGGTCGCGGGAATCACGCTCTACCACCAGGGCAGCGCCGATCTTCTCGATGACGCCCTGCGGATCAGGCCCGGCGAGGTCGACGTGTTCCTCGCCGGGGTCGCCGGCCGCAACTTCACCGAGCGCTACTGGGAGCGGATCCTGCCGAGGCTCGACCCACGGCTCGTGGTGCCGACCCACTACGACGACTTCTTCGCCCCGCTGGACCAGCGCCTGGAGACGATCGGCAACGTCCGCCTCGCCGATCTGCCCGCGGAGATCGGGGCGGTGAGCGCCAGCGCGCAACTCGTTGCGCTGCCGAGGGTTACGGTCGACGACGGTGACCGAATGCGCGACACTCCCGGTGAGATCGAATGAGAGTGTCGACGGCTGAGAATCAGGGTCGCGGGCTGCGACCGAAGCGCCTCGGACGGGCGTTGGCGGCGGCCGCCGTCGCGTTGACCGTCGTCGCGATCGCCGGTCCCGCGGCGGCGAGCGCCGGCCCGGCGGGACGGCTGGTCGCCCACGAGCGGCCGGTCGCCGAGGCCTCAGCCGCCGGCCGCTGGACGCCGCGGCAGATGCGCCGGGCGGAGCCGCTCGAGCTGCTGCAGGCGCCGAGCACGGGAGCGGTGGCCGCCTCGCCGGCGACGGCAGGCGACGCGCCGGTGTTCCCGGCGCGATTTCGGCCGTTCACGACCCAGGCGGTGACCGACCCCGACCTCTACCCGAACAGCACCAACGGCAAGGTCTTCGGCAGGATCCCCGGGGTCGGCCCCTACTCGTGCTCGGGGACGGTCGTCCACGCGGCCAATCGCAGCGTGCTGTTCACCGCCGGGCACTGCGTCAAGGAGCCCGGCCGCGGCGGTTGGGCGAAGAAGCTGATCTTCGTGCCCTCCTACCAGCGTGGCGCCGGGCCGTTCGGGCAGTGGACCTGGGACGCGATCTTCACCCGCAGCGCCTGGTCGAGGCGGGGCAACATCAACTTCGACTACTCGGCGGTGACGCTGCGCAAGAGCAACGGCCGCACGGTCGAGGACACGGTCGGATCGCTGCGACTGGCCTTCGACATCTCGAAGCGGCAGACCTATCGACCGGTCGGCTATCCGGTCAACAAGTCGAAGAGCCGGGTGATGTGGGAGTGCATCTCCCGGTACGGTGGTCGCGACCCCCTCTACCGCAGGCCCGGTCCACCGCCGATGGGAATCGGCTGCGACATGCTCGGCGGCGCGAGCGGCGGCGGCTGGTCGATCGCCGGCGACCGGCTCGCGTCGGTGACCAGCTTCGGCATCGACGGACGCCCGGACCGGCTCTACGGGCCGAAGCTGACCAAGCGGGCGAACCGGATGCGACTCGCGGCGGGACGCCGATAGCCGGGCTGAGAGGCTGACCGTCGGCTCGGCGACAATGCAGCCATGGCCAACGAGTTCCAGCGCGCGGTGTTGCTCGCCCCCGATCTCGTCGCCCGGGCGGCGCGCTCGACGGCGTCGAGTGGCTCGACCCGCTGGATGCTGGGCCAGCCCCGCCGCGTCCGCAGCTCCTACGTGGCCGAGGTGCTCGAGCACGAGCCCGGCGTCGCCCAGGATCGGGCGCAGCAGGCCTGGATGCTGGGCCAGCCCGACGAAGTCAGGCGCAGCTACCTCGAGGAGGTGCTCGGCAAGGGCGAGGAGCCGCTCTCGCCCCAGGTCGTCTGGATGCTCGGCCAGTCGCAGGCGGTGCGCCACAGCTACGTCGAGCAGGTGATGGATGCGCCGGAGACGACGCTGAAGCCGCAGGTCCAGTGGATGCTGCGGCAGCCGGCCGAGGTCCGCGAGAGCTATCTCCGAGAGGTGATCGAGGCCGGCGGCTGAGCCGGTGGCGCTGCTAGCTTGCGGCTGTGCCCAGCGGAATCCCAGCGGCTCGATCACGGAGCGGGCGGCAGAGCGACGATCGCCGGCCGGCCGACCATCCCGCGGTCTTCCACGTCACCTACCACGAGGCCTGATCACAGTGGATCGTCGCGATCCTTCGCCGGGTTGCGCGGCCGCTGGTCGTCAACCCCGACGTCGGCTGCCCCGGGCGCAATCGAGTACCCGGTGGGCGACGGCATAAGTTCGCAATTTGCGGATTAATCGGGCTCTGTCGGGTACAACCCTCGGGCGATACGGATAGCGTCGGCTGCGATCCGCCGCAGCGGCGGCGGTTCGGGATCTGCAAGGGAGCCGTTCATGCAGACGACAACCGGGGGGCGCGAGTACCCGACCGGGGGTTGGGGGGTGCGGATGGGCACCCGCATCGCGATCGCCGCCGCGCTGGTTGCAGCCTGCCTGGCGATGCTGCTGCTTGCCGCCGACGCCCGCGGCGGCACCTACGAGGTCCACCAATGCCAGCACCAGGCACCGCAGAACCACAGCCACGAGGCGCTGGCCAGCATCTTCCCCAGCCCCGGCCCCTACACCGTCGGCGCCGGCAGCTCCGTCTGCAGCAGCGCCGCGCGCGAGTATGCGATCCAGAGCGAGCCGACCGGAACCGCGCTCAACGGCCAGTACGGCCTCGCTCGCTTTCTGGCCCCCGAGGGAACCAAGATCGTCGGCGTCGAGGTCAACGCCCGCCTCCGCAACGAGTCCGGCCACCGCGCCCGGCTGGCGATGGCAAACGCGGCCGGGATCGAGAAGGTGCGATTCGCCGCCGGCGGCTCGGAGCCGACCGGGTTCAGCCACTACAGCTGGCCCGCGACGCCACCGGCCGCCGGCGCCTACCAGCAGTTCACCGCCGGCCTCTTCTGCGACAACCCCGGCTCCCTCTGCCCGATCACCGGCGGCGGCGACCGGGCCAAAGCTGACATCCGCGACGTGAGGCTGACGATCAGGGACGACGTCCCACCGACAGTGAGCCTGAGCGGAGAGCTGGTCGACGGCGGATGGGTGCGGGGGGAATCGTCACTGCGGAGCGTCGCTCATGACGACGGAGGCGGCCTACGAGCCGCCCTCACGAGCGTGAACGGGGTCGTCACCGCAGGCTCGCTGCTGCCCTGTCAACTGATTGCGGGCACGGCCGCCGGAACCCGCTTAGCACCCTGCCCGGGCGACCAGAACGAGCTCACCACTGTCGAGACAACGCTCCCACCGTTCGTTGACGGCACCAACCAAGTCTCAGCCTGCGCCTTCGACTACGGCCAGAATGCCAACGCCAGATGCACAACCCACACCGCGCGGGTCGACAACACCCCGCCCGACCTCGCCTTCACCGCAAACCAGAGCCCCAGTGACCCCGAGCTGATCCGCGCCCCTGCGTCGGACGCCACCTCGGGCCTCGATCGGAGCACGGCCAAGATCGCCTACCGCCCGCGGGGTGCGAGCGCCTGGAGCGAGCTCCCGACCAGCGGCGGCGGCAGCGCGATCAGCGCCCGGATCGATTCCGAGGCACTGCCGCCCGGCGACTACGAGTTCCAGGCCACGGTCAGCGACATCGCCGGCAACACGACGACCACGACGAGCCGCCTCGGCGGCGAGCCGATGATCCTGAGCTTCCCGCTGAAGACCCCGACCGTGCTGCGGGCGAGCCTCGCCAACGGCGAGGACAGCCAGGTGGTCGGCTACCGGCAGGAGGGGCGAATTCAGGGCAGGCTGCTCGACTCGGCGGGCGCGCCAATCGCCGCCGAGCAGGTGACGGTCGTCGAGACGTTCGCCGACGGCTCGCTGATCGATGTCCGCCGGCGGACGGTGGAGACCGATGCCGAGGGGCGCTACCGCTCGACGCTTCCCGGTGGCCCATCCCGCAACGTGGGTGTGCTCTACGCGGGGTCGCGGCGGTACTCGGGCGACTCCGAGCAGGGCCTGGACCTCGACGTTCGCGGCGCTGCTCGCCTCAAGGTCTCGAGGCGCCGGGTCAGGGCGGGCAGCTCCGTCTCGTTCCGCGGGCGGGTGAAGCGGTACTTCGCGCAGATCCCGGCCGGGGGGAAGCTGGTCGAGGTCCAGGTCAAGAGCGGGCGGGGCTGGACGACACTTCAGGAGGCGACCGGGACGACCCGCGAGGGCACGATCGTGCTCCGCCACCGCTTCCGCGGCTTCTACACCCAGCCGGTCACCTTCACCTTCCGGCTCAAGGCCACCCGGGAGAACGGCTGGCCCTACTTCGGGGCCGCGAAGTCGCCGCGACAACGGGTCACGGTCGTTCCGAAGCGATGAGTCCGTTGGGACGCAGCGCCGCTACCCTGGCCACGCAGAGGGGTTCGTAGTGCGGGCATTGCATTGAGAGAGAAGCTCACATTCGCCAACGTGATGTCGTCGGTGGCCGTCTTCCTGGCGCTCGGCGGCACCGCCCTCGCGGTCAAGGCCAACAGCGTCGGCTCACGGCAGATCAAGGACGGCTCGATCAAGGGCCGCGACGTGGCCGACGGCAAGCTCAAGGGGAAGTCCCTGAAGGCCGGAACGATCGGCGCCCGCGAGGTTGACGAATCCGCCTTCGACCTCGAGTACTTCGTCAAGTCAGGCAGCGACGACAGCTTCTGCAACCCCACCTCGACCGCCTTCGTCAACTGCGGCAGCATCACATTGGGAACCCAGGAGCCAAGCCAGGTAATGCTCGTGGCGGGCGGCGGCCAAAGCGGCCCCGTCAACTCGGAGGGGACGTGCAAGTTCCGGATCAACGACGACACGGACCTGTTGGCCTCAGCGCCTCCGAGTTTCGGGGATCCGTCCGCACGTCCGCTGCTGGTTAACAACGGCATCGCTCTCACCGCCGTCTCAGACGTGATCGCTCCCGGGGTCAACAACTTCAAGTTGATCTGCAACGAGACGGGCGGCGACGTCGCCTTCTCGACCACCTTCTCCGCCCTGGCGATCGGCGGCACGGCCGACTGAGCGCAGCTCCCGGACGGCGGCACGGCCCCCCGGCGGGTGTCCGTCCTTTTGGTGTCCGGCGGCCCGAAAAGGACGGACAGTGGTGGGGCGGGTGGGGTCACCGCCGGGGTGAAACGGGCCACCCCCCGGGGCGGGTGAGTCCCTCCCGGGGTCCCCTGTGAAGCAGGGCTGATTGCGGCGATGGTGTGGTTGTCGGCGATGGCGCCGGCCCCCAGAGACCAAATCAGCCAATCAGGAGTCCCAAGATGAACGCTTCAACCACGAACCCCCTCCGCACCGGCCTCGCGGTGCTCGCCGCGGCGATCAGCCTGCTGGCGCTGGCGCCGACGGCCTCGCACGCGGCGAAGGCCAACTTCGGCGCCGACCTCTCGAGCCCGGTCAGCCCGGTCGCCTCGCCGAAGAGCTGCCCCGCGCAGCCGGGCAAGGGCTGCACCCGGATCCCGGTCTATTACGACAGCCCAGCGCATGCGGGCATGGTCCCGTTCGCGCCGCACAACGGCGTGATCAAGAAGATCAAGCTGGTCGCCTCGAGCCCCGGCAAGATGCGGATCCAGCTCGCCAAGGTGAACGGCTCCGACGTCACCGCGAAGGCGCGGGTCACCCGCAAGGGCCCGAAGATCAGCTACGCGGGCACCGGCTCGGTCGAGAAGTTCAAGGTCCACATCCCGGTCCACGAGTACGAGTGGCTCGCGTTCAAGACGAAGTACGCGAACACCCTGCAGTGCGGGAGCGGATTCGACAACGAGATTCATTTCCAGCCCACCCTGAAGGTCGGCGGTCCTCTGACGAGCGCCACCTCCGCGGCCGATTGCACCCATCTGGTCGGCGCGCGCATGAAGTACTAGCCGCTGCCCGCCGAACGCGACAGCCGCGAACTCAACGAAGGAGCGTCCCGTCCGCGGGGCGCTCCTTCAGCCTTGCCGGCGTCGGGCTCCTAGTAGCGCTCGGCGAGCCAGGCGTCCCAGCCGATCGTGCCGCGGTGATCCGGCGAGGGGTCGGTGAGCGCGCCGCCGCGGACCGGGCGGCCGAGCTTCGGCGGCAGCGGCGCGGGCAGCACCGCGGCGCGCAGGCCGCGGGCCTGGCGCCAGCTCCGCGCCATCTCGCCCGAGCTCGAGCACCTCGGGGCCGGCGACGGTCTCGCGGCCGCGCGATCGGGCCCGCCTCGACGCGGTCGGCGATCACCGCGGCGACCTCCCCGTTGTCGACCGGCTGGATCTTCGCCGCCCCTCCGGGCAGCAGCCGCAGACGGGAGGTGCCGCTGAACAGCATGTCGAGCAGCGTGTGGAACTGGGTCGCGCGGACGATCGAGTAGGGGATCCCGGAGCCCTCGGCGAGCGCCTCCTGCTCGAGCTTGACCCGGTAGTAGGCGTAGCCCTGGCGCACCCGGTCGATGCCGATGATCGAGATACAGACGTGGTGGCCGACGCCGGCCGTGGCGGCGGCGTCGAGCAGCCGGCGGCCGCCGTCGATCAGGACCGCCCTGGCCCGCTTCTCGGAGGGCCCGTCGTTGCTGGCGTCGACGAGCGCCTCGCAGCCGTCGAGCGCCTCCACCAGCCCGGCGCCGGTCTCGAGGTCGATCGGGTGCTCGCTCGAGCGCCGGCTCAGCGCCCGGACCTCGTGTCCGCGCCTTTCCAGCTCCTCGGCGACGGGAGCGCCGATCGAGCCGGTCGCACCTGCGATCGCGATCCGCATCTGCTCAGTATCGCCGAGCCGCGGCGAAACGCGAAGCGCCCGGCGGGGCCGGGCGCTTCAGGGTCCTGCTCCGAGCTGTTCGCTCAGACGGCGCGCTTGATGCCGAGGCGCTTGCGCGCCTTGCTGACGGCCATCACCGAGCAGCGCGAGGCGCGGGCGATGTCGCCGTCGCGGCGATCGGGGTCGCGGCGAATCTCGAACTCGACCACGGCCTGGCTGCGGATCTTGGCCCGGGCAGCGGGAGCACCCTCGTCGCCCATCTCGGCGAGCGCGTCATCGACGGCAAGCTCGCGGCGGCAGGCGAGGCAGTAGGCCTGACCGTTCTTGGTGATCCAGTTGGCGGGGACCTTCTCGCGCTTGCTGCGCGGGATCCAGGTGGTGGTCATCTCGCAGCGGGCGCAGGTGCGCTCGGCGATCTGCTCGGTGGTCTCGGTGGGTAGAAGCATCTCGGCAGTTGGCGGCATGTTGGTGCTGGTCACTCCTTCGCAGGCAGAGGTCAGATCGGTCTTCTCCGGAGGCACAACGCTGGCTCTGCGCCTCGACGGACATAAGAATCGGCCGCCGTGTGTTGGCGAACCGACATAGAAAACTTACCAAGCGTGTCAAGTCCAGGCACGAATCTACCCCTAAAGGGGTAGTTTGCAGCTTGGCTGCCCAGCCAGGCTCGGGCGGCGCCCCCCTCAGTCGAGGTAGGCCTTCTCGACCCCCGCCCGCACCCGCAGCGCGATCAGCGGCAGCACCGCGGTCGAGAGCACCGCGGCGCCGACCAGCGAGGCGGCGGTGCCCGAGCCCATCTCGCCGCGCTCGACGGCGATCGTCGTGATCGCGACGACCAGCGGCAGCTCGGTGGCGCTGAACAGGGCGAGCGCGGTCCGCGATCGCCGGTCGAGCTGATCGCGGTAGAGCAGCAGCGCCGGCAGCCCACGGATGATCAGAAAGCAGAGCACGAAGGCCGGCACGCCGATCAGCAGCAACGGGCTGTCGAAGAGCCGGTCGAGGTCGAACTGGATCCCGGTGACGACGAAGAAGAACGGGATCAGAAACCCGTAGCCGACCGCGACCAGCTTCGACTCGAACTGGCCGACCTCGCGGTCTTGCAGCGTCAGGCTGACGATCACCCCGGCGACGAAGCCGCCGAGCAGCAGGTCGAGCCCGAGCTCGGTCGCCAGCGCGACGAGCGCGAAAACCGTCAATACGGTCATCCGCACCGCGACCTGCCCGCTGCTCTCCAGCGAGCCCTCGAACAGGTTCCAGCTGCGGCCGACCGAGCGCACCGCGAGCAGCGCCGCGAGCACGGCGAGGATCACGAAGGCGATCAGGATCAGGGCGCTGCCGAGCGTCGTCTTGCTCGAGAAGAACAGGGTCACCAACAGGATCGGCCCGAACTCCCCGGCCGCCCCGGCGCCGAGCAGAAAGACGCCGAAGCGGGTCTTCATCTCGCCCGCGTCCTTGAGGATCGGGATCAGGGTGCCGATCGCGGTCGTCGCCATCGCCGCGCCGAGGAAGATGAAGCCGTCGTGGTCCCCGGCGACGATGAAGAGGCCGGCGAGGCCGTAGGCGATCACCAGCGACAGCAGCCAGCCGAGCGCGCCGAGGCGGATCGGCCGGCCGCGGATCAGCCGGAACTCGATCTCGTAGCCGGCGAAGAAGAACAGCATGCCGAGGCCGAGGTTGGAGAAGAACTGGGTGAACTGATCGGACTGAGCGAAGTCGAGCACCTGGGGCCCGATCACGATCCCGAACAGGATCTCGAGCACGACCACGGGCACGGCGAATCGCGTCGGCAGGGCGCCGGCAATCACGGCGGCGAGCGCCGCGGTCGCCACGATCACCAGGAAGCTGACCGTGTCGACGTCGACCACGCCGACCCCTACTCGCGCGCCCCGGCGCCGGTGACGCTCGGCTCACCCTCGGCGCCCGCGGCCGCGGCGTCCGGCTGCGGCTCGGCGCGGCTCGCAACGGCGGCTCCGACCCCGGGCGCAGACTCACCCTCGATCCGGACCCGCGGCAGGCGTCGGTCGAGCCAGTCGGGAAGCCACCAGGCGCGCTCCCCGAGCAGCTCCATGATCGCCGGGACCAGCAGGCTGCGGATCACGAAGGCGTCGATCGCGATCGCCGTCGCGAGCGCGACCCCAAACAGCTTGATGATCAGATCGCCGCCGAGCGCGAAGCTGCCGAAGACGCAGATCATGATCGCGGCCGCGGCGGTGATCACCCGGCCGGTGCTCGCCAGGCCGTGCATGACCGCGCCGGAGGCGTCGCCACGCCGCTCCCACTCCTCGTGCACCCGCGACATCAGAAAGACCTCGTAGTCCATCGACAGCCCGAAGACGATCGCGAACACGAAGACCGGCAGGAAGGCCGCGATCGGGGCGGTCTCCGAGATCCCGATCAGCTCGTTCCCCCAGCCGAACTGGAAGACCGCGACGACGACGCCGAACGAGGCCGCAATGCTGAGCACGTTCATCAGGATCGCCTTGACCGGGACCAGCAGCGAGCGGAAGGCGACCAGCAGCAGCAGGGCGCTGAGCAGGATCACGACGCCCATGAACAGCGGCAGCTTGCCGGCGATGTAGGTGGCGAAGTCGTTGGTGACCGCGGTCTCGCCGCCGAGGTGCGTCTCGGCGCCGCTGCGCTCGTCGAACGGGACCAGAACCTCGGCCCGCAGCCTGTCGACGAGCTCGCGCGTCTCCACCTCCTGGGGGCCGGTCGTCGGGTAGACGGTGATCAGCTCCGTATCGCCCGATGGGGCGGCGACCGGCTGCCCGACCCGGGCGACCCCGGGATCCTGCTCGAGGCCGGCGATGAGCGCGGCGTCGCCCTGATCGGTGCCGGCGAAGTCGCCGACCACCAGCAGCGGGCCGTTGAAGCCGGCGCCGAAGCCCTCGGCAAGCAGCTCGTAGGCCTGGCGGGTGGTGGTCTCGGAGCCGTCGGTGCCGGCGTCGGCGTTGCCGATCTCGATCGAGAAGATCGGGATCGCAAGCGCCACCAGCACCGCCACGGAGCCGAGCGCAGCCGCCCACGGGTGTCGCTGAATCGCCGCGCTCCAGCGCGACCACAGCCGCCCCTCCTCCCCGCTCGTTCCCCTCGCACCGGGGAGGGTGAGCCGGTCGATCCGCCGCCCGACCTTGCTGAGCAGGGCGGGCAGCAGGGTCAGCGATGCGGCCATCGTGACCAGCACCGTCAGCGAGGCTGCGAGGGCCGGCCCGTAGAGGAAGTCGACGCCGATCGCGAACAGGCCGAGCAGGGCGACGCAGACCGTTGCCCCGGCGAACAGCACCGCGCGGCCGGCGGTGTCCATCGCGACCTCGACCGCGGCGTCTGGCTCGAGCCCGGCGCGCAGGCCGGAGCGGAAGCGGGTGACTACGAACAGCGCGTAGTCGATGCCGACGCCGAGGCCGATCATCCCGGCGAGCTGCGGGGAGAAGTCGGCCGTGTCGATCAGGTGGGTGAGCAGGGTGACCAGGCTGAGGGCGACGCCGAGCGCGATCACCGCCGTGAGGATCGGCAGTCCCATCGCGACGACCGAGCCGAAGGTGATCAGCAAGACGATGATCGCCGCCGAGAGGCCGACCAGCTCGGCGGTGCTCGGGTCGCCCTGCTGGCTGTCGCGGATCGCGTCGCCGCCGAGCTCGACCTGTAGCCGCTCGCTCGGCGCGCCCTCTGCGGCGGCGAGCAGGCCGTCGACGGTCTCGTCGCCGACGTCGAAGGAGCGTTGCTCGAGCTGGGCCGTCGCGAGCGCGATCGTCTCGTCGCCGCTGACAACGGCATCGCGAGCGACCGAGCAATCCCCGGCGAGCGGCGACTCGATCCCGACGACCCCCGGGACCGCCGCGATCGAATCGAGGACCGAGCTCACCTCGGCGCAGACGTCGGGATCCGACAGCCGGCCGTCGGGCGCGCGGAAGACGACCTGGACGCCGTCGCCAGACTGGTCCGGGAAGCGCTGCTCGAGCAGCGAGACCGCCTGCGCGGAGTCCGAGTCGGGCAGCTCGAAGTTGGTCGAGTAGTCCTCGCCGATGTTGGCGGCCGCCGCCACGCAGACGACCAGCGCAGCCAGCCAGGCCGCGAAGGTCAGCCGCCGATGGCGGATGCAGATTGAAGCGATCGCGCGGATTGCGCCCTTTCGGTCTCGTTGTCGGCTGCCGCCTGCCGGACCGGGCCCGTTGATGCCGTCGGCGCGGCTGCCGCGGTCGGTAAAGCTACTTCTTGCCCTGCTTCCAGGTAAGGCTCTTCTGCCCGGCGAGCTTCGCCCGCAGCTTGCCCTTGCCCTTCAGCCTGGCCTTCGTCTTGAACACCTCCGCCGGCTCGACCTGCTTCGTCGCGACCGTCTTGAATCGCCGCTTGCCCGCCTTGACCTGGATCGCGACGGTGCCCGCGGCCGGCGCCCGTCCCCAGATCAGCACCTTCTTCTTCGACTTGCGGTCGCCGACCAGCGGGAACTGGAACGCGGTCCGCGACTTCTTCGCCTCGCCGTCCTCGAAGTAGACGCCGGTCTGGAACGGTCGCGAGCTGTCGTCGCCGACCTGGTAGAGCATCGCCAGCTCGACCCGGTCCTTCCAGTTCAGATAGAGCGCCTCAGAGATGTAGGCCGCCTGCTCGCGCAGCGACGGAATCTGTTTGCCGGTCTTGGGCGGGTTCGAGTGCCACCAGAACTCGGTGTTCCAGACCGGGCGTTGACCGCCCGGCTGCACGTTGCCGGCCGACTCCGCGATTCGGAGCATCTTCACGATCGTTCCCATCTCGGCGATCCCGGCGTCGTCGGCGCCGGCCTTCTTGCGCGGCGGACGATTGGAGTTGATCGGGTGGTGGCTGAGGACGTCGAACTTCGCCTTCACCGGGCAGTTGACCGGCTTCAGCTCCTTCTTCTTCGCCTTCAGGCAGAGGAAGTCACGCAGGAACTCGAGTGGACCGACCCGTGGCTTGCCCTTGGGGCCGCCGTCGCTGCCGATCGGCGCGAGCGCCCCGCCGACCACCTGAGCGCTTGGCGAGACCGCGTGGACTCCCTCGTAGAAGGCGTTCAGCATCAGCTTGTAGTTGTCGGGGCTGACCGGCTTGCCGCCGGCGAGCTGGGGGTTGTAGAAGGAAGACAGGTTGGGCTCGTTCCAGGCCTCCATCGCGGCGACGCGCGGCAGCGTCAGGCCCGGGTTGAGCGGGTCGGGGAAGTCGCCGCTGTAGCGGACCGCGAGCGCCGTCGCAAAGGCCCGGGCCGCATCGGGGTCAGGTCGCCAGGTGCCGGGGTCAGCCGCCGGGTCGCGGCCCGGTCCCTCGGCCCAGCTGGGCGCGCTGCTGACCGTGATCAGGATGTTCTGACCGCGGCTGGCTGCGTCGCGGACCGCGGCGTCCGCGTTCGCCCAGCGGTACTCGAGCGATCCCGGATCGGTCGGGATCAGGGGCGGGCTCGGCGCGATCCCGGCCCAGCCGATGCCGACCCGCGCCCACTGGCTGCCGACGTCGACCGCGCGATTCATCCACTCGCTACGGACCGCTGCGTCGGCCGAGTTGAAGCGCGGCTCGGCGAAGCCGAGATCGATTCCCGGCGCCGCCCCGGCTGCCGCCGGGAACGCGGATGCGATCGCGCTGCCGACGAGCAACACGGCAAGGCAAATCGAACGCCGCAAGCGGCTTCCCCACCTGAGTTCCATGCGCGGAATGATGGCAGGCGCGGTCCCCGCACCGATCGGTACGCGCGTCGATCTCACCCTCCTGCGATTCAAGGTCCGCCGGCAGCGGCCGAAATGAAGACGGTGAGGGCGGAATCGTCCATTCGCAGCCGTCCCTGGGCGGCGATCGTCGCGCTGACCGCATCAGCGTCGCTCGCGCTCGGCGCCTTCGCCGGCTCGGCCGCAGGGTCGGTTCGAACCACCTCGACCGAGTACGGCAAGGCGGAGCGGGTGAAGCTGCTGCCGATCACCAAGCAACCGTGGCAGGAGACGCGCTCGGTGATGAGCCTCGGATCGGAGCGGGTCGGCGAGTTGCTGGCCGGGGACCGGATCGAGGCGGCCGGCGATTTCGAGGTGACGACCTGCCTGAAGCCCGACCCGCGCCATCCCGGCGGCGGTCAGCCCTGCATCGGCGATATGTACGGCTACAACCCGACGATCCGGGCGCAGCTGGTGCTGGCCCCGAGCGCGTCGGCGACGGGTTCCAGCGAGACCAAGGCGATCAGCAAGACGAAGACGCTCACCTGCCGCCAGGACCACCCGGTCCGCAACCACCACTGCGTCGTCTCGATTCCCTGGAGCGGCCTGAAGATCGACGATCCCTCCAGCCTGCCCTGCCCGAGCGGCGCCTGCAGCGTCAACATGCTGGTCACCGCCTTCAACCCTGCGGCCGGCAGCGGCGAGAAGGTCGTGGTCGGCTCCAGTGATGACAACAAGCGGATCCACCAGGGCCTGGCACAGCTGAGCTCGGTTCGCTACCGGGGCAAGGGCAAGCCCTCGAAGGTCTGGCGCGGCGGCAGGGCGCGAAAGACGATGCCGGTCGTCCCCGACGGCTCGAAGCCGAAGCGGACGGTGATCTACTCGGCCAAGGTCAGCCGGCTGAAGGCCGGCGATCAGCTGGTCGTCGACGCCCGCGCCCAGGCCGCGATCAACCGCCTTCCCTACAACGTCTTCCAGCGGACCGAGGTCGTCTTCGCGAAGACGAAGAAGTCGACCAAGGCATTCGGCAAGCCGCTTGATACCACCGCCCGGGTCTCGGCCTCGAGCGGCTTCAACTGCACCCAGAAGAAGAGCGCCCACGCGCGCAACTGCGACATCCGCAAGACCGGCGTGTTGAGCGTCAAGAAGAACGTCAAGGGCCCGTTCTACGTCAACCTCGTCGCCGGCCAGCAGGCGGTCGGGATCGACACCCAGACGCGGCGCTGGCGCTCGGGGCACTCCAGCCGGGTGCAGAAGGGCGGCTACGTGCGGGTCGAGCGCTACTCGGGATCGAGCGCCTGTAAGACCTGCTCGACCGGGTGGACCAGCTTCAACGCGGTCAACCGGCCGACCTCGGGCAAGCCGGCGAAGCTGGTCAGCCAACTGGCCCCGTTCGGGATCACCTCGGGCGCCTACAACTGCAGCGGCCGCAGCGACGGCTCCTACGTCTGCAAGTGGCGCTCGGAGGGCCGCTTCGGCGACTCGCCGAAGTACAGCTGCGAGACGCGGGCGACGATGCGCAAGAAGGCGAAGCGGTTCAAGCTCAAGGTCTGCAAGTCGGCGCTCGGCGCGCAGCTGTGGGACCGGCTGCTGAACGTCCAGAACCCGGTCGATCCAAGCTTCACCGGCTCCTGCGACGAGCAGAACGGCGGCGACTTCAAATGCAAGTGGTTCGGCGACATGATGCACGGCCCCCAGGCCGGCAAGGGCTGCAAGGGCTTCGGCGTCTACAAGCTCCCCGAGCACCGCTGGGTGATCGACCCCTGTAGGCCCTGAGCGCCGCTGCGGGCTCCGCCTCAGCGGGGTTCGGGCCGAAGCGGCCGGGCGCGCGGATCTGCTGTGATTCGCCGATGTCCGAGGTCCGCACCTTCTCCGTCCCGCGACGCTTCTGCGGACCGCCTGGGTGGGCGAACGGCGGCTTCAGCTGCGGCAGCTTCGCCGCCGGGATCGAGGGCGCGGCGGAGGTGACCCTGCGAAAGCCGATCCCGCTCGACCGGCAGATCCTGATCGAGGCCGACGGCGACGGCTACACGGCGACCGGCGATGACGGGGAGTTGCTCGCCGAGGCCCGGCCGGCGGCGGCGCTGGACGGGCTCCGCCCGCCCGCCCGGCCGTCGGTCGAGGAGGCGGCGGCAGCCTCCACGGACTCCCCCTTCCGCGGCCCCGACCACACCTACCCGGGCTGCTTCGTCTGCGGGCCCGAGCATCCGCACGGGCTCGAGATCTTCGTCGGCCCGCTCGAGCGCGGCCCGCACGACCCCGAGGCCTTCGCCGACCGGTTCACGATCGAGCCGGGGCTCGCTGAGGACGACGGCAACGCCGGCCCCGGCCTGGTCTGGGCCGCGCTCGACTGCCCCTCCTACGTGCCGCCGTTCTGGTCTCATGCGCCGGTGCTGCTCGGACGTCTGGCGGCCGAGCAGCTCGAGCCGGTGCCGACCGGCGAGCCGCTCGTCGCCGTCTCCTGGCCGCTGGAGATCGACGGCCGCAAGCTGCACTCGGCCTCGGCGGTGCTCGACGGCGACGGTCAGATCCTCGCCCGGGCCCGGGCGCTGTGGATCCAGCTGCGGCAGCCGCTGGCGCCCTGATCCCGCTCAGAGACGCAGCAGCTCGTAGCCAACGCGCCCGTCGGCGATCGCGTCGCGAACGGCGCGCTCGTTCGCGTTCAGCCGGCCCGACCCGGTCTTGACCTCGAGCAGGACGACCTCCTGCAGGGCCCCCTCCCCGAGACCGTCGAAGACGACGAAGTCGACCGGAGCTCCGAGGAAGCGGGCGTCGGCCGGGTCGAAACGCTCGGCGAAGGCGGGGCTCAGCGGCGCCAGCTGCTCGGCCGCCTTGCCGCCACGAACGCCGCGACTGCGGCGGGCGGCGTCGCGGCGCGCCGCGGTCAGGTCCTCGTCGTCGTAGCGATAGATCGCCCGGTAGCGGGCATGGGCGACGGCCAGCCGGATCAGCGCCAGGACGGCGACCAGCAGGGCGACCAGGAGGACGGGCTCGCTCATCGACGGGATTGAACGGGCTCGGGCGGCGGCAGCGCGAAACTGCAACCGGCCCTGCAGCCGGGGCGCTCCGGGTAGGGTCGGGGCCGGCATGTTCTCCCGCGACTCGAACGCGATCAGCGCGACCGCCCACTACACCGGGGAGGTCTGGCGGCGCAACGGGCTCGGATACGAGGCGCTCGGAACCCCGCAGGGCCGGGTGCTGTATGAGTCGCTGCGACCGCTGATGGCGCTCTCCAGCGCGCTCGGCGGCGACACGCTCGAGGGCTTTCTGCTCGCCCGCCACCGGCTGATCGACGAGCTGCTCGAGAGCGAGATCGAGGCCGGGAAGGTCGGCCAGGTGATCGAGATCGCGGCCGGCATGTCGCCGAGGGGGCTGCGGTTCAGCACCCGGCACCCGGATCTGACCTACGTCGAGGCCGACCTGCCGGCGATGGCGGCGAGAAAGCGCGCGGCGCTGGCGAAGGCCGGCGGCAGCCACCCGGTCGCCGACTTCGACGCGCTCAGCGAACGCGGCCCGACGAGCCTCGCCTCGCTCGCCGCCGACCTCGACCCCGACGCCGGCCTGGCGGTGATCAGCGAGGGCCTGCTCAACTACTTTCCGCGCGAGCAGGTGGACCCGATCTGGACGCGAATCGCGACCGCCCTCGGGGAGTTCAGCGGCGGCATCTACCTCGCCGACCTGTTTCTGGGCAGCGGCAACTCGGGCAGCATTCAGCGGGCCTTCAGCGCGCTGCTCGGGGCGTTCGTCCGGGGCCGCGTGCACTTCCCCTATGGGGACGCAGCGCAGGCCGAGGCGGGGCTGATCGCGGCGGGCTTCGATGCGGCGACCCTGCACGCCGGGTCCGAGGGCGGATCGGGCCCCGGGGCGGACCGGGTCAAGGTGATCGAGGCGCGCGTCGCCGGCTGAACGGCCGCGCTCAGCGGCTCTCGAGCGCCTCGGCCGGCAGGTGCGCCTCCGCCATGTCGACCCGGGAACCGTGGAAGGGCACGCCCTCGGCCTCGAGCAGGCGACGCTGGCGAGCCCCCTGGGCGAGCGAGCCGTCGGCGCGCACGACCCGGTGCCAGGGCACCGAGGCGTCGCGGCAGGCGGCGAGCACCGCGCCCGCGAGCCGCGGCGCGGCGGGACTGAGGTCGCGATAGCTGGTCACGAAGCCCTCCGGCACGGCTCTGGCGCGCGCGAGGATCTCCCGCCCCCGGGCGGTCGTCTCGAGCGGCTTCGGTCGGTGCGGCAAGGCGCCATGGATGCTAGGCGCCGGCCGCGAGGGCGAGCGCCGAACCGTGGACCCCCCGTGCAACCGGAGCGTGAACCTTCCGGGGGCCGCTGGGCACCCGAAGCGTTCACGCGCGGGGCTTGGCGGCCGGTGCGGTGGCCGCCCTCTGCCAGACTTCGCGGTGATGGTCGGGGAGATCGGCAGCGGGCGGCGGTTGCGGTGCCGGTGGCTGATCGTCGCCGCGCTCGCGGCAGTGGCGACGTTCGCGGCGCTACCGGCCCGCGCCACGGCCGGCCTCCCGCGGGGGATCGACGTCTCGCGCTTTCAGGGCGGGATCGACTGGCCGGCGGTTGGGGGGACCAAGGTCAGCTTCGTCTTCGCCCAGGCGAGCCGCGGCAGCGGCGATGACTGCCTCGTGCGCCGCGGCCGCTGCGGCGCGGACAACTTCTACGGGCGCAACGTCGCCGGCGCCGAGGCCGCGGGGCTTCCCGTCGGCCCCTACCACCGCGCCTTCGCCTCGGGCCGGACGCGCGCGCGGGCGCAGGCCGACGCCCGCCACGAGGCCCGCGTGTTCAGCGCGGCGGTGATGGCGGTGGGCGACTTCGACCTGCGGCCGGTTCTCGACGTGGAGTCGCCGTTCACCAGGCTCAACGCCGGGCGCCTGCGGCTCTGGATCAGGACCTGGCTCGAGCGGGTAGAGCGCAAGCTCGACGTCAAGCCGATCATCTACACCAACGCGACGAGCTGGTCGGCGACCGGCGACACGCTCCGCTTCGCGCGACGTGGCTACCGGCTCTGGGTCGCGAACTTCGGGGTCCGCAGCCCGCTCGTCCCGGCCGGCAACTGGGCCGGCCGCGGCTGGTCGATCTGGCAGTTCACCAGCACCGGCAGCGTCCGCGGGATCGAGGGGAACGTCGACAAGAACAAGCTCGGCGTGCCGCTCAGCAGGATCGAAGCAGGCTGAACCGCGGCCGAGCCCAAGGCTCCCACCGGGCTCCGGGTAGGGTGCGCCCCATGAGCGAGAGGCTGACCCTGCACGTGCTCGCCTTCTCCCATCCCTCCCGGGCCGCGATCCAGGCGCTCGAGCTGAAGGACCTCGACTACGAGCTGGTCGAGCTGGCGCCGGGCCCACACAACGAGACGATGGAGGAGCTCTACGGTGCGGGCAACCAGACGGTGCCGGGACTGCTGGTCGGCGAGGATGCGGTGCACGGCTCACGGGCGATCTTCGAACGGCTCGAGCAGCTGCAGCCCGACCCCCCGCTCTATCCGAGCGAGGCGGTTCGCGAGGCGGACCGCTGGGGCGACGAGGAGCTGCAGCCGCTCGGCCGCCACCTCGCCTGGGGGGCGCTGCACTTCCGGCCGGAGCTGCTCGGGGCGCTGCTCGGCGGCGAGCCGCTCGACCCCGCGGCGACCGACCACGCGATCCGCTTCATCCGCGGCGTCTGGCGCCACCACGGGATCAGCTGCGAGGTGATCGCCGGGGACCTGGCCGGACTGCCGGGACAGATCCGCCGGATCGAGGAGCTGATCGCCGACGGCGTGATCGGCGGCGAGCAGCCGAACGCCGCCGACCTGCAGATCGCCTCGACGCTGCGCGTGTTTCTCAACATCGACGACGTCAGCCCGCTGCTCGAGGGTGGACCCGCGGCCGATCTCGCCCGCCGCTGGTTCCCGGCCTACGAGGCGTCGATGCCGGCCGGCGCCTTCCCCGCTGCCTGGATCCCGACGCCGACCCTGCGCGAGTAGAGCGCCGATGGCGCTGCCGCCCGGGCCGCGGGGCCCCGCCACGACGACGACGGCCAGGCTCGTCCGCCGCCCGGTCGAGACCCTGCTCGGCTGGCACCGCCGCTACGGGGACGCCTTCACGCTCAGGCTCCTGCGGTTCGGCACCGGCGTCTACGTCGCCGATCCGAGCGAGATCAAGGCGATGTTCACCGGCGATCAGTCCGACCTGCTTGCCGGCGAGGCGAACGCGCCGCTTGCGGCGATCCTCGGCCACAACTCGTTGCTGACCCTCGACGGCGACAGACACCTCCGCCACCGCCGGCTGCTGCTGCCGTCGTTCAGCGGCAACTCGGTGAAGGAGTTCCGCAGCGTGATCGCGACGGTGGCGGAGCAGGAGATCGGCGGCTGGCGGGTCGGCGAGAGCTTCCCGATGCGGGAGCGGATGCGGCGGCTCACCTTCGAGGTGATCTGCCGGGCGGTGTTCGGCGTCCACGAGCCGGAGCGGGTGCGGGCGCTGCGGGCGGCGCTGCTGTCGCTGCTCGACATGGGCTCGGTCTTCCTGCTCCCGGGCCCGCTGCGGGCCGACCTCGGGCGCTGGAGCCCGGGCGGGCGGCTCGGACGCCGGCTCGAGGCGGCCGATCGCCTGCTCTATGAGGAGATCGAGCGCCGCAGGCAGGCCCCCGATCTCGACTCCCGCTCCGACGTGCTCTCGCTGCTGCTCCGCGCGCGCGACGAGGAGGGCCGGCCGATGACCGACGTCGAGCTGCGCGACGAGCTGATCACGCTGCTGGCGGCGGGCCACGAGACGACTGCGACCGGCCTCGCCTTCGCCTTCGATCTGCTCACCCACAACCCCGGCGCGCTCGCCCGGCTTCGCGACGAGCTCGGCGGCGGCGGCGACTCCTACCTCGAGGCGGTCGTCTCCGAGAGCCTGCGGATCAGGCCGGTGATCGACGCGGCCGAGCGCACATTGGCCGCCCCGCGGACGATCTGCGGTCATCAGCTGCCCGCCGGGATCAGGGTCTACCCCGGAATCCTCCTGGTCCACTATCGCCCCGACCTCTATCCGGAGCCCGATCGATTCCGGCCCGAGCGGTTTCTCGGCGACGGAGTCGAGTCCTATTCCTGGTTGCCGTTCGGCGGCGGCATCCGCCGCTGCATCGGCGCACCGCTCGCCCAGGCGGAGATGGCCGAGGTGCTCCGAGTCGCGGTCGGGTCGGTCGAGCTCGAGCCGGTCCGGCCGGAGACCGACCCGGTCGTGCTGCGCGGGATCACGCTCGCGCCCAGATATGGGACCGAGGTCCGGGTCAGCCGGCGCCTCGCCTGACCGGCGGCCGGTGCGGCGGCGGTCCGCTTTCAACCGTCCGGCCCAGCCGCACCCGAGGGCGCCGGGATGCCAACCTTCAGCCATGAACCCGGACTCGCTCAGCGCGACGCAGTCGGTCCGCGACCGGCGGATCGAGCAGGTGGTGCCGCTGGCGACGCCGGCGCTGCTGCTCCACGAGCACCCGCTGCCGCCCGAGCGGGCGGCCGACGTGACCCGCAGCCGGGCCGAGATCAAGAGGATCCTCGACCGCGAGGACCCGCGGCTGCTGGTCGTCGTCGGACCGTGCAGCGTGCACGACGTCAACGCCGCGCACGACTACGCGCGCAGGCTCGCCGCGCTCGCCGCCGAGCTCCCCGACCTGCTGGTCGTGATGCGGGTCTACTTCGAGAAGCCGCGCACGACCACCGGCTGGAAGGGGCTGATCAACGACCCCCACCTCGACGGGTCCGGCGACGTCAACAGCGGCCTGCGGATGGCGCGGGAGCTGCTTCTGCAGGTGCTCGACCTCGGGCTGCCGGTCGGCTGCGAGTTCCTCGATCCGATCACGCCGCAGTACATCGCCGACACCGTCGCCTGGGGCGCGATCGGAGCCCGGACGACCGAGAGCCAGACCCATCGCCAGCTCGCGTCGGGGCTGTCGATGCCGATCGGCTTCAAGAACCGGACCGACGGCAACATCGGGGTCGCGGTCGACGCCGTCCGCGCCGCCGGGGCGCAGCACTCGTTCGCCGGCGTCGATCTCTCCGGCACCTCGGCGATCCTGCACACCGCCGGCAACGCCGACTGCCACATCATCCTCCGCGGCGGCAGCGGCGCCGCCAACTTCGACAGCGCCTCGATCGAGGGCACGCTCGAGCGGCTGCGGGCGGTCGGGCTCCCCGAGCGGGTGATCGTCGACGCCTCCCACGACAACAGCGGCAAGGACCACCGCCGCGAGCCCGCCGTGGCGGCCGAGATCGCCGCTCAGATCGCCGCCGGCAACGGCGCGATCGTCGGCGTGATGCTCGAGTCGTTCCTCGAGGCCGGCCGCCAGGACCTCGGCGGCGAGCTCACCTACGGGCAGTCGGTGACCGACGAGTGCATGGGCTGGGACGCGACCGTCGAGGTCTTGCGCGAGCTCGATCGGGCGACGGCCGAGCGCCGCTCGGCTTCCTGAGCGCGCGGTCTACTTGTTCTTGTTGCCGTTGCCGCCGCCCGGGGGCTCGACGCCGGGCGCGTAGACGTCGTCCGGGTAGCCGTCGCCGTCGGCGTCGGTCCCGGGCGCGGTCGAGTCGGTCGTCGTCGAGTCCGTCGAGTCGGTCGGGTTGCCGTCCTTGTCGAACTTCGAGGAGCCGGTCGTGTACTCGCTGTAGAAGGGCGCCAGGTCGGCGGGGTTCTGGGGCTGCGGGAAGTCGTTGCACGGCTGGCTCGCCGCGGTCACCATGTAGTCGCGCCAGATCGGCGCCGCGAGCGAGGCGCCGTAGCCCGGCAGCGGCAGTCGCGCGTCCGGGTTCCCGGTCCAGACGGCGGTCGAGACCTCGGGCGTGTAGCCGACGAACCAGGCGTCGGACTGCTCCTCGGTGGTGCCGGTCTTGCCGGCGGCGGGACAGGAGATGTCGTTGCCAACCGCGGTGCCGTAGTCGAGCGTGCCCTTCATCACGTCGGCGACCTCGTAGGCGACGCCGTCGCTGATCACCCGCTCGCCGGTCAGATCCTCGGGCTTGTCGACCTCGCCGTCGGGGAAGGCGACGCGGCGGATCGCGGAGGGGTCGTGATGGACGCCGCCGTTGGCGATCGTCGCGTAGGCGTTCGACATCTCGAGCACGGTGCAGCACTTGGTCGTACCGCCGAGCGCCTCGGCGTAGTAGCCGTCGAGCTCGGAGGTGATCCCGAGCCGGCGCGCCATCTCGGTGAAGTCCTCGGGGCCGACGTCGATCCCGAGCTGGGCGTAGACGGTGTTGATCGAGTTCGCGGTTGCCTGCCTGACGGTCATCGACTTGCCACCGCCGCCGCTGACGGTCCACGAGGTGTACTGATCGGGGTTCAGGGTGATCGTCGAGGGCGCCGGATAGGAGGTCGCGTCCGGGTCGAGGCCCTCGTCGACCGCGGTGGTCAGCACGAACGGCTTGAACGAGGAGCCGGGCTGGCGCTCGCCCTGGGCAGCGAGGTTGAACTGGCTCGAGTCGTAGCTGGTCGAGGAGGCCATCGCGAGGATCTCGCCGGTCTCGGTCCTGGTCGAGACCAGCGCCGAGGCGGCACTGGTCACCGGATGGGCGGCGATCGCCTGCTGGGCGGCCGCCTGTAGATCGGGCTCGAGCGTCGTGTAGACCTTGAGGCCTCCCTTGCGCACGGTCCTCATCCCGTAGCGGTCGATGAGCTCCTGCTGGACGAAGTCGAAGAAGAACTGCTCGTCGCGCTGCTCGTAGCGGTAGCCGCGCTCGAGCCCGGGCCCGGTGGCCTTCAGCTTCGCGGCCTTCTCCTCGGTCAGGTAGCCCTGCCTGGCCATCGCGTCGAGCACCAGGTTGCGGCGCTCGATTGCGCCGTCCCGGTTGAGGAACGGGTTGTAGTCGGTGGGCGCCTGCGGCAGGCCCGCGAGCATCGCCGCCTCGCGCACGCCGAGATCCTCGACGTGCTTGTCGAAGAAGACCTGCGCGGCGGCCTCGACGCCGATCGCGCTGCGGCCGCTGTTGGTGCCGTAGGCGGCGGTGTTCAGGTAGGCCTCGAGGATCTCGTCCTTGCTGTGCTCGGCCTCGTACTCGCGCGAGAGCTCCGCCTCGATGATCTTCCGCTCGATCGTGTCCTCGGGATCGTCGATATAGAGGTTGCGGACCAGCTGCTGGGTGATCGTCGAGGCGCCCTGGCGGACCTCGCCGGCCTCGAGGTTCTCGACCGCCGCTCGGGCGATCGCGACGTAGTCGACGCCGCCGTGCTCGTAGAAGTTCTCGTCCTCGATCGCGATCGTCGCCTGCCTGAGGCTGTCGGGGACCTTGCTCAGCTTGACCGGCTCGCGGAGGACGTCGCTCTGGACGAATCCGAGGCTCTTGCCGGAGGCGTCGAACACCTCCGAGTTGGCGCCGTCGTCAGCGGCCCGCAGCGTGTCGATCGGCGGCGCGTCGGCGGCAACGTCGAGCACCCACAGGGCGCCCCCGGCAAGCCCGATCCCGACGAAGGCGAAGACGACCGCGAATGCGACGAAGAGCTTGTGGCTGGCCGAGCCTCGGGAGCTCCGCCGCCGTTGTCGGGCCCGGGCAGACATCGCTGAGAAGCGTAACGGTCGAACCCTTTCGGCAGATCACGCTGCACTCCTCGGTTGCACCGTTTCGCCCATTGCAGAGCCGATTGGGCGGGAGCGCAAGCGCGCGTGCAGGACCGCGCGGTGCGGCTAGGCCGCCGCCCGGCCGCAGAGCCGGCGCAGCGCGTGGAGGCTGAACTCGGCGATCTCGACCAGATCGTCGAGCGCGATCGCCTCGTCGGCGCCGTGCATCGCGCGGGCGTAGCGGACCGGGTCGGTCGCGAAGACCGGAGCGAAGCCGTAGGCGACGGTGTCGAAGGCACCGCGGACCCAGTGCGAGTCGTTGAAGCCGGTCGAGATCACCGGCAGCAGGCCCGCGCCGGGCAGGCGCTCCGCGACATAGGCCTCGATCGCCTCGTACAGGGCCGTCCCCGTCGGCGACTCGGTGCCGCCCTCGAGCGGCTCCAGCAGCTCGAGCTCGTACCTGATCTCCCCGCCGAGCGCCGCCCCGACGTGCGCCTCGATCTCCTCGATCCCCTGTCCGGGCACGGCGCGGCAGTCGCAGACCACGTCCGCGTACGGGGGGATCACGTTGGCCGGCTCGAAGGTCTGCAGCCCGGTCGGCGTCACCGTCAACCTGACCATCGCCGGCAGCAGGTCGCCGAGCAGCGGGTGCAGATCGGCCGCCCAGGCGCCGAAGCCCGGATCGTCGGGCGGCGGGGCGCCGAGGGTCGCGAGCGCGCGCTCGACGGCGGGCACGGTGACCACCGGTGCGACCGCATCGAGCAGCCGCCCGGCTGCCGCGGCCGCGTGACGCACCGGGTTGTCGGCCTGACCCGGCAGCGACGCGTGCCCAGCCCGGCCGAGGACCCTGACCCGCAGCGAGCTGACCCGCTTCTCGCCGACCGCGACGGTGACCAGCCGGCGCCCGTCGGAGAGCTCGAGCAGCTCCCCCCCACCCTCGTTCAGCGCGTAGTCGCAGCGGACCAGCTCGGGGCGCTCGCGGACCAGCCAGGACATGCCGACATCGGCGGTGTTGGATTCCTCGTCGGCTTCGGCGAGCAGGACGATGTCGCCGGCGGGGCGCTCGCCGCTGCGCGCGAAGGCGGCGAAGGCGACGGCGCGGGCGGCGAGCTCGTTCTTCATGTCGACGGCGCCGCGACCGACCAGCTCACCGTCGCGCAGCCGCGCCTCGAACGGCGGCACCGTCCAGTCGGCGGTCGGCGCCGGAACGACGTCGGTGTGGCCCATCAGCATGATCGACGGGCCATCGCCGGCGCCCGGGATCCGCGCGACGAGGTTGAGCCGCTCGGGGTCGGGCCCGACGAGCTCGGGCTCGAGGCGGGCCCCGCGCAGATACTCCGCGAGCACCTGCGCCGCCGCGGTCTCGTTGCCCGGAGGGTTCGAGGTGTCGATCCGGATCAGGTCGCGGGCAAGGGCGATCACCTCGTCCCGCAGCGGGGACTCACCCACGCGAATGCCCCGCCACCCGCTCCCGGGCGAGGCGCTCGACCAGGTCCACCGGGAAGGCATCCTGGGTCGTGCCGTCGAGCCGCTGCGCCGGCCGCGCGGCGACCAGGCAGTTGTAAACGGCCTCCTGGGCCGACTCGAACGCCGCGGCGAAGTAGGGGTTGAGCTGCTCGTAGGGGGGTGGCGTTGCGCCGGCTTCGGCCGCGCTGAAGGCGATCCCGATCTCGCCGGAGCCCTCGCCGCCGTAGGAGCCCGTGCGGGCCAGACCGAGCAGCGGTCGCAGGGCCAGCCGCCGCAGCTGCTGTGGATCGAGCGGCGCGTCGGTGGCGCAGACCGCGATGCAGGATCCGTGCGTGGCGCTCGGGCGCGCGGCCGCCGGCAGCGAGTGGCCGAGCAGGTCGAGGTAGTCGCGGTCGCCGAAGTTGCAGAGCAGCAGCACCCCGACGTGGTGGGTGCCGACCCGCCGCGAGGCGGTCCCGATCCCACCGGGGAAGTCATAGAGGCTCATCCCGGTGCCGGCTCCGACGCTGCCCTCGGTGACCTGCTCGCCGGCGGCCGCGAGGGCCCGCTCGACGTCGGCGGCGACGACGGTCCGCGAGTCGGCCAGGTCGCCGTCGTCGCACTCGCCGACGACCGGCAGCACGATCCGCTCCGGGCCCCGCCCGGAGGCGGTGATCGCCGCCTGCAGGACGGTGCCGACCGCGTGCGAGCCGCAGAGGTGGACCGGGGTCTCGATCACGCCGCGCTCGTCGATCTCGAGCTTCGCGGTGAGCTCACCAACACCGTTCACCGTCGCAACCCCCGCCGCCGCCGGCAGGCGTGGCGGGACGACGACCGTGACCCCGGTCCGCTCGCCGCTCTCCGCCTGGGCGTGTCCGACGCCGACCCCGGGCACGTCGGTGACCGCGTTTCGCGGGCCAGGCTCGAGCCTCCCGATCGGGCCGGCCAGATCCCGCCAGCGCCGCTCAGCCATGCGCGGACGGCTCCGCAGCCTGCGAGTGGCTCGGATCGTGCAGCAGGCAGGCGGAGAGATGGTCGGGTGAGCCGGTCTCGATCAGGCCCGGATCGACCTGATCGCAGGGCGCGAAGCGACGCGGGCAACGGGGGTGGAAGCGACAGCCACCGGGAACGGCGGTCGCGTCCGGCAGCTCTCCCTCGAGCAGCTCGCGATCACCGCCGCCGCGGGCGGCCGGGACCGGGATCGCGGTCACCAGGGCCTGCGTGTAGGGATGGCGGGGGCGCTCGATCACCTCGACCGCCGAGCCCTGCTCGACGACCCGGCCGAGGTACATGACCGCGATCCGGTCGCAGAGCGACCAGGCGAGGCTGAGGTCGTGGGTGATGAAGATCAGCGCCAGGCCGCGGCTGCGCTGCAGCTCGACCAGCACGCTGAGGATCTGGGCCCGGACGGAGGTGTCGAGCATCGACACGGGCTCGTCGCAGATCAGGCCGTCGGGCTCGAGCACCAGAGCGGCGGCGATCGCGACCCGCTGGCGCTGGCCGCCGGACAGCTGGTGCGGCCAGCGGTCGCCGAAGCGGGCCGGGTCGAGCCCGACCTCCCCGAGCGCCCGCTCGACCCGCTCGGCGTGCTCGCCGGCCGCCACCCCCTGCACGAGCAGCGGCTCGGTGACGATCGTCCTCACCCGCTGGCGCGGGTTCAGCGTCTGGTAGGGGTCCTGGAAGATCATCTGGACCTTGCGGCGCAACTCCGGTAGTCGCGCCCTGCCGTCGACCGGCTCGCCGTCGAGCGCCAGGCTGCCGGCGGCGGTCTCCTGCAGGCCGAGCATCGCCCGGGCCAGGGTCGACTTGCCGCAGCCGGACTCGCCGACCACGCCGAGGATCTCCCCCCGCTGCCAGCTCAGCGAGACGCCGTCGACCGCGCGGGCGATCTTGCGCCGCGCCCGGAACTGGACCTCGAGGCCCGAGATCTCCAGCAGCGGCGCGCTCACCCGGCCCCGCCTCCCTCGGCCGGGGCCTCGATCGCGACGGCCGGCTGCGGGACTTCGGGCCATTCGCTCCAGGGCGCGAAGTGGCAGGCCGACTGGTGGCGCGGTGCGAGCTCCCGCAGGTCGGGCTCCTCGGCCGAGCACCGCTCCTTCGCGTACGGGCAGCGTGGGTGGAAGGCGCAGCCGCCCGGGGGATCGCCGGGGTCCGGGGGCTGGCCGAGGATCGGCGGGGCGACGCCGCGCTCGCCGCCGATCACCGGCAGCGAGTCGAGCAGGCGCCGGGTGTAGGGGTGCTGGGGATCGTCGAAGACGGTCGCGACCGGGCCGCTCTCGACGATCCGGCCCGCGTACATGATCGCGATCCGATCGCAGGTCTCCGCCAGCACCCCGAGGTCGTGGGAGATCAGGATCAGCGCCAGCCCGAGCTCCTCGCGCAGGCGCTCGAGCAGCCTCAGGACCTGGGCCTGCATGACCACGTCGAGCGCGGTGGTCGGCTCGTCGGCGATCACCAGCGAGGGGCTGCAGGCGAGCGCCAGGGCGATCATCACCCGCTGGCGCTGGCCGCCCGAGAGCTCGTGCGGGTAGCGATGGCCGAGCGCCGAGGTCAGGCCGACGGTGGCGAGCAACTCGTCGATCCGCGCCTGCACCGCCTCCGAGCCACCCCCCTTGGCGTGGAGGCGGATCGCCTCGGCGATCTGCGCGTCGACGCGCTGCACGGGGTCGAGCGAGTTCATCGCGCCCTGGAAGACCAGTGAGATGTGGCGCCAGCGGATCATCCGCATACCGGCCTCGGTCCGCTTGTGGACGTTGATCGGCTCCTCGGCCTTCGGTGGGTGGAGGACGATCTCCCCCGACTGCCGGAGGCTCGGCGGCAGCAGCTTCATCAGCGCCAGGGCGGTCGTCGTCTTCCCGCAGCCGGACTCGCCGGCCAGGCCGAGCGCCTCGCCGCGCTCGATCGTCAGATCGACGCCGTCGACGATCGGCTGCGTCCCGTAGGTGACCCGCAGGCCGCTGACCTCGATCAGGGCGCTCAAGCCGACTCCCTGAGCCGCGGGTTGACGTGCTCCTCGAACAGGTAGCCGAGCAGCGAGACGGCGAGCACGAGCAGCGTGATGCAGAGCCCCGGCGGGATCACGTACCACCAGGCGCCGGCGCTCGGAGCGCCCGAGCTGAACGCGTTCTCGAGCATCGTGCCCCACGAGATCCGGGTCGGGTCGCCGAGCCCGAGGAACGCCAGCGCGGCCTCCGAGAGGATCGCGACCGCGACGATCAGCACCGTGTTGGCGAAGATCAGCGGCAGCGTGTTCGGCAGGATGTGGGTGCGGATGATGTAGCTGTCCTTGGCGCCCAGCGCCCGGGCCCGCTCGACGAAGGCGCGCTCGCGCAGGGTGAAGACCTGAGCCCGGACGATCCGGCCCGTTCCCGCCCACGAGGTGAGCCCGATGACGAGGATCAGCACCGTCAGCGACGGCTCGAGCAGGCGCGCCAGGACGATCATCAGCGGCAGCGTCGGGATCACCAGGAACCAGTTCTCGAGCGCGTCCAGCGAGCGGTCGGTCCAGCCGCCGAAGTAGCCGCCGGCGAGGCCGACGGCGGAGCCGAGCACCGCCGAGATGAACGCCGCCGCGAAGCCGACGACGATCGAGACCCGGGCGCCGACGAGCAGCTGGGAGAAGACGTCGGAGCCCTGCTCGGTCGTCCCGAGCAGATGATCGGGGCTCGGCTTGGCGAGGACGTCGAGCGAGGACGCGTCGGGGTCGTAGGGGGCGAGCAGGTTCCCGAACACGGCCAGGAACAGGAACAGGCCGAGCGTCCCGATCCCGAAGCGGCCGCGCCAGGTGTGCAGCAGCTTGTAGCGGATGCTGTACTCGTCGCGGCCCTCGCCCGCGAGCGCGGCGGTCGCGACCTCGGCGCTGGCGCTGGTGACGCTCATCGTGCCTGCACCCGCGGGTCGAGGAAGAAGTAGAGGATGTCGGCCGCCAGGTTGGCGAGGATCACGCCGGCGCTGAAGACCAGGAAGGTGCCCTGCAGCACCGGGAAGTCCTTGTCGTTGATCGCGTTGAAGCTGAGCTCACCGAGCCCGGGCCAGGAGAAGACCGTCTCGATCGTGATCGCGCCGCCGACCACGGCGCCGAACTGAATCGCCGAGAGCGTGACCAGCGGCAGCAGCGCATTGGGAACGGCGTGGCGGCGGATCACGCGCTCGTGTGAGAGCCCGATCGCCCGCTTGACGGTGATGAAGTCCTCGGTCAGCACGTCGACCATCGAGGAGCGCATGATCAGGAAGTACTGGCCCAACAGCATCAGGGTCATCGCGGTGACCGGCAGGATCATGTGCTCGGCGACGCTCAGCGCCTCCGAGATCCAGCTGCTGAACTCGACCCCGGGCGTCACCTGCTGGCCGGCCGGCAGGATCGGGATCGCCACCGCGAAGACGAGAATCAGGATGATCCCGATCCAGTACTCGGGCGCGGCATAGGTGAGCAGGCTGAAGCTGAGCAGCCCGTCATCGGTCTTCTTGCCCCGCCGCGTCGCGGCGACCACCCCCATCCACGAGCCGATCAGGGTCGCCAGCACGGTGCCGGTGCCGACCAGCAGCAGCGTCCAGGGAAGCGCCGCCTTGATCTCGCTCCAGACGGTCTCACGCGAACGCTGGCTGATTCCGAGGTCGAGCCGCACCGTGTCGCCGGCGTAGTCGAGGAACTGGCCGCTGAGCGGCTTGTCGATCCCGTAGTCGGACCGCAGCTTCTCGATCTCCTCCGGGGAGGCGTTCGGCAGGCGGGCTAGCTGTGTGGTCGGGTCGCCCATCACCCGGAACAGGAAGAAGTTGAAGATGATCACGAAGACGAGCGTCAGCAGCGCCGCAGCGGCCTTGCCTGCGAGCCACCTACCGCTCATCCTGTGTCACCTCCACCCTCTCCTGGACCCGACCGGGATCCTCCCTCCTACTCCTCCATCTCCAGCGGCTCGTCCGACTTCTTCCGGCGTGAGCGCCAGGCGAGCAGTCCGCCGCCGATCACGATCACCGCGGCGATCCCGATCAGCACCGCGGCGGCGCCGCCGCCGTCGTCGCTGCTGCTGCTCGAGCTGCCGCTGGCCGGCTCGATCGCCAGCAGCGGCTCGTAGGAGGCCTGCTCGCAGATCAGATCGCCGCCGTCGCTGGGGCAACTCGGCTCGATCCCCTGGATCCTGTCGGTCCGGTAGGCCTGCAGGTTCGGATCCTCGGTGAGGACCAGGTAGGCGACGTCCTCCTGGGTCAGGGCAACCATCTCCTCGATCAGCGTCTTGCGCTCCTCCGTGTCGAAGATGCCGGCCTGCTGCGTGTACAGGGAGTCGTACTCGGGGTTCGAGTAGAAGCCGTCCGAGAGACCGCCGATCTCGTCGGTGGTCAACAGGCTGAGCAGGAAGCTGGGGTCGTACGGATCCCCGCCCCAACCCCAGATGAACGTGTCGAACTCGGGCGCCGGCTTGCCGTCGACCTTGCGAATCGTCATCTCGGTCAGCTTGTCGACGCTGACGACGTCGACGTTGAAATCGATCCCGATCTCAGCTCCCGCCTCCGCGACGAGCTTCGCCGCCTGGATGTTCGTCGGCGACTCCGAGCGCACCGCGAGATCGAACGAGAGCTCCTCCCCGTCCTTGGTCCGCGGCCCATCGCCGCTCTCGACCCAGCCGGCGTCGTCGAGGATCTGCCTCGCCATCTCGACATCGAGCGGGTAGTTCTGCTCCGGCACCTCGTAGAACGCCTCGTAGAACGAGGGCAGGATGCCCGAGCCCGGGAACGCCGTTCCCCGGGCGCTGATCGCGTTGACCTTCTCGCGGTCGACGGCGTAGGCGAGCGCCTGGCGCACGGCAACGTCCTGGATCGCCGGGTTGAACTGGGCGTCGGGGCAGAGGTCCTTCGGGCAGAGGTTGAATGCCAGCTGCGTGTAGGACGGCGAGGGGCTCGAGAGCGCCTCGATGTTCGGATCGCTCTGGATCCGCTCGAAGGTCGAGGGGTCGACCTCGACGACCATGTCGATCTCGCCAAGGCGCAGGGCGCGCTCGACCGCGTCCTGGTTGCCGTACTTGATGTACTGGATCTCGTCGAAGCCGGGCTCCGGACCCTGCCACTCGGGGTTGCGCTCCATACGGATGATCCGGCCACGGTTGAACTCGGTGACCATGTACGGCCCGGTGCCGACCAGCGGCAGATCGGGCTGATACGAGCCGGTCAGGTCCTCGACCGGCACCTTGCCGTAGATGTGCTCGGGGATGATGTAGATGAACAGGCCACCGACGATCCGGGCGTCGGGCTGCTTGGTCGTGATCACGACCGTCTCGTCGTCGGGCGTCTCGATCTTGGTCACGTTGCTCGTGTAGCCGGAGAAGATGTCGCCCTCGCCGCCGAGCGTCTCGAGCGAGTACTTGACGTCCTTCGAGGTGACCGGCTCGCCGTCGGACCAGACCTTGTCGGGGTCGAGCTTGAAGGTCACCGTCTTGCGGTCCTCGGAGACCTCCCAGCTCTCGGCGATGCCGGGGGACGGCGAGAGGTCCTCGGCGCTGAAGTTGACGAGCAGGTCCCAGTTCATCGACCAGACGTTGAAGTTCTCCTCGTCGAGCGCCACGAACGGGTTCAGGGTCTGCGGGTCCTGGGCCCAGCCGATCCGCAGAACCGAGGTGCCGTCGTCCGCCGTTGTCGAGTCGGCTGTCGTCGAATCCTGACCCCGTGCGGCGGCCGCCAGCGCCAGGGCCAGCACCGCCAGCGTCAGCATTCCGATCATCGCCCTCATGCCCCTGGTCCTCATTCCGGTTCTCCTCCCGTTGGTTTTGGTTCGACCGCTGCCTCGAGCACATCGAGGGTCTTGGCGTCGCCGTCGAGACGGACGGTGACCCCCAGCGGAAGCGTGGCCATGTGCTTGCCGTGGCCGGTCGGCACGTTTGCGATCGCCGGGATCCCCAGCGGAGCGATCAGCTCGTCGAGCATCTCCTCGACCGAGAGCGTCGACTCCGGCCCCTCCGGCACGGTCTGGTACTGCAGGTTGACATTGGTCCCGAAGACGAACCCGGCGGCCCCATCGAGCTTGCCGGCGCGGACCAGGTGGTTGAGCGCTGTGTCGACCAGGTAGGGCTCGGTGTTGAGCTCCTCGACCATCACGATGCAGCCCTCGGTCTCGATCTCGTAGGGGGTGCCGATGCTGGCGCAGAGCAGGGTCAGGCAGCCGCCGACGATCGGCGCCTCGACCGCGCCGCCGGAGACGGTCAGCACGTAGGGGTTGTCGGGGTCCTCGAAGACGCGGCCGAGCGGCTCCGGCCGCAGCGCGCGATGGAACCATGCCTCCGTCTCGGGCGTGAGCTCGTCCTTGCGGCGGGTGAAGCGGAGGAAGTTGGGGCCGTAGAAGGTGACCCAGCCGTGATGGGCCGCGAGGGCGAGGTGCAGGGCGGTGATGTCGCTGAAGCCGCAGACGATCCGCGGCTCCCCGACCGCGCCCCAGTCGATCCGCTCATGGAGGCGGGCGGTCCCGTAGCCGCCGCACAGGGTGTGGACCATGTCGATGCCCGGCTCGCTCAGCGCCCACTGCAGATCGGCGGCGCGCTGCTCGTCGGTGCCGGCCAGGTAGCCGTGCACGCTGCGGTGGTTGGGGCCGAAGACGACGCTGTGGCCGCGCTCGCTGAAGTAGGCGGCCGCCTGCTCCACCTCCGAGCGCGTCTGCGGCGGGCTCGCCGGAGCGACGACGGCGATCGTCGCCCCCTCCCCGAGCGCCGGTGGCTTCACCCTCTGCACGGTCCTACCCGCTCCCCTCGAGCCGCGGCGGGATCGCCCCGACCGCCGATTCGATCGACTCCGGCGAGGCCCGCAGCGCACCCAGCACCAGCTCGACGTGGACGTCGGCGACCTGATCGATCGGCAGCGGGCCGCGCGGGTCGAACCACAGCGCCACCCCGGTGCACTGCAGCAGGATCGCGTAGGTGGCGACGCCGACCTCGGAGCTGCTCAGCGAGCCGTCGCTGATGCCCGCGCGAATCATCCCGCTGAACATCGACTGGTACTCGTCGCGCCTCGTGATCAACGCCGAGCGGGCCTCGTCCCCCAGCGCCCGGATCTCGCTGTCGGTGACGAACGCGGCACGACTGTGGCGGCCGTGGAAGACGACGTGCTCGCGAACCGCGGCGGCGAGCCGCAGGGCCGGCTGCTCGTGGGCGGCCACCGCGGCGTCCACCTTCTCGGTCAGCCGCTCCATGAACTCGTTCTGGAGAGCGACCAGGATCGCCTCCTTGTTGTCGTACCAGTGGTAGATCGCGGCCGGCCGGACCTCGGCGGCGGCGGCGATCGCCCGCATCGAGGTCGCGTGGTAGCCGCGCCGCGCGAAGAGCTCGAGCGCGGCGGCCTCGATCGCCTCGCGGGTCTCGGGACCGCGCCGCGACGAGGAGCGCCGGTCGCCGGTCGCGAGAGCGCCTGTGGCCCGGTCAGCCAAGCCGCAGCAGCTCCCGAGCCTGCTCCGGGCCGGCGACCTCGCGCCCGAGCGCGCGGGTCAGCTCGACCGCCGCCTCGACCAGCGCCGCATTGGAGGGCGCGTGCACGCCGCGGGCGATGTAGGCGACGTCCTCGAGCCCGGTGCGGATCCCGGGCGCGCCGTGCAGCAGCGCCAGGGCCATCATCCGCCGGTGATGGCGGCCGATGCAGGTCACCGTCCAGAAGGTCTCCGGCGGCAGCGGGCGCAGCATCGCGACCAGCGCCTCGGGCGAGGCGTCGATCCCGCCGGGCACGCCGAAGACGAGGTTGATCCGCATCGGCGCCGGGAGCAGGCCCTGCTCGAGCCAGCGGACGGCGCTGATCACGTGCCCGACATCGAACGCCTCGACCTCGAGCGCGATCCCGGCGGCCTTCGCCTTCTCGACGATCCCGCGACCGGCCGGCGGCGGGGTGATGAAGGTCTCGTCGCCGAAGTTCATCGAGCCCGACTCGACGCCGGAGATGTCGGGACCGGCCTCGAGCCCGGTGGTCCGCTCGTCGATCGTCATGTCGTTGGCGCCGCCGGTCGAGACCATCGTCAGGACGTCCGATCCGGCCCGGATCCGATCGATCACGTCGACGAACAGCTCCGGCCTCCCGCTCGGGGTGCCGTCGTCCTCGCGCACGTGCAGGTGGGCCACCGTCGCCCCAGCCGCGGCAGCGGCGATCGCCGAGTCGGCGATCTCAGCCGTCGTGTAGGGGATGTTCGGGTTGTTGTCGCGGAAGACGTCGGCGCCGGTCACGGCGACCGTGAGGACGACGGGATCGGCATCCCAGGCGCGGGCGCTCATCCGGCGTCCTCCCCGCCGGCGGTGAGCGCCGACCGCTCCTCTTCGCTGATCGGTCGCGAGCTGCGCCGATCCGGATCCCAGAGCACCAGCGCGAACTCGGCCTCGACCAGGACCTCCCCGGCGTCGCCGAGGATCCGCTCGCTGGTGGTGACGCTCGATCGGCCGAGCTCGCCGACGCCGCACTCGACCGTCACCTCATCGCGGCCGGGGTCGATCTCCGCCAGGTAGCTGACGGCGCAGCGACCGACCACGTAGTTGTCGCGGCCGATCCCGCGCTCGGCGAGGAACGCGTCGCGGCCCTCCTCGAGATAGGTGAGCACGACGTTGTGGTTGACGTGGCCGAGCGCGTCGAGATCCTGCCAGCGCATCTGCACCCGATGAGCGGTCGCGGCGGCCATCGCTCAGGCGACCCCGGCACCGTTGATCGCCATCGCCTCGCGCAGCTCCGGCGAGCGGTGGGCGAGGTCGAGGGCGTAGCTACCGAGGTCGGGTGCGTAGCCGCTTCCGATCAGCAGGCTGGCGCTCGAGCCGATGCCGTCCGCCGACAGCGCCGCCGCCTGAAAGCTCGTCGCCATCGAGAAGAACAGCACCGTGCCGCGATCGGCGGTGAGCAGGATCGCGGTCGACTCGCAGCCACCCGCGCTGACGACGAACACGGTCAGGTCGGCCGGCGGGACGCCGGCGCCGCGGCAGGCAGCCAGCGCGGCCATCGGGTCACGGAGATCGGCGCAGACGGCGATGTCGCAGAGGCCGATGCCGGCGAGTCGCTCGACCGCGTCCCGGTCGATGTCGACCGCGACCAGCGTGCCGCCGTCCATCACGTCGCGAGCGGCAGCGAGCGCCAGCTTGCCGGCGTGGCCGGCTCCGAGCACCAGCACCGTGCCGTCGAGCGGAGCGAGCGCGCAGGTATGGGACCCGGCTCCGTAGACGTCGAACAGCTCGAGCGCCGAGTGCAGCGGCAGATCATCGGGCAGCTCCCCCCAGGGAGCGGTCTGGCAGACGTAGGCGCGACCCTCGACCTCGACCTGCGGCGACTCGGGGTCGATCGCCACGATCCGCTCCAGCCTGAGCGGCGTCAGGGTCAGTGAGGCGAGCGTCACCACCCGCGTGCCGACCGCGGGAGCGTCCGCGAAGCGGGCACCGACCTCGGTGACCGTGCCGGCCGCAACCCCGCCCGAGTCGGTGATCGGGTTGTGCATCTTGCCCCGGTCGGCGACGATCTCGAGAATCGCCCCGGCCATCCGCTCCGGATCGGCGCCGGACTGCTCGCGGATGCTGCGGAACGAGGTCGAGTCGAGACAGAGGCGATCGACCGCGAGCTCGAACTCGTAGGGGCGGACCGGACCATGGGCATCGAGCCGCTCGGCCGGCTGTGGCAGGGCGCCCTCGGGGCTCAGTACCCGGTCGGCCCCGAGCCGCTGCGCAGCATCCCCCATCGACGTCTCGTTCATGAACGACCGTTAGGCTATGTTCCAGTATCCTCGATGTCAAGGGACAGATAACCGGATTTATCCTTCGCGGATATAGATTCGCCGGTTTGATGGACAAGATGGCCTAAGGCGAGATCGATGGTGCTTTCCTCGATTCCATACGTTTGGAGCGACGCCTACGACGCTCACCTCGCCGGCGGCGAGGTCTGGGTCGGGGTGAGGACGGCCGGGACCGAGGTGGCGGAGCGGGCGGAGCGGATCCGCGACGCGCTCCGCGATGCCGGCGCCCGCGAGCAGCCGGCCCGGCCGCACCCCGACCGGTGCCTGCTCGCCGTCCACGACGACGCGCTGCTCGGCTACCTGCGGACGGCGTGGGAAGCCTGGGAGCAGGCCGGCCTCGCGGACGATCCCGGCCAGGACCGGGTCGTGCCCTACCTCTTCCCCCACCCCGGCCTGCTCGACGGGCTGCCGGCACGGGAGCCGGCCGCCGCCGCGGCCCGAGCCGGCCGCTTCGCCTACGACACGATGACCTTGATCGGTCCGGGCACCTGGCGCGGAGCGAGGGCGGCGGCGGATGCCGCGCTGACCGCCGCCGATCTCGTGCTCGGCGGCGAGCCACTCGCCTACGCCTGCTGCCGGCCCCCCGGACACCACGCGACCCGTTCGGCGTTCGGCGGCTCCTGCTACCTGAACAACGCGGCGATCGCGGCGGCGGCGCTGAGCGACGGGCGCTCGTCGAAGGGACCGGTCGCGGTGCTCGACATCGACGCCCACCACGGCAACGGCACTCAGTCGATCTTCTACTCAACCGCAGCGGTGCTGACCGGCTCCGTCCACGTCGATCCCGGCGCCGGCTGGTTCCCCCACTATCTGGGGTTCGCCGCCGAGGCGGGCCTCGGCGCCGGTGCCGGCGCCAACCTGAACCTGCCGCTCGACCCCGGCACCGGCGACGAGGCTTGGCTCGGGGCCGTCGAGGAGCTCTGCCAGTGGGTCAGCGACTCGGGCGCCGGGGCGCTGGTCGTCGCGCTCGGCGTCGATGCGGCGGCCGATGACCCCGAGAGCCCGCTCGAGGTCAGCATCGACGCCTACCGGGAGGCCGGCCGGCAGCTCGGCTCGATCGGCCTGCCGACCGTCGCCGTGCAGGAGGGGGGCTACGAGCTCGAGAGCCTCGGAGAGCTGGTTACGGCCACCCTCGCCGGCCTCGCGGCGGGACGATCGACCGCGGGGTGAACGCTTCGGGGGGCTGGAGCCCGCCGAACGGTTCACGCACCTGGGGCGCTAGCCGCAGCTGGGCCAGTGCTGGCGGCCCTCGCGGCGCTTGAGCGCGACGGCGACGACGGCCTGGGTCTTGTACGTGTAGACGACCGGATCGCCGCCCGGCGACTTCGGCGCGGCGCGCCAGGTGGCCTTCATGAACTGGAAGGCACCGCGATAGCGACCGTTGCCGCCGATCGCCTTCGGGTTGCGACCCGACTCGCAGTCGCTGGTCCGGCGCGCCCAGCGCCTGTCGCGGGTCGGGACCCGGGTCCACAGCCGCTTGTACCTGGTCTTGCTGGCGGTCGACTGCTTGGCGCTGCCGACCCGCTTGTCGCCCCCGGTGGCGATGCCGCCAGAGCCGGCGACCGCCGGCTGGACCGCGAACAGCGCAGCCAGCACAACGGCTGTGACGGCGGCTGCCGCCAGCAGGAACAAGACCGTTGAGTTGGGTTTCGCAGCGCGGTGCGAGAGGTGCACGTCAAATCTCTTTCAGTTGCTTACGGGGTTAGCTGACGGGCTCGCGCCGAAAGAGTGGCGCTACGCGGCGCACTGGCCGCGATTCGCCCCAACGAGTGGGTCCCCCGCTACCCGCGATATGTGCGCGGGTGGTTCAGCGAGTCGCCGCAGGCTAGCAGATTGTGAGCAACCTGTGAGCAGCCGCCCCGGGGGGCCGGCGCTAGGGGAGAGCGTTGCGGCGCGCGATCCGTGCGTACAGGCGCGCGCTCGGTCGCGGCGTCCGCTTCAGCGTCCCGGAATCGAACGAGTAGAGGCCGAACTTCGGCTCGTAGCCGTAGACCCACTCGAGGTTGTCGGTCAGCGACCAGTGGAAGACGCCGCGCGCATCGACGCCGTCGCGGCGGATCGCGCGGCGGAGCTGGCGCAGATGGCTCTCTCAGATAGGCGGGGCGCTGGTCGTCGTCGCCGTCGGCGATCCCGGTCTCGGTCACGTAGACGGGGAGGTCGTAGCTGCCCGCGGTGCCGAGCACCTCGCGGAACCCCTCCGGGTAGATCTCGGCGCCGTGCTCGCTGCAGGTGGTCGGGCAGGGCGGGCCGGTCGGGTTGGTCGGCGCCCGGTAGGAGGTCGCGGGCAGGAAGTCGAGCACCGGGATCTGCGGCGTCAACGGCGCCGGCAGACCGGTCACCCGTCCGCGGAAGTAGTAGTTGAGCCCGACGAAGTCCGCCTTGCGCCCGTGGATCCCGGACTCCCCGGGGCCGATCGCCCCGTCGGCATTGCGATCGATGTCGCCCTCGACCATCGCGTCGAGCAGCAGCCGGTTGAACAGGTAGTCGGCATGCTCGGTACCGGCGCGGTCGGCGGCCGAGCCGGGATCGGCGGGCGTGAAGGCGATCATGTTCATCACCGGGCCGACGCGGGATTCGCTGCCGTCGCCGTCGGCGTCGCTGCGGTCGTGGAGCTTCAGCTGGTTGTAGGCGACGGTGTTGGCGCGCTCGAGGTTGCGCAGCACCCGGGCCGCGCCGGTGAAGCTGAAGGCGCCGGGCGGCCAGTAGGCCTCGAGCAGACCGGCGACGTTGACGAAGCCGCTGGCGACCATCACCATCGGCTCGTTGACCGGGCTCCAGAAGTCCGCCCGCTTACCGAGCTTCCACGCAAGGTAGGCCGCGTACTTGCGGAACTCGCGAACCGTCGTCCGCTCGAGCCAGCCCGCCGCTTCGAGCTTCGGCAGGGGGCCGTTCGGATCGCGACCGCGCAGCGCCGCCCGGGTCGCCAGCGGGTCGTGGAGCCAGGTCGGGAGCGTCCAGTGGTGCAGGGTGACGAACGGGGTCAGGCCCCGGCGGGCAGCCGCCGTCAGAACCCGCCGGTAGTGGCGCACGGCGCGGCCGTCGGCGCGCCGATCGAGCCGCTCGAGATCGCGGCGGCCGATCCGCCTGCCGACGTCGATCCCCTCGGTCGAGCGCGGGAAGATCCGCGGCCACTCGATCGAGAAGCGGAAGGCGTTGTTGTGCAGGTCGTTCGCGGCGCGATCGAGGTCGGAGCGGAACAGGCGCCAGTGACCGGGCCCCTCATCCGGCAACTCGCCGCTGACGATGCCGGCACCGATGTTGCCTGGATCGCGGGTCCAGACAAACCAGTCGCTGTTCGGGTCGAGGTTCCGGCCGCCCCCCGCCTCGGTCTGAAAGCCCGCGAGCGCGGTTCCCCAGAGGAATCCCGGCGGGAACTCACCGGAGCGCTGGGCCGCGGACGCCGGCGCGGCGGCGCCCGCAGCGGCCATGGCGACGAGCAGCGCCGCAACCGCAACGGCCAGCGCTCCGCCCCGCCGGCGACGCCCGCGAGACCCCGTCGATCCGCTTCGATCGGGCGACGCGCTCGCGACGATGCCGTTGGGGTGCGATGGCTCCATTCGCTGCGGCCGCAGTCTAAATCCTCTCAGGTAGGCTGCGGGCGATGAGCGGACCGACAGGGGCGCAAGCCGACGGGCGACCGCCCAACATGCTGCTGCTGATCACCGATCAACAGCGCGCCCCGCAGCACTGGCCCGATCAGCCGGGCTGGCTGCGCGAGCTGACGCCCGCCGATCACGAGCTCGCCCGCACCGGTCTCAGCTTCCGGCGGGCGTTCTGCGCAACCTGCATGTGCTCGCCGAGCCGGGCGACGCTCCTGACCGGGGACTTCCCCTCCCGGCACGGCGTCACCCTGACGCTCACCGCTGCCGATCTGCGCCCGGATCCGCGCAACCTCCCCGCGGTCTTCGCCTCGGTCGGCGAGATGCTCCGCAACGGCGACGTCTCCCGCCGCCGTCTGCTCCGCCGGGTCGCCCGCGGGACCCTGCCCGACCCCCGGGCCGGCGGCGAGCCCGAGCTGCACCCCTACACGCCGACGCTCGGCAAGCGACTGCGGGCGGCCGGCTACCACGTCGAGTACCGGGGCAAGTGGCATCTGACCCAACCGGTGGCGGGCGGCGAGTGGAGCGAACGGGACAGCGAGGCGCTCGACCGGCGCTACGGCTTCGGCGGATGGGTCGCCCCCGACGCCGGCGAGAACGCGAAGGCGGAGCACTTCGGCGGCGGTAACGCCGGGCGCTCCGGCCGGGGCTGGGACGAGGACTACACCCGCCAGGTCGAGCAGCTGCTCGCGACCGGGGAGCTCCCCGAACCGTTCTGTTTGATCGTCTCCCTGGTCAACCCCCACGACGTGCTCGGCTATCCGAACTCCTACCGTGAGGGCGGCTACGACGTCGAGCAGTTCCGCGACCTCGGCGTCGGGCTGCCGCCGACCGTCGACGAGAGCCTTGCGACCAAGCCCGGGGCCCAGGCGATCTCGAGGCTCGGGATGACCGCCTATCTGGGGCCGCTCGGCTCCGAGCGCGAGCAACTCGACTACGTCAACTTCTACGCCTACCTGCACCGCGAGGTCGACGAGAAGATCGGGCGGGTGCTGGCGGCGCTCGGCGACGCCGGCGACCCGGGCTCGCTGCGCTCGCGGACGGTGATCGTCCGCTGCGCCGACCACGGCGAGATGGGCCTCTCCCACGGCGGCCTCCGCCAGAAGGCCTTCAACGCCTACGAGGAGACGATCCGGGTGCCGCTGATCGTCAGCAACCCGGTCCTGTTCCCCGAGGCACGCGAGACCGACGCGCTCGCCTCGCTCGCCGACGTGACGCCGACGATGCTGGATCTCGCCGGCGCCCCGGAACCGGCGCTTCAGGGCCGAGAGCTGACCCCGATCCTGGCCCGCCACTGCGCCCCCGGGCGCGAGCCCGCTGAGCGCACCGGCATCGATCTCGGGGCGCTGAGCGCCCACCCCGCGCCGGCCGACTCGGTGCAGGACGCGGTCCACTTCACCTACGACGACCACCAGGCCGCGACGGCGACGACCAACGGTCCCGGGCAGCCGAACCGGCTGCGCGCCGTGCGCGCCGCCGGCGCCAAGTACGTGGCCTACCTCGATCCCGACGGCAAGGCGGCGCCCGAGTACGAGCTCTACGACCTCGATCGCGACCCGAACGAAGCGGAGAACCTGGTCGACTTCAGGACCGGCGAGGTCCACCGCCAGGCCGACGAGCCGCTGCGCCGAGAGCTCTCCGAACGCCTCGGGGAGCTCTGCGCCGAGCTCGAGACGGAGCTGCCCCCCGGACCGGTGGCCGGCCGCTAGCCGCCCGGCGCGGCGACTGGATTTCGCTCGTGACTCGAGAGCTACCGGAGCGGGGCCGGGTCTTCGAGCATGCCCACCGGATCCGGCCCGAGGAGGTCGGTGCGGGCGGGGCCGCGCATCTGCACGCGGTGGCCAACTGGCTGCAGGACGTCGCCTATCTCGACGCGCTCGACGCCGGCGTGCTCGAGGCGCGGGCCTGGATCGTGCGCCGGACGGCGGTCCGGATCGAGGCTCTGCCGCGCATCTCGGAGTCACTCAGGCTGCAGACCTTCTGCGCGGGCATCGCCGCCAGCGTCGCCGATCGGCGGACGGTGATCGACGGCGATCAGGGCGCCAGGATCGAGGCCGACGCAGTCTGGGTGCAGGTCGACCCGGAGACGCGCAGGCCGACCCGCTTCAGCGATCGCTTCCTCGAGGCCTACCGGGAGAGCGCCGGCGGCAGAAGGGCCCGCTCCCGACTCCGGCATCCGCCACCCGCCGCCGACGCCGAGCGGATCGGCTGGAGCTTTCGCAGCGCCGACATCGACGTCGCCGGACACGTCAACAACGCCGCCTACTGGCAGATCGCAGAGCAGCATCTCCCGGGCGCCGCCGAGGGCGGGCGAGTCGAGATCGAGTTCCGCGCCGGCGCCAACGCGGGCGAGGCCACCCTGCTGCGCAGCGCCGACCGCACGATGCTCTGGGTGCTCGACGCCGACGCCGCGCTCAGCGCCTCGATCGCCCGCGGCTGATTGCCGACGCCGCGAGGCGTCATCATTGGCCGATGCATCGCAAGTGGTGGACGCTGCTCGTGGTCAGCGTGGCGACGTTCATGCTGCTGCTCGACATCACCGTGGTCAACACGGCGCTGCCGGCGATCGAGCAGGACCTGGGCGCCTCGTTCACCGAGCTGCAGTGGGTGATCGACGCCTACGCGCTGACCCTGGCCGCGTTCGTGCTCACGGCGGGGGTGCTGGCCGACCGGCTCGGGCGCAGACGGGTCTTCGCGGCGGGCCTGGCGATCTTCATCGTCTCCTCGCTGGCCGCCGGCCTCGCCGGCGACGCGACCACGCTCAACATCTCGCGCGCCGTGCAGGGAATCGGCGGCGCCGTGATGTTCGCGGTCTCGCTGGCGCTGATCACCCAGGAGTTCGCCGCCGGGCGCGAGCGCGGCGCGGCGATGGGCGTCTACGGCGCGACGATCGGGGTCGCGGTCGCGGTCGGCCCGCTGGTCGGCGGGGCGATCACCGAGGGAATCGGCTGGGAGTGGGTCTTCTTCCTCAACGTCCCGATCGGCCTGCTCGCCCTGCTGATCACGGCGCTGCAGGTCCGCGAGTCGCGCGACCCGCACGCGACGCGGATCGATTGGGCGGGCCAGGCGGCGTTCAGCGGCTCGCTGCTGCTGCTCGTGCTGGCGCTGCTGCGCGGCAACAACGAGGGCTGGGGATCGGCCCAGATCATCGCGATGTTCGTCGGCGCGGCCCTGCTGATGGTCGCCTTCGTCGCGATCGAGCGCCGGGTGAGCGAGCCGATGCTGCCGCTCGGCCTGTTCCGGATCCGCTCCTTCACCGGCGTCCAGATCGCCGCCTTCGGCGTCTCCGGGTCGCTGTTCGCCCTGTTCCTGTACCTGACGCTGTACCTGCAGAACTACCTCGGGCTCTCCCCGTTCGAGGCGGGGCTCCGCTATCTGCCGCTGACCCTGATCAGCTTCTTCACCGCAGCCGCCGCCGGGGCGATGCTGAGCCGGACGCAGGCGCGCTATCTGCTCGGCACCGGACTGGCCGGCGTCGGCGTCGGGCTGCTGTTGATGGGCGGAATCGCGGTCGACTCGGAGTGGACGACGCTGCTCGGCGGATTCATCGTTGCCGGAGCCGGCGTCGGGCTGCTCAACCCGGTGATCGCCGACGTCGCCGTCAGCGTCGTGCCGAAGGAGCAGAGCGGCATGGCGGCGGGATCAACGACACCTTCCGGCAGGTCGGGATCGCGGTCGGGATCGCTCTTTGGGGCGCTCTGTTCATCGGCCGGGGATCGGCCGAGATCACGGCGCCGGCCGCGGGCGGCCCGCCCCCCAGAGAGCTGATCGAGGCCGCATCCTCGGGCAACCTCGGAAGCGCTCTCGAGGCGGTGCCGCCGGCCGCCCGCGGCGGGCTTCGCGAGGCCACCGACGCGGCGTTCATCTCGGCGCTGAACGAGATCCTGCTGCTCGGCGCGCTGCTCGCGTTCGCCGGGGCCGTGATCAGCACCTGGCTCGTCCGTGAGGACGAGATCGAGCGCGAGCAGCCGGTCGTGGAGCCGGCGCCGGCTGAGACCGGCGCCGCGGCCGAGCCGGCCCAGGCGTAGACCGCGCCGCGCCGGGCTCTAGCCTGCGGTCCGAATGGACCTGCTGATCACAGTGGCCGGCATCGCGCTGATCGGCGTGGCGCTGCGAGACATCTTCCAGACGCTGTTTCACCCAACGGCGCGCGGGGCGGTCGGGCAGCGGATCGCCCGCGGCGTCTGGCACGTCGCGCACCGCTTCGCGCGCAGCTCCGAGGACGGACCCCTGTATGCGGGCCCGCTCGGCTACATCGCCGTGCTCGTCTCCTGGACGGCGATGCTGATCCTCGGCTGGGCACTGATCTTTCTCCCGCAGATGCCCGATGGCTTCACCTTCGCCCAGGGGCTCGAGCCGTCCGAGCACGACTCGCTCGCCGACGCGATCTACATCTCGCTGGTCAATCTCACCAGCCTCGGCTACGGCGACATCTCCCCGGCCTCCTGGAGCCTGCGAATCCTCGGTCCGATCGAGACCGTCTTTGGCCTGGCCCTGGTCACGGCGAGCATCTCGTGGCTGCTCTCGATCTACGGTGCCCTGAACCGGCGCGAGACGCTCGCCCACGAGGTCCACCTGCTGCGCGGGGCGGAGGACCAGTTCGCCGGGAGCCTCGCCGGCGTCTATCCGGAGATGCTCGAGGGGATGCTCGCCTCGATCACCGAGAAGGTGATCGCGATCCGCCGCGATCTGATCCATCTGCCGATCACCAACTACTTCCAGTCGGCGAATGAGCGGTCCTACCGTGAGGAGCTGCGCGATTTCCTGCGCCGGGTCGCGGCCGAGGCCCGGGAGGAGCGCTCGCCACCGTCGCTGCGGTTCCGGGCCGAGGCGCTGGCGTGGGCGATCGATGACCTCGAGGAGACGCTGCGCGAAGAGCGCAGCCCTGCGCTCGTCGGACCGCGCCGCACGGGCTCCTGACGGTGGCCCGTCCGGCCGTCCGCTAGCCCGCCGGTGCGGGCTCGGCCGCGGCTCCGGGTGGGTCGCTCGCCGACTCCAGCTCGGAGAAGCGCCGGGTCGGCAGTCGCCGGGTTGCGAGGAACGAGCCGACGACGATGAACGCGGCGAACAACAGGGCGAGCTTCAGCGCCTGCAGCTGCGAGTCCTCGTAGTCGCCGACGAGCCTGTCGACCGACTCGGGATCGAGCCCGGCGTCGGTCGCCGCCGCCTCGACCTCCGAGGACGCGACGAAGCTGACGTCCCCGTTGAGTGCCGTGCTCACCTGCTGCTTGACGTCGGCCGAGAGCGTCGGGTCCGACTCGACGTTGCTGGAGAACGCCGCGATCAGCCCGGTGATCACGACGGCGCCGAGCAGGGCGGTCCCCAGCGAGGAGCCGAGCTGCTGCGCCGTGAACTGCAGGCCGCCGGCCTCGCTGCGATCGGCGTCGCCGACCGCTGACTGGACCACGTTGCCGAGTTGCGAGACGACCAACCCCATGCCGATGCCGAGCACCCCCATCGCCACCAGGAAGGCGCCGGAATCGAGCTCCGGGTCGATCGTCCCGAGCAACATCAGGGTGGCGACGAGCAGAACCGCGAGCCCGACCCGGACCAGCGAACGGGCGGCAAAGCGGGATGCCAGCGCCGAGCCGGCGAGCGCCGCGACGAACAGCCCGACCGAGGCCGGGAGCATGTGCAGCCCCGTGTCGAGGGCGTCGAGACCCTGGCTGATCTGCAGGTAGAGCGGAATCGTGAAGAAGATCCCCATCAGGATCAGGTTCTGCGCGAGCAGCATCGAGAGCCCGCCGCGCAGCATCGGGATCTGGAAGAGACGGAAGTGGACGAGCGGATCCTCGCCGCGCGCCTCGCGACGGCGCTCCCAGGCGCTGAAGGCCGCAAGCACGAGCAGGCCGGCGCCGATCACGAACGGGGTCAGCGAGAAGCCGAACGGCTCGATCGGCGAGTTGCGGGGCTCGAGCCAGCCCCAGGCGCTCGCCTGCAGGACGCCGAAGACGATCACCCCGAGCCCGGCGGCCGAGAGGGCCGAACCGACCCAGTCGAGGCCGCGACCGGCGCGTTCTCCCGGAGCGGCCTGAATCAGACGCAGGGCGGCGAGGATCACCAGCAGGGCGATCACGACCTCACCGACGAACACGACCCGCCAGGTGAGGGTCGTCGTCACCCAGCCGCCGAGGATCGGGCCGACCGCGATGCCTGCACCGGCGACGCCGCCGAGCACGCCGTAGGCGACGGCGCGGTCGGCGCCGCTGTAGCGCGCCGCCGCGAGCGCAACCAGGGCCGGGAGCACGAGCGCCGCGCCGATCCCCTCGAGGATCGACCAGCCGACCATCAGCGCCGGCACGCTCCACGAGACCGCGGTCAACGCCGAACCGGCGGCGTAGATCGTCAGGCCGAGCACGAACGCACGGCGGCGACCCCAGAGATCGCCCAGCTTGCCGCCGGTCATCATCAGCCCGGCCATCACCAGCGCATAGAGCGCGATCACGACCTGGATCGTGGTCACGGTCGTGTCGAAGTCCTCGACCAGTTGCGAGATCGAGACGTTCATCACCGCCTGATCGAGAACCATCAGGAACTGGGCGGCTGCCAGGACCACGAGGACCCCCCACCTGCCCACGCTAGCGACCTCCGACGCGGCTGGGCCGGCGCACACGACTCACTGGGGAACCGGCTTCCATCCTGCGCCGGGACCCTACTTCACGGCCTGCCGCAAGGGAGGCGCCGAGAGGGCGGCGCGAGGCCCCGACCCCGCGCCTACCATGCGCACGGCCATGCTCCGCTCGACGATCCGCCGGCGAGGTCAGCGATGACCCGGGCATCCGCGCCGACGAGCGTCGGGCAGCGCGACCTGGCGTTCGGGCAGCTCGCCTTCAATCACCTCGGCGGGCGTCCGATGCGCGACTGGTACAGACACGGGCTCGGCCTGCTGCCGAGCGGCGCGTCGCTGTTCGCCGGCCCACCGGCGACGAAGGTGAACGGCCTGCCCTTTCCCCTGTTCAGCGCGCGCTGGCTGATGGACGGGCGCGACTGGACTCAGATCGAGCTGTTTCGCTTCATCAGGCCGCGACCGAGACCTCGACGTGCCGACGAGACCGCGGCCGACCATGGGTACCGCCGCGCCGGCTTCCACGTGCGAGACCTCGACGCGACGCTGGCCCGGCTCGCGGATCTCGGCTCGCTCCCCGAGGGCCCGGTGCTCGGCGAGCCCGGCCGGCGACGAGCCTGCGTGCGCGATCCCGAGGGCAACTGGATCGAGCTGATGGAGGCGGACCCGCTTGCCGAGGCCGAGCCACCCAAGCGGCGGGCCGAGGTTCCGGCCACGCTCCGCTCGGTGACGATCTCGGTCGCCGACCTCGACCTCGCGGCCCGATCCTGGGCCGACGCGATCGGCCTCGAGGAGGCCGCCGTTGCGCTGCATTCGGCCGCGGACGAAGCGCTGTGGGGCCTTGCGGGCGCCGAGCGCCGGGCGCGGACCCTGGACGGGGGCGGTGTCCTGATCGAGCTGGTCGAGTACGAGCGGCCCCCGGGGCGACCGCTGCCGGCCGGGCACCGGATCTGCGATCAGGGAATCATGAACGTCGCCTTCGTGGCCCGCGATCGCGCCACGTTCGATCGCACCTTCGAGCGCTGGGTCGAGCACGGGCTGCGGCCGCGAAGCGGGACGCCGCTCGAGGTCGGGGTCTTCCGGGTCATGTACTTCGACCTGCCGTCCGGCGAGAACGTGGAGCTGCTGTACCCGCGACGCTGGGCCTGGCGGCTGACCGGCTTCGTGCCGACCCGAACGAGGAGCGCGAGCGAACCGAGGGTCCCAACGAACCCGCGACCGCTGAGCCGGGCGGGCTTCACGCCTCAGGATCGGGAGGCGAGCCGGCGGCGCCGCTCGGCCTCGACCTGCTCGCGGGTGTGGGCCTCGTCCACGGCCCGTTCGCGCTGCTCGGCGACCGCCTCCGCCCGCGCCCGCTCACCCTCGGGTCCGAGCGGCCTGCAGTCCAGATCCTCGAGCCGGTGCGCCGGCCCGTAGAGGATCAGGGTGTCGCCGTCGTGGGCCCTCATCGCGAACGAGGGAGCGCCGATGAAGACCCCGTTCGGGCAGACGAGGCCGAGCACGGCGACGCCCTCCGAGCGCAGATCGAGCTCGCCCAGCGTCCGCCCGGCGATCCAGTCGTGGTCGTCGACCGCCAGCTCGGCAACGCCGTAGACGCCGCCGATGTGCAGCAGCTTGGCCAGGTCGCGATCGGTGAGGTCGGTCCAGCGGGCGAGCCCACGGCCGATCACGCGTGAGAGCAACCGGTCGACGTAGCGGCTGCGCGAGACCAGGAGCAGCACGACGAGCGCGACGATCAGCAGGCCGAGTCGCTCCAGCGTCTGCTCCCGCCCGGCGTTGGCGAAGGAGAGGATCAGGGTGGCGACCGCGGTCACCAGGCCGGCGCTGCCGGTCAGCATCAGGATCATCGCGATCCGCCGGCGGATCGGATGGTTGACCACCGACTCCGCCTCGCTGGTCGTGAAGCCGACCCCGGTCAAGGCGCTGCGGGCCTGAAAGCGGGCGACGTCGCGGGACATGCCGGTCAGCATCAGCGCCGCGGTCGCGACCCGCGCGACGAGCAGCGAGACCAGGATGATCACGACGATCGTCCCGAGCGCAAGCATGCCTAGCCGCTACCGATCGCGGAACCGCGACCCGCGCTCAGCCGGAGCCGGGGAGGGCGCCCGAGGCGCTGGCGACGATCGCCGCTGCGCCGGACTTCTTCGCCGGCGACTTCTTCTTGCCCTTGACGCGGATCGAGCCGCGCATGAACGGGTGGATGCGACAGAAGTAGGTGTAGGTCTTGCCCGGCTTGGTCAGCGGCGGCGTCGTGTACTTGTTCGAACCGGTGGTCACCCCCGTGTTCCCCAGGCCGGTGCCGTAGCCGAGCTGGCCGGAGTCGAACTTGATCGGGCCGTCGGCGAGCGGATAGCCGATCCCCGAGCCGCGGTTACACGGCGCCTTGCACGAGGTGATGCTGTGCCAGGCCTGCTCCTGCTGCGACATCGAGGCGAGCGCGTCGGAGTTCGTGAAGCTGACGGTGCCGCCGGGCTTGACCACGGGCGGACGCATCAGGAACCTGGGGAAGCCGCGGCCGGCCGAGTAGCCGCCGTCGGAGTAGAGGAAGCTCTTGATGTCGATCCCGGAGGCCGGCACCTGCGCCACCGCTCGCCAGCTTCGCCGGGTTCGGGAGCTTCAGGTTCTTGCGGGCCTTCTTGTCGATGTTCTCCGGCAGCCGGCCGTGGGTGAGGATGCCGCCCGCCTTGTACATCTGCTTGACCGCGTCGCCGTCGTCGAATGGATCCTTCGCCTTCGGATCGTTCTTCGGGGTCCAGGCGAGCGGGAGGATCCCCATCGACTCGTACCACGAGGCCTTCTTGACCTTGTAGGTGGTGTTGATCGAGACCGTGTCCCCGGGCTTCAGCCTGACCCGCCAGTCGGGCCGGGTGGCCTGCATCGCGACATCCCAGCTGACCGCGCCGGCCGGCTCGTAGTACTTCGCCCTGGAGCGGAACAGCGGCCTGACCTCGGCGGGATCGTCGCCGTCGACGGATCCGGCGTCGGGGCCGTCGCGGGCCACCTGGAGATCGACTCGCAGGCCGCCGGGATGCAGATGCCCAGCGCCGAACACCAGGGTTGCGCCGGCGGCACCGACGGTCCACATCCGCGAGTTGCTGATCTTCGCGCGCTCCTCGTAGCCGGGCAGCGACGGGTCGGTCGGCACCTCATCGGGGAAGGTGTACTTGCCGTCGCCGTCGAGATCGAACCCCTTCTCGGCGTCGAAGACCGGGTAGACCTGGGGGAAGCCGGCGACATCCATCCAGCGGATGTTGATCGGCTTGATGTCGGTGCGGGCGGGGGTCGTCTCCGGGACCCAGTCGATCTCCCAGGTCATGTAGACCTCACGGTCGTCCGAGGCGGTCAGGTTGTGGATCATCTGGTTGATCGTCCACTTGTCGCTGCCACCGACCTTGAAGCCGTAGCCCTTGGGCATCTTCGCGATCGTCTTCTCCTCGCCCGAGGCGAAGGTCGGGCCTCCGCCGGGCGCGATCCAGACGACGTGATGCAGGTGCAGGTCCCAGACGCTGGGGGTGACCAGCTTGCCCGAGGGCTTGATCTCGACCATGCTCGGCTTGAACCTGGTGACGTAGCCCTCGGCGGTCGAGCCCGGGGCGAAGACGCTGGTGCTGCCCGGGACCCTTGACCTTCTGCGCGTTCGGGCAGGTCTCGGTGCCCTTGAACTCGTTCAGGTTCTGGCCGGGATGGATCGGGATCGCGTCGGTCCGGCAGCTGTAGGTGGTCATCCCCGAGTAGCTGCTCTTCTTGAGGAACTTGTATCCAGCGCTCGCGGGCGCAGCGAACAACAGCACGCCAAAGGCGAGCAGCAACGTCCCCCTGACCAAGACTCGACGATGCACACGGCCATTATTGCGAATCGATCGGCTTCGCGGATTCCGCCTCGGCCGGAACGCCCGAGGCCCCTTCCCACAGCGCGCCCACGCACCGGACCTAGACTCCATGCATGAGACGAGCCGGCGCCGTCGCAACGTTGGCGGCGGCGATCACCCTCGCGGCCCCGGCCGCGGCCGCCGCGGAACCGCCGGAGACCACGATCGTCGGCGGGCCGGAAGGCCCGACGGCCAACTCAGCGCCGAGCTTCAGCTTTCGCTCCGACCAGCCGGGATCGGGCTTCGAGTGCCGCCTCGACGGCGGTACCTGGACCCTGCGTACGCCGGGGCGGGTGCTCGCCCACCTGTTCGATCCACGCTGGGCGCCATGTAGGTCACCGACCTCCTACGCGCACGTCGACGACGGCGCCCATCTGTTCGAGGTGCGCGCGGTGAGCACCGCGGGCGAGCCTGACCCCAGCCCGGCCTCGCGCGGATTCGAGGTCGACACCGGCGTTGCCGGCGGGCTCAGCGCGCGGGCGATCCAGCGCCAGGCCCGCGGAGGAGCCCAGGTGACGGTCGCCGCCGGTCGGGTCAGGCGGCTGACGATGCGCCCGGCCCGCAGATCGGAGGGGCGGCGAGTCGCCCTGGCGCTGCGTCGCGGTCGTCCGGGCCGGCGCGGTGGTGCGGGCGCGGCTGAGCGACTCGCTTGGCAGCTCCGGCGTCCGGCGGCTCGAGGTCGAGCTTCGCTAGCAACGGCGCCGATTTGCCGCGGGTCGGGCCGATACCGTTCGCTCCGTGCAGTTTCGATTCGGAGGACCACTCGCGATGATGGCGGCCGGCGCGATCCTTTACTGGGCGACCGACTTCGACCTCTCCGGCATCGACATGAACACGGTCGGACTGATCCTGCTGATCGCCGGGATGGTCGCCCTGGTCTTCTCGCTGCGGATCGCGATCACCAACGCCCAGAGCCACCGCGAAGGCGGCCCCTAGCCGCCGGCCCGGGCCCCGAGACGGATCAGCGCTTGCTGAACGTCTTGTTTGCGAACGGCACGTATTCGCGGCAGGGCTGGCCGCGCAGGGCAGGACACGGCGGCAGCCCGGTCGCCGCCTCGAGGCCGGGCACGACCGGCAGCACCAGCCGCGACGGGAGCTTGCGCGAGTGCGCGATCGCGACCCACGGCCGGTTGTCCGGCTGGGCCTCGGCGAAAGCCCAGACCGGCTGATCGCCGCCCGGCGCCGAGACCGTCACCCGCAGGCGTGAGTCGCTGCGGTAGACGTGGCCCTCGTAGTAGAGGGGGATCCGCACCTTGACCCAGCGCCCCTGCGGCAGCGTCTTTGCGTCGCGCTTGCGATAGGTCGGCGTCGGCTCGGTCAGCCTGCTCTTCTCACGGTCGATCTTGCGCGCCCCGGTCCGCAACCAGCCGCCCTGCACGAAGGTCTCGTCACCGTCCGGGCGGACCTCGCTGATCGTCGCCTGGAGGTCGACGTTGTCGGCCTTCGAGCGGACCCAGACCTGCAGCTCCCCGGCCCCCAGCACCGCGGTATCGGAGCCGAGCGGACGGGTCATGTAGGAGAGGGCGCGACCCGGGACGCTCTGCGACCACTCGTAGGCGGGCGAGTCGGTCCAGAGTCCGTTCGTGCCCGAGCCGGTGTTGCCGGTGAAGTCGGTCGGCGGACGGGCGTCCGGGTCCCAGCGGAACTTCTCGGCGCCGCGCGCGCCGGGCCTGTTCTTGAGCTTGCCGTCGTCGCGCAGATACCACGAGGTCGGCTCGGCCTTGCCCGGCGGGAAGCGGTTGAACGAGCGCTCGAACGCGGGAACCGGCTTGAACGGCGCGCCGCCGGCGCCGTTGTCGAACAGGATCCGGACGCGCCGCTGAGCCTCGAAGGCGGCGAGCGCCGACTCGTAGTCGGGCTCCGCCTGGATCGGATCGTCGGGCAGGGTGACGCCGGAGACACCCATCACGGCCTGATACAGCGCCGGGGCGCCCGCCTTGACCACGGGCGACGAGGTTCGGGCGCCGGTCGGCAACGTAGAGCTCGAGGAAGTCGAACCAGCGGTTGAAGCTCTCCGGGTCGAGCGAATCGGTGTGGACGCCGTTGGTGAAGGTGAACCACTTGCGATCGGTGCCGGTGAACTTCGGCACCAGCGCCGGACAGTGGCCGCCGGTCTGCTCGTCGGTCCACTGGCAGCCGAGGAACACCGGTACCTCGATCTGATCGACGAAGGTGATCGGCGACAGCGGGTCGGCAACCTTTGCCCGGTAGTAGTTGTTGCGGCGGGTCTTGGCGATCAGGTCGACCGCCTCGGGATGCAGGTCCTGGTTCTGCTCGCAGACCTGATCGCCGTCCTGGATCCGCTTCCAGGCCCACTTCTGGCCGGTGGTCGGGCTCGCCGCCTGCGAGTCGTCGACGCGATCCTGCGCCCACCCGAGCGCGAAGCCGGTGTTCAGGATCCCGCCCGGATAGAGCGTCGTCAGGGTGTTGTCGATCACCGACAGCGGCGTGATCGCCGCGAGGCTCGGCGGTTGGGTCGCGCCGACGAACAGCTGGCTGATGCCGCCATAGGAGACGCCGATCATGCCGACCTTGCCGCCGAGCACCCAGGGCTGGCGGGCGACCGTCTCGACCACGTCGTAGCCGTCGAGCGACTGCAGGGTCTCGAAGTAGTCGAAGGCACCGCCCGAGCAGCCCGTGCCGCGCATGTTGACGTCAACGACCGCATAGCCGAGCAGGCCGGCAACCGGTCCGATCCCGCTCTCGGGGCCGGCCGGGTCGGCGTAGCCGTAGCCGGAGTACTCGACGACCGTCGGATAGGGGCCGTCCTCGGCCGGTCCGGGAAGGTGGACGGTGAGGGCGAGCTTGGTCCCGTCCCTGGTCTTCACGATAGCCGTAGCCGCCCTCGGGAAGCGTCTGGTCGTAGATCGCCTTGCTCGGCGGCTTCGAGCGATCGGTGAGCACGCGGAAGCGGCTCGTCTCGGTGCCACCGGGCCGGATCACGGTGTAGCCGCCGCCCGGATCGAGCTTGCGGAAGACGATGCCGCCGAGCTCGCCGGCACGACGCGTCTTGACCAGCTCGCCACGGCGCATCAGGTCGAGCCGCTCGCCCGGGTTCGCCCCGGTCACCTGAACCTGCTCGACGCTACCGCGGGCGTTCACGGCCGGCAAGACGACGCCGGCGGATGCGGTCGGCACCCAGACCGCGAACGCGGTGGCGAACACCACCAGCCACATCGGCCACCTACCGCGAACCCTCAACCCTTGCCTCGCCTTCGTCAAGAAACTCTGCCTCCTCCGCGGCGGCCGCGCAGGCCGCCGCCGAAGCATACCTGCCGGTCCGCGCCACGCCTCCCGGTCGTGTGGCTCCGCTCAGCCGGGCTCGCCGGCGCCGGCGAGCAGCACCTCGCGCATCCGCTCGTTGCTGAGCTCGGCGGGCTCGGTCCGATCGATGAACTCGGTCAGGCTCCGGGAGAAGCGCCCGGGCTCGGTCACGTGGGGAAAGTGGCCGGCGGCCTCGAACACCTCGAGCGTGCTGCCCGGCATCTCCTCGTGCGCCCGCTCGCCATGTCTGGCGGGGATTATCGCGTCGTTGGCGCCCCAGATCAGCATCGAGGGCACCGTCTCGGTCAGATAGAGCCGATCGCGGGCCGACACCCGCTGGCCCCGATGATCGATCACCGCCCGCATCGTGTGGATGAAGGCGTGGCGGGCCTCGGGGTCGGAGAGCGAGGCGTAGCCGCGGGCGACCTCGGCCTTGTCGGCCCCGATCCCGAGGCCGATGCCGTCGAGCAGGCGTCCGACCACCCGTCCGGCCTCGATCACCGAGTTGTGGGCGATCATCGGGATCACGATCTCCGAGCCGGGCAGCGAGGCCGCGCGGAGCGCGATCGACACCTCCTCGCCGAGCCCGCCGCTGCAGACCAGCACCAGGCGCTCGCAGTGCTCGGGGAACTGGTAGGCCATCTGCATCGCGATGCCGCCGCCGAGCGAGTGGCCGACGACGGTGGCGCGGAAGTGCCCGAGGGCTCCGAGCAGGTCGCGGATGCCGGAGGCGAAGGCGCCGAGCGAGTAGTCGCCGCGGGGCTTGGCCGAGAGGCCGTGGCCGAGCAGGTCGGGTGTGATCACCGTGAACCGCTCGGCGAGCAGCGGCAGAGCCGCGTCCCAGGTCTGCATGTTGCTGGTCACCCCGTGGATCAGGACCAGGACCGGGCCCTCGCCAACCTGCCGGTAGGTGACCCGATGGCCGTGGAGCCGGATCTCGGAGACGGGCACCTCGCCGAGCGGCGGCACTGGGAGGGGGTCTGGGCCGTCGCCGTTGCTGGAGTCCGGCTCGCTAAGGATTGCATTCATCGGTGCAATCATAGGGATCGGCGGGGACGCTCGTCAGCGGTTCCCTGGGGCCGGCGTTTGGTCGGCTTCGTCGGCTTCGGGGCCTCCCGGCCGCACCCGGTAGAGCTCGGTCCGGCCCTCGATGCCCTTCAGCCGCCGGGCGCCGGCGAACGACCAGCGGAAACCATTCCCAGCGGCCTCCCGGACGGCGCCGTCGCAGAGCACGCTCCCGGGCCGTGCGATCGCGCTCAGCCGGCTGGCGACGTTGACGGCGCGCCCGTAGAGGTCACCGGCACGGGGAACGGCGATGCCCCTCGCAACGCCGACTCGAAGCTCGGGTAGATCGGCCGTCCCGGCGACCGCCTCCTGGAGCCGGAGCGCGGCGCCGACCAGCGGCGCGGTCTCACGCGAGGCGAGCATCGCCGCGTCGCCGATCAGCTTGACCAGGCGTACCGGGGGCTCCGCGATCTCGGCCGCAAGCTCGGCGAGGCGTTCGCCGACCGCCCCGTACTCGTGCGGCTCGAGGCGCTCGCCGAGGCTGGTGAATCCGACCAGGTCGGCGAAGCAGACGCTGTACTCCCTCGCGCCCCGCACCTCGCCGGCTGCGATCTCGGCCGATCCGATCACCTCGCTCCGCAGTAGCTCGAGCTGATGCAGCTGGAAGGCGCGATCGAGGATCTCGTTCGCCATCGGAGTAAGGGTGCGGGCGGCCAGCGCAAACCTCAGAGCGACGTCGCGCTCGCCACCTCCGGCCCGAACCACCGACTCGGCGACGAGTTGCGAGACGGAGCGGGCCACCTGCGACATCGCCAGACCGATCACGCGGGCCGACTCCAGGATCCCGGCCTCGGGGAGCCCCGCTTCGAGGAACCCGCGCACAAGCCGGGCGACCTCGAGGTCGTGGTCGGTGAGCACCCGCTCCCGCGGTCCCGGGACCCGCACGCCGAGCGCCCGCTGATAGCGCTCGAGGAACGCCGGCTCGACACCCGAGCGCAGACAGACCTCCGCCGCCGTGAACCGCGGCCCGGGCGGTGAGTAGACGCGTTCGACCGGCAGCATCGCGAGGCGGTCCTCGGCGACGGCCGCCTTCAGCTCATCGAGCGGGACGCCGTCCGCGGCCAGCTCCGCGAGCAGGTGACGGCGGGCTTCACGAGCCTCGCCCTCGAGCCCCTCGAGCAGCCCCTCCGACTCGAAGTCCACGGGCCCGCTCGCTATCGACGCGACTTGACGTAGCGGCGCGACTGCTTGCCGACGAGCTTCGTCAGGTTGCCGAGCCCGATGTTGGCGTCCGCGAGGTGCAGGCCCCAGTCGGGCGTCGGGATCGGAGCGAGCGCCGACACCCCGGGCCGGGCCGTGACCTGAAGCACGTTGGCCTCGTCCGCGGATGAGCACTTACCCGCATAGGCTTCCCGCGACTCGTACCAGGGCGTATCGACCTCGGGGGTGGGGAATCCGACCAGACCGGTCCCCAGCCCGATCGTCGTTCCGGGCGCGAACGGCTTGCTCGGGTAGACGCTGCGCAGCTTCCCCGAGCCGCCGCCGAGAGCTGCCGGGTTCGTGCAGAGCACCTCCTCCCCGGCGTCCGCCGTGCGCCCGAAGATCGCGCCCGCCGGGACCGCCTCGTTGAAGGCGGAGAAGGCGACCACACAGCCGAGCTGTCGCGCAGAGCGGCAGGCGCGGACCCGCTCGAAGCTGCCGCCGCGGTCGCGCCCCTGCGCGACCGTGATCCCGCCGCCGAGCAGGAGCGCGCTGACCAGCCGCCGTCGGGCCGAGCGCTTCGGGTCGATCTCCTCGGCGACCAGCCGCCCGAGCATGAAGGTCCCCTGGGAGTGGCCGATCAGGATCGTGCCGCGGCCCGGCGCGCGCTTGCGCAGGTAGGCGCGCCAGGCGCGACGGACGTCGCCGTAGGCGAGGTTGAAGGCCTGCTCGTTGGCGAAGCCGCCGGCAGCCAGTCCCGCCAGCGTCACCTGCCGGTAGACCGGGGCGTAGACCCGGCAGTGCTGGGAGTAGCGCGCCGCCTGGTAGAGCGCGATCGAGCGCAGCTCAGGATCGACGTCGCGGTTCGCGTTCACGGTCGGCTGGTCACTGACCGTCGGATAGACGTAGAAGCAATCGGTCCCGCGGACCCGCGAGCGCTTCGGCTTCGACTCCCCCGCCGGCTCCCCTGCCGACGAGAGCAGCGTCGTCCTCAGCCCGGTCCGACATGGATTGTCTTCGAGACCGGGCTTGCAGAGCCACTTGGTACCTGGCTTGCCGGCCGCCGCGGTCGCCGGGAGCAGCGCCATCACCAGCAGTGCGGTGGCCGCGATCGGCAGGAGTCGGCGGACGGGCATCGGCGGCCAGGCTAGCAACGGCCCGGCAACGCTAGCGGCCGGCGAAGAACTTGCGGATCGCCCCGTGGGTCGCCTCCGAAGCCTCCAACTGAGGTACGTGGCCGCAATCGAGCTCGAGCTGGCGTGCGGCCGGGAGGGCTCTCTCGACGTGCTTGCGAAAGCCGATCGGAACCAGTTGATCTCGGCGACCCCAGACGAACAGCGCCTCCGGCTCGAGCGCCGCCAGCCGCGTCCACAGTCCCTCCTGCCCGTGCGGCTCGTCGAGATAGATGTTCCGTGCCGACTCATAGAACGCCACCCTGCCCCGCGGCGTCAGATACGAACGCAGGAACTCGTCGACCCCGGCGGCCGACCAGCCGTCGCGGCCACCGGGTACGAGGCTGCGGATGATCGGCTCGGTGATCACGCGCGGGGCGGGCTGGATCAGGCCCAGCTTCGGCAGCGGGCCTCGCAGAAGCCAGCGCCAGCGACGGTCGCGGAGCCAGGCGAGCGCCGGCGCGAGCAGGGCCATCCGGCTGACCCGCTCCGGATAGAGCAGGCCGACCTCGAGCGCCACCCGACCGCCCATGCTGTTGCCGATCAGTTCCGCGGATTCGATCTCGAGGCTGTCGAGCAGCGCGGTGACGGCGCCGGCGAAGTAGGGGGCATCGTAGGCCGCGTTGAGCGGCTTTTCGGACTCGCCGAAACCCGGCAGGTCGAGCGCGATCACCCGCCGCTCGTCGGCAAGCGCGCCGACGGTCGGCAGGAAGGAGGCCTTGGTCGCGCCGAGGCCGTGGACGCAGACCACCGGCTCCCCCACCCCCGCCGAGAGGATCGAAAGCGTCCCCGCAGCCGTCTCGACCGAGGCGAAGCGAAGCCGACCAGGCTCGACGACCCCGCTGGTCGCCGCCAGGAAGCCGACCCCGAGGTGCAGGCTGCGGCGGACCCGCAGCCTGCCCGCCCGAAAAGCCGCCATGCCACCGCGCAGGTCGTCGGCGATGCTCTGCCAGGTGGCGGCGTCGGCGCTCAGCTCCGCGTCGGCCGATGAGTCCCCGGCGGGACGGAGATCGACCCCTCCCGGGGAGACGAGGGCATCCCAGTCGCGCTGATCCCGAACCACGAGGCGAACCCGGGCGGCGGCGCCGGGGACGTCGATCGCGTCGGGGTCGAAACGCCCGATCAGGGTGACGAGAGCCGCCGGGGGGGTGCCGTGTACGCGACGGTGCACCCGCCGCTCGACGATCTCTGGCTGCGCCCCGGCCATCGCGAGAGCCTACCCGCGCGCCGAGCGAGATTCGCGTTCGGCATAGTTCGGGACCGTGAGCCCGGAACCCGTCTCCCCCTCGAAGCCGGTCGCCGTCGTCACCGACAGCACCACCTACGTCCCTCGGGAGATGCTCGAGCGGTTGGGCGTGCACGAGGTCAGTCTCTATGTCGGCTGGGAGGACGAGATGAGGCGCGAGGACGAGTACACGGACCTCGACGCTTTCTACGCGCGACTGCGGGACTCGGAGCGACTGCCGACAACCTCCCAACCCTCGGTCGGCGACTTCGTCGCCTGCTTCGAACCGCTGCTCAGCGCCGGGCACGACATCGTCTCGATCCATATCGCCGGCGGCATCTCAGGCACCTGCGACAGCGCTCGGGAGGCGGCCCGCTCGCTGGCCGACCGTCCCGACTCGGGGCGGATCGAGGTGGTCGACGCTCAGACGGGGGCCGGGGGACTCGGATGCGTGGTGATCGCAGCCGCGACCGCAGCCCAGCAGGGGGCGACGGTCGACGAGGTCGCCGAGGAGGCTGGGCGGGCCCGCGAGACGCTCGACATCTGGTTCTGTCTCGACACGCTCGAGTACCTTCGTCGCGGCGGCCGGATCGGCGGGGCCCAGGCGCTGCTCGGCTCGGCGCTGAAGATCAAGCCGATCCTCACCTTCGGAACCGAGATAAGCCCGGTCGGCCGGGTCCGCACGCACTCCAAGGCGCTGGAGCGGATGGAGTCCTACCTCGTCGAGCTGCACGAGCGGGGCTCGACCGACTGGATCGTCCAGCACGCTCAGTCGCCGGAGGACGCCGAGTGGCTGGTCGAGCGCGGGGCCGGGATCTTCGGGACCGAGCCACTGTTCTGCACCCAGGTCGGCCCGGTGCTCGGCGCCCACCTCGGCTCCGGGATGCTGGTCGGCGGCATGACCCGCGGCCAGGGCGCCTAGGCCGCGCCGGAGCGCCAGCCGGGCTACCCGTTCCAGGCGCCGATCAAGCTCTTCGGTCCAGACCAGCGCGGTGCCTTCGAGCACGATCGTGCCCCCTTGGTTGGTGATCTCGTCGCCGTCTGCCCAACCTGTGGGGAAGCCATGACGACAGCCTAGACGCGTACGGTGCGGCCATCAACTCGAGGGCCAAGCCGAACCAGCCGACCGACCGGGAGCCCGGCGCGGGCGAGGCCGACGAGCGAACGACCCGAACGGCCGGTGGCACACCCCGCGTGCCGGCGCTCGACGGGTTCCGGGCCTACGCGCTGCTCGCGATCGTGCTGATGCACCTGATCGGCGCCTCCGGCATCCTCTCCGAGATCTCCGGCACCACCCAGGGGGTGGTGCTGTGGAGCGTCTTCGGCGGCAGCATCGATGCCTTCTTCATCATCAGCGGCTTCGTCCTCTTCCTGCCGACGATTGTCCGACGCGGCGAGTTCGGAACGGCGGCGACGTTTTGGATTTCCCGCGGCGCACGGCTTCTGCCCGCCTACTGGCTGGTGATGGCAATGGCGTTGCTGGCCCTCGTGCTGTTCCCGCCCGAGTCGGTGTACCCGGTTCCGCCACTCGAGAGCGTCCTGGCCCACTTGACGGTGATGCAGACGCCGCTCCGACTGTTCGACCCCGGGGTGTCGCCCGGCTTCGGGCTCGTCGGGCCGGTCTGGATGGTCTCGATCGTCGTCTGCTTCTACATCCTGCTGCCGTTCGTCGCTCGCCCCTACTACCGTCACCCACTGGTCGGGCTCGCGGTTGCCGCCGCGATCACAGCCGGTTGGAAGGGCGCGGTCAGCCGCGTTCCCCAGGCATTCGAAGCTGTCTCAGATGGATCGATCTCGGATCTCACGGTTCGCCTGATCGCGGTCGACCAGTTCCCCGGTTGGGCCTTCTCGTTCGGGCTCGGGCTGACCGGGGCCTGGGCCTACATCCGGCTGAGGGAGAGGTACGAGCCGCGGCAGCTATCCCGGGCTGCGCTGCGGCTGGCTCCCGTGACCCTGCTGCTCTACGCGTACGGGGCCTACCTGTACGGGAACACGACGCTCGTCTACCCGGGACGGATCGGCCCCGCTGCCCGCAGCGAGGTGCTCGACACGATGTTCGGATCGCTGTCCAGGGCCGCCTTGATCGGCATCGTGATCCTCGGGCCGATCTGGATGCAGCGGCCCTTCGCCAACAGGATCACGAGCCGCCTGGCTGAGCTCAGCTACGGCGTCTACCTGATCCACATCCCGCTGGCGATCTACGCGGCATCGGTGCTCGACCTGCCGCGAGACGGCTCGCTCTGGGCGCTGGCGGTCTGGATCGGCGTGATCGTCCCCCCCTCGCTGCTCTTCGCCGCCCTCTCCCGACGCTACGTCGAGCAGCCGATCCTCCGCTGGGTAAAGCAGCGGATTTCGCCTTCCCCCCTGAGCCGCAAAGCGCTAGCGTCGCCTGGATGAGGGATGAGTTGCGCCGACGCGTGCTGGCGGGGCTCGAGCTCGAGCTCGAGCTGTTCGGCAGCTCCTCGGAGGCGAGCGAGGTCCTGCGGCCGCAGGGGGTTATCGCGTCGCTCTCCCCCCGTACCCCCGACCGGTCGCTGTTCAACTCGGTCCATGCCGCCGGCCCGGCGGCCCTCTCGGCGGAGATCGACTGGCTCGCCGCCGCCTACGAGCGGTCGGGAGTGAGAGCCTGGACCGTCTGGGTCCCCGACGATGACCGCGAGAGCGCCGCGCTGCTCGCCGCTCGCGGCCACGTCCTGGATGGAGCGCCGCGCTCGATGGGGCTCGAGCTTGCCGACCTGCGTCCGCCCGACCGACCCCTGCCCGCGGGGGCGGCGCTGGTCGAGGGGGATCTGCGAGAGGTGGCGCGTATCAACGACCTCGCCTACGCGATCGATGCGGAGGGCTGGGGCGCCGCGATCGAGCGAACGCCGGACCTGCCGATGCACAGCTGCATGGCGATCATCGGCGGCGAGCCCGTCTCGTGCGCGATGATCCTCAGCGACGAGGGCGACGCCTGCGTGACCGCGGTCGCGACCCTCGCCGAGCACCGGGGCAAGGGGCTCGCCTCGGCGATCCTGGTGCAGCTGCTCGACGACGCCCGGAGCCGCGGACTGGAGACCGGCACCCTGCAGGCGAGCAGGGCCGGCGCCCCGGTCTACGAGCGGCTCGGGTTCGCCGACGTCGGCTTCATCGAGATGTGGGAGCTGCGGGCAGCGAGCGGGCCGGGCTAGGGCCGGCTGCGCCGTCGCTCGCGACCGGCCGCCTCTGGGCCTCTGTGGCCGTCGGCTCGCGCTCGGCCACCTCGAGCCGCCCGACCCGAAGGCGGCCGACCTCGAGGTCCTCGATCCGCAGGCGCCTGACGGCGCCGTGCCCAACCGCAAGCCTGCCGACCGCGAGCTTGCCGATCGCGAGCGCCCCGACGGCCCCGGCGCCGGCCGCAAGCGCCCCGATCGCCGCTGCCCGGACGGCGAGCCCGGCGAGTGCGGTGGGCTCGGCCGTTGCTCCCTGCCGCCGGCGCCCGCAGGCCCGGCAACGACAGGCCCGACAGCGACAGCCGCGGCCATGTCCCCGCGCTCTCGCGGCTCTGATCGCGCCCCGCCGCGACGATCCGCGCCGGCGGCAGCGCCGGCAGCCGCTTCCTGAGCTCCTTGAGTTGCGGTTCCGCGACATCGCCTTAGCTCCGCTGCTCGTCGAGGCGTTTCATCTCTTCCTCAACCTCCCGCTCGGTGATCGGGGAGGTCCCGTACGTGTCCCACGCATTGATCAGCACGCCCACGCCCCAGCCGCCGGTGACGAATACGGGCCACGGAAAGCCGAACCCGTCGGCGACCCCGCCGACGACCCAGATGCCCCAGAGCAGGGCATTGACGAGCAGATACACGACCAGGTGTGAGCGGAAGTCTCGGCGCTTCTTGATCTGCTTCAGCGCGACTTCGCGAAGATCCTCGGCGGCCTCCATCAAGCTCCCTTCTGAGCGTCGGACGGCCAGCATCGCGGGCCGGGGCTCCGGCTTCATCCGGCCGATCTACGGCCGCGACTCCGCATAACCCCGCAGCCGGCCCGCACTCGCGTCGGCCGGGCGTGCGCTCAGCCCGCGCACTCCCAGGCGCCGGCTCCCGAGTCGGCCCAGATCAGGGCCGCGATCCTCGTCTGCTCCTCCGGCGAGGCCTCGTGGGGAAGGCCCTTGCCGCCGTACAGCTTCCAGGTCGATGGGAGGATCTGGTAGGCGCCCCCGGCGCCGGAGCTCGGGTTCAGCGCATCGAAGTTGCCGCCGGACTCGCAGAGCACGATCTCCTCGGGGATCGCCCACCCCTCGACCCAGTCGGCGACCTGCTGCTGGGCCTCGGTGGCGGAGACCCGCTGGGCCTCCTGTACCTGGCGCTCCCAGCGCCCGATCTGGGCCCGCAGCTCAGCGAGCGCGTCCTCGCGGGTGCGGCTGGCGCTTGCGAGCGCCGCCACCCGGGACTCGGCCTGGGCCCGGACCGCGGCGATCTGGTCTCGCGCCGCGCTCACCTGGGCGTTGTAGGTCTCCTGCTCCTCGCGGGCAGTGGCGACGGCGTCGAGCTGCCGATTCACCTCGGCCCGCAGGTCGCGCGCGCGCTCGATCAGGGCCGCGTCCGCGGCCCTGATCCGCTCGAAATACTCGGTCCGCGTGACGAGGTCGTCGTAGCCGTCGGAGCTGAGCAGCAACTCGATCGCATCCGCGCCCCCGGCTTTGTAGATCGCGACCATGCGGTCGGCCAGCACTGCGACCGAGCGCCGCAGATCGGCGCGCGTCTCTCGCAGCCGCCGGCGGGATTCGCCAAACGCTGCCGTGAGCTCCGCGGCCCGCTCCCGCCCGACCTCGAGCGTCGACGAGAGCTGCGCCTCGCGCGCCGCCGCGGCACCCGCCTGCTCCTGCTTGGCGGCGAGCGCGCCGCTCTGCGCTTGGATCTCGCCCGCGAGGATCTCGGCCTGGTGGCGGGCGTCGTCGGTCTTCGAGGTCAGCTCCGTGAGGCTCTGCGCGGCGACAGGCTGCGGCAGGGCGAGCGTCGGCAGGGCGCAGGCTGCGCCAATCAGCGCTGTGCACGCCACGATCCGCCGGCGCCGCGGCCCGTCCGAGCGCGACAGCGGCCGCTTGTCGGCCGGGATACCCATCCTTAGGTGTCCATACGCTAACGAACCGTTAGCGTTCAGTTAGCGAATCGTCGGCACAATCCTCGTTTGCAACAACGCTTGCACGGCGACCGGGCACCCGGCCGCAGCGGCGCTCAGCCCGCCGATTTGGCCTCGCTGATCTCCATCAGGTGCCCATCGGGGTCGCGGAAGAAGCAGCGCACCTCCGACTCGCTCTCGACCGGCGGCGTCAGGAACTCGGCCCCCCGCGAGCGCAGTGTCTCGTGGGCGGCGCGGCAGTCGGGGACTCGGATCGTGATCTCGTGGCTGACGGCGTCGGGGTCGGCCGGCGGTGCGAATCCCACCCCCGGCTTGTCGGGCGTCGGCTCCCCCGCGGTGACCAGCAGCAGCCAGGTTCCGAGGAACCGCAGCACCAGCGACGTGCCGTACTCACGGAAGACCTCGGCGCCGAGCACGTCCTCATAGAAGCTCCGGGAGGCGCTCGGATCAGCGACGACCAGAACGTGCGTCGCCTCCATCCCCTCGGTCGGGAACTCGCTCATCGCGATCGGACCCCAGCTCCCGCCCGAGCGACGATCGGCGCGAGCAGCTCCTCGATCGGCGTGCCGCCGGTCTGGCGCAGCTCGTATGTGGCGTGGCGAACCGGATGCCTGCAGCTGATGATCCGGCCGAGGTCGATCGGGGTTCCGGTGATGACGGCGTCGCAGTCGGTGGCGTTGATCGTCGCCTCGAGCTCGCCTAGCTGCTCAGCCGAGTAGCCCATCGCCGGAAGCACCGGGCCGATGTGGTCGAAGCGCTCGAACGTCTCGCCGATCGACCCGACCGCGTGCGGCCGCGGATCGACCGGCCTCGCGCCCGCCTGCCTCGCCGCGACGGTGCCGGCGCCGAACGCCATCTCGCCGTGGGTGATCGACGGCCCGTCCTCGACGACGAGCACGGCCCGGCCCTCGAGCGAGTCCCCGTCATCGAGCCCCACCGGCGATTCGGCCCGGAGAACGGTGGCCTCAGGGTTGGCCGCCGCAACGTCGGCAAGCACCCGCTCGACGTCCCCGGCCGTGGCGCTGTCGAGCTTGTTGACCAGAACGACGTCGGCCATCCGCAGGTTCGCCTCGCCCGGGTGGTAGCCGAGCTCGTCGCCCGGGCGCAGCGGATCGACGACGACGATCAGCAGCTCGGACTTCAGGAAGGGGAGGTCGTTGTTGCCACCGTCCCAGATGATCACGTCGGTCTCGCTCGCGGCCAGGGCGACGATCTCGGCGTAGTCGACTCCGGCGTAGACGAGCATCCCGGCCTCGACAGGGCGCTCGTACTCCTCGCGCTCCTCGATCGTCGGGCCCGAGGCGTCGATCTCGGCGATCGTCTCGAAGCGCTGGACCCGCATCGCCTCGAGGTCGCCGTAGGGCATCGGGTGGCGGATCAGGCCCACGCGCAGACCGGCGTCGAGCAGCGCGCGGCCGATCGCCAGGCTCGTCTGGCTCTTGCCACTGCCGGTGCGCACCGAGCAGACCGCAACGACCGGTACCGGGCTCTCGATCATCGTCGAGCGCGGACCGAGCAGGGTGAAGTCCGCGCCGGCCGCGAGGGTCGCGGCGGCCACGTGCATGAGGTGCTCGTAGGAGACATCCGAGTAGGCGAAGACGACCTCGTCGACGGCCTCCTCGGCGACCAGCGCCGTGAGCTGCTCCTCGGGCAGGATCGGGATCCCGCCGGGATAGCGCAGCCCGGCGAGCGAGGCCGGGTAGGTCCGATCGGCGATCCCGGGAATCTGGGTCGCCGTGAAGGCGACGACCTCGACCTCCGGATCGTCGCGGTAGACGACGTTGAAGTTGTGGAAGTCGCGGCCCCCGGCCCCCATGATCAGCACTCGGCGCATCGCTGCGACAGGCTACGGGCCCGCCGGCCGCAACGCTGGTAGAACCCCGACATGCTGGTCGTCACGGCCCTCGGAGGCAACGCGCTGGTCCGCCGTGGCGAGCCCGCCGACCTCGCCACCCAGCGCGACCATGTCGGCACCGCGGTCGAGGCGATCGCCGCGGTCGCCGCCGAGCACGATGTCGTCGTCACTCACGGGAACGGGCCCCAGGTCGGCCTGCTCGCCCTGCAGGGCGAGGCCTACCGGGAGGTCGATCCGTATCCGCTCGACGTGCTCGGCGCCGAGGCCGAGGGCATGATCGGCTACCTGCTCGAGCAGGAGCTGGTCAATGCGTTGGGCGACGCGCGCGTGGCAACGCTGCTGACCCAGGTGGTGGTTGACGGCTCCGACCCTGCGTTCGAGCGACCGACGAAGCCGATCGGTCCGATCTTCGATCCCGAGACCGCGGCGCGCCTGGCCGCTGCACGGGGATGGACACTCGCGCCGGACGGGGAGGGCCGGCGCCGGGTGGTCGCCTCGCCGGAGCCGCAGTCGATCGTCGAGCTGCCGACGATCCGGCTGCTGGTCGAGGCGGGCGTGATCGTCGTATGCGTCGGCGGCGGCGGCATCCCCGTCCTGCTCGACGAGCAGGGGCGACTGCGTGGCGCGGAGGCGGTGATCGACAAGGACCTCGCAGCGGCGCTGCTCGCCCGCAGCCTCGGGGCCGATGCGCTGCTGCTGCTGACCGACGTCACCGCGGTCGAGCTGGGCTGGGGCACGCGCGCAGGCGAGTCCTCTTGGAGAGGTCACGAGCACCGAGCTGCGCGCGATCGGCTTCGAGCCCGGTACGATGGGGCCGAAGGTCGAGGCCGCGTGCCGCTTCGCCGAGGCGACCGGCGCCGTCGCCGGCATCGGGGCGCTTGCCGATGCGGCCGCGATCCTCCGCGGCGAGCGCGGGACCCGGGTCATTTCCGGCTAGCAACGAGGATCGCCTTCGATACGCGGGACGAGCGCGCCTTCTACTACGAGGGAAGCGCCTGGAAGACCGGCTTTGTCGGAGGCGACCATCGCTGGCTCGACGGCGACGGGCGCGGCGGCCGCAACCTCGACGCGAGGACGCTCTTCTTCTACCAGGCGACCGTCAACACGCCGGCGATGGCGCTGGAGATGGTCGGGGTCGGCTCCCAGTACGCGGTCAGCGAGCGGGACGCCGACGGCGCCTATCTCGAGGGCGGCGGCAGCTACCGCCTTCGACTCCCAGCCGACGTCCCGGCCAAGGAGTTCCGGTCGGTCGTCGCCTACGACCCGCAGACCCGCTCGGAGCTTCAGACCGGACAGCCCTTCCCGAGCCGAAACAGCGAGCGGAACGCCGACGAGCTCACCTACAACGAGGACGGCTCGATCGACATCCTGTTCGGGCCCGAGTCGCCCACCGAGAACTCCGGGAACTGGATCGAGACGATCGCCGGAAAGAGCTGGTACACGATCCTTCGGCTCTACGGACCGCTCGAGCCGTGGTTCGAACGGACCTGGGTGCCGGGCGAGATCGAGCGAATCGACTGAACCGCGGCAACCGGCCGGGCGGCGACTGGCCGGCCCCCAGCGACGCAGGGTCGATCCGCCTGCGGATAGCGTGCAGGCATGGCGATTCACTGGTCCTCAGCGCGGCTCGGGTCCGGCCTGAACCGATGGATCGGGCTCGGCTTCGCGATCGGGTCGGCCTGCTTCTTGATCGGCCCGTCTCCTGGCTACGTCCAACTGGTCGGAGCCGAGGCGGACGGCATCACCTTCTTCGTCGGCTCGCTGTTCTTCACCGGGGCAGCGACGCTTCAGGCGCTGAGCGCCCGGGGCGGTGACCGGCTGCCCTCGCTGATCCAGTTCGCCGGGACGATCTTCTTCAACGTCAACACCTTCCGGGCGATGCAGACCTCGATCAGCAACTCGCAGGTCGATCGGCTGATTTGGGCCCCGGAGGCGGCGGGCTCCGCCTGCTTTCTAATCTCTGGGGCAATCGCCTACCAGAGCGTGCGCGCGACCGGGCACGCCGTTCGCCGCAACCGCGAGTGGCGGATCGCCGCGGTCAACCTCGCCGGCTGCGTGCTGTTCGGGATCTCGACGATCGCCTCCTACGTGGTGCCGGAGACGGGTGACGTCGTCGCGCTAGCCGCCGCCAACTGGACGACCGCGCTCGGCGCCCTCTGCTTCCTGGTTGGCTCGCTGTGGCTGATCAGGGGAGCGCGGGTTTCCCCCTCGTGATCGCATCGCTGCCGTCCGCCGCGGGAGCCACCCTAACCCGACCGTCCCCCGGCCGGACCAGGAATCAGTAGCCGGTTGCGGTCTTGACCTTCTCCCGCTCGGCCTTGTCGGCGCCGCCCTTCTTGGCGAGCGTCTCGCAAGCGGCCGCGATGTCGTCGGCCAGCGTGCTGACCAGGGTATGGCTGAAGTTCAGCTTGACCAGGGCCCGCATCATCTTCACGTGGTCGGCCTTCGGCGGCATCGTGTACGCGGGCAACATCCAGTTGCGCTCGGCCGCGACCTGCCAGGCGATGTCGAACTCGTCGTAGTTGCGGTCCTCGGCGAGGTTGAAGGCGACCAGCGGCAGCTGCTCCTCGCCGTCGCCGATCAGCTCGAAGCCGCCCATCTCCCGCAGCCGATCGGCGAGCAGCTTCGCGTTCTCGTGCATGACGTGCATGACGTAGCTGTAGCCCTCGTGGCCGAAGCGGACGAAGTTGTAGTACTGGGCGAGAACCATCGCCGAGCCGGTCGAGAAGTTGAGCGTGAAGGTCGCGTCCGTCTTGCCCAGGTAGTTCTCGTAGAAGACCAGATCCTCGGCTAGGTCAGCCCGCTCGCGGAAGATCAGCCAGCCGATCCCCGGGTAGACGAGGCCGAACTTGTGGCCTGAGACGTTGATCGAGCGCACCTGCTCGAGCCGAAAGTCCCACTCGCGATCCGGGTACAGGAACGGCCAGACGAAGCCACCGGAGGCGGCGTCGACGTGCAGCGGCACGTCGAGACCCCGCTCGCCCTTCAGATCGACGAGCAGCTTGTTGATCCCCTCGATGTCGTCGGCGTGGCCGGTGAAGGTGGTGCCGAGCACGGCGGCGACGCCGATCGTGTTCTCGTCGACGTGCGGCTCGACGTCCTCAGGGCCAATCGTGTACTTGTCGGGCTGCAGCGGCACGATCCGTGGCTCTACGTCGAAGTAGCGGCAGAACTTCTCCCAGACGACGTGCACGTCCCCACCGAAGACCATGTTCGGCTTGTCCGCCGGCTTGCTCTCCGCCTCGCGGCGCTGGCGCCACTTCCACTTCAGCGAGAGCGCGCCGAGCATGATCGCCTCCGAGGAGCCCTGGGTGCGGGCGCCGGTGGTCTCCCCGGGTGCATTGAAGAGGCTGGCGAGCATCCGGATGCAGCGCTGCTCGATCTCGGCGGTCCGTGGATACTCAGCGTGGTCGATGAAGTTGCGGTGCAGGTTCTCGGCTATCACCCGCTGGGCCTCGGGCTCCATCCAGGTGGTGACGAAGGTCGCAAGGTTGCGCTGGGGAACGCCGTCGAGGACCAGCTCCTCGCCGATCAGCCGCATCGCATCCACGGCCGGCATGCCCTTGGCGGGCAGCTCGCCGTCGGGCGGTCCCTCGAGCAGGAACCGGTTGCCGAACTTGCCGACGAATCCGCTGTCGAGGGCCGCGTACCGCTCGAGCGTCTTCAGGTCAGCCCCGCCCATGATCTCGGTCGTCGGCCGGCTTCCATCTGTGTCGCCCACTGGGCCTCCTAGCTTCGTTTTGGTCGAGTCCCGTCCGCGGCTGGACGGTCACGGGAGCATACGGCTACCGGGTCCCGGCGGTCGTCACTCGGAAGGAGTGAAACGAGCCGAGGCGACCCCGCGCCGTTCATCCCGATCGGAGGGGGGCAGCGGGGGACGGAATCGGCAATCCTCTGAGGGCGATGCGACCGTCCGGCCGGGCGGTTTGAATGGCCCCCATGCCAATCATCCGCGGGCGGCTCAGACGGCGGGACGGGGAGCATCCAGGCGAGCGCCCGGAGCAGGCATTCGAGATCGACACCTCTGGGCTATCCGGCGTTTTCGCGGCGCCGGGCTGGCTCCGTGACGGGGGCCTGACCTCGTGGCTGCTGGTCGGTATCACGCTGCTCCTCGTCGGGCTCGTTTGGCTCGCCTCGTTGACCCATGTGATCTTCGTCCCGGTGATCGTGGCGAGCGTGATCGCGGCGGTCGCCGGCCCGCTCGTCACCTGGATGCAAGGACATCACGTACCCCGCGTGCTGGGCGCGATCATCGTCCTGCTCCTGATCGTCGCCGCCGGAGGCCTGGCCACCTACCTGATCCTGGCGGGGATCGCGAGCGAATCCAGCGACATCAGCCGCCATCTCAACGATGCCGTCGACGAGATCCGTGGCTGGCTCAAGGACCTCGGCGTCAGCACCGGCAAGGCACAGGGTGCCGGCAGCGACCTGAGCTCCGGCGCGAGCGACAGCTTCAACGCGCTCAAGCACGGCGTGATCGGCGGCGTCGAGAAGCTCTCATCCCTCGTCTTCTTCCTGGCGATGACGATCCTCAGCCTCATCTTCCTACTCAAGGACGGGCCCGTGATCCGCGCCTGGGCGGAGCATCACATAGGTCTGCCCCCCACAGTCGCGCACACCGTGAGCGGCCGCACCCTGCAGTCGCTGCGCGGTTACTTCCTCGGGGTCACGATTGTCGCCGTATTCAACGCGGTGCTGGTCGGCGGCGGCGCCCTGTTGCTCGGCGTCCCGCTGGCGGGGACGATCGCGGTCGTCACCTTCCTCGGCGCCTACATCCCCTACATCGGTGCCTGGAGCGCCGGCGCCTTCTCGGTCCTGATCGCGCTCGGCGGAGCCAGCCCCGAGGCGGCGAGCGGGATGGTCGTGATTCAGATCCTCTCGAACGGGCCGTTCCAGCAGATCGTCCAGCCGATCGCCTACGGGGCCGCCCTCGGCCTGCACCCGCTCGCGGTGCTGGTCGTGACGATCTCCGGCGGCGCCTTATTCGGCGCCGTCGGCCTGATCCTCGCCGCTCCCGTCACCTCCGCCATCGTCCGGATCTCGGCCGACCTCGGTCGCGCCGCCGAGGTCAAGGCGAAGCAGCGGCCGGCGGCGGCGGCCGCCGCCGCCGAGACCTGACACCAGCCCGCGAGACGGATCCCAGCCCGGCCGCTGCGGGACGCCGTCGGCTACGAGCCGAGGATCTTCGCCTTCTGGGCCTCAAACTCCTCGTCGGTTAGGACCCCCTGCTGCTTGAGCTCGCCGAGCTCCTTGAGCTGATCGAGAGTCGACGCCTGCGAGGGGGCGGCCGGAGGCGGCGCCTCCGGCTGCTGGGCGGCGGCCCGATACTCCATCGGCTGGCCGCCACCCTGGTCCTGCCAGCGCTCGGCCTGGCGGCGCGAAACCCGGTTGCTCACCGCCGTGGCGGTTCCTGCCACTGCCGCCGTGCGCGCGACTCCACGAAGTAAACCTGGCATGCGAAAACCTCTCTCGCTAGTTGGCCTCGGCGGCATCGAGGGCCGCGAGGATCGACTGAATCGGAATGCGCCCGCTGGCGACGAGCTGGCCGCCGTTCTCCCGGATGGCCGTTGCAAACGGCGCAGCCCAGCTGTTCTCGAAGACGAGCAGCGCTGCCGAGGTACCCGGCTCCAGCGCCGCGCCCGCCTCGTGGGCGTCCTCCTCGCTGAGCAGCCCGGAGTGGGCGCCGGCAAGCTCGGCGAGCCCCTCGATCGCGGCCGCGTCGGCGATCTCGAGCATCGCGACATTGCCGTCCTCGTCCTTGGTCAGAAACAGGAGGTCGAGGATCCGGATGATGCCGCGATCGACGAGATCGATCAGATGCGGGGCCGCCTCGCCGTTCGGTTGTCGATCGGGCCACTCGATCAGGACGTAGTCGATCGGGCCCATCTCGAAATGCTCTTCTGCGCTCATCGCCGCGAGCATACCCGACGGCGGGTGCTGGTGTTGACGGCGTCGCCGTCGGCTCTCGAGCAGGCCGACGCTACGAGTTCCCGTAGGGGTCCTTCGGGGATCGGTCCGCGGACAGCGAGGTCCGCGATCGCTCGATCAGCGTCTCGATCGCGTCCGCGAGATGGACCTGATCGATGTTGTAGTCGCCGCGCTCGGTGCGGATCCTGTGCGCCTCCAGCAGGACTTCGCCGTGCGCGTATCCGAACGGCGGCTCGAACCGGTAGGAGGCGAGCTCGATCAGCAGTCCGAGCGGGTCCTTGAAGTAGATCGAGTCCATGAAGCCGCGGTCCTTGACCCCGCTGTGCTCGATGCCGCGCTCGTCGAGCCGCTCGACCGCCTGATTGAAGGTCGCCTGCGAGAGCGAGATCGCGATGTGGTGGACGCAGCCGGGGTCGGTCGGCGTGCGGGCCGGGTCGGGCTCGCGCTCCTCGTTGGTGAAGACCGTGATCAGCCGCCCGTCGCCGGGATCGAAGTAGAGGTGGCTCTCCGCCTCGTTGTCGAGGTTCGGCTGCTCGAAGACGAACGGCATCCCGAGCACGCCCTCCCAGAAATCGATCGACGTCTGCCGGTCGGCTCCGGTGATCGTGATGTGGTGGACGCCCTGGCTCTGAAGCTTCTGCATTTGCCGCTTCGAAACCCTAGCGCTCGACCAACGTCGACAGCGTCGGTCTCGATACCGAGCATCTCGGGCGGCTCGCAGGTATCGAGAGGCGCTCGCGCGCTCGGCTACGATCGTCCGGTGGGCGAGAGCGAGGTGCAGTTCGAGATCGGCACGCCCGTCAGCTGTGAGGATGGCCCCTGCGGCGTGCTCAGCCGGGTCGTCATCGACCCGATCAAGCGCTCGGTCACGCATCTGGTCGTCGAGCCTCCTCACCGACACTCGCTGGCCCGGCTCGTTCCGGTCGAGCTTGCCGAGGCCCGCGAGGGCGAGCTCGGACTTCGCTGCACGCTCGCAGCGTGGCGCGCCCTGCGGTTCGTCGAGGAGAACGAGTACCTGGTCCCGCCCGAGGAGTGGCTGGAGTACTCCGGCGACAGCCTCCTCGGCCTGCCCTACTACGCCGAGTCACCGCCGGTCATCGCGCACGAGCGGGTTCCCGCCGGCGAGGTCGAAGTTCGCCGCGGTGAGCACGTGCACGCCAGCGACGGCCCGATCGGACGGGTCGAGGGAGTGGTCGTCGATCCCGCCGACCATCACCTCACCCACGTCCTCTTGCAGGAAGGGCACCTCTGGGGCAAGAAGGACGTCGCGATCCCGATCGGCGCCGTCGACCGCGTCGACTGGGACGGCGTCCACGTGTCGCTGGCCAAGCAGGAGATCGCGGACCTCTCACCGATCGAAGTCACATACCCGCGGCCCTGACCGCGACGAGGACAGGGGCCGAAGCGCGATAATCGACCCTCGATGGTCGACCGCATCAAGATCTGGAGGGACGACGGCCTGCCGGTGAAGCCGGCGCTGCGCGGCGTCGTCCACCAATGGGCCTTCCCGACCGCGCTGACGGCGGGCGCAGCGCTCGTCCTGCTGGCCCCCGCCGGCGAGCCCCGGATCGCGGCGGCGATCTATGCATTCTCGCTCGCCGCGGTGCTCGGGACGAGCGCCCTCTACCACCGGGTCGATTGGTCGCGGGCCGGCGTCCGCAGCTGGATGCGCCGACTCGATCACTCGATGATCTTCCTGCTGATCGCGGGCACCGTCACGCCGTTCGCGCTGCTGGTCATGGACGGCCCGTTCGCGACCGGGCTGCTGGTCGGCGTCTGGTCCGCGGCCGCAGCGGGAATCATCCTCGAGCTCGCCTGGACAGGGGCGCCGAGATGGCTCTCGGCCGGCGTCTACCTGGCCGTCGGGTGGATCGGAGCCGCCGGCTTCCCCGAGATCTGGGTCAAGGCCGGGATCGGCGCCGGAGCGCTGATCGCACTCGGCGGCGTCCTCTACACGGTCGGTGCCGTCGTCTACGCGCGCCAGCGTCCCGACCCGAGTCCGTCGGTCTTCGGCTACCACGAGGTCTTCCACGTGCTGGTGGTCGCCGCTGCCGCCGCCCACTTCGCGGCGATCGCGATCTACGCGGTGCCCTCCGGCTGAGGCGCGGCGGCGACGTCATCCGCCCGTCGCGGCCCCGCAGGGCCCGGCTGCGACAGGTGGCTCAGTTCCGCCTCAGGCGCAACTTCTTCGTCTTCGTCTTCGAGCCGTCGCTCAACTTCGGACGGAACGTGATCCGCGCCTTGGCCTTCGCCTTGCCGATCGCCGCCAGCTTCCGCTTCAACGCTCCCTTGGGGCGGGCGGCGAGGCCGACCCGGGCCCGCTTCGCGCTCTTTTGGACCGTCGCCAAGCCCTTGCCCTTGAGGATCAGCTTCCCGGGACCTGGCACGCCGACCACGACCTTCGCCGTTCCCGCGCTCGGCTTCCGCTTGACCTTGACGATCTCGAAGCCGGCACCGGGGTTGGCGATCCAGTCCACCGCGGCGCCCTGGGGTCCGCTTGCGCCGGCGATGAAGCCCGGATCGGCGCCGCTCCCATCGAGCTTGGCCCGCCCGATCGAGTTGGTGTCGTAGTTGGCCCAGAAGATGTGCCGGCGGTCGACCTCCACACCGTAGGCGTAGGCGGTCGGGATGAAGGCCTGGTCAACGCCGGTGCCGTTCAGGTTCGCACGCCCGATCGTGTCGCCGGAGCCGTTCGACCAGTAGACGTGCGCGTCGTCGACGGCCACCCCTTCGGGACTGTCCAGCGTCGGATAGATGAACAGCGGGTCGACGCCGATCGGGCTGAGGCTCCCGTTTCCGATCCTGGAATTCTGGGAGTCGCCCCAGTAGATCGAGCTGTCGTCGACCGCCAACCCCGGCACATAATCCGACTGCGGCGCGAGCAGTTGCTGGTCGACGCCGGTCCCGTTCAGCTTCGCGCGGCCGATCCATCCGAAGGAGCCGTTCGACCAGTAGATGTGCTTGTCGTCGATCGCCAGCTCGGCGCCGCTTGCGCCCGGCGCGGTGGGGATGAAGCTCGAGTCGACGCCGGTCCCGTCCAGATTGGCGCGGCCGATCCAACCCGCTCCGCTGTCCCAGAAGATGTGCTTGTCGTTGACCGCGACGCCGTAGTAGGGGGCCACGGGCCCCGCCACGGCAATGAAGCTCTGATCGACGCCGGTTCCGTTCAGGTTGGCGCGGCCGATCGTTCCGTTCTCGTAGTTGGCCCAGTAGACGAGCGCCTCGGCCCGCGAGGCGAGGGTGAGGCCGAACGCCACGACCGCCGCGAGGAGCAGCGCGAGCCTCCGGGAGTAGGGCGCCAGCTCGGTTCTCATTCCCGTCCTCCCGCCTCGATCCGGATACGAGAGGCCATGATCCCGTCCGGTCAACGAGAAGTCAACAGCCGCGGGGAGTGTGCGGGCGGATCGGGCCCGATCACCCATGCCGCAGCCGGAAGAAGCGGGGATCGGCCCTCCGTACATACCTGGGCGCCTCCGAGACGTCCATCGCCTCCTCATCGATCAGCTCCCACCCTGCGAAAGCGGCCTCGATGTCCTTGCGGCTCGCGCCGCGCGGGAGCGGCCCTCGGCGCCCAGGCGCCCACGCCATCAGCAGCAGATCGGCACCCGGGGCGGCAGCCGCGGTCGCCTCGAGGGCCTGATCCCGGCGTTGGGCATCGCTCAGCTCGTCGTGAAAACAACCGAAATCGAGCAGCAGCTGGAAGTCGGAGCCGACGCCAGCGGCGGCGAGAGCCGTTACGTCGCCCTCGATCAGCTCAACCTCGACTCCCGCCTCCCGCGCTCGCTCGCCGGCCCGCCGCAGGGCCCTTGCGACGAAGTCCACGCCGGTTACATCCCAGCCGCGGGCGGCCAGCTTGACGGCCCAGATGCCGCTGCCGCAGCCGAGGTCAAGCGCCCGACCGTAGGGCTGCCGGCGCCCCGCCTGCTCGCGGTCGAACATCGCCTCAACCTGCTCGACGATTGGCAAGACCGTCCCCATCTGCTCCCAGGGAGTGAACCCAACACGGTAGAGCAGGTTGTAGGCGAGGCTCATCGCCTGGCAAGTATCCCACCCGTGCGGCAGGGGCGGGCCTGATCGGCCTGCTTACGGACCGGTGAAGTTGAACACGTAGCAGGGGGCCCCGGCGCAGGTGTCGGTGATCTTCGAGACGGCGTCGGGCTGCAGGAAGTCGGAGACCATCTGCTGCTCCCCGGCGGTCCGCCGCGGCAGCTCGTGCGGGTCCTTGCCCTCCCGGTTCGGGAGGTTCTCGATCGGCGGCACGTCGGTGCCGAGCATGTCGGCGGGGTCGATCGAATCCGGGTCGTCGCGGATCGGCCCGCTGTCCCAGTAGACGAGCGCCGAGCCGTCGCTGTAGGGGTAACTGGAGATGCCGGGGATGCCCCAGCCGACGTCGACGCCGGGCCAGCGGCCGTCGTAGACGATCGGGGTGTGGATCTGGGCCGAGCCGATCGTCCTCGCCATCGTCTCCGCGGCGAAGTTGGTGACCTGGTGATCGCCGACGCCGATGTTCATCAACACCTCGTGCGGGGGCGTGTTCGGCAGCGGGTTGGTCGTCAGCCGGTTCGCGTAGCCGTTCGACTCGCCCCGGTCCCAGAGCATCTGGATCATCGACAGCGCCAGCTGCTGGTCGAGCTCGTCCGGATAGGCCGGATCGAGGAACGCGGCGTAGGTGTCGAAGTCGACCGAGCGGTTCAGCAGCACCGAGTAGTTCATCCCGCCGACTCCGAGCGAGGCCCGGGTGAAGTCCGGCGAGAGCCCGGTCAGCGCGCCGCCGAAGATCGCGCCCTGGCTGTTGCCGTTGTAGTAGAGCCGCGAGGTGTCGATCACCGGCGGGTTGGTGCCGCTGCCGGGGAGCATGTCGTCGACCCGGAACGCGGGATCGCTGACGAAGCCGTCGTTGTTGTTCAGCAGCCGACCCAGGTAGAGGCCGTTGAGCAGCCCCTGCTGCAGCCGATCCGCCAGCTGCGGGAACTTGCCCAGGTCCTGGAGGATCCCGATCGTGTTCGGGATGTCGCTGCCGGCCATGCCGATCTCATCGGTCGCGCAGTCCATGATGTTGTGCGCGTTGCCGAGCGTCTTCTGCGGCGAGGACGTTGCCTCGTTCGCGCTGCCGAGCAGACCGTGCCCGTAGATCGTTGGGCGGGCCGGCGCGGCGCCGGGGCTGTCGATCGCGCTGCGCGGGATCATGCAGTTGAAGTTGGCCGTCCAGACGCCGGTCTGAACCGGCTCTCCGCTCCCGTTCAGGTTCAGGGTCGAGCCCGGAGCGCAGTCGGGGGTCATGTAGCAGGGGACCTCGAAGGTGCCCTGCACCCGGCGCGCCATGTCGAGATCCTGGCCGATCGTGAAGTTCTCGACCGAGCTGACCGTGAAGTCCGGCGCCGTGCCCTGGACGACGTTGTCGGCCAGGTTCGTGTCGCCGAGCTGTGCGAAGGCGTCGTCGCGCATCGCCAGCGCGTACTGAGCGATGTTCTCGTCGCTGGCGACGGTGAAGTCCCAGGCGAGATAGAGATCGGAGCGCTTCACGTCGGCGTCCCGCAGCGACTTGAAGATCTTGTTGAAGCGGCCGCGCTGATCGTTGATCGCGGACTTCTTCGACGGCAGGTCGTCGCGGTAGTAGCGGAAGCCCTCGGGCGCACCCAGCTTCTTGCCGGAGCCGTCCTTGAGCTTGCGCATCGCAACGATGTAGCGGTGCCCGGAGGCGAAGTTCGTGGCCGGATGGATCAGCATCGCGGTCGTCTCGGGGGTGGTGGCGTTCGAGTCGATCTCAACCCAGATCGGCCAGCGCTCGCCGCTCTTCGCGTCGATCACGACCACCGGCGCCTTGCCCTTCGAGTACTGGCCGAGGTCGCTGAGCGGCACTGCGCCCGTCTCCGAGAAGGCATCGGGCGTATCGAGCCCGGGAACGCGGACGACCATCGCCTGGCCCGGGCTGAAGCCGTCGTTTGAGTTGTACGGCGCAGCGTCGATGTGGACGTCGGAGGAGTTGACCGGGGTGGCGTCGCTCGTCAGCGCGATCCGGCGCCCGGTGTTGGTGCTGGAGTCCTTGACCGTGTAGTAGTCGTCGGGCCAGGGCAACAGGCAGCGCGAGCTGTCCTGATCACCGATGAAGTCGCAGTGGTCAGCCTGGCTCAGGTCGATCTTCTGGGGCTTGCACTTGGCCGTGTCGCGGACCAGATCGATCTTCGACTTGGCGCCCATGCCGCTCACCCGGATCGTCCGCGAAGCGCAGGACTCGACCTGGCTCTTCGCCTTGCCGGAGAGCTTGATCCGGACCTTCGCCTTGCCCTTCTTGTTGAGCTTCGCCTTCCGCTTGCCGAGTCCGGCGTAATCGGGCTCGTCGAAGGTCTTCGAGGCGAGCTTCAGCTTCAGCTTCTTCGACTTCGCCTTCTTCGCCTTGACCTTGACCTCGACGCCCTTCTTCAGGATCTGCTTCTGGCTCTTGCCCTTGATCTTCAGGGCGACCTTGCTCTTCGCCGCGATCGAACTGGGCTCAGCCGCGGGGGAGGACTGGGCGAGGGCGCCGCAGATCGCGATCGCGATCAATCCGGCCAGCAACCGCGAGATCATGTTCAAGGTCGTTCCCCTCCAGTCAGGTCCGCCACACCGGACCGACCCGATGCGCGCGGCCGAGATTATCACCGCCCCACCGACGCTCGGGACCCCACTCATCTGCCGAGCGCCGGCCGCGGGGCCACGGTACGCTGAAGCCGTATCTAGCCGAGGGAATCGAATGGTCGACGTCCGCCGTGTCAGGCGTTATCTATGGATCTGCGGGCTGCTGTGCGCAGCGCTGCCCGCCTCAGCCTCGGGCGCGGTGACGATCGGCAGCGATCTCGCCGCGACCCCCGACGGCGTCGGCTCCTGCTCTCCGGACCTCTGCACGAGCGCCCATCAGGTCCTGCCGCCGAGCAGCACCGCCTCGGGCGGCCTGCTGGCGCCGAGCGACGGGGTGGTTGTCAGGTGGCGGATCAAGGTCGGGCAGCTGGCCGGGCCGGTGGCGCTGCGGATCACCCGCCCCGGCGACTCCGAGACGCGAACCGGGGTCGCGACGGGCGCCACCCGGAACCCCGGGCCGAACCAGGTCTCGGTCTTCGACGCGCGGCTGCCGATCGATGCCGGCGATGCCCTCGGGGTCGATCACCCCGACGTCACGGCGTTCGCGAGCACGGCCGGGGCGATTGGCGTGTTCTGGAACCCACCGCTGGCGAACGGCGGGGCCGCGAGCTCCGGCTCGGCCGAGAACCTCGAGCTGCTCGTCAACGCGGACATCGAGCCGGACGCCGACGGCGACGGCTACGGCGACGAGACGCAGGATCAGTGCCCGACCGACGCCTCGACCCACGGCACGTGCCCGGTCGTTCCTCCGCCCGATCCCCCACCCGACCCCGACCCCGATCCGCAGAGCCGATCGCTGCGGCTGTTCGTCGGCCACCACCCGCAGGTCAACAAGCGGGTGACGGTGCGGGCGACGGGCTTCGCCGACGCGCCACTGAAGCTCTGGGTCTCGGCGGCTCCGGGTCGAGGTGAGTGCCCGGCCGGATCGTCAGTTCAGCCGCCACGCGCCCAGCGCGTGCTTGCCGGGGCCGTGTTCGGCGAGTTCCGGGTCGAGAAGCGCTTCGAGATGAAGCGCCGCGGACGGCACAGCTTCTGCGGCTACCTCGGGCCGGCCGGAGGCTCGGAGTTCACGACGGCGTTCAAGACCCGGCTCGTCCGCAGGCCGCGTCTGAAGGCGCGGACCGCGCGCCAGACGGTCAACCGCGCGCTGCGGCGTCACGAGTTCGCCGGCCGGGTGGTCAAGAACCTCAAGCAGAGCTGCAAGCGGAGCAGCAGGGCGACGTTCTCGTGCCGATTCTCCTCGAGCTTCCCCGGCTACCGGTTGACCGGGCGCGGCGTCGTCCGCCTCAACAAGCGCGTGTCCTACCGCTTCCGGGTCCGGGTGCGCAACCTGAAGATCGCGCTCACCGACAAGAACGAGGGGCGCTTTCCCGGCTAGAGCCGCTAGCAGGGGAATCCCTGGGCGTCGAAACAGGGCTCGGACGCCGGCGGCGGCGCTGGAGCGGGCGTCGCGGCCGGGGCCGGGGCAGGGGTCGGGGCGGGAGCCGGCGTCGTCGCAGGCTCCGCAGGCGCGGGGGCAGCGGCCTGGGCCGCACTGCGACGCGCGGCCCGCTCCGCCGCGGCGGCCTTCGCGGCGGCGAGTCTCGCCTGCTTCTCCGCGACCGCGGCGGCCCCGGCCTTGGCTCCGGCCTGCGCCCCGGCCTTCGCCCCCGCTCTGCGGCCGGCCCGCTCGCCGGCCTCGATGCCCCGCTTCTCGGCAACCGGGCCCGTGGCTTGCGTTGCCGCCGCGAACGACTGCTCGAAGGCCCGGCGTTCGATCCCGGTCACCTCGGCCTCGTCGACGCTGCTGTTCCCGATCACGTAGCCAACCGCCGCCGCCTCCACGAGGACGATGCAGAGCAGCGCGATCCGCGCCGCATCGGAGGGACGGCGATGGAAGACGTCCGGAACGCCATCGGTCCAGCTCGGCGATCCAGCCGGGTGCGGGGAGCCTGTCTCGGACGCGTCGAGCCGGGGTGCCCGCGACGGCATACGCCCTTCCCCGCCGAGCCACTAGCCCTTCCCCCCTGGGCTCGAAGCGGGGATCGGGCACCGAGACCCTGGCCGGAGCGTCGAGGCCGGCATCTCTGAACGACCTCAGGTAGGCGGCCTCATAGGCAGCGGGATAGGCGTCGGCGAAGCCCCGCGATCGACCCGGCTCGAGACCGCGCGCGTAGCCCTTCTTGACGGCCTTCGCGGAGCCCTCGTTCTCCCCCGCCGCCGCGCCGGCCTCGCGCGCCGCCTCGAGGTCAGCGCCGGACGAGCTGCCGATCGCGTAGCCGCCGACCCCCGCGCCGATCAGCAGCGCGATGAAAACGGTCAAGTACACCACCGGCCGGTGCGCCCAGCTGCGCACCGCCGTCAATCGTCCCGGCATGATCTTCTCCTTCGCCCTTGAACGCTACCCCTTTGGGCTTGAGAGCGCGCCGCTTGTGTGGGACCCTTGACGGGGCGGGCAATACGACCCGGGAGGTCAGATGAAGTACATGGTCATCACAACTCCGCGTCCCTTGCCGCCGCCACCGGAGATGTTCGACGCCGCGATGGCGTGGATCGAGGACAAGCTCGACGACGGCACCTTCGACTGCGTCTACGGATACCTGACCGGTGGGGGGTTCAGCGTCACCAACGCCGACTCCCACCACGACGCGTTCGAGATCATGGCCGACTATCCGATGTTCGGAATGGTCGACTGGGAGATCCGGCCGCTGCTCGAGTTCGGGGGGACGGAGCAGGAGACGATCCGCGGCAAGCTGGTCGAGGCCCAGGCGGCTCTCGCCGGCTAGCCGACCCACGGTTAACGACAGAGGGCCGGACCACTGGCCCGGCCCTCTGTGGAAGCTGACGAGTGGTCAGCCGGCCGCGGTGACGTTCGCCGCCTGCGGACCCTTCTGGCCCTCCTCGAGATCGAAGGTGACGCGGTCACCCTCGGCTACTCGGGTACCGGGGGCGAGCGCGTTGACGTGGACGAACGCGTCCTTGCCACCGCCCTCGACCTCGATGAAGCCGTAGCCCTTGTCTTCGTTGAACCACTTCACGGTTCCTTCAGCCATGTGTATTCCCTCCTAAGGGATTAGTGCCGTAGTGCGAGGAGCAATGCGTAGGCACTTACCCATCCAATACAAGCCTTGATACATCGATCCACGGTGGATCGAACCACGGGAACCATAGGGCACCGCGGCCCGGCGCACGTCGCGGCCGGGTCTCGGGTCTAGATGCCCCTAATCCTGATCGCGGTCTTCGCTTCGTCCCGATGACCGAAGTCATCGCGCGCGCGGGCGCTGACCCGGACCCGCGCCCGCCTGCCCGGGATCCGCGCCAGGAGCTTGCGCTCGAGCACCGTCAACCTCAGTGGGTCGTTGCCGACCAGGTGGCGCCTGGCGCGAGAGCGGAGTCGGCCTTTGCGGCCCTTGGTGGTCCCGACCACGACCAGATCACACTCGTTCGAGCAGCTGAACCGCGCGGTGGGTGGCCGCCCGCGCCTCGCCCGGTTCGGTTTCACGGTGAGGCTCAACGCGGGATCGGGCTCTGCCTCCGCGAGCGGCTGCCAGTCCGCGTAGATCGCGAGATCCCTCCTCCTCGTCAGCTTCGTGGTCGCGGCGCCGTCGATCGTCGTCGAGAACAGATTGAACTGCGGATCCTCGCCCGGCAGGGGCAGTATCTCCTCGTATGCGAGCCTGCGTGAGTCCGGAGCGAGCTCGAGCGCCAGCGCATTCTGGCCCGGTCGGCTGACGACCAGAGCACCCGAGCCGTCGGCGTTCGCGACCACCGCCCTGGTCCCGAAGCCCGGATTGAGCGCCGTGTAGGCGATCCTCTGCCCGTCCGCCGAGAAGCTGGGCTCGAGAGCGCCGCCGAACGTGAGCCGCTCGACGTCGCTTCCGTTGGAGCTCATCGTGTAGATCTCCGGATCGCCGCTGCGGTTGCTGGTCCAGGCGATCGTGCCGCCGTCCGGCGAGAGGACCGGATCGACGTCGCTGCCGGGATCGTCGGTCAGCACCAGCTTGTCGGATCCGTCGAGGTCGATGACGACGATCTCCCTGTCGGAGCCGTCGAAGCTCGCGTAGGCGACCTTGTCGCCGGCGGTTGACAGGGTCGGCCCTTCGTCAATCAGGTCTGCATCGTCGGCGAGGCGGGTGCTGCCGCCACCGTCGGGGCTGATCGCGTAGATCTCCGAGCGCAAGTCACCGTCCCGGTCCGAGAGGAAGAGGACCTTGCCGCCATCGGCGGACCAGGCGGGGGACTCGACCTCCTGCCGCGCCCGCGTCAGCCTTCTCGAGCCCGAACCGTCGGCCTCGATCACGTACAGGTCGTCGGGCTTCCGCGGCGGGAATCTGACCACTGCGAGCCGGCCGCCGTCGGGAGAGAACACCGCTTCGGACTCGATCTTCTCAGTCCGCGTCAGCCGGGTCCTGTTGCTGCCGTCGGCGCCCACCGTGAAGATCTCGCCGAGACCTGCGGTCGCATAGGCGATCTTCCCGTTCACGGTCCCGGCGGAGGCGATCGCGGAGCCGGCGAGCGGCGATCCGGTCAATCCCAGCACCACGGTCATCGCCGTGATCGCCGTGACGTTCGGTATCGAGAGCGAGGATGGTCTCATGCGGATCAGATCAGCCGCCACCGATCATACGTCGATCGGGCACCACCGGGACGACGGTCACCAGCAGCTCGTCCAGCAGGGCCTCGGCGGCGAACTGGGACGCCACGTTTCCGCCACTGACGATCGACAGGGTTCTGAGTAGAACGCGAAGCCACCCCCGGAGACCGAGTACAAGCACTACGCCCGCGGCGTTGGCGTGATCACTGAAGCCAACGGCGGCATCAAGCTGCGCGGTTGCAACTAGTCGCCGCGGCGCCACGGCGCGTCACCGTGGCGGCGCCGTATCCGGGGATCGGGCTATCTGGGCGGCGCCCGCGCCCTAGAGGGTGATCACGATCTTTCCCTGCGAGTGTCCTTCTCCCTGGTAGCGGAGCGCCTCGGGAACCTCGCTCAGCTCGTAGCGCCGATCGATCACCGGCGCGAGCTCTTTGGCCTCGACGAGCTCCTTCAGAGCGGCCAGGTCGTCCCTGTTGTGAGCCGCCACGAAGGTGCGCAGTCGCTGGGAGACGAACGGCGACAGTGAGAGCGCCTTGACCTGCCGGGACAGTCCGAACCAGCGGCCGAAGTCCGACACTCCCACCAAGACGTAGGTCCCCCGCGGTTCCAGCGCCCGTCTGCAGTCCGCCAACGAGCAGCTCCCGACCATGTCGACCATCACGTCATAACGCCGGTCGCTGTCGGTGAAGTCCTCCTCGGTGTAGTCGATCACCTGGTCGGCGCCGATCGATCGGACCATCGCAACGTTCCTCGTGCTGCAGACGGCGGTCACGTCCGCGCCGAGCGACTTGGCGATCTGCACGGCGAAGGTGCCGACGCCGCCCGACGCACCGTTGATCAACACGCTCTGCCCCGGCTGAACCTCACCTTGATCGCGAAGAGCCTTGAGCGCGGTGATCGCGGAGTCGCCGACGGCTGCCGCCTGCTCGAAGGAGAGGCCGGCCGGCTTCGGCAGGAAGTTGCTCTCCGCGGCACACGCGTACTCGGCGAACGCGCCCTGGGACCAGCCGAATACCTGATCGCCCGGTTGCAGCAGCTTCGCGTCCTTGCCGACCGCCTCGACCTTTCCCGCGAGATCGAGACCCGGCACAGCGTTCTTCGGCTTGATCAGCCCGGACATCGTCCGGGCGACGTACGGCAGGCCCGTAACGAAGTGCCAATCACCGATGCTGACCGATGCCGCATGGACGCGGACCAGCACCTGATCGCCCTCGGGCACCGGCCGGTCAACGTCACTGAGCTCCAGGACATCGACGGGTGAGCCGTACTCGTGCTGGACGATTGCCTTCAACGCTTCCCTCCTCAGCGATCGCTCGTTTGCCGGCGGGCCCCGGTCGGACCGTCGCGCATCTTTGCACCGCGGCACCCGTGCAACCGGGCGGCGCTCAGCGCTTCAGCCTCACCTTCAGCTTCTCGGTCCTCGAGTTGCCGGCCTGATCGATCAGCTTCACCCTGAGCCGGGCCTTCACCTTCTCGCCCCGTTTGAGCGCGCCGGCGATCGCCCCGGCGGCGTTGCGCCCCCGGGGATCAAGCCTCACCCGCCTGCTGTGGCCCTCGGCGACCGCGACCCTTCGCCGCCTCAGCCGGTAGGTGCCCCCCGCCCGCACCTTGCCCCGGGCCCTCGCCGTCAGCCGCTCCTGCGCCCTGACCCTGGCCTTGACGGTGATCCTGGTGCCCGCTTGCCTCTGGGTCCGCCTCGCAGTGACGTGGGCATCGACACCCGCCACGACGTTGAAATCACGGCCGGCGGGGGTGGGGTCGACTTCGCCCTCCCTGTCAACCGCTCGTACCCTGAAGCGATGGCGACCGTCGGCCAGCGACGCCGCCGTGAACGGCGAGACGCAGGACGCGAAGGGTTCGAGGTCGAGCGTGCACTCGAACGTGCAGCCGGCCCAGTCGGCGATGAAGGCGAACGTCGGGGTGTTGTCGAGCGTCGCCTCGAATGGGCCCGAGGTGATCGTCGTCTCGTTCAGATCCGCGAAGACCTGAATCCGGTGGTTGCTGCTGTCGGCGACGTAGACAGTGCCGGAGGAGTCGCTGGCGATCCCGTAGGGATGCCGGAACTGCCCATCGCCCGAGCCGCTGGTTCCCCACTTGGAGATGAAGCCGCCCGACGAGGTGAACTTCTGGATCCGCGGGCAGCCCGTGTCGGCGACGAAGACGCTGCCGGATGAGTCCACGTGGACGCCACTCGGATAGGCGAACTCGCCGTCGCCCGCCCAGCCCCATCTGCCCCACCTGCCGATGAACCTGCCCGAGAAGTCGAACTTCTGGACCCGGGCGTTGCCCGTGTCGGCGACGTAGACATTGTCCTGGGGGCCGACGGCGATCCCGGTTGGCGAATCGAGCTCGCCGTTGCCCGAGCCGGAGCTCCCCCACCCGCCGATGTACTTGCCGGAGGAGTCGAACTTCTGGATCCGGTCATTGGCCGGCGGGCAGTCCGGTCCAGCGCAGGTGGGTGCCTCGACGACATAGACGTTGTCCCGCGAGTCGGTGGCCACACCTGTCGGGCCGTTGAACTCGCCCTCGCCGCTACCGCGGCTCCCCCACTCGCTGATCAGGTCTCCGGAGGAGTCGAGCTTCGTGATCCGATTGGCGAGCGGGTCGGCGACGTAGACGTCGTCGCGGGAATCGATGGCGATGCCCCAGGGGAAGTCGAACCGCCCGTCGCCGCCCCACTTGGCCAGCAGGCTGCCGGCGGGGTCGAACTTCTGGATCCGAGCGTTGCCGGCATCGGCGACGTAGACGTTGCCCGAGGAGTCGATTGCCGTGCCCGCCGGCCGTTTGAAACGGCCGTCGCCGGTGCCGTACTTGCCCCACTTGGCGACGAGTTGGTAGGAGGCGCCGGCGGGAACGGCAAACAGGAGCACGGCCGTAAGCGCTGCGCCCACGACGGCGGCCCTACGCCTCGTCTTGGCTCCCCTCATCTCTGCTCCCTTCAGCCGCCGACGGAACGCAGCGGTGCGCCGACGCGGACGCCTCACGGCGTCGAGGCCACGGCCGCCGCTGTCCAACAGGCCTTCCCGACGGCCTGGCCGATGCTAGATCCGGCCGAGTGCCAATACATCAGCACTTGTCCAGCGGCGAGTCCGTAGTAACCGCCGGAGCCTCGGCCCGGCCGCGGGCCGAGGCCGAGCCGGAAAACGTCTAGAGGGCGAGGACGGCCTCGAGGTTCTCCCGATGGACCGCCTCGTAGGGCGCGAAGTAGTTGATCGATCCGGACTCGAGCGACTCCGAGATCAGCTCGCGAAGGCTCCCCTCCCGCAACGCCGGCTCGCTCCGGCAGCGCTCTAGCAGCTCGATGTATTGCTCGGTCGCGCCGATCAGGCCGCTGGTGTAGCCGCCCGCGGCGATCACCTCCGGATCGCCGTGGTTCGGCAGGATCCGCTTCGGGGACAGCCGCCGCAGTCGGCCCAGGTTGGCGCGGTGATCGGCGAGGCTCTCCGGCTCGTCGACGTAGGTGATCGGGTCCTCCATCGTGTCGCCGCAGAGCAGCAGCCGCTGCTCGGGCAGCCAGACGACCGTCGCGTCGTCGCTGTGGATGTTGGTCTGGATCAACTCGAGCTCGACCCCGCCGATCCCCAGTTGCAGCCGGTCGGAGAAGGTCCGGGTGGGAAGGATCAGCGGATCGATCGCCGGCGGTCCCTCGTGCTCGCCGCGCTCGATCGCCGACCGGAAGCGCCCGAGCAGCTCCGCGGTGCGCTCCGAAGCGATCACCTCGCAATCGTCAAAGGCCGCGTTGCCGGCGATGTGATCGAGATGCCAGTGACTGAGGACGACGGTGAACGTCCGCACCCCGTCGCCCTCGAGCGTCCCCCGGATCAGGCGCCCATGCTCGACCGAGACATGGGTGTCGTAGACCAGCGCCTCGCGACCCGAGACGACGGCGTAGCTGGCGATCCCGAGGGACAGGGCTCCGTCGTCGACCCAGTTCGGGCCGTCGGCAAAGCGATACCCCTCGACCCGCCCGTCGTAGAAGGCGTAGACGCCTTCGGCGGGGCGGAGCACGCGCAGGTGATGCACCGCCCTACCGTCGCGCCGCGCTGCGCTGGACGGCGAGCTCCAGCGCGCGACGATGGCCGAGGGCGCCTGAGCGAGCGCTGAACTCGGCCTCGACGATCTCGCGGCCGGACGCCGACAGCCGCTTCGCGAGCTCGGGGTCTTCGAGCACGCGGATCACCCCGGCCGCGATCGCGCCAGGGTCCTGCGGCTCGACCGTGAAGCCCGTGATCCCATCCCGGACCACCTCCGCCACGGCCCCGACCCGGGTCGCGACGACCGGGACACCACACGCCAGCGCCTCCATCGACGTCGTCGTGGTTCCCTCCGATCGAGGCAGGGAGGTCACCAGCTTGACGTCCATCGCCGGATACCAGAGCTCCGGATGATCGGTGCCTCCGGCGAAGATGAACTGTCGCTCGGGGATGCCCGACCTCGCCAGGGTCCGCTCGATCAGCTCGTCGTAGGAGCCATGGGTGCTGTACATGTGCCCGACCAGGAGAAAGAACGCATCCGGGATCGCTCGGTGGACCTCGGCGGCGGCCTCGATGAAGTACTCGATCCCCTTCATCGGGTTGACGTTGGCGACCATTCCGACGACGGGCGCGGCATCGGGAATGCCGAGCTCGGACCGCAGCTTCTCCCGCCGGGCGACGGACGGGCGGAACGCCTCGGTGTCCACGCACGGGGGACGCACGCAGGTCGGGATCTCGAGGCGGTCCGCGCCGGGGTGGGCTGCCTTGAGTGCCTCACCCCCGAACATCGCGACATCCGCCAGCCGGCCGACCACCGGCATGTAGGCCGCGGCTATCGGCTTCGGTATCCGGCTGTCGATCACCTGCCAGACCACGCCGACGCCCTCCAGTCGGGCCGCGATCGGACCCTGGACGTTGACGAGACCGGCGACGATCACCGCATCGGCGTTGACCCGCCTGATCATCGCCCTGAGCCGGCGGATATCGCCGCGGATGCCCGCCGCATACCGTGCGTGCGTTCGTGGGTCGGCGGTCATCCGTAACCGGCCGAGCGGGATCTCCGCGACCGGAATGCCGCCGTCTCGCAGCCGATCCGCCGCGTTGCCCGGCGCATCGGGGAGCACCGCTGTGACCTCGACGCCGTCGGCGCTGAGATCGGGAAAGCAGCGGAGGACGCGGTTGTGGGGGCCGCCGAAGACCGGGTAGTGGATCAGCCAGAGGACCCTCATATCTCTGATCCCTCGGCGAGAATGTCGGCGGGGCGGGGCATGCAAGTCTGATCCATCCGCTGGATCCTGGCAGCTTGTCTATCCAGGCGAGGCGACTTGACCGGAGGCGATGCGCGGGCCGTCTCAGGGTTCCTTCAGGTTGGCGCGCGAGACTCCGGCATCGAGGCGGACTACCCGGTTCCCCGGGTGACCGAGGTGGCGATCCGCGGACGGTGGGCGCCGGCTCAGGGCGGTCGCCGTGGCAGCTGCGAGTGCCGCCGGCGCATGCCCCTGCCCTGCTCGCACCAGGCGAGCAGCCAGAGCGCCGACTTCGCCTCTTCATCGACAGGCATCTTCTCGATTCGGTCTCGAATCTGACCGAGGGGCTTTCGGGCCCTCAGCATGACCTCAACCTCAACGCGCTCTTGCATGGCTGTGCTCCGGGCTTGGATTGCCGCACTCAAAGCGTGGCAGAGCGTGCAGCAACTTCAAGGGCGCCGCGCACAAGAAGCCGCAGTTTGGGGGGCCGAGCACCATCCCGGCCGTGCCCGACCCTCGCGCCTCGGGAAGCCCGGACGGGCCGGGCCCTATCCGCTGCCGATGCCGTGGCCGTGGGCCGCGGCCGCGGCCCGGTGCGGCGGCGGACGCCGAGCTTGGTGAGGATGCGCGAGACGTGCTGCGCGCCACGCAGCTGGGCCGCGCCAGGCAGACTGGGCGCATGGCCGCCGGGCGCGAGCACTGGGAGCGCGTATACGCCGAGAAGGCGCCGGACGCCGTCAGCTGGTTCGAGCCGACGCCCCGTTCCTCGCTGGCGATGATCGACGAGCTCGAGCTGCCCCTGGACGCGCCGATCGTCGACGTCGGCGGCGGCGCGTCGGGCCTCGCGGGGGAGCTCCTGCGCCGGGGCTACACGGACCTCACCGTCGTCGACATCTCGTCCGAGGCCCTGGAGCGGGCGCGGGAGCCGTTGGCCGAGCCGGACCGGATCACCTGGGTCGTCGCGGACCTGAGGAACCACGACTTCGGGCGCCGCTTCGCGCTCTGGCACGATCGCGCCGTCTTTCACTTCATGGTCGAGCCGGCCGACCGGGAGGCCTACCTGACGACCCTGGAGCGGAGCATCGCCTCCCCGGACACGTGATCCTCGCGAGCTTCGGCCCCGAGGCGCCACCGCTCTGCAGCGGCCTCTCGGTCGCCCGCTACGACGCCGATGCGCTCGCGGCGGCGTTCGATGGCCGTGCCGAGCTGGTCTCGTCTCACCTGGAGATCCACCGGACCCCGTCGGGGAAGCCCCAGCAGTTCCTGTTCGCGCATCTGATCGCCGAGTAGAGTGGCTGGGACTGCACCGTGGTTGATCAAGCAGGTGACTGGCGCTCTCAGGTTCTCGAGGTCAACGAGCCCTCGTCCGAGCGCGTCGTCGACGGCTACTCGAGGCTCGCCCCGGTCTACGAGCTCTGGGCCCGGGTGACCGAGACCAAACCCCGGCGCCGGGTGCTCGAGCTGGCCGCCCCACGCGACGGCGAGGCGGTGCTCGAGGTCGCCGTCGGAACCGGAGCGCAGGTCGCCGAGCTGGCGCGGCGCAACGCCTCGGGCAGGACGATCGGCGTCGAGCTCTCCGAGGGGATGCTCAAGCAGGCCCGCAAGCGACTCTCCGCCGCCGGCCTCGAGGAGCGGGTCGAGCTGGTCCGCGCCAGCGCGCTCGAGCTCCCCTTCGAGGATCGGAGCTTCGACCTCGTCGTCAACTCCTACATGCTCGATCTGCTGCCGCGCGAGGACATCCCGCGCGCCCTGACCGAGTTCCATCGCCTGCTCCGGCCAGGCGGCCGGCTCGTGCTCTCGAACATGACGATCGGCGAGCGTCGCCGTCACCGGGTGTGGGACGCGCTCTACGCACGTGGTCTGAACCTGACCGCCAACTGCCGTGGCGTGCTGGCGGCGCCGGTGCTCGAGGAGCTCGGCTTCGCCGACGTGCGCCGTGAGTACGTCTCCCAGGCTTGCTTTCCGACCGAGGTCGTCGTCGGGTCTCGATCAGGCCCTTAACGCGTCGCGAAACCTCGGCGCCAGTTGCAAGGCACGCACGCGGCGAATAGGTTGGGACGGCAAACCGGGCGAGGGGACCGGGAGAGGGTTCCGGAGTTCCTCCGCCCTGAAGGAGAGGAACGAGATGTCTCAAATCAGGCGCCAGAGGCCGTCACCCGCGACCGTAATCGCAATCCTGGCTCTCGTGGTGGCGGTGGGCGGCACCGCGGTTGCCGAGTCGGGGCCGAACGCGAACAGCTCCGCATCCGCCAAGAAGACCGCAAAGAAGGCCCTGAAGAAGGCCGAAAGGGCGCAAGCGAAAGCGAAGAAGGCAAACCAGACGGCGAAGGGCGCGCAGCTGACCGCCGATAACGCGACCCCGCTGACCGCGGTGGTTGCTGCGGACGGGTCAGTTGTTCGCGGCAGTGGCGTCACGTCGACGAACGCCAAGCTCGGCGGCAACGGCCTGTACACGGTCGAGTTCGATCGCGAGCTCAGCGAGTGCGTCTGGGTCGCACAGATCGGAAACGGCGACGACACGGCGACGATCTACGGGGAGATGAGCACGTTCCTCGCCGGAAGTCCCAACGGGATATTCGTACAGACCGCGAGCTCGGGCGGCGTTCTCGCGGATCGGCCGTTCCATCTGATCGTGCACTGCTAGGGCGCCGGCGCAGACACGGAGCCTCGCCGGGGGCGGCAGCCGGCCGCCCCCGGCCCGAACCGGTCGGCTGCGCCCGGTTGACGGGCGCTGCCTCGAGGATGCCCGACGGGCCTCGATACAGTCAGACCCGATGAGCGCGAGCTTCGAACGCGTAGGGCGGTTCGGGATCGTCAACTGCTTCCTGATCAGCGAGGACGACGGCCTGACCCTGATCGACACGATGATCGTCGGATCGGCATCGAGGATCATCGCCGCCGCGGAGGGCGTCGGCGCCCCGATCCGGCGGATTGTCCTGACCCATGCTCACAGCGACCACGTCGGCTCGCTCGACGCGCTGGCCGGGCGGCTCCCCGAAGCCGAGATCCTGATCTCCTCGCGCGAGGCAAAGCTGCTCGCGGGCGACAAGACGCCGCAGCCGGGCGAGCCCGACGACAAGCCAAAGGGCGGCTTCCCGAAGCTCTCCACCGAGCCGACCCGAACGGTCGAGCCCGGTGAGCGGATCGGCTCACTCGAGGTGATCGCCGCCCCGGGCCACACACCCGGGCACGTCGCTCTGCTCGACAGCCGCGACCGCACGCTCTTCTGCGGGGACGCCTTCACGACGATCGGCGGTGTCGCGGTCCCCTCGAAGCCGAAGCTCGCCTTCCCGCTCCCCTACTTCGCGACCTGGCACGGGCCGACCACCGTGAGGACGGCGGAGGCACTGACCGAGCTCGCGCCGGCGCGGCTCGCCCCGGGACACGGCAAGGTGATCGAGGACCCCGCCGATGCGATGGCGGGTGCCGTCGCCTCGGTTTCGTAGGCGACGCGCGGCTCTCGGTCGACCAACTTGACCATTGAGGCCCGTCTAACGAGGCTCATCGTCGGACGGAAAGCCGTCCCCGCACCCGGAATCGTCCCCCGCCAACCGACGCTCGAAATAGGCCGCCCCATCGCGAACGGCCTCGAACCTGTGGCGCTCGGGAATCGCCTTGTCGAGCCCGGCGGCGGCGAGCATGTCGCGGACCGGTCCGCGCGCCCGCGCGATCAGCAGGACTCGATCCTCGGCCTCGAGATCGGTCGCGAGCCCGGCCAGCGTGTCGGCGCCGGTGACGTCGATGTTGGTGATCGCGGAAGCGTCGAGGAGCACCGCCCGCACGGCCCCCTCCTCCTGCTCGGCCTCGGCGATCAGAGTCTGGATCTGGTCGCGGAAGTGGCCGGCATTGGCGAAGAACAGCTCGGCACTCCAGCGGACGATCAAGAGCCCATCGTGGGTCTTCGAGCCGGGTATCCGTGAGATGTCGCGGTAGGTGCCCCGCTCCGGGGACTCCCCGAGCACGGCGACGTTGGGGCGGGTGGCCCGATAGAGGAGCGCGAGCAGGGCCATGCCGACGCCGATCAGTACGCCCTCGAGGATTCCCAGCACCAAGGTGCCCGCGAAGGTGATGATCGCCGCCCCGAAGTCGGCCCGCGCCGGAAGCCCGTCCCAGCCCGGTCCAGGGGGGCGCTGCACCCGATAGAGGCGCCGCATCTCGCGGACGTTGATCAGCCCGAGGACTGCGACGATGATGATCGCCCCGAGCACGGCGTTGGGAAGATCGGCGAGCAGCCCCGTGAGCCCGATCAAGACCACGGCGACGAGCAGCGCGGTGACCACGCCGGCCATCTGCGTGCGGGCCCCCGAGGCATCGTTGAGCGCGCTCTGGGAGAAGCTGCCGTCGACTGAGAAGCCCTGAAAGACGCCAGCTCCGAGGTTGGCGGCCCCCGAGGCGACAAGTTCGCGGTTCGCGTCGATCCGATAGCCGTGCTTGGCGCTGAACTCCCGGGACACGGCGATCGTCTCCACGTAGACGAGCAGCGCGACCGCGAGCGCGGCGCCGAAGAGGTCGCCGGTCCGACCCAGATCGGGGATCTCGGGCCCCGGCAGCCCGGCCTCGATCTGGCCGACCACCGCGACCCCTTCAGCGGTGAGATCGGCGAGCGTGACGACGGTGATGCCGAGGACGACGACGATCAGGCTTGCCGGCAGCGTCGGCAGCAAGCGCTTCATCGCCAACAAGGCCGCGATCGTCGCCGCGGAGATCGCGACCGTCGGCCCGTTTGCGCCGTCGAGTGCTCCGGCTGTCTCCCAGATCGTCTCGAAGAAACCGTCGGCCTCGATGCTGACGCCGAACAGCTTCGGCAGCTGGCTGGAGATGATCAGCAGCGCCGCCCCGGCGGTGAACCCGGTCAGGACCGGCGATGAGAGGAAGTCGGCGATGAAGCCGAGCCGCAGCAGGCCCGCGGCGACGAGCATCGCGCCGGAGATCAGCGCCAGCAGCGCCGCCAGCGCGATCGCCTCGCCGGGCTCGGTACCGACGAGCAGCCCGGAGAGGCTGGCCGCGACCAGGATCGAGAGGGTCGAGCCCGGCCCGATCTGCAGATGGCGGGAAGTGCCGAAGGCGGCGTACAGGAGGGCTGGAACGACGGACGCGTAGAGCCCGTGAACCGCGGGCAGCCCGGCCAGCTGGGCGTAGGCGAGAGCGGCCGGGATCGTCGCGGCGCCGACGGTCAGCCCGGCGACAACGTCCCCGCGCAGCCAGTCACGCTGGTAGGTCCTGACCCATTCTGGCTTCTGTGGTCGCATCGCTTATGCCGCTCCGCCGACAGCTCTCAGCGGCTGCCGAGCGTCGCCGTGTTCGACGCTAGCCGGGGTTGGTTGCGGCGACGATCCAGACGGACCCGCGGCCGACGATCGAGCCGTCGGGTCGCTGCCAGTCGGAGTAGTGCTCGGCGAGGGCCTCGGCTATCTCGGGTCGGCGGCTCTCGCCGTGATCTCCGTTGAGGCGGATCAACTCGGCGCCCGGCCCGATTGCAAGCAGGGCGTCGATCGCCTCATCCATGTCCTTGCCCATGTAGTAGTCGAAGTCGCGCTGGTGCAGATCGATCTCCTCGAAGCCGGCGGCCTCGAGGATGCCGCGGCACGTCTCGGGGTTGCCGAGGGAGAACGGTCCCGGGCCGCAGGTATCGGCCTCGTACTCGTCGGGGCGCGAGAGGAAGCGCTGCACCACCTCCTCGGTCTCCGCCCAGAACTGGCTCTCGCCCTTGCGGCGCCAGCAGACCTTGCCGAGCTTGCCGCCGGGCTTCAGCGCTCCGCGGATCGCGCGCATCGCGGGGACCGGCGCGGCGAAGAACTGGGTGCCCATCCGTGAGAAGGCGTAGTCGTAGGTGGGGTCCCAGTTCGCCGTCTGCGCATCGGAGACCTCGAAGGCGACGTTCTCGACGCCCGCCTCAGCCGCCTCGCGGCGCGCGTCCTCGACGAACCTGGGGGAGGAGTCGGTGCCGAGCGCGAATCCCCCCGCGCCGACGAGCTCAGCGAGTCGTTGCGTCGTCTCACCGAACCCGCAGCCGACATCGATGCAACGGCCGCCCTCGGGTGGCGGGCATCGATTGAAGACCTCCTCGGTGACCTCGTCCAGCGCGCCGACGAAGACCTTGCGGTTCATCTTCCAGCGCTCGTAGAGGACCGTGTCCCAGGCCCGCACGGCCTCCTCGTTGGCCGGTGATACCGCCCCGGCGGACTGCGCCTGCGCCATACCGGGCAATTTACCAGCGACCGCCGGAACCGACGAGGCCTGCCGCATCACCGGCAGCGCCGGGCCGCCGCTCGCGCCAGGCCCAGGCCGCCATCACCGCGGCGGCGTAGAACCAACCCAACAGCACGTCGAAGAAGTAGTGCTCGCCGGTCGCGATCAGGGTCAGCGCCATCGCCAGCGGATACAGCGCAAGCAGCGGTCGCAGGCCAGGGCGCACCCGGCTCCACAGGAACATCGCGACCAGCGCCGTGAAGCCGGCGTGCAACGAGGGCACGGCGGCAACCAGGTTGACCGTCTCCTGGCCCCTGGAGAAGAGGCCCGCCGTGGTCACGCCGAGCGCGCTGAAGCCCTCCACGGTGGTGCGATCGACCCCCTCGAGCAGGCCCTGCTCCGCGGCCATCCACGGCGGCGCGGCGGGGAAGGCAATGTAGGTGGCGAGGCCGGCCAGCGCGAGCGTCACCAGCCGCCTGGTGTAGCGCAGGAAGGCGATCCGCTCACGGGCCCAGAGAACGCCCGCGACCGCGAACGGGACGATGAAGTAGGAGGTGTAGATGGCCGAAAAGGCCACGTCCCACCCGGTGACGACGCCGGGCTCATGGAGACGGGCCTGCAGCCACTCGGTCGGCGTCTGGCCGAGGAAGACGAGACGATCGAAGTCGATCATCGCCTGCACGTGGACGCTGATTCCGAGCGAGTCGGCCGCGCCGCGCGTCAGGTCGTAGGCCGCCAGAACGGCCACGATCGGCAACCAGTCGAGCGCGATCTGAAGGATCTGTCGGGGGTGCCGGCCGAGCGAGACGCAGACGAGCGCGCCACAGATCCAGACGATGACCAGCTCGCGCTGGGCGGGAATCCCGTAGCGCAGGCTCCAGAGGACGAGCACGACGAAGTAGAGGCCGAGGGCGCAGCGGCGCACCACGGCCCAGCTCGGGAAGCGCAGCCGAACCCGCTGCTCGACCGCGACGCGTGCGTACTCGTTCACAGCAGCAATCTATGGCGCTCCGGGATCTCGTGCGATTCGGCGCCTTCGGACCTGGGCCTGGCATACCTTGGCCCCCGGCGCCGGGGCGGGGACTGACGGATCGCTGCGCGGTGCCGGCGTCCACGATCAGCGGACCGCGATCGCGGTGTGTCCCTTGACGCCGTTCACGGTCACGGTGATCGTCGCCGTGCCCGGGCTGCGGCCCTTGATCACGCCGCGACGAGTAACCCGGGCGACGCGGGTGTGGTTGCTCGAGTAGCTGACGTCGGCCCGGCGCAGGTTGGCGAACGAGTCGTCCCCGCGGACGGCCTCGACCACGCGGTCGCCGGTCTCGCTGTAGATGCCGGTTGTGGTGTCCTCGAGCCAGCGATTCCGACCGCGAAGGCTGAGCCTCTCCCCCGGCTTCAGAACGAGGCGCTCGGGCTCGACCGTGACCTGTCGAATCGGGCGCCGCAGCGAACCGCGAACCCGGACCGAGCGCTGGTCGATCACATCGGTCGCTGAGCGCGCCACCTGGAAGCGGTAGCGGCGCCGATAGACAACGTCGCGTCCACGCCGGCTGTCGAACAAGCGCAGCCGCTCGACCGGCACCCTCCACCGGAGCCGCTGGCTCGCGCTCGGGGCGAGGCGGTCGGTCCGCGCAAACGCGACGAGCCGTTTGGCCGGCAGCGCGCGGCCGCCCGCCGCGCCGCGGGTCGCGGCGTAGATCTCGACCACGGTGGCGCCGGTGAGGTCGCCGGTGTTGCGGACCTTGACCGAGACCGGCACGCTCCCGTTCGCGAAGACCCGGCCGCGCCCGATCCGGGCCTGCGAGTAGCGGAACCTCGAGTAGCTCCGGCCGTGGCCGAACGGGTAGGAGGGCCGGCCGGTGAAGTAGCGGTAGGTCCGCCCGAGGCCGCCGGTCCGGGCCGGCGTCAGGTCGTAGTCGTCGATCGGCGGCAGCTGCGAGTCGCCGCGGAACCAGGTGAAGCTGAGCCGGCCCGATGGGTTGGCCTCGCCAAACAGCACCTTCGCGAGCGCCGAGCCCTGCCGCTGACCGTTGGGCCCGCTGTAGAGGATCGCGGGCACCTCGTCCTCGATCCCAGCCAGGCTGACCGGCCCGGCCGCCTGGACGTGCAGGACAACGTTCGGGTTGCCGAGGGCGGCCACCTGCTCGACCAGTGACCGGTAGTTCCCCGGCATCGCGATCGTCGCCCGGTCGGCGCCCTCCTGGTTGGTTCCCTCGTCGGTGCCGACCACGATCACGACGAGATCGGCATCCACGATCGCGGCCTCGGTGGGGGCGCTCAGCACCGCCGGACCCGACGCGGCGGTCGAGGTGCCGGCCGCATCGAAGAGGACCTCGGCGCCGGGGTTGGACTTCTCGACGAGATCGGCGATGCCCTCGCGCGCGCTGACCCGCTCGGTGGGAGTGCCGGAGTAGCCGCCGAGCACCACCCGGTCCGCGAGATCCCCGAGCACGACCACCCTGTCCGCCTTCGCCGGATCGAACGGCAGGACCCGCTCATCACCGGCGTTGCGTTCGTTCTTGAGCAGCACCAGCGCCCGCCGGGCGACCGTCTCGGTCAGCCTCCGGTGCGCGGCGCTGTCGATCACCTCGCTGCCGATGCTCGCAAACGGGACGCGGCCACGCGGGTCGAACTCGCCGGTCCGCAGCCGCAGCTTGAAGACCCGCGCCAGCGCACGATCGATCGTGCCCTCGCTCAAGACCCCGGCGTCGATCGCCTCCCTGATCCGTGCCGGCGCGTTGTCCTCGCCGAACCAGGACCTGATCACGCTGCTGTCGGTACCGGCCCCGGCGCAGTTCAGATCGGTGCCCGCCCGCAACGAGTAGGCCTGACCGCCGGCCTGACCGCTGACCCCGGCGCCGGTCCTCCGCTCGGTCCACTGCGCGTCGACGCCCCCGTGATCGGTCGTCCAGCCGGGAGGAGCCCAGTCGTGTCCGGTCAGGGTGAGGACGCCTCCGGGCCCGATCGGCTGATCGGGACGGCGGTAGGTGGTCGCCACCGCACCGCAGTCCGATGTCACGTAGCCGTCGAGACCCCAGGTGCGCCGGGCGAGGACGTTGAGCAGGAACGAGTCGGCCACCGCCGGGGTCCCGTTGACGGCGTTGTAGGAGGACATCAGGCCGGAGGCGCCCGAGTCCTCGATCAGCCCGCGGAACTGGGCCGTGTAGTAGTCACGGATCGCCGACTCATCCGTGTCCGAGGAGATGCCGGTGCGATTCCGCTCTACGTTGTTGAGCGCGTAGTGCTTGAGGGTCGCGACGGCCTTCAGATACCGATCGCGGTGGGCACCGCGCCGCGAGCGACCCTCGAACCCGCTCACATAGGCGCCGGCGAGCTTCGAGACGAGGAACGGGTCCTCGCCGAAGGCCTCGTCGGTGCGACCCCAGCGCGGGTCCCGCTGCAGGTTGACGGTCGGATTGAAGTGGAACAGGGAGCCGTAGTTCTCGGCCGAGTCACCGAGGTTGTTCTCGCCCTGCCCGAACAGCGAGGGATCGTTGAACCCCCGGACCTCGTCGGAGATCGCTGCCGCCTCGCGGCGGATCAGGCGCGGATCCCAGGTCAGGCTGGTCGAGAGGTTGGTCGGGAAGCTGGGTGCGGCAACCCGATGGAACCAACGCGGCTCGCCGGTCGCGTTGTCATCCCCCTGGAGGAAGTAGACGCCGTGCTGGGACTCGTTCCAGTACGAGTACGACTGCACCCCGAGCCGCGGGATCGCAGGCGCGTTCGTCGTCGTCAGCTGGGCCGCCTTCTCGTCGAGAGTCATCCGCGAGACCAGATCCACCGCCCGCTCGGCGAACGGGTGGCGGGAGTCGAGATAGGCCGGCCCCGGGGATCGCTCGGCGGCCGCCGCGGCGGCCGGAATCGCGCCGGCGGCGAGGGCGAACCCGAGAAGCAGGAACCGGATCGAAGCGGGAAGGCGCAAGCGCACGATTTCCTGGTAGGCGTTCATGATCTCGCCGCAACGCGCATGGCGGGTCTCGGGGATCTCCATGCCCGGAGCCTAGGGCGACAGGTCGGTAGATGATGCAGCCGTCGAGTGCCTCTCCGGGTCGTTCGCTTGACCTGCTGAGACGGGCGGAAGCCACTAGTGTCGCCCCAATGCGGGCCGCCCTGACGCTCTTCGCCGCATCGCTCGTCGTGCTCGCTATCGTCGCCGGCGGCCTCGGATGCGGCGCAGACGACGACGCAGGCTCGGCGACCGCACCGCAAGGCGGGGGCTCGGCGCCTGCGGCGGGCCAGCGCTTCCCCGAGATCGTCGCGGTCGAGGCAACGGCGAGCGGCGCGGGAACCTACGACTTCGCGGTGACGATCAGCTCGCCCTACGACTCGCCGGAGCGTTACGCCAACGGCTGGAGGGTGCTGAGCCCCGACGGTGATCTGCTCGGCGAGATGGAGCTGCTTCATGACCATGCGAGCGAGCAGCCCTTCACCAGGGTGCAGACCGGAGTCGAGATCCCCGAGCGAACGACAGATGTCCTGATCGAGGGGCGCGACCTTGAGAACGGCTACGGAGGGAAGCCCGTTGCGGTCGTTCTGGGCAGCGGCTGAGGGTGGCCGGGACCGCTGCCGGTCGCCAATGCTGGGCGGGTCCGGTGCCGCAGCAGTCGCAATCAGTAGAGATCCCCGTGGTTCGCTCGTCGATTCAGCCCTAGATTGGCGACATGGAGAGCGGAGCGGGCAGCTCAGGATGGGAGCGGGTCTACGGCGACCGCGCGGCGACGACCGAGGCCTTCGCGGCGCACGTCAACCGCGGCAAGGCGAAGGCCCTCGAGGCGATTGGCGTCGACATCGTGATCGGCGAGCGGAGCGGTCCCCGGTTCCAAGACGCCTACGACGGCCGCTGGTACTGGAACTGCCACTGCAACGGCGGCGTCTTCAACCTCGGTCACCGCCATCCGGGCGTCGTCGGCGCGCTCCGCGAGGCGCTGGATCACCTCGACGTCGGCAACCACCACCTGATCAGCGGCCGCCGCGCCCGGCTCGCCGAGCGGCTCGCGGGGTCGACCGGGAACCTACTCCCCTACGCGATCTTCACCCCGTCCGGCAGCGAGGCAATCGACGTGGCGTTGCGACTCGCCCGCGCGGTGCGGGACCGCCCGGGAATCGTCAGTGTGGTCGGCGGCTATCACGGCCACGCTGGGCTCGGCTGGGCGGCCGGCGATCGACGTTGGGTGGAGCCGTTCGTCTTCGGATCCGACGACGTCGTCCGCGTGCCCTACAACGACATCGATGCGATGCGCGGCGCGATAGGAGCCGAGACGGCGGCGGTGATCCTCGAATCGATTCCGGCCACCCTCGGCTTCCCGCCGCCCGAACCGGGCTACATGGCTGGCGTCGCGTCGCTGGCTCGCGAGCGCGGCGCGCTGCTCGTGGTCGACGAGGTGCAGACGGGACTCGGTCGGACCGGAACCCCGTGGTACTTCCAGCAAGAGGAGATCGAGCCCGACGTGGTGATCACCGGCAAGGGCCTGGGCGGGGGCCTCTATCCGGTCAGCGCTGCGCTGATCAGCTCCGAGCTCGAGCGGTTCTTCGACGAGCATCCGTTCGCCTACGTCTCGACCTTCGGTGGCGCCGAGATCGGCTGCGTCGCGGCCGAGGCCGTCCTCGACGAGGTCCTCGACCCCGACTTCCTGAGCCGGGTGATGGAGCTGGGGCGCCGCTTCGAGGCCGGGTTCGCCGGGCTGCCCTTCGAGCTGCGCCGCCGCGGGATGACGATGGGCTTGGCGTTCGAGCAGGAGGAGGGCGGCGTTCTGGCGGCGAAGCGCCTGATCGATGCCGGCGTGTTCGCCGTCTACGCCGAGCACGACCATCGGGTCACGCAGTTCAAGCCGCCGCTGAACCTCACCGACGGGCAGGCCGACGAGATCATCGACTCGGTTCGCGGGGCCCTCGGGTGAGCGCGGGCGGCACGCCGCTCCCACCCCACCTCCCCGACCACGACCTGCAGGACCTCGACCGCCTGGTCGTCGAGGCGCTGCGACGCGGGGACGAGGAGGCGCTGCCGATCCTCGGCTACGGCGAGATCTCGCTGGTGCTGGCCTGGCCGCCGGATGGAGGGCCGAGCTTCGCCTGCAAGCGCCTGCCGGCCTTCCCGACGCGCGAGCGCTTCGAGCGCTACCGAGCAACGCTCGAGGACTACATCGCAGCCCTCGAGGAGAATGGGGTTCGGGTCGTGCCGACCGAGTTCCGTGCGGTCGAGCTCGGTGGCGGGTCGATCGCCGGATACGTCGTGCAGCCGATCCTCTCGACAGACCTGCTCGCCCCCGCGGTGCTGGCCAGGGCCTCGGAAGCCGAGGCCGAGCCGCTGATCGATGCCGTGGTGGAGAGCGCCGCAGCGGTGGTCGGGCCGCACCTCGGGCTCGATGCTCAGCTTGCGAACTGGGTCTGGGATCGAGGCCGGCTCACCTACATCGACGTCTCGACTCCGATGATGTGGACGCCGGAGGGGCACTGCCGGCTCGATCTGGCGCTGATCGCACGTCCGTTCCCGCCGCCGCTGCGCTGGCCTCTGCGCCGCTTCCTGGCACCGCGCATCCTCGACGGCTATCGCGATCTGCGGGGCGTCTACTTCGACCTCTGCGGAAACCTGATCAAGGAGCGGCTGCAGCGCTGGCTGCCGGCGTTCGTCGAGCAGGCGAACGGGCACCTCGACGATCCGCTCTCGGTGACGGACATCGAGCGCTACTACCAATCCGACAGCCGGCTCTGGTCGCTGCTGCTCCGGCTCCGCCGGCTCGACCGCGCCTGGCAACGGCGGGTCCGGCGGCGAACCTATCCCTACCTGCTGCCGCGCGAGACAAGGCGTTGAGCTCTCTCGAGCGCGGGGCCGAGACCCACTGATGAGGGCGGGCTCGGCCTGGCCTGCGACGTGCGCGATCGCAGCGCGGTCGGCGCCGCCACGGACGCGGTCGTCGAGCGCTTCGGCCGCCTCGACATCGTGGTCGCAAACGCGGGCGTCGCCGGCCTCCGCGCCTTCCCCGGAGAGGCCGTCTACAACGCCTCGAAGTTCGGCCAGGTGGGCTTCACTCGCGCCCTCGACCACGAGCTGCGCGAGCGCGGCGTGCGAGCCACCTGCATCTGTCCGGGCGGCGTCAAGACGGACTTCGCGATCGGGGCGGGCCGTGAGCAAGGCGACCCTGGGCTCGAGGGCCTCTTGAGCGCGAACGAGGTCGCCGAAGTCGTGGTCTTCACCGTCACGCGCCCCAGGGGCATGCGGATCCTGACCACCAGCTTCCGCCCGATGACCGAGGGGTCCGCGGGATGAGCGCTGATCGTTCGGCGCTCAACCGGGGCCTGGCGGCGCCACACGAATCGTCGAGCGGTTCCGCCGGCCGCGTAAGGCCCGATACCACTCGCGCCTGGTGAGCCGGTCTTCACCGGCGCGCATCGCCTCAACGTAAGATCGCTCCGTGAGCGGCGTCGAGCGGTTCAACTTTGTATTCGCGCGGCCCTATCGGGCAGCCGCCGGTGCGTTCGGCATCACGCCGGAGACCGCCTGGGTCGACGTCGGCGAGCGCACCCTCGAGGTCCGGTTCGGCCCGTGGCGGCTGTCAACTCCGCGGGCGAACGTCACCGATGCCGCGGTGACGGGGCCATACGCGTTCTGGAAGACCGCGGGCCCCGCCCGCCTGGCGATCACCGACCGGGGGCTGACGTTCGCGACCAACGGGAGAAGCGGCGTCCTGATTTCGTTTCGCACCCCGGTCCGCGGGCTCGAGCCGCTCGGAGTCATCCGTCACCCCGAGCTGACCGTGACGGTCGCTGAGGTGGATAGGTTGGCGGAGCTGTTGCGAAGCTAGCCTGAGCGTCCCATGCGCGTTGGCCGAGCTCAACTAGTGGCGCCGTCGCGTCGCAGCAGCTTGTGGATCTCAACCGCCACGATGACGCTCAGGGCGACACCGAAGATCGCGGCCCAGGTGCCGAGGTCGAGCGGCTCGATCCGGAGCACGACCTGAGTCGGCTCGAAGTACATCGCGCCGACCTGGAGCCCGAGGGCGAGGACCGTGCCGACGAAGAGGATCGGGTTGGCGAGGGGAGTCCTGGAGAACGCGGAGCGGTGCTCTGAGCGCGCGTTGCCCACATGAAAGACCTGGAAGACAACCATCGTCGTCAGCGCGATCGTCCGCGCGCGATCGAGGTCGTCGCCGGTGTGCGGATAGGCGAGGAAGAGGGCGAGGGTGCCGGTCGCCATCACGGTTCCCGCGATCGCGATCCGCTCCCAGAGCAGCCGAGAGATCACGCCCTCCTCCGGTGGGCGCGGTGGGCGCTTACTGACATCGGGCTCGCCCGGCTCGAAGGCGAGCCCGATGTCCTGCACGCCGTTGGTGACCAGATTCAGCCACAGGAGCTGCGCCGGCAGAAAGGGCAAGGGCAGGCCGGCGATCAGGCTCGTCAGCACCGCCAAGATCTCCGCGACGCCGCTGGAGACCAGGTAGAAGGTGGTCTTGCGGACATTGTCGAAGGCGACGCGGCCCTCGCCCACCGCCTTGAAGATCGTCGCGAAATTGTCGTCGAGGACCGTCATGTCGGCAGCCTCCTTGGCGACGTCGGTCCCCGACCCCATCGCCGCGCCGATGTCGGCGGCCTTCAGCGCCGGCGCGTCGTTGACGCCGTCGCCGGTGACCGCCACCACCTCTCCCTGACGCCGCAGCGACTCAACGATCCGCAGCTTGTGCTCGGGTGCCATCCGCGCGTAGACGTCGACCTCCCCGACAAGCTGATCCAGCCGCCGATCAGGGAGGTCCTCGAGCTCGACCCCGGACGCGACCCGGTCGCCCGGCCCGGCGATCCCGAGGTCGAGTGCAACCGCGAGTGCTGTATTTGCATGGTCGCCGGTGATCATCAGCACGCGGACGCCGGCTGAGCGGCAGCCGGCCACCGCATCTCGGGCCTCCTCGCGGGGCGGATCGATCATGCCCAGGAGGCCGTACAACGTGAGTCCGCTCAAGGGAAAGCGAAGCTCGCCGTCGGCGGCTCGCGGCACCTCACAACCGGCGACGGCGAGCACGCGCATCCCATGGGCGGCCATGTCCTCGGCCCGTTGATTGGTTGCCGCGGGGTCGAGCTCGTCACCGCCGACGCTCTCGACGCACATCTCGAGCACCTGTTCCGGTGAGCCCTTGACGAGGACGAGCCCGTGCCCGCCGTAGGCGTGCATTGTGGCGGAGTAGCGGCGCTCCGCCTCGAAGGGGATGTCCGCCAGGCGGGGGTAGCGGTCCTCGAGATCGTCCTTGTGCAGGCCCCCCTTGCCGGCGGCAACGAGCAGCGCGACCTCAGTCGGGTCGCCGACAGCGTCGGCCTCACCCCGGCGGGAGGCGACCGAAGCCTCATTGCAGAGCGCACCGGCGAGGAGCAGGCGCCGCAGCTCCGGCTCCTGCTCGACGTCGACGGCGGCGCCTCCGCGCTCGATGGCGCCCGCCAGCCGGTCGGCGCCGCCGGTGACCTCGTAGTCGCGCCCATCCACCACGATCCGCTCCACGGTGATCCGGTTCTGCGTCAGGGTGCCGGTCTTGTCGGAGCCTATGACCGTGCAGCTTCCGAGGCTCTCGACCGCCGGCAGGCGCCGCACGAGCGCGTTGACCGCGGCCATCCGGCGGACGCTGATCGCCAGCGCCACGGTGAGGACGATCGGCAGCCCCTCGGGAACCGCGGAGACCGCGAGGGCGACGACCGCGAGGAAGAGGTCGTCCGCCGACTCCCCGTGAGCAAGCCCGGCCGCGAACCCGATCGCCGCTACCACGACGATCGCCAGCCCGACCAGGCGCGCAAAGCGGGCCATCCGCTGCTGTAGCGGCGTCGCCACGACGCCGATCTCCCTCAGGCTTCCGGCGATCGCCCCGAGCTCGGTCCCCATGGCCGTGGCGGTCACGACCGCTCGGCAGCGACCCCGGGTGAGGACCGACCCGGAGTGGACGATGTTGGCCCGCTCGGCGACGGGTAGGTCTCCGAGGAGGATGGCCGCCGTCTTGCCGACGGGCTCGGACTCGCCCGTGAGCAGGGACTCGTCAACCTCCACCGCCGTGGCGCTGAGAACGCGGGCGTCGGCGGGGACGCGGGAGCCGGCCTCGAGCAGCAGTACGTCGCCGCGAACGACGTTCCGGGCGTCGATTTCCAGCTCACGCTCGGCCCGCACCACGCGGGCCCTGGCGCCGGCGAGGCGGCGTAGGGCCTGAAGGGACCGCTCGGCCCGGTACTCCTGGACGAACCCGACGAGGGCATTCAGCAACAGCACAGCGGCAATCACGGCGGCATCGATCTCGTCACCCACCGCGAGCGCGAGGGCGCCGGCAGCGACGAGTATGTAGATCAGCGGGCTGGTGAACTGGCGCAGGACGATCCGCGCAGCACCGGGTCCGCGCTCCCGCGGAAGCTCGTTCGGGCCGTCCTCCAGCAGGCGCCGTGAGGCCTGGGCCCCGGACAGGCCATCGTGGCCGGTGTCCAGTGATGCGAGCACCGCATCGCCCTCGTGCAGCCAGGGCTCGGCCACGCCCGGGCGCCGCGGTGACGCCGCAGCTGTGCGGTCGCGGTGACGATCGCCTTCGGGCTCCAGCCGCACGCTGCGCCCAGCTGCTAGGCGCTGATCAGGCCGACGACGCGCTCGGCGTCCGTCTGCTCCATGTACTTCGGCACGCCGTACAGCTCGAACGCCTCGTCGATCGCCGCGGAGGCGATGACCGGGATGTCCTCGGCCTCGATCTCACTGAGCGTCTCCGGGATGCGGATGTCACGGCTGAGCCCGCGCACGGCCTCGATCAGCCGATCGGCGAGCTCGGCATCGGCGCTCGGTCCGCCGTCTCGCTCCAGGCCAATGACCCGGGCGAGGTCCGCGTACCTGGAGGCACAGGCGTCCTTCGAGTACTCCATGACGCGCGGCAGGACGACTGCGTTGGCGAGCCCATGAGGCACGTGGTAGAGGCCACCGAGCTTGTGCGCGATCCCGTGGACGTATCCGAGCCCGACCGCCGTGAACGACAGCCCGCCCTCGAAGGCGGCCAGCGCCATGCCCTCGCGGGCTGCGAGATCGTCGCCGTTCTCGTAGGCATTGCGCAGATGCTTGAACACCAATCCGACCGTCGCCTTCGAGGCGCGCTCGCTCTCGGGGGTCGCGCGGGTGGAGACGTAGGACTCGATGCCGTGGGTCAGAGCGTCCATGCCGGTGGCCGCGGTGATCTGCGGCGGCAGGCCCTTGGTGATCTCGGGGTCGAGCCCTGCGGCGAGCGGGACCAGCTTGTGGTCGGCGACCGCGTACTTGCGACGCTCGGCTTCGTTAGTGACGACGGCGGCGACGGTCACCTCGGCCCCGGTCCCGGAGGTGGTCGGCACTGCAAACAGGGGCAGTGGCGGCTTTCGAACCTTGAACGGCCCCTCCATCTTGGCGACGGGCTTGTCGTTGGTGGCGCCCGCGGCGATCACCTTGGCGGCGTCCATCGCCGAGCCGCCGCCGAAGCCGAGCACGGCCTCGCTGCGTTCCCGTCGGGCGAGCGCGATTCCGTCCTCGATCTGCCGCTCGGTCGGGTTCGGCTCGATCTCGTCGAAGACGACCACGTCGACCCCATGCGACTCGAGACGCTCGACACAGCCACTGTGCAGCCCGAGCTTGACGATTCCCGGGTCGGTCACCAGCAGCAACCGCTCGAACCCGTAGGTGCCGACGTGGTCGGCCAGGCGGTCGATCGACCCCGGGCCGATCATCAACCGCGGCTGGTTGAACGGCAGCACCTTGACGGCGACGTCGAAGCCGCGCATCTTCGCCTTGTGCGCCACGACGCGTAGTGCGTAAGAGGAATCCACGTCTCCGCAGAGTAGTGGGCCGCCCTTCGCGCCGTTTCCGATCCGGAGCTAGTGGCGCACGTCACTTGTTAGGGTGGATCGGGCTGGGCCGCAGCAGGCGGCGACACCCTCAATCGATAGGGGAACCGATGTTTCTGGCCACGACGACCGTCGAAGATCTCGATCGCTTCCTGAAGGTCTTCTCCACCAAGGGCGCCGAGAAACGAAAGGAGCATGGATCCAACGGCTCCAAGGTCTTCCACGACCCGAACCAGGAGGACCGCGTCTGGGTGCTGTTCGACTGGGACCTGGAGGGCTTCCAGGAGTTCCTCTCCGACGAGGACGTCCCGCCGATCATCCAGGAGGCCGGGCATAAGAGCAAGCCGCAGCCGGCCGTGCTCAAGGGCGAGTTCGACGCCTAGACGCCGGGGGTCCCGGGGTCACGTTGTGACCCCGGAGAAGCCCGCGAGCGAGGGCCGGACCGGGAGCTCGATTCGGCCGGCGCTCGAGCGCCGTCAGTCCGCCAGGCCGGCGGCTTCGAGGGCCTCGTCCCTGGTCTGGAAGGCCTGCTCCCGCGTTATCCGCCCGTCTGCGATCGTGAAGAGGAAGGCGAACCGGCTCCTGTCCATGGAGCTCTCGCTGACGGGCTCGTCCCCGGTGATCTGAGCGACCGCGACCACCTGGTCTGAGGAGTCGATCAGCTCGACCGGCTCGATGCTGTAACCGGCCAGCGCCTTCTGGTTCTCCTCATAGATCCGGCGCAGCGCGTCGTTGCCGCGGAGGGTCCCGGAGCTGAGCGTCTCGAACACCGCATCCGAGTCGTATATCTCCGTCAGGGCATCGAGATCCCCACTGTTGTGGGCCGCAAAACCGGCCCGAATCAGGTCCAGGTTCTCCTCCGACATCGCCCCGTCGACTATATCTCGCTTCGGCTCGAGCTCCGCCCGCTCAGCCGCGGTCCGCGACAATCTCTTCGTCAGCCGCGAGCCCCGAGCCCGGGCCTGGCAGACAAGTGCGGAGCGGAACCCGTTGGTCAGAGTGCTGAGGCCACCAATGGGGGCCGGGCGCTGGAGTCGGACGGGGCGCCTGCGGCGCGGCCCAGGAGGCGGTGGTGCGAGGCGAGAGCGCGTCGAACTCCTGCCGGCTCGTGGTCGCCGAGCGAGAACACAAAGCGGTCGGGTCGCAGGATTGCCCACGTGGCCCCGAAGCGGCCCAACCATGCTCGGATCTCGCCGTCCACGTCATCGAGGTCCTGCCCAACCAAGAGCACCGGCAGGCCCTCGCCGGCAAGCTCCTCGGCCTGGTGGGCGTCGAGTGCGATTCCGAGCCAACCTGGGCCCGCGAGGTCATCGAAGAGGCACTCGCTCCCTCTGGACCGGACGCGCGGCTGCGGGAACTGGGAGCCGACGCCGCGGCGGAAGGCGAGCCGACGCGGTCGCTCAGCAAAGGCGCCCTCCCCGTAGGCGGGCACCGGCTTGAGCCGCTGCCGCCCCCACTCGGCGAGTCCGCTGGCCTCCAGAGCGCCGAGGAGCCCGTCGCGCAGCAACGCCATCCGCTTGTCGGTCGTCTGGACGAAGCGGCCGACTAGGACTGCGAGCCTTGCCATTGCCCGCACGTGGGGGCGGCGCTCCTGCTCGTAGGTGTCCAGCAGCGCCTCGGGCGCTCCACGCAGGACCGCATCGAGCTTCCAGGAAAGATTGGCGGCGTCGCGAGCGCCGGAGCTGAGGCCCTGACCCGCGAACGGCGGCATCAGGTGTGCGGCGTCGCCTGCGAGGAGCGTCCGGCCGGCGCGCCACCGCGCCGCCGTTCGGGCGTGGAAGGTGTAGACGACCGCCCTCTCGATCGTGGCCTTGGTGCCGTCCAGCCAGGGTTCGATGCGCTCGCGGACCGAGTCGGGGTCCAGGAAAGGCTCCGCGTCCTCGCCTGGATGCAACATCCACTCCCAGCGATGCCGCCCCGGCGACATCGGCAACGAAACGATCGGCCGGCGCCAGTCACCGAAGAAGTGCGGGTGCGGCACGTCCCGCAGCGGCCGTTCCAGTTCGGCGTCAACGACAAGCCAGCGCTGCCGGAAGGTGGAGCCGCCGAACTCGATCCCCAGTAGCTGCCGTACCCAGCTGCCACCGCCGTCGCATCCGACCAACCACCTCGCTCGCACCGTTTCCTCCGAACCGTCGGCGCTGGACCGCACCAACGCCTCGACGGCCGGCTCCTGCCCCCGGTCGTCCTGGTGGAAGCGCTCGAGGCGGCGCCCCCAGGCAGCTTCGACGGTCTCCTGGCGGGCCAGGGCCGCCGTAAGCGTCCGCTCGATCGTCGGCTGGTTGATGGAGACCAGCGGCGGGTGGCCTTGCGCGCCGTCAACCGGCCGCAGCAGAGTGAGCGGACTGCCGCGATCGGGAACGAAGCTGACCTCCTCCTGCACCTGGCTCGCGGCCAGGACATCCCCGACGACTCCCGCGGCCTGGAAGATCCGCAGGACCTCGTCGTCAACGACGGCGGCGCGCGGAAGCTCGATCGGCCCGGCAGCCTCGTCGATCGCAAGCACGGAGGCGCCTGCCCGCCCCAGCATCAACGCCAGCAACTGCCCCACCGGGCCAAGGCCACAGACGAGCACGTCGTAGTCGACCGGCCGGCTCATCGACGTCGCACATGCCCCATCTGGGCGACTGCCTTCACGAGCCCGCGAGGGTCGCGTTCGCAGGCGCGGCGCCGGGGTCAATCCGGTTGGTCAATGTGCCGATTCCATCGATCTCGAGCTCAACGACCTGGCCCGGCTGGATCCAGCGATCGAGTTCGAGGCCGCAGCATCCCGGGATCGTTCCGGTGGAGACGACGTCACCGGGCTCGAGACGCTCACCGGCCGAAGCGTGGGCGAGCATCGCGCCGACATCGTGGACAGGCCCCGCGGTCGAGCCCTCGCACCAGAGCTCACCATCGACCCGCACGCGGCCGGTCATCCGGGTCCAGTCGGGAACCTCGTCGGCGGTCAACACGTCGGAGCCGATCGAGTTCGCGAACGTCTTCGACTTGACGACGGGCCCGAAGATGTTCTCGCGGGCGTCCTCGGCCTGTACGTCGCGAGCCGACCAATCGTTGACCACGAACCAGCCGCCCACGGCGGCGGCCGCCTCCTCCGGCGTGGCGTCGGCAATCGGTCTCGCCAGGACGAAGGCGAGCTCGAGCTCGAAGTCGAGCCACTCCGTATGCCTGGGCCACCACATCGGATCGCCGTCGCCGACCATGGCTGCATGGTTGGCGACGTAGAACGTGGGCGTCTCGTAGAAGTGCCGGTTCGGCTTCAACTTCGGAAAGGTCTTGCCGGTGACGCGCTCGAAGGCTTCGACCGCCGTCGCCAGCGGCCGCGGGAAGAAGCGTTTGACGAGCATCCGGCTGGATGCGATCACATGCGACTCCCAGAGCATGAAGGCACGCATCGAACGCGGCTGGAAGGGAATCGAAGCGGCCGCGGGATCCACGGCCTCGGCCGACCCATCCGCGCCCGCCAGGATCGCCTCGGCCGCAGCGCGGGTCTCCTTCCCACCGGCCAGAAAGGCCACCATGTCGCGGCTCTGCGCCTCGCTGATCCCATCGCCCGAGAGAGAAACCCAGGAGCCCGACCCGTGTTCGGCGATCAGGCCGTCGGGCGTGTGTCGCAGCTTCACGGCACACCGACTTCGGTGCGCGCGCCGCCGACCGCCGTCAGTGGCATCGGCTCGCCGGGCGCGATCGGGAATCCGGTCAGCAGGAAGCGCGGCGGCGGCGGCCCACCCCATTGGTTGACGGCAGCGAGGCCGCCCGGCCACTGGCGGGCCTGGTAGGTGCCGTCCGGCGGCATCTGGGCCATCTCGGCGCAGACCTCGATCATGGCCCCAGCCGCGTCGTGGAAGTAGACGAACAGGTTGTTGCCGGGACCGTGCCGGCTCGGACCCCAGATCAGCTTTCCGCCCCGAGCCGCCAGCCGGTCGCAGATCCTCCCCATCGCGTTCAGGTCGGGCGCCGTCCACGCGTAGTGCGAGAGCTCATGCCTGGGACCGACGACCAGCGCCATGCCGTGATGGTCGGCATCGCAGTGCCACCAGCTTGCCGCGCGGCCAAGGCGATCCGAGAAGCGGAAGCCGAGACCTTGTTCGAGGAACCGCTCGCTGCGGCCAAGCCGGCGGGCCTTGATCGAAGCGTGCTCGAACTTGCTGACCCGATCGCCCTCGGGCAGCACCTGATCCTCCTCCATCCCGGTGAAGAGCTTGAAGACGTGACCGCCCGGAGCCCGAACCAATGCGGCACGGTCGATGCCGGGCTCGCCATCGTAGGTCACACCGAGAAGCTCGCCGCCGGCTGCGGCGAGACCCGCTCGGACGCCTTCGAGCGTCTCGGGGTCCGCGACCTCGAGGCCGATGTGCTCGTAGCCGCGGGTCCCGTCGCGACGCTGCACCAGCACCAGCTCGTGGTGACGCTCGTTGCAGGTCAGGTAGGAGACGGGGCCGGCCCGCACGGTCTCGACGAGGCCCAGGACCTCGCAGTGAAAGTTGACAGCGGCGTCCAGGTCGGGGACGCGCAGGGCCATGTGTCCTAGTCGTTCGACTGCGTTCATGGTGAGCACCGTAGCATACATTTTGAGAAGCTTCTCAGTTCTGAGAAGTTCCTCATACTCTGGTACCCTGCCGAGCCATGACCGAGCAGCAAGCCCCGCACCGCACGCGAACCGATCGCCGCCGCGCCGAGACCCGTGCGCGGCTGCTGGCTGCCGCGCGCGAGCTCTTCGCGGAGCAGGGCGTCGGCGCGACCCGGACAGGCGAGATCACGGAGCGAGCGGACGTGGCAGCGGGTTCTCTATACAACCACTTCGCCGACAAGGACGAGATCGTTGACGCCGTGATGGCCGAGGTGACCGAAGAGCAGGGTGCCCTCGTCGACGAGCTCACCGGCGAGCTCGAGGATCCTGCGGCGGTCGTCGCCTACGCCCACCGCCACTTCGTCCGCCTCGCCGGCACCGACCCTCACTTCGCGCAGCTGCTGATCCGGCTTGATGCATCGCACCGGCTGATGTCGGAGGCGCTCGGCCCGCGTGCCCTTCGCGACATCAAGCGGGGACTCGACAGCGGGCGCCTCGAGTTCGACACTGCCGAGGCGGCCTTCAGCATCACCGGCGGAGCGTTGCTCGGAACGATGCGAGCAGTCGTTGACGGCCGGCTGGGCGAGCGTGCCGACGAGGTGCATGCGGCGGCGGTGCTGCGAATGCTGGGGCTCTCGCCCGCGGACGCGGCGGACACCGCTCGCCTCGCCATGGACTGACGTCGTCGGGCGCTCTCCCTCGTCGTCTTGTTGGTCGAGGGCCGCGACGCCGCTCAGCCGAGCTCGTGGATCGCCTGATCGATCGAGGGAGGCTGTGGCCGGAGCCTTCGAAGACGCGACAACCCCCCTCGCGGAGGGTTCTGCGGTCGCCGTGACAGACATAGAGGGCCCGATGCGTTTCTCGCTACGACGCGCGGATTGCGGAGTGGATGCACCTGCGAGCCTGATCGGCAACCCCTCGGTACTTCAGCTCGACCTGAGCTTCTTGGTCTTCGTGTTTCCGGCCTCGTCGGTGAGCTTCGCGGCCAGCCTTGCCTTCGCCTTCCGGTCCTCGAGCCCGTTGTCGGGGCTTGAAAGGCTCTCGTGCAACCGGGTGCTCCAGCTCAGGCCGGCCGGCGGTCGGCACCGACTGCAGCGACCAGGAGCCCGAGACCGACGATCACGGCGGCGAGGCCGACCAGCGCACCCAGCAGCGGCAGGATCGCGAGCGCCCGCAGGATCGCGAGTCCGGCCAAAAAGGCGACGACGCGGCTGCCGTCCTTGACCAGAGCCCGTCCAAGCGCCCAGGCGCTGCTCACGTAGGCGATCGCGGCCAGCGGCAGCAGCGAGAGCAGCAGAACGAGGCCGAGCGGGAGGCCGATCAGCGTCGCGGACGCGAGCACGATCGCCAGCGGCACACCGACGAAGACCGCGAGCCCATAGCCGACGCAAAGCGCCAGGCGCGCCTGGGCCTGCTCGGAGACGGCGTCGGCGGCGCGGGGCGCGACCATGACGGCAAACACACCGAGGATCAGCGCCGAGACCGAGATGCCGATCCACAGCGCGACCGCGCCGATCAGGGGCAGCGCGCCGAGAAACCCGTCCCAATCCTCCTCACGCACCTCACCGCCTACGCTCGCCCGTGGTGAGACCTCGGGCTCCTCGTCGGCGTAGATGAGATCGCCGCCGACCACCGCCCGGGGGCCCACCCGGGCGAGTCCGGTGAGCGCGACGACGTCGCCCTCGACCTCACCCGTGACGAGCAGATCACCGCTGGCCACGAAGACGTCGCCGGTGACCGTCCCCGCAACCTCGACGTCGCCGTTGGCGACGAAGACGCCGTCGACGACCTGCCCCCGCTCGACTGCGACGGCGCCGTTTACGACGACGATCGCATCCTCACCCTCGCCCGCAGCCGCCGCTGCCGGCGCGAAGAGCGCAACCGCAGCTACGGCTAGCGCAGCCGGCATCCAGCGCCACAGACACGACCCACGGTTTTCGCTCGCCAGCATGCCCGGTAGCCTCGAGCGCCCCTGGGTCGCCGTCATCCGTAGCTCTCCGCAGAGCGCTTGGGCGGGCGCGTCGAGCCCTCGGGGACGGTGTCGAAAGCTGTGGCCGAGGCTTTCGAAGGCGGGACAACCCTCCACGGGTACCACGGGCTGCCTCGCCCGCATGAACAAACGGTGGTACTGATAACGGATAGGTGGCCCGATTCGTTGCTCGCTACGGCGCGCGGATCATCGAGCGGATAGGCCCGCGGCTTGATTGCCAGCAGCGCCTCAGCGCTCTCGCTTCACCCGGGTGGTTCGACGGTGCTGATCCGATACCGTGCTGTTTGTGTGGGAATCGGAGGACCGTTGAGCCGCACCACCGATCGCTACTGGCGGTTCTTCTACAGCGTCGGTTTTCATCCCTGGGAAGACCTCGCTGAGCACCCGCCCTTCGTCGAGAAGCTGACGGAGCTTTTCACTCGGGACGAGGACGGGCGCGAGCCCCCCTACGGGCCTGCGCTGGACGTCGGCTGCGGCAGCGCAGTGTGGGGCGTGAAGCTTGCGGAGCGAGGCTGGCAGGTCACCGGGGTGGACATCGTCGAGCGAGCTCTCGAACGAGCTGCGGAGCGGATCGAGGATGCCGGCGTGGAGATGCGGGTCATGCGGGCCGATGTCACCGATCTACGATCGGCCGGCCTCGAGACGGAGTTCCGGTTGGTGCTCGACACCGGAACGTTCCATGGGCTCGGCGACGAACAGCGCTTGGAGATGGGACGGGAGATCGATGCGATCGCATCAGAGGACGCGACGATTCTGCTCGACGCATTCGCGCCTCGTCGTCGCGGACCAGTGCCGCGTGGGGCAAGTCGATCGGATATCGAGGCCGCATTCCCCGACTGGCTCATCACGGACGTCGAGGTCGCCGACTCCGACCCGGATCCGATCGCGAAGCTGCTCCGGTTCGACGAGCACTTCTATCGTCTCCGGAGGAGCTAGGACGACCGGACCATCGGGAATACCCGCCCGGCCCGATTCGTTTCTCGCCACGACGCACGGATCTGCAACGAGTTCGAGTTAGGGGTAGGGGTAAGCCGAGCTACCGCTTCGAGAGCGGATCTACGGTCCGTACCGGCGAGGTCCTGGCGGACCCCGCGCGGGGCGCTAGTGGTCTACAAGCCGAAAGTGGCGCTGGCCACCCTCGTCGCGGACCTTCTCCAACCGGCCCGCTTGCTTGGCGGCCTTCCAGCTCGGCTGCATCGCCGAGACCTCGGTGCCCAGCTCGTCGGCGACGTCCTTGCGGGTGAACTCATCTCGACCGAGCGAACGCGCTGCCTCGAGCACTTGCTCTTGAGTTGCTTCCTTAGCCATTTGAGGCACTCTAGCCCGTCGGCCGCTCTAGGCCTGATCCAAGACGATCGCTCCTCGTCCTGATCTCTCGCTACGACGCGCGGATCGTCGAGCTGCTCTTCCCGCTCTGCCGGTCCGCTCTCCACGCGTCGTAGTCGGCCTTCAAGCAGGTCTCGCATGGGCGATAGCCCGCGGCGAGGGCGGTCTTCTGATCGGCAAAGAAGACGCGGTGGCTGCTGTAGCCGCCGCGCCGCAGCTTCTTCAGCGCGGCGGGACAGTCGAGGCGCCCGTAGATGCGGGTGCGACGACTAGCGGCAAGCTGGCCCGGCGTCTTGGACTCGAAGGGGTCGCCGGTGGCGGTCGTGAGCACGTAGCTGCCATCTGCCACAGCCAGCCTCCTACCCGGCCTTCGCCGGCACGAAACGATTGCGCTCGCTCCAGAAGCGAACGGCGCGCTCCGCATCGTCAGCGGGGAATTCGACCGGGGCGACTCGCGGGAGCATTCCTCCACCATAGAGGCCCGAGCTCTCTCCGTCGCGTGAATCCCCGGCGAGCCGCCCGCTAGCCGTCCGGGCAGTCGATCGGCGCGAGCAGCTGTCGGATCGAGACACCGAGGGTCTGGATCTCGACCTGTTGGCGGGCCTGCTGGATACCCTCCTGGCGGAGGGCTCGAGCGTGGTAGTGACGAACATGGCGGGGGCAGGACTTGAACCCGCTATCTCCGGGTTATGAGCTCGGGGCGAGGCGGGCTCGGATCGAGGAGCCGGCCGCATCATCGATCGGCAGGTCGTCGATTCGGGAGAGCAGGGTCGCTCGGTCGACCAGACCAGCGGCGAGGGCGTGCGCGGCGAACTCCCAGTCACGGTCGCGACCCGCGACGCATTTGGCCAGGACCAGGTCGTGTGGCTCCAGGCAGCGGGCCGTAGGGCGACGGTCGGACCGCGGGCGTGGCGGGATTTCGACACTGATCAGACGCTGCTCCCAGCCGGCGGGGGCCCTCGCGGTCTCAGGGCCGACGCCGTGAGCGTAGTAGCCGAAGGCCTCATGAAAGGCTGAGCCATCGCCGAGACTTGCGTCGATCTCGATCGCGCGCTCGGGGGCAGCGGCCGGATAGATGTCCACCTCGGCGGAGCGGAGCAGGGCGGGCGGTGCATCCGGAAACGGACCGAGGATCGCCTGGCTGCCGACAACGACGAAGGCGTCCTCGCCCACGACGGTGGCGGCGGCCGCGATCACGTGCTCAAAGTCAGCCCGGTTCAAGGTGTCGGGGCTCCGATGATCGCGCGGCGCTCCGGCTCACTGAACAGGCCGGCGAAGGGGGAGTTCTGGCGAAGGTCCGCGGCAGCCTGCGAAGCGTCCCAGAGGATGCTCCGGATCCGCGGCAGCGGGCCCTGCAGGATCTGCTCCCAGGCATCGGCGTAGACCGGGTCGAGCTTGCCGGCCGCGCGCCACTTGCGCACCCGATGCAGAGCGTCCTCGACATCCTCGCGGCTGAGCCGATCCGCGACCGCCCGGTGGTAGGCCAGAGAGCGATCAGCAGCTCCAGCGTGGCCTCGCGCGGGGAGCCGCCGGCCGGCGTGCGCGGAAACCGCCGGCCTGCCTGGTGCCGGGAGGTTGGAGCTGCCCGGCGCCCGTGCGAGCCTCAGCAAGGCCGGCACCGGGACCTCGGAGCGCCCACGGCGGTTCTCCACGAGCGGGATCATGCCGCTACGGGCCCGGCGAGCGAGCGTCGTGTGGCTGACGCCGAGGAACCGCGCTGCGATTCGTTGGGAGACCGTCTCCCCCAGCTCGCCCTCGAGATCGGCGATCACCGCCTCGACGTCGCTGTCGCCAGGAAGCCTGCGCCGGACCCGATGCAGCCGCTCGAGCTGACGCAGCATTGCCAGCTTTCGATCGACGATTCCCATGCCAGGAGCCTACCATAGGTTTCCATTTTTCCTAAGTTTTGGAACGCTAGGCACGGTAGCCGTCCCTCAGGTCTCGAGCATCAGCCCGCGGCAGCAGCAGCCATCGGCCCGCTCGATGCCCGCTCGCCGGCGACCCCGGCCATCGATCGGCCGTTCGAGTTTCACCTGACTTTGTAGTCAATACGTTTGCCGGGATGCCCTCCCTTCGGGGGCGCGGGATCGAGCAGAGCTCACCTGCTCCGCGCCGTGCCTATGCGCTTTCAGTTGCCCTGAGTTGTGCGCAGTGTCTAGAGCGGGGGGCCCCACCCCTCGCAGCGCGCTCTGGCGCGCGTTTAGGGGCCGAGTGTGGGCGGGCGCGGCACCATGAGCTCCCCGCCCGCGGCTACATCATCCGCGCATCGCCCCGGGCCGAGAGCGCGGCCGATCCATGAGCCGGTGGATCTCGCGGTACTGGGGGTCGCATTCGTTTTCAGCGAACGTCGGGGCCGAATAGAGCAGCTCTACGGTGCCCCGCCTCAACCGTGTCGCATGGAGCCGAGTCACATCGCTAGGGCACTCGAGCTCGCCATCGACCGCGAACACATCGGTTCCCGTGAAGGCTCGAACCACCGGGAAGGCTCCAATCACTGGGCCACTTAGGAAGTAGACGGTTCCGTCAGGGAGAACCGCGCTGCCGACGCCGGCCGCCGGTTCGGGCACCTCAGCGGACTCGCCGGACCTCCAATCCAACCGTGTCACCGTGCAGTCGGGATCACAGGTCGTGTAGGTCAGATAGCGACCTGCCAGTCCACCGGGATAGAGCCGCCCCGCCTCCGCCACGAGGATGGTCTCGGCGGTGGCGTAGTTGTTGAGGAGTAGCTGCGTGCGCCGCTCTGCGCCGGTCGGATTCACGACGCGCGAGGAGAGCACCCAACGGCGCCACAGCCCGTGGGCGGCGGCGAAGCCCCGTTCACCGACGTCGATATCAAGGACACGCCGCTTCTGCGACCTCAGGTTGTAGAGGTAGAACTGCGTCTGGTCCGGTCCGCACTCCCGGTCATTGAACTGGCTCACCGTGTAGAGGAGACGGTTGCGATGGATGCCCCCGGGTCTCGCATAGGGGCGTTGCTCATCCGAGCAGCCCTCCCGGGACCGGTCGAGCTCGCCCCTGATGATCAGCGGTGGGCGGTTGCGCCTCCGGTCGCTCACGTAGACGTCGCTGGGCTCCATGAAGTCCAAGCTATGCGCCCATGCCACATATCTCGCCGTGGCGGTGGGTGAGGAGTCATAGGCCGCGGCGCTGTCTCCGAGGACCGCGACGGTGCAGATCATCACCAGCGTGAGCAGTCCACCGGCCCTCGCCCCCCTAACAGCCACGTCCTCTCCTGACACGCTGGGGACACGCTTGCGACCCCGAATCGGAAGCCCCGCACCTGCGGGAGAGAAACCGTATACCACACGTCGGGTACGACCGCAAGGCCGCTGGTTTCAGCCTGCGTCCGGGACGTCACCGGGGCCCGGCTATCTCGGCGGGGAGGCAATCCGGCCACGGTGTCGGAGGCTGTCGCCGAGGCCTTCGAGAACGCAGAAGCCCTCCTGGCGGAGGGCTCGAGCGTGAACGCCCCTGTGTCTATTGTGCGAAAGCGTGGGTTTCCGTCACGGCTAGCGCCACGAAAAGCAACACTCCCGCACGCACGAGTGTCAATAGTGAAAGAAGCACTGATCCGCTCTTGACGGGCGGTATCTGAGCCGCAGTATGACCGTGATGCCGCGCATCTCCAGCTTCTACGGAATCGTGATCACGATGTACTGGCGAGAGCACCCGCCGCCGCACTTCCATGCCACCTATGCCGGCGAGACGGCCCAGATCGCGATCGAGACGCTCGAGCTGGCCGACGGCTTCCTACCGCCGCGCGCGCTGCGCCTCGTCCGTGACTGGGCAGTCACCCATCGTGATGAGCTGCTCGCCAACTGGGAGCGTGCCCGGGCCCACGAGCCCCTGGAGCCGATCGAGCCTCTGCCCTAGGATCGGGGTCATGGTGAGCGTGATCGAAGCCCAGCCGATCGACGACCACACGCTGCGGATTCGCTTCGACGACGGTCTCGAGCGTGAGGTCGACCTCAGCGACGTGATGTGGGGGCCGATGGGCGAACCGCTCAAGGACCCTGAGTTCTTCCGACGGGTCCGCGTCGACCCCGAGCTGCGCACGGTGAGCTGGCCCAACGGCTTCGATCTCGACCCCGACGTCCTTCATGGTGATCGCAAACCGACCCCGCGACCGCGGGCTGGCGGCGGCTAGGTCAGCGGGCAGGCGCCCTACGGCTCCGCCGTGTCGTGCTTGCGATCGAACTCACCGACCGAGGATTGTCTTTCGAGGTAGGACCCGGCTGGGTCAGGTCATGGCGGTTTGCGCGAAGAGCACGTTAACCGCGACGGCCCGCCGTGGCGGGCCGATCTTGACGGCCGGGTAGCTACCCCGGACCCTCCTACCAAGAGAGATTCAAGATACACGCTCGACGGGCGCCCAGGCCATCGGGCCACCCGCCAGCGAAGTCGGCGGAGCGCGGCGGACTCGAACCGCAGCCGAGCGCTAACCCGACCGCACCTCTTGGCAGGAGAGTGCGACGCCTCGTCGCTTCACGCTCCGCACCACCACAGTGGCGCAACGACTCTCACGGGTGGGAGACGAAACGCAACGATTGAGCGACCGATCCGTGCGCGGTTTGTCTCCTGAGGGCCGAAACTCCGGCCTAGCGGATTGCGCGAGAAGCAACACTACGAAGCGCTCGCAGAGGGACGCCCTAGATGCGGTTCACGGTGTACTCCAGTTCCATGAAGTAGGCGAGGATCGCGACCGCAAGAATGCCGGTTCCGCACCAGGCCGACCAGCGAATGATCCGCGGCAGCGGCAGCAGATGGATCACTGAGCCAAGCAGGAAGGCCCCCACGATGAGCTTGATTTGCCACGCTGATCGTCCAGCGATCGCCTCACACCATTTGCCCCGAGGGCTACTCGGATCGGCCACCTCGGTCCCGGCGAAGTTGTGGAAGCAGGCCTGATCCACCAGCTGAGCCATAAGCCACCCCATGCTGGCCATGATGAGCCCGGCTGTAATCACCTCAACCACTCTCAACTCCAATCCCGTGGCATGGCGCGAGAGTAGACCGTCGCCGAGCTTGAACTCCGCGCGCGCCTTCTGACAGCCACCACGATCGGGTGAGGTGCTTTCGCAGCTGCATAGCGGCGAATGGCCGTTGTGTATGAGGCGACAACACCTCTGTCGAGATGCTCATCTTCTTTGTGTTGGTCGGTCTCGGCATTGCCCGTCTTCACATCGCCTTCTACAACCGACGCTGGTTCTCGGGACGGGGCAACTAACGGATGGTCGTCACCTGAAAAGTGAGGTGTTTGTCTTTGTGAAGGGTGGCGGGCTCGGTCGTGATTGGCATTTTGCGCGAGAAGCGCTAGAGCGGGCGACCAGAGTCACCGGGAGTTCGTCGGCCGCGTCAAGGAGATCAAAGAGTCGCTCGCGTCGGACGCCGCTTGCGGGCGGGCGCGGGACAACAAGCCTGGTCGCAAGCAACGCCATACGAGTCCCTCTCCGCCGGTCACCAGGCTCTGCCGGGCGCTAGTCGTCGAGCCCGCCGGCCCAGTCGGCGATCAGCTCACCGATATCTGCGCCGGAGTCCTCCTGAACGTAGTGCAGGCCGGGCACTCGGACCTCGCGCTGATTCGGCCAGGCCCGGCAGAATTCTCGTTGAGCGCCGGCGAGGATCGCCCCGGGCTCGGCGTCGATAAAGAGCTTCGGAACCTCGGACTCCGAGAGCCAAGCGGCGTAGTCGGAGACGATTTCTACGACGTCGGCGGGTTCGCCGCCAATCGGGATCTCGCGGGGCCAGCGGAGCGTCGGGCGCCTCGATTCTCCCGGCACGCTGAAGGGCCGCCGATACTCCTCCATCTCCTGTGGTTCGAGGTCGCGGAGAATCGAGCTGGGCATGATTCGCTCGACGAAGAAGTTGCCGTCGAGAACCATCTCCTCGCCCGCCTGCGACCGCATTCCCTGGAAGGCTCCGCGAGCACCGTCGGGCCACTCCTCCCAAGTGAGTGGGCGCACGATCGCCTCCATGTAGGCGATCCCGGCGACCCGAGCGGGGTTGCGGCGGGCCCAGTCGAAGAGCAGCGCCGAGCCCCAGTCGTGGCCGACAAGCACCAAACGCTTCTCGGGCAGGATCTCGTCCAGCAGGGCGTCGAGATAGCGGCGATGCTCGCGAAAGCCGAAGGACTCCGGGCCGCTGTCGGGCGGACGGGCCGAGTCACCCATCCCGATCAGATCGGGGGCGATACAGCGTCCGACCGGCGACAACCTCTCGATCACGTCACGCCACAGGAACGAGGAGGTTGGATTGCCGTGTTGGAGCAGGAAGGTGGGCGACCCTTCCCCTTCGTCGACGTAAGCCATCTCAACGTCCTCAACCGTGGCGCGCTGCTTGCGCTCAGCGAAACTCTTGGGATCGTGGATCGCCACGCTCCCATTCTTGCCGACGCGGCCAGAGTGTGCCGCCCGGAGCAGGGCGAGCCGGTACGACGCCCGGGGCTCCCGCCTTCGCCCCGCGCCGGCCCGCGGCCCCTACAACGCAAGAAGCCCGCTCGCCGAGCGGGCTTCTGCCTATAGCGGGGGCAGGATTCGTTTCTCGCTACCACCCGCGGATCATCGAGCTAACACGGCTCGCCGCCTAGCGGGAGTCGCGCTCCCGCTTTCACGCTAAGGGAGGAGCGGGGCTTAGAGCGCGTACAGGACGAGCACCGCCACCGTCACCGTGACGATGGTCGCTGCCACTAGGCGCTCGGCCCGTGGCGTCATTTCTTCACCGATCACGGCAAACAGATAGACCCAGAACGGCGCGATCTGTGACACCGGGTCCAGACGCACGTCGAGAACGTTCTTGGCGATGATCGCCTCCGCGAGAAGGCACACGGCGGTGAGCATCGCGAGCCGGAACTCGGCATCCTGGCGCAAGCGATTGCGAACGCCACGCATCGACCAAGTATGGCATCCGCTCCGGGCAGCGTCCTCTGCGCGCGCGTCCCCCTGGTGCACAACCGGACTACGGATGGCGGACGCAGATCCGGACGCTGCTCGCGAAAGCAAGTCCTCGCGAGATCGCGAGACCTGAACCGCAGGAGTCCCGCACGGCGAGATGACGCCGATGGGCCAGGCGGCCGCTTCCGCCTTGCGCGAGCAGCGGGAGGACACCGTGGATGCCGAATCCCCTCCCCGCAAGCGGTTGGGACCCTCGCGCCAACCCGCATGAACAAGCGCTGGTAGCGAGAACCGACACCCGGCCCGATTCGTTTCTCGCTACCACCCCAGAGTCGTTGAGCGAGCACGGCTCGTTGGCTGATCGGTCCGCTCCGGAACGGTCCCTTTGCGATCCCAGATCGCGGTGCTCGTGCGATCGCCGATACCGTCCCGCCGATGAGCCCGGCGAAGCGGCAGGTGGCAATGGGGCTGATCTTCTACCCGCGAGGTGGCTCGGCGCAGGTGACCCGCTACCTCTCTCGGGCACTCGACGGTGCGGGCTGGGAGGTACTGCTGGCCTGCGGGTCACTCGGCGCAGCAGGGACGCTGACGCACGCAGCGACCTTCTTCGACGGCCTCTCCGTGACGGCGGCCGACTACGGCCCGGCGATCGCCGCCCGCGCCGCCGGCCGCGATCCGCTTGAGCAGTCGGTTCCCATGCACCCATCCCTCGAGGACAGCGGCGACGCCGCCGACCGGGTCTTCGCGGCGGTCTCGCCGCGGATCGGCGCGCACCTGGTCGCGGCCTGGGAGCGCATCCTCGCGGACGCATGGACGGATCCGCATCTATTTCACCTCCATCACCTCACGCCGATCCACGAAGCCGTTCAACGGCGCTGGCCGGATCGACCGGTGCTCACCCACCTGCACGGCACCGAACTGAAGATGCTCGACCGGATCGCCCGGCTCGCGGACCTGGCACGGGCGCTCGACACGACCCTGGCAGGGATGGCCGACCGGGCCCACCGACTCACGGTGCCGATGCTCGACGGCCTCTCTCCTGAGCAGCGAGCGCTGTTTGCGAGCACCGACTGGACGCACTGGCGCTTCGGCGCTCACTGGGCCGAGCTTCTTGTGACGTACGCCCGGCGGTCGGACCGGATCGTGGTGATCTCGCCTCACGGGCGCGACGAGGCGCACAGGCTGCTGGGCGTAGACGAGAGCCGGATCGAAGTGATTCCAAACGGCGTCGACACCGAGCGCTTCGACCGTCGCATCACGAGCCCCGAGGAGCAGCTCTCGCGCTGGCGCGGCTGGCTGGTCACCGATCCGCGCGGCTGGGACGAGTCGGGGGAGCCCGGAAGCGTTCGGTACAGCGAGCAGGATCTGCGGGCGTTCGTCAATCACGAGACCGGCGAGCCGCCTCCGGTACTGCTGTACGTGGGCCGCTTCCTGGCCTTTAAGCGGGTGCCGCTGCTCGTGCGCGCCTACGCTCGGGCCCGCCCGCGTTTTGCGACGCCCGCCCCGCTCGTGATCTGGGGCGGCTCGCCCGGCGAATGGGGCGGCGAACACCCCCATACCGTGGCTCGCCGTGAGGGTGGGGACGGCATCTTCTTCGTCGGCTGGAGGGGTCACGAGGAGCTCCCCGACGGTCTCGCCTGTGCGGATGCTCTCGTGACTCCATCGGTCAACGAGCCCTTCGGCCTGGTGCTGCTCGAGGCCATGGCCTGCGGGCTGCCGGTGATCGCCACCCGCAGCGGCGGTCCGCTCACATTCGTCAACACGGAATCGGGGCGCCCGAACGGCTGGATGGTCGAGCCGGACGACGTCGACGCGCTAGCCGACGCACTGGTGGAAGCGGTGAACGACGTCGACGGAAGGAAGGAGCGAGGCGAGAACGCATATGAGCAGATCCGCCGCGCCTACTCGTGGCGCCCACTCGCCGAGCGCTTCGCCGCGTCGTACGAGGCGTTAGCAGGCTGAACTCAAAGGGATAGCCGTCGAGTCGGGGGCCCGGATTCGTTTCCCGCCACGACGCGCGGGTCGTCGAGCAGGTGCGCTCGGCCTAGGTCTCTACGTCGAGCTTCTCTGCGTCGAGCTGCCGAACTAACGGGGCAAAGGTCTGGAGGAAGGCCTCGCCACGCTCGAGCCGCCACTCGTTCAGCTCAAGCCAGCCTGGGCGATCCCGAGTATCCGCGGGGCGCGATTGGCCGATGCTCCACGCCGTGCCCTTTCGGTCCTCCTCGCGGTGCTCCGTGAGAGCCCCGAAGGTTCGCGGGCCCGCGGCTGAGCCGACCTTCAACTCACACGAGACGTCGTGCTCGGTCGCGTTCAGGTCGATCGTCACGCCGGGAGACAAGCGAACTTCGTAGGAGTTGGTTGGCGGGGGCTTTCCGAGTCCCTGGTGTAGGAGGCGAGAAGGAGGCGCTCGAAGAGGCGTTGGCCGGGATCGGTGCCGAACGCCAGGAGGCCGAGGACGAGGAGCTGATCGCCCGGCTGGAGCGGATTCCGGACCTGACCGAAGCGCTGCGGACCGCATCGGTGCAGATCAAGCGCCAGGTCTTTGAGTCCTTCGACCTGCAGATCGCCTACGACAAGCAGGAAGGCGCGCGTGGAGCTCTCCGCCACGGTGTCGGAGGCTGTCGCCGAGGCCTTCGAGAACGCAGAAGCCCTCCTGGCGGAGGGCTCGAGCGTGGTAGTGACGAACATAGCGGGGGCGGGATTTGAACCCGCGACCTCCGGGTTATGAGCCCGGCGAGCTACCTGACTGCTCCACCCCGCGGCGGAAACGCACAAGATAGCAATGGCCCGCGGCCGGGCCACCGGGAGCCGGCTCGATGCACGCTGGCTCGCGGCGTCGCCGCGGGTGTTGGGGCTACTCGCCCTCGTACTTGAACGAGATCCCGAGGCGGACCCGGAAGCCGGTGATCTTGCCATCCTCGATCGTGACGTCCTCGCGGATGACCTCCGCGACCCGCAGGTCCCGGATCGACTTGCCGGCGGTCTCGACCGCCGTCTTCGCCGCATCCTCCCAGGACTCGCTGCTGACCCCGATCACCTCGGTGACGCGGTAAACGCTGCTCGCCATATCTCCTCCTATCGTCGTATGAACTGTCGGATCACCCTTTCACGATCGCGACCGGCCCGCAACCCGGCGGCCGGCGCACCGCTCAAACGGGCGCCAGCAGGGCCGGGAGATCGGCTATCGAGTCGACGGTGGCGGTCGGCTCGATCCCGGTCTCGGCGACGAACTCGGCCCGGTACTTGCCGGTGCGGACGAGAACCGCGCGCAGGCCCGCGTCGAGGGCGCCACCGATGTCGCTCTCGATGTCGTCGCCGACCATCGCCGCCTCGGATGCGCTCACGCCGAGTGAGCCGAGGACGATCTCGAAGAACGCCGCCGCCGGCTTGCCGACCACCTCGGCCTCGCGACCGCTCGCGTACTCGACCGCGGCGACGAACGGGCCGGCGTCGAGCGAGAGCCCGTCGCCGGTGAGCCAGAAGCGGTTCTTCTGCAGGGCGATCAGCTCGGCTCCCCCGAAGACCATGCGGAAGGCGTGGTTGAGGATCTCGAATCCGAAGGCCGAGCCGAGATCGCCCATGATCACGGCGTCGGGGTCGGAGTCGACCTCCTCGAGGCCCGCGAAGTCCTCCTTGACCGCTGCGTCCATGATCAGCGCCACCCGCCGGTAGCCGCGCTCCTCGCAACGGCGGCGGGCAAGGGCGGCCGGCGTCACCAACTCGTCCCGCTCGAGCTCGAAGCCGAGCGCGGCGAGCTTCTCGAGCGTCGCGCGCCGCGAGCGCGCGGTCGTGTTGGTCACGAAGCGCAGCCCAAGTCCGGCGGCGCGCAGCTCCGCCACGGCCTCACGGGCTCCAGGCAGCGGCCGCTCCTCGACGTAGAGGACGCCGTCGAGATCGATCAGCAGGGCTCGCAGGCCGTCGAGGCGCTCCATGCCCGCATGCTCCCACGGCAGCCCGGCCGGCGAACCGGCCGATAGCGGCACCCGCATCTAGGATCCCCCGGGTCTTGCGGGTGGCGGTCATCGACATCGGAACGAACTCGACCCGGCTGCTGGTGGCCGAGGTTGCCGCCGACGGCTCGTGGCTGCGCGAGCTCTTTCGCGGCTCGCGGGTGACCCGGCTGGGGCGTGGTGTCGACACCGCCGGCCAGCTGTCGACGGAGGCGATCGAGGACGTCTGCGCGGCGATCTCCGATTACCTCGAGATCGCCGCCGAGCATGCTCCCGAGGAGACGATCGCGCTGGCCACCTCCGCGGTCCGGGACGCGAGCAACGGCGACGCCTTCCTCGCCGAGCTGCGGGAGCGGTTCGCGCTCAGCGGCCGCGTGATCGACGGCCTCGAGGAGGCGCGGCTGACGTTCGGCGGTGCCACCTGCGGGCGCCCGAGCGGGAAGCGGACCCTGGTCTGCGACATCGGCGGCGGCTCGACCGAGCTGATCGTCGGCAGCGACGGCGAACCGGAGTTCCACGAGTCGCTGCAGCTCGGCGTCGTCCGCCACAGTGAGCGCTTCCTGACCAGCGATCCGCCGGGGTCTGCGGAGCTCGAGGCGCTCGCGAACTCGGTCCGTGCGGAGCTCACGGCGTGCCGGAGCCGCCTCGAGGGTCCCTCGCCGGACCACGGGATCGCGGTGGCTGGCACGGCGACCTCGCTGGCGGCGATCGAGCTCGACCTCGAGCCCTACGATGCGAGCTCCGTCGAGGGCCACGTGCTCGGGATAGAGGCACTCCAGCACCAGCTCGCGCGGCTCGCATCGATGCCGCTCGCCGAGCGCCGGCGGGTGCGGGGGCTGCAACCTGATCGGGCGCCGACGATCGTCAGCGGCGTGGTGATCCTGATTGCGATGATGCGCGCCTTCGGCCTCGACCCGGTCGAGGTCTCCGAGCAGGACATCCTCTGGGGTGCCGCGCTGGCGGCCGCCGGGTCGCCGGGCACAGCCCCCGGCTGAGCGGTGGCCGCCCACCCCACCGCTACGATCCGCGCGTGTCGAGGTACCTGATGATCGCCGGCTTCGGGGCGGCCGGAGCGGCGTCCCGCTACGCGCTGGACAGCTGGCTCTCCGGCGCGACCGGCGGCCAGTTCCCGTGGGGGACGCTGACGGTCAACGTGGTCGGCGCCTTTCTGCTCGGCGTGCTGGTGGCGGTCACGACCGAGCGCCTGCTGCTCGACCAGAACTGGCGGATCGGGCTCGGGATCGGCTTCCTCGGCTCGTTCACCACCTTCTCGACCTTCGCCTATGAGAGCGTCAGGCTCGCCGAGGACTCGGCCTGGCTGCTGACCGCCGCGAATGTCCTCGGCATGGTCACGCTCGGGCTGATGGCGGCGCTGGCGGGCCTCGCCATCGGGAGGACGATATGAAGATCGAGGGTGAGGGCAAGCTGCTGCGGATCTTCATCGGGGAGTCGGACAAGCACGGCTCGAAGCCGCTCTATCAGGCGATCGTCGAGATGCTCCGCGAGCGGGGACTGGCCGGGGCGACGGTGCTGCGCGGCGTCGAGGGCTTCGGAGCACATTCGCGCATTCACACCCATCGGATCCTGCAGCTCTCCGAGGACCTGCCGATGGTGATCGAGTGCGTCGACTCGGCCGAGCGGATCGACTCGGTCCTCCCCGCCCTGGATGAGATGGTCGACGACGGTCTCGTCACCCTCGAGCGGGTCGAGGTGATCACCTACCGGCCGGGCGCTGCCCCGGCCGAGGGCGACGGCTAGGGCGCGAGCCGCTCGAGCCGCCAGCCGTCAGCGGTAAGGCTGTAGCGGAAGCGATCGTGGAGCCGCCCAACCTGGCCCTGCCAGAACTCGATCTCGTCGGGCACGACCAGGTAGCCGCCCCAGTGCTCCGGCCGCGCGACCGGATCGGAGCCGAACCGCTCGCGCGCCTGCTCGAGCCGCCCATCGAGCGCTGCCCGGTCGGCGATCGGCTCGCTTTGGGGGCTCGCCCAGGCGCCGAGCTGCGACTCGGGCGCGCGCGTCGCGAAGTAGGCGTCGGACTCCTCGGCGCCGAGCGGCTCGACCGCACCGCGGACCCGGACCTGGCGGTCGAGCTCGCGCCAGTAGAGGATCAGCGCCACCCGCGGGCGCTGCTCGAGCTGCCGGCCCTTGGTCGAGTCGCTGTTGGTGAAGAAGCGGAAGCCGCGCTGATCGACGCCCTTGAGCAGGACCATGCGGGCGTCCGGGTCGCCGGAGGCGTCGGCGGTGGCCAGGGTCATCGCCTCGTGCAGCGGAACCTCACGCTCGGCAACAGCGAACCAGGCCCGGAACTGGCCGATCGGGTCGGGGCCGAGGTCCTCGCGTCGCAGCGCGGGCATGTCGGGTCGTCGTGGCACCGGCCGATCCTCGCAGACCGTCCGCCCCGCCCGGAGCCCGGGCCGGCGATAGGCTGCCCGCATGGGAACCCTGGAGGCGAGTCACACGGTTGAGATCGAGGCCCCACTCGAGCGGGTCTACGAGGTCGCCGCGGACATCGCGAACTGCGACAAGTGGACACCCTCGGTGCTCGAGGTCGAGGTGATCGAGAAGCATCCGGACGGCAGCGCGAAGCTGGCCGAGATGCTGAACGACGCCCTCGTCAAGAAGACGAAGACGATCCTCAGCTACGAGTACGACGGCCCCACGGGGATCTCCTGGGAGCAGGAGAAGGGCGATCCGAAGTGGCTGACGGGCACCTGGGAGCTGACCGCGATCGACGACGGGCACACCCGTGCCGTCTACTCGCTGCGAACCGACCCGGGCCGGGTCCTGGGTCTGCTGCTGCGCGGCCCGGTCGAGGGCAAGGTCAAGGAGTTCCTCAGCAAGGGCGCCGCCGAGGGCCTCAAGGAGTACGTCGAAGCGAACGGCTGAGCCGGAGCTCGCGCCGGCCGCCGACCGCAACCCGACGATGAGCGCTGCGCTGCCCGGCAACGAGCCGCTGATCGTCGGCGTCGCCCAGCTCTCCGACCACGGCGAGCCGATCCCGGACGCGATGCTCGCGACGGTCGCCCGCGGGGCGCTCGCCGACAGCGGGGAGCCCGAGGCGATGCTGGCGGCGCTCGACACGATCGGGGTGGTCGAGTCGGTCTCCTGGCCGGTCGGCGATCCGGCGCGAGAGCTCGCCGCGGCGATCGGCGCCGAGCCGCTGGAGACGGTGCTGGCCGCGACCGGCGGGATCGCGCCGATCGAGCTGCTTGCCGACAGCTGCCTGCGGATCGGTCGCGGCGAGCGGCGGGCCGTGCTGCTCGCCGGCGTCGAGTGCGTCGACGTGCTGATGCGGGCGATGAAGGAGGGCCGCGATCCAGGCTTCCCGCAGCAGGCCGCCGGCACCGAGCCGGACCGGTTCGTCGGCGAGCTCGGGGAGACCACACACCCCGTCGAGGGCGATGCCGGGTTGCTGGCGCCGGTCGCCTACTACCCGCTGTTCGAGTCGGCGGTGCGCGCGACCGCCGGCCGCGATCCCGCCGCCCATCAGCGCTACCTCGGTGAGCTCTGGGCCGGGTTCGCCGCCGTCGCCGCCCAGAATCCCCACGCCTGGAGCCGCGAGGCGCCGTCGGCGGCGGCGATCGCGACCGCCTCCGCCGCCAACCGCCAGGTGTCGATCCCCTACACGAAGCTGATGAACTCGAACATCCAGACCAACCAGGCCGCGGCGCTGCTCGTCTGCTCCCGCGAGCTCGCCGACGAGGCCGGGATCGACCCC
>CAVOYZ010000007.1:0-93700 GCA_963700785.1 uncultured Solirubrobacterales bacterium
TTCCTCGGCGCTGAGTCCGCCGGGAAATCCAACCGCCTGACGTTGGGCCCCGTAGTGATCGGTAGATGAAACCGACTACGGAGGAAACAACCATGCAAGGAAAGATCAAGCTGACGGCGGTCCTCGCGGCCTTCGCCGCACTGGCGCTCGTCTTTGCCGCCTGCGGCGACGACGACAGCTCGACGACCGCCACCGATGACGCGGCGGCAGCCACAACGCTGACGCTCAACGGTGAGGAGACGGTGCTCGCGCTCGACTCGAAGACCGCGAAGGTGCTGAAGCAGAACGACGTCGCGGTGGCGCCGGTCGACCCGGCTAGCGCCGGCGACGCGGGAATCTCGTTCCCGATCACGGGCGGCGAGGTCGACTCTGAGACCCTCGCGGGCACGATCGATCACTCCGGGGGACTGACCTTCTCCTCGGGTGGCACCGACGTCGAGTTGACCGACTTCGTGATCGACACGACCGCCGGGACGCTCACCGCGAGCCTGCCCGACGGCACCGAGCTGGTCACCCTCGACGTCGACCTGACCGGCCTCGAGCGCAGCGACGAGGGCGGCGCGATCGTGCTGACCGGCATCGTCACGACGCTCAGCGACGACGCCGCGGGTGCCCTCAACGACGCCTTCGGCGTCAACCTGTTCGAGGGCGGCCTGGCGATCGGCGACGTCACCGTCACCGCGACCGCCGGCTAGTCCGGACCGGACCGACAGCGGCCGTCGGCTGCGAGCCAAACAGCTCGCCGGCCGGCGGCCGAGGTCGGACGGCCTCCCAACCAGGAGCGTTTACATGTCTTACGCGGCTACCCTCCCAACCATCGGCATCAGGCTTCCATCCGCTTCCAGGTTCCGGCTCAGCGCCGGGCTCCCGAGCCGACGCTTCCGATCCTGACGCGGCGATCGCCGCTGCTCTTGAGCGCGGCGACGAGATCGCGATCGAGCAGCTCTACGAGCGCTACGCGCGGACCGTCTTCTCTTTCCTTGTCTCAAGGCTCGGCGATCGCGCCGCGGCCGAGGACGTTCACCAGCAGGTCTTCGTCGAGCTCTGGCGGCGCTCGGATGAATACGACCCCGAGCGGTCGAAGCTCTTCACCTGGGTCATGCTCGTCGCTCGGAGCCGCGCCACCGACCACCTCCGGCGCTCCGTCCCCGAGCCACGAGAGCCGAGCCGGGCCGCCGCGCTGATCGACGAGAGCGCCGGCGTCGAACCGACCGAGGAGCTGATCGAGCGCTGGCGGGTCGCTGAGCTGCTGCGCCAGATTCCCGCCGAGGAGGCGGGGATGCTGCGGATGCGGTTCTACGACGGCCTCAGCCAGCGCGAGATAGCCGAGCGGACGGGGGTCGCGCTCGGAACCGTGAAGATGAGGATGGTCCAGGCCCTCGAGCGGATGCGGACCGCGATCGACGAGGAGGGCGCATGAGCGAGCGAATCGACATCGCCGACTACCTGCTCGGGGAGCTCTCCGGTGACGATCTCGCGGAGGCCGAGCGCCTGCTGCGCGAGGATCCGGGATTCCAGGAGGAGGTCGATCGGCTGCGCCCCGCCGTGCAGCGACTCGAGCAGCTGCCACGCGAGGCTTGGGAGGATCTCGAGCCGCCGCCGCTGGCCGTCCCCGTGCTCGAGGCCGAGGCGCCGACTCCGCCCCGGCGCTCGCGGAGGCGCTTCGTGCTCCGTCCGGCGTTCGCTGCGCTCGCGTCGGTTGCCCTGCTGCTCGTCGGCGTCGGCGCCGGCCTGCTGCTCGGCGACGACGGGCCGGCCGCCACCTCGGGTGGGGGCGAGACGCTCGCGCTGGCGCCGGTCGAGCCGCGCGGCGGTGACGCCACCGGGTCGGCGGAGCTGATCGGCGCCGCGGGGGGCGAAGCCGTGGTCGATGTCTCCAGCCTGCGCCCGAACTCGCCCGGCGACTTCTATGAGCTGTGGCTGCTCAATGGCCCTGACGACCTGGTCTCGCTCGGCTCGTTCAAGGTTGGTCCCTCGGGGCGGGCCACGGTCCGCCTGCCGCTGCCGGTCGACCCGTCGCAGTTCAGCTTCGTCGACCTTTCGGTCGAGCCCGCTGACGGCGACGCCTCGCACTCGGGCCGCTCGGTGCTACGCGGCCCCACCTGATCATCCCGCGGCGTCCGCCGCGGGCGGCCCGGCGTCCCTCCGCATTCCGCCCTAGGATGGTGACGGCACCGATCTGAGGAGTCGAGATGGAGAGCACGGGACCCCAGCAGCCCCCTGAGCCGGACCGAGGCGGGGGAGCGGAGAGCTACCCGCTCCGTTTCGCGGTCGACTACCCGGACCGCACCCTGAACCGGCTCACGTCGTTCTTCCGGGTGTTCACGGTGATCCCGATCGCGATCGTGCTCGGTGCCGTCGCCGGCGGTTCGAGCTCCGGCAGCTACGACGAGACCTCGGTGATCGTCATCGGCGGCGGCGGCCTGCTGGTCTTCGGTCCGCTGCTGATGATCCTCTTCCGTCAGAAGTACCCGCGCTGGTGGTTCGACTTCAACCGCGAGCTGATGCGGTTCTCGAACCGGGTGCTGGTCTACCTGACGCTGATGGATGACACCTATCCATCGACCGACGAGGAGCAGTCGGTCCACCTCGAGATCGACTATCCCGACGCCGAGCGTGACCTGAACCGCTGGCTGCCCCTGGTCAAGTGGTTCTTGGCGATCCCGCATCTGATCATCCTCTTCTTCCTCTTCATTCCGACGGTGATCGTGGTGATCATCGCCTGGTTCGCGATCCTGTTCACCGGGCGCTACCCGCGCTCTCTGTTCGATTTCGTCGAGGGCGTGATCGCCTGGGGAAACCGGGTGACGGCCTACGCCTTCTTGATGGCCACGGACCGCTACCCGCCGTTCCAGCTGTCGGGTGACGGCGAGGCCGCCGCGCGCTGAGCGCGACTTCACGCCTGAGCCGGTCAATCGAATCCCTCAGCCGGGGGAGTGCCTTCGCAGCCGCTCCCCCTCGGTCCTGACGATCTCGAGCACCTCGTCGGGATCGTCGCTGACCCGTAGTAGGCCGACGTCCGCCGGATCGAGCTCACCGCTGCCGACCATGTGCTCATCCATCCACCCCAGCAGGCCGCGCCAATGGTCGCTGCCGACGAGGATCACCGGGAAGTGGCGGATCGTCGCGGTGTTGATCAGGGTCAGCGCCTCGAACAGCTCGTCCATCGTCCCGAACCCGCCCGGGTGGATGACGAAGGCGGAGGCGTAGCGAACGAACATCACCTTGCGGGCGAAGAAGTGGTCGAAGTCGAGCCGCAGGCCGACGTACGGGTTGACCCCCTGCTCGCGGGGGAGCTTGATGTTGCAGCCGATCGAGTCGGCGCCGGCCTCACGGGCGCCGCGGTTGGCCGCCTCCATGATCCCCGGCCCGGCGCCGGTGATGATCGCGTAGCCGGCTTCGCCCAGGGTGCGGGCCACCTCGGTTGCGAGGCGATAGTCGCGGTGCCCGGGCGGCGTCCGCGCCGAGCCGAACACCGAGACCGCCCTCTCGACGTGAGAGAGGGCGGCGAAGCCCGCCGCAAGTTCGCGGTTGATCTCCTCGAGGCGCTCGCCGTCCTCCGCGGCGATCTCCGGTGTTGCCACCCCGAGGCGCTGCAGCAGCCGTTCGTCGCGGGTGCGCGGTCTGCTCATGCGATCTGACGCTAGTGGGGATTTCCCGGCGATGCGCGGTTGGTACGGTGTTGGTTAGCGGGCCGGCGCCGGGAGCAGCCGGAAAAGTAGGGGGAAGGTAGGAGTGGTGATGCGCAAGTACGTTGCGGGCCTCGTGATCGTGGCCCTCGGGTTCGGTCTGGTGAGCTTTGCCACCGCCGACGAGAGCGTCCAGAGCGAGGTCGGGAAGGTGAAGCCGAGGAAGCTTCCGAAGAAGAAGCGCAAGCCGGTCGAGTTCACCAACACGATCAAGACCTTCAACCTGCCGGGAGTCGGGCAGCCGCCGAGCGCCACCCGGACGATCCTCGATCTGCCGAAGCAGTTCAAGATCAACACCAAGGCCGCCAAGACCTGCCGGACCGACGCGGCCGGCCTCGAGCTCGCCGCGATCACCAAGGACGCGGTCAGGGCCTGCGGCAAGCGCTCGCTGGTCACCGACCCGAAGGGGAGCTTCGCTCAGGTGACCGTCGCGGGGGCACCGCCGCTGACGATCCCCGTCGCGGTCAGCGGCTTCAACGAGAACGGCAAGAAGCTGCTGCTGTTCAGCAAGCCGCAGGTGCCGTTCGCAGGAATCCCCGCGAGCATTCTCGTCGGCAAGCTGAAGAAGGCGAGCAAGGTCCGAGGTCGTCCCCCCGGCAGCTCTACCAAGGGCTTCAAGGAGTCGCTGGACGTCACGATCCCGCCCCTGGCCGCGGGAGCGATCAGCCTGTTCAAGGTGAGGATCTTCAAGAGCAAGTACATCAAGGCCCGTTGCAAGCCGAGGAGGATGAAGTTCCAGGCGACGACCTTCTTCAGCAACGCGCCGCCGACAATTGACGGCTACTCGTTCGGCTGCAAGCCGAAGGGGAAGTAGGCGAAGCGGCGGCCGCCCGGCCTCAGCGCGCGGTCCAGCCGCCGTCGACCACCAGCGTCTGCCCGGTGACGTAGCTGGAGGCGCTCGAGGCGAGGAACAGCATCGCCCCATCGAGCTCTTCGGTTCGCCCGGGTCGGCCCAGCGGGGTCCGCTCGGCGATGAATCGCAGACCCTCCTCGCTGCCGAGCTCGGCCGCCGTCATCTCGCTCGGGAAGTAGCCGGGGGCGATCGCGTTGACCCGGATCCCGCGCTCGGCCCAGCGCACGGCCAGCTCCCGGGTCAGGTTGACGATCGCTCCCTTGGTCGCGGTGTAGGAGGGCGTGTCGGGACCGTCGCCGGCGACCAGCCCGCTGATCGAAGCGGTGTTGACGATCGCTCCGCCGTTCCCTGCCGACATCGCCGTCGCGGCCTCGCGGGCGCAGCAGTAGGCCCCGGTCAGGTTGACCGCGACGACCTGCCGGAAGGACTCGGTGCTCTCGATCGCCTCGTCCTCCTCCGGCGCGATCCCCGCGTTGTTGGCCAGCACGTCGACAGATCCGTAGCGCTCGAGCGTCTTGGCGACGAGCTCGCGGACGTCGTCGTCCGCGGTGACGTCGCAGCGAACGGCCAGCGCCTCACCGCCCTCTGCCTTGATCCGCTCGGCCAGCGCCTCGATGCGCTCGAGGCGTCGAGCCGCGAGAACGACGCCGGCGCCCGCCGCCGCCAGGGTCAGCGCGAAGCGCGCTCCGAGGCCGGAGGACGCCCCGGTGACGATCGCGGTACGGCCGTCGAGTCGAAACGATTGCGTCGGGTCCTGCACTCCGATCGAGCTCAGATCCACTCGAGGATCGGACCGAAGAGGACCAGGGCCGTCGCGACGATCGCGGTCATGCCGCCGACGAAGCGCGCCTGGCGGCGGACGTCGTGCATGTCATGGACGTAGCCGGCGATCAGGAAGAACCATAGATAGCCGAAGGCGATGATCGGGATCACGAACGGCCAGTTCCACCACCAGTACTCCCAGTGGAAGTAGCCGGTCTCGTGCAGCAGCACTTCGACGAACACCGCGAACACCGAGAAGCCGAGCCCGATCGTCAGCCGGTTCGGCATTCCGAGCAGCTTCACGCGCGGATCCTCGGGCAGGACCTTCGCGTAGACGACGCCGGCCAGCGCGAACATCATCGAGATCTCGATCGTCAGCCCGATCAGCACCAGGTAGGCGGTCTCCCCGGTCACGGTCCAGATCGCGGCCCGGTCGCTGAACTGGAGCACCAGCGAGTTGATGATCTCGTTGATCCAGTCGGCGAGCCAGAGCGTGATGCCGGCGAAGATCACGCTCCAGCGACGATGCTGGAACTCGTTCGCGTAGACGTACATCACGAGGATCAGCAGGGTGACGACGTACCACTCGAAGGCGGCGGGGTCACGCAGCTGATCCTGGGCCTCGCGGGTGAAGTCGGTAAGGGCTGCCATCGGGACCGGGCCGCAAGGCTAGGCGCTCGTCGTGGCCTCCATCCGGGGGATTCCTGGTCGGCGAAGGGGTTTCTCCGCAGGCCGGTGGCCAGCACAGCCCGTGGCTGTAGCCTCGGGCCGGGTGCGCGTACTCCTCAACATCATCTGGCTCGTGCTCTCCGGCTTCTGGCTTGCGGTGCTCTACGCGTTGGCCGGCGTCCTGATGTGCCTGTTGATCATCACGATCCCGTTTGACCTGCAGGCGTTCAAGCTGGCCGGCTACGCGTTCTGGCCGTTCGGACGCACCGTCGTCACCCGGGCCGACGCGGGCGCGCCCTCGGCGATCGGCAACATCCTCTGGCTGATCCTGATCGGTTGGTGGCTGACGATCGCGCACATCGTCACCGCCGTCGCGCTGGCGGTGACGATCATCGGGATCCCGTTCGCGATCGCGAACCTGAAGCTGATCCCGATGGCCCTCTGGCCGATGGGTCGCGAGGTCGTGCCCGCCGACGAGGTCAGCGGCGCCTACTACCGCTGAGCCCGGAGAGCGGCATTCAGACGCTCGAGCGGGCGCCACGGGTAGGGTGCCGGGCGATGATCGATCCCGCCGCGCGATGGAGGAGGATGCAGCCCCCGGTGGAGAAGGCCGCCTGGGCGGGCTTGCCGAGCTTCGCCGATCTGCCCTACACCGAGGAGCCGGCTGAGCTCGAGGGCGCCGACGTGGCGATCGTCGGCGCTCCGTTCGACGAGCTGGTCTCCGATCGGCCCGGAACACGTTTCGGCCCGCGGGCGATCCGGACGGCGGCACCGACCTCCAGCTACCACCTGCAGGAACGGATCGACTGGTCGGAGGAGCTGCGGGTGATCGACTATGGCGATGCCCCGATCGTTCCGACCGATCCCGATGCCTCGCTGAAGGCGATCGAGGCGACCGTGCGCGAGGTGACGGAGGCCGGCGCTCTGCCGCTGGTTCTCGGCGGCGATCACTCGATCACCCACGCCAACCTCCGCGGCTGCATTTCGGGAGGCGGTCGAGCCGGTCGGGCTGCTCCACTTCGACGCCCACACGGACACCGCGGAACGGCTCTACGGCCGTGAGCGATCCCACGGGACGCCGATGTATCACCTCGTCAACGAGGGGCTGGTCGATCCCCGCCGGTACGTTCAGATCGGGCTCCGCGGCTGGTGGCCGGAGGAGCGCGAGCTGGCCTGGCAGGAGCAGCAGGGGATCACCAGCTTCTTCATGCACGAGGTGTTCGAGTCGGGCATCCAGGAGGTGATGGAGACGGCGCTTGCGGCCCTCCGAGCGGGTCCCGTGTTCCTGACCGTCGACGTCGACGTCCTCGACCCCGCGTTTGCGCCCGGCACCGGTACGCCGGAGCCGGGTGGCATGACCTCCGGCGACCTGCTCTGGTCCTGCCGGGCCGCGGCGAAGGAGCTGGAGTTGATCGGCGCCGACGTCGTCGAGACGCTGCCGTTGACGATCGAGGATCGGACCGCGCTGGTCGCCAATCGGACGGCGGCTGAGATCCTCACCGGCCTCGCCGTGCGGAGGCGGCGCGGGAGCATCCTGGGTCGGTAGACGCGGGCGCTGCGATACTGCCGCTATGGCCAGCGACTTCGTAGACCGAACCGGCTGGAAGCTGTTCAACCTGTTCACGAAGGCGCATGTCGCCGCCTACAAGGCCACCGGCGGCCGGGTCGGCCGCAAGTTCTTCAAGGGGGCGCCGGTCTGCCTGGTCGAGCACGTCGGCCGCAAGAGCGGCGAGCAGCGGACGACGCCGCTGATCTACATCCGCGACGACGATGCCGTCGTCCTCGTCGCCTCGAAGGGTGGGCATCGCTCCCATCCGGCTTGGTGGATCAACCTGCGGGCCAACCCGGAGACGTTCGTGCAGATCGATTCGGAGCGCTGGCCGGTGCGGGCGAGGGAGGCGACCGACGAGGAGCGGGAGCGGCTCTGGCCACGGTTGACCGAGGTCTGGCCGGCCTACGACGACTACCAGGCGAAGACCGAGCGGCGGATCCCGGTGGTCATGCTCGAGCGCCGCCCCGGATAGTCTCACCCCGATGGGTGCGGTTGAGCTCGAGCGCGACGGCGGGATCCTCGTGCTGACGCTGGATCGGCCGAAGGCGAACGCGATCGACTCGGCGACCAGCAGGGAGCTGGGCGAGGCGTTCGTCGGATTCCGTGACGATCCGGCGCTGCGAGTCGCGATCATCACCGGCGCCGGCGATCGCTTCTTCTCCGCCGGCTGGGACCTGAAGGCCGCGGCTTCGGGCGAGTTGGAGGACTTCGGGCCGGGCGGCTTCGCGGGGCTGACCGAGCTCTTCGATCTCGACAAGCCGGTGATCGCCGCGGTCAACGGCTTCGCCGCCGGCGGTGGCTTCGAGCTCGCCCTGGCCTGCGACCTGGTCGTCGCGGTCGAGAGCGCCCGCTTCTCCCTGCCCGAGGTCAGGCGCGGCTTCGTCGCCGACGCCGGTGGAGTCCTGCGGCTGCCCAAGCGGCTGCCGCGGGCGCTGGCGATGGAGATGCTGCTCACCGGCGAGCCGATCGATGCCGCCGAGGCGGCGCGGCGCGGGCTGGTCAACCGGGTCGTCCCGCCGGGCCAGTCGCTGGCTCGCCGCGAGGGAGCTGGCGGAGCGGATCCTTGCCGCGGCCCCGCTCGCCGTGCGGGCCGTCAAGGCGATCGTCGATGCGACCGAGGAGACGACGATCGCCGACGGCTACGCGAAGCTCCGCGACGGGAGCATCGCCGTCTTCGAGCAGGTTCAGTCCTCGGCCGACGCGGAGGAGGGTCCGCGGGCATTCGCCGAGCGGCGGGACCCGGTCTGGAGGGGTTCGTGAGCAGCGTCCTCCGCGCCGACGCCAACGCCGGCAAGGTGGCGCTCGTGACCGGGGGCGGAACCGGCATCGGGCGCGGGGTCGCGGCGGCGCTCGCCGCCTCCGGCGCCCGGGTCGCGATCTGCGGTCGCCGCGCCGCGCCCCTCGACCGGGTCAAGCAGGAGCTCGAGGCATCGGGCGCGGAGTGTCTGGCGCTGCCCTGCGACATCCGCGAGCCCGACCAGGTTGGGAAGCTGCTCGAGACGGTGATCGAGCGCCTCGGGCCGATCGACGTGCTCGTCAACAACGCCGGCGGCCAGTTCGGTGCCCGCGCAGAGGAGATCAGCCTCAAGGGCTGGCGCGCCGTGCACCGGCTGAACATGGATGGGAACTGGGACCTGACGAGCCGGGTGGCGAAGCAGTCGATGATCCCCGCCCGCCGCGGCCTGGTCGTGTTCGTCGGCTTCTCCCCGCGGCGCGGGATCCCCGACTTCGCCCACGCGAGCGCCGCCCGCGCGGCGCTGGAGAACCTCGCCTCCGGGCTCGCGCTCGAGTGGAGCCGGTTCGGCATCCGCTCGATCTGCGTCAGCTGCGGCCCGATCGAGACCGAGGGCCTCGCCTCCTACGGCCCCGACTCACTCGAGGAGTCGCGGCGCACGGTCCCGCTCGGGCGCCTCGGCACACCCGCCGAGGTGGGCGAGACGATCGCCTTTCTCGCCAGCCCCGGCGGGGCGTTCATCACCGGCACGACGGTGCTGGTCGACGGCGGGGTCGATGCCTGGGGGCTGGCGGAGCCGCCGCCGGCGCCGGAGTAGCTCCGGCCGCGCCCTCAGCTCCGCGAGAGCCGCTTGTAGGTGATCCGGTGCGGGCGGTCGGCCTCGATTCCGAGCCGCTCGTGGCGGTCCTCCTCGTAGGCCGAGACGTTGCCCTCGAACCAGCGGACCTGCGAGTCGCCCTCGAAGGCGAGGGTGTGGGTCGTGATCCGATCGAGGAACCAACGGTCGTGTGAGATCACCACCGCGCAACCGGCGAACGAGAGCAGCGCCTCCTCGAGAGCCCGGAGGGTGTCGACGTCGAGGTCGTTCGTCGGCTCGTCGAGCAGCAGCAGGTTGCCGCCCGAGCGCAGCAGCTTCGCGAGGTGCAGGCGGTTGCGTTCGCCTCCCGAGAGCGTCCCGACCTTCCGCTGCTGGTCCGACCCCTTGAAGTTGAAGCCGGAGGTGTAGGCGCGGGAGCTCATCTTGCGCGGGCCGACGTCGATCTCGTCCATGCCGCCCGGAAATCTCCTCCCACACCGTCCTCTCGGCGTCGAGCGCGTCGCGTGACTGGTCGACATAGGCCAGTTCGACCGTCTCACCGAGGCGCAGCGATCCCGCGTCCGGCTGCTCCTCGCCGACGATCATCCGGAACAGGGTCGTCTTGCCGGCACCGTTGGGGCCGATCACCCCGATGATCCCCGCCGGGGGGAGGGTGAACGAGAGGTCCTCGATCAGGAGCTTCTCGCCGAAGGCCTTGCGCAGACCCTCGGCCTCGATCACGACGTTGCCGAGGCGGGGGCCCGCCGGGATGTGGATCTGGACCTCGTCGAGCTTCACGTTCTGCTCCTCGGCAAGCAGAGCGTCGTAGCGGGCCAGTCGCGCCTTCGACTTCTTCCTCCGGCCCTTCGGGTTCTCGCGCACCCAGGCGAGCTCCGCAGCGAGCGTCTTCGCGCGGGCCTTGTCCTGGCGCTGCTCCTGCGCGAGCCGCTCCTGCTTCTGCTCGAGCCAGGCGGAGTAGTTGCCCTTGAACGGGATCCCCCGCCCGCGATCCAACTCGAGGATCCAGCCGGCGACGTTGTCGAGGAAGTAGCGATCGTGGGTGACCGCGACGACGGTTCCCCGGTAGTCCTCGAGGTACTTCTCCAGCCAGGCGACCGACTCGGCGTCGAGGTGGTTGGTCGGCTCGTCGAGGAGCAGCAGGTCAGGCGCCCGCAGGAGCAGGCGGCAGAGGGCGACGCGGCGGCGCTCGCCGCCCGAGAGCGTGCCGACATCGGCGTCGGCGGGCGGCAGCCGGAGCGCGTCCATCGCGGTCTCGAGGATCGAGTCGAGGTTCCACGCGTCAGCCGCGTCGATCCGGTCCTGGAGGCGCGCGAACTCGTCGGCGGTCTCGTCCGAGTAGTTGGCGGCCAGCTCGTTGAAGCGATCGACCATCTCGCGCAGCTCGGCGACTCCGTCCTCGACGTTGCCCCGGACGTCCTTGTCCGGGTCGAGCGACGGCTCCTGCTCGAGCAGGCCGACGGTCGCGTTCGGGTGTAGCTGGGCCTCGCCGCGGTAGCCGGTGTCGGTACCGGCCATGATCCGCAGCAGCGTCGACTTGCCGGCACCGTTGTAGCCGAGCACGCCGATCTTCGCCCCCGGGAAGAAGCTCAACGAGATGTCGGTCAGCACCTGCTTGTCGGGCGGGTGCAGCCGGGAGACCCCGTTCATCGAGAAGATGTATTCGCCGCTGGCCATCGGGGCGGGCACGATAGAGGCCCGCCGACCTCGGCATCGGGGCCGCCCCTCGCCGCCCCGACTAGTGTTGCCCGGCAATGGACGCCGACAGCGGTACCGTCGCGCCGCACCAACCATCCGGACGGAGCCTGGACTGGAGCGGCGGGGCAGCGGTCCTGCTGATCGGGATCGGCGGCTCCTGGAGCGCGGGCAACGTCGGTCCCGTCGTCGGCGAGCTCAGCGCTGAGTTCGAGATCTCGTTGACCGGCGTCGGCCTGCTCTCGGGAACGATCTTCTTCCTCGCGATGGTCGCCGGGCTGCTCTACGCGCCCCGGGCGGCCGAGCGCCTCGGGTTGACCCGGGCGCTGGCCGTCGGCTGTGCCCTGGGCGGCGCCGGCAGCGTCGTCTTCGCGCTCAGCCCCGACTACCTCGGCCTCGCGATCGGCCGCGTCCTCGCCGGGGTCGGGCTCGGGTTCGCGGCCGGGCTCGGCCCGGTGCTCGCCCGTGTCACCGGCGGCATCGGCAGGGTGGGGCTGTTCGGGGCGGCGTTTCAGCTCGGCATCGCCCTCGGCCTCGGGGTCGGCAGCGTGCTTTCCGATCTCGACGTCGACTGGCGGGTGGGGTTTCTGATCACCGCGGCCGTCGCGCTCTCGGCGATCCCCTTCGTGCTCGGGGAGCACATCCCGGCCGAGTTGCGGGAGCGGACGCCGGGCTTTCTGCGCGCGGCGATCCGCAGTCCGAGCGCGTGGCGGTTGGCGGCGCTGTTCATGGCGATGTTCGCGGTGCCGCTGACGCTCGGTGCCTGGTTCGTGCACTACGTGACGGTCGAGGGGTCGCTGCAGCCGGCGCTGGCCGGTGGGCTCGCGTTCCTCCTGTTCGGCGTATCGGCGCTGATGCGCGAGATCGGGGGCAAGCTCGCCGGGCGCGGGGTCTCCCCGGTTCTGCTCGCCGGCGCGATGCCCTGGCTGGCGGCCGCCGGGCTCGCGGCGATCGGCCTCGATCTCTCCGCGGGCGTCGTGACCGGGGCGGTGTTGCTGATGGCCGCCGGCTTCGCGCTCCCCTACGCGACGATGATGGTCGAGGGCCAGCGACTGTTCCCGGCCGAGCCCGCGCGGCCGACCGCGCTGCTCTCGATGGCGGGCACCGCCGTCTCGATCGTCACGATCCCGGTCCTCGGGGCGGTGCTCGCGGCCGGCGAGGGCGACGCCGCCTTCCTCGTCCTCGCCGCCCTCGTCGCCCTGGCGGGCGTCCTCAACCTGCGGCCGGCCGGGGAGCCGGTGCTCGCCCCGCCTGAGCCCGACGCCTCGGGCGCGTTCGAGGGTGCGAACGACTGAGCCGGAAATCCGGCCGGACGCCCGCGATATCCTCGCGCCGATGGACCTCGGCGCACCCGCCTCCTACCTGACGCTCGCGCCCGGCGTCCCGGTCTACTCCAGCGACGAGCAGGAGCTGGGTGGGGTCGAGCACGTGCTGGCGGACCCCGAGATCGACATCTTCGATGGGCTCGTGATCGACCGCAGCCGGCTGCCCGGGGGTCACCGGTTCGTCGACGCCGAGCAGGTCGCGGAGATCTACGAGCGCGGGGTGCTGCTCAGCCTCGATGCGGCGGAGGCGGCCGGCCTGCCGACGCCCACCGCGAACCCGGCGGCGATGAGCGCCGATCCGGCCGAAGCCGAGGAGGGCGAGCTGACCCGCAAGTTGCACCGTGCCTGGGAGAGGATCTCGGGCAGGGGCTGACCCGTCGCCCAGCGCCGCCCTGTTCGGCGGCCCTACTTGGCCGGGCTCAGCCGCTGCTCCATCCAGGGCAGCACGTCGGGCTCGGCGGCCGCGACGATGTCGCCGTGGCCGACTCCGGGATAGACCCGGTAGTCGACGTCGTTGCCGCCGGCGACCAGCTCGCTGTCCAGCTGGTCGGTGAACAGCGGGAAGACCGTCGTGTCGGCGCTGCCCTGGGCGAGGAAGATCGGCTGGCTCGTCTCGACGTCGGGATTCATCTTCGCGAGCACCTTGCTGAAGGTGGCGTCCGGCTGTCCGGGAGCGAGCAGGTCCGCCGGGGCGAACTGCCCGTAGTTGTTGCTCTGGCCGATCTGCTGGGAGCACTTCTCGTCGAGCAGCGGATAGAGCGAGAACGGCTTCGGCTCCAGGACCTGCTCGGCGACGATTCCCGGATTCGCCGTCGCCGCTCCGTAGAGGATCGTCGTCGCCGTGCCCGAGAGCGGGCTCGGGCTGGTCAGCGATCCGATCGCGATCCCCTGCTCGAGCAGGTGCGAGGCGGGTGCGTAGGAGACCGTGCCGCGGAGCTTCAGGTCCGGCGTCCAGCTCTCGGCGTAGCCGGCGGAGAACAGCGCCGCCTGACCACCCTGCGAGTGGCCGGCGAGCAGGAAGCGCTTGCCGATGCTCGGGTCGAAGTCGCGAGCGGCGCGGATGATGTCGAGCACCCCGCGAGCCTCCGACTTGCCGATCAGATAGGGGTGGGGGCCGGGGGTGCCGAGTCCCGGGTAGTCGCTACGCAGCACCGCGTAGCCGGCGGCCAGCCACTCCTCGAGCTGTGGATAGACGTAGGTCGTGTAGAGCAGGGCCGGGTTCTTCGCGCTCGCCTTCGACGGGGCGCAGACGTCGGCGACGCCGGTCGTGCCGTGGGCGTAGCTGATCACCGGCCAGCCGCCCTGCGGCGCCCTGCCCTCGGGCACGCTGATCGAGCCGGAGACCGCGACCTGCTCGCGCTGGGGCGACTTCGAGGTGTAGAGGACGTTCTTCGTGTAGGCGGCGTTGTCGAGCCGCACGTATTGGCCCGAGCCGCGCTTCCAGATCAGCTTGCCGTGGCCCTTCGGCAGCTTGCTCGGCGGCTCGTAGAAGGCGTCACCGGCAGGCCCGGTCTTCGCGGCTCCGGCCGGCGGCGCGAGAACGAGGGCGAGCGCGAGGACCGATGCGATCAGCGCCGCCGTCGAGTAGCCGGGTACGGTTCTGCGATCGATCCTCACGGTGCTCCCCTTTGCTGGGTTCGGACGGCGCCGGGGACTCTAGTGCAGCGGTGGCCTGCGGCTGCCCCGGAACCGGTGCCGCTGATCGTCGGCCTTGTACCCTGAGGGCGGCGATGGGGCATCCGATGACGAGGCTGAAGCTGATCCTGGGCGGGATCATGGCGGCGCTCTCAGCCCTGCTGCTCGCCACTCCGGCGGGCGCCGGCGAGCGCATGATCCGGGTCGACGCCCAGGGCCCGGGCCCGGCCGCCTTCGACGGCGTCGACGTTCATCAGTTCGGCCCGAGGCGGCCGGATCGGGTGCTGGTCCTGATGGCCGGGACCGCCGGGGGAGCGGGCAACTTCACGCTGGTCGCGCGCGACCTGGTCGAGCGGATCGACGGCCTCGCCGTCTGGTCGATCGATCGCCGTAGCCAGACGCTCGAGGACACGAGCCGCTTCGAGGCGGCGCTGGCGGGGGAGATCAGCCTGCAGGAGATGTTCGACTACTACCTCGGCTGGCTGACCAACGGCGGCACGCCGGCCGACCATTTCGACTTCCTCGACACCTCGACCGTGCCGTTCGCGAGGCGATGGGGGATGAAGAACGCGCTCAAGGATGCCCGCAAGGTGGTCAAGAAGGCTCGCAGGGTGGTCGGCAAGCCGCGCGGTGAGGGCGAGGTCTTCCTCGGCGGCCACTCGCTCGGCGCGTCGCTGGCCGCCGCCTACGCCGCCTGGGACTTCGACGGCCGGCCCGGCTACAAGAGCATCGACGGGGTCGTGATGATCGACGGCGGTCTGCTCGGCACCTTCGCGACGCTGAGCCGGGCCGAGGCGGTCGAGCAGGTCGCCGGCCTCGAGCAGCAGCCGTTTCTCGATCTGCTCGGGGTCGGGATCCCCGACGCCGCCGGCCTGTTCGCCGAGTCGGGCGCGATCATGGCCCGGCTCGACCCGACCGGCGACGGCAGCATCCTGCGCGAGTTCCCGCTGCTGCCCGCCGAGTTCAAGCCGCCGGTCGACGCCACCAACCGCGGCAACTTCGGCTACGCCTTCGACCGCGACACCTCGCCCGCCGGCCTGGCGTTGCTGCACGTCAACGCGGGCTCGCTGGCGCCGGCCGGTGATCCCCGGGACTGGGCCGACGGCGGCGTGACCCCGGTGGAGAACATCGTCGCAACGTTCGGCACCGAGCCCGCCAACGGGGTCGAGTGGTACTTCCCGAGGCGGCTGACGATCGACACCGACGGCGCCAACGAGATGAAGCGGAACGCGGTCGCCCGGTTCCTCGGCCTGAGGCTGATCCACACGCAGGCAGATCGACGTCCCGATCTATGCCTTCCAGACCGACCTCACCGACGGCCGGGTGCTGGTCGGCGCCGAGAAGCTGGTCAAGCGGGCGAGGACGAAACGGCGCGACTCCGTGCTCGTCAACGGCGACCCGAGCTACAGCCACCTCGATCCGCTGATGGCCGCCTCGGGAAAGAACCTGTTCACCCGAACCGTGGCCGGCTTCATCCGCAGCTACTCCGGCCGCTGACCGCCGCTAGTCGATCAGACAGCGCGTCATCCGCGAGATCGCGACCCGCCACATGACCAGCGCGAAGCCGACCAGCACCCCGAGACGGATCAGGTCGTCGGGCTCGAAGCCGTAGAGCGAGGCGTCGCGAACGAGCACGACCAGCTGGTGCAGCGGGTTGAGCTGGGCGGCGACCTGGGCCCACTGGGGCAGCTGGTCGATCGGGAAGAAGGTCCCGGCGAGCAGGAACAGCGGCGTGATCACCAGCGTCGTCACGTAGCTGAACTGGTCGATCTTCGGGACGCTTGCAGCGACCGCGACTCCGAAGCCGGCGAACCCCAGCGCCGTGATCGTGCCGAACACGGGCACGAGCAGCATCCCGGGCGTCGGCTCGAGGCCGAAGAACATCGTCACGATCAGCGGGAAGCAGCCGAACAGGCCCGAGCGGATACCGATCCAGAGCATCTCGGCGGTGACCAGCTCCTCGACGTCGACCGGGAGCAGCGAGGATCGCGTCGTAGGTGTGCTGAAAGCGGTGCTTGACGAAGGTCCCGAACATCGCCGGCAGCGCGCTCGAGAAGATCACCGCGGTGGCGACCATCCCGGTGCCGACGAACTCGACGTAGGAGACGCCGTCGACGTCGTCGACCAGCGTCGCCCCGAGGCCGAGGCCGAAGGCGAGCAGGTAGATGACCGGCTCGACCACGCTCGAGAAGGCGCTGCTCTTCCAGAAGGTGCGGAAGTTGGCGACCTCGCGGCTCATCACGCCGCCGATCGCCGCCGGCTCCAGCCGCCTCACTCGAGCTCCTCTCCGGTGAGCAGCACGAAGACATCCTCGAGCGAGGCCGGCCTGCGCACCGCATCGGGCGGCAGCTCGCCGTTGGCCGAGCGCTCGGACCCGATCACCGCGATCGCGGGACCCGCCGGGCGGACGGTCAGGCCGCCGGCCTCAGCCCGCTCACGGACCTCGGCCAGCCGCTCGGGCGGCCCGTAGACCTCGGCCGTCTCGGAGCCCGCGTGGGCGCGGATCAGCTCGGCGGGCCGGCCGCGGGCGACGACCCGGCCCTCGGCCATCAGCGCGACCTCGTCCGCGAGCCGCTCGGCCTCCTCGATGTAGTGGGTCGACATCAGGATCGTCTTGCCGGCGGTCCGCTGGGCGTCGATCAGCGACCAGACCTCGGCCCGGATCTGCGGGTCGAGCCCCACCGTCGGCTCGTCGAGCAGCACCAGCTCGGGATCGTGAACGAGGCCGCGGGCGATCAGCATTCGCCGGCGCATCCCGCCCGAGAGTTGATCGACCGCGGCGTGACGGCGCTCGCCCAGCCGCGCGAGCGCGAGCGCGCGATCGACCGCGGCGGGCACGTCGTCGACCCGGTAGAGCCGCGCGAAGACCTTGAGGTTGTCCTCGACGGTGACGTCGACGTCGAGGTTGTCGAGCTGCGGGACCACCCCCATCCGCGCCCGCGCCTCCTTGGCCTGGCCCGGAAGCTCGTAGCCGAGCACGCTCAGGGTGCCCGCGTCGGCGATCGCCTGCGCCGTGAGCAGCCGCATCGTCGTCGACTTGCCGGCCCCGTTCGGCCCCAGCAGCCCGAGGCAGATGCCGCGCGGCACGTCCAGGTCGAGCCCGTTCACGGCGTGGATCGGACCGAAGCTCTTGTGCACGCCCTGAAGCTCGATCGCCGCCATCAGCGTCCAAGATTGCAGAGGCACGACTCCGGCGTGTGGCCGGCAATCTCGGGACCGGTCCGGTTTGCAAAGATGGGCACCACTGTGGCGCCGATGGGACTCGCGCGCCGGACAGCGGTGTCGACGATGGGAGCGCAGGTGGAGTACATGGTCGGGGGATCTCGCGGTGTGTCAGCGGGCCGGCTCGCTCGCCTCTCGGGCCTGTTCGCCGCCCTCGTTGGCGCGCTGCTCTTGATCCCGAGCGATTCCGAGGCGCTGGTCCCCGCATCGATTCCGGACGTCTTCGACGGCGCGGTCGCCTGCTCCGAGCAGGCCGACGGCTCCCGCTACTGCGGATCGAGCTCGCCGCGCAGCACGGTCGAGACCTTCGACGGGGTGCCGATCGACGTCAACGTTGCCTTCCCGCCCGCTCCCGCGGCCGGCCCCGACGGCGACTACCCGCTGATCATGATCTTCCACGGCTACGGCGGCGGCAAGATCGGCTTCGGCACGATGCAGCGCTGGCTCGACAAGGGCTACGCGGTCTTCTCGATGACCGATCGCGGTTTCCGCGAGTCCTGTGGCTCGGCAGCCTCGAAGGCCGCGGACCCGACCGGCTGCGCCGCGGGATACGTGCGGCTGATCGACAACCGCTACGAGGTCCGCGACGCGCAGGAGTTCGCCGGGACGCTCGCCGACGAGGGCCTGATCGATCCGCAGCGGATCGGCGCGACCGGCGGCTCCTACGGGGGCGGGCTCTCGCTCGCCCTCGCCGCGCTGCGCAACCGCAAGGCGATGCCCGACGGCACCCTGGTCCCGTGGGAGAGCCCCGACGGCAAGCCGATGGAGATCGCGGCGGCGACCCCGTTCATCACCTGGAGCGACCTCGCCTATTCGCTCGTCCCCAACGGCAGCACCCTCGACTACGTCGTCGACTCGCCCTACAGCGGCCGCTACGGGGTGATGAAGGAGTCGCTGGTCGGCGGCCTCTACTTCTCGGGCCTCGCCGCCCCCGGCTCCTACGCTCCCGAGGGAAGCGATTCCTCCGCCGATCTGACCGGCTGGCGCAAGCGCCTGCTCGAGGGCGAGCCCTACGACGGCGACCCGGGCGCCGAGCAGATCCTGAACGAGATCACGGCCAACCACTCCCCGTACTACATCGACGACAGCGTCGCCCCGGCGCCGCTGCTGCTCGCCAACGGCTTCACCGACGACCTCTTCCCGGTCGACGAGATGGTCCGCTTCTTCAACCGCACCCGGGCGACCCACCCCGACGCCAAGATCGGCCTGTTCGCGGCCGAGATCGCCGGGCACCCCCGCAGCCAGTCGAAGCCGGACGCCCGCGAGGCCCTCACCGATCGCGTCGACCGCTGGTTCGATCACTTCCTGATGGGCAAGGGCGACGAGCCGGCCTCGCGGGTCGAGGCCTACACCCAGACCTGTCCCTCCGACGCCGACTCGGGCGGGCCGTTCCGGGCCCGTGACTGGGCGCGGATCGCGCCGGGCGAGGTCCGGGTCAAGGGCGATCAGAGCCAGGGGATCTCCGCCGACGGCGGCGACCCCGACGTCGCCGCCGCGTTCAATCCCGTCTCCGGCGGCGGCGCCTGCGCGCAGACCGACGGTGCCGACGATGCCGGCACGGCCAACTGGCGCTCCGAGCCGGCGCCGCCGGGTGGCTTCACCATGATCGGCAGCCCGCTCGTCGTCGCCTCCTACCAGTTCGGCGGTCAGAACTCACAGGTCGCGGCGCGCCTGCTCGACGTCGGGCCCGACGGCATGCAGACGCTCGTCGCCCGCGGCCTCTGGCGGCCGGAGACCGGCAGCTCCGACCCGCAGGCCTTCCAGCTGCACCCCGGCGCCTGGACCTTCGAGGAGGGCCACGTCGCCAAGCTCGAGCTGCTTGCGGCCGATGCCGACCCCGGCTTCCTCGGCCCCTACGGTCGCCCCTCCGACAACCAGCAGCCGATCGAGGTGACGGATCTGCGCCTGCGGCTGCCGGTGGTCGAGCGGCCGGGCAGCTCCGGCGGCTTCGTCGGGGCCACCGTTCGCAAGCCGCTCGCGGAGGGAGCCGAGCTCGCGCCCGGCTTCAAGCGGATCATCCAGCCCCGCGCTCAGCTCGCCGACGGCGCGCTCAAGCGCCGAGGCGGGGCGCTGATCGCCAGGGTCGAGCTGCCCCGGCCTGTTCGATTCCTGCAACGACGGCGAGATCGTCGTCAAGCGCAACCCCCGTCGCGGCGGCAGGGCCTTCAGGGCGGCCGAGGGTGGCTTCGAGCTGGCCGGCGGGACCACCGCCAAGGTCTCGATGAAGCTGACCAAGCGCGGGCGGCGCTGGTTCCGCAACCACGGTGCGATGCCGGTCAAGACGAAGACGTCGACGGCCGAGCGACCAGGCTCCGCCGTGCAGCAGCGCAGGGCGAGAGGCTAGGCGCGAGCGCCCGGCCCCGCTTCAGTTGAAGCAGGCCGCGGTGATCGCGGCCACGTGACGGTGGTCGGTTCCGCAGCAACCGCCGAGCACCCGGAGCTCGGGCAGGCGCCGACGTAGGTCCGCGTAGCGGGCCCCGAGGTCCTCCGGGTCGCCGTCGTCGAGGTCGGCCGCCTGGTCGAGCTCGGCGTGGCTCCGGGTCGAGGCGTTGGCGCGCAGGCCCAGGATCCGCTCGGCCCACTCACCGCCCTGCCCCTCGAACAGGTGCTCGAAGTGGGTCGGGTGGGCGCAGTTGATCATGAAGTAGGCGGGCGCGCCGTCGGTCTCGAGATCGACCTGCTCGATCGCCTCGGCGAGCGGCTGTCCGCTCGGCAGCCGCCCGTCGGTCTCGACCGTGAACGAGACCACCGCCGGCAGCCCCGCGTCGGTGGCGGCGCGGGTGACGCCGATCGCCTCCTCGGCGTAGGTCATCGTCACGCCGGCGACGAGGTCGGCGCCGGCCTCGGACAGGGTCCGGACCTGGGTCGAGTGGTAGTCCGCCGCGTGGTCGGCCGAGAGCAGCTCCGATGGGTCGTAGCCGTCGTCGTGGGGCCCGACGCAACCGCTGATCACGATCGGCCCGTCGAGCCGGTCGACATACTCGTCGCGGAGATCCTCCATCAACCCGATCGCATCCCGGTTCGCCTGCGCGAGCGCCGCGGTGTCGTAGCCGATCATCCCGCCCCAGCGGGGGTTCGCGCGCCAGGTCGGGCTCTCGAGCACGAAGCCGGCTCCGTGCTCGGCGGCGAGCGACAGGTAGGGGCGGTAGTACTCGCGGAGCTCATCGACACCGGCCTCCTCGCGGAGCAGATCGAAGGCGGCGAACTCGGGCAGCTCGATCTCGCGGTGGAAGACGAGGTACGTCTCCAGGCCGCCGTCGGTGATGAACCGCCCTCCGTCGAGCTGGGGGAGATGGTCACGGAAACTCACGCTCGGCCTCCTCTCGTACTTCCCAGCCCGACCCAACCTACCACCGGGTGGCCGCCGCGGGAGCGGCCGCGGACGCTGCACAGGGGTCAGGTCCGGGGACCGGGGAGGTTGCGGAACTCGAACGGGGCGGCGCGCCCCGGCTGAATGAACCAGCACTCCCCCGACTGCGGTCCCCCAAGCAGCCCGAGGACGACCTCGGCGACGTCGGCCGGCGGGATGATCGGCATGCCGCCGGCCTGCAGATCGTCCTTGATCGGCTCGATGATCGCCGTGTCCGCGAAGCCCGGGCAGATCGCGTTGATCCGGATCTTCTCGTGGCGAAGACCCGGCGCGAGCGAGCGCACCAGGCCGACGACGGCGTGCTTGTTCGCGGCGTAGATCGGGTCGTAGGGGACCGCGGTCAGTCCGGCCAGCGACGAGGTGGCGACGATCGCGCCGCCGCCGGCCCGGCGCAGCGCCGGCAGCGCGGCCTGGACGCCGAAGACGACACCGTCGATGTTCGCGCCCATCGCCCGCCGGTAGAGGTCGAGGTCGAATCCCTCGCCGAGCCCGCAGCCGGTCGAGACCCCGGCGTTGAGGAAGGCGTAGTCGAGGCCGCCGTGGTGCTGCTCCGCGGTCGCGACCATCCTCTCGTTCTGCTCGGGATCGCTGACGTCGGCGCGCACGTAGCGGCCGTCGATCTCGTCGGCGACGGCCTCGCCACTCTCGGAATCGAGATCGGCGATCAGCACCCGGCAGCCCGCCGCCGCGAGGTGTTGCGCGGTGGCGCGCCCGAGGCCGCTCGCTCCTCCGGTGACCACCGCGGAGCGACCCTCGAACGGACTCTCGCCCGGCTCGTTGGATCGATCGCTCATCCGTTCGCCCGGACCCTACTCCGACTCCTCGAGCCGCTCCGCGAGGCGGTCCATGCCGCGCTCGCGAGCGGCCGCTGCCGCGGCAACGGGATCGGTGGACGAGTCGGACGGCAGCTCGAGCTCGGCGTCACGCAGCGTCGCGATCTCCTTGTAGGCGAGAAGCTCATCCCGCGATCCGGTCAGCGCCGTTCGCAGCTTCGGCCTGCTGATCCCAATCGCGGCGTCGAGCACGGCCTCGAGCGAACCGTGCTCGCGGAGCAGCTCGGCGGCGGTCTTCTCGCCGACTCCTTTCGCCCCGGGTATGCCGTCCGAGGGGTCGCCGCGCAGGGCGATGAAGTCCGGGACCAGCGCCGGGGGGATCCCGTAGCGGGCCTCGACCTCGGCGGGCCCGAGCAGCTCGGCTCCGCCCTTGACCTTGGTGCTCACGTAGAGCACCCCGATCCGCTCCGACGCGCACTGAAACATGTCGCGGTCGCCGGTCAGGATCAGGGCGCTGCCGCCCGCGTCGGCCTCGAGCCGGGCCAGGGTGCCGAGCAGGTCGTCCGCCTCCAGCGACTCGTGGTCCGCGATCCGCCAGCCGAAGGCGGCGAAGAAGGCGGGGGCGTCGGCCCACTGCGGGACGAGCTCCTCCGGCATCTCCGGGCGATCGGCGTGGTAGCTGCTGAGCAGCTCGACGCGGTAGGCGGCCGCATCGGGACCGAAGCAGAGCACCACGACCCGTGGGTCATGTTCGGTGACCTCGCGGAGAATCAGGTTCGCCGCGCCGAGCAGGGCGTTCACCGGCCGGCCGCCCCGCCCCCGGATCGTCTTCGGCAGCGCGAAGAACGCGCGATAGAGCATCGACGGGGTGTCGACGGCGAGCAGCGGGCGGGTCACGGTCGCGGACGCTATCGGCTCAGGGCTCGCGGTCGCCCCGCATCCCCGGGGCCCGCCGCTAGCCTTCGGCGCCGATGGCCTCGACCCCAAGCAGGGCTCGGTGGGGGCCGGCCGGCGTGGTCTCGCTGCTGGCCGGCCTGTCGCTGTGGACGGCGGCGCCCGCGCCGGCGGCTCCCTCGTTCGAGGGGCACGGCGTCGAGCTGCAGCGAAAGCGGGCCTACGACGTCGGCGTCGCCGACTTCAACCGCGACGGTCGCCTCGACCTCTACTCGACCAACCACATGTTTCGCGACTCGCTGCTCGAGGGTGACGGCGCCGGCCGCTTCGAGGACGCCTTCCAGCGCGCGGGCTTCGCCCCGAACCCGTCGATCCCGGGGATCGAGGATCTGTCCCGCTTCCCCGAGGTCGACGACCCGGGCCTCTACATGTGGCTGCGGGCGGGCGACCGTCGCCCCCACATCCGGTTGGCGGCGAAGGGGCTGCAGCGGGTCGAGGGCCTGGCGGGGGCCAGGGCGAGCGGCCGGATCGTCGTCAGCTTCCCGAAGGTCGAGATCCGGCGACGCATCAACGCCGAGGTGGAGGTCGTCCGCAAGAGCAGGACGAGGACCGTGATCCGTTTCGAGATGGGCCGCAACGCTCGCCTGGTGTTGCGACCCAACCACATCGACCTGCCGTTCCGGACGAGGATCGACGCACCGCTGCCGCTCGCCAACGTCTTCCTCGGGCCTCGCTCGGTACCCGCTCCCGGCCGCGAGTTCGAGATCAGCCTCGGCGATCGCCACGGCGTCGCCTGGGCCGACTACGACCGCGATGGTCGCCTCGATGCCTTCGTCAGCAGCGGCGGGCTGTCCGGCAAGTCCCGGCTGGTGCCGCGGCTGGGGCGGGACGAGTTGCTGCTCAACCGCGATCGCGTCCTGGTCGACGCGACCAGCGGGTCGGGGCTCCGCAAGGGCGACTGCCGTGGTCGTGAGGCGCAGTCGCTCGACTTCAATCGCGATCGCAGGCTCGACATCTTCCTCGGCTGCCGGGCCGGGCGCCCCCGCCTCTACCGCGGAGCGGGCGACGGCACCTTCAGAGAGCAGCGCGGGGCGCTCCGGGGGGTGGGCAATACGGCGACCGCGAACAGCTTGGTCGACCTCGACAACGACGGCGTTCTCGAGCTGGTCCGCGCCGGCCAGTTCTCGGTCTCGGTCTGGTCGCTGAGACGAAACGGAGGGGCGAGCCTCCGGCAGCGGATCGACACCCCGAACGAGGACAAGAACGTCGAGGCGATCGCCCCGGGCGACTTCGACAACGATGGTGATCTCGACCTCTTCGTCGCGGCGCCGAGCGGCAACTCGCTGCTCGTCAACCGCGGTAGGGGGCGGCTCGCCGCTCACGATCCACGCCGCTGGGGGTTGCCGGCTCGGCACGGCGCTGCGGCGGCGTGGGTCGACTATGACAACGACACGCGGCTCGATCTCTACGTCAGCCCCGACGGCCTGTTCCGCAACGTCGGCGGAGGATTCCGCAGGGTCGGCTTGCTCGGCACGGCGGGCTCGCCACGCTTCGCGCGGGCGACCTGGTTCGACGCCGACCGCGACGGTCGCCGCGACCTCGTCCGCCTCACCCAGCGCGGCCGCGGGGAGTTCCCGCAGATCCGCATGTTCGGCAACGAGACCGCTCGGCGCAATCACTGGCTGGAGCTCGATCTGATCGGCCCGCGGGGAAACCTGCAGGCCCTCGGTGCCCGGGTCCAGGCGCGGGTCGGGCGGCGCACCCTGACCCAATGGGTCGGTCAGAACGACGGATCGCGCTACGGCCAGGGCCACTACCGCCTCTACTTCGGGCTCGGCCGCTCGCGTCGGGCCGAGCGGGTAACGGTCTTCTGGCCCGACGGTGGGCGCAGCAGGCTCGGCACCGTAGGCGCCGACCGCCTGCGGGTAGTGAGGCGTTAGGCCGGGGCCCGCCCACAGCCGCGGTTCGCCGATACGATCCGCGTGGATTGGCCCGGGGCCCGTCACAGCAGCGCCGTCGCATCGCCCTCGCAGCGTCGACGGCGGCGCTGGCCGCAACCGCCCTCGCGTTTGCGCCGGCGGCTCCGGCGGCGGAGCGCAGCTTCTCCTACGACACGCCCGTGCAGCAGAGCTCCCCGTGGCCGTCGATGCGGCGCGACCGGCGCAACACCGGCGCGGCTCCGATCAGGGCCCGATACCGCGACGGTTCGCGACCGTGGAGCTTCAAGACCGGCAAGGGCATCTTCTCGACTCCGGTGATCGACGGCGACGACACCGCCTACTTCGGCTCCGCCGACCGGCGCTTCTATGCCGTCGGCCGTGACGGATCGCTGCGCTGGAAGCTCCGGACCGGGGAGGTGATCGATTCGGCGGCAACGCTCGGGGCACGCGACCCGCTGGCCGGCTCGCCGACGGTCACCTTCGGCTCGGCCGACGAGTACATCTATCGGTTGCGGGATCCGCGCAAGCGAGGGCTGACGAGGCGCGAGCGGATCGTCTGGCGGTTCCGGACCGAGAAGCCGCCGCAGGGCGGGCAGATCGTCAACTGGTGGGAGGGGAACGTGGTCACCGGGCCCGACGGGACCCTGTACGCCGGCAACACCGGCGGCGGCCTCTACGCGATCGGTCCGGACGGCCGAGAGCGCTGGAGCTTCCCGACCGGAAACGCCGTCTGGTCGGCGGCGGCGATCGACGACGACGGGCGGATCTTCTTCGGCTCGGTCGACGCGCTTCTCTACGGGATCGATTCGGGCGGCGCTCCGCTCTGGAGCAAGCTGACGATCGGGTTCAACGCGGCTTCGGCGGCGATCGGGAGCGACGGCACCGTCTACATCGGCTCCTTCGACGGGAACTTCTACGCGCTCGACCCCGAGACCGGGGACGAGCGCTGGCGCTTCGCCACCAGCGACCACATCTACCCATCCGCGGCGCTGGAGGAGGATTCGGACGGCGACACGGTGGGCATCTACCTCGCCTCCGCCGACGGCTCGATCTACAGGCTCGATCCGGACGGCAAGCTCGTCTGGCGCTACGACACCGGCGATCCGATCCGGTCCTCACCGGCGCTCGGGCTGCCGCCGAAGGGCGAGTCCGGCCGGGTCCTCTACGTCGGCTCCTCGAACGGCAGGCTCTACGCGATCAACACCCGCGACGGCAGCCGTCGCTGGTCCTACGACACGACTCCCGAGAGCCGCGCGCTTCGCGATCGCAACGACCTCAACGGCAGCCCCGCGCTCGGCAGGCGGGGAATCTGGATCGGCGGCGAGCACGGCCGGATGACCCACGTGCCCTACGACTACTGCCTCGGCCGGGGCGCGTCGGAGCGGCGCTGCGACACCGATCCGGGCGAGCGCTTCGCCAAGAACCTGACGCGGACCTTCCCGGTGACGGCGGGGGGCTCGACCGAGACCGGCGGCTATCGCCGCAGGCTGCCGACGGCGACGACGATCACCGCGCGGCTCGTCGTCCGCCGGGGAGGGGAGACCCAGGATGCGCGGATGCTCGCGGCGCCGAGCGCCGAGTCGCTGGTCAAGAGCGTCGACCCGCCGTTTCCCTTCTCGGCCCAGCTCTCCGCCGACGGCCGCTACCTCCACATCCTGCCGCGCGGCTTCCTGCGGCCGGACACCGACTACGACGTCGAGCTGGCCGGTCGCTTCGCCGGCGGCGGCGACGGGTCGTTCTCGGACCGGATCGAGTTCAAGACCGAGCGCCGGCGCGGGCAGGCGGCGGCCCTGCCGACGGGCCGAAGACGGGTCGGCGCCTTCAACCTGAGGCGGCTCTCGCTGCCGCTGCCGACCCTGCTGCCGTCCGTCAACCAGATCGGCTTCGACAGCTACGACTGGATCGTCGGGGCGCTCGAGAGCCAGCCCCGCGATCGGCGCGGGCGCGGGGATCTCCTCCTCTGGGTGGTCGGCTCGCGCGAGGACAGGCGGGGGCGCCGGGTGCCCGATCGGGACAGCGAGTTCGCGTTCCCGCTGTCCGGCCGCTACGCGGGGGACTCGTTGATCCTCGAGCAGCGCGGCTTCGAGCTGCTGTTCACCTTCGGGCCGGTCCCGCTCGAGCGGCTCCAGTTCCGTGGCCGCCTCGACGACAGGCGGCGCGTTGCACCGGGCGCCGCCGTCTATGGCGAGGTCAACTGCCCCGACGTGCCGAACCTGGGCGGGGCGCTGATCGCCGCCGGCCTCTGTAACGACGAGGCGAAGCTGATCTCCTCCGGCGCATACCTGACCTCCGGCTACCGCGGGCCGGCCAACCGGCGTCCCGGCGGGGTGAGGATCTCGTCCGTGAAGCTGCGCCGGCCGACCGCGACGGACGATGGGTCCGTAGCCGCCAAGCTCGAGCTGAGCCGTGGCGCTCATTTCGGCGTCAATCGTCACATCGCCAACCTGCTGCTGGTCGACCCCGCCACAGGCCGGCCGCTGGGGCTCGACTACAACGGTCTGACGACCCTGCGGCGCCGCGCGCGGAGGATCACCGGGGTCGACCTGCGGCTGCCGGCCGGCACCGAGATCCCCGCCCGGATCAACGCCTATGTGATCGCCGACGTGTTCCCGCTGGGCGTTCGCCGGCTGCGCTGATCCGGCTGCCCCGAGGCCCTAAGATCGGGAGCCGATGGCGGACGGCACGAAGACCTGGATCCTCACCGGGAGCCTCGAGAACCTCCGGATCAACATCGAGCGCGGCTTCGACCTGATCGGGCTCAAGGAGCGCCGGGTGCGGCAGGCCGAGCAGTTCGAGCCCGGCGATCGGGTGATCTTCTACGTGACCGGGGTCAAGGCCTTCGGCGCGATCGCGAGGGTGCTGTCGCCGATGTTCGAGGATCGCGAGCCGATCTGGCCGCAGGGCAAGAAGAAACACCCCGAGGACTACCCCTGGCGGGTCGAGGCCGAGCCGGTCCTCGTCCTCGACGAGGATGCGTTCGTCCCCGCCGAGTCGCTTCTGGGCGAGCTGGAGCACCTCGGCAAGTGGCCGGCGGAGCACTGGCACCTCGCCTTCCAGGGGCAACTGCGGACGATCTCCGACGCCGACGCAGAGCTCCTCGCCGCGCGGTTGGCGGCAGCGGCGGACGGCGCCCGAGTGGCCGGCTAGCGATCGTGCCGCCGGTCTCGGTACTCGACCTGAGCCCGGTCGCCGCCGGGCGGGGCGAGGCCGCCGCGGTCCGCGAGAGCGTCGAGCTCGCCCAGGCGGCGGAGCGGCTCGGCTATCACCGCTTCTGGCTCGCCGAGCACCATGGAGGCGCGATGGTCGCCAGCTCCGCCCCCGAGCTGATGATCGCGGCGATCGCCGCGGTGACCGAGCGGATCCGCGTCGGTTCCGGTGGGATCATGCTGCCCAACCACGCGCCGCTTCACGTCGCCGAGCAGTTCAAGGTGCTCGAGGCGCTCTATCCCGGTCGGATCGATCTCGGGATCGGACGCGCCCCCGGCACCGACCCGCGGACCGCGCTGGCGCTGCGGCGCGGCCGCGAGGTCGGCGGCGACGATCTGCCGGAGCTGCTGGCCGAGCTGCTGGCCTTCTCCGGTCTGCGGGAGTGGCCGGAGTCGCATCCGTTCGCCCCGGTCCGCGCCGCTCCGGACGACGCTCCGCTGCCTCCGGTCTTTCTGCTCGGCTCGAGCGACTACTCGGCCCGCGTCGCCGCCGCTGCCGGGCTCGGCTTCGCCTTCGCCGGGCAGATCAACCCCTCGGAGGCGGTGCCGACGCTGCGCATGTACCGGGAGCAGTTCCGCCCCTCGCCGGAGCTCTCCGAGCCGTACGCGATCCTCGGTCACAACGCGATCTGCGCCGAGACCGAGGAGCGCGCGCAGCTGCTCGCCGCACCCTCGCGGGTCGCCTTCCGCAATCTCCGCGCCGGGACGCCGACGCCCCTGCCGACTGCGGAGGAGGCGTCCGCGTCAGACCGCCCGCAGCGCCCGCCCGCGGGAGGCATCGAGGGCCTGCGGATGATCGTCGGCACCCCGGTCCAGATTCGCGAAGCGTTCGGCGAGCTGCTCGACCGCAGTGGCGCCGACGAGCTGATGCTGATGGGCAGTACCCACGGGCTCGCCGACCGGATCCGCTCCTACGAGTTGATCGGTGAGGCCTTCGGGCTGCTCAGCGTGGCCGCTGGCGGGTGAGCTCGGCGGCCAGCCTGCGGGCGTAGAGCTCGTGGCCGGCCGGGCCGAGGTGCTCGCTGTCGGCGAGCAGCGAGTCGACCCCGGCGCGCGCCGTCGCTTCCCCCATCTCGACCAGCAGGTCGGGTCCCGCGTCCGCCGCCGCGGCGGTCAGGGCCGAGAGCCCGAAGCTCAGCGCGAGCGTGCCCCGGGCGCCGCCCGCCTCGCGCCAGACCGTCGCCTGCGAGTAGTCCGGATAGCCGACGTAGGCGATCTTCGTCCCCGGCGAGCGCTTGCGGATCGCGGCGAAGATCGAGCGCAGCCGGCGGCCGAAACGGTCGATCGCGGCGAGCGCGCCGGCCCCGGAGCCGGCGTTCGCGCGCCCGGCTGCATCGATCCCGTCCGAGCCGCCCAGCGACTCCTGCAAGTCGTTTCCGCCGAGAGTGACGACCACGACGTCGGCTCCGTTCAGCTCGGGGGCGAGGCGCTGCCGGAACAGTGGCCCCCCGGCGCTCCAATCCTCCGCCGTGGTCCCGGGTTCGGCCAGGTTCACGGTCTCGACCCCCCGCGCGCGGCCGCGTAGCGCCTCTGGGAGCAGCTCGGGGTAGTTGGGCGGCGCCTCGACCGCGAGGCTGTCGCCGATGAACACGACCCGGTCACCGCCCTCGAGCAACGGCGCCTGTTCGGGCGCGGACGCCTGCGGACTGGGCTCTGCGCGGGTCCCCTCGGGCGCGGTGTCGCCGCCGCACGAGGCCAGGGCCAGCGTCGCCGCGGCGGCGATGGCCAGCAGGGCCGCTCGCGACCCACCTGCGCTTGTCGGGCTGACTCGCAAGACGTTCGCACTGAAGGGTAGGAGGCTCGGCCCTTCCTGTGGGGATACGATCCAACGATCGCCGCGATTCCCGCCGTAGATCCGACCAAGCCACCGAGCGCCTTCGAGCAGGCGATGCGGCGGTTCGTGATGACCAAGCCGGGGACGGCGTTCGCGATGAAGTTCTCGACCCGGGTCGATCCAGTGCTGCTGAAGGCGAGCGGAGGCCGCTTCTCGACCGGCATGGGCTTCCCGGTCGTGCTGCTCACCGTTCCGGGCCGGAAGTCCGGGATCGAGCGCACGGTGCCGCTCGTCTACTTCACCGAGGGCGACGATGTGGTCCTGATCGCCTCGAGCTTCGGCCGGGCCAAGCACCCGGCCTGGTACCTGAACCTGGTCGCCGCCGGCGAGGCGAAGCTGACCGGCGGTGGGGTCGAGGCCGACTACCGCGTCCGCGAGACCGAGGGCCCCGAGCGTGACCGCCTGTTCGCGCTGGCGGAGCAGCTCTACGCCGGCTACGGCCTCTACAAGCAGCGGGCCGGCGATCGGGTGATCCCCGTGCTCAAGCTCACCCCGGTGGATTGAGGTCAGCCCGGACCGCAACCTGACCCCCGCCGGCGGGTTCAGGGTCCGGTGGCTGCTATTGAGCTACCGCTCAGTTGTTCTGATACGTTGACCCGACCTCGTGCCCGGCGGCGCGGACCAACGGAGAAGAGGTTGTGACGCTAAACCCCCCAGGTATCGGTCGCCTCGCCGGGAAAGCGAGCCTGTTCGCTGCCGGGATCGCAGCTGCCCTGCTCCTTGTTCCCGCGACCGGAGAGGCCCGGGAGTGCAAGCAGCCCCGCGGCAGCCAGGAGCCGCCCTGCAACCCCTATCTCGCTGAGTCCCCCTGGGCCGCATCGCACCGCGGCAGCTACGCGCAGGGCTCCTCGCCCTTTCGCGGTCTCGAGAGCGCCGACGTCCGCAGCGAGCACATCGACCTCCCCGGCGTCCCGATCCAGATCGAGTTCAGCGGTCGCTACGAGGACGGCGAGCGCGTTGCCTGGGGGTCGATGGTCGACAGCACCGACGGCCAGACGCTGTTCAAGCTCGACGCCGACAGCGGCGAGCTGATCGACCTCTACGTACCCGACGATCGTGAGGGGGACCGCCCGCCCCCAGGCCAAGGCGGGATCACCGGCGCCTACAACATCCTCGACCGCAACGGCCGCTTCTACGTCCCCCGTGAGCGCTGGATCGACGTCTACAAGGACGCGGTCAAGGGGGATCCCGGCTCCGAGATCAAGCTGCGCAAGCGCTACATGCTGCCGGCCGGCTTCTTCTGCGGAGTCGCCGACAGGTTGGTCGGCGCGACCATGACCTACGACGGCTACGTCGCGCTGGCGACCGAGCGTGGGGCGGTCGGGACGATTCCACGTCAGCCGAAGCGGATGCGCGATTCCAGGCTCCGCTCGATCAATGTCAACGAGGGCCGCTGCGGCGCGCCCGATGAGCAGCTCGAGACCGTCTCCAACAGCATCGCCGCCGACGAGCGCGGCGGGATCTACGTCGTCACCTCGAAGCGGATGCGCCGCTTCGACCACGACGCCGCCAAGAACAGGCTGGAGAGCAGGTGGAGCGCCCGCTACAACGCCGGCTCGGAGACCTCCGAGATCCGGCTCGGCGCCGGGTCGGGGTCGACCCCGTCGCTGATGGGAACCGGGGCCGGCCGGGACAAGTTCGTGGTGATCACCGACGGCCAGGACCTGATGCACGTCGACCTCTTCTGGCGCAACGGGATCCCCGGCGACTGGCAGGGCCTCGGCGGCGATCGCTCGCGGCGGCTGGCCTGCGAGTACCCGGTCCGCTTCGGGGACTCGAACGTGGTCACCTCGCTCTCCGAGCAGTCGGTCGCCGTTCGCGGCTACGGCACCCTGCACGTCAACAACGCCCTCGACTACGAGTTCCCCGGCGGCCTGCCCCCGATCCTGCTCAACGCGCTCGCAGCGCTCCGGGGTGGCGATCCGGCCGCCGCGCCGCGCGGGGCGGAGCGGATCGATTGGCGGCCGGGGAAGCGCAGCTGCGAGTCCGTCTGGGCCAACCAGAAGGTCGCGATCCCGAACGGGATCCCCTCGATCAGCGAGCGCTCGAAGCTCGCCTACGGCATCAGGCAGCGGGACGGCTTCTGGGGCGTCTCGGGGCTGAGCTGGAAGAACGGGCGCTCCCGGTTCTTCGCGCCGGCGAGCGATCAGCGGTGCACGCAGCAGACGCTCGACTTCCTCGAGCAGATCGGGGTGCTCGTCTTCCTGCAGCAGACGCTCGACGAGCTCCCCAACAGCTGCCAGAACTCGAACTACGCGGCGACAGAGATCGGCCCCGGCAGGACGATCTGGACGGGCACGTTCTTCGGCCTGACCATCTACCGACCCGGGCCGGAATAGCAGCCGCTGGACCCAGCATGGGGGAGTTGCAGTCGGAGGCGGTGAGCCGCCCCGGTCCACGGACCGCGGCGGTTCTCCTTGCACTGTTCGTGCCGCTCGCGGTGACGCCGCTGGCGATCGTCGACGAGCTCTGGATCGGCCCGGCGATGTTCGGCGCGGGCCTCGGCGATGACGGGATCTTCGTCGGGGCCGGCCTCGGCGTCTTCATCGGCGGAGCGGTCCCGATCGTGCTGCTGGCGCTGGCTGTGGGCGTCGATCGGGGCGCGCGCCGGGCGGCTGCCGTGGCGGCAGCGCTCGTCGCCCTGACGGCGGCGCTGGTCGCCGGCCCCCTGTACGAGCTCTCTCCTGCCTCCTGGGTTCCAGGCGGTCGCGTCGTCCTGGTCGCCTGGGCCGGCCTCACCCTTTTCGCGCTGGTCGGGGTCGCCCGGCGGCCGGCCGGCTCGGCGCGCGGACCCTGGCGCGAGCTGGCGGTTGCCGGCGCGCTGCTCGCGACGCTGTTCGTGACCGGGACGCTGGTCGCCGCCGGCGACGACGAGATTCCGATGGCTCCGTCGAGCCTGTTCGCCGCGGAGTTCCGGGGAGGCGAGCGGCTCACGGGCGAGCCGCTCCCGGTGCGACCGACCTCACCGAACCCGGCGCTCGCTCGCGGGCAGGGCTCGAACATCCACAACGACGCGGCGATGACCGACACCTACACGGGGCGCTCGGTGATCGACCCTCGCGCCGCGGAGCTGCGCTCGTTCCGGGTGCCGGGCGACTGCGCCTCGATCCTCTTCGACGGGCGGGATCGGATGGTGGCCGTCTGCGTCGGCGGCACCCGGATCATGGCCTACGTCCTCGACCCGGCCACCCTCGAACCGCTGGCCGAGGCCCGGATCGGTGATCGCGAGCTCGGCGCCGACTTCCTCACCAACTTCGCGGGCGGCGGCTACGCCGTGCTCGATCGCGAGGGCAGGCTTGTGCTCGGCAACGCCGAGGGCGCGATCGAGCTGTTCACGATCGGCAACGGCTGGGGCGGGCTCGAGATCATGCCGCTCGAGGGCTACGACGTATCCGCCACGCTGGCCGACTCCGAGCCGATCACCTCGGTGCTGCCGGACGCCGGGGGCGACCTCTGGTACGTCGGTGCCGAGGGCACGGTCGGAGTCCTCGACCCCGGGACGGGTGAGGCCGAGGCGATCCGATTCGAGCGGACCGAGATCGAGAACTCGTTCGCCCTCGCCCCCGGGGGCGGCGCCTTCGTGATCACCTCCGAGCGGTTGCTGCGGCTGCGCATCGATCGGCGCGGCCGCCCGGCGGTGGTCTGGTCGGAGGGCTACGACAGGGGCGAGCAGCAGAAGCCGGGGCAGACGAGCCGCTCCTCCGGGACGACGCCGACGGTGATGCTCGGCGGTCGCTACGTGGCGGTAGCTGACAACGCCGAGCCGCGGATGAACGTGCTGGTCTTCGATGCCCGCCCGGGGGTCCGCGGCCGGCGCCTCGTCTGCGAGGTCCCGGTCTTCGGCTCCGGTGAGAGCGCCACCGAGAACTCCCTGATCGCGGCCGGCCGCTCGCTGTTTGTCGAGAACAACTACGGCTACAGGCTCCTCGACATGATCGGCGGCCACAGCAGTTCTCCCGGGGCGGCCCGCGTCGACCTCGACCCGAGCGCCGGGGCCTGCGAGCAGGTCTGGTCGAACGACGAGGTGCGGATACCCTCGGTCGTATCCAAGGTCTCGGCCGCCGACGGAACGATGCTCACCTACACCAAACCCGAGATGCCGAGCGGGATCGACGCCTTCTACTTCACGGCGCTCGACGCGGCGACGGGCGAGGTCCTCTGGGAGCGGCGGGGCGGCACCGGCCCGCTCGCCAACAACCACTACGCGGCGCTGTACGTCGGCCCCGACGGACGCCTCTACGTCGGCACCGTCGGTGGCGTGATCGGGTTGCTTTGATGGCGCGTCCCCGACTCGGCCGCGACCAAGTGCCCGCCGCCGCGCGGGTGGCGGCGCTTGCGGCTTCGCTTGGCCCTGGCGCTGTTCGGGCTGCTCGGCGCCGGAGCCGGCACGGCGTCCGCCGACGCCGAGGCGGCCGACGGGAGCGCATCGTGCCTCTGGTTCCCGGTCTTCGACCGCGAGCACAACTTCGCCTATCCGGACTTCAGCGCCCGCTACTGGGCAGCCCGATTCAGCCTGCCGGCGGGTTCGCGCCTGCGGCTCAAGGGCCGTTTCCCCCGTGCTCGCTACATGTCGCTGAACTCCTACCGGGGCACCGAGCCCACCGACACCGTCACCGACACGGAGATCGAGCCGCTGCACGGCGACACGAACCCGTTCGTCGCCGGATCCCGTCGCGACATCGGTCGCAGAGCGCGCCGCTGGAACCTGCGCGTCCGCGATCAGCAGCTCCCCGAGGACCCCGCGGCCCGGCGGGCCAACACGCTCTACGCCGCCGCGTCCGGCGGGGTGCAGTCGATCGTCTACCGCGTCTACGTGCCCGACGAGGGGCGCGGCGTCAAGGCCGGCGGCGGCCTGCCGCTGCCGGTGCTGATCGCGGCCGACGGCAGCAGGCTCCGGGGCCGGGCGGCGTGCGAGGCGATCAACGACGCGGACCGCTCCCTGGCCTCGCCGACGATCCCACTCGCCCTCTACGAGGGCCTGATCAACACGCCCGGCGCCGACCCGGCGACGGTTCCCGCCTTCAACCCGTTCCGCTGGGAGGCGTTCTTCAACCTCGCCTACGCCCTCAGCGTGTTCAAGGTCGGCACCCCGAGCGAGCCGGAGCGGGCGGCGATCTCGACCGAGCAGACGGGTGGGGTCTACAGCAACGGCGACAGCCGCTACGTCTCCGGCGCCGTCGGCAAGAGCTACGGCGAGATCCTCGTCGTCGAGGGGAAGATGCCGACCTTCCCGCGGACCGGGGCCGGCCCGAGACGGATGCCCGGCGGGCAGCTTCGCTACTGGTCGCTCTGCCAGAACGACACGCCGCTGACGACCGCCGCGATCGACTGCATCTACGACGAGCAGGTGCCGCTCGCCGACGGGCGCCGATACACGATCGTCGTCTCCAGCAAGGCCGGCAGGCCGGCCACGGCCCGGCGCTCCTGCGGGGTCAAGTTCCTCCGCCGGGGGAACCTCTCGGACCCGTTCGGCCGGACCGGTGGCGGCCTGCTGGTGCTGCGCAACATGCGCCCGGAGCCGGGTTTCGCTGAGGCGATCCAGAACGTCGACGAGCCGGGCCGGGAGAAGCAGGTGATCGGCCCCTATCTGCCCCGTATGACCTACATGGACGGGGACGAGTTCGTCGCGCCAGGGTGCCCCGGCGGCGGCTCCCGTGGCTAGGCGGCGGCTGGCGCCGGATCAACGCCGCCGCGAGCTGCTCGAGCACGCGCTGGTCCTGTTCGCCACCCGCCCCTACGACGAGGTGACGGTGGCCGAGCTCGCCGAGCGGGCCGGCGCCTCCGAGGGCCTGCTCTTTCGCTACTTCGAGGACAAGCGCAGCCTCTACGTCGAGGCGATCCGCCTCGGGCTCGAGCGGGTGGTCGAGGCCAGCGATGTGGGCGACCTCGAGCTGCCCCCGACCGAGCGGTTCGAGGCCGGGCTGGGAGGCTTCGTCGATCTGGTCGAGCGCTTTCCGTTCGCGATTCCGCAGGCCCTCCAGGGTGGCCCCGCAGCCGACCCCGAGCTGCAGGCCCACGTCGACGCCATGTTCGACACGCTGGTCGCCCGGATCGTCTCCCGAATGCGGGTCGAGGACCCGCCCGACCGTCTGCGATGGGCGATCCGCGCGTGGCTCGCCTTCGTTCAGGTGTCGACGGCCCAGTGGATCAGCAGCCCAGACCTCCCCCGCCGGGAGCTGCTCAGCATCCAGATCGTCGTCTTCCGGGCGGCCGCCGCGTCGGCGCTCGGGATCGAGGCCCGCCCGGCCCCGCCTGGCGGCCCACCACCGCTGCTGCCCTAGCGCACGAAGAGGATCTCGGAGTACTTCGGCAACGGCCAGAGGTCGTCGGGCACCACGCGCTCGAGCCGGTCGGCGACCTCGCGGACGGCGGCCAGGGCATCGAGCTGGTTGTCGCGAGCGTAGACCGCGAGCGCGGTCCCCTCGTGATCGACCGGCGCGTTGCTCGCCTCGAGGGTGCGGATCGCGGCGATCAGCTCGTCGGTCAGACCGCGGACCTCACCCTCGACCGCGTCGACGTCGGCGTCGTCGAGAATCGCCAGGTAGCGGATCGCCGCCGGCAGGATCATCGTCTTGGCGATGTTCTGGCCGGTCTCCGCCTCGGTGTTGGCGATCGTCGCGTACTGCTCGATCCAGACCTCGTAGCGGGCCTCGAGCTCGCGCTTGCTGAGCACGTTGTACTTCTCGAACGCGCCGACCGACTCGGCGGTCAGCACCTCGGCCAGCGCCTCGGGCGTCGTCCGCAGGTTCTTCAGCCCGCGCGCGACCGCCTCCTCGTGCCAGGCCTCGTCGTAGTTGTCGCCCATGAAGCAGACCTGACGGTTGGCGCTGTAGGACTCCTTGACCACGGCGGCGACTTTCTCGGCGGCGTCCCCGCTCTGGGCCTCGAGCTTGTCGGCCAGCTCGTCGATCGCCTCGGCGACGATCGTGTTCAGGACCGTGTTCGGGAACGCGAGCGAGGCGCTCGAGCCGACCGCGCGGAACTCGAACTTGTTGCCGGTGAAGGCGAACGGCGAGGTCCGGTTGCGGTCGCCACCGTGCATCGGCAGCGGCGGCAGCACCGGCGTGCCGAGCCCGAGATAGCTGCCGGGCGTGTGCGGGTCGCCCTCGCCGGTCGCGATCGCCTCGAACACCTTCTCGAGCTCAGCCCCGAGGAAGATCGAGATGATCGCCGGCGGCGCCTCGTTCGCCCCGAGGCGATGGTCCTGGCCGATGCTGGCGACCGAGGCCCGAAGCAGGCCCTGGTGCTTGTTGACGGCCTGGATCACGGCGGCGCAGAAGAACAGGAAGTTCGTGTTGTCCGCCGGTGTGTCGCCGGGTTCCATCAGGTTGTGGCCGGTGTCGGTCCCCATCGACCAGTTGTTGTGCTTGCCGGAGCCGTTGACGCCGGCGAACGGCTTCTCGTGCAGCAGGCAGACGAGTCCGTACTTGCGGGCCACGTTCTGCATCACCTGCATCGTCAGCTGCTGGTGGTCGGAGCCGACGTTCGAGTTCTCGAAGATCGGCGCGAGCTCGTACTGGCCCGGCGCGACCTCGTTGTGACGGGTCTTGACCGGCACGCCGAGCTTCACGAGCTCCCGCTCGGTCTCCATCATGCAGGCGAGCACCCGCTCGGGGATCGAGCCGAAGTAGTGGTCGTCGAGCTCGTGGCCCTTCGGCGGCTGCGCTCCGAACAGCGTCCGACCGCAGGCGATCAGGTCCGGCCGCTCGTAGTAGTACTGCTCGTCGATCAGGAAGTACTCCTGCTCGGGGCCGACCGTCGTGAACACCCGCTTCGCCTCGGTGTCGCCGAGCAGTCGCAGGGCCCGGACCGCGGCGCTGCTGAGCGCGTCCATCGAGCGCAGCAGCGGGATCTTCGCGTCGAGCGCCTCACCGGTCCACGATGCGAACGCGGTCGGAATGCAGAGCAGCGCCCCGTTCGGGTTCTCGAGGATGAAGGCGGGGCTGGTCGGATCCCACGCCGTGTAGCCCCGCGCCTCGAAGGTGGCGCGGATTCCCCCGGTCGGGAACGAGGAGGCATCCGGCTCTCCCTGGATCAGCTCCTTGCCGGAGAAGCCGGCCAGGGCGCCGCCCTCCCGGTCGGGCTCGAAGAACGAGTCGTGCTTCTCCGCCGTGAGCCCGGTCAGCGGCTGAAAGACGTGGGTGAAGTGGGTCGCGCCCTTCTCCAGCGCCCACTCCTTCATCGCCTCCGCCACCTCGTCGGCGAGCGAGGGGTCGAGCGCGTCGCCCGAGGCGAGCGTGTTCTGGAGCTTTTCGAGCGTGTCCTTCGAGAGGCGCTGCTTCTGGATCTCGCCCGAGAAGACGTTCTCGCCGAACGGGTGGTTGGCGACCTCGGTCAGGTCGGCCTGCCCGAGCATCACCTCGCTCGGGCTCCAGGTGCCGGCGCTGATGTTGTGCTTGCGGGCTCGGGTGACAGTGGTCATCAGGGTTGCTCGCTCCTCGTTCGCGTTACGACAGGCCGCGCCACCGTCGCCGGCTGCTTCGCGTGCCCGTCCCAGTCAAGTTGTCGATCCGGAAGATTACGGCGCCGGCGCAAGCTCGTGTTGTCCACCCGTACAAAGTTCCGGGCCGGCGGTTCTCCGGCGCGGAGGCGCGGCGGCGCTCGGGCCGGCTCGCGCATCGGTCCGGGTCGGGTGGCTAAGATCCCTGCCGGGTCGGGTACCTGGAGCAGCCCTGTCCCGGCTGTCTATGCCCCAATCCTCCCCCCCAAGCAACGAAGACGACCCTCTCTGGCGGGAGGAGCTCGCTCCCTACGCGCGGCCGCGGCCGGCGCTGACCGCGATCGACATCCTCACCGGCCCGGTCGCCTACCTGGCCCTCTGGCCGCTGATGGTCTGGAGTCTCGGGGTGTCCTACTGGCTGACCCTGCTGATCAGCGTGCCGGCGGCCGGGTTCCTGCTGCGGACCTTCATCCTCTTCCACGACTGCACGCACGGATCGCTGTTCACCGGGCGCGCCTCCAACCTCTGGTTCGGGCGCCTCTTCGGCCTGCTCGTCTTCCACCCGTTCGCCCACTGGCGCCATTCCCACGCTGTCCACCATGGCTCCGCCGGCGATCTCGACCGCAGGGGCGCGGGTGACGTGATGACGATGACCGTCGCCGAATACCGTGACGCCTCGCTTCGCAGCCGCCTCAGCTACCGCGCGTTCCGCAACCCCGCGGTGATGTTCGGGCTCGGCCCGCTCTGGGCGCTGGTGATCCAGCCGAGGATCCCGCCGACGACCGCCAACAAGGCCCTGCGGAACAGCGTCTGGCTGACCAACCTGGCGGTGATCGCGCTGGTCGCCGGCGTCTGCCTGCTGATCGGCTGGCAGGCCTACCTGCTGGTGCAGATCCCGATCGTGTTGATCGCGGGATCGATGGGGGTCTGGCTGTTCTTCGTCCAGCACCAGTTCGAGGACGTCTACTGGGAGTCCTCCGAGAACTGGAGCTACGCCGACGCCGCGCTGCGGGGGAGCTCCCACCTGAAGCTGCCGAAGCTGCTGCAGTTCTTCACCGGCAACATCGGGCTGCACCACGTCCACCATCTCAGCACCCGGGTGCCGAACTACAGCCTGCAGGCGGCCAACGACGGCCTCGCCGTCTTCGACGACGTGCCGGTGCTGACCTTCTGGGAGTCGCTGCGCTGCACCCGCTTCAAGCTGATCGACGAGCGGACCGGCAAGCTCCTCACCTGGAGGCAGGCCCGGCAGCTCGATCGGCTTCCCCGCGAGCTCGCCTCGGACCCCGCGGCCTAGCCGCCGGCCGGTCGCGGCGTGGTCCGCAGTGGGTGAGGGCGCCGATCGAGCTGAGGCAGCCGCCCTGGCGCGGGCCGAGCGGGTGCTGCCCGGCGTCTGGCGCCTGCGGCTGCCCTGCCCGTGGCCCGGGGTGCCGCACGTCAACGCCTGGGCCGTGGCGGCCGAGGGTGGCGTCGTGCTGTTCGACACCGGGATCGGCGGGCCCGGCGGTGCCGGCCAGCTCGAGCTCGGCCTGCGCCTGGCCGGCTTCTCGCTCGCCGACGTCCGGCTGCTCGCCTGCACCCACGCTCATGCCGATCACTACGGCGCCGCCGGCACGGTCGTCGACGGCGCCGGCTGCGAGCTCTGGATCCATCCGGCCTGGGATCACATCAGGGACATGGTCGAGAACCCCGACCGCGCCTGGGAGCGGCGGATCGAGGTGGCCCGTCAGAGCGGCGTCCCGCCGAAGGCGCTGGAGCGCTACGAGCAGCGGCGCGGGGAGCCGCCGGCGATCGACCGGCTGGTCGAGCCCGACCGGCCGCTGCTGCCGGGAGTCGAGATCGAGACCGATCTCGGCGCCTGGCAGGTCTACGAGGCGCCGGGGCACGCGCCCTCACACGTGGTCTTCCACCAGCCCGACCGGCGCCTGATGATCTCCGGCGACCACCTCCTGGGACGGATCTCGCTGTTCTTCGACCACGGCCACACCCCCGATCCCGTCGGCGAGTTCCTCGGCTCGCTCGATCGCGTCGAGGGGCTCGAGACGGACCTCTGCCTCGCGGGCCACGGGCGGCCGTTCCGCGACGTGCCGGCAAAGATCGAGGCGAACCGCGCGCTCGTGGCCGAGCAGACCGCCCGGGTGCGCGGCTCGCTCGAGGCCGGGCCGAAGCCCGCCTTCGACACCGTTCGCCGACCTGCTCGGCGACTTCTACAGCCCGGCCACCGCCGGCTGGGGCCTGCAGCTGGCCCTCTCCTACCTCGACCACCTCGAGCTCGCCGGCGAGGTCGTCGCGAGCGTCGACGGCGGGCAGCGGATCTGGGCGCTGGCCGGCTCGGGCTGAGCGCGCTCAGCCCTTCGGCACGACGCCTCCTCCCCCGCCGCCGCCCTTGTTGGGCCGGCGGGAGTCGGGCGCGAAGCGCTTGTAGCGGCGGTTGTCCAGCTGGCCGCGAAGTGCGGCGGCGGCGCTCGGATAGCGCTGGATCATGAACGGGTTGTTGTTGCCGAACCCCTGGTAGTAGACGAGCAGCTTCGTTCTCCGGTGCGATTCGGCCCATTCGTGCAGGGAGTTGACGAAGCCCGGGTTGTCGGTGTCCCAGGGCGACCACTCGCCGATCATGAACGGGAAGCCCTTGCGGGCGCGATAGAGGCGCTCGAGCCCCTCGAAGTTCGGGTACTTGCCATAGATGTCGGCGCCGATCCAGTCGACGTAGCGGCTCCCCGGCCAGTAGGCGGCGGGCCGATTGCTTCTTGATCCGCGGCGAGCCGTGCGTCTGCGGGACCCAGTGGAAGGCGACCTTCGGCTTCCCAGCCGCTTCGGGGCGCCGCGGCCGCGCTTCAGCTTCGGCAGGCCCTCGGCGCGCAGCTTCCGGTTCAGCTTGCCGCGCCTGCCGCCGCGGACGATCAGCACCGCCCGCCGCCAGGCCCGGCGGAACTGCTTCGTCTTGTGAGCGGCGTCGCGAGCCGAGCCGTCGGCGTTGAACGCCGCGTAGGGGTTCCAGTGCCCGTTCATCTCGGGCAGCAGCCGGATGTAGGTCGGCCGCTTCCAATCGACGAGGAACTCGTTCAGGCGGATCAGGTAGCCGTCGCCGCGCCCCTTGGCGATCGCCCGCGGGCTGATCACCTCGCTGCACTCGTAGCAGGGCGAGGTCGAGATGCTCAGCATCCCGCGGGTCTCGGTCCGCTTCCAGCGCTGTTTGGCCTCCTTCAGCTTCCCGCCCCAGGCCTCGAAGGCCTGCAGGACCGGGACGTGGCGGCCGACCGCCTCGGCGAAGGCGAAGTAGTCCCGCTTCGAACCGGTGTCGCTGACGCCGGCGTAGATCTTGCCCTTGCCGGGCGCGAAGGTGCGCGCGCCGGCGCTGCCGGCGGCGAGGCCGATCGCGGCGATCGCGATCACTGAGACCGCGGCTGTCTTGATCGCGGTGATGCTCACTGCGTCTCTACCTGCAAACCGATGCTAGGTGGTGGGTTGCGGTGCCCCGCAGCCCGGGTCCGCGGGCTGCAGCGGCACTCCCAGGCCGGGCTAAAGTCCGCCGCTGATGCCGCTGCTCCCCGACCTGATCGCCGCGCCCGCCGCTCGGATCGGGGCCGCGGCCCAGAACGCGCTCGAGGTGGCGCGGTTCGGGGGACTGCAGACCGACGAGCTGCCGTCGCCCTACGAGGTCTTCGCCGAGCGGCCCGTCTATCGGCTGCGCCGCTACTACCCGCCCTCGGCGGCCGCGGGGCGGGCCGACGTCCCGGCGATCCTCCTCGTGCCGCCGATGATGCTGGCCGCGGAGATCTATGACGTTTCCCCCTCCTCGAGCGCGGTGTCGCTGCTCCACGAGCGCGGAGTCGAGCCGTGGGTCGTCGACTTCGGCGCCCCTGAGCGCCAGGAGGGGGGCCTCGAGCGCTCGCTCACCGACCATGTGCTCGCGGTCTCGGAGGCGATCGACCTGGTCGCCGCCGAGAGCGGTCGCGACGTGCACATCGGCGGCTACTCGCAGGGGGGGATGTTCTGCTACCAGGTCGCCGCCTACCGGCGCAGCGAGTCGATCGCCAGCGTGATCGTCTTCGGCAGCCCGGTCGACACTCGCGGGACGCTGACCTTCGGCATGCCGGAGGAGATCCTCACCCGCGGCGCCGCCTTCCTCGCCGACAACGTGCTCGCCCGCACCGCGCTGCCGGCCTGGGCGAGCCGCACCGGCTTCCGGATGATGGACCCGGCGAAGTCGCTGCGCCAGCGGCTCGAGTTCGTCCGCAACATCCACGACCGCGAGGCGTTGCTGCCCAGGGAGCGGCAGCGCCGGTTCCTCGAGGCCGAGGGCTGGGTCGCCTGGCCGGGTCCGGCTCTGGCGGAGGTGATCAAACAGTTCGGCGTCCACAACCGGCTCGTCTCCGGCGGCTTCGTGATCGAGGGCCGGCTGGTGACGCTCGCCGACATGACCTGCCCGGTGCTCGTCTTCGTCGGCGAGACCGACGACATCGCTCCTCCGCGGACGGTCCGGGCGGTGGCCCGCGCCGCGCCGCGGGCGGACGTCTACGAGATGGCGTTGCCGGCGGGCCACTTCGGCCTCGTCGTCGGCTCGGTCTCGGTCGAGACCACCTGGCCGACGGTGGCCGCCTGGTCGCGCCACCGCGACGGGCGCGGCGAGCTTCCCGCCGGGATCGAGCGGATCGACGCCGATGCGGCGGCCACGGCCGAGGCCGAGCTCGGCGGTCGGATCGGCCCCAGGCTCGAGCTGGCCGCCGGCGCCGGAATCGGGGTCGCTCAGGCGCTGGCCGGCGCGGCGCTCGGCGCGACTCGGACCGCGCGGGAGCTGCTCGGCGGCGGCCGCGACGACTTCGGCCGGCTCAGCCGGCTCGGGCGGATCAGCCCCGGCACCCGGATCTCGTTCGGCCTGCTCGTCGACGAGCAGGCCGAGCGCGCGCCCGAGGACGTCGCACTGCTGTTCGGCGATCGCGGCCACAGCCGCCGCGCGGTCAACGAGCGGATCGACAACGTGGTCAGGGGGCTGCTGGCGATCGGCGTGCGACAGGGCGAGCACGTGGGGGTGCTGATGCAGACCCGCCCCAGCGCGCTGACCGCGGTCGCGGCGCTCAACCGGCTCGGCGCGGTCGCGGTGCTGATGCGCCCAGACGGCGATCCCGAGCGCGAGGCGGAGCTCGGCAAGCTCGATCGGGTGATCGCCGATCCCCGGAACGCAGCGCGGGTCGCCGATCAGACCGGCCGGCAGGTGTACGTGCTGGGCGGCGGCGGCGGCCCGCGCGAGCTGGCCGCGGGCCTGATCGACATGGAGGCGATCGACCCCGATCAGGTTCGTCCGCCCGCCTGGTATCGGCCGAACCCGGGCCGGGCCGGCGACCTCGCCTTCATCCTCTTCACCGGCAGCGGCGACCGGACGCGGGCGAACCGGATCACCAACTCGCGCTGGGCGCTGTCGGCGTTCGGCACCGCCTCCTCGGCAGCGCTGTCGGCCGGCGACACCGTCTACAGCGCGACCCCGGTCTACCACCCTTCGGCCCTGCTGATGGCAATCGGCGGCGCGGTCGCCGGTGGCGCGCGGCTGGCCGTCGCCGAGGACGTCGCTCCGGCGGACTTCTGGGACGAGGTCAGGCGCTACGGGGCGACGATCGTCTCCTACACCTGGACGATGCTCGATCAGATCGTCGAGGCGCCGCCGCACCCGGGGGAGCGGCACCACCCGATCCGGCTGCTGATCGGCTCGGGGATGCCGCGCACGACCTGGAAGCGGGTCAACGAACGCCTCGCTCCGGCCCGGGTGCTCGAGTTCTACGCCTCGACCGAGGGCGACGCGGTGCTCGTCAACCTGACCGGAGACAAGCCCGGCTGCAAGGGCCGTCCGCTGCCCGGCAGCGCCGAGGTCCGGATCGCCGCCTACGACCCGCTCGCCGGCAAGCTCACCGAGGGCGACGACGGCTTCGCCCTGCAGTGCGGGCGGCGCGAGGTCGGGATGCTGCTGGCCCGGGTGCGGCCGAGCGCGATCGTCAGCGGCGCCGGGACGATCCGCGGCGTGTTCGAGCCCGGCGACGCGTGGCTGCAGACGGGCGACCTGTTCCGGCGCGACGTCGACGGCGACTTCTGGCTTGTCGATCACGTCCCGGCCCTGGTCCGGACGAGCGCCGGGATCGTGCCCGCAGGTCCGATTCAGGACGCGCTCGCCGAGCTCCCCGCGGTTCGCCTCGCACACGCCTACGGGGTCCGGGGCGGCTCAGCCGCTGCGCAGATCTCGGTGGTCGCCGTGACCCTGCGCGAGGGCGCGAAGCTCGACGCCGCCGACCTCGATCGCGTGCTCGCCGGTCTCGGCTCGCCCGGCCGCCCGGATCTGGTCCGGGTGATCGAGCGGATGCCGGTCACGACCTGGTACCGGGTGCGGACCGCCGCCTTGCGCGAGCAGGGGGTGCCGGCACCGGACGAGCCGGCGACGTCCTGGTACTGGGATCAGGGGCGGGGTGGCTACGCGGCGCTGACCGAGGCCGCCCGGGAGCGCCTGCTGGAGCGCCCCTGAGGCCGACGCCGGCCGGGGCCGCGGCAGCGCACCGAGCTACGGGCGGCGGCGTCTAGGATCGGGGGCGATGACCACCTTCACCCTGACCCGGGCCGTGGCCGCGCCGCCCGAGGTCGTCTTCGACACGATCACCGATCACCCCTCGTATCCGGAGTTCACGCCGATCCGGCGAGCGGTGCTCGAGCGCGAGGGCGAGGGAGCTCCGAACGGGGTCGGCGCGATTCGCGCTCTGCACGTGCTCGGTCCACCGATCCGCGAGCGGGTGCTCGACTACCGGCGCCCCGAGCGGTTCAGCTACGAGGTGCTCTCCGGGGTCCCGGTCAAGAGCCAGGTCGGGACGGTCACGATCGAGGCCTCGCCGGCCGGGAGCGTGATCCGCTATCACCTCGAGCTCGAGCCGCTGGTGCCCGGGACCGGCGCAGCGGTCGCCGCCGTCGCCAAGGCCGCGCTCGGTCGCCTGATGAGCGGCGTCGCCGGCGAGGCCGAGCGCCGGTCCGAGCGCTAGGAGTCGCATGGTCCGGGTTCTGTTCGTCTGCCTCGGCAACATCTGCCGCTCGCCGACCGCCGAGGGCGTGATGCGGGCGCTCGCGGCCGAGGCCGGCGTCGATCACCGGCTCGAGATCGACAGCGCCGGCACCGGCAGCTGGCACGTCGGCCATCCGCCCGACGATCGGGCCGCCGCCGCCGCGGCCCGACGTGGGATCGAGCTCGCCGGGGCGGCCCGACGGGTCGAGCCGTCCGACCTCGATCGCTTCGACCTGGTGATCGCGATGGATCGCGACAACCTCGCGGAGCTGGAGCGGATGGCCGGGGACGGCACGCAGGAGAAGCTCGCGCTGCTGCGCCAGTTCGACGAGGCAGCCGCTGCCGCCGGCGAGCTCGAGGTCCCCGATCCCTACTACGGGGGCGAGGACGGCTTCGACCTCGTTCTCGACGTCGTCACCGCCGGCTGCCGCGGCCTGCTGCTCGAGATCGCCGAGCAGCATATGATCGACGCCGATGGCAACGCTTGACTTCTCCCGCACTGTTGCAGCACCGGTCGAGACCGTCTGGGAGGTGGTGGCCGACCTCCGCGGGATGGCGGACTTCACCCGCTTCCGCAAGATCGAGCTCGAGCGGGAGGGCGATCCGCCCCCCAACGGGGTCGGAGCGATCCGCGTCATGCACCTGGTCGGCCCGCCGGTCCGCGAGGAGATCATCGCCTTCGATCCGCCGCGCCGGTTCTCCTACCGCCTGCTCTCCGGCATACCGGTCAAGGACCACGTCGGGACGATCGAGCTCGAGCCGGCGGGCGAGGGGACGCGGATGAGCTACGTGCTGGAGACGACGCCGGCGGTGCCGCTGGTCGGGTTCGCGGTGGTCGCGGTGATGCGGAACATGGTCGAGAGCATCGCCGCCGGGATCGCGGGCGAGGCCGAGAGGCGCGCGCGGAGCTGACCGCGGCCGAGGAGCTGCTCGAGGCCCTGTCCTCGGCGCTCGGCGAGCGTCCGGTTTCGGCACGGCCGATCGCCGGCGGCGACATCAACCAGGCCTACGACGTCGAGCTCAGCGGCGGCGCCCACGCGTTCGTCAAGACGCGGCCGACGGCCGAGCCCGAGGAGTACGAGGCTGAGGCCGCGGGACTCGCCTGGCTGCGGGAGGGGCCGGTGCGGGTGCCCGAGGTGCTCGGGCTCGGGTCGGAGCCACCGTTTCTGGCGCTGCAGTGGGTCGAGCCCGGCAGCCTCAGCGCCGCCGGCGCGGAGCGGTTCGGCCGCGGGCTCGCGCAGCTGCACGCGCTCGGCGCCCCGGCGCACGCGTGGCTGCCGGGACAACCCTCCCGTCAGCGCCTCGGCTCGCTCGGGCTCGAGGCGAGGCCCGGCGACGACTGGCCGCGGGTCTACGCCGAGCAGCGCCTGCGACCGCTCGTGCAGCTGGCGCTCGAGCGGGATGCGCTGGCCGGCTCCGGCGCCGACGCAGTGCTCGAGGTCTGCGACCGGATCGAGGAGCTGGCCGGGCCGCGGGAGCCTCCGGCGCGACTCCACGGCGACCTCTGGGCGGGCAACGTCCACGCCGATTCCGCCGGCGAGGCCTGGCTGATCGACCCCTCGGCGCAGGGTGGCCACCGGGAGATGGACCTGGCGATGCTGAGGCTGTTCGGCGCTCCCGGGGGAGAGCGCCCGTTTGCCGCCTACGAGGAGGCCGCGCCGCTCGCCGCCGGTCACCAGGAGCGGGTCGCCCTCTGGCAGCTGCAGCCGCTGCTGGTCCACGCGGTGCTCTTCGGCGGCCACTACGGGGCGGCCGCCGAGCGCGCCGCGCGGAGCTACCTCTAGGACCGGCGGCTCCGGCCGGACGGCCGAACCCCCCTGCCACACTGCCCAAATGGACTTCGAGCTGCTCGACAAGACGCTGGCTGACGCGGGCGAGCCGTCGTTCCGCGCGCGACAGGTGTGGGAGTGGGCCGCGGCGGGAGCCCATGCCTACGGCCAGATGACCAACCTGCCCAAGGACCTGCGGGTGCGCCTGCAGGCCGAGGTCCCGTTCTCGACGGTCAACGTCGCCGCCGTCGCCCGGGCCGATGACGGCACCGAGAAGGTGCTCTTCAACACGCTCGACGGTCGCCCGATCGAGACCGTCCTGATGCGGTACCGCGATGGGCGCCGCTCGATCTGCGTCTCCTCGCAGTCGGGCTGTCCGCTCACCTGCAGCTTCTGCGCCACGGGCCGGATGACCTTCGGCCGCAACCTGACCGCGGCCGAGATCATCGACCAGGTGCTGCACTTCCGCCGCGCCGAGGCGGTCAATCACCTCGTCTTCATGGGGATGGGGGAGCCGCTGATGAACCTCGACGCCCTGATCGAGGTCGCTGAGCGGCTGCCCGAGACCGGGATCGCCACCTCGCACACCACCGTCTCCACCGTCGGCTGGGTCCCGGGAATCGAGCGCCTCGCCCGCGAGGGCCCGCGGATCCGCCTGGCGCTCTCGGTTCACGCTGCCGAGGAGGACCTGCGAAGCGAGCTGATGGAGGTCAACGACCGTTACCCGCTGCGCGAGGCACTGCAGGCGTGCCTACGCTGGCGCGAGGCGCGGCGCAAGCGCGTCTACGTCGAGTACCTGATGCTCGGCGGCGTCAACGACGCGCCCGATCAGGCCCTGGTGCTGGCCGAGGTCCTGAAGCCGACCGACGCCTGGAAGGTCAACCTGATCCCCTACAACCCGACCCCCGGTCGCTATCGGGCCTCGACGCCCGAGGCAATCGAGGCCTTCCGCTCGGTCCTCCTCGGCCGCGGCATCCCGACCACCGTGCGACTGACCCGCGGTCGCGAGATCGCCGCCGCCTGCGGCCAGCTCGCGGTCGAGCGCGCGACCGCGTAGCCCGCGTCTCGGCCCGATCGACCCGGCCCGCTCGACCGCGAGAGCATCGAAACCCACATATGACGTGGGTTTCGGTGCGTTCGGCGCTTACGCGGTGTTCGCGGCCCGCGACGCGGGCTAGTCGGAGAGCTCGATGCGCTCGATCACCTGCGGCTCGACCGGCGCGTCGCCCGGGCCGGTCTCGGTGGCCTCGATCGCGTCGACCGCGTCCATGCCTCCGGTGACGACGCCGAACACGGTGTGCTTGCCGTCGAGCCAGGGCGCCTCCTCGGTGGTGACGATGAAGAACTGGGAGCCGTTGGTGTTGGGCCCGGCGTTGGCCATCGCGAGCGCGCCGCGAGCGATCTTGTGCTGGTTGAACTCGTCCTCGAACTGATATCCCGGCCCGCCGGTCCCGGTTCCCTCCGGGCAGCCGCCCTGGATCATGAAGTCCTTGATCACCCGGTGGAAGACGAGGCCGTCGTAGAAGCCGTCCGCGGCGAGCTTGCGGAAGTTCTCGACCGTCTTCGGGGCATCTGCGTCGTGAAGCTCGAGCTCGATCGCGCCGGCATTGGTGTGAAGCGTTGCTGTTGACATTCCGACGACTCTACAGACCGTCGCTCCGGACGCAGCCGGAGCATCTGTGAGCGCTCGCTAAGATCCGATCCCCTCCCGGGGGGTCTGGCGGAGGCGGGCCGTGATCGACCGCAAGCGTCCCCGCGACTTCCCGTTGCTGTCCCTGTTGCAGTAATCGATGGCGATCCGAACCGACAACCGCCCTCGCGCAGCCAGGCTGCCGTTCGGTCTGCTGGCGGTGCTCACGCTCGCCGCGGTGGTCGCCTTCGCCCCTGGGGCCCCGGCCGCAGCGACGGCCGGCGGTTCCCCCGCGCTACCGCGCCCCAACGTGATCCTGATCATGACCGACGATCAGCCCGCCTCGACCGCGACCGCTTCCGCGATGCCGAACCTGCACCGGCTGCTGATCGGCCAGGGGACCTCGTTCAGCAACTACGTGGTGACGACGCCGCTCTGCTGCCCGTCGCGGGCGACGACGATCACCGGGCAGTACGGGCACAACAACGGCGTGCTCCGCAACGACTACGCCGACCTGATCGGCAAGCGGAACGTGCTTCCAACGTGGCTGCAGAAGGCCGGCTACAACACCGCACACGTCGGCAAGTTCCTCAACGGCTTCGGCTCCTTCCTCGGCAGTCAGAAGGAGGTCGCGCCCGGATGGGATCTCTGGTTCACCCAGTTCGAGAACAAGGCCTACTACGACTGGAAGGCCTCGAAGAACGGCAGGTTGGTCAGCTTCGGCGCCGAGGATTCCGACCATCTCACCGAGGTCACCAACCGGCGGGCCACGGCATGGACGCGGAAGCTCGTCAAGAAGCCCGAGCCGTTCTACCTGCAGGTCGACTACTACGCGCCCCACGGCGCCCCGGGCCGCGATCGCCGCTGCCTGTTCGGGCCGGTGCCGGCCCCGGGGGACGAGGGCGTCTTCGACCAGCAGCCGCTGGCGCAGCCCCCCAACTTCAACGAGGCCGACGTCTCCGACAAGCCCGCCTCGATCGCGGGCAGGCCGCTGCTCGGTCCCGGCGCCGTCGATCAGATCACCCGGCGCTACCGCTGCGCCCTGGAGTCGTTGTTGGGCGTCGATCGCGGAATCGCGAAGATCTACAAGGCGGTTGCACGCCGCGGTGAGCTCGGCCGCACGGTCTTCGTCTTCACCTCGGACAACGGCTACTACTTCGGCGAGCACCGGATCGACCGCGGCAAGCTCGAGCCCTACGACGAGAACCTGCGGATGCCGTTGACGATGGTGCTCCCGCCGGCCTATCGAGGCGGCTCGCCGCTGGTGGAGACCGTCGATGATCTGTCCGCGAACATCGACCTGGCGCCGACGATCCTCGACCTCGCCGGGGCGGCGCCCTGTCGCAGCGCATCGAAGTGCCGGCGCCTCGACGGGCGCTCGTTGCGGCCGCTGATCAGCGGCAGCGGCGGGCCCGCGGCCGAGCGCGAGATGATCATCGAGCTGAACAGCTGCCAGTACCGGGGCGTCAGGACCCAGACTGAGATGTATCTGGAGTACGGGACCGGGCCGCTGCCGACCAACGGCAAGTGCAAGCCGACCGCCGTCGAGCACTACGACATCGCCGAAGATCCCTACGAGCTGGAGAACCTCTACCCGGCTCCGCGACGCAGCCCCGACGGTCGGCTCGAGCTGGAGCTGCAGCGGCGGATGGCTGAGCTGGCCGACTGCTCGGGCATCGCCGGCCGCGACCCGGTGCCGGAGTCCGGCATCTACTGCGGCTGAGCGATGAGCGGGCGGCGGCCGAGATCGGCGATCGTTGCGGTCGCCCTCTGGACGACGCTCGCCCTGGTCGTCGCGACCCCGGCGGCCGCCGCCGAGCGCCGGCCGCCGCCGGTCGAGCAGCGGCCGAACGTGGTCGTCGTCGTCACCGACGATCAGTCGCTTGCGCAGTTCACGCCGGCCTACATGCCGCGGACCTTCAGGCACCTCGTCGATCGATCCACGGACTTCAGCCAAGCCGTCGTTGCGACCCCGCTCTGCTGCCCCTCGCGAGCGGCGCTCTCAACCGGCCAGTACGGGCACAACAACGGCGTGCTCCGCAACCAGTATCCGCTGCTCGACCGCAAGCGCAATGTGCTGCCGAGTTGGCTGCGGCGCAGCGGCTACCGGACGATCCACGTCGGCCGCTTCTACAACGGCTACGGCTTCGTCGGGCGCAACAGCGAGGTCGCGCCCGGCTGGGACATCTGGCGGACCGCGCTCGAGCCGCATGGCTACTACGACTACCGGATGCGGTTCAACGGGCGCTTCCGCAAGTACGGGTCCGCCGACCGCGACTATCTGACGACCAACATCAACCGGATCGCCGCGAAGCTGATCCGCCGCAAGGCCGGGCGTGACCGCCCCTTCTATCTGCAGGTCGATCACTTCGCTCCCCACGACGGCCCCGGATCGCGGACCGCCCGCTGCGAGTCGGCGGCGGTGCCGGCGCCGGCCGACGAGGCTGCCTACGCGGACGAGCCGCTGCCGATGGGGCCCGCCTTCAACGAGGCCGACATCACCGACAAGCCGGACTTCTTCCAGCAGTCCGAGCTGCTCGACGGCGATCGGCTCGCGGCATTGACCCGGAGCTGGGGCTGCGCGCTGGCGGCGCTGCGCGAGGTGGACCGGGGCATCAACTCGATCTGGCGTGAGCTCCGCAGGGCGGGCGCGCTGCGCGACACGGCGCTGATCTTCACCTCCGACAACGCCTATCTGTTCGGCGAGCACCGGATCAACCAGGACAAGCACTACCCCTACGAGGAGGCGCTCCGGGTGCCGATGATCGTGCGGCTGCCGAGGGACGTGGCAGGGGCGGGCCAGCCGCCGGAATCGGCTGCCACCGTGGCCAACATCGATATCGCGCCGACGGTCCTCGAGCTGGCCGGCGCCGAGCCGTGCATCGCGGGTGGCTGCCGCGTGCTCGACGGCCGCTCGCTCGTCTCCGAGGCGGCCGGGGCGCCGGAGATTCCAGCCGACCGCGGGATCGCGATCGAGTACGACGGCGACCAGCCGCTCAAGGGACTGGTCTGCGAGTACCAGGGGATCCGCACGGCGAACGCGATCTACGTCCAGCACCGGCGGGCGCGAGCCCGGTTTCGCGATCCCTGCGCGCGGCTCACCGGCGATGACGAGCTCTACGACCTCGCCGCAGACCCGTTCCAGCTCGAGAACCTGTTCCCGGCGACGCCGGGCGGTTCCGAGGCGCGGACCGAGGCGGACCTCCGGGATCGGTCGGCGCGGCTCGCCGACTGCAACGGCATCGCCGGGCGCGATCCGCTTCCGCCCAGCGGTCACTTCTGCGAGTAGCCGCCGCCGGGCGGCCGCGGGGCCCGGATATCCTCGATCGGGACGATGGTCTGCCCGCAATGCGGAAACGAGAACCGTGCGGAGGCGCGCTTCTGCGACAGCTGCGGCGCTGCGCTCGCCGCCGAGCGACCGTCGCCGTCGATGCCCGAGCCGCAGCCGGTACCCGAACCCGACAAGCAGCTCGCGCCGCTGCCCGAGGATGCGCCCGGCGACGTCGGTGCCGGCCGCTTCGAGCTCGTCGGGTTCCTCGGCGAGGGGACCCGCAAGCGGGTCTACGCCGCCCACGACCACCAGCGGGACGGTGCCCTGGTGGCGGTCTCGGTGTTCAGCACCGAGGGGATGGCGGAGACCGCCCAGGTCCGCGCTCGGCGCGAGGCCGACGCGATGGCGAAGCTCGGCTCCGATCCGCACCTGGTCGGGGTGATCGCCTCCGGTCAGGACGGCTCCCGGCCCTACATCGTCTCCGAGTACATGCCGGGGGGCGACCTCGGCGACCTGTTGAGCGCCTCGCCCGGCCACCGGCTCGAGGTTGAGCGCGCGCTGGCGATCGCCGGCGACATCGCCGCCGGTCTCGAGCACGCGCACGCCAGGGGCATCGTCCACCGCGACATCAAGCCGGCCAACGTCTGGCTCGACTCCGACTCGACCGCGCGGCTCGGTGACTTCGGCCTCGCGACCGAGGCCCGGGCCCGGGTCGCGATCGAGCGGATGGTGGTCGGTACCGCTGCCTACCTGCCACCCGAGCAGGCGATCGGCCGCCGCACCGATGAGCGGGCGGACCTCTACGCGCTCGGGGCGCTGCTCTACGAGATGGTTGCCGGCGAGCCACCGTTTCCCGGCGACGACCCGGTCTCGATCATCAGCAGGCACCTGAGCGTCGAGCCGGTGCCGCCCTCGAGGCACAACGAGGCGGTGCCCGATGCGCTCGATGCACTGATCGGCCGGCTGCTGGCCAAGGCGCCGGACGACCGCCCCGCCAGCGCGACCGAGGTGCGGGCGGCGCTCGGCGCGATCGACCCGGGGGCCGAGCGCAGCTCCGAGCCGGAGGCTGAGAACCCGCTCGACTCCCTCGCCGCCGGCCTGTTCGTCGGTCGCGATGACGAGTTCGAGACGCTTCGGCGGCTGCTCGATCTGGCGATCTCGGGCAGCGGCGGCGTCGCGCTGATCGAGGGCGAGCCGGGAATCGGCAAGACCCGGCTGGTCGAGGAGCTGGTCACCTACGCAAGGGTGCGAGGCGCCCGCGTGCTCGCGACCGCATGCCACGAGGCCGATGCGGTGCCCGCCTACTGGCCGTTCGCCCAGGCGGTTCGCGCCTACACCCGCGACGCCGACCCCGTCGGCCTCGCCTGGCAGCTCGGGCCCGAGGGGTCCGAGCTCGCGCGCCTGGTGCCGGAGCTGCGCGAGCGCGTTCCCTCGATCGATCCGCCGGCGCCGCTCGAGGGCGATGAGTCCCGGTTCCGCTTCTTCGAGGCGGTCACCGGCTTTCTGCTCGGGATCTCCCGCTCGCGTCCGCTGGTGCTGGTGCTCGATGACCTGCACTGGGCGGACAGCTCCTCGATCGAGCTGCTGCGGTTCCTCTCGAGGCAGGTCGCCGGTGCTCCCCTGCTGCTCGTCGGCGCCTATCGTCAGGAGGAGGCCGAGGCCCGCGACAACCTCCGCCGGGCGGTGGCCGAGCTCGACGAGGTCTCCCACCGGGAGCGGATCTCGCTTGCGGGATTGGATCGGGCTGCGATCGCCAGCTATGTCGAGCTCAGCGCCGGCGCCCCCGCGGCGCCCGAGCTGATCGAGGAGATCGAGGAGCAGACCGGCGGCAATCCCTTCTTCGTCGGCGAGGTCGTCCGCCTGATCGCGACGGAGGGCGGGATGACGCCCTCCAAGCGCGGCGAGCGCGGGATACCCCACGGCGTTCGCGATGCGGTCGCGCGCAGGATCGAGCGGCTTTCCGATGCGGCGACCGAGACGCTCGAGGTTGCCGCCGTCGTCGGCCGCGAGTTCGAGCCCGAGCTGCTCGAGGAGGTTCTCGATCGGTCCGTCTCCGAGGAGCTCGAGACCGCCCGCGCGGCGCGGATCATCGAGCCGGGCGGCCGGGCCGGCGACCGCTTCCTGTTCTCGCACGCCGTCTTCCGCGAGGCGCTGTACGACGCGCTCGCCCCCGCCAGGCGCAGGGAGCTGCACCGCGCCGCCGGTCTCGCGCTCGAGTCAGGGTCGGGCGCCGATGCTGAGAATCTGCCTGCCCTCGCCCGCCACTTCGCCGAGGCCGGGCCGGGGCTCGAGGACAAGGCGCTGCACTACTCGCTCGAGGCGGCGCGACAGGCTGCGGCGCGGCTTGCCCACGCGGACGCGTCCGAGTACCTCGAGCGGGCGGTCGGCCTGCTCGGTGCGGACGATCCGAGGGCGATCGCCCTGCGGATCGAGCTCGGCGAGGAGCTCACCCGCTGCGGCCGCTTCGTCGACGCGCGGGGGATCCTGTTCGCGGCCGCCGCGATGGCCCGTGACCGCGATGATCCGACGGCGATGGCGCGAGCGGTGATCAACATCGCGGCGCTCTCGGAGACGGGCTCCAAGGACAGCGATCTGGTCGCGCTCTGCGAGGAGGCGCTGGAGCGGCTCGACGACGAGCAGCTGTCGCTGCGCGCACGGCTGCTGGCGGCGCTTTCGACCGAGCTCTACTGGGACGACACGCGCGGCCCCTGTGATCAGGCCGGTCGGCAGGCGATCGAGCTGGCTCATGCATCCGGCGACGACGCGGCGCTCGCCGAGGTGCTCTCGATCCGGCAGTTCCTCGAAACCGGCCGCCCCGGCACGGTCGAGTTGCGGCGGCGCAATGCCGAGGAGATGCTCGCTGCGGCGCGGCGGGCGGGGGACAGGCGCAACGAGATCAGGGCGATCGCCTACCTGATCGGTAGCCACCTGCAGACCGGCGATGTCGCCGCTGCCGATCGAGCGCTCGCCGATTACACGGCGCTCGCCGAGAAGCTCGGTGAACCGAGGCACCTGTGGCACGTGCCGATCATCGGCGCGGCGCGGGCGATCATCGACGGCCGCTTCGCCGACGCGCGACTGCTCTCAGCGGAGGGCGCGCGGCTCGGGGCCCTGGCGGAGGAGCCGCTCGCGATCCAGTTCCACGCGATCCAGCTCGGCCTCCTGCACACCTTCGAGGGGGACCCAGAGGAGATGCTGCCGCTGGTGCGGAGGATGGTCGGCGAGTACCCGGCGATACCGGCCTGGAGGCTGGCGCTGGTCAGCTTCCTGGTCGAGGCCGACCGAATCGACGAGGCGCGGACCGAGTATCAGCCGATCGTGGCCCGCGGCTTCGACGGCATCCCCCGCGACACCAACTGGTTGGTCGGGGTCTCGCGGATCGGTGAGTCCGCCGCCCGGCTCGGCGACCAAGCGGCCTGCCACGATCTGCTCGACCGGCTCGCCGGCTTCGCCGGTGAGGTCGTGGTCGTCGGCAGGGCCGCTGCCTGCAACGGCCCCGTCGACCGCTGTCTCGGCCTGATGGCGGAGGCGGTCGGCGATCACCGGCGGGCGATCGGCCATTACGGCGACTCGCTGGCGATCAGCGAACGGATGGGGGAGCGCCCGATCCGCGCCGAGACGCGCCTCCACCTCGGTCGCACGCTGCTCGGGCGCGACGGCAAGGGGGACCGGGACGAGGCCTTCGAGGTCCTCAGCCTGGCCCTCGAGGAGGGGCAGGAGCTGGGCATGCGCAAGCTGGTCGAGCGCGTGGTTCGGCTCCGGCTCGAGGCGCAGGGTGTGGCCGGCGTCGATGCGAACGCCTCGATCGACAGCGTCGCGACGGCGGTCGCCGACGAGCGGCCGGACCTCGTCTCGTTCGCATCGGCCGACGGCCGGGTGACGATCCTGTTCAGCGACATCGAGAACTCGACCCTGATGACCGAGCGGCTCGGCGACGAGCGCTGGGTCGAGGTCCTGCGCCGCCACAACTCGGTCTTCCGCCGCCGGCTCGAGGAGCGGGGCGGCTACGAGGTCAAGAACCAGGGCGACGGCTTCATGCTCGCCTTCCCGGATCCGCTCGCCGCGCTCGAGTTTGCCGCCGCCGTGCAGCGCGACCTCGAGGCAGGTGAGGGTGCAGGGTCGGAGCGGATCAGGGTGCGAATCGGAATGCACACCGGCGAGGTGATCGAGGAGGAGGGGGACTTCTTCGGCCGCAGCGTGATCCTCGCCGCCCGGATCGCCGCCCAGGCGCGCGGCGGAGAGGTGCTGGTCTCGGAGGCGCTGCACGAGGCCGGGGGGGAGGCGATCCCATACGACGACGGCAGGGAGCTCGAGCTCAAGGGCCTGGCCGGCTCGCACCGAGTCTTCCGGCTCGAGTGGGAGCGGTCGGCGGCCTTCGCCTGAGCGCCGGCGCTCAGCCGCGGTCGGCGGCCTGCTCGAGCAGGACCCGGATCTGCTGGCGCTCCCCGATCATCGGCTCGGCGTGCCCGGGAGCGACCGTCCGCGGCTCCAGCGCCGCCAGCTTGCGAACGCTCTCGGCCGCCTCGGCGGTGTCGAGGTTGAAGACGTCGTTCGGCACGTTCGGAAGCTCGGTCCGCTTGAACCGCATCGAGTCGACCAGGTAGATCGTGTCGCTGACGATCGCGAGCCGATCGCGCTCGCGCCAGAGGCCGATCATCCCGGGAGCGTGGCCGGGGAAGTGCTTGACCTCGAAGCCGCAGATCTCGTCGCCCTCGCTGACGGTTCCGGCGATCTCCAGCGGTCCGCAGTCCCAGCGATGAAGCAGGCGTGGGTAGGCGACGCGCGGGAGCCGGAGCTCGATCTCATCGAGCGCGAAGTAGTGGTAGCCGCCGTCGCCCTCGGCGTCGGCGCGCTCGGCGGGGTGGCAGTAGATCGGCACGCCGAGGTCCTTGGCGACTCCGCGGTGATCGGCGTGCGAGTGGCCGAGCACGACCCGCCTGATCGGCCCGATCTCCTCCGCCGCCGCGCGCACGCCGGCCGCCATCTGCGCCGTGCCCGCGTCGAAGACCGTCACGCCGCCGTCCTCCTCCTGAAGGAAGTAGACGTTCATCCCCTGGCGCAGATCGCCGGCGTGGCGCCAGACGCGATCGGCGATCTTCTCGGTGATCGGCTTCAGCGGGTTGGCCACCGGGGCAGCCTATTAGCATCGCCCCGTGGAGCGCAGCTGGACAATTGCGATGGCGATCCTGATCGTCTGCCTGATCGCCTCGATCGTGATCTGGGCGATCAAGGTCTGAGTCGCCGCCGCCCGGCCGCCGCCGGCGGCGATCAGCCGGTCAGTTTCGGGCAGCTCGAGGCGGGGTCGACCGCGGCCGCGAGATCGAGCAGCCCGGCGCCGTAGAGCCCCGCGGCCGAGGGGTCGGCGACCGGGCGCGCGGTGCACTTCAGCCACCGTTCCAGTTCGCCCGGCGTCGGGCGTTGGCCGAGCTTCCGGGAAAGCACCCCGCTGGCGAGCACCAACCCGGCGGTCGCGCTGACGTGCGGCGCCGACATCGAGGTGCCCTCGTACCGCGGGTAGCGGAAGCGGCGGTAGTTGCGCGTGAACGGGGTGTCGAGCGGCAGCGTCAGCTGGACGATCGTAGGTCCCTGCGCGAACGGCCGGCAGTGGGCTCCGGCGCTGCCGCCGGAGTCGCGACCGCCCCCCGGGGCGGTGATGTCGACACCCTTGCCGCGACTCGAGAAGTCGGAGAGGCAGCCGCGGATCGTGCCGGAAGCGACCCCGAAAGCGACCTTGGCCGGCATCTGCGCCGAGCTCGAGCGGTCGTTTCCCGCGGCGCCGACCACCAGCGCCCCCCGACGCCGAGCGAAGGCGATCGCATCGCAGACGGCGCGCAGGCCGGCGCAGCCGCCGAACGAGGGGCTGAACTCGAGGCTGAGGTTGATCACCCGGGCGCGATGGCGGGCGGCCCAGCGGATGCCCTTGGCGACGTTCGCGGCGCCGCCGGAGCCGTTCTGCCCGAGCACCCGCACCGGCATCATCCGCAGTCCCGATGCCAGGCCGGTGACCGCCTCGCGGTTGTTGGTCTGCTCGAACACCGTCGAGGCCACGTGGGTGCCGTGCCCGTTTCTGTCGAGCGGGATGCGGTCGCCGTCGATGAAGTCCTTGCCGCGATCGAAGGAGCCGGCCGCCAGGTCGGGACTGCGACGGAAGCGCCGGCCTTTGTTCCGGTAGGCGACCCCGGTGTCGAGGATCGCGACGATCGGACCGCGCTTGCCGTTGGGGCGGCGGCCGAGCGGCCGCCCGGCCTTGCGCAGCAGACCCCAGGCGCGCGGCGCGTCGACTCCGCACGGCGCGGCACCGGTGCAGGGGACCCCGACCGCCGGGGGCGCGAGGAAGTTCCACTGGTCCTGCTGCCAGCCGCCCGGAGTGCCCCCGGTACCGGGATCCCTGGGGATCCAGGAGGCGCGGGCGACGGCGTTCGGGTTCGCCCACTTGACGCGCGGATCGGAGCGCAGCTCCTTCAGGCCCTGGCGGAGGCCGACCCCCGGCTCGAGATCGACCAGACGCTCGTGCGGCGTGCCCCGGAACCGGACCAGCGCCTCGCCGGGGACGGCCTCGACGTCCGCGGCCAGCGCGGCAGTCGGGTCAGGGTCGGTGGCGGCAGCCGTCGCGGGGATCGCCAGCGCCGGCACGGCCGCCAGCACCGCCAGCAGAGCTATCCGAGTTGTCCTCCTGCCTTGCATGCGTATACCCCAACACGTGTGCGGTGGTCGAGTTGCCGTCAGCGCCCTCCCCGCCGTCGAGCCAAGTCCGGCTAAGTTCAGGGTGTGGATACTCCCAGCTTCAGCGCCGATGACGAGCGCTTCATGCGGGCCGCGCTCGAGCTTGCAGCGACGGCGGCCGCGGCTGGAGACGTTCCGATCGGGTCGCTGGTCGTCCGCGAGGGCGAGGTCCTCGGCGCCGCCTGCAACGAGCGGGAGCGCCACGCCGACCCCACGGCTCACGCCGAGGTCCTCGCGATCCGCGCCGCGGCGGCCGTGCTCGGCGGCTGGCGCTTGCCCGGGACGACCCTCTACGTGACGCTCGAGCCGTGCGCGATGTGCGCGGGCGCGATCGTGCTCGCCCGGATTCCGCGTGTCGTCTTCGCGGCGCCCGACCCGAAGGCGGGCGCCGCCGGCTCGGTGCTCGACGTGCTCGGCGACCGGCGGCTCAACCACCGCCCGCAGGTCGAGGGCGGCCTGTTGGCCGAGGCGGCGTCCGCCCAGCTTCAAGAGTTCTTCCGCGCCCGCCGTTGATCCGGGGGGCGGACCCCTCAGGAGCGGTGCTGCTCGTCCGGCCCGCCCTGATGAGGCCGCTTGCGGGCGGGCAGGGCGAGGGACTCGCCGTTGTCGCGAACGCCCGGCAGGTAGACGGAGACCGTCGTTCCGACGCCACGGCTGGTGCTGATTCGCAGGTCGCCGCCGGCGTCGCGGGCGATGCCGAGCACGGTCGGCAGCCCGAGACCGCTGCCGAGGTCCTCCCGCTTGGTCGTGTAGAAGGGCTCGAGCGCCCGCGCCATCACCGCGGAGCTCATGCCGGGCCCCTCGTCGGAGACCGCGAGCCGCAGATACCAGCCGGCGCCGAGGTTGCAGTCCCCCGGCGGGATCGGGACCAGCGAGCTGCGGATCGTGAGGGTGCCGCGGCCGTCCATCGCATCGCGAGCGTTGGTCGCGAGGTTGAGCAGGATCCGCTCGATCTTGCCCTCCGAGACCCCGACCTTGGGCAGCCCCGTGTCGGGCTCGCAGCGGACGTCGATATGCGGCCCGCAGGCGCGCTCGATCATCGGCAGCGCCTGGACGATCGCCGCGTTTAGGTTGCTTGGGCGCTCGGCCGCGGGACTCGGCCGGGCTGCGTCGATCAGCTGTCGCGTCAGCAGTGCTCCGCGCTCGGCGGCGTCACGGATCTCACCGGCGCGCTCGCGGACCTCGGCGTCGCTGCCGAGGCCGGCCTCGATCTCGCTCGCCGACCCGAGGATCACGGAGAGCAGGTTGTTGAAGTCGTGGGCGGCCTCGGCGGTGACCTGCCGAAGATCAGCGGGGGAGGGCGTCTCCGGGTCCTCCCGACGGGCATCGCGGATCGTGATCCACTCCGCCGCGCCGTCGGGCGGCTCCACCACGGTTGTCGGTTCGTTTGGCTCCATCGCTCGGCGCGCAGGCCCGCCGGCGCACGCCGGCGGTCGACCTGCGGACAGTTTCGCCGGGAGCGCCGTTGTCCCTGCCTGGTTCGTGCGCGGGTCGGGCGCTGCGAGCCGGACAGCGGAGAGGGTGGGATTCGAACCCACGAGGCGGTTTCCACCGCCCACACGATTTCCAGTCGTGCACCTTAAGCCACTCGGTCACCTCTCCCGGGCGGCCGGGACGATAGCGAGGCCGCCGGGGCTGAGCGCGGTGCGCCGCGCGGGCGCCCGCGCGAGCGCGCTCAGGCGGGCTCCGGAGCGGCGTCCGATCCGCGCCGCGCCGCCATCGTCCCGCACCAGATCGCGAACAGGGCGATCGCGAACAGGGCGCCGAGCCAGTGCAGCCCGGCGATCACCGCGAGTAGGCTCGGAATGCCGGCCAGGGCAGCGCCGAGCAGGGTCTGCAGCGCCGGCAGGCGCAGCACCCGCGCCGTGAACAGGGCGCAGAGCGCCCAGGCGCCGGGACCGCTGATCCAGCCCCAGTCCTCGAAGAACGAGCGCGGCAGGGCAATCGCGAGCACGATCGAGATCGCCGCCACCGAGGCCGCCTGCAGCGCGGCCGCCCGCCAGGTGATCGTTCGGTCCACGGGCGGGATTATCGCGCTCGGTAGGCTCGGGTGGCAGGCGAGAGCGAGAGCGAGGGGATCGACGGTGGACAACGGCGAGCGCATCTGGACGGTCTATCTGGCGGGCGAGATCCACTCCGACTGGCGGCAGCGGATCGCGGCCGGGGTCGAGGCGGCCGGCCTCCCCGTCGTGCTCACCTCGCCGGTCACCGATCACGGGGCCAGCGACGACTGCGGGGTCGCGATCCTCGGCGCCGAGCCCGACAAGTTCTGGCACGACCACAAGGGTGCCGGCGTCAACGCGGTACGGACCTACACGCTGCTGCGCGAGGCCGACATCGTCGTCGTCCGCTTCGGCGAGAAGTACAAGCAGTGGAACGCGGCCTTCGACGCGGGCCAGGCCGCCGCGCTCGACACGCCGCTGATCACCCTCCATCCGCCGGAGCACGACCACGCGCTGAAGGAGGTCAACCGCGCCGCCCTCGCCAGCTGTCGCGAACCCGAGCAGGTCGTGGCGGTCCTCCGCTATGCGATCGGGGGAGCGCTGTAGCGTTGCGGCTCGGGTGATCGAGGAACTGGAGCAGCGATGAAGAGGGCAATCGGAGCGAGCTGCCTGACCATGGCGTTGGCCGCGCTGCTCGCGGCTCCCGCTGAGGCCCGCATCGAGCAGTGGGACGGCAAGGTCAAGGGGGGAGGTGAGGTCGGGTTTCAGGTCAAGTTCAAGCGCGGCAAGCCGAAGTTGGTCGGCTTCCTCGAGGTCACGGGTCTGCCGGTCAAGTGCACGACCGGGCCGACGAAGGTCCGCATCGCCCACAACGCGTTCGACCTCAAGGTCAGGAAGCGGAAGTTCAGCTACACCTTCCAGGGCTTCACCGCCAAGTTCAAGGGCAGGTTCAACAAGAAGCGCAAGAAGGCGACCGGAACGATCGACTACGGGCCCGCCGATCCGGAGCCTTCGATGGGTTGCGACACCAACGGTCCCCGCCGCTGGACCGCGCGCAAGTAGCCCGTACAGGTCGATGCAGTGGATCGGTCCGGGCCGCCCCGCGCCCGCTAGCCTTCACGCCCGGCCAACGGCCGTCCGGAGGGGTGGCAGAGCGGTTGAATGCGGCGGTCTCGAAAACCGTTATGCGTCTTTTCGGCGTATCGAGGGTTCGAATCCCTCCCCCTCCGTAGATAGGCCGGATTCGGCATAGACAAGCGGTTTCTGCCATTCCGTTGGCATCCAGGAGTGCCAACGTAATGGCCCGCTCGGAGGACGAAGCTCAAGGTGAAGCTGAAGCGGTAAGGCTGCCCCAAAGGGGGAGGGCGCGCTGTGCCCTGGGAGCACATGTCCGCGCCCCCCTTCGGAGATTCGGGCCAGCAACAAGCGCCCGGGAGTTCTGCTGCGCCCACGAAGGCCTGACCGTACGCCCAAGTACCCAGCCATCTTTGACCTGACCGGGGTGGGGTTGCGGTAGTAGTGTCCAACTCGCCAGATGGTCGGCGAGACCCCCAAGCAGGTATGAATCGGGCCGGTCCGAGAAGGCCTCGGCGAATCACCGCGCTGGTTCTGTCGGTGACCGCGGCGCTGTGCGCTTTCGTCCCTGCGACCGCCGCGTTCGCGGTCGAGGGTCAGTTGGACTTCATCGGTAGCGACAATGCCATTGTTGAGGGCGGCGTCACCACCGGCCCGGATGGTCGGCAGGTGTACGCGACCGCGAACACGCCTGGTGGTCCCGCCGTCTTCGCTTTCCCCCGCAGTTCCGCCACGGGCGAGCTAGGTGACTACTCCGTCATATTCGGCGCGGATGCGGGTGGCCCGGACCTCGATCTTCCCAACGACGTCACCACCTCCGCGGACGGCCAGAACCTCTACGTCACTGCGGGCACGGGCGACTCCCTCGGGGCTTTCACTCGTAACCCGTCCACCGGAGCGCTGAGCTTGCTCGAGATCGAGAAGGACGGCCTGAACGGCGTCGACGGCCTCGATGGCGCCATCGGCGTAGCCATCTCCCCAGACGGCCAGAACCTCTACGTTGCCGCCGCGGTCGACGACGCCCTGACCGCCTTCACTCGCAACCCAAATACCGGAGCGCTGGGCTTCTTCGAGGTCAAAAGGGACGGCGTCGGCGGCGTCGACGGCCTCAACAACGCCAGGGGCGTCAGCATCTCCCCTGGCGGACAGAACGTCTACGTCGCCTCTCAGACCGACGACGCCCTCGCCGCTTTCACTCGTAACCCGAGCACCGGAGCGCTGAGCTTCGTCGAGGTCGAAAAGGACGGCGTCGGCGGCGTCGACGGCCTCAACGGCGCCCACGGCGTGGCCGTCTCACCGGACGGCAGGCACGTATACGTGGCCTCGATCAGCGACGCCCTCGTCGCATTCACTCGCAGCCCGACAACCGGAACGCTCAACTTCGTCGAAGCCGAAATGGACGGCGTTGGCGGCGTCGACGGTCTCGACGGCGCCCGGGGTGTCACCGTCTCCGACGACGGCAAGCACGTCTACGTCGCCTCTTCGGAGGACGGCGCTGTCGCCGTCTTCTCCCGCGACGGGGTCACCGGGGAGCTGGACCTAGTCGAGGTCGAAAGGGCCGTCGAGGCCGTCGGGCCCGCCCTCGATGGCGCCTTCGCCCTCAGCGCTTCGCCCGACGACAGGAACCTCTACGTTGCCGCCGACGAAATTGTGGCGTTCACGCGGGAGCCCGACACCACCGCACCCGAAACAGCGATCGACTCCGGCGCGGCCGGCAACACCGCCGATGCGACTCCCACCTTCGGCTTCAGCTCCAACGACCCCGGCTTCACCGCGGGCTTCGAATGCCGGGTCGATGGCGGCCCGTTCTTCGCCTGTAGCTCACCGGAGACGATCGGCCCGCTGAGCGACGGTCCGCACAACTTCGAGGTCCGTGCGGTCGACACCGCCGGCAACGCTGATCCTTCTTCGGCGCTCCGAGGCTTCAACGTCACCCCCGATACCGTCTTGGACGGCTCCGCTTCTGCGAAGGACAAGCAGAAGCAGAAGGGCAAGAAGATCATCGTCGAGGCGAAGGTCAAGGCCGGCGAGGACCTGAGCGCGACGGCCACGGGCAAGGTCAAGGTCGGCAAGAAGTCCTACAAGCTGAAGAAGCAGACAAAGAACGTCTCCCCAGGTTCCTCCAAGAACCTGAAGCTGAAGCTGAAGAAGTCAAAGGACGCGAAGAAGATCGCCAAGGCGCTGAAGCAGGGCAAGAAGGCGAAGGCGAAGCTGACCGTGAAGATGACCGACGACCTCGGCAACAAGAAGTCGCAGAAGCTCTCCGTCAAGCTGAAGGGGTAGGGGAGCCGTTCCCATAGCCGTTCCAACGAGCGGCTCTCGGACGCAGATCCGGCTCGCCTGAGCCAGGTCTACGGACGTAGAGTCCGTCTCGAAACCGTCGTACGTCTTTTCGGCGTATCGAGGGTTCGAATCCCTCCCCCTCCGTAGAGAAGCTGATTTCCCCGAGACCCACCGCACACCCTCTTCACTGAACTCGTCGACCCGTGCGTGGGTTTGGTCGCCTTGCTCTGGCCTGCGACCAGTGGCCGCGTCGGTAAGAATGGCGGCGTGACCACCCCCGATCCCAAACGGTTCAGCGAGCGCAAGCGGCGCGTCGTGGTTGAGGGCGTCGAGATGGCCTACGCCGACGAGGGAGAGGGGCCGCCTACCTTCCTGCTCCAGCACGGCAACCCGACCTCCTCGTTCCTGTGGCGCGACGTGATCGAGAAGTTGTGGCCGGTCGGACGCTGTATCGCCCCCGATCTGATCGGGATGGGTGACTCGGCCCGTCCGGTTGATGCCGGCCCGGAGTCCTTCGGCTTCCGCGAGCATCGCCATTATCTCGACGCGCTACTCGACAAGGTCTTGCCCGGGGAGCGGTTGGTACTCGTCGGCCACGATTGGGGCTCGGCGCTGCTGTTCGACTGGGCCCGGCGCAACCCCGGGCGGGTCGCCGGGATCGCCTACATGGAGGCGATCGTGCGCCCACTCACCTGGGACGAATGGCCTGAGGGTGCTCGTCGCGCCTTCCAGGAGATGCGCTCGCAGGCGGGCGAGGAGATGGTTCTCGACGGCAACTTCTTCGTCGAGCGAATCCTGCCCAGCTCGATCCTCCGCGAACTCGAGCCGGGGGAGATGGAGGAGTATCGGCGACCCTTCAGCGAGCCGGGAGAGTCGAGACGCCCGACGCTCCGTTGGCCCCGCGAGATCCCGATTGAGGGTGAGCCTGCCGAGGTCGTAGAAATCGTCTCCGACTACGCCGCTTGGCTCTCGGAGACCGAGGTGCCGAAGCTCTTCGTCGATGCTGACCCCGGGGCGATCCTGGCCGGCCCTCAGCGAGAGTTCTGCCGGACCTGGCCGAACCAGCGCGAGGTCAAGGTGCGCGGCCTGCACTACGTCCAGGAGGACTCCGGCGCACATATCGGCGAGCTGATCGCCGAGTGGGCCAGCGGGCTCGACAGCTAGGGCTGGGCCGGTGCGACCGCTGCGAGGTCACTTCTCGATGGATGCGGAGTCCGGGTCTTGCGGTCTGCCGACGACCTGGGCCGAGGAGAACAACGCGGTCTCTTGCCTCGCGTGCCGTCGCGCGCTCGCTGATGAAGCGGCGGTCCAAGCGGTGGGCACATCGACGTCACGCGAGGGTCGTGCTCGCGCTCGCAAAGCGGGGACTATCGAATTCGAGATCGGGCGCGCCGCCGACCATCGCAACCAGGTGATTGCGCGCGCCTGCGGCACCTCCCCCGCCGTCGTGGCGCGGGCCCGGCAGCGGCTCGCTTAGCCGGGCGAGCTCTGTCCTACGGCAGCTTGCCTACTTCTTGGCCCGGCTCGTCTTTGCCTTCGAGGCGCTCGTCTTCGTCTTCCGCTTCGCGGCAGGCTTGCGCTTGGTGCCGCTGCTCTTGCCGCTCAGCTTCTGGCCGACCTCCTCGAGGTCGTTGACGAGCGTCTTCCGCACCCGGCGCAGGTTGCCGCGCGCATCCTTGAGCGTCTTGTCGACATCCTTGACCAGGTCCTTCTGGCCACGGCTGAGATCGCCGCGCAGGTCCTTGAGCGCGTCCTGGGCCGCAGCGATCGCCCGGTCGAGGCGGTCGACCGGCCTGTCGGCCTTCTTCGCAGTCGACTGGGGCTTGCGGGCTGTGGTCGCCTTCGGCTTCGCTGCACTACGGGACTTCGTGGCTGTTTTGGGCGGCACCGGGACTCCTTCGTGAGGTTGAGTACCGACCGTAAGCTCGCCGTCGGCGCCGGTCCACCGTGGTCGCTACCCATCTACTGCGTAGTCCTCACGGTGGCCAGAGCCGGCAGCTAGGGCCCTCGGGATCGTCGTCCACGCGCCGGCGGTCGCTGTCAGTCATGGGGCATTGTCGCTCGTGGCCACGACCCAGAGATCGCGGTCTTGGTGCTGCTCTCCCTCGTCGACGTGGCAGGCGACTCGACGACGTCGAGCGGCGAATGGCGGAGCTGGAGCGGCGAGTCGAAGGCGAGTAGCGGCCTCGTCTCGTATCGACCGGGCAGGTCTCCCGGATCGGCGGGTCGGGGTTGAGGACGGGAGACGTTCGCTCCCGCGCCCTACCCCTTCAGCTTGATCTTCTGCTTGCCCTTGTCGGTGCCGCCCGCAGGCCCGGTTGCCTTCACCTTGACCGTGAGCTTGTTGCGCTTGCGGGCCTTCTCGTCCTTGTCGAGCAGCTTCTTGATCTTCTTGACCGACTTGCTCTGGTTCTTGAACTTGAGCTTGACCGCCTCGGTCTTGCCTTCGGTGACCGAGACCGTCTTCGTCTTCAGCTTGTAGCTCTTCGCCTTCTTGCCTAGTCGCGGCAGCTTCGCCTTGCCGCTGATCTTGGCCTCGCAGGGGAGCTTGCCGCAGCTTGCCTTCAGCTTGAGCCTGTTCGGCTTCTGCTTGGACTTCGCCTCGAGCTTGAGCTTGGGGGCGGCCAGGACCTTGACCTTCTGGGTTGCCTCGGCGACCTCGGAGCCGTTGCAGGAGACGGTCTGGCCGGTGAAGATGAACTCGGTCGAGCAGCCCTCATCGTCGGTCAGCGTAAGCGTGGCGGTGTAGGTGCCGGGGGCGGTGTAGGCGTGGGTCTGCGCTGGTCCGTCCGCCACCTGCTCGCCGTCGCCGAAGTCCCAGGCGTAGGTGGCGATCTCGCCGTCGGGGTCGGAGGAGGCGGAGGCGTTGAAGCTGACCGGCTCGCCGACCTCGGCGGTGAACCTCTCGCCGTAGGCGGAAGCCGCTACGTCGCGTGAGGCCGAGAGGGCTGCCTGCGGTGGCTGGTTGGGGGTGATGGCGATGCCTAGCGGGTTATTGCCGACCAGGATGTCATCGGCTGGATCGATCGTGTTCGTCGCAGTGCCGATCACCGAGATGCTACCCGGCACCTCGAAGGGTGCGCTCTCGAATGCGCCGTTAACGACATAGACCCGCTTGCCGTCGGGGGTGACCGCGGCTGCTATCGGGTCCTCCCCTCCAACCGCGATACCGGTCGGAAGCGTCGTGTTGGTGGCCGTATCGATGACCGAGACTTCGCCGCTGTCGTTGTTGACGACGTAGGCGGTCTCGCCGTCGGGGGTGACTGCGACTTCGGCTGGGAAGAGGCCGACCGCGATGTCAATCCCCAGATTCGCGTTGGTTGCGGTATCGATCACCGAGACGTCGTTGTCGCCCGCATTGGCCACGTAGGCGCGCTTGCCGTCCGGGGTGATAGCGATCGCAAAGGGGATACCGCCGACCGCGATGTCGCTGTTGAGGTTTGCGTTGGTGGCCGTATCGATGACCGAGACTTCGTCGCTGTCGTTGTTGACGACGTAGGCGCTCTTACCGTCGGGGGTGATCGCGATCGCGCCCGGTTGGCTGCCGACCGGGATGTTGGTCCCGATCTTGCTGTTCGTCGCGGTATCGATCACCGAGACGTCGCCATCATCCAGGTTGACGACGTAGGCGCGGGAGCCGTCGGGGGTGATCGCGATCGCTGACGGTTCGGCGCCGACCGCGATGTCGGTCCCGACCTTGGTGTTCGTTGCGGTGTCGATCACCGAGACGCTGTCGCCGATCGCGTTGGCAACGTAGGCGCGTTCCCCGCTCGGGGTGATCGCGATCGATCGAGGGCGTAAGTCGACGGAGATCAGCGTCCCGAGGTTCGTATCGGTGGTGGTGTCGATCACCCCAACGTTGTTGTCGTTTGCGTTGGCGACGTAGGCATTTCGGGCCTCGACCGGGGATGCCGCGAGGGCTGCCAGGAGGCTCGCCGCGACCACCGCCAGCACCGTCGAGGCGACGCGGCGCTCGGCGGGAACCTGAACGCGCGTCCGGCTGCGCTCGGGCCCACCGTCAGCCGGCTCGGGTGCGCGCAATCCAGCTCCCATCTCGTCCTCCCTGGGTTTTCGGGTACGCGGGGGGCTTAGCCTATCGCCCGCTAATGGCTTGGGGTTCAGCCATCGAGGCTGGGGCACGGTGTGGGGATCCCGAGACTGGCCCGCAGACTGGCACCCAGCCGCCGGCGGGGGCGGAGCTTAGGAGGGGAGACGCGGGCCCCGCGCCCTAGCGCTTCAGCTTGATCTTCTACCTGTATCGGCCGGGAGGACATGGTGCAAGGAACCTGCCCCCCACGGTAAGGCAGCCACGCTGCCGAGGTGAGATAGTGACCATACGTCCCAGCTTGTAGTGCCCGGTGGGCGCGGTTGGGGCAAACTCAGAAAGGAGTCTGCCGTGCATGTACGCATAGCGACGTTTGAAGGCCTTGATCCCGATCACCTCGATGATGCGATTGAGGCCAACCGCCGTCAGGTCGAGGCGGGGTTTGCGTCACCGCCGGAGGGGCTTGAGGGGGTCAAGGAAGAGTGGATGCTCGTTGACCGAGAGGCAGGAAAGGGCATCGGCATGACGCTGTTTGAGACAGAGGAGGACCTGCGCCGGGGCGATGAGGCGCTGAATGCAATGTCTCCGGAGGACGTCGATGCCGATGCAAGGCGCACCAGTGTCAGCTTCTACGAGGTTGCGCTCCGCATGGAGCGCGGCTAGCACCGCGAGGGACTGGCCGCTTACCGCCGCTCTGCGAGAACCCTCCGGGACTGGCCCGCAGGCTGGCGCACAGCTACCGTCAGAAGGCCAGAAACGGCTTGTTCGAGCGGAGTAGACCGAAACCGGTGCTGGTCTCGAAGACCGTCATACGTCTTTTCGGCGCATCGAGGGTTCGAATCCCTCCCCTCCGTAGGTGCCGGCCGGACCTTGTCGCCGTCCAACCCACGCCCCTGATGGGCGAGCGCAGCTTGGCTGGCCATTCCCTCGCACCAACGCCCGCGCTTGACTCGTCGACCGGCCGGGGATAGGGTCGACCGGATGGGCGGAACTCGATGGGCGCCGAAAGAGCTCGTTCTGGGCCTCAATGTCGCGCTCTGCCTCGCGCTTCCTGCGTCGGCTTCGGGCGCGGTGACGCTCGGGAAGACCTTCGATCCGCCAATCGGGAACTGCGACGGGCAAACCTATATCCAGTCGAGCTCAGAGGGAGATCAATACGAGGCTCCCTCGGATGGAGTGATCACCTCGTGGAGCTTCAAAGCCCAAACGCCCGCGCCGCTGCTGAGGTTCAAGGTCGTCAGACCCGTGGGCATCGACATCTTCTCGTTGGTTGGTGAGAGCGCTCTGACCGGGACGATCGCGAACCAGCTGAACAGTTTCCCCGTCCGGATCCCTGCTCAGAGCGGCGATGTCATCGGCATCTACCGTCAGGGAGGCGGCGCCTGTTTCGAGCTCACCGGCCCTGACGATGGAGTTCATTGGCTGACCGGCGACGCTCCAAGCGGCGCCAGCCTGTACCCAGACAGTGGGACGGGCGCCAGGATTCCGGTTGCAGCCCAGCTCGAGCCAGACGGCGACGGCGACGGCTTTGGCGACGAGACCCAGGACCAGTGTCCGACCGACGCCTCGACGCAGGGCCAATGTTCCATAGTCGACAGTAGCGTCGAAGGCTCCGCCTCCGCCAAGGGCAAGCAGAAGCAAGGGGGCAAGAAGATCGCGGTTAAGGCCAAGGTCACCGCTGGCGAGGATCTGAGCGCGACGGGTAGTGGCAAGGTCAAGGTCGGGAAGAAGTCCTACAAGCTCAAGCCCAAGACCAAGAGCGTCTCCTCGGGCAAGAGCAAGAACCTGAAGCTGGCTCCGAAGAAGTCCAAGGACACTAAGAAGATCGTCAAGGCCCTGAAGAAGGGCAACAGGGCAAAGGCGAGCGTAGAGGTGGAGTTGAGCGACCAGGCCGGCAACGAGGAGTCGCAAAAGCTCTCAGTGGAGCTGAAGCGTTAGAGGTCACGTTTCCCACGGTCGTCCGAACGGCCTCTAGATCGCTTCTTCAAGCCGCTTTCACCGACGGTGGGCCGAGGGCGCCCTCCGCGTATCCGCTACGAGGCGAGACCCCACTTAGCTCGCGAGCAGGGCCCCCTCCGTTTAGAGCCAGAAACCGCATGTTGATGCGGTATGCGGGCCTCAATTAGACCGGGTCAAAGGTCGCCAGTTGATCGCTAGAGACCGCTCAAGGCCGCCTGAGAAGGTGCGGGACTGGCACGCAACAGGCACTCAGAGCGGCCAGCGCTGCTAGGCATAGCCGGCGCCGACTAAGCACTTACTGATCAGGCCTAGTAGTCGCTTCGGTCGGAACCTGGACCTTCAACAGCATCCGCGTGGGGAGCCTCTTCGGTTGTCTTGCGGGAACCTCAAGTGGGACCGCTGGTTGTCTTCGAGGATACTCCGGTCATTCGACCGGGGCGAGCAGTCCGGCCCCAAAATCCCTTCTGTTGATCTGGCCTCTTCGCGTGGCGCAATCTGGGGACTAACCGGTTTCCGGCCGTGGTCGATCTCGGTGTCGGCGACCGCTTCCGCCTGCATTAACGCAGACTGCCGAGCTCAATGAAGGTTCCATCACCGAAGCTCGATCGAGCGTAGCTTCCGCCGCTCGCGGCGATCGTATTCAGCGAAATCACCCGTTCCGGGGCCGCCGCTTAGCACGCGGTCGATGCGGCGATCCTTGGCGAAGAGGTTGTCATCGCCCTGCTCACCAAACAACCTGTCAAGGCCGCCCTCTCCGAACAGGTCGTCTTCAGCGCGTCCGCCCCTAAGGGTGTCATCACCGCTCCCCCCCTCCATGATGTCCCCGCCGAGACCCCCTTCCAGCTTGTCGTTGCCCCCCTTGCCTCGGAGCCGATCGGTGCCGCGGTCCCCGACCAGGGTGTTCCTGGCTCCATCACCAATCAACGTGTCCCTGAACTTGGTCCCGACCAGGACCTCAATTGAGGGAGTGATCGAGTCCCCCTCACCGTCACCGCCTACGCCCCCGATCTTTGCGGTCACGCCCGTCGTCCTGTCGCCTAGGTCAGTACCTGGAAGGTACGTCACAGTGTCCTTGCCCGGACCACCGACGAAGGTGTCCCCGACACCCCTGAATGGGTTGCCGAGAGTGTCGTTGCCGCCCTCCCCCCTGAGCAGGTCGTGACCGTTCCCAAGCAGAAGATCATTTCCTGCCCCTCCGTAGATGGCGTCGTTGCCGCCACCACCCCTGATTACGTCGGAGCCACCTAGGCCACAAATCACATCGTCTCCGTCGGTGCCGAGCAGCGTGTCATCGCGTGGCCCGCCAACGATTTCCCGGCCCCCATTCCCTGGCTCGGCGGCCCTGTCGCAGGTCTGCTCGTCTACCCCAACGATGTAGATGTCGGTGATCCCCGAGTCACCCTGTCCGCAGATGTCCTCACCCTGAAACCGCAAAGTATTTGCGCCATCGTCGAGCAATGCGGTGATGTCGTGTGTCGTGTTGGTGATCGTGCCCGTGCATCCGTTGCTGTAGTCGTGCTCGAACTTCCGCCCGTTCCTGGTATTAGTTACCGTGAGCTTGTCATCGACGGCCATTGGGTCGCCTTCGCAGGAGGCCGCAAGGGTGACCCGTCTTGTGCTGTTGTAGACGACTTGAACCTGGCGATCGAAGAAGACGCCTCCCGGACCGGTGACGAATGAATCCGCCACCTTCTTGCAGCCCGAGGGCAAGGGGCCACCTGCTGGCGCCAAGGTGGGGGCTCCCAGAATCACGAACCACGCAGCTGCGGCGACGGCTGCGATGCCGGTGGCGAGTGCACGTCGCCTACGCTCGCTCAACACTTGACTCTCCCTTCCCGACACCACATGGGGGTCTGGAGCCGCAACCCTATCATCGGATTGACCGGCTGGGACCGCTCAAAGCCACCTGAGAAGGTGCGGGACTGGCACCCAACTGGCACTCGTTTGCCTTGGAGCGTCGCGTCGAGGCGACTAGCGGTGACGGTTGCTGTCTCGCCACCGGCCGCCACGAGCGCCCTCCTGCGGTCTCGCCTTGGCTGGTTCCGGGAGGAGATCTCTCGGATCGGCGGGTTCGGGCTTAGGGATCGAGACGTTGCTTGCCGTGCCTACCCCTTCAGCTTGATCTTCTGCTTGCCCTTGTCGGTGCCGCCCGCCGGCCCGGTCGCCTTGACCTTGATCGTGAGCTTGTTGCGCTTGCGGGCCTTCTCGTCCTTGTCGAGCAGCTTGCTGATCTTCTTGACCGACTTGCTCTGGTTCTTGAACTTGAGCTTGATCGCCTTCGTCTTGCCTTCGGTGACCGAGACCCTCTTCGTCTTCAGCTTGTAGCTCTTCGACTTCTGGCCTAGTCGCGGCAGCTTCGCCTTGCCGCTCACCTTCGCCTCGCAGGGGAGCTTGCCGCAGCTTGCCTTCAGCTTGAGCCTGTTCGGCTTCTGCTTCTTCTTGGCCTGAAGCTTGAGCTTCGGCGCGGCCAAGACCTTGACTTTCTGGGTTGCCTCGGCGACCTCGGAGCCGTTGCAGGAGGCGGTCTGGCCGGTGAAGATGAACTCGGTCGAGCAGCCCTCATCGTCGGTCAGCGTAAGCGTGGCGGTGTAGGTGCCGGGGGCGGTGTAGGCGTGGGTCTGCGCTGGTCCGTCCGCCACCTGCTCGCCGTCGCCGAAGTCCCAGGCGTAGGTAGCGATCTCGCCGTCGGGGTCGGAGGAGGCTGATCCGTCGAAGCTCACCGGCTCGCCGACCTCGGCGGTGAACCTCTCGCCGTTGGCGGCTGCTGCTACGTCGCGTGAGGCCGAGAGGGCTGCCTGCGGTGGCTGGTTGGGGGTGATGGCGATGCCTAGCGGGCTGTCGCCCACGGCGATGTCGTCGTTGGGGTCGCTCGTGTTTGTGGCCGTGTCGATGATCGAGACGTCGTTGTCGCCAGCGTTGGCCACGTAGGCGCGCTGCCCATCGGGGGTGATCGCGACTACGAACGCGAGGTCGCCGATCCGAACGTCGTCGGCGAGGAGCGCGTTCGTCGCGGTGTCGATCACCGAAGCGACCTGCTCCTCGGCAAACGGATTCGGACTGACCACGTACGCGCGTTGCCCGTCAGGTGTGAGTGCTATCCCAGCCGGGAAGCCGGCGACCGGGATGTCCGTACCGAGGTTCGTGTTGGTGGCGATGTCGATCACCGAGACGTCGTCGTCGCCGAGGTTGGATACGTAGGCGCGTGCTCCGTTGGGGGTGATCGCGATCGCCCGAGGCCTCGTGCCGACCGGGATGTCGGCTCCCAGGTTCGTGTTTGTGGCGGTGTCGATCACCGAGACGTCGTTGTCGTCGAAGTTGGGCACGTAGGCGCGCTCTCCGCTGGGCGTGATTGCGATCGCCTCAGGCCCGTTGCCGACCGGGATGTCGTCGGGAAGCTTGGTGTTCGTCGCGGTGTCGATCACCGAGACGTCGCCGTCGCCGTCGTTGACTACGTAGGCGCGCTCCCCGTCAGGGGCAATGGCGATTGCCTTCGGGAGATCACCGACCTCGATGTCGTTGGCGAGCTTGGTGTTCGTCGTGGTGTCGATTACCGAGACATCGTCGTCGCCGACATTGACGACATAGGCGCGGTCGCCGTCAGCCGTGATCGCGATCGCTTGCGAGCTGGCCCCGACTGAGATGTTGGTCCCGAGGTTCGTGTTGGTCGTGGTGTCGATCACCGAGACGTCGCCGCTACTGACGACGTAAGCGTCGCGGGCGTCTGCGGGGGACGCGGCCAGCGCCATCGAAGCGAGTGCTGCGAGCAGCGCCAGGGCCGCAAGAAGAGACACGCGTCCGGGCAAGACCCTGCTGCTTGTCCTGCCTCCCGCGCCCGCAAAAACTCGCATTTCGCCCTCCCGTTGATACCTGTCCGGACGGTGGCGGCAGGGTATCGCCTTCGCCCATCGGAGCCAACTTCTCCGAGCAACCGGGAGCCGCCCAAGGCCAGGGGACTGGCGGCTCTGCCGCGTCGCGCGGGTACCGCAGAACTAGGTCGCCGGCCGTCCGTTCGACGGCCATCGGCGGCTCGTTGATACGGTCGCTGTCAAGGAGCACCGTTCAATCCCAAAGGAGGGACAGACCATGAAGAAGTGGATCGCCGCTATCGCAGCGGCAGCCGTCATGGCACTCACACCGGCCACGGCGTTGGCAGGCAAGGACAGCGCGCCCGGTCAGGTGATCAAGACCGCGTGTGACGCAAACTACGGGCAGATCGTGTCCTCGTTCACGCCCGGCTTCTCGCAGGGACAGCACGCGAAGGCAGCCGGACTCAAGCCCGGTGCGTACTCGTTCGTGAACACTCCGGGTTCGCTCGCGATTCACGGCTGCGTCGGCTAGGAGAAGCAACACCGAAGGTTCGGGAAGGGCGTCCGAGAGGGCGTCCTTCTCTTTGCCTGCTCCGTGTCTTCAGTCGGGACCAGCCCCCGCGAGCGCCCTCCTGCGGTCTTGTCTCGGCTGGTCGAGCAGGTCTCCCGAATAGTCGGGGCAGGGGCTTAGGACGGGAGACGTTGGGGTAGGTTGACCAAGCAGAAGGGCCACCTACAGGGGCGGCCCTTCGCGGCACGAACCGGTTTGCGTAGACAGACTTCGGTTGACCGCCTGAGACCGCTCAAGCCGCCTGAGAGGAGCGGGACTGGCCCGCGACTGGCACTCATCGGCCACCTGGCCCCCGTTGCACAGCGCGCCTGCTGTCAGCCTGTCGGCCTCTCGACCGACTCGCCTTTGGTCCGACCAGGGACCCCGACTGCCCGCCCGCGACGTAGGATCAGCGACGAGTGGCAGCCACCTTTCCAGCCGACTTCGAGATTGGGCCCGTCGGCAGCCCCTGGGAGCTACCTGATGGGGCACCCACCTCCTCGCCGGCCGAAACGCACCGCGATGCGAGCCGTCGCGTGACCGATCGAGACGCCGCGATACACCGGACAAGGCGGAGCGAGGTGTGGAGGCCGTAGCGAATGCCCTCGATGAGGCGAAAGACCTCACAGGCACCATTACCGCCGGGTCGGTGGAGAGAGCGCGGTTCGCGTTCGCCGACGAGGCAACCGAAAAGCAGCGGTTCCATGCCTACGCAACGCGCCTACTGGCGGCGGTGCAAGAAGTAGGGTCACGGTGACCAGGAGCATGCGCGCGGTCGTCCTCGACGCGCCCGGGCCGCCCGATGCCCTCGAGATCCGGCATCTGCCGGTGCCGGTGCCGAGCCCGGGCTGGGTCCTCATAGAGGTGAAGGCCTTCGGCTTGAATCGCTCGGAGCTGCACACACGACTCGGCCTCGCCCAGGGAGTGATCTTTCCGCGCGTGCTCGGCATCGAGGCGACCGGGGTCGTCGCGGCCGCTCCCGGCGGAGAGTTCCAGACCGGCCAGCAGGTTGCGGCCATGATGGGCGGGATGGGCCGCACCTTCGACGGGGGCTATGCGGAGTACACGTGCGTGCCCGCCGCCCAGGTCATTCCGTTTCACTCCGACCTGGACTGGGCCACGCTCGGCGCGGTGCCCGAAATGCTGCAAACCGCCTACGGATCGCTGACCGTCGGGCTCGATGCACAGCCGGGCCAGAGCTTGCTGATCCGCGGCGGAACATCGTCGGTCGGGATGGCGGCGGCGGGTGCTCGCGAAGGACCGCGGTCTCACGGTGCTCGCGACGACACGCCGCCCGGATCGCACCGAGAGGCTAGATGCGATCGGAGTCGACCACGCGCTCGTCGATGACGGGGACGTCGCCCGCCAGGTGCGTGAACGCGTCCCAGAGGGGGTCGATATCGCGCTTGAGCTCATAGGTACTCCCAGCCTTCCCGACACGCTTCGTGCAACGAGGCTGCACGGGGTGGTGTGCTTTACGGGGATGCTGAGCAACGAGTGGACCGTGAAGGACTTCTACCCGATCGAATACCTGCCGCGCGGAGTCAGGCTGACCGCCTACGGGGGGGGAGCGGCGGACCTTCCGGCGGAGGTCCTTCAGGAATTCCTCGACGCTGTCGCGGATGGGCGACTCACCGTCCCCATCTACCGCACCTATCAGTTCGAAGACGTCGCTGAAGCTCATGCTGCGATGGAGCGCGGCGACGCTTCGGGAAAGCTGGTTGCCCTTCCCTGAGCCAGCTGAAAGACCCCTCTACGCATTCGGCGTATCAAGGGTTCGAATCTCTCCCCCTCTGCAGCAACGCCACAAACGGCTCATCGTTGTACGCCACGGCGCGTCGAGCTTGCCGCGCATCGACCGTGGCCTGGCGCCGCTTGGATCGGCTCGGACTACCGCGGTTCCCGGCCCAAGAGCCAGCCCCCAGCAGAGCGATCGTGACTGCAAACTTCATAACGGCTCGGTCCGCAGGGGGCGAGCTTGCGGACCGCCAAGTCATCACGGTTGCCGATGAAGAGGTTCTGGAGCCGATGCAGCCCCAAACCTACCCGTGCTCGGAGTGACTATCGACCTTTCCGCCGTGCCGGTGGCGCTTCACGTATCTGATGCAGCGGCCCTGGTTGTTGAACCCGAAGCGCTTGTAGCCGCCGTGCTTGCAGTGCTTCTTCGATCTCGGGCGGGCTGGGGGGTCGACGTCGTTGACGATCGCGCGACCGACCAGTGGGCCGCCGAAGTAGTAGTCCGAGAAGTCGTGACAGTCGATCGCGCCTGGCACCTCGGGGTCATCGACGTTGTACTCGAAGCTGTCGAGGCCGCCACCGCCGTTGTCGACCACTCTGATCGCGACGGCAGTGATCCCCGGTACGTCCGGGAACGGTCCGGCGATCGTCATCTCCGCGGTGTTTCCGTTGACGTGCAGGCAGTTGACCGGACCTGAGATCAGAAGCGGAGGCCCGGGACGCGGAGAGGAAGGGTTGCTGACCGTGTAGGAAACGTGCCCGCCGGGGTTCTCGCCGGAGGGGCCACTGTGGGCATCGACGTCGATATCGGTTGTGTCCCTGAACGGGTCGAGGGGGAGGAGATCTCCGGTCGCTGTCACGGTGTCCTTGAGCGGCCCGGGCGAGCCTGGAGACTTCGCGGCAGCAGCCGGGGGAATCGCGGGCAGGACCGCAAGGCCGACGATCACAAGCAGATGGCGGAGTGCTCTCAAGGCCGTCGTCTCCCTCCGGCGTCGAACTCGAGTCCGACCCTACTCCTTCTCGGCGCCAGCGGCCACCGCAAGTCCCCCGCGCCGAGGATGATGAGCCTCTGGGAGGCTACCTTTGACTGAGTCCAGAAAACAGCTACAGTCCCGGGCCGTGCCGACGACCGCGGAACTGGAGCAGATGCTGCGTGAGACCGACCTGCGCGTGACCCGTCCGCGCCTGGCGGTGCTGAACGCGGTGTACGACCATCCGCACGCCGACACGAGCTCGATCAGCAGCATCGTGCGTGACGACCTCGGCGAGGTGTCGAACCAGACGGTCTACAACGTGCTTGGAGCACTGACCGGTGCCGGCCTGGTGCGACACATCCAGCCGCCCGGATCCGTGGCCCGCTACGAGTCGCGGGTCGGCGACAACCATCACCACGTCGTCTGCCGCTCGTGCGGCGCGATCGCCGACGTCGATTGCGCCGTCGGCAGCGCACCCTGTCTGACCCCGTTCGACGATCGCGGCTACGCGATCGACGAGGCCGAGGTCGTCTACTGGGGCCTGTGCCCAAACTGCTCGACCGCGAGCACTTCCGATCAAACCCACTGACCCGAAGGGATCCCGATGTCCGATAGTCCAGATGCCGTTGTTGGCGAGATGAACGAGGAGCAGGCGGGCGGCTGCCCGGTCGTGCACGCCCCGTACCCGACCGAGGGTGGCGGTCGAAACCAGGGCTGGTGGCCGGAGCGGCTCAACCTCAAGGTCCTCGCCAAGAACCCCGTCGAGGCTAACCCGATGGGCGATGCATTCGACTACGCGGAGGAGTTCGAGAGCCTCGACCTCGACGCGGTCAAGAAGGACATCGAGGAGGTGTTGACCACCTCGCAGGACTGGTGGCCCGCCGACTACGGCCACTACGGCCCGCTGATGATCCGTATGGCCTGGCACAGCGCCGGCACCTACCGGATCCGCGACGGGCGCGGAGGTGCCGGGGGCGGACAGCAGCGCTTTGCGCCCCTCAACAGCTGGCCCGACAACGCGAACCTCGACAAGGCCCGCAGGGTGCTGTGGCCGGTCAAGAGCAAGTACGGACGGAAGCTCTCGTGGGCCGACCTGATGATCCTCGCCGGCAACGTTGCCCTGGAGTCGATGGGCTTCGAGACCTTCGGTTTCGGTGGCGGCCGGGAAGACGTCTGGGAGCCCGACGAGGACGTCTACTGGGGCCCCGAGAGCACCTGGCTGGGGGACGAGCGCTACACCGGCGAGCGGGACCTCGAGAACCCGCTGGCCGCCGTGCAGATGGGCCTGATCTACGTGAACCCCGAGGGCCCGAACGGCGAGCCGGACCCGCTAGCCGCGGCGGTCGACATCCGCGAGACGTTCCGCCGCATGGCGATGAACGACGAGGAGACGGTCGCGCTGATTGCCGGCGGGCACGCGTTCGGAAAGAACCACGGTGCGGCGGACCCGGACGAGTACGTCGGCCCCGAGCCCGAGGCCGCCCCGCTCGAGGAGCAGGGCCTCGGGTGGAAGAACTCGTACGGCAGCGGCGTCAACGGAGACGCGGTCACCAGCGGACTGGAAGGTGCCTGGACGAGCACCCCGGTGAGCTGGGACAACCGGTACTTCGAGATCCTGTTCGGCTACGAGTGGGAGTTGGTGAAGAGCCCCGCGGGAGCGTGGCAGTGGAAGCCGAAGGACGGCGCCGGCGCCGACACGGTGCCCGACGCGCACGACCCCTCGGTCACGCACGCCCCGACGATGCTGACGACCGACCTCTCGCTCCGCCTCGACCCGGTCTACGAGCCGATCTCGCGGCGCTTCCTGGAGAACCCCGAGGAGCTCGCCGACGCATTCGCCCGGGCCTGGTACAAGCTCACGCACCGCGACATGGGTCCCGTATCGCGCTACCTCGGTCCCGAGGTCCCGGATGAGGAGCTGCTCTGGCAGGACCCCGTGCCCGAGGTCGACCACGAGCTGATCGGCGACGAGGAGATCGCCGAGCTCAAGCGGCAGGTCCTGTCCTCGGATCTGTCCGTCTCCGAGCTGGTCGCAACCGCGTGGGCGGCCGCCTCATCGTTCCGCGGCAGCGACAAGCGCGGCGGCGCCAACGGTGCGCGCATCCGCCTCGAGCCGCAGCGCGGCTGGGAGGTCAACGACCCCGACCGGCTGGCGACGGCGCTGGGCATCCTCGAGGGAATCCAGGAGTCCTTCAACAGCTCCCAGGACAGGGCCAAGAAGGTCTCGCTCGCCGACCTGATCGTGCTCGGCGGATGCGCCGCGGTCGAGCAGGCGGCGAATAGCGCCGGCCACGAGGTCGAGGTTCCGTTCACGCCGGGACGCACCGACGCCTCGCAGGAGCAGACCGACGTCGAGTCCTTCGATGCGCTTGAGCCGACCGCGGACGGGTTCCGCAACTACCTGGGGGGAGATCAGCGGCTGGCGGCCGAGTACCTGCTGATCGACCGCGCGAACCTGCTGACCCTGACGGCTCCCGAGATGACCGTCCTCGTCGGTGGCCTACGCGTGCTCGGGGCGAATCACGGCGGCTCGTCGCTGGGCGTACTCAGCGCGAGCCCCGAGTCGTTGACCAACGACTTCTTCGTCAACCTGCTCGACCAGGGCACGACGTGGAAGCCGACGTCGGAGGACTCGGACGTCTTCGAAGGCCGCGACACCGGCGGCGATCTCAAGTGGACCGGCAGCCGCGTCGACCTCGTCTTCGGCTCGAACTCCGAGTTGCGGGCGCTCGCGGAGGTCTACGCGAGTGACGACGCCCAGCAGAAGTTCGTTACCGACTTCGTCGCAGCGTGGGCCAAGGTGATGAACCTGGACCGCTTCGACCTCGCCTGACCCGGTCTCCAGCCGCAGCGGCACCTCCCCCCGCGGCTGGGGCAGCGGGGGGAGCGGCCCCGGCCTCTACTTGCGGACGAGGAAGTCGACGCTGCAGGCCCGGTACTCGATCCGGGCCGAGCTGACGAGCTTTCCCGACTGGTCGAACAGCAGCATCAGCTTGCCGCGCACCCGCTTGCCGCCGACCTTGATCTTCGTCGGCTTCGGCTCGAACAGACCCGTCTTCTTCGGCAGCTTGGCGTACGCGTAGCGCCCGCCCGCCTGCTTGTAGGCCTTGACCTTGAGCCCCGTGATCGTCGCCTTCTTCCCGCACGCGTCCTTGCTGTCGTCCGAGTACTTGATCGTCAGCTTCTTGATCTTCTTGCGGTTCTTGGCGACCTTCATGCTGCCGCCCTTGACGCCCGAGAACAGCTGCTCGACCGACCAGCCGCCCTTTGCCGGCTTGCTGTACGCGGAAGCCGAGCCGATCGGGCCGACCACCAGCACGAGCGCCCCGATCAGCAGTCCCACCGTCGGCGCCAGTACGCCACGACGCCCGAACGGCCGATGTTTCGCAGATCGCATCTTCCAGTCCCCTCCCGGTTCTCGTTTCTCACTCTCGCAACCGCCCTGCCGGACAGTGGCGCATACGCTACCGATCCGGGTGTCACCCCACCATTGCGTCCCGGCTTTGGCCGGGTATCAGCCTTCTTCACCCACGTACCCGGCCCGGCGCATAGATTGGCGGGATGGGCGCACACGCGCAGGGCCCGGCGGGCCGGGTCCCGGATGCTGAAGAGGTGACGCTCGGGCAGCTGCTGCGGGAGTGGGGACGGATCGGGGTGCTCGGGTTTGGCGGACCGCCGGTGCACATCGCGATGCTGCGCGAGCGGATCGTCGGTCGCTACCGCTGGATCCCCGAGGCGGAGTTCGAGGACGCGATCGCGACCACCAACCTGCTCCCGGGCCCGGCCTCGACCCAGCTCGCGATCTTCAGCGGCTGGAGGCTCCGCGGCGTCACCGGCGCGATCGTCGGCGGCCTCGCCTTCATCGTTCCGGGGCTGGTCGCGATCATCGCGCTCTCGGCCCTGTTCCTGTCCTCCTCGCCGCCGGAGCTCGTGCTCGCCGCGGGCGCGGGGGCGGGGGCGGCGGTGGCTGCGGTCGCGCTGCGGGCGGGCGCGGATCTGATCGGGCCGAGCTGGGCGAGGGCCACGGACCGCCGTCCCCGCTGGCTCGCCTATGCGGTCGCCGGGGGCCTCGCCGCGGCGACGATCGCGCCGTGGCTGGTGCTCGTCCTGCTCGCCTGCGGCTTCGCCGAGATCGTCTGGCGCCGGCGGGCGCGGATGCGGACGGGCGGCGCGATGCTGATCGCCTGGCCGCTGCTGCTGATCGTGGTTGCCGCAACCGGCGGGATCGGGGCGCTGGCCTGGGTCGCGTTCAAGGTCGGCGCGCTCAGCTACGGCGGGGGCTTCGTGATCATCCCGCTGATGCAGGCCGACGCCGTCGACTACGGCTGGATGACCGAGGCCGATTTCCTCAACGCGGTCGCCCTCGGGCAGATCACCCCGGGGCCCGTTGTCCACACGGTCGCCGTCGTCGGTTACGCCGCGGGCGGCGTCGGCGGAGCCCTGCTCGCGGCCGGCGTCGCGTTTGCGCCGTCGTTCGCCTTCATCCTGCTCGGCGGCTCCCGCTTCGACGCGGTACGGAGCGATCCGCGCGCCCGCGCCTTCCTCGACGGTGCCGGGCCGGCCGCGGTCGGCGCGATCGTCGGCGTCGCGATACCGCTCACGGCCGCCCTCTCGGAGGCCTGGCAACTCGCGGTGCTCGCGGCCGCCGTCCTGCTCCTGTTCCCGCTCCGACGCGGGGTCGTCCTGACGCTGCTCACGGCGGCGGCAGCCGGCGTCGGCGCCCACGCGCTCGGCGCCCCGCTTCCCTGAGCGCCGCCTGGCTCGCCGCGATCCTCAGCCGCTCGGCTCGCGAATCACCATCACCGAGGTGGCCTTGACCATCGCGGTCGCCTCGACGCCCTCGCGGAGCCCGAGTTCCTCGATCGCATCCCGGGTGATCACGGCGCTGACCCGGTGGGGCCCCGCCTCGATCTCGACCACGCCGACCACCCCGTCGACCTCGACCGATCGGACGATTCCCGGGAAGCGGTTGCGGGCCGAGACCTCGTCACCGGCCCGGTGGCGCTCCGGCCCGGCCCCGAGGCGCTCGAGCTCGGCCCGCGAGACGAGCCTGCGGTTGCCGGCGTCACGAGAAGTCTCGAGCTTTCCAGACCGGTCCCAGCGGCGCAGGGTGTCGGCGCTTACCCCGAGCAGCTTGGCGGCCTCGCCGATCGTCACGTGTTCGCCGGGCATCGCCATCGATCTATTCCATCAGTAGGGCGGTCATCGCGGAGTGAGCCGGGTTGCCGAGGCCTTCCAGACGGCGATCACCTCGACGCCCGGCGCCAGCGCCAGCTGCTCGCGCGCCCGTGGGGTGATCTCGGCGACGAGCGGCTGCGGGGTCTCGAGCCCGACCCGGACCCGGTTGCCGATCCTGGCGACCGAGCGCACGGTCGCGGCGAGCCGGTTCTGCTGCGAGCCGTGCTCCATGAAGCCGGCGGGCTCGATCGCGATCTCCCAGGGGTGGACCGCCGCGCACGCCGGCCCCTCGGGGGCTGCGTCGGTGCTGACCACGACGCCCCCGCCCTCGATCAGCACCTCGCTGAGCCCGTCTTGCCGGCGGCGGGCGATGCCCGTGAGCACGACCGAGCCGGTCAGCTCGGCGACGAAGCCGCTGACGGGCTCAGCGGCGAGCTGCTCGGGCCGGCCGCGCTGGACGATCCGGCCCGACTCGATCACCGCGACCTCGTCGGCCAGCGTGATCGCCTCGGCGAAATCGTGGGTGACCAGCAGGGTCGGAACCGAGGCCTCCTCGATCAGCGCTCGGACCAGGCCGGTCGCCCCGGTCCTGGTGCCCGCGTCGAGGGCGGAGAGCGGCTCGTCGAGCAGCAGCGCCGCCGGCCGCGTCCCCAGCGCTCGGGCGAGCGCAACCCGCTGACGCTCGCCGCCGGAGAGGGTTCCCGGGCGGGCCTCGGCCAGCGCCCCGATCCCAAACCGCCTCAGCAGGTCGATCGCCGCCGCCCGCCGGGCCCGGCGCGGCAGGTGGGTGAGCCCGTAGGCGACGTTCCGCCAGGCGCTCAGGTGGCCGAAGAGGGCGAAGTCCTGGAACACGTAGCCGCAGCGGCGGCGCTCCGGCGCCAGGTCGGTCCCTTGGTCGGTGTCGAGCCAGCTGACGCCCGCGCAGCTGACCGCGCCGGCCTCGGGGCGCAGCAGCCCCGCGATCACCCGGAGGACCGAGGTCTTGCCGGCGCCCGAGGGTCCGACCAGGGCGAGCGTGCGGCCGGGCTCGACCGCGAGCCCCAGCTCGAGCCGCAGGTCCCGGAGCCGGGTGCGGAGCTCGAGCTCAAGCAGCGCCACCGACCACTCCTCCCGATTCGGACCGCCGATCGGGGACGACCAGCTTCACGGTGAGCAGCAGGGCCGCGGAGACCGCTACCAGCACCGCCGATAGCGCCAGCGCCGCGTCGAAGTTGCTGCCGAACAGCTCGACGATCGCCAGCGGCGCGGTCTGGGTCACGCCCTGGAACGATCCGGCGAACACCAGGGTCGCGCCGAACTCGCCCAGCGCTCGACCCCAGGCCAGGGCCGCGCCGGCGATCAGACCCGGCATCGCCGCCGGCACCGCAACCGTCGCGAAGGCGCGCGCCTCGCTCGCCCCGAGCGTCCGGGCGGCGCCGATCCAGCTCGGCTCGATCGCCTCGAACGCCGCCTGCGCTCCCCGCAGGTAGAAGGGGCTCGCGACGAAGGTCAGGGCGACGATCACACCGGCCGTCTCGAAGACGAGGCTGATCCCGAGATCTTCGATCGCACCGCCGAGCAGGCCGCCGGGCCCGAACGCAGCCAGCAGCCCGATCCCCGCCGCCGCGGGGGGGACGACCAGTGGCAGCTCGGTCAGCGTGACGAGCAGCGCTCGCCCCCTGAACGACCGCGTCGCCAGCAGGTAGGAGGCGGGCGTCCCAAGAACCAGGATCAGGGCCATCGCGATCGTCGAGGTGATCAGGCTCAGCTTCAGCGCCTCTAGCGCCTGCTCGTCGCCGAGGCTACGCCACAGCTGAGCCGGGCTCGATTCGAGGAAGATCGCCGCGATCGGCAGGGTGAGGAAGACCAGTGAGGCCGCCAGCGCGCCGGCGAGCGCGAGCGGGAACCAGCGCGCCCTCATCGCGCCGGCTCGAATCCGGCCTCGGCCAGGGCCTCGGCCCCGGCGCCCGTGAGCAGTCCCTCGACGAATGCGCGCGCCTGCCCGCGGTCGGCGGTGTCCGATCCGATCGCGATCGCGTAGGCGACCCTTGGGGCGAGCCGTGGCGGGACCTCGATCGCGCGCAGTCCCGCGGATCCCGCGTCGACGTCGGTGGAGTAGACGAAGCCGGCGTCGGCGGCTCCCTGCGAGACCTTGCCGAGCACGCCCTTGACGTCGGACTCTTCGGAGCGGACATTCGCGAGGATCGCGACCCGCTCGGCCTGCGGCAGGCCGGCGAGGGCTCGGCGGGCGTAGTCGCCAGCGGGCACTCCCTCGGCTCCGATCACCAGGTCGAGGCCGGGCCGGGCGAGGTCGTCGATCGAGTCGATCGACGAGTCCGCCGGGACCGCGATCACGAGCCGGTTGCGGGCGAAGATGATCGGCTCGCCGACCAGACCCTCCGCGGCGAGCTCGCGGGGATAGACCGGGCTCGCGGAGGCGAAGATGTCCGGCGCGGCTCCCTGCCGGATCTGGGCGGCGAGCGTGTCCGAGCCGGCGAACGAGAACCGCTCCGTTCCCGGCAGGACCTCACCGTAGGCGTCGAATGCCTCGCTCAGCGAGGCCGCCGCCGAGACCGTCAGCGCCGCTGAGTCAGCGCCGTCCCCGGCCTGCCCGCAGCCGGCCAGCAGCGCCAGCAGCACGATCATCGTGCCTATTCGAGATGCATAGGCAATACATAGGTTCTAGCAGAGCGTGGCCGGCCGCAGCGAGGCGCCTTTGCGCTACGCCTCGGTCAGCTCGAGGATCGCCTAGGGGCGAACTCCGTCGGTCTTCATTGCTTCTGCGGCATCCTCCGCTTGCAGCGCCTCCCGCCATGCCGCGACGCTCGGGACATCCGCGATCAGCCCAACCCGACGCGTCTCTGCGATCGAACGCACGATTTCCCACATATGACGTGGGCAACGACGCGTTCGAGGGTTGAGCGCCAAGGGCGGGCGGCCCTCGAACGGCAGCGCGGCGACACGTCGCGTCGATCGGGCCGGCTCAGGCGAACGCGATCCCGCGCGCCGGTCAGCGCGTCGTCGGCTCGAGGCCCGATCGGCTGCGCTCCGAGTCGTCGGGCGCCCCGTCATCCAGCGGCGCCGGCAGTGCGACGACGCCGAGCGTCGCGAGAATCTCGTCGCGCTCCCGCTCAGCTGCGGGCGGGGCGGCGCCGAGCGCGATCAGCGCGTCGAGGCTCACCGCGACCTCGTACGCCTCGTTCCCCTCGCGCGCCTCGGCCAGCGCCTCGGCCAGCGCCGACTCGGCAGCCTTCTTCTGGTCGAGCAGCGTCAGGGCACAGCCGCGGACCCGGAGCAGGAGGGTTCTCGGCGCGGCCGGGTCCGCGAGCTGGCCCTCGGCGGCGGCAAGCGCCTCTCGGGCGCGACCGGCGAGTAGCTCGGCTTCGGCGAGGTAGGCCTCGGCGAGTGCGGCATCGCCCGGGACCATCAGCCGGTGCAACGTTTCCGCCGCATCGGCGAGCAACTCGCGGGCCTCCTCCTCTCGGCCGGTGCGAGCCGCGAGCCGCCCGAGCAGGGCGGTGGTGAACGCCACGCCCTGCTCGTCCTCGGTGCCGCTCCACACCCGGCGGGCGCGGCGCAGTCGCTCCTCGGCCAGCTCGAGGTGGCCCTGGTCGGCGAGCACCTCGCCGATGTTGCAATCGCCGTACGCGGCTCCCCAGAGATTGCCGCCGCGCTCGCTAGCCTCGGCGGCACGCGCGTAGAGATCGATCGCCTCCTTCCAGCGGCCCTCCCAGTAGGAGGACATGCCGAGGTTGTTGAGCACCGTGCCCTGGCCCTCGAGGTCGCCCGCTCTGACGTAGATATCGAGAGCCCGCTGGGAGTGGGTCGCCTCCTGCGCGCGGTCGAGCAGAAACAGCGACGAGTCGAGGCCCGAGGCGGCGCGGGCGAAGGCGATCTCGTCCCCGGCGAAGCCGGCTTCCTCCATCGCCCGCCGGTAGAGGGGCTCGCACTCGTTCAGGCGGCCCTGGCTGTGGCGGGCGCTGGCGAGCGTCGTCAGCAGCGCCGCGCGCTCGCGGGCGGCGTCCGGCCCGCTCAGGCCCTCGAGGTCGCGCACGCCGCGCAGCGCCCAGCGGACGGCCGCGGTGGTGCTCGCCGTTCGCAGATGCATCCAGGCCGTCCGGTGGATCAGTCGCGCGGCGCCGACCGGATCCTCAGGGAGCAGCTTGCGGGCCCGGGTGAAGGCCTGGACGGCGGCGGCCGTCTCACCGGTCAGGTTCTGGGCCTCGCCGAGCTCCTCCCAGACGGAGGCGAGGTCGTCGGGCGCGACTTCGACTCGGCGCGCCGAGTCGAGTGCCCGCCGATAGAGCTCCGCCGCTGCCGAGAAGGCGGAGCGGTCACGCGCGCGCCGGGCGGCCTCACGCGCGTAGTGCCAGGCCTTCTCATGCTCAGCGGCAAGGTGGAAGTGCAGCGAGAGCATGCCGCCGACCTCGTGCGTGCTGGACGCGAACTCGCGCTCCATCCGCCGGCCGACCGCCGCGTGCATGCGCCGGCGCGCGCGGTAGGGCAGCGCGGCGTAGGCGGCCTCCTGCACGATCGCGCGGCGAAATCGAAGGTAGCCGTCGCCGTCATCCAGAAAGAACGGCTCGAGGCGAAGCCAGGTCTCCTCTTTCGGCAGGGGCGCATCCTCGTCGAGGACCTCGGTCAGGAAACGCGGGTGGAAGCTCTGCCCGAGCACCGAGGCGCGCCGGATGATCATCCGATCCCCGGGATCGAGGCGGTCGATCCGCGCCATCGCGGCTGCCTCGAGGCTCTCGGGGAGCTCGTCTGCATTGCCCTCGCCCGCTGCACGAAGCAGGTCGCGAAGGAACTGCGGATTGCCACCGGAGCGTTCGACCGCGAGCTTCAGCAGGGCCGGATTCAGCGGCGAGGCGTCGGTCGCGGCCTCAGCGAGAGCCGTAGTGTCGGTGGCGGGCAGCGGACCCGGCTCGAGTCGGACGACGTCCGGCGCCGCCGGTGCGGCGAAGCGGCCGCCCTCGCGCCCGACCACCGCAACCAGCCACGGTGTGCTCCCGATCTCGCGGGCGACGGCGCCGAGCAGGTCCGCCGAGGCCTCGTCGAGGTGCTGGGCGTCATCGAAGACGAGCAGCGTTGGGCGGTCGAGGAGCACCCGCAGGAAAGCAATCACCGTTTGGTGCAGGCGCCCGCGACGGAACTCGGCCGGGATCGCGTCGACCTCCGGGGTACGCGGCGGGTCGAGGTCGAAGGGCAGCGCCAACAGCGGCAGCCAGGGCTCCAGCTCCGGCGCTCGCTCGTCAACGCACTCCCGCAGCCGCCCGAGGACGATCTCGTCGGTGTCCTCCCATCCCACGTCGAGCGCCTCGCGGAGGAGATCGCGCCAGGTGAAGTACGGCGTCGACACGGTCATCAGCTCGGCGAGCGTCTCGAGACAGACGAAATCCGACTCGGCCGCCCGCTCTCGGAGTTCCTCTGCCAGGCGCGTCTTGCCGAGCCCCGGCTCGCCGACGATCTCGACGAACCGGCCGTGGCCGCCCCGTGCATCCTCGACCGCCGCGGTCAGCGCGCGCATCTCCCGGCGGCGGCCGACGAGCGGGAAACGCACGGCGACGGCCGCGCGGCTGCGGCTCGAGATCGGCGGGCCGACGGACCACGCCTGGACCGGCTCGGACTTGCCCTTGGCCTCGAACGAGCTGAGGCGGACGGTGCGGAAATGCGTCGGCGAGCGCTCGAGCGCGCCCGCGGTTGAGTAGAGCTTGCCCGCCGGGGCCTCCGCCATGACCCGGGCCGCGAGGTTCACCGCGTCACCCATGATCGTGTAGGTCTGCCGGTAGCGCGGCCCGATCACGCCGGCGAAGACGTTGCCGCGGTTGACGCCGATCTGAACCGGCAGTCGGCGGTCTGCCTCAACAATCTCACGTAGGGCGAGCAGCATCCGCTCCTCGTCGTCGCCGACGATCCGCGGCGCGCCGGCCGTCAGCAGGATCTTGCCGCCGCCGCGATCGACGTCGGACTGCAGGAAGCAGGCCTCGTGGCCATCGACCGCGCGCTGCACGTCCCCGACCAGCTCCTCCAGCGCCTCGGCCGCGGCCTGCGGGCCCTCGCTCTCGATGATCTCGTCGGTCCCGGCGAACTTCAGGAACGCGGCGGTGACGTTGCGGTGCTCGGACGGGGGCCGGCCGGAGATCACCTGGGCCCGGACCATCACCGGGATGCATTCAGCGACGTCCGTCAGCGACGGCGGCTCGTACGGCGGCTCGGCGATCGGCGCATCCGCCGCCGGCTCACCGGCGAGGAGAAACCCGGGCCCCTTCGGCGCTCCGACGCACCGGGGGTCGAGCTCCACCGCGGTCTCGGCGCTGATCAGCACCTCTCCCGCCGCGGCGCCGCCTTCCATGCGTACAACTGTCGATGCGGCCGGCCCGACCAGCAGGTGCTCGCGGTGAGAGTTCCCGACCAGGAAGTTGTGGAAGGTGCCGGTGTGGACGCCCTGAGAGACCCGCAGCGTCACCCGCCCGACGTTCGTCTGCAGGCGTCCGACCTCGCGCAGAGTGCTGCGCATGCCCAGCGCCGCTCGGCACGCCCGCGCAGCGTGGCCCTGGTGTTCGAACAGCAACAGGAGCGCATCGCCACCGAGCTTCAGCAGGCTGCCGCCGTTCTCGTAGGCGACGCTGAGCAGGGTGGTGAGCGGTCCGCCGATCGTTTCGGTGAGCTCCTCGGCGCCCTGACGCCCCTGCCTCGCGAGCCGCTCCGAGAGCGCGGTGAAGCCCGAGATGTCGGCGAATAGGACCGTCGCGTCAACGCTCCGGACCCGTGCATGGGGGTCCTCGGCGAGATGCCGCAGAAGCACCCGGGGGACGTAGCGATCGAGATGGCGTTCCGCGTCCTCGCTCGTATCGCGCGAGACGGCGTGCATAGAAATCGTCATCTGGTGTAGGCTCGCAGACCAGGGCCGTTCGAGGACGATACTCGCTGGAAGGAGAACGCGTGAACAAGGCCTTTCGCCTGGCAATAGCGTTGGCCTTCGCCGCATTCGTGGTCCTGGTCGGCCCCTCCTCGGCAATCGGCGCCGACAAGCCCTATTCCCTGGTCATCTCGAACAGCGACGGGTCGACGCCCGCGACGCTGACCGGGGCAACCGAGGGCACGGTACGCGCGACCTACGAGAACCTCAATACCAATCAGCGGCTGGGCTCGTCCAACCTCGTCGTCCCAGGCGAGCTGCGGATCGTGAGCGTGAGCGTCTCGAGCGGATCCTTCTCGATCTCGGGCAACACGATCCGCCTGCGCGACCTGAACGTTCCAGCGGGCGGCACCGCCCTGGTCGAGATGCGCCTCGTCCCGGCCGTTCCGGCCTGCTCTACGCAGTCCCTCACTTGGGCGGTCCCGGTGACCAAGCAATCGAACAACTTCAACGGCCCTCCAGGCAACAACCTGAACATCGCGCTCTCGCAGAGCGAGCTGCGCACCGTCGTCACCGGCAGTTGCCAGCTCCGCTTCATCACGGCCAGTCAGCCCAAGAATGCGGCGATAAACCAGTCGATCACGGCCGAGAGCTACACGCCGACCGGGCCGCCGGTCGCCGTCGAAGTAGTCGACTCGCTCGGCCAGCGGGTTCCGGCCTCCGGCTTCTCGGTCACGATGTCGATCGGCAGCAATCCCGGCGGCGGCACGTTATCCGGCACGAAGACCGTCAGCACGACCGACGGGGTCGCGTCGTTCTCGACCCTCAGCATCGACCAGCCAGGCGCGGGCTACAGGCTCCTCGCTTCCAGCGCCGAGGCCGGCTCGGACCTCTCGGCCGCGTTCAGCATCGACGAGGTTGGGGTCAACTGCGAGGAGGACGTCGACTGCACCGGGGGGCTGGCCTATTCGAACACGAACCAGCAGTTCGGCGGTCGCTCGGATATCTCGGTGACGGCGATCCAGGGCCCGCTCGAGGACATCGACGCGGGCTTTCTGACGCTTTCGCGGATCGGCGGCCCGCTCGACTGCAGCGGCTACCAGGAGCTCCTCGCCGGAAGCGACACGGTTGCCGTCAACTTCAGCGACGACGATCGCGAGAAGCGCGTCGTTTCGACGATCGACAAGAAGGTGATGAACCAGGTGCCGAACAACGGCGTAGCGTTCCTCGAGGACTGCTTCGGTGCGCCGTACGCATTCGCGACCAAGCCGGGGACGCCGCTCGAGGTGAACTCCGATTACGTACCGGGTCCGTACCCGGCGCCCGAATACAAGGGCCTGCTCCCCGACTGCGGCAAGGGCGCCGTGCTCGACGACCCGAACCTACCAGGGGTACAGGGGACCACGATCGAGAGCGCCGGGCCGCCATGCGTCGAGAAGCGCAATAAGACCCAGGCCGGCGACGGCGTGATCAGCTCGATCTGGCCGTCAGGGCTCGCCGTGGGGAATGGCGACCCGCGACGGCGGGTATAGCAGCGCTCCTGCGCTTGCGCTGAGTCACCGCAGAATCGGGAGCTTGGCAGACGGGGGGCGCATCTTCGGCGCGTCGTCTTCGTGTCGCTGCTGGTGATCGTGGCCGGGCTGCTGGCTGCCGGTGCCGGTCAGGCATGAGATCGGCTCGAAGGCGATCCGGGGAGTCGGTACGACAGACAGGCTGGTCGCCGTCAGGCGTCCGGAGCGCTACATGCTAAGAAAGCGGGGCACGTACTCCGTGGTCGCAAAGCTGCGCCGGTTCAAGCGTTGGGGCGAGGCCGAGACCGTGGCGAAGGCGAGGTCACTGAAGCTCTGCGACACGCCAAACGGCGATGACTGTTGGAAGACTAGGCGGGGTCGCGTTGCGTTCAGGGCAGGCCGCAAGGTCGACTGGTGAAGCCCGGGGAGACGAAGATGGTCTGGCTCTCCATCGTTTCTCCTCATCGCTCGCACGGCCTGACGTCGTACGGTGTTGGTATCGGCCGGCGCCCTCTCTGCGTCTGGCCGCCGGACTGGCTCCAGCATACGACTCCCGCTGAGCGACCGAACGCACGGTTTCCCACATATGACGTGGGAAACGATGCGTTCGGCGGCGAGCGAAGAGCTAGCGGCGGCCGCCGCCGCCGTGGCGGTGGCGCTTCACATACCTGATGCAGCGACGCTTGCTCTTGAACCCGAAGCGCCTGTAGCCGCCGCGCTTGCACTGTCGCTTCGAGGTCGGGAAGGACCTTCGGGGATCGACATCGCTGACGACCGCGCGACCGATCAGCGGGCCGCCAAACAGCGGCGGCCAGTCGACGTGGCAGTCGCTCGAGAACTGCATCGGCGGGGGCGGCCATACGTACTCGAAGCGATCGACGCCGGAGCCGCCGTTGTCCACCACTCGGACGAGGGCGAAGTCGACAAACGAACCGGTCGGGGAGACCGTCATCAGGGCCGAGTTACCGGAGACGTTCAGGCAGGTGACCGGACCCGAGATCGGAAGAATCTGGCCGGCGACGAAGGAGACATGTCCACCGGGGTTCTCTCACGAGGGGCCGCTGTGAGCGTCGACCTCGATGTCGACCGAGCCGTAGTCGTCGAGGATCAGGTTGTCGCCGGTCGCCGTCGCCGTGTCCATTTCAGGGCCGGGCGGGGGTGGGTGCTTGGCCGAGGAAACAGCTGGGAGGAGGAGCAGCGCTGCGATCGAGGCGATGCCGGCGATCAAACGCGGGCGGCGAAGTCCTCTCGACACCGTCGTCTCCCTTCCAGGGCTGGAACGCGAAGTCCGGCAACCATAGCCGGGCTGGGCGCATGTTTGCTTGGAGGAGCCCGCATTCCGCACTAGCAAGCCGATTGCGCGAGCGCTTTGCTACCTTCGCGCGTGGTTATCGCCGATCGGGAGGTTGGGTGACTCGGATCGCGCATCTTCAGCGCATCGTCTTCGTCTCGCTGCTGGCGACCGTTGCCGGGTTGCTCGCTGCCGGCGGCGGTCAGGCGGGCAGCAGGCCGAACGCGACCTACGGGATCGCCTCGAAGGAGATCCGCGGTGTCGGCACGACCGACAAGCTGGTCGCGGTCAAGCGCCCGGACCGCTACGTGCTCGGGATGCGGGGTGCGCTGTTCGCGGTCGCAAAGCTGCGCTCGTTCAAGCGGTGGGGCGAGGCGAAGACCAAGGCGAAGGCGCGGTCGCTGAAGCTCTGCGACACGCCGAGCGGCGAGGACTGCTCGAAGACCAAGCGGGGCCGGGTGACGTTCAAGGCCCGCCGCCGGGCCGACTGCGAGGTGAAGCCCGGCGAGCCGAAGGCGGTCTGGCTCTACTCGAAGGTCGTTATCCGCCAGCCGCCGCACAGGGGCTACCCGAAGGGTCGCAAAGGCGGCGGCTCGTTCGAGGTGCCGCCCTGCCCGAAGTTCCGCTAGCGCCCGACCACGGCCGATCGCCCGCCGGCCGGCGGCTACTTGCTCGCGCAGCACCTCTGAGGGCCTGACCCGCCTCCTGCGGGCTCTCGGACTTAACGGGCGGTGAGTGTCGGCGGCCAGGATGAGACCCCGATGAGAGGGACCCCGGCCCGAGGCCTGAGGCCTCGGGCGAGCCCGGATGGTTGCTAGCCTCCGCTTGGGCCGGGCCGCGCTGGGCTCGAGCTCAGCGAGACAGGGAAAGGAAGGCGGCAGAGGTGAGTGGGGCACGAGTCAGAGTAGGGGTGGTCGGGCTGCTGGGTGCCACGGCGCTCGCAGCGATCCTTGTCGGGCCGCCTGCCTCCGAAGCCGGAGCGAAGAGCCAACGAGTGGCCTGCTTCAAGAGCGCCTTCCCCGCACCCGGCGAGGACCCGGCCTTACGGAAAAAGCCCGGCAAGTGCATCTACATCGACAAGCGGGGGCTGTCGAACCAGGTTCCTCCGTCGTCCACCACCCGGACCACTCAGGGCGTCCGCTGGACCAAGTGGGGGGGCAAGCAGGCCCTCGGCCGCGGGAAGGGGTTCGTAGCCGATCGCATGCAGCCCGTTCCCGTGCGGATCACGCTCTCCAGGCCTGTTAAGCGCTGCGGCAAGCGGGTCTACTCGAGGGCCAAGTTCCGCTACACGTTCCAGGGCACCACCGTCGGGCCGTTCCGGCTCGTCACCTGCTGAGCCGCTTGCCCGGGGCGGACCCGGTCGATGCGGGCTGACCCAGCGAGCGCCGCGGCCGCCTGGATCTCGGGTCCGACGACCCGCTCGGGTAGCGTTCCGCCGAGCACGGTAAGGCCGATCGGCAGCAAAGAGGAGGAACGATGGAGGCAACTCCACCAGGCGGACCACCGCCCCCGGGACAGCCGCCCCCAGGAGGTCAGCCCCCTCCAGGACCGCCGCCAGGAGGGCAGCCACCTCCCCCAGCACAGCCGCCTGGGGGCCAGCCTCCCCCTCCAGGACCGCCTCCCGGGGGGCAGCCGCCGGGCGGAGGGCAGCCCCCGACCGCGGTTCCCCCTCCTGAAGGACAGCCGCCGGTGGGAGGACAACCACCCGGTTACGGGGGACAGCCCGGGGGTCAGCCCCCTGCGGGAGGGCAACCGCCCGCCGGACGGCCGGCCGGCGGGCCTGGTGACGGCGGCGGCACGAACTGGGTTCCGTGGCTGGCGGGGCTGGCGGCCGTCGCTGCGATCGCCGCGCTGGTCCTGGTCATCACACAGGACAACGCCTCCAGCGATGATCTCGCAAAGCTTCAGCAGCAGGTTGGGGCTGCCGGGCTCGCGAGCTCGGAGGCCGGCGCCCAGGCCGAGAAGCAGGCCAAGGAGGCGGTCAAGCAGGGTGAGAAGTCGGTCTCCGGCGCGCTGGGCAAGACCAACGATGAGGTCGCCAAGCTGCAGAAGTCGCAGGCGGATACCGAGGGCCAGGTCCAGAACCTGAAGGGATCGGTCGATGCCCTGCAGACTCAGGTCAACGATCTCCAAAAGCAGGTGAACGAGCTGACCAAGGAGGTCGCGAAGCTGCCCTAGCCC
>CAVOYZ010000008.1:0-283965 GCA_963700785.1 uncultured Solirubrobacterales bacterium
TTGCTGACCGCCTCGCCGTTGGCGCTGTGGGCCGCGACCCGCACGGCCAGGGTGCGGATGCCGCGATGGACGAGGAAGCAGTCGAAGGGCCCCGGCACGGCGCCGACCGAGTTCTGCACGAACCGCACCGCCTCGTGCAGCTCGGGATCGGCGACCACCACGGCGCCGCCGACCACGTCGGAGTGCCCGCCGAGGTACTTGGTCGTCGAGTGGACCACCGCCCCCGCCCCGAGCTCCAGCGGCCGCTGGACGACCGGCGTCGCGAAGGTGTTGTCGACCGCGACCAGCGCCTCACCGGCGATCTCGGCGATCGCGTCGATCTCGACCAGGTTGAGGAGCGGATTGGTCGGCGTCTCGACCCAGACCAGCCGGGTGTTGGGCCTGATCGCCGCCCGCACGGCCTCGAGGTCGGTCTGGTCGACCAGGTCGTACTCGATCCCGAACCGGGCCATCACCTTGTCGACCAGCCGGTAGGTGCCGCCGTAGAGGTCGAGCGGGAGGATCACGTGGTCGCCGGCATTGCAGGCGGCGGTGATCAGGGCGTGGGTCGCGGCCATCCCGCTCGAGAAGGCCGAGCCGTGACCGCCCTCCAGCGCGCCGAGGGCGCCCTCGAGCGCCGCCCGGGTCGGGTTCGCCGAGCGCGAGTAGTCGAAGTCCTCGACGAACTCACCGGGAGCGCTCTGCGCGTAGGTCGAGGTCTGATGGATCGCCGGAACCACCGAGCCGAAGCTCGGGTCGGGCTCGAGCCCCGCGTGCACGACGCGCGTCTCGATCCGCTGCTCGCGATCGCTCATCGGGCCCGACCGTAGCCGCTCGGCGCGCGCGGGGCGGGGCTCACCGGTTCAGCGCCTCGACCAGGTCGACCGCGGTCAGGATCCCGAGCGGCGCCCCGGCATCGACGACGATCAGCGCGGCGCCGGCTCCGCGGAGCAGCCGGACCGCGTCCTCGGTCGGATCGTCGGCGGCGAGCTCGGGCAGCGGCGGCTCGAGGATCTCGGTGACCTTCTCGTCGAGGATCCCCGGATGGTCGGCCGACGCCATCAGCAGCCCCCGCTCGCTGATCGCACCGACGAAGGCGCGCTCGTTCTCCGCCGAGACGACCGGGACCTGTGAGATCCCGTGCGCGCGCATCAGCTCGAGCGCTCGCCCGACCCGATCCTGGCTCTGCACGGTGAGCAGCGGCGCCGATCCCTCCCGATCGCCGAGCAGCTCACGGACCGTTCGGCCGCCCCCGTTCTCGGCCATGTATCCGTGCTCGCGCATCCAGGGGTCGTTGAAGACCTTGGACATGTACGGCCGGCCGCCGTCGGGAATCACGGTGACCACGAGCGCCTCGGGGTCGTCGAGCTCGCGGGCGACGCGCACCGCGGCACAGAGGGCGGTGCCGGTCGAGCCACCCCCGAACAGGCCCTCGCGGGCGACCAGGCGGCGCGCCATCAGGAACGAGTCGCGGTCGGAGACGGTGATGTAGCGGTCGACCACCTCGCGGTCGAGGCTCTCGGGCCAGAAGTCCTCGCCGATCCCCTCGACCCGGTAGGGGTGCACCTCCCCTCCTGAGTAGATCGAGCCCTCGGGGTCGGCACCGACGATCTCGATCTTCTCGCTCTGCTCCTTCAGGTAGCGGCCGACGCCGCTGACCGTGCCGCCGGTGCCGACGCCGACGACGAAGTGGGTGATCTGGCCATCGGTCTGCCGCCAGATCTCCGGTCCCGTCGAGCGGTAGTGCGACTCGGGGTTGGCGCGGTTCGAGTACTGGTTCGGCTGGAAGGCACCGTCGATCTCCTCGGTCAGGCGGTCGGCCATCCTGTAGTAGGAGCGGGGCGAGTCGGGAGCCACGTCGGTCGGGCAGACGACGACCTCGGCGCCGTAGGCGCGCAGGGTGTCGATCTTCTCGCGGCTCATCTTGTCCGGCATCACCGCGATCACCTTGTAGCCGCGCAGCGCGGCGACCATCGCCAGGCCGAGTCCCGTATTGCCGGAGGTGGGCTCGATGATCGTGCCGCCGGGGCGCAGGCTCCCGTCTCGCTCGGCCGCCTCGATCATCGCCAGCGCCGGCCGATCCTTGATCGAGGCACCGGGGTTGCTGAACTCGACCTTGGCGACCAGCGGTGTGCGGAGGTCCGGATCGAGCCGGGAGAGGCGCACCATCGGGGTCTCACCGATCAGCTCGATCGCCGAGTCAGCGATCTCCGAGTGCGCCGACGATGCCACTGAGATCAGCCTACCGGGCCGCCGGCCCCGCTTCGTGGGTCGCCGGCCCGGACGATCGTGCCGGCGGCCCCGATCCGCGAACATTGCCGATTGGCGCCGGGCCGCAGGGTGAGCGACGCCCGGGAGATCCACGCCGACCTAGGTGACGCCGTCGGAGGCTGCGGACGGCGCGCGCCTACTCCGCAGGTGAAGCGCGGATGCCGTCTCCCGGGTCGGCGGGGGGCGCGGCGTTCGGCCCCTGGGCCAGGCGGCGCGCGACCAGCGCCGCCATCCGCTCGCCGCAGCGCCGCGCGAAGCGAATCTGCTGGCGACGGCCGACGACCCCGAAGCCGAGCCTGAGGATCGGGTTGCGGATCTCGGCGATCTGCGAGACGGCCCTGATGCGGAACTCGACCCGGCCGGAATCAAGCCACTTCCAGAGTTCGTAGTCGATCCAGCCGCGCTCGACGTGGCCGCGAAGCGTCCCATAGCCGGCGCCCCACACCGCCACCGGCCTGCCGCCCACCTCGCGTCGCTCGTCGATCACCTCGCCGACCCGCACGCCGATCCGGATCCGCACGAACAGGTAGCGGAGCTCGAGCAGCATGTCCCGTCCCTCGAGCGGCTCCCCGGCCCGATAGAAGGCGCGAACCTGCCGACGATCGGTGAAGTCGTAGTCGGCGAGCACCCGCTTGGCGACCGCGAACGAGCCGTCGGGGAGCGGCTCGCCGGGCGGCTCGTCAGGCAGACCGTGCGTGTAGTCGTCGATCAGCCACGGATCGCCGATCACCTCGTCGATCCGCTCGCGATCGAAGTTGAACGGCAGCTCGGCGAGGCGAGCAAGCTGCGAGGGGACCCGCCCGGGCCGGGGAAGCCACGGCGGATCGCCGCCGGACGGCGCGTCACCCGCTGGGCGCCGCGGCGCAAGGGTCGCGGCATCGATCTTCACCGTGTGGATGTCCACCCCGCCGGTCATCCGACCGCCCGAGAGCTCGACCACCCGCTCGAGCACCGAGGTCCACATATGCAGCTGAACCTCCTTGCTCATCCGCAGGCGGTCGTAGAGGATGTCGGTGATCCAGTCCTTGCTGCGGGCCCAGCTCTCGATCTCGAAGATCAACAGCTCGCCCTCCTCGAAGGCGCGGAACTCGATCTGACCGGCCTCGAGGTGCTGCTCCAGGGTCGCCAACCTGAACAGCTGCGGCTCGCGCTTGACCACTCGGACCGGCCCGTCCCATGGTGCGGCCATCCGGACCACGTACTCATCGCCGACCAGCATCTGCTCGTCGGCACCGAGCACCTTCTGAAACGAGGCGAACTCCGTCGGGACGACGCGGTCGGGATCGGCGGCGACGCGCTCGACCAGCTCGCTCGGGGTCAGCCTGCTCTCGCGGATCCGGGTCCGGTAGCTGCGGTGGAACAGCGGGCCGGCGCCGACCTCGTACGGCTGGATCAGCTCGTCGCTGACGCCAGCCTCGAGCGGCGGCGGGCGGTTGTCGGCGAGGTTGCCACCCACTTCGTCGCGGTGCAGCGGCGTCGTCCGCCACATGTACCGCCACGACGTGAGGCCGATCCCCAGCGGCCAGCGGGCCGCCATCGGCAGTCTTCGCGCGGGCTTGGCTGGTCCTGCCATCGCTGACGGGGAAGCGTACAAGCGCCCCCAGCGCGGACGGACGGGGCCGGGCCCCGGCGGGCAGCGGATATCGTGGGTCCATCCTTCTCGACCTGCTGCATCGGGTCGGCCTCAAGGGCTGGCACTTCCACATCTCCTCGCTCGGCGCAATCGGGCTCTGCATCGGGCTCTGGATCAGGGCGAAAACGGTCGACCAGGACGAGCGCGGCAACGCCGAGCGGAGGGCGCTGTTCGTCGGCCTCTGGCCGCCGACCATCTGGCTGATCGGGGATTCGCTCGATCGCCGCCGGCGCCTGCGCGGCCCTAGCCTGCGCCGTCGCGCGCGCTGCCCTCGGCCAGCCGCTTCAGGTTGAGCAGCTGCCGGCGCATCATCACGAGGTCGCCCGGCGGCAGCAGCAGGCGCGCCAGCGGCGCCGAGCGGCCCCCGCGAGGAGCCGGGAACCAGCTTCACCACGAGCCGTGATCGGCCGGGGCCGGCGTCATCGACCCGGTAGGTCACCGCAAGCTCGCCGAACAGCGGCCCCCGATGCCGAAGGGTGATCGAGCGATCCGGCTCGAACTCGACCAGCTCGAAGATCGTCATCACCCGCTGGCCGGGGCGCAACCGCTCGAGCCCCGGGGTCAGCTGCTGTGGGCTGCGGCGGCCACGATTGTCGAGCAGGTCGTAGCTGTAGGGAGCCGCGCGCAGCTGGCAGAGCCAGCGAAAGACGATCGCCGCGGGAGCCTCGATCGCAATCGCGCGAAACAGCGCGGCGTCGGAATCGGCGAGCAGCCGATCGCAGGGGTACGTTCGCGCCCGCTCGTTCGCCGTCGAGCCCCAATGGCGGACGAGCTCGGGCCAGACCGACGCCACTCGCGCTACGGCCCGCTCCGGGGCAGCACCCGATTGCCGTTCACGGCCGGGGCGTGTCTGCTTGTGGCCGTTCGGGGAAGCTCCCGGCGGATCCTCGACCCAACGCCGGCCGCTGAGGCGGACGAGCACGTAGGTCGCGACCGCGAGGCTCAGGGCGAAGATCCCGCCGACGGGGTAGGCGATGAGAAAGAGGCTGAAGGTGGCGATCCCGACCACCCCGCCGGTCACGGCCAGCGCCCGCGGCAGCCGCCGCTCCGCGCCGAGTCCACCGCGGGCGGCGTAGACGGCGAACAGCCCGGCGCTACCGAGCAGCGCCGCCGCGCAGGCCACATAGATCAGCGTCAAGGCGAGCCTCAGGAGGGTCGAGCTCTCGCACCCCGGACCCGCGCAGGCGCTGTCGAAGGTCGAGTAGGTGAGCCCGATCGGGATCACCGCGAGGTAGATCAGCACGACCGCGCCGATGCCACAGAGGACTCGCATCGGCACATTGTTGCGGGCAGCGGCTCCGGCGAGCCGCCCGGGCGCATGCCTAGCGCGGAACTACCACCACGGGGCAGGCGGCGTTGCGGATCACCTTGCTGGAGACGCTGCCGAGCAGCGCCCGGTCGACCGGACCGTAGCCGCGCGAGCCGAGCACCAGCAGATCGAGGCCGACGGTTGCGTCGGCGAGCACCTCATCCGGCGGGCCGGTTGCGAGCTCGGTCTCCACCTCGAGCCCTTCGATCGTCGCCGCTGCCGCGTCGAGGGCCTTCGTCAACCCGATCCGGAGCCCGTCCGCGTAGGCGACCGGGCTGACGACCTCGGCGATCAGCGGCCCTGGATCGGAGACGACGCCGATCATCCTCAGCTTCGCCTTCAGGTGCTTGGCCCAGACCGCGGCCAGCTCGAGCGCCAGCTCAGCCTCCGACCCGCCGTCGTAGCCGACCCCGATCTCCTCGATCGGCGCCGTCGCTCCGGCTGACTTGTCGCGCGGGGCGACGACCACCGGGCAGCCGGCGCCGGTGAGCAGGTTGTCGGCGGTGGTCCCGGGCATCACCCGGCCGAGCAGTCCCCGGTGGGTGGAACCGACGACGATCAGCGAAGCATCGAGCTCCTCGGCCAGCTCGGTCAGGGCGCGCGCAGGGGACGATCCGGTGAGCCGGTGCTGGCCGAGCTCGAAACCGCCCGCCGCTTCGGAGGCCGCAGCGAAGACCCGGTCGAAGTGCTCGCTCAGCGACGCCTCGTCGGGATGGAAGTCGATCGACAGCGGGCTGTAGTCGAGCACCGCCGCGGCCTCGATCTCGGCGCCGAGGGCGCGGGCCAGCGAGCTCGCCCACGCAACCGCATCGGTGGATTCGTCACGCTCGTCAACTCCGACCACGATCTTCATGCGCGGCGAGCTTCCCCGACCCGGATGGCGTCCGCATCCGGTGTTAATCCCGGATCGGGCCGTGGGAAGTACCTATGACGGCCCCGACCCGCCTCAGTCCTCGGAATCGTCGCCCTCGCCCTCGGTCTCGCCCTCCGGCTTCGGCCGCAGGCGCCGGCTCGGGCTCCGAGTCGTAGAGGCTCTCGGACGCAAGCTGGTTGAGCCGACGATCCCAGAGCTTCACATCGAGGAACAGCTCGTCGTCGAAGCCGTGCACCGCGTCAACGGCGAGCAGGCTGAAGCGGCCGTCGTTGACCGCGGCCTGATCGACGACCTCGCTGCCGAGCTCGGCGGTCGCGGCGATCGCACCGCGGACCAGGGGCGTGCCCCAGATCAGCGTCACCTCGCCGCCGCGCCCGCCGTCGGCGCGCCAGGCGCCGACCACCGCGTCGTTGAGATCGATCTCCCAGTCCGGGTTGTCGGCGGCGGTCACGTCGGTGAAGTCGGCATCGGCCGCGAGATCCCGGGGCTCATCGTCGCCGGCCCGCGCGAAGTGAACGTAGCCGAAGTACTCGACGGCGCCGGCCTCCTCCTCAAAGGCCCGCCCGACCGCCGGCAGGTAGGTACGCCCGCCCCAGCAGCGGTCGGGGAAGAAGCGCACCGTCTCGCGGTCGAGGGCGGCGCCGGCCTCCTCCGCGAGCGGCTCGCACGCCGCGGCGAACGCGTCGGTAAGCCGCTGCAGCCACTCGCCGTAGGGCTTCGGCTCCTGGGCCGTGTCGGACATGAAGCGGGGGAACGGGCGGGCGATAGGTGGGCTCATCGGGCTGCAGCCTAGATGGTCGCCGCGGCCGATCAGATCTCGGGTCGCTCGGCGATCGCCGCGCGCAGATCCGCCGCCGCCCGCTCCGGCGGGTAGACGTTGATGTCGACTCCGGTGCCGAGCTCGAAGCCGGCCTTGATCGCCAGCCGCGGAACGAGGTCCAGGTGCCAGTGGAACTCGTCGCTGCCCCGGGGCGCCGTCCGCACCCAGAGGTTCAGCTGGGGGGTTGCTCCGAAGACTCCCTCGAGCGCCAGCAGGGCCGTGGTCAGCATCGCTGCGCCGCGGTCGTCGTCCTCGAAGCGCGGCTGGCGGCTGCGGGGCGCGAGCCGCAGCTCGAACGGCGACCGCGATGCCCAGGGGCAGAACAGAACGGCCTCGGCGTCGACGGCGACGAGCCGCTCGCGACGACGGACCTCCTCGACGATCAGGTCCTCGAGCAGGTGGCCGCCCATCGTCCGCTCGTGGTAGGCGGTGAAGCGCTCGCGCTCGCGGGCGACCGTCGCCGGTACGAACGGCAGCGCGTACAGCTGGGCGTGACTGTGCTCGAGCGACGCCCCCGCCAGCGGCCCCTCGTTGACGATCAGGTGCACGTACGAGGCGTTCCCCGCGTGAGCAGCGATCCGCTCGCGCCAGCCCGCCAGGGCGGCTGCGATCCCGGCTTCCCCGAGATCGATCAGCCGGTCGGTGTGGGCCGGACCGTTGACGATCACCTCATGCGCTCCGGCCGCCGGCGCGCGGCCGAACAGCTGCTGACCGGAGGAGCGTGATGAGCCGGTCAGCGGATCCGCAGCGCTGCTCAGCCCAGACTCCCGGGCGCTCGGCGCGGACCGCTCGAGCTCGCCCCCCAGAGCCGGATAGAGGTTGGGGACCGAACGCTGCGTCCACCCGGGGCTGTCGGGCGGGCCGTCACCGGGCCGGTTCGCCCAGACCTCGGGTGGGGTGCGGTCCTCACGGCCCTCGCAGAACGGACAGGTCTCAGCCGCCTCGGGCGCTGAGACCGCCGGCGCCGGTGCGAAGGCGTCTGGTCGCTGCGCCCGGCCCGGGGCGAGGATCGAGCGCAGCCCGGTCAGCTGGTCGATCCGGATCTCGGGGGGGAGTTGCTCAGCCAAGGTGGGCGATTATCGCGGCGCTGCCGGCGTAGCGGTCGATGTCGGCGGCGAGGTCTTCCTCGCTCGCGTAGACACCGCGATGCACCTCGGCGATCTCCCCCCGCTCGTCGAAGAAGACGGTCGCCGGGAACTCGAGCTCGGCGCCGATCGAACGAGCGATGTCGCTGTCGGGATCGGAGAAGCTCGGGTACGGGATCGGGTGGCCGCGAAGAAAGGTCTCCGCGGCGTCGTCGGAGTCCTCGGTGTTGATCCCGAGGAAGGCGACCTCGTCGCCGCGCTCGGCGGCCTGGTTCTGCAGGTAGGGGAACTCGGCCCGGCAGGGGCCGCACCAGGAGGCCCACTTGTTGACGACGACCGGGTGGCCCTCGAGCTTTGCGATCTGCTCCTCGAAGCCGTCGACGCCACCGTCGACGAGCGTGCCGCCGGCGGAGTAGAGCTCGGCGATCGCCGGGGGCGCGGCATCCGCGAGCTTCGAGTAGTCGGGCGCGTCCGCTGCGTTGCCCGGATCGAGCTGGTCGTCGGAGCCGCAGGCTGCGAGCGCGAGCGAGGCGATCGCGACGAGGATCGCGGCCATGATCCGGTGCACTTTTCGGGTTGGTGGCGGCATGACGCTCTGCGGGGTGGTTTAATGGGTTGCGGTCCACAGGGGAACTTGACGGACCGCCAGGGACCAGTCGGCCGGGCAACAGTCTTTCGCCGGACCGGCTCGTCTCCACCGAGGTTACTGCCCGCGTTGTTCTGGTTCAGACCGTCGCGAGCAGCAGACGCCCTTTCCATGGCAGACACCGCAGCACTCGCCGCAGAGACGGCCGACGCGCTATCGAGCGCAGACATCGAACGTGTGCACGAGTTCACACGGGAACCGATCCTGCTCGGAGGGGAGGAGCCGGCCGACGTCGTCCCGGGCACGGCCCGACGGCTCGCGGTCGACGCGGCGCTGAGCGAGATCGAGGCCGGGGCCGAGCATCCGTCGATGGCCTGGCGCCAGGACTTCTCGTTGCTGCTCGGCCTCGAGCGGGTGCTCGACGAGGATCCGCCGAAGCTGCTCGACGGCGCCGAGCTCGACGAGCATCAGGTCGACGCCCTGTCCGGAACCCTCGCGGCACTGACCGCCGAGATCGAGAAGCCCGGCTCGAACGGCAACGGCAACGGCTTCCGGATGAGCGACAACGGCGCCGGCGAGGAGGCGCCCGCGATCACGGTCTCCGAGGACGGGGACCTCGAGGGAGACGAGGACCCCGAAGACGAGGACGAGCTCGCCGAGGACGAGGAGCCACTCGACTGGGACGAGGCGACCGATGAGGACGAGGTCCCCGATCTGCCGGAGGACCCGAGCGCAAGTCGCCGCTTCTGGTTCGAGCACGCGACCGGCGCCGGCAAGACGGTCGCCGCGGTCGGCTTCGTAGAAGCGTCGCGAAGCGGCGGCATCCTGATTCTCACCCACCGGCGCAACCTGGTCGAGCAGTTCATCGGCGAAATCTCCGACCGCGGCTACGCCGACCGGCTCTCACCGCCGCTGCTCCGCGACCAGGACCATCCCTACGGCCCGGTCACGGTCGAGACCTATCAGTGGTTCGTCCGCAACGCCGGCAAGGTCTCCGGCGCCTACTCGATCGTGATCTGCGACGAGGCACACACCGCGCTCGGCGAGAAGACCAGTGCCTGCATCCGCTCGTGGCGTGAGCCGGTGTTCATCGGAATGACCGCGACCGGCGCCCTGATCGCCCGCCACGTCGCCGACCTGTTTCCGACCCAGACATCGCGCTTCGACCTCGCGCAGGCCGCGCGCCGCGGCGTGATCTCGCCGCTGCGCTGCATCAGGATCCCGCCGGGACCAGGCGTCCGGACGCTGGCCAAGGTGCCCCTGCGCCGCGGCGAGGTCGACCAGGACTTCGATCAGGAGGAGCTCGCCAAGCTGCTCGACCAGGCGCCGTTCAACGTCGCGATCGCCGATCTCTACCAATCGCGATTCCGCAACATCCCCGGCGTCGTCTACACCGCCGGCGTTCAGCACGCCAAGCACGTCGCCGAGTCGATGCAGGCGGTCGGCCTCAAGGCTCGTGCGGTCAGCGGCGAGACCCCGAAGCGGGAGCTGACCGAGACGCTCGCCGCCTTCGAGCGCGGCGAGGTCGACGTGCTCTGCAACGCGATGCTCTTGGCCGAGGGCTGGAACTCACCTCGGGCGACGATCTGCATGCACCTTGCGCCGACCGCTTCGAAGCGGATCTACCAGCAGCGCGTCGGCCGCGTCACCCGTCGCAACCCCGGCAAGGAGGCCGGCCTGGTGATCGACTTCGTGCACCCGGCCACCCGGAACGAGGAGAACATCGTCACCCTGCACAGCCTGCTCGATCGCGACGTCTACCGCGGCGGCGCGATCGTCGTCGGACCGGTGCGTCGTGGCCGCGGCCGCCGGGTCCGGGTCGAGAAGCGGGTGGTCCCGGTCTCGACCAACTCGGATCGCCGGATGCAGGTGCTCGAGCGAGAGCTCTGGCGGACCGCCGTCGAGCGGCTCGACCACTCAGAGCAGCACGTCTGGGCAGCGCTGGCCGGCGCCCGCGTGCAGCCGAACTCGTGGCGCAAGGCGAAGGCGATGCTGCAGCACGACCAGGCGAAGGAGCTGCGTCGCCGCTTCCTGCTCACCTGCATCCAGCGCAACCGCTCGAGCCAGCTGAAGTTGAAGGCCCTGGCCGAGCTCGCGGCGACGCGCGAGGCGGAGCCGTTCGACGAGGCGATCGACATGGTCGGAACCTGGCAGCGCGACCAGCGCCGAGCCGGCGTCCGGGTTCTCCTGCAGGCGCTGACCGAGAAGCGGATCGGGCGCCGCGACCAGGCGCAGGCGTGGGTCTGGCGGCTGGCCGAGTTCACCCGCGACTGCCACGAGGAGTACGCGGTCGCGCGCTGGCCCGAGACCAAGCGACTGCTCGGCCTGTTCGTCAACTCCTCGGGTCGCGCTCATGGCAAGAACGCGCGCCGGCTCGTGCAGGCGACCAAGGGGCAGGATCGGCGGCTCGCGGTCGCCCTGCTGGCTGCCGCGGTCGCGCACACGCCCGAGGCCGAGGAGGTCCTTCGCGGGGCCCGGATGAGGATGGCGCGCAAGCCCTCGGCGGTGGCCCGGGAGCTGCTCCGCAACCTTCCGAAGGGCGGCAAGAAACGCCGGCGCCGCAAGCGGCGGGGCGACGACGAGAGCGGCAAGAACGGTGGCGAGGGCGGCTCGAACGGCGGCGGTAAGCGGAGCCCGAGGCGCTCCGACGACGGCCGCGACAGCCGTGAGCCGCCGTCGGCCGAGGACGACGAGTAGCCGCCCGCCCGCGGCCGCGGGCGGGCCGGCGTCAGAGCAGCCTCAGCTGCACCTCCCCGGAGCCGAGGGCGAGCCGCTCACCGCCCTGACCTCGAACGATCAGGTTTCCCCGCTCGTCGACCCCCTCGGCGAAGCCCTTTCGGCCGAGCCCCTCGGGACCCCCGGTCCAGGTGATCGGGCGGCCGAGCAGCGCGTCGCGCGTCGCGAACGCCGCCAGCACATCGCCCGGTTTCGCGTCGACCCAGCGACCGAGCCGCTTGTCGAGTGCGCGGCGAAGCGCGTTCGGAGTCACGCCGTGGCCGAGCGAGGTCGCCGGCCAGCGCAGGTCGTCCGGGAACTCCTCGATCGAGATGTTGACGCCGACCCCGATCACGGCCCACTCGGGCGGCCTCGCCTCGATCAGGACGCCACCCAGCTTCTGCTCGTTGAGCCAGATGTCGTTCGGCCACTTGATCCGGCACGCCACCGGGGCCAGCGACTCGCAGGCCTCGCAGACAGCCACCGGGACGGCAAGCGGCAGCAACAGGTGGCTCAGGTCGAGGGGCCTGAGGATCGCCGAGTAGAGCAGAGCCGCTTCGGGCGGCGCCAACCAGACGCGACCCCCTCGGCCGCGGCCCGCCGTCTGCTCGGAGGCCGTCACCACCGTGCCGGCGGCGGCCCCGGCGATCGCCAGCTCGCGCGCCCGCTCGTTGGTCGAGTCGGTCCGCTCGTGATGGATGTGGGGCTTGCCGAACCTGACGCTCAAGGCGCCGGCTCCAGCTGCAGCTGATCCCCGCTGCGGACCTCGAGCTCATCGGCGGCGCTGCCCCGGTTGACCGCGACCGCCATCCGGCCGGAGGAGTCCTCGTAGAAGAGAAAGGCCCCTTCGCCGGCCTCGCTGAATGAGCTCGCCCGGATCGCCGACCGCCGCCGCGAGCGGGCTGCGACGGAGACGCGGCCGGCGCCCGCCAGCGGGTGGCCGCGGAGATCCTCGGCGGTCAGATCGAGGGCAACGTTGCCGAAGCCGTCGATCCGATCGGCGTGGGCGAGCACCCGATGCTGTTCGATGCGCGGCCGCGAGGCTGCCCGGCGCTCGAGTCCGTCGGGGTCGACCGGCGTGCCCGCCTCGCTCAGGCTCGCCCCCATCGCCAGCCGCGCGGCGACCGGGGCAAAGAGATCGCGGCCGTGGAAGGTGGCCGAGGCGGGCTCGAGCCGGAAGCTCGATTCGGAGATGTCGACGGCCTCCTCGGCCCCGCCGACGGCATCGAGGGCCGGCGTCAACAGCCCGTTGTCGGGCCCGACGAACAGGTGCCCCTCGCCGGCGGAGCGGACCGCAACCGCCCGCCGCGGGCCGCCGACGCCGGGGTCGACCACCGCGAGGTGGACGCCGGCGGGCGCGAACGGGATCGCGTCCGCGAGCACGGCGGAGCCGCCGCGGACGTCGTGGCGTGCCACCCCATGGGTGATGTCGATCACCTGGGCACCAGGGGCAAGCCGCGCGATCACCGCCCGGCAGACCCCGGCGAAATCGTCCCCGATCCCGTAGTCGGAGAGGAAGGTGATCGGCAGCGGCCTCGCGATGCGGAGAATCTAGACCAACGCCGGCGTCGGTTCGCCGTCGGGAGCCGGCCTAGCCGGCGGCGGTCGCGTCGGCGAGCAGCGCCGCAACCAGCCCGACCGGATCGTGCTGCTCGGCCTCGACCTCGACCTCGAATCCATGCTCGCGCGCGGTCGCGCTGGTCACCGGGCCGATCGAGACGACCCGGGCGGTCTCGGGCAGCCGATCGCCGATCGCCGCGACCAGGTTGCTGACCGTCGAGGACGAGGTGAAGGTGATGTAGTCGGCGTCGGCCGCGGCCTCGATCGCAGCAGGATCGGCCTCTTCCGTGACCGTCTCGTAGAGCGCGACCACGTCGACCTCGGCCCCGATCTCGGCGAGCGCGTCGGGCAGCACGTCGCGCGCCACTCTTGCACGGGCGATCAGGACCGGGCGGCCCTCGACCTCGACCGCCGCGAGCGCCTCGACCAGCGACTCGGCGATCGAGCGCGGCGGCACGATGTCGGCGAGCACCCCGTGGCGGCGCAGCTCCGCGGCCGTTCCGGGGCCGATCGCAGCGACCGTCGCATTGGCGAGGGCGCGGGCATCGAGGGCCCGGGCGGCCAGCGCCTCGAACAGGAGCCTGACCCCGTTCGGGCTGGTCAGACAGACGAGCGCGTAGGAGTGGATCGCGTCGAGGGCGGCGGCAACCTCGGCGGTGTCGATCGTCGGCTCGATCCGGATCGCCGGCAGTTCGACGACCTCGGCGCCGAGCCGCCGCAGGGTCTCTGCCAGCCCGCTCGCCTGGGCACGGGCACGTGTAACGACCACCTTGCGACCGTGCAGGGGGCGTCGCTCGAGCCAGGCGATCTTCTCGCGCCGCGCCGCAACCTCGCCGAAGACGAGAATCGACGGCGGGCCGAGGGCGGCCTCGGCGACGGCCTCGGGAAGGGTCGCCGTGGTCGCCAGCACCGTCCGCTGGTCCGGGTGAGTGCCCCGCTGGACGGCGGCGGCCGGCTGATCAGGGTCGCGGCCGGCCTCGATCAGGCGCGCGGCGATTCGCGGCAGGTTCTTGACGCCCATGTAGAGGACCAGGGTCCCCGGGAACCGGGCCAGCGCCTGCCAGTCGATCGCGCTCTCGGCCTTGGCCGGGTCCTCGTGACCGGTGACGAACGCGACCGCGGAGGCGTCGTCGCGGTGGGTGACGGGGATCCCCGCATAGGCGGGCGCCGCGATCCCGGCGGTGATGCCGGGAACGACCTCGAAGGCGACGCCGGCCGCGGCCAGCGTCTCAGCCTCCTCGCCGCCGCGCCCGAAGACGAACGGGTCGCCCCCCTTGAGCCGCACGACCGAGCGGCCGGCCGCGGCCTCGGAGGCGATCCGCTCCTGGATCTCGCGCCTGCGGCATCGCGACATCGCCCGGCTTCTTGCCGACGTAGATCAGTTCGGCGTCCGCACGAGCGCCGGCGAGCGCCCCATCGGGGATCAGCCTGTCGTAGAGGATCAGGTCGGCGGTGGCGATCAGCTCGAGCGCGCGCGCCGTCATCAGTCCCGGGTCGCCGGGCCCGGCCCCGACCAGAGTAGACGACGCCCTGGCGGGCCGCCGGTGAGGGAGCTGGCGGATCGGACCTCATCGACCGGATTCTGCCGCCCGGCGGAGAATCTCGCGGGCGCCGCCCGCCTCGAGCGCTGCAATCAACGCCTCAGCCACGGCCACGGGCTGCCCGGGGTCGCCGACCACCGTTTCCCGCACCCACTCGCCACCGTCCGCCGCCCCGGCGTAACCGACCATCGCGAGCTCATCCTCACCGCGGACGCAGCTGACCCCGAGCGGGGTGTCGCAGTCGGCGTCCATGCCGCGGACCACGGCGCGCTCCGCCGTCAGCTCGATCAGCGCCCGCGGGCTGCTGATCGCGGCCGCGGCCTCCTGCGCGGCGCGATCGTCCTGCGCGCGCCTCGAGGGCCAGCGCCCCCTGGCCGGCGGCCGGCGTCATCTCGCAGGGACCAAGCGCGAAGGCGATCTCGCGGTGCGGCCGAGGCGGCGCATGCCGGCGGCGGCGAGAACGATCGCGTCGAACTCGCCCGCGGCGAGCTTGCGGATCCGCGTGTCGACGTTGCCGCGGACCGGTTGCACGTCGAGGTCGGGGCGGAGCGCGAGCAGCTGCGAGCGGCGGCGCAGTGACGCGGTGCCGACCCGGGCCCCCTGGGCGACGTCGTCGAGCGAGGTGGCCTCGCCGACCCAGACGTCGGCGGGAAGCTCGCGCGGCGGGACCCCGACCAGCTCCAGGCCGTCGGGCAGCTCGATCGGCAGATCCTTGGCGCTGTGCACGGCGAGATCGATCTCGCCGTCGAGCAATGCACGCTCGATCTCGCGCACGAACCTCGACTTGTCGCCGCCGCGGTGCTCCGGCCCGCCCTCGTCACCTGATGTCCTGATCGGGACCAGCTCGGCCACGCGAGCGCCTCGGCGACGGTCGTCGACTGCGCCAGGGCAAGCGCGCTGCCGCGGGTGCCGATCCGCAGGCCGGGTTCGCTCACCCCAAGCTCAGCCGCGATCGCCGCGGTCCTCGCGGCGAATCGGGGTGACCTCGGCCTCGGCGACCTCCGGCTCACTGGTCGCGTCGAGGCCGAACAGGCTGCGAATCGCCGCGATCTGCAGGTAGCCCTCATCGGCGTCGGCCGCGCGCTTCAGCCGCAGGGTCGGCTCGTGCAGGATCCGGCTCGCGATCGACCTCGCCATCGATTCGATCCGCGCCCGGTCCTCGGCTCCGAGGTCCGCCCAGCGCTCGGCGTTCTCGGCCAGCACCCGGGCGACGATCTCATCGGCGCGACCGCGGAGGGCGGCCACCGTCGGCAGCACCTCGAGTGAATCGAGCCAGCGCAGAAAGCGCGCCAGCTCAGAGCTCACGATCCGCTCGGCCCGCCTCGACTCCGCCTCCCGTCCGCCCGCATTGCGCTCGGCGACGGTCTGCACGTCGTCGACGTCGTGGATGCTGACGCCCTCTACCTCGAGGCAGGCCGGGTCGACGTCGCGCGGCACGGCGAGGTCGATCAGCAGCAGGGGGCGCCCCATGCGTTCGGCCATCATCAGCTGCAGCTCCTCGCGCTCGATGATGTGATGCGGGGAGTTGGTCGAGGAGACGATGATGTCGGCTCTCTCGAGCTGCGCCGGCAGCTCGTCGAAGCGCACGGCGCTGCCACCGAATCGCGCCGCGAGCCCGATCGCGCGGTCGTAGCGGCGATTCGCGACGAACACGGCCTCGACACCTCGGACTGGCAAGTGCGCGAGCGGTGAGCTCTGCGGTCTCGCCGGCGCCGATCAGCAGCACGCGACGCGAGCTGAGGTTGCCGCCGAGCGTGCGCTGCGCCAGCTCGACGGCGGCGGAGGGGACCGAGGTGCCCCCCTCGCCGATCCGGGTTTCGGACCGCACCCGCTTGCCGGCCGCGAGGGCGCCGCGGAAGAGACGGTTGAGAATCGGGCCCGTCGCGCCCTCGACCAGCGCCAGCTCGTAGGCCCGCTTCACCTGGCCCTGGATCTCGGCCTCGCCGAGGATCATCGAGTCGAGCCCGGCGGCGACCGAGAAGAGATGGTGCGCGGCGTCGGCGCCGCGGTGCGAGTAGAGGCTTCCAACCAGCTCTGTCGGGCGGATCCCGGCCTCCCGCGCCAGCGTCCCCAGCGCCAGGCTCTCGGCCGCGACCGGATCGGAGGCGACCAGATAGAGCTCAGTCCGGTTGCAGGTCGAGATCGCCGCGGCCTCGGCGACCGGCTCGGCGGCCCGCAGCTCGCCGAGCACGCCGGCCGCCTTGCCCTCGGTCAGCGCGAGGCGCTCGCGCAGGCCGAGCGGGGCCGTCTTGTGCGAGACGCCGAGCGCGAGCAGCTCGCTCACGCCGGAGCCTCCTCCGAGCTGCGCTCGGCCTCGATCTCCGGCTCGCGGTCGAGGCCCTGCTCGCGCTCGCGATCCCGGCGCTCGGCCAGGTCGGCGAGCGACTCGATCTCGCGCGAGAGGTTTCCGAGCCGGGCGGCCATGATCCCGACGTAGACGATAAGCAGGACGACGAACACGAGGTAGGCCGCGGCAACGTATGGGCCGGCATCATCCAGGGGCAGGGCAGGCATCGCGCGGTCCTTCTAGCGCACCGCGGCGCCGGGGGCGATCCGTGCGGCCGCCCCGCCCGGCGGCGGTGAGCTGTCGAGGGCGCGACGAAGGCGATTGAGCTGCCCGCGGGTCCGCTTCGCGGTCAGCTCGAAGCGGAGCAGCGTGTACCAGAGCAGCCCCATCGCGATCATGCAGACCCAGAAGGTGAGTTGCATCTTCGGCGGCAGCCCTCCGTTCGCGGTGGCGAAGGTGCGCGGGTGGATGAACGACTCAGCGAGCCGCACGGCCATGAAGTTGAGCGGCACGAAGGCGCCGGCGGTGATCGCGAAGACGGATGCGTAGCGCGCCTGGCGCTCACGATCGGGGATCGCGTAGCGCAGCGGATAGTAGGTCGCGTAGAGCAGGAAGACGATCAGGAAGCTGACCAGCGTCGGCTCGCGCCACTCCCACCAGACGCCCCACGAGGCCCGCGCCCAGATCGCGCCGGTAAGCAGCACCGCGACGCCGAAGATCACCGACATGTGGATCGAGACGTAGGAGCGGGCGTCATGGATCGGGTCGCCGGTGCGGAGGTGGCGGATCGCATGGATCCCACCGATGATGAAGCCGACGAGCGCGATGATCGCGAGCGGCACGTGCAGGTAGAAGATCTTCTGGACGAAGCCCTGGTCGGCGTCGAGCGGCGCGTAGAAGAAGACGAGGCCGAAGCCGAGGCCGAGCGTCGCGGCGGTCAGGATCGAGATGTTGCGGAGGGCGTTGGTTCGCATGGTGGCCGCCGAGCGGATCTCGCGGGTCAGTCCTCGAGCAGGAAGTCGAACACCGCGTATCCGATCAGCAGGAACACCAGATCGTACAAAGCCATGATCAGCAGCCACTGACCGTAGTCCGCGTACGACGGTCCGCCCACCGCGAACAGCGGATCGGCGATCGAGGCCGAGGCGATCAGCAGGGGAATCAGGAGCGGCATCAGAATCAGCGGCGCGAGCAGGTCGCGAGACCGCGAGTTGGTTGCGATCGAGGAGATCAGTGCCCCGGTCACGGCGAGCCCGGCGTTGAGCAGCACGAGGACCGGGATCAGCGGCGGGACCCCGCCCCATCCGTCGAGGAAGAAGAGGCCGAAGACCGGCACCGAGACGACCTCCAGCGCAGCCAGGTAGACCATCAGGGCGGCGGCCTTGGCGATGAACAGGGCGGTGCCGTCGATCGGGGCGAGGCGAATCGCCTCGAAGCCGCCCTGCTCGCGCTCGGCGATGAACAGGCGGTTGATCGCGAGCAGCGCGGCAAACAGGACGGTGACCAGCAGCACGCCGGCGGCGAGGCTGCCGTCAAGCGTCGTGCGGTCGAGCCCGAAGCGGAAGATCACGTAGATCGAGGTCGAGAACAGCACCATCGCCGGCACCGACTCCATCGTTCGCAGCTCGACCCGCAGGTCCTTGGCGAGGATCGTGCGGGTGACCGAGAGGCCACCCGGGCCCCGGCGGCTCACGCGACCGCCTCCCGCTGCTCGCCGGCACGATCGGCGAACACGGCCCGTGCGGCATCCTCGTCGAGGTCCTGCGCCGGGCCCCGATAGGCGACGGCGCCGTCGCGGCGCAGGGCGAGAACCTGATCGGCGTCGGCCAGCGCAGCGGCGACGTCGTGGGTGACGAGCACCCTGCTGCGTCCCTCGGCGGCGCCGATCAAGGGCGCGACGGTCTCGGCGCCCTCGGGGTCGAGGTGGGCCACCGGTTCGTCCAGCAGCAGCAACTCCGGCTCGTGCAGCACGGTTCTGCAGATCGCCAGGCGCTGGACCATGCCGGCGGACATCTCGGCGATCCGGGTGCCGGCGCGGTGATCGAGCCGGACCGTGTCGAGCAGCTCGGCGATCCGCTCCCGACCCTCGTCGGGGAGGCCGAACAGCCGGGCGTGGAAGCGGAGGTTCTCCTCGGCGCTGAGGTCGCGATAGAGCAGCGCCTGGTGGCCGAGATAGCCGAGCCTGGCGCGGATCTCGTAGGCCCGGCGAGGCAGCTCGGAGCCGAGCACGCGGACGCGTCCCTCGGTCGGGCGCAGCAGCCCGGCGAGGATTCTCAGCAGGGTCGACTTGCCGGCCCCGTTGGCACCGATCACGGCCAGCGTCCGCCCACGGTCGAGCTCGATGTCGATGCCACTCAGCGCCCAGCTGTCGCCGTAGGCGCGGAACAGGCCCGTCGTGACCACGGCGCGATCGCTTGTCGGGCCGTCGGCCACAGTCGAACGCTAGCGCCGCTGGCCGGTTCGGAGCCGCGGTGAGATGCATCTGGCCACCAGGTTGCTCTCGGCTTGCCGTGCGGCATCCGGTTGGGAATCCCTTTAGCGAGCGCACCTAGCCTGGCGCGCGATGCCTTCCCCGGGATCGAGCCGACTCCGACGCCGTCTCGAGATCGCGGTCGCGCTGCTGGCCGGCGCCGGCATCGCCGTTGCGCTGCTGCTCAGCGACGATCCGGGCGCCGAAGGAGTCGCGACCGCTCACCGAGCGTGGTCAAAGCGACGCCGGGCCGGCGTCGGCGACCGACCCGGCGACAGGCACCGAGCGACGCCGGGCGAGCGCCGCGGGCCGGCGGCAGGAGCCGGAGATCCGCTGGCGGCGCTCCCGTGACGTCGGAACCTACGCTGCGGGCCGCCTGGAACGGGGCGTCCTCCTACCCGCGCGGGGCCGGGAGTGGGTCAGCTGGGACCCGATCCTGAAGCGGCGGCCGAACCGGGAGTGGCGCCGGTGGGGGACCGACCGCCTGGTGCGGACGACGGTGACAGTGTTGCGCGAGTTCGGTCGTGCGCACCCCCGCGCACCGCGGGTGGCGGTCGGCGATCTGAGCAGGCCGCGGGGCGGCGACTTCGGCCCGCAGTTCGGCTCGATCGGCCATGCGTCTCATCAGAACGGCCTCGACGTGGACGTCTACTACCCGAGACTCGACCGCCGCGTCCGCCCGCCGAAGCGTCCCGGCCAGGTCGATCTCGGGCTCGCCCAGGATCTCGTCGATCGGTTCGTACGGGCCGGCGCAGCGCGGGTCTTCGTCGGGCCCAGCCTCGGACTGGACGGCCCCCGCGGGACCGTGGTGCCACTGGTCAACCACGACAACCATCTGCACGTCCGGCTGCCGCTCGACTGAGCTGCGGACCGGCGATCCGGCGTGATCGGGATCACGGCGCTAGCTTTGCGCCGATGGTCGGCGACTTCCGCTACTGCCCGCGCTGTGCGGCCGCGCTGGTCTCGCGGCCGTCGCCGCCGCCCGACCCCAATCGGCTGGCATGCCCGGACTGCGGGTACGTGCACTACGACAACCCGTCGCCGACCGTGCAGGCGTGGATCGATCGTGACGACTCCTACCTGGCGCTCGAGCGCAACCAGGAACCACTGAAGGGCCGCTGGAACCTGCCGGGCGGATTCGTCGAGCCCGGCGAGGGCGGCCCCGAGGCGATCCGACGCGAGGTCCGCGAGGAGACGGGCCTCGAGATCGAGGTGCTGAGCCTGATCGGGATCTTCCCGTCGACCTACGGCGAAGGCCCCGATCGCATCCCGATCCTCGACATCGCCTACCGATGCCATGAGATCGGTGGGAGCTGGGAGATCTCCGATGAGTCCGCCGCGGCCCGCTGGTTCACGCTCGAGGACTTCCCCGAGCCCGCCTTCGAGGGCGAGCGCCGGGCGCTGGCCCTGCTGCGGGCGCCGCGTCGAGCCTGATCACGGCCACGCGGCCGACCGGGAACGGTGTGGACCTTCGGCCGCCCGCCCTAGCGGCTCTTGCGGAGCGTCCTCGCCCCAGTCCGCAGCATCGAGCCGCCCCCCTCCCGGAGGGCCTTCATCCGGCCACCGTTAGAGCCGTAGAGGAGGCCCGCGGTCGAGCGAATCGCCTCGCCGAGGGTCTCGTCGTAGGGGTGCCACCAGAAGTTGCGCGTGTGGCCCGACTCCCAGGCGACGAGCTTGACGTCGACGCACTCGTAGAGGCCGAACTTCGAGTGGACCCGGCCGAGGCCGGAGTCCTTGACGCCGCCCCACGAGCACTGCATCGCAGCGTGGCTGTAGAGGTGGTCGTTGATCCAGACCATTCCCGACTCGATCCGCCGCGCCATCCGCTCGCCCTTGCGCCGATCCCGCGTCCAGACCGAGGCGCCGAGCCCGAACTCCGAGTCGTTGGCGAGCTCGATCGCCTCCTCCTCGTTGGCGACGACGACGACCGGCACCACCGGCCCGAAGATCTCCTCTCGCATGATCCGCATCTCGGGCCTGACCCCGGTGAGCACGGTCGGGGCGATGTAGAGGCCGGGCGAGCCCTCCACCTCCCGGGGTCCACCGGCGAGCCGCTCGGCACCATGGGAAAGGGCGTCGTCGACGAGCTCGCAGACGAGCTCGTACTGCTCGCGGCTGACCATCGGCCCGACCTCGACCTCCCAGCTCTGCGGATCGCCGAGCCGGAGCCGCTCGGTCTCGCGGACGAGGCCCTCGACGAACGGCTCGGCAACCTCCTCGAGCACGTAGACGCGCTCGATCCCGGCGCAGGTCTGACCCGCGTTGGCGAAGCCGCCCCAGGTGACGCCGCTGGTCGCGTTCTCCAGGTCGGCATCGGCGCAGACGATCGCCGGATCCTTGCCGCCAAGCTCGAGCACGGCCCCCTTGATCTGCCGGGCGCAGGCCTCGCCGACGCTGCGCCCGACTCCGACCGAGCCGGTGAAGAAGATCTTCCGGGCGCTCGACTCGACCAGCGCCTGGCCAACCTCGCCGCCGCCGTGAACGACGCGCACCAACCCCTCCGGCAGGCCCGACCTCTCGAAGACCTCGCGGATCCGCTCACCGAGCAGCGGGGTCAGGGAGGCCGGCTTCAGGACCACCCCGTTGCCGGCCATCAGCGCGATCGCGACCTCGCCGAAGGGAATCGACCAGGGGTAGTTCCAGGGGGAGATCACCCCGACGACGCCGATCGGCTCGAAGGTGAACTTCGCCTTCTTCGAGAAGAACAGCGTGTTGCCCATCTTGATCTCGTTGTCGTCGAGGATGCTCGGCCCGGCCTCCGCGATCCAGCCGAGCGCGTCGATCGTCGGCACCACCTCCATCGTGTAGCACTCGGTGATCGGCTTGCCCTGCTCGGTCGCGAGCAGGCGGGCGACCTCATCGACCTCGGCCGCCAGCACCCCGGCGGTCTTCTCGATGTAGCCGGCGCGGTCGCCCAAAGACAGCTCGCCCCAGAGCGGCTGCACCTCGGCGACGTCGTCGACGACCCCCTGCACCATCGCGGGAGCGATGGTCTCGACCGAACCGATCAGCTCCCCGGTAGCCGGATTGAAGGATTCCAGGTTGCCCATCCCGGATCCCGAGTCTATTCGGCGCCGGGGCAGAATCCGCTCGCACGGTCGCGCGCTTCGGCAGCGGCCGGGACCTGATGGCCCCGGCCGCTACCTGATCCCGGCCTGAGTCCGCCGGGACCGGGGCCTAGGCCCCGGGCGCCGGATCAGCGCGGCGCACGCGCTCGCACGATCCGTTCGGGTGCCGCTCGTCGGCGTCGACGATCACGTCGAGTGAATCGAGGATCGCGACGTCGCGGCCACGGCCGCAGCTGATCTCGTCGAGCAGCCCATCGCGGGCGCCGATTCGATCCGGCCCGTCGCCGCCCGCGGCGCGGTCGTCGACCTCGGCAGCCGGATCCTCGGCGAGCGCGGCCGCGGCGAGATCGCCGCGTGATCCGATCCGGATCAGATCCGGGCCGTCGCCACCGCGGACGCCGTCGTGACCGGTGCCCGCGAGCAGCACGTCGAGGCCGCGGTCGCCGTAGAGCAGATCATCGTCCGCCCCGCCGCGGAGTCGGTCGGCGCCTCGCGAGGGCCGGCCGCCACCGGCGACCAGCCGGTCATCGCCGGACCCGCCGCCGATCCGGTCGGAGCCGGGTCCGCCGCCCAGGTCGTCGTCACCCGGGCCACCGCCGATCCGGTCCCGGCCGTCACCGGCGGCGACATCGTCGTCACCGTCGCCGGCGCGGACTCGGTCGTTGCCGGCAAGCGCCCGCACGGTGTCGTTGCCGCCGAGCGCCGCTATCCGGTCATCGGCCGGAGTGCCGACCAGCTGGTCGTCTCCGTTCGTGCCGATGATCGTCGCGGCCAGCGCGACGGTCGCCATCGCTGCCAGCGCCAGGAGCGCTGCCCCCGTTGCAGCAGCGAGCATTCCCTTCGTACTCATTCCCTGCCTCCCTTGTGGCCTCCCGCTTACGCCCCAAGAACACGGGCGGGCGGACTGAGTTGCGCCTTCCGGCGGCAAGCGCCTCGGTCGCAGGCGCCTATCGGCGGTCGAGGATCCGCGCGAGGCGTGCGGCCGCCTCAGCCTCCCAGCCGCGGTCCGTCGCCTCGAAGAAGCGTTCGCCCTCGAGCCCTTCCGGGAGCAGCCGCTGCGGGCTGACGGCGCCCGGCAACTCGTGCGGGTACTGATAGCCGACGCCGCGGCCCAGCTGCTCGGCGCCGGCGTAGCTCGAGTCGCGGAGGGCCGGCGGCGGGTCCTGGAGCCCATGCTCGCGCAGATGGGCGGCCGCGCGGTTGAGCCCGACGTAGGAGGCGTTCGACTTCGGCGCCAGAGCGAGGTAGGTTGCCGCCTGCGCGAGGTTGATCCGGCACTCCGGGAGCCCGACGCGATCGACTGCAGCCGCCGCGGCAGTCGCCACCAGCAGCGCCTGAGGATCGGCGTTGCCGACGTCCTCGGAGGCGAGGATCACCATCCGCCTGGCGATGTAGCGAGGGTCCTCGCCTCCCTCCAGCATCGCCGCGAGGTAGTAGAGCGACGCGTCCGCGTCGGAGCCGCGGGTCGCCTTGATCCAGGCCGAGATGAAGTCGTAGTGTCGGTCCCCGTCCCGGTCGTAGCCGACCGCCTTGCGCTGCAGCGCATCCTCCGCCCGCTGAAGATCGACCGACCCGCCCGCAACTCTCGCCGCCTCGACCGCCCGCTCGAGCGCCCCAAGCGCGGTGCGGGCATCGCCGCCGGAGCGCTTCGCCAAGTGCCCGATCGCCTCCGCAGAGACCTCGGGCGGGTCGACGAGGCCGCGCTCTGGATCGGCCAGCGCTACGCGCAGCAGCTGCTCCAGGTCCTCCGCCTCCAGCGCTCTCAGCTCGTAGATCTGGCAGCGCGACAGCAGGGCGGAGTTGACCTCGAAGTAGGGGTTCTCGGTGGTCGCTCCGATCAGCGTCACGGTGCCGTCCTCGACAGCCGGCAGCAGGGCGTCCTGCTGGCCCTTGTTGAAGCGGTGGATCTCATCGAGGAAGAAGACCGTGCGGCGACCGGCGCCGCCGAGGCGCTCGCGGGCCCGGCCGAGCACCGCCCGGACCTCGGCCCGTCCGGCGTTGACCGCCGACTCTTCCTCGAACGCCCAGTCGGCTGTCGAGGCGACGATCCGGGCGAGGGTCGTCTTGCCGGAGCCGGGTGGCCCGTAGAGGATCATCGAGTGCGGGCTGCCCGATTCGATCGCGGTCCTCAGCGCCGAGCCGGCCGCGAGCAGGTGCGCCTGGCCGACCAGCTCGTCGAGCGCCGCCGGACGCATGCGGACGGCGAGCGGCGCGCCGGCGGCAGGCGGATCGCCGCCGACCGGGCCGGCATCGTCGAACAGCTGCTCGGACACCGGCCCAGTATCCGGCCCGCGGTGGACGCGACAACGGCCGGCGAGCTGCCCGGGTCGGGCCGACCGGCCTCCCGCGGACCGGCCGGGCTAACCTCCCGCGAATGAGCGAGTCTGCCCCCCGACCCCTCCAGCAACGGCGCCGGCGCGCACGGCTCGGAGGCGGACGACGGATCCGCAGCCGATGCGCCTCGGCGGCATGGCGATGCGCAACGGCCTGCTGGTTCACGGCCCGACGGCCTGGGCCGCCGCCGCCCGCAACGGCGCCACCGGGGAGATCGATGTCGCCTCGGGTCCGAAGCCGAACTTCGGCGGCAACCGCGTTTCGTCGATCCCGCTGCTGCGCGGCCCGGTGAGGATGGCCGAGGCGTTCGCGGTGATCCCGATCGCCCGCCGGGCGCTGCCGTCCGCGAGGCTCCCGTTCGAGGACCCACGGGTACTCGTCGCCGCGGTCGGGGTCAGCATCGCGAACGGCCTCTTGCGCCGCAGTCGCGCCCGCTCGGAGGCAACGCGGGAAGCCGTCTCCGCGACGCTCGGGCTGCTGCCGGCGCTGGTCGCGCTGAGCGGCTCCGAGCTCGCCGCCTACCACGGCGTCGAGCACAAGGCGATCGCCGCCTACGAGCAGGGAAGCCGCGATCCGGCGACGGCGGCCAAGGAGCACCAGCGCTGCGGCTCCAACCTGATCGCCCCGATGATGATCTTCACGATCGCGGGTCAGGCGATCATCGAGCGGCTCCCGAACCGCCCGGGGCAGCTCACCCGGCTTACGACCTCGGTCGCGAGCCTCTCGCTGGCGGTCGAGGTGTTCGCGTTCTCGGAGCGGCACCCCGACAGCCCGCTCGGGCGTGCGGTGCACTTCAGCGGCGACTCGATCCAGCGCCTGTTCGCGACCCGAGAGCCCAGCGAGGAGCAGATCGAGGTCGGCGTCGCAGCGATGGACGCGGTCCTCGCGGCCGAGTCCGCCGGTTGACGGGTACCGCAGGATGCCGGCCACGGGGCACGTCGCGGGTGACCCGCGACCGTCAACGCGCTAACTTCGGACTCCCTCAAACGGGAGCAGGCGCCCGGCGGGACCACCGGAGGCGCTCCAATCGAAGATGACACCACCGTTCGGCGACATCGACAGCATCCTCTACCAGGTGGAGCGTTGGCTCCCGGTCCTGACCGTGATCTTCCTCGGGCTGCTGGTCTTCCTGATGTTCAGGACGCTCTCGGTGATGCCGAAGACGAAGCCGAAGGAGATCCGGGCCAACAGGCGCAACATCGGCGTCAGCTGGGACGACATCGCCGGCGTCGAGGGAACCAAGGCGGAGCTCCAGGAGGTGGTCGACTTCCTCTCCCACCCGAAGCGGTTCAAGGCACTCGGCGCCCGGGTCCCGAAGGGAATCATGCTCCACGGACCGCCCGGCACCGGCAAGACGATGCTCGCCAAGGCGGTCGCGCACGAGTCGGGCGCCAACTTCTTCAGCCAGTCCGCGTCCTCGTTCGTCGAGATGTTCGCCGGCCTCGGTGCCGCGCGGATCCGACGGCTGTTTCGCGAGGCCCGCGACCACGCCCCCTCGATCCTCTTCATCGACGAGCTCGATGCGGTTGGCGCCGCGCGCGGATCCGACATCTCCGGGCGAGCGGGATCAGACCCTGAACCAGCTGCTGGTCGAGATGGACGGATTCGAGGCCAGCGACAACATCGTCGTGATGGCCGCCTCGAACATGCTCGAGAAGCTCGATCCGGCGCTGCTCCGCCCGGGGCGCTTCGACCGGCAGGTGCTGGTCCCGCCACCCGACCTGCTCGGCCGCCGCGAGATCCTCAGGGTCCATACGCGCAACAAGCCGCTTGCACAGGACGTCGATCTGCAGATCGTCGCCCAGCACACCTCGGGACTGACCGGCGCCGATCTCGCCAACCTCTGCAACGAAGCGGCGATCCAGGCGGGGCGGGCCAAGCGCGAGTTCGTCGCCCACAAGGACTTCGACAACGCCTTCGAGCGGGTGATCGCCGGGCTCGCGAGCCGCAAGGTGATCACCAAGCACGAGAAGCGCGTCGTCGCCTGGCACGAGGCCGGCCACGCGCTGGTCTCGGAGCTGTTGCCGACCGTCGACAAGGTCCAGAAGGTCTCGATCGTGCCGCGGGGAACTGCGCTCGGCTACACGCTCAACCTGCCCCAGGAGGATCGCTATCTGAAGTCGCGCGAGGAGCTGATCGACTACATGAAGGTCCTGCTCGGCGGCCGGCGTGGCCGAGCAGATCACCTTCGGCAAGGTGACGACCGGGGCCTCCGACGACCTCGCGAAGGTCACCCGGATCGCTCGCGGAATGGTCTACGAGTACGGAATGGGGACATCGATCCGCTCGCACCAGGTTCCCGCCGACGACTGGAACATCTCCGAGATGATGCGCCAGCGCCGCGACGAGGAGGTCTCCGAGATCGCCGAGGAGGCCTACCGCGGTGCCCATCGTCTGCTCTCGGACCATCGCGGGCTGCTCGATGCGATCGCCGAGGAGCTGCTCGTCGACGAGTCGATCGACCGCGCCCGGATCGCCGAGATCATGGGGGCCGAGCGCCGGATCAGCGACCCCGACGACGACGGCGCCCAGGAGGCGCCGGTCGGCTCGCCGCCGGTCGCGGAGGCGCTGCGGACCCGCGGCGACGGGGGCAGCCCGCAGGCGGCTCCCCCGGAGCATGCTCCCGGTCGCGAGCCGCTCACCTAGCCGGACGAGTCGAAGACGGCGCTTGACGGGCGCCACCGTGGTCTGATATCACTAAACCAAGTGGTTACGTATCGCACCCTCGACGGCACCTTCGGAGCCCTCTCCCATCCGACCCGACGGCAGATCATGCTGCGGCTCCGGGAGGGAGATGCATCGGTGAGTGAGCTCGCCGCGCCCCACAGGGTGTCGTTGCCGGCGATCTCGAAGCACGTCCGCGTGCTCGAGGACGCGGGCCTGCTGCTGCGGCAGAAGGAGGGCCGCGAGCATCGCTGCTCGCTGGCGACATCGCCGCTGCAGGAGGTCGAATCGTGGCTGCGCCGTTTCCGCGAGCCGACGGAGGCGACCACAGACCAACGGAAGGAGAAGCAGCATGGCTAAGTTCGTGTTGATCTACCACGGCGGCAAGCCGCCGGAGAACGAGGAGGAGAAGGACCGGGTGATGGCTGCGTGGGGGCAGTGGATGGAGAGCCTCGGCGACGCCCTGGTCGACATCGGCAACCCGCTCGGCCAGCCGAGGTCGATCGGCGGCGACGCCGCCGATCCGGCGAGCGGCTACAGCGTCCTCGAGGCCGCCGACCACGAAGCCGCGGTCGAGCTCGCCAGCGGCAACCCGATGGCGGGAGAGGACGGGGCGCGGATCGACGTCCACGAGGCGTACTCGATGTAGGAGCGCTCAAGGGTCGCCGGGCGGGCCGTTGCCCGGCGACCTCGCGGCGGCGCGGTCGCCTAGCCGACGGCGCTGATCGATTCGCCCGGGGCCAGGACGGTCACCTCGGTTTCCGGGTGGATCCGGCGGGCGTGCTCGGTGAACTCGATCGCCGGCGTGGCGCTCATCCACGGCCAGATGCGCGGAGCCCCGGCCGGCGTGTACGTCCCCCAGTGAATCGGGACCACGCGCTTCGGGCGCAGCAGACGCAGCGCCGACGCCGCCTCGATCGGGTTCATGTGGCCGGGGCCCAGCGTCGGTCCCCAGCCCCAGATCGGCAGCAGCGCGAGGTCGAGGTCCTCGGCGATCTCGGCCATCCCGTCAAAGACCTCGGTGTCACCGGCGAAGTAGACGCCGGCGCCGGCGTCCCTGACCAGATAGCCGAGCGAGGGCGGCTCGATCGTGCCCCGCCGCTCAGCGGCATGAACCGCAGGCGTGACGCGGACGCGAAGCGCGCCGATCTCGAGCGCGTCGCCCGGCGCCACCTCCCGGATCGCCGTGAAGCCCTCGCGGTCGAGCAGCCCCGCGGTCCCACGCGGGACGACGATCGGCGTCTGCCGGGAGAGCCGTCGCAGGCTCGGCAGGTCGAGGTGATCGTGGTGGACGTGTGAGATCAGGACCGCGTCGAGCCCGCGCAGCTCGACAGCGGGGAGATCGTGGCGGCGGCGCAGCAGTCGGTAGAGGCTGGGCCGCAGCAGGGGATCGGTCAAGAGGCGGGTGCCGCCGCCCTCGATCTCAGCGGTCGCGTGGCCCAGGTAGGTTGCGGTCAGGTCGCTCACTCGGCTCCACGTTAGAGCGCCTGGAGCCGCGGCCGCCGCCCAATAGACTCCGGTTCGATGTTTGAGCGGATCGATCACATTGGCGTTGCCGTCGACGACCTGGACGGCGCAATCGAGCTGTACGAGGGAGTCCTCGGAATGCCGCTGGTGCACCGCGAGACGGTGACCGAGCAGGGCGTCGAGGCGGTGCTCGTCGACGTCGGCGACGGCCACGTCGAACTGCTTGCCCCGCTCGGCCCCGATACGCCGGTCGGCAGGTTCCTCGCGAAGAATGGGCCGGGGCTGCATCACGTCGCCTACGCCGTCAGCGACATCGAGGCGACACTCGAGCAGCTCGCCGGTTCGGGGATGACCTTGATCGACCAGCGCCCGCGAACCGGCATCCGCTCCAGCAAGGTGGCCTTCGTCCATCCGAAGTCGACCGGTGGCGTCCTGACCGAGATCGTGCAACCGGCTGAGGGAGACTGACGAGGATGAGCGCAACCAACCGGATCGAGGTCGGGTTCACCGGCAACCAGGTGATCAGCCTGAAGCTCGACGACAAGCAGCTGTCCGAGCTGCGCAAGAAGCTCTCCGGCGGCGGCTGGCACACGATCGGGACGGATGAGGGCGAGGTCGAGGTCGACCTCGCCAAGGTCGCGTTCGTCAAGGTCGCGGCCGGCGGCCACTCGGTCGGCTTCGGCTCGTCCTGAGCGATGCGGCGACTGCTCGCGCTCTCCCTGCTCGCCGTGCTCGGCGCGGCCCTGTGGTGGCGTAAGCATCCGTCGGCCTGCCCATACGGGCAGCGATTCTGGGTCGAGGCACCACACCCGCTGATCACCCGCGAGCGACTGCGTGCCGTGCTCGCCCCTCGCGACGGCGAGCGGATCCTCGAGATCGGGCCCGGAACCGGGTACTACACGCTCGAGCTCGCGGACTGGGTTGGCTCCGGCACGATCGAGATCCTCGATATCCAGCAGGAGATGCTCGATCACACAATGGCCCGCGCGGCCGAGCGGGGGGTCGGGAATCTGACCCCGACCTGCGGGGACGCGGCCACCCTGCCGTACCCCGACGCCGAGTTCGATGCGGTGGTGATGATCACGACGCTCGGGGAGATCCCCGACCGCGAGTCGGCGATCAGCGAGATCTTCAGGGTGTTGCGGCCGGGCGGGCGCCTGGTCGTCGGCGAGCTGTTCGGGGACCCGCACTTCACGACGCCCGGCGATCTCGAGTCGCTCGGCCGGGCGAGCGGTCTGCAGCTCGAGGAAAGGTCGGGTCCCTGGATCGGCTTCTTCGCCCGCCTCAGCAAGCCGGCCGACAGCGGCGGGCAGCCCGGCTGAAGCTCAGCCGGCGAGGGACTCCCAGAGGCGCTCTTCGGCCGCCCGCACCCGCCCCGCCGTCGCCCCGATCCCGGCCCAGGCTGCCGGGTCCGGCCGATCGGTCTCGCTCGCTGCGAACAGGCCGGCGGCAAGCGCCGACCACAGCTCGGCCGCCCGGCTCGCAAGCGCCGCCTCGGGCTCCCGGCCGACCTCGGCCAGAAACCGCGCGTACATGGCGCGGAAGTTGCCTCCCCCCGTTCCCCGGCGCTCGATCACCTGGTAGTTGAAGCGGGCGCACCAGCGCCAGTCAGCCGCCAGCTCCGGCCAGGCCGCAACCTCGGCCGAGAACCGGCGCAGCGCCGGCAGCCCCTCGATCTCGCCGAGGCGGGGCGCGAGCATCAGAGCGGCGGCGGCCTCGATCGCGGCCGGCGCCGCCGTGCGCAGCCCCTCGATCGAGATCTCCTCGCCCTCCGGCAGATCGAGCATCTCGCCGTTGAGCGGGTAGTACGGGTGCTGCCCATGACGGGCCAGGGCAAGCCCCTCGAGGGAGGTCCGCTGGATCTCCTCGAAGCCGGTGTCGGCGACGTAGGCGGCCTCCTCGTCATATCCGGTCAGCACCACGGCATGGCCCGGGAAGTGCGCGGAGTTGCCGTAGTGGTCGAGGTGGTAGAGGTCGGTCAGCAGGATCGCGGGGCGCCCCGCGTCGATCGTCTCAGCGGCCCGCCGCCAGGCCTGCTCGGGATCCTCGGCGGTGCGCAGGCGGAGCGGGGCGCCGGTCAGTCGCAGGAAGTTCTCCTCGAGCCGACCGGTGCGGCCGTTGGTGAACCGCGAGGGACTCTGGCCGTCGAGGGTCAGGTAGTAGAAACAGGGGCCGGCGCCGAGACCGAAGGCGAGTTCCTCGCTGATCTCGACGCCGTGGTGGTGGAGCAGGTTGCGCAGGGCGGTCGAGCCGCAGTGGTTTCCGGGAAGGTGCTGAAAACCGGGCACCCCGACGGCGTCTGCGGCTGCGCTCATCGGCTCGGATTCTCGCGCAGCCGCAGGTAGTCCGTTCGCTGCCGGAAGATCTCCCGCATCTCACCGGTGACCTCCTCGAGGAACTCCTCGCGGTAGGTGGCGTCGGTGAGCATCGCGACCGCGAAGTAGAGGCCGCTGAACGCGGCGAGCCCACCCGCAACCCTGAGCAGCTCGCTGGTCAGCTGGAAGCTCTCGCCGAAGAGCGGTGACCTCGACCAGCACGCGACCGGCGTCGCCGATCCACGCCTCCCTGACCTCCGGGGTGATCGCGATCGCGCCAAAGACGATGAAGAAGGCAGCGACGAGCAGCGCAACCGACAGCACCTGCACGGCCTGGCTGATGAACAGCACGAGCCCGACATTGCGCCGCTGAGGGGTCGAGAGCGGCGGCGCGGCGCCCCCCACCTCGCGCTCGAGGATCCCGACCTCCCGGGGCAGGCGGGCAATCAAGAACGCGACCCCGAAGAGCAGGAAGAGCAGCCCGATCCCGATCAGGCCCGGGACGGAGGCGGAGGCGAAGACCTGCCACATCTCGGTGTTGACGAATGCGAGCAGGGCGAAGATCAGCAACAGCGGCACCGCGCGCGCGAGCAGCATGAAGGAGGCGAGCAGCTGACGGTAGAGGCGTCGCCCGGCCCAGCGCAGGATCGAGGGGACGCCGTAGCCGACCACCGCGTAGAGCCCGGCCAGCAACGCCAGGTTCGCGGCAGCGGTGCCGAGCGCACTCGTCACCTGGCCGCCGAAGATCAGCGGCAGCAGCGCGGGGATCAGGACGAAGGCTGCGAGCTCGGGCGCCTCGACGTCCTCGGGGATCGAGCCGAACGGTCGGCCGCGCCAGCGGTTGAACAGCCCCGCCCCGACGAGCAGGGTGAGGAGGCCCCCGACCGCGGCGGCGAGGTTGGCGAGCAACGTCCAGTCGAGCTGGATCGCGCCCAACAGCTCGCCGACGAAGACCAGCGCCAGCAGCGGCGCGACCCGGTTGAAGACGTCGGTCGCCGCCGAGAAGTCCTCGTCGAACAGGGGTAGGCCGGCGTCCTTGAACAGTCGCTCGTAGGCGTCGAGCCGGATCTGACGCTCGGGGTCGTCCATCGAGGTGATTTCACTCGGCGGCCGGACGGTCCCTGCACTCGACCAGACGAGTGCTGGGGCCGGTGCGCCTATCCTCCCCGGCCGTGCTCGAGCGACCCACACATCGGCGACGCCAACCACGCCCGCAGGCGCCGGGGCGGCTGGCTGAAGTCGATCGGCCGGCTCGATCAGAGGCTTCTGGTCGCGCTCCGCACCAGCGGGCACAGCCCGGCCACCGAACGGGTCGCCGCCGCCCTCGGGACTTTCGGTGAGTGGGGGCTGGGCTGGGTCGCCGTCGGTGGGGTCGGCGCAGCACTCGATCCCGATCGGCGCTCCGCCTGGCTGGCGGCGAGCCTCAGCGGCCCGGCGGCGGTCGCGATCAACTACGCGGTCAAGGTCGCGGTCGGCCGGCAGCGGCCGCTGATCGAGGGCCACCCCCGGCTCGCCAAGGCCCCGAGCAAGCTCTCCTTCCCCTCGGCCCACGCGACGTCGTCGATGGCGGCAGCGACCGCGATCGGCCGGGCGGCCCCCGGCGCCCGACCCGCCCTCTACCCCCTGGCGGGGGCGGTCTGCCTCGGTCGGCCGTTCCTCGGGATGCACTACCCCTCCGACGTCCTCGCCGGGGTCCTGCTCGGCCGCGAGATCGGGCGCCACTGGCCGCTTCCGGGCATCCCGATGCGCGGCGATGCGAACAGCGAGATCTGGTCGCGATGAAGGTCGGGATCGTCGGCATGCCGAACGCGGGCAAGTCGACCCTCTTCAACGCGCTCACCCAGGCCGGCGCCGAGTCGGCCGGCTACCCGTTCACGACGATCGAGCCGAACGTCGCGATCGCCGCCGTCCCGGACGAGCGCCTCGAGGCCGTCTGCGCCACGGTCGGCGCCGATCCGATCGTCCACGAGACGCTCGAGGTCCACGACATCGCGGGCCTCGTCAAGGGAGCTCACGCCGGCGAGGGCCTCGGCAACAAGTTCCTCGCATCGATCCGCGAGACCGACGCGATCTGCCACGTGGTCCGCGCCCACTCCGACAGCGGCGTGCCGCACCCAGACGGGAGCGTCGACCCGGTCGCCGACGCGGAGATGGTCGAGGCCGAGCTGCTGCTCTCCGACCTCGAGCAGGCAACCCGCAGGCTCGAGCGCGTCGCCAAGCAGGCCAAGGCGCTGGACAAGGAGGCGATCGCCGAACGCGACTGGCTCGAGCAGGTCGTCGAAGGCCTGCAGGGCGGACGGGCGGTGCGTGCATTTCCGGCTCCGGCTGACGCTCCCGACGCGGTCCGCAAGCTCCAGGCCCTGACCTCGAAGCCGGTGCTGTACGTCGCCAACGTCGACGAGGGGGAGGCTGATCCACCCGCCGCGCTGGTCGCCCATGCCGAGGCGTCGGGCGACCAGGCGATCGCGCTCAGCGCGAAGATCGAGGCCGAGCTCGCCGAGCTCGACGGCGGCGATGCGGCGGCGATGCGCGAGGACCTGGGGCTGAGCGAATCCGGCCTCGACCGGATGGTCAGGGCCGCCTTCTCGCTGCTCGACCTGATCAGCTTCTTCACCGCCGGCGAGGGGGTGGAGGGACGGGCCTGGAGCCTGCCCTCCGGCTCGACCGCCTGGCACGCGGCCGGCCGAGTCCACTCCGACATCGCCGACGGCTTCGTCAAGGCGGAGGTGATCGGCTGGCGTGAGCTGGTCGACGCCGGCGGCTACACGGCGGCCCGCGAGCGCGGCACCCTGCGAATCGAGGGCCGCGACTACGTGATGGCCGACGGTGACGTGATCACCGTCAAGCACACCTGAGCTCCGTTCGCGATCAGTCGAGGAGCCGGTCGGCCCGGTTCGAGACGGTGACGTGGATCGCATTGGGCTCGACCGCGTAGTCGATCAAGCCGAGCGCCTTGAGCCGGTCGAGGGCGAACTGAAAGGCACCGGCCTGGCGGTCGCTGGCGTAGTCGCGGAGGATGTCGAACGAGTAGCCGGTCGTGTGCAGCGAGTAGGCCGGAGTCGCCTCGGGGTTGCGGCCGACGAGCGCGGCCTGGTAGGCGCGATCGCGCACCGCGCTGGTCACGGTCAGCCGGTGCCTGCGGCCCTTCTTCCCCTGGGCCCCCGTGATCGCCTGGACCCGGCCCGACATGTAGATCAGAGCCGCCAGGGCCTCGGGTCGCAAGGCGCGGTAGAGCGAGCGATCGACCCCGAGCCGCCCAGCGAGCTCGCCGAGCTGCCGGCCGACCGCGAAGCCGTACCTGCCGCCGGCCGGGAGGCGAACCAGCTCGCCCGAATCGAGGCCGTCGGCGAGCTCGCCCGCGTCGTCGAAGGCCCTGGTCTCTCCCTCGGGGTGAAAGACCTCCTCGGCGGTGGCCTTGTTCCCGTGCAGCGCAGCCAGCCGCTGCAGCTCCTCGCGGTCCTGGCGGAAGAGGCGCATGATCTCGAGGGCCGCGAGGACCCGCCAGTAGTAGGTCGAGCTGTCGTCGCTGAGGCCCGAGAGGATCGCCCAGGCAGCCTCGTGCTGGACCGGGGATGAGTCGAAGTAGAGCTGCGCGTAGGAGAGGTCCCGAAGCTCGATCAGGTCGGGAAGCGGTAGCTCGGCCTCCTCCGGGGAGACGTAGGCCCCGACCACATCGCCGAGGTTCCCGATGCCCATGTGGTAGCTGGTGACAGCGAGGTCCTCCCGTCCGAAGCGCCGGTCGGCGATCTCCAGGTATCTGGCCATCCCGTCGAGCGCATCGGGGGGGTAGAAGCGGGCGTCGGCCCGGACCCGCTCGCGCCCCGCGGTCCGCGCATCCCGCGCGGCGGCCTTCGCGCGGGCGATCAGCCGCCGGGCCTTGCGGGCCCGCTTTCTCCCCTGCCGCTCGAGCTCGCGGGCGGCGCGCTGCCGGAGACGCTCGGCGAGAGCGCTGGATGAGAGGATCCGGTCGGTCAGCTCCTGACTGCGGGCGAGATCGATCCGCATGCCGAGCAGGTCGATGCCGGTCGAGGCAACGATCTGCGCGAGCCCGGAAGCGTTCGCCGGATCGGTGCCCCCGGCGATCACCTGCGGACGTCCGGCGCTCTCGAGCAGGACCATCGCCTCCATCAGGTCGGCGCTGACGCCGTGCTCGTCCGCCGCGCGCTCGATCGGCTTGCGGAAGCGGGCGGTGCGCCGCGCCGAGGCGAGCGCGCCGCCGGGACTGAGCTCGTAGAGCACGTGCGAGAACCCGTTCGCAGCCGCGGCCTCGAAGTCCCGGCGCCGCTCCGCCGTCCAGGCGAACGGATCCTGAGCCGAGTCCCCGGCGACGGCGCCGGCGAAGATCTGCTCCGAAGAGCGCTCGTCTCGGTCGAGCAGCCCGGTCAGCCCGAGCACCGCGTAGGCGAGCACCGCGGCGATGCCGACCAGCAGGACGATCCCCCGAGGCCGCGCAGCGGCGTCGGCAGGGACTCGGCCCATCGCTCTCGGCTCCAGCGAAACATCGCTTGAGCATGGCAAACGGCCGGATCGGGCCGGGGCGCTACCGGTAGGGTTCGGGGGGTGCGGACCGAGGCGCGGTTTCCGGCGGTCGATGAGGCGGCCGGCCACTACGAGAGCTTCTACCTGAAGGCGGCTGCGCCTGAGGGCGGGCGGGCGCTCTGGATCCGGCATACGGTCCACAAGCGCCCGGGCAGCGAGCCGACCTGCTCGATCTGGTTCACCCATTTCAGCGCGACCTCGGCCGGTCCCCGAGCGACCAAGGCCAGCTTCCCGGCAGACCGCCTCGGGATCCCCGAGGGAGGCTACGTGCGCGTTGCCGACGCCGAGATCGGTCCCGGCCGGGCGAGCGGCAGGATCGAGACCGACGAGTTGAGCGCCGCCTGGGACCTGCGCTTCGACGACCGCCACGAGGCCTTCCGCCACCTGCCCTCGGAGCGGATGTACCGAGGCTCGCTCCCCCGCACGAAGCTGCTCAGCCCGCACCCGGGCGCACTGTTTTCCGGGACGCTCGAGATCGACGATCAGTCCGCGGTCATCGAGAGCTGGCCGGGGATGGTCGGGCACAACTGGGGCGCCGAGCACGCCGAGCGCTGGGTCTGGATTCACGGCGCGGACTTCGACGGGGGCTCACCGGGGGACTACGTCGACATCGCCGCCGGGCGGGTGAAGATCGGCCCGCTGCGGACACCCTGGGTGGCGAACGGCTCGCTGGTGATCGGCGGCGACGCCTACCGCCTCGGCGGGCTCGGCCGCGTCTACGGGACCGACATCGACGCGAAGCCGTCGAGCTGCAGCTTCGTGGTTCCCGGCAAGGGGATAACCGTTCGGGGCACGGTCACAGCGCCGCCGGAGCGCTGCGTCGGCTGGATCTACGCCGATCCCGACGGCGGCGAGCACAACACGCTGAACAGCTCGATCGCCGACCTGGAGATGCGGGTTGAGCGACCCTCGCACAAGCACGTACACCTGCGGCTCGAGGCGGCCGCAACCTACGAGCTGGGCATGCGCGAGTCCGACCACGGTGTCGCGATGCTCGACTACCCGGACGGCTGACCGACGCCGGCGCCTCGCAAGGCAGCCGCTGCTACTTGCGCACGCGCTTGAAGCTCGCCCAGGTCGAGCGCAGGCCGAGCCTCGCGCGGAGCTCGTCGCCGCTGACCGACGCCTTGCCGCCGCTGCCGATCACCCGCGCCCTGACGATCCGCGGCGAGGCGCCGGTCTTCAGCACCCGGATCGCCCGCAGCCTGCCCTCGACCAGGCTGCCGAGCAGGCTCTCCATCTTGGAGCGCGAGTACTTGAGCTTCCAGGAGTGGTACGGCGACGCACCGTCGTAGGGATCCCTGACGCTCCTCAGGTAGGGCCGGGGCGAGCCGCCGGAGAAGCCGTACTCGACGTTCTCGGTGCGGCCGCCCGAGGTCGAGAAGAAGAAGGCGGGAATGATCTCGCCCCGGTAGCGGACCACCTCAGCGGCGGTCTTGGCGACGGCGCGCGAGGTCGGGCGTTGCTCGTTCGCGACCCCACCGTAGACCTGGCTGCGGGTGTCGTCGTAGAGCTGGAAGCCCTCCCCGTCGACGCCGGTCGCCAGCGCGTAGCTGCGCGCGGCGACGGCCTGCGCGCGCAACGCATCGCCCGGCCAGGCGGCCGGCACCTCGTTCGGGACCACGCCCCGCAGGTAGCCCTCGAGCGGCACCCGGTTGATCACGTTCAGGCCTCCCGAGGCCGCGCGGGCGACGAGCTTGCCGCGATAGCTGCCCTCGCCGGCGATCTCGATCATGCCCGCCGGCTTCGCCGCCAGCTTCGTGCCGCAGTTGCTGAGCCGCTTCCCGTCGCGGCGGGAGAGGCGCACCTTGCGGCCGCCGGAGCCGAGCTCAGCCCGATAGGTCTTGCCCGGCTTGACCCTGCGCCCGCAGGCCCTGCGCGCATTGCTGAACGCGATCGAGCCTGAGCGCACGGCGAGCAGCACGCTGACCCGGTCGGACTTCGCCCGGCCGATCTTCGTGCCCGAGTAGTAGTGGCGGAGGATCTTCCGGTAGTCGGTCCCCTTCTTCGCGTAGCCGAACGCACCCCACTGACTCATGCCGACGCCATGCCCGTACCCCTTGCCGCGGATCTTGAACTTGACGGCGGCCTCGCCGTCGGCGGCGGCGAGGAGCGCGAGCGCGAACAGGGCCAGCGCCACCAGCAGGGCGGTGATCAGGCGGTGGCCGGTGTGCGTGGAGGCGGTCATCGTCGCGGCGAGCTGCGGTCGGCGGCCGCGGTTTCTAGTTCGCCACATCCGTGAACCCGCCTCGGAGACGATCGTTGCGGCAATGGGCCTTGCAGGCGTCCGGGTATGGTCCGGTCTCCGCAAGCGCGACCCGCAAGCAGAGCACCGAGCCGGAGGTACCGAAGATGAGCAGCAGCCCGAGCGAGACGTCCGTGATCGACGCCGTGCCGAAGCAGCTGCTGATCGGCGGTGAATGGCGCGACGGCTCTGCCGGCACCACCTTCGAGGTCGAGGACCCGTCGACCGGCGATCCGCTCTGCGAGATCGCCGACGCCACCCCCGACGACGCCGCGGCCGCCCTCGACGCGGCGGTCGCTGCGCGGGGGGAGTGGGCCGCGACGCCCGCCAACGAGCGCTCCGAGATCCTCTACGAGGCCTTCCGCAGGATGGGGGAGCGGGTCGACGCGCTGGCGCTGCTGATGACGCTCGAGATGGGCAAGGCGGTCGCCGAGTCGCGGGGCGAGGTCGCCTACGCGGCCGAGTTCTTTCGCTGGAACGCCGGCGAAGCGCTGCGGATCGACGGCTACTACAAGCAGGCCGGCAACGGCGCCAGCCGGGTGCTGGTCATGCGTCAGCCGGTCGGCCCCTGCTACCTGATCACGCCGTGGAACTTCCCGGCGGCGATGGGCACCCGAAAGATCGGGCCGGCGATCGCCGCCGGCTGCACGATGGTGATCAAGCCGGCCCAGTTCACGCCGCTGTCGATGCTCGCGCTCGGGGAGATCCTCCAGGAGTGCGGCCTCCCGGCGGGGGTGCTCAACATCCTCACCACGACCGCATCGCGGGCGGTGTCGGAGCCGATCATCGGCGACCCGCGGCTGCGCAAGCTGAGCTTCACGGGCTCGACCGAGGTCGGCCAGAAGCTGATCGAGCAGGCGGGCGAGAGGGTGCTCAACGTCTCGATGGAGCTCGGCGGCAACGCCCCCTTCCTGGTCTTCGAGGACGCCGACCTCGATGCGGCCGTCGAGGGGGCGATGGTCGCGAAGATGCGCAACGTCGGCGAGGCCTGCACGGCGGCCAACCGGTTCCACGTCCACCAGGCGGTCGCCGGAGAGTTCACCGCGAAGCTGAGCGAGCGGATGGCGGCGCTGACCGTCGGTCGCGGCAGCGAGCCGGGCACCGACGTCGGCCCGCTGATCGACGACGACAGCCGTTCGAAGGTCGCCGAACTGGTCGAGGACGCGGTCGCGAAGGGGGCGACGGTGATGTGCGGCGGGACGGCCGGCAGCGGCGCCGGTTACTTCTTCGAGCCGACCGTCCTCGGCGAGGTCAGCCCCGACGCGCGCCTGCTCAAGGAGGAGATCTTCGGGCCGGTCGCCCCGGTGACGAGCTTCTCCACCGACGAGGAGGCGATCGCCGCCGCCAACGACACCGAGTACGGGCTGGTCGCCTACATGTTCACCCGCGACATCAACAGGGCTTTGAAGGTCGCCGAGGCGCTCGAGACCGGGATGATCGGCCTCAACCAGGGCCTGGTATCGAACGCCGGTGCGCCGTTCGGCGGCGTCAAGTCGTCCGGCATCGGTCGCGAGGGCGGCAACGAAGGGATCGAGGAGTACCTCGAGACCAAGTACATAGCCGTCAACGTCTGAGCGGCGCCGAGCCGGAGCGCCGGCTGGGCTAGCGGCCGAGCAGGCTCCCGATCAGGCCGCCGCCGCGGCGGCTCTCGAGATAGCACTGGTGATAGTCCTCGGCCATGTAGAAGCCGGTCGCCGACTCGATCGTGGTGACGATCGGCTTGCGGTGCCGCTGCTGCACGGCCTCCTTCGAGGCCTCGGCCTCGGCCCGCTGTGCGTCGCTGTGGAAGAAGATCACCGAGCGGTACTGGGTGCCGATATCCGGACCCTGACGGTTCATCTGGGTCGGGTCGTGGACCTTCCAGTAGATCTGCAGCAGCTCGCCGAACGAGACCCGATCAGGGTCATAGGTCACCTGGCAGACCTCGGCGTGGCCGGTGGCGCCGGTGCAGACCTGTTCATAGGTCGGGTTCGGGAGGTTGCCGCCCTCGTAGCCGACCGCGGTGTCGATGACGCCCTCGACCTCGCGGAAGGCGGCCTCGACCTGCCAGAAGCACCCGGCGCCGAAGCTGACCTTCTCGGTCGCAGTTGGCTCGATCTCGGTGCTGTGCGTGGTCTTCGTCATCTGCCCTCCAGGCTGTTGGCTGCGATCGCTTAGACGATGATCTCAGGCGATCGTTACGGGGGCCTCAACGCCCGCCGCTACGGCTCAGTCGTGCGGCCGCGCCATCTTCGCGTGGTCGAGGGCCTCGTCCAGCGTCGCCTCGTCGACGCCGAGCTCGCGCGCGACCTCCCGCAGCGGACGCCCCGAGTCGGCCGCCGTCTTGACGATCTCGGCCGCTCTGTCGTAGCCGATATGGGGGTTGAGGGCCGTTGCCGTCGCGAGCGTGCCCTCCGCCGCGGCCCGGTTCGCGTCCTCGTTCGCCTCGACACCCTGGATCACCTTGCTGTCCAACAGGCGCGACGCCGAGGCCAGCAGCGTGATCGACTCGAGCAGGTTCTTGGCGATCAGCGGCACCCTGACGTTGAGCTCGAACTGACCCTGCGAGCCCGCGGCGGCGATCGCGACGTCGTTGCCGATCACCTGATCACCGACCTGGATCACCACCTCGGGGATCACCGGGTTGACCTTCCCCGGCATGATCGAGGAGCCCTTCTGAAGCTCCGGAAGCCGGAGCTCGGCGAGCCCGACCCGTGGTCCGGAGCCCATCAGGGCGAGGTCGTTGGCGATCTTGATCATCGAGACCGCGACCACCTTGAGCGAGCCCGAGAGCTCGACCAGCGAGTCGCGGTTCGCCTGCGCCTCGAAGCGGTCGTGGGGAGCGAAGATCTCGAGGCCCGACTCGCCGGCGAGCTTCTCACGGGCGCGATCCGCGAACTCCCGGTGGGTGTTGAGCCCGGTGCCGGTCGCGGTGCCGCCGAGGGGAATCTGCCCGACCCGGGCGAGGGTGCCGCGGACGCGCTCGGCGCCGAGCCGGATCTGTGCCGCGTAGCCGCCGAACTCCTGCCCGAGGGTGACCGGCACGGCATCCATCAGGTGCGTACGCCCCGCCTTGACGATGTCGGCGAACCGCTCGGCCTTCTCCGCCAGCGCGACGGCGAGATCGTCGAGCGCGGGGAGCAGCTCGTTGACGGTCCGATCGAGCGCCGCGAGGTGGACCGCCGAGGGAAAGACGTCATTCGAGGACTGGCCCATGTTGACGTGATCGTTGGGGTGAGCCTGGTCGCCGGCCAGGTTGGCGATCACCTCGTTGCAGTTCATGTTCGAGGAGGTACCGGAGCCGGTCTGAAAGACGTCGATCGGAAACTGCTCGTCGTGCTCGCCGCGGCCGATCGCGTCGCCGGCCTCGGCGATCCGCTCGGCGAGGTCCTCGTCCAGCAGGCCGAGCTCGGCGTTCGTCCGCGCGGCCGCCGCCTTGATCTTTCCGAGCCAGTGGACGACGGGCGCGGGCACGGGCTGGCCCGACACCGGGAAGTTGTCGACCGCCTTGTCGGTCTCCCCGCCCCAAAGCTTCTCATTCGGCTCGCTCATTCAGCTCCTCCATCTCGCGTTTCGTTTCGCCTGGAAGCTATCTGTCGCACGGTTCATCCGTTCTCCCGCGCAGCCACATAGGCGGCGCCGAAGGTCCGCTCGAACGCGGCCGGAAGCGGCTCCCCGCCTCGATTGAAGCGGGCGGCTGCGTTGAGCCGGCGGATCAGGTCGGTGTGGATTCCGGCGGTCTCGGCGGCACCGGCCTCCGCTGCGCCGACCAGGTAGCCAAGCTCGGCGCTGGCCCTGCCGCTCGGATTCTGCCGCGCCTCGGCGTTGAGCTGGGTCGCGACGGCGATCAGGGTCTGCCCGACCTCACCCAGATCGCCGGCCGGTTGATCCTTGGTCAGGCAATCGCTGATCGGCGTCGTCTCCGCGAGCAGGACCGCCTCGGGAGCCTGCTTCAACGCCGTCAGGAAGGCGCCGCGCCCGTCGCGACAGGCGGTCGGGGTCCGCTCCGGTTCGGAGCCGCAGGCGGCGAGGGCCGCGGCGAGGGCCGCGACCGCGGCGATCGCGGCGAGTGATCTCAGCGCGGGCGGCATCGAGCTGATGCTAGACAGCGACCGAGGGCGGCCCGCGCCGAGCGCCGGGCCCGCCGTTGCCCCGGCGCTCCTACAATCCGCCGGCCGATGGCCTCCTACGCTCCCGTCGACCCGAAGCAGTCGTTTCCCGCTCTCGAGGAACGGGTGCTCGAGCGCTGGCGCGAGGGCGCGACCTTCAGGCGGCAGCTCGAGATGCGCGAGGGCCGGCCGCTCTGGAGCTTCTACGAGGGACCGCCGACCGCGAACGGCAAGCCCGGCTCGCACCACGTCCTGAGCCGGGTCTTCAAGGACATCTACCCCCGCTACAAGGCGATGTGCGGCTACTACGTGCCGCGCAAGGGCGGCTGGGACTGCCACGGGTTGCCGGTCGAGCTCGAGGTCGAGAAGGAGCTCGGCATCTCCTCGAAGGAGCAGATCGAGGCATACGGGATCGCCGAGTTCAACGAGCGTTGCCGCGCCTCGGTCTTCCGCTACGTCGCGGACTGGGACCGGATGGTCGAGCGGATCGGTCACTGGATCGATCTCGACGACCCCTACGTGACGATGGACGACGACTACATCGAGTCCGTCTGGTGGTCGCTGCGCCGGCTCTGGGACGACGACAACCTCTACCAGGGCCACAAGGTCGTCCCCTACTGCCCGCGCTGCGGCACCGCGCTCTCGTCGCACGAGGTTGCGCTCGGCTACAAGGACGTCGTCGATCCGTCGGTGTACGTGCGGCTGCCGGTCACCGCTCCCCGGGGATCGAGCCCGGTCGAGCGCCGGCGACAGTCTGCTCGTCTGGACGACGACGCCATGGACGCTGATCTCACACGCGGCCGTCGCCGCCGGAGCGGAGATCACCTACGTGCGGGCCAGTGCCGCGGGCTCGGACGAGGTCTTGATCGTCGCTGAGGCCCTGGCCGAGCGGCTACTCGGCGAGGGGCTCGAGATCCACGACCGGTTCGCCGGGGCCGAGATGGCCGATACCGCATACGAGGCGCCGTTCGCCTACGTCAGCGGCTCCGACTTCGGGCCGCGGGGACACACGGTGCTGCTTGGCGATTTCGTCACCACCGAGGACGGCACCGGACTCGTCCACACGGCGCTCGCGTTCGGCGAGGACGACTTCAGGCTCGGCGAGCAGTACGAGATGACGCTGCAGAACCCGGTCGGCCTCGACGGGCGCTACGACGAGCGCGTCACCGACTTCCAGGGCAAGCTCGTCTACGAGCACAACCCCGAGATCATCGCCGCCCTCGAGCGCTCGGGCAGGCTGTTCAAGGCGGTCGAGTACGAGCATGCCTACCCGCACTGCTGGCGCTGCGATACGGCGCTGCTCTACTACGCGAAGTCCACCTGGTTCGTCCGCACCTCCGCCTACCGCGATCGGATGCTGGCCGAGAACGAGCGGATCGGATGGCACCCGGAGCACATCAAGCACGGGCGCTTCGGCAAGTGGCTGGAGGGCAACGTCGACTGGGCGTTGTCACGTGCTCGCTACTGGGGGACCCCCCTGCCGATCTGGGAATGCACCGCCGACGATTGCGAGGGACGCTTCTGCGCCGGTTCGATCGCGGATCTCCGGGAGCGTGGCGGCGAGGTCCGCGAGGACCTCCACCGCCCATTCGTCGATGAGATCACGATCGAGTGCGAAGTCTGCGGCGGCTCGATGCGCCGGGTCCCCGAGGTGATCGACACCTGGTACGACAGCGGCGCGATGCCGTTCGCCCAGTTCCACTACCCGTTCGAGAACGAGGAGCTGTTCGAGGCGCGGTTCCCGGCCGACTTCATCTGCGAGGCGATCGACCAGACCCGTGGCTGGTTCTACTCGCAACTCGCCGAGTCCGTGCTCCTGTTCGATCAGACCGACTACCTGAACTGCGTCTGCCTGGGACTGATCCTCGACCCCGACGGGCGCAAGATGAGCAAGCGGCTCGGGAACCTCGTCGACCCGCACGACGTGATCGCCGAGCACGGCGCCGACGCCTTCCGCTGGTACTACCTCGCCTCGCAGCAACCCTGGGCCGGGTACCGGTTCAGCATCGAGACGGTCGGCGAGGCCGTCCGGCACTTCCTGTTGACCCTCTGGAACACCTACGCCTTCTACGTCCTCTACGCGAACGCCGAGGGGATCGACGCGGAGGATCCGCCGGCGCCACCCGACCACGACGGCTACCTGCCGCCCGGCGGCTCCGCCGAGCGGCTCGACCGCTGGGCCGTCTCCCGGCTCGAGGCGACGACTGCGAACGTCCGCGAGGCGCTCGACGACTTCGACTCGACGACCGCCGGGCGGGCGATCGCGGCTTACGTGGATGAGCTCTCCAACTGGTACGTCCGCGTCAGCCGCCGGCGCTTCTGGGACGGCGACCCGGCCGCCTTCGGGACCCTCCGGCACTGCCTGTTGGAGACCGCGCAGCTGCTTGCGCCGTTCATCCCGTTCACGGCTGACGCGGTCTGGTCGAACCTCGCCCACGGCGAGCACGCGACCAGCCGCCATTCGGTCCATCTGACCGACTTCCCGGTGGCCGAGGGCAGCCGCCGCGACAGGACGCTCGAGGCCGGGATGGACGCAGCTCGGCGAGCGGTCGAGCTCGGTCGCGCCGCCCGCGCTCACGCGAAGGTGAAGATGCGGCAGCCGCTGGCGAGCGCGGTGATCGTCGCGACCGAGGCCGAGCGGCAGACGATCGAGGGCTTCGCGGACCTGGTCCGCGCTGAGCTCAACGTCAAGGCGCTGCAGTTCGTCACCGAGGAGGCGGAGCTGGCCGACTACTCGGTGCGACCGAACTACCGGACTCTGGGGCCGCGCTTCGGCAGCGACATGCCGCAGGTCGCGGCCGCGGTCGAGTCGCTCGATCCCGGTCACGTGCGCGCTGCGATCGGCGGCGAGCGGGAGATCGGAATCAGCATCGAGGGCCACGACCACACGCTGGCGCCCGATGACCTGACGCTGGTCATGGAGCCGCTCGAGGGCTACATGGTCGAGTCGGAGGCCGGGCGGGCCGTGGCGCTGGCGCTCGACCTCGACGAGGGCCTGGTCCGCGAGGGACTGGCCCGGGAGATCGTCCGCGCCGTCCAGAACGCGCGCAAGGAGAGCGGCCTCGAGGTCACCGACCGGATCGAGCTGACGCTCGACGGCGACGAGGAGCTACTGGCCGCCGGCCGCGATCACGAGGACTACCTGCGGCGCGAGACCCTGTCCGAGGCGGTCACCTACGGCGACGCCGACGACGCCGTCGCGGCGACGATCGAAGGGCGCGAGCTGCGAATCGCCCTGGCCGTCAGCCGATAGGGCTCAGCGGACCTTCAGCTTCAGCTTCATCGACTCCGGATGGATCGTGCAGAACAACTTGTAGGTCCCCTTCTTCTTGAACTTGCGGACGTAGTTGACCCCGCCCTTCTTCGTCGTCTTCGAGCTGAACTTGCCGCCGGGGCCCCTCCTCTTGGTGACGTTGTGAGGCGCGCCGCCGCCGGTCCACTTGAACTTGACCTTGGTCCCGCGCTTGATCGTCTTGCTCGTCGGGCTGAAGAAGTTGTTGCCGACCGTGACCTTCGCCCGCTTGCCGCCTGCGGCGGCCGGGCCGGCGGCGAGCACCGCCGCGCCGAGCATGGCGATGGCGAGGGAAAGTGCGATTACCTTGGACATGCGTCTGCTCCTCGATTGCTTGCTGACCTGCGTTAGCGACAACACCGGGCAATCCGATTAGGATCGGCCGGCGTGGCATCGGATCTCGGCGGCGACACCATTGCGGTTCTGCTCGCCGCCGGGCTGATCTTCGTCTGGGCCCTGCTGCTTGGTGTCTGGAAGTTTAGGCAGATGGCCGCCGACGCCGACGGCCTCGCCCATCCATACGTCGATACGGCCCACCGGGCCGCGCTGCTGTACAGCTTCGCGACCCTGCTGATCGCCAGCTTCGTCGAGCTCTCCGGCTGGAGCAGCGGCGTCAACGCCGCCGCGGCATTCACCGTGATCGCCTTCTTCGTCGCGGCGATCGGCAGCTACTGCTGGCACGGCTACGCCCGCGACACCGACAACCAGCTCCGGGATCCGGCCGCCGGCGCCCATGCGTTCATGTGGGCGCTGATCGTCGCCGAGATCGGCGGCTTTCTGGTGATCTTCGCCGGCTTCCTCGAGGCCCAGGTGCTCTAGGCCCGCTACCGCTAGCCGGTGAGCACCGGCTCCAGCTCAGCCTCGAGCCGCTTCTTCGGCATCGCGCCGACGATCCGCTTGGCGGCCTGGCCGCCCTTGAAGAGGATCATCGTCGGGATCGATAGGACCTCGTAGGCGACCGCCGTCTGCTGGTTCTCGTCGACGTTGAGGCTGAGGACCTTGAGGTCGTCGCGCTCGTTGTCGATCTCCTCGAGGATCGGGTGAACGACCCGGCAGGGACCGCACCACGGGGCCCAGAAATCGACCAGCACGGGCTCGGTCGCGTCGAGCACCTCGGCCTGGAAGTCGTTGTCGGTGACCTGGGTCAGGTTCGCCACTGTCTTCTCCTAGTTCGCTTCTGGCTTCTTATATCTCACTGGTCAGACCCAGCGAGCGGAGCTGCGTCGCATCAACTCGTAGCCATACTATACAAAATGAAGTACGACCGCCCGGAGTCCCCGGCGGCGCTCAGCGGGACGGGGGCCGGCGAAATCGCATCAGCGGCACCCGCCAGGCCGCCTCGGCGACGATCGCCCGGCTCATCTTCGACTCGCCCACCCGGCGGTCGTGAAAGTAGATCGGCACCTCCACGACCCGGAAGCCTGCCTTGACCGCCCGGTAGGTCGTCTCGACCTGGAAGGCGTAGCCGAGGGCGCCCAGGGTCTCGAGCTCGATCGCCTCGAGAACCTCCCGCCGCAGGCACTTGAAGCCGCCGGTGAGATCGCGAACCCCGAGCCCGAGCCAGGTGCGTGCGTAGATGCTCCCGAAGCGGGAGATCTGCCGCCTGGCCGCCCCCCACTCCCCGACCCGCCCGCCCGGGATGTAGCGGGAGCCGATCACGAGGTCGGCGTCGGCCGCCGCCGCAACCAGCCGGGGAACGTCGGCCGGATCGTGGGAGAAGTCGGCGTCCATCTGGACGATCAGCTCCGCGTCACCCGCCAAGACGTGCTGGAAGCCGGCGACGTAGGCCGGGCCGAGGCCCTGCTTGCCGCCGCGGTGCAGCACGTCGACGACCGGATGCAGGGCCGCCAGCCGGTCGGCGATCTCGCCGGTCCCGTCCGGCGAGGCGTCGTCGACGATCGTGATCCGTGAGCCGACCGGCAGCAGATCCAGCAGGCTCGCCGTCAGGGGCTCGATGTTGTCGGCCTCGTTGTAGGTCGGGACGACGACGTGGATAGTCGGGCTGACGCGGCTCATCCGGGAGCGGCGATCCTAGAGCCGCCGCCCCTCCGGCCGGTCTAACGTGCGGCCATGCGCAACGCTGAGATCGCCGCGGCCTTCAGCGAGCTCGCCACCCTCTACGAGCTCGACGGTGCGAATCGCTACCGCGTGCTCGCCTACAAGGAGGCTGCTCGGGTGATCCGCGACTGCCCGCACTCGGTGGCCGAGCTCGCCCGCGAGGGTCGTGCGACCGAGCTTCAGGGCGTGGGCGAGACCCTGCAGACGAAGATCGTCTTCCTGCTCGACGACGGTGAGATCCCCTCCGCCGTGAAGTTGAAGAAGAAGTTCCCCGCGACCCTGGTCGAGATCACGCGGCTGCCCGGAATCGGGGCGAAGACGGTGCGGAAGATGTACGACGAGCTCGGCGTTGCGACGCTCGACGACCTGCGGGCCGCCGCCGCAGAGCACCGCCTGCGCGGGGTCAAGGGGCTGGGCGAAAAGCTGGAGGAGAACGTGCTCGACGAGCTCGAGCGGGCCGAGGCTGGGGATCCGGGCGAGCGCCGGCTGCTGTCCGAGGTCCTGGAGGTCGGCGAGCAGCTGATCGCCGCCCTGCAAGCCGATCCGGCCAGCGACGAGGTCACGCTCGCGGGCTCGGCTCGGCGCTGGGCGGAGACCTGCAAGGACATCGACATCGTCGCCTCGGCCACCGATCCGGAGGCCCTGGCCGAGGCCCTGGCCGCACACGAGCTCGCCGGCGAGCGCCTCTCCGGCGGCGGTGGCGGCGCCAGCATTCGCACCCACAACGGGCTCGCCGTCGACCTGCGAATCGTGCCGAGCGCGGAGTACGGGAATCTGCTTCAGCACTTCACCGGGAGCAAGGAGCACAACGTGAAGCTGCGCGAGCGGGCACTCGGGATGGGACTGTCGGTCTCCGAGCACGGCGTCACCGACACCGAGACCGGCGAGGTGCACACCTGCGCAACGGAGGCCGAGGTCTACGAGCGGCTCGGGCTGCGCTACATCGAGCCGGAGCTGCGGCAGGGCCGGAACGAGATCGAGCTCGCCGAGGCGGGCGAGCTCCCGGAGCTGGTCAACCTCGATCAGATCCGCGGCGACCTGCACTGCCACACGACCCTCTCGGACGGCAGGAACACCCTCGAGGAGATGGTCGAGGCCGCCCGCCGACGCGGCTACTCCTATCTCGCGATCACCGACCACTCGGCCAGCCACGGGTTCGGCGACGACGTCCAGGCCGACGCGCTGCTCGAGCGGGTCGCCGAGATCCGCGAGCTCGACCGGGCGACGAAGCGGATCAAGCTGCTGGCCGGCTCGGAGGTCAACGTGATGCCGGACGGCTCGCTCGACTACACCGATCAGGTGCTGGCCGAGCTCGACTGGGTGATCGCCAGCGTCCACACCTCCTTCCGGATGAGCGGCGAGCGGATGACGCGGCGGATCATCGAGGCGATCGAGCATCCGCTCGTCGACTGCATCGGCCACCTCACCGGCCGCCTGTTGCTCAGGCGTGACCCCTACGAGCTGGCGGTCGAGCCGATCTTCGAGGCCGCCGCGGCGAACGGGACGATGATCGAGATCAACGCCGACCCGCGGCGGCGCGACCTGAACGAGGGCCATGCCCGGCTTGCCGCCGACGCCGGCGTCCGGATCACGATCAACACCGACGCCCACCGGACCACGACGCTCGACAACATGCGGTACGGGGTCGCCACCGCGCGCCGCGCCGGCCTCGGTCCCGAGCAGATCGCCAACACCCGCACCTGGCGCTCGTTCGCTCCGCTCCGCAAGCGGACCAAGGCTTGAGCACGTCGGCCGCCTCGCCCGGGCCCGGCCCCTACGGCGGCGGCGGGTGCACCGTCGGGGCGTCGCCGCGCATCAGGCCCGGGGTCCGGATCAGCTTGATCGGCTCGAATGCCGTGCCCTTCTCGACGTAGAAGCAGACGCCGTCGCGCTCCTCGATCGCGGTGACCGCCCCCTCCCGCCGGCGCCAGGCGAGGGCAAAGAGCAGCGCGGCCCCGGTTGCGATCGCCGGGACCTGGGGAAAGACCGCGCCGAGCCCTCCGGCGACCGCCGCGAACAGGGCGATCGGCCAGAGCCGCGCAACGGCGATCGAGGTCGGCGCCTCGGAGGGCAGCGTGGTTGACGTCCGCGCGGACGCCAGCGGGTCTCGAAGCGCCCGGGCGGCGCGCTCCGGGCGCCCGAGCTGGAGGCCGATCGCGATCGCGATCACCCACCAGCCAAGCGCCAGCGCGGCGAGCAGGTCGTCGGCCTCGTTGTTGAGCGCGATCCCGGAGATCGCTCCGAGGGCGGTCGCCTCGACCGCGACGAGCAGCACCGTGCCTCGCAGCAGATCCTTGTACTGCATCAGGCCAGCGCCTCGAGGACCGCGACGAACCCATCCGGGCCCGCAACCGCGAGATCCGCGCTCTCGACGACCTCCGCCGGGGTCTCGTCGGCGACCACCGCCACGCACACCGCCCGCTCGAGGCGGCCCTGCTCGACCGCCTGCCCGAGCGCCCTGAAGGCGTCGGCGTCGGTGCGGTCGTCGCCCGCGTAGAAGGCGGCGCTGACCGGCGCCCGGGCGATCAGAGCGGCGAGCGCGATCCCCTTGTCGATCTCGACCCGCGGTCGCAGCTCGAGCACCATCCGACCGCGGTGGGTCCCGAGGCCCGCGGCGACGGCGTCGGCGGCGATCCGCTCGGCCGCGGACTCGGCCGCCGCCTGATCGGCGGCGCCCCTCCAGTGCAGGGCGATGATCGCTCCCTTGTCCTCGACCCGCAGCCCGTCCGCCGACAGTCGCTTCGGATCGAGCTCGGCCGCGAACGCCGCCGCAACGCCCTCGAGGCCGGTCAGCGCCGGAGCCGGCTCGGCGCGATCGCTCCCGGGGACCAGCTCCTCGTAGCCGTGATTGCCGATGTATGTGAGCTGCTCGAGCCCGACGATCCGCCTGGCGTCGGCGGCACGGCGCCCGGAGACGACGCCGGCCAGTGGGTAGCGCTCGCCGATCCGCGCGAGCAGATCCCGCGTGCGGCTCGGGATCGCGACCTGATCGGGCCTGGCGACGATCGGCGCGAGGGTCCCGTCGAGGTCGAAGAACGTCGCCGCCCGCGCCGGATCGGCCACCAGCGGCTCGGTCGCGTCGAGGATCTCGCTCGGGCTCGCGTAGGTGGTGGACATCGCGCGCTCTAGTATCGCGCCGTGCCCCGCGATCGGCTCCTCAAGCTCGCGGCGATCGGCGTCGCGGCCGGCGCCTTCAGCGCCCTGTTCGGCGTCGGGGGCGGAACGGTGATCGTGCCGCTGCTGATCTTCTGGCTCGCCTACGGCGAGCGCACGGCAACCGCGACCTCGCTCTCGGCGATCGTGATCATCGGCGCGTTCGCGGCCGCCGGCCACGGCCTCTACGGGAACGTCGATCCGGGCAACGCCCTGCTGCTCGCGGGGCCGGCGGTGATCGGCGTGGTCGCCGGGGTCGCACTCCAGCAGCGGATCCCCGAGCGCACCGTCTCGCTGCTGTTCGCGGCGCTGCTGGTCGGCGTCGCCGTGGAGCTGATCATCCCCTGATGGCCGAGCTGCTGACAGCCCTGTTCGCACTGATCGGCGGAATGGTCGGCGGCGTGCTCGGCGTCGGTGGCGGCGTCGTCTTCGTCCCGGCGCTGGTGATCATCCTCGGCGAGCCTCAGCTCGAGGCCGAGGCCACCTCGCTTCTGGCGATCGTCCCGGTAGCGCTGGTCGGCACCTGGCGCCAGCACCGGAAGCAGAACGTGCGCCTCCGCGACGGCCTGGTGATCGGCCTGCTCTCGGTTCCCGGTGTCGCGATCGGGGTGCTGGTCGCCAACGCGGTCGGTGAGCGCGCGCTCGAGCTCGGCTTCGCGGCGCTGATCCTGTTCGTCGCGCTTCAGCTCGTGCGGCGGGCCCTCGCGCCGAGCGGTCCGCCCGCGACCGATCCCCCCGACCACCCTGCCTAGCGATGGGCGAGCGAATCGAGCTCGGCCACGGCGCCTGGATCGACTCGGACGAGGTCGAGCTCCGCGCCTCGCGCTCCTCCGGCCCGGGCGGTCAGCACGCGAACGTGACCGCCTCGCGAATCGAGGCCCGCTTCGAGGTTCCCTCCTCCCGTTCGCTGACCGAGGCGCAGAAGTCGACGATCTGTGCCCGCCTCGGGCCGCGGGTGAGCGCCGTCTCCCAGGACAGCCGCAGTCAGGCCCGCAACCGAGAGCTGGCGGTCGGCCGGCTCGCAGAACGGCTCGCGGAGGCGCTGAGGCCGCGGCGGCGGCGGCGACGCACGCGTCCCACCCAGGGCGCTCGGAGGAGGCGGCTGGAGGAGAAGCGGCGGCACTCGGAGCGCAAGCGGCTGCGGCGCCGACCCCGCCCCGACGCGTACTGAGCGGGCGACGAGCCCGCGCCCCGGGTCGGCTCAGACGCCGTGCTCGAGCGCGCCCTTGACGCCCGCGTCGAGCGAGTTGAGCCGGTACAGCGCCAGCGCCTCCGCCGAGGCGAAGCCAAGCCCACCGCCCGCCGGGCGTGGCCTGCCGGCCGCCTCGGGGCCGTGGTGTGAGAGGACGCAATGAAGCAGTGCCAGTCGCCGCTCGCTCGGCAGCTGGCCGGCGGCAGCGCCGATGATCTCGCTGCCGATCGCCAGGTGCCCGAGCAGCCGGCCCTCGTCGCTGATCCCGAACTCGGCTCCGTAGGTGAACTCCCGCGTCTTGCCGACGTCGTGGAGCAGCGCCGCCGCCATCAGCAGATCGGAGTCGAGCCGCGGGTGCAGCTGGCAGAGCTCACCGACCAGGGTGCCGACGGCGACGGTGTGCTCGAGCAGGCCGCCGAGGTAGGCGTGGTGGCCGCGCCGTGAGCACGGTGCCCGTCGTAGCCGCCCGGCGACGGGCTCGGTTTCGACCACGGCCTGCAGGACCCGCCGCAGGCCCGGGTCGTGGACCTCGCGGCAGAGGTGCTCGAAGAAGCCGTCGAGCTCCTCGACCGACCGGTAGGCGGCGGGCAGGAAGTCCTCCGGATCGTAGGAGCCCGGCTCGAGCCGACGCAGGGCGGTGAGCTCGGCCTGCAGCTCACCGCGGAAGCGCTCGACCCGCCCGCGGACCTCGATCGCGTCGCCACGCTCGAAGCGGGCGCCGAGCTGATCGGCCTCGCGGAAGATGCGCGCCTCGATCGAGCCGCTCCGGTCCCGCAGCTCCAGCGACAGATACGGCGTTCCCTTGCGCGACGTAAACCGGTCCTTGCGGACCACGGCGTAGCTTCCGGTCAGGGGCCTGCCGGGCTGGAGCGAGGCCACGCCGGCGGATCCGGCCGGCCCGGCCGCGCCCGCTTTCGCCCCGGCGGCGTGGGGCTGGGTTGCTGTCGCTGCTTGCACCGTCGCGATGATCGCTGCCGCCCCGGACGCCCACCGCCGATACCCTCGTGGTGTGGATCCGATCATCTGGGAGAACGAGGCGCCCGAGCTGAGCGACCCGGTCCTGATTGCGACGTTCTCCGGCTGGAACGACGCGGCCTCGGCTGCCAGCGCGGCCCTCGGCGCCGTCGCCGACTCGCTCGACAACGAGTTGATCGCCCGGATCGACCCCGAGGAGTTCTATGACTTCCAGGCGACCCGCCCGCAGATCGAGTTGACCGAGGGCAAGCTCCGCGGCGTCGCCTGGCCGGAGAACCTGATCGTCGCCGGCCGCAGCGCGCCCGGCGAGCGCGATCTGTTGATGATCAGCGGCACCGAGCCCGGCACCCGCTGGCGGACCTTCTGCAACTCGCTGCTCGATGTCGCCGAGCGCTGCGGGGTGAGCACGATGGTCAGCCTCGGCGCGTTGATCGCCGATGTCGCCCACACCCGGCCGGTGCCGATCACGGGGCTGGCGACGACGGACGAGCTGATCGAGCGGCTCGGCTTCGAGGACGTCGCCTACGAGGGGCCGACCGGGATCGTCGGCGTCCTCCATCACATGGCCAAGGAGCGCGACTTCACAGCCGCGAGCCTCTGGGCCGCCGTGCCCCACTACGCCGCCGCCGTGCCGAACCCGAAGGCGGCGCTGGCGCTGCTCCGCCGCCTCGAGGGCCTGATCGGCCTGCCGCTGGACGCGGGCGAGCTGGAGGACGCCTCGAAGTCGTTCGAGGCTCAGGTCACCGATGCGGTCGCAGCGAATCCGGAGATCAAGGAGCTGGTCGAGCGGCTCGAGACCCAGCAGGACGACCTCGCCGGGCTCGCGCCCGACGACGTTCCCTCCGGGGACGCGATCGCCAAGGACTTCCAGGACTTCCTCCGGCGCCAGGGCGAGTAGGCGGCTGCGACCGGCGGCGCCTAGGCCTCGGACGCCGGGCAGATCAGCCGGAAATCGCACCAGGAGCAGTTCTCGAACGAGGGTCGCGGCTCGAAGTCCTGGTCGCTGATTCCCGCCGCCACCTCGAGCACCGTGCGCTCGACCCGCTCGAGATCATCCGCCTCGCCGGCCACCGGCACCTTCTCGTCGTCGAGCACGTACCAGTAGGAGCCGTCGGCGGCCTCGAGCTCCCAGGCCTCGCGGGCGCCGATCCGGTAGAGCGGGATCTGCACGTCGTCGACCAGCTCCTCGGGCGTCTTCGGCGCCCCCGTCTTGTAGTCGATCAGCTCGAGGCTTCCGTCGGGATGGCGATCGACGCGATCGACGCGCCCGCGCACGCTGTGCTCGCCGATCCGGAACGAGAACGCCCGCTCGAGATAGACCGGCCGCGCGGCCCCGGCGCTGTGGCGCTCGTAGTAGCGGGCGAGCGCCGCGACGGCGCGGTCCCGGTACTGGAGCTCATCGTCGCTGGAGCCGAATCCCTGTCGGCGCCAGCCCACGTCGAACAGTCCGAGCAGCCGATCGAGGCCGCCGCTGCCGTCCCCCTCGGCGCCTCCGAACCCGCGCAGCTCCTCGGAGTGGTATCGGTCGAGGACCTGGTGCACGAGGATCCCGAAGCGCTGGTTGATGGTCGGCTCCTGCGGGATCGCGAAGACCCGCGCGAACTTGTACTTGAGCGGGCAGGTCCGGTAGAGATCGATGTCGGAGGCGGAAAGCCCGAGGCCCTCGCCGCGCCTCGGCAGGAAGGCCTCGAGCCCGGGCTCGGTCTGGCGCGCCAGGTGATCGCGGCGGCGGACGCGCTCGCGCGCCTCCTCGACTATGTAGTCGTCGAGAGCCGAGCGCTGGAGCTCCGCCAGCTGCTCCGGCGTTGCGACCCGGCCGAGCAGCTCGTTCAGGGCGGCGAGCGCCTCGCGCTCCGACTCCTCTCCCGGCCGCTGGATCAGGGCGGAGAGCTTCAGCAACTCGAGGAAGCGGGCGACCGCGCGGTTGACGTCCTCGGCGGTGTCGAGGCGCATCTCGCTGAGCGCCGCCCCGGCGCGCCACGACGCCTCGAGCACATCGTCACGGATCATCCGGTAGGTGGCGTGCAGCCCCTCGGCCGGCCCGAAGAGCTCCTCGGCGTGCAGCTCCTCGTCGATGCCGAGCCCGGCCGCGGCCTCGTAGATCGGCGAGGGCGAGCAGGCGACCCCGCGGATCTCCTCCGGATAGGCGAGCACCAGCGAGTCCCGTGCCCGGCTGGCGGCGACGTAGGCGCGGCGCGCCCGCAGCGCCTCCTCGGCGACCGGGCCCGAGGGCGGTAGCGGCTCGGCCAGCAGCGCGTCGTCGATCCAGGTTCCGCGCTCCGCTCCGCCCCTGTAGGAGCCGCTCTCCAACCCGAGCAGGTAGACGCGCTCGAACTCCATGCCCTTCACCTGGTCGGGCTCGGCGAGCAGCACGGCGCCGCGGGGCGGCGCGTCGATCGGCCGGCTGAACCGCTGCCCGGCCTCGGCGACCGCGCTCAGGTAGCGAACGAACTCGCGCGTCGATCCGTCCGGTCGCCGCCGCGTCCAGCCTCCCGCCAGGTCCGCCAGCGCGGCGAGGTTGACGAGGCGCTCCGCGGTCTCGGGGCTGGCGGCGAAGAGGCCGTGGCGGCGGAAGCCGATCCGCTCGATCAGCCGGCGGACGAAGACGTCGGCCCGGACCCCGTCGAGCGCCTTGGCTGCGGCGCGATACAGCTTCAGGAACGAGCGGATCCGATCACGCGACGGTGGCGGCAGCTGCGGGCTCTCGAGCGCCGCCTCGAGCGCCGAGATCATGTCGAGCTTTCGCCGCCGGGCGATCGTCGTGCAGCGCGCGAGGTCCACCGAGGCCAGCTCGACCGGCGGCCTGGTCAGCGCGCGAACCACGGCCGATGAGTCGCCGGGATCGGCGAGCGCGCGGAGCCAGGCGATCACGTCCCGGACCTCGGGCCGGTGAAAGAAGGCGGCCGCCGCGCCGCTGCGGAAGGGCACGTTCCGCTCCTCGAGGGCCGAGGCCACGAGCAGGCCCTCACGACCAGCGGGCCCGGTGATCACGCAGAGGTCCTCGGGGACGCACTCGCCCGAGGCGAGCAGATGCTCGACCTCGCGGGCGACCGCCTGGGCCTGGGCGCGCTCGTTCGCGCAGCGCCAGAGGCGGACCGAGTCCGGACGCTCGACCGACCCGGCGGAGGGCGGCTCGCACTCGGAGCCCGGGTAGCGGTCCCCGAGCAGGCCGGCGATCGCGATGCAGACGCCGGCCGGGCCACCCGACCCGCGGCGGGGCTCGCAGAGCTGAAAGCGGGCGGCATCGGGGTAGGTGGCGAGGAACCGGGCCGAGGCCGCCTCGCCGAAGGCTCGGTAGGGATGGATCCCCTGGTCCGGATCGCAGGCGGCCAGCACGTTGCGGTGGGGCGCGATCAGCGGGATCAGCGCGGAGCGGGCGCTGCCGGCGTCCTCGAGCTCGTCGATCATCAGCGCCGGAAACCGCTCGCCGATCGTCTCGACGACGTCCTGCCGGCGGCTGAGCATGCGCCCGAGCTCGAGCACGAGCTCGGGCTCGTCGAGAACGCCGCGCTCGCGCAGGATCGCGTCGTGGCGCTCGAACAGGTCGGCGAACTCGAGCTCTCTCAGCGCCAGCTCCCGCTCCGCCCGTCCGGGGGCGCCGCGCTCGGAGGCGCGGGCGAGATCGCGCAGCTCGGAGGGGCCGACTCCCTCCGCCTTGAGGACGTCGACCCGCTCCAGCAGGCGGGCGAGCAGGCCGGCGGGGTTGCCGCGGATCTCGTGCCGGCGGAGCGGCAGGTCGTCGAGGCGCTCGAGCAGAATCGCGAGCCGGTCAGCCGGCCCAACCACCTCGAAGAACGGGTCGACACCGGCCTCGAGGGCGTAATCGCGCAGGAGCCGCTCGGCGAAGCCCTCCCAGGTCTCGATCCAGAGCTCCTCGTAGGGTCCCTTCAGGAGCAGCTCGATTCGCATCCGGAGATGCCCGCGGGCGGCGGGATCGGAGGTCAGGACCGCGATCCGGCCCGCATCGAGCGGGCGCTCGGCGAGATCCGCGAAGCGGCGAGCGAGTGCCTCGCTGCGCCCGGCCCCGGCTCGGGAGAGGACGAGCGCCGGACCATCCCGATGCCGCACGATCGCGGTCGCGGTTGAATCGAGGCCGGTGCCGGGGTTCACGCCAAGACCGTAGCGGGCGCCTCACTACGATTGCCGCGATGGACTCGATCGACTGGATCGGACTCTGCCGCCGGATCGTCGCACGGCACCGCGAGCTGTTCGCGGCGAGCCGCGGGATCGCGGCCCGGACCGAGTACGAGGGACGTGGCGAGGGCGGCGACATGAGCCTGGTCCTCGATCGCCGCTGCGAGGACATCGTCTTCGAGGAGCTCGAGGCGGCGCTTCGGCCCAGGGGCCCGGCGGTGATCGCGGTCAGCGAGGAGCGGGGCGAGGTCGCGATCGGCTCCGGCGAGGTTGCGGCGCGCGTGATCATCGACCCGATCGACGGCTCGATGAACGTCCGCCGGACGATCCCCTCGCACTCGCTGTCGATCGCCGTCGCCGACGGCGACTCGATCGCGGACGTGAGCTTCGGCTTCGTCCACGACTTCGGCGCCGACGAGGAGTTCGCCGCTCGCGCCGGCGCCGGCGCGACCCTCGATGGTGAGCCGTTCGAGCTCGAGCCCCCCGATCACGGGCTCGAGGTGGTCGGGGTCGAGTCCGCCGAGCCGGGCTGGATCGGCCCGGCGATCGCGGTCCTCGAGGGTCGCGTCTATCGGCTGCGGATCGTCGGCTCGATCGCGATCACGATGAGCTACGTGGCCGCGGCCCGCTTCGACGCCATGTTTTCGGCTCGGCCCTGCCGCTCGGTCGACGCTGCCGCCTCGCAGCTGATCGTCCGTGAGGCCGGCGGGGCAATCGACGTCGGTGGGCTCGACCCCGGCGCCGCCTCGCTCGGGCTCGATGCTCGCTACACGGTCGCTGCGGCTCGCCGTCCGGAGAACCTCGAGCTGATCCTCGAGGCACAGGCGGCCGGTCCGGCGGTACCCGGTTGAGTGAGCTTGTCGACTGGGGGCTCGCCCGCCGCGTGGCCGCGGTTGCTGCGGGCGACGGAAGCGAGCCGGGCGATTCGGCCGCGCTCGATTCCGCGGTCGACCGCGCGGGCGCGGCGGTCCGGGACTACACCGGGCTGGACCCCGATCACGGGTTGCCCGTCGCCGAGTGGGTCAGCCGTCGCGAGTGGGCCGCCGTCAACCTCGAGTCGATGCGGCGCTCGCTCGGCCCGATCGAGCGCCGCCTCCGCGGCGCCAACGGCTCCCCCGGCGGCCCGCTCGGCAGCGCCCTGGCGCTCGTCGCGGGTGCCCAGCTGGGGGTCCTCGTCGGCTACTCGTCGCGGCGGGTGCTCGGCCAGTACGAGTTCCCGGTGCTCGATCCCGAACGCCCCGCGCGGCTGCTGTTCGTCGCCGGGAACGTCGAGCAGGCGGGGGCTGAGCTCGGCGGCGAGCCCGGAGCGGCTCTGCGCTGGATCGCGCTCCACGAGGTCACCCACGCCGTTCACTTCGCGGCGGCGCCGTGGCTGCGCGAGCACCTTCGAGACCTCGTCGAGGAGCTGCTCGAGGGCAGCCGGATCGGGATCGGCTGGAGCGAGGTCGCCGCCGCCGCGGGACGGATCGCACGCAGCGACCCACGCGACTGGATCGCCGACCTCTGGAACAGCGACCCGCTGACGCTGCTTGCCGCGCCCGAGTCGCGCCCGCTGCTCGAGCGAGCGCAGGCAACGATGGCGGCGATCGAGGGCTACGCCGAGCACGTCATGGACGCAGCCGCGCCGGCGCTGGGCGCGGACGTCGGCGGGCTCCGGGCGGCGCTCGACCATCGCCGCCAGCATCGCCCGCCACTGGCCCGAACCCTCTCCTGGCTGCTTGGAATGGAGCTGAAGCTGCGCCAGTACCGGGACGGGAAGCGGTTCTGCGACGAGGCGGTCGAGCTGGCGGGGATCGAGGCGCTGAACGGCGCCTGGGAGGCCCCCGACGCGCTCCCCACCCTGGCCGAGCTCAACGATCCGGCCGGCTGGCTGCGCCGCCGGGCGCTGAGCCCCGTCTGATCCACGAGCCCGGCAGGCGCCGCCGGGCCGGGCCATCGATCGGCTACGGGCCGCAGTGTGACGGGTGTCACAGATGGCTCTGTAACGCCGTTTGCCGGTCTGTGTAAGAACAGTTGTTCGGTGCTACACTGAACATCCTTACTACTAAGTAAGTTAGAAACCATCGAACTCCATGAGGGGGTTGAGGATCAGAATGGCTACCGCCACGAAGAGCAAGGGTCAGACCAAGACCACTGCCAAGAAGACCACCACTGCCGCCAAGCCGGCTCCGAAGACCAACGCCGAGATCGCTCGCGAACGGGCGCTGCAGACGGCCGAGACCGCAGTCGACATTCCCGTCGGCGCCGCGCTGACCATGTACGAGCGCGCCACCGAGGCCGTCGAGCCGTTCGGGACCCAGAGCAAGCGCGAGGCCGAGTTGAAGCGCGTCCGCACGCAGCTCCGTCGCGAGCTGAACAAGGTCGAGCGCCGGGGTGGGACCGCCCGCCGCCGCGCCGTCCAGCGCGCAAAGCGCACGCGGAACCGGCTCGAGCGCGAGGTCAAGCAGCAGCGCCGCAGCCTCGAGACGACGGTTCGCCGGAACCGGCGCCGGGCTGAGACCGAGCTGAAGCGGTTCGAGAAGGAGCTGAACAGGACCCGCGACGACGCCGAGAAGCGCGTCCGCGAGCTGGTCGACCGCGGCCAGGGCGAGGGCACCAAGGCCGCCGCCTAGAACGGCTTAGCCCGAGCCGCCGGCCCGGTGCAGCGACGACCCACAGGGTCGCGGGCAGCGGGCGCCTCAGGAGAGGCGGACGGCTCGGAGTGATCTGCTCGCCCCATATCCGCGAGTAGACATGGTCGGGGGCTTCGGCCCCTGGACCAACCTCTCCTCCCCGATTCGGCGGGCCCTCGTGGCCCGCCGAATCATTTAACCCCGGCGACGGCCCGGGCCCGCCGTCTGTGACAATGGGCCTATGGCTTCCCCGACAACCGAGCAGGTGACCGAGGCGCTGCGGGCCGTGATCGACCCCGAGCTTCGCCAGTCGATCGTCGATCTCGGAATGGTCCGCTCGATCGAATTCGAGGAGGGCGGGCGGGTCGAGGTGGTCGTCTCGTTGACCACCCCCGGCTGCCCGATCCGCTCGCACTTCGAGCAGGCGGTCGCCAAGCAAGTGACGGCGCTCGACGGAGTCGAGAGCGTCGGCGTCGGCTTCGATGTTCTCTCCGACTCGGAGAAGGCGAACCTGCAGCAGAAGCTCGGCCGCCCCGGCGGCCTGCCGGCGGGAGCGCTGGCACAGGTAAAGAACGTGGTCTGCGTCGCATCCGGCAAGGGTGGGGTCGGCAAGTCGACGATGACCGCGAACCTCGCCGCCGCCCTCCAGGCCGAGGGCATGAAGGCGGGCGCGCTCGACGCCGACGTCTACGGCTACTCGATCCCGAGGATGCTCGGCGTCAACCGCAAGCCCGACGTCAACGCCGAGCGCAAGATCCTGCCACTGGTCTCCCCGAGTGGCGTCAAGGTGATGTCGATCGGCTTCTTCGTCGAGGAGAACGCGGCGGTCGTCTGGCGGGGCCCGATGCTGCACAAGGCGATCCAGCAGTTTCTCGAGGACGTCGACTGGGGCGAGCTCGACTACCTGCTGCTCGATCTGCCACCGGGGACCGGGGACGTCTCGATGACGCTCGCCCAGCTGCTCCCCCAGGCGCGCTTTCTGATCGTCACGACTCCACAGCCGGCGGCGCAGTCGGTCGCTCGCCGGGCGGCCGACATGGCCGCCAAGGTCGACCTCGAGGTGCTCGGCGTGATCGAGAACATGTCCGGGTTCACGACGCCTGAGGGCCAGCGCTTCACGATCTTCGGCGAGGGCGGCGGCGAGCAGCTCGCTGACGAGCTCGACGTGCCCCTGGTCGGCAAGGTCCCGCTGCAGGAGGCGCTGCGCGAGCACGCCGACGCCGGCACCCCACTCGTGATCGACGACCCGCAGGCACCGGCCTCGGTCGCGATCCGCCAGGCGGCCCACGGAATCGTCGCCGCGACGCCGGTCGAGCTGCCCGTGATGCAGGCACCGGCGGCGCCGATGCCCGAGCCCGTGGCCGCCGGAGCGACCGGTTCGTCCGGCACCGAGCTACCCGTGGTGCAGGCCGGCGGCTGACCCGCAGCGTGGGTCGTCGCGAACGAGCGAGCGAGCGGCGGGGCGGAGCTCAGGCGATCGTCAGCACCCCGGATCCCTCGAGGCTTCCCGAGCGCAGGTCGTCGAGCGCCTCGTTGGCGGCGGCCAGCGGGTAGGTGGTGACCTCGGCCCGGACGCCGGCCGCGGCGGCCAGCGGCAGCAGCTGATCGCCGTCTGCCCGGGTCAGGTTGGCAACCGAGCGGATCTGGCGCTCCTCCCAGAGGATCTCGTACGGAAAGCTGGGGATCGCAGACATGTGGATGCCCGCGCAGACGACGCGGCCCGCGGGCCCGACCGCGCGCAGCGCGGCGGGGACCAGCGCGCCGACCGGGGCGAAGACGATCGCCGCGTCGAGCGGCTCCGGCGGCGGCGCGCTCGAGTCGCCGGCCCACTCGGCCCCGACCCGCCTCGCGAAGTCCTGGCCCTCGGTGTCGCCGTCGCGCGTGAAGGCGAACACCCTGCGGCCCTGGTGGATGGCGATCTGGGCGATCAGGTGGGCGGACGAGCCGAAGCCGTAGAGGCCGAGGCGCTCGGGGTCGCCGCACATCCGCAGCGCCCGGTACCCGATCAGGCCGGCGCACAGCAGTGGCGCCGCCTGCTCGTCGGACGGCTCCTCACCGAGGGGGAAGCTGTAGCGCGCGTCCGCGACCGCGCGCTCCGCGTAGCCACCGTCCCGGGTGTAGCCGGTGAAGGCGGCGCGCTCGCAGAGGTTCTCGCGGCCCGCTCGGCACTGGCGGCACTCGCCGCAGGTCCAGGCGAGCCAGGGTACCCCGACCCGGGCGCCCTGCTCGAGGCCCTCGACCCCGGAGCCGGTCCGGATCACCCGGCCGACGATCTGATGGCCGGGAACCAGCGGCAGCTTCGGCGAGCCGAGCTCGCCGTCGACGACGTGCAGGTCGGTCCGGCAGACGCCGCAGCAGGCGACCGCGATCAGCACCTCGCCCGGCCCGGGCTCGGGCTCGGGCAGCTCGCGCTCGCGGAGCCGCTCGCCGATCCGCTCGAGAACCATCGCCCGCACCGGTTCAGGGTCGCACAGATTTCCGCTGCGCAGCCGGCGAGCGCTCGGTCGGCGGACCCGGGCGGGTGCGCCCCCCCTCGGCTACCTTCCGGCCCTACTTGCCGGCGAAGTACGCGGTGTTGATCGGGCCGTACTTGGCCCATTCCTCGGGCAGCTGGTCCTCGGCGAAGCAGGCGTCGACCGGGCAGGCCTCCACGCATGCGTCGCAGTCGATGCACTCGTCGGGGTCGATGTAGAGCTGCTTCTCGGCCTCGTAGTCAGGCTCGTCCGGGGTCGGGTGGATGCAGTCGACAGGACAGACCTCGACGCAGGAGTTGTCCTTCTCTCCGATGCACGGTTCGGCGATGACGTAGGTCACGGTTCGGGTTCCTTCGTGTCGCTTGCGATCTCAGATCTGGCGGCCCGCAGCCGCGCGGGTTCGCCATTGTAGAGGCCACCACCACCGGTGCTCACTCCCGGCCGGAGAGGGCCACGGGTAGGGTTCGGGCCGTGATCCTGCTCACTGGCGCAACCGGGGTCGTGGGTTCGGTGCTGCTCGAGCGGTTGCTGGCCGAGGGCCGCCAGGTGCGCTGCATGGTCCGCGACCCCAAGTGGCTGGGGCCGAACCGGGTCCGGGTGCAACTCTCGCTCAGCGACTTGGCCGACCCACGTGGCCTGCGCCATGCCGTGCGGGGCGCAGACACCGTGATCCACCTGGCCGCCGCGATCCGCGATCAGCCGCCGCGGCGGCTCGAGGAGATCAACGCGTTCGGCACCTACCGGCTGCTGCGCGCCGCCGAGGACGCTGGAGTGCGACGGTTCGTGTTCTTCACGGCGATTGGCGCCACGCTGCACCAGCGAACCCGGTTCTTCCGCTCGAAGGCGCTGGCCGAGGGGATCGTCAGGCGGGCCCGGATCGAGACGTCGATCATCGCCCCCTCGATCGTCTACGACCGTACCGACCCCTGGGTGACGCTGATGCGCCGGCTCGCGATGCTGCCGGTGATTCCGGTCTCCGGCTCCGGCCAAGCAGCCTTCGAGCCGATCTGGGCGGACGACGTCGCCCGGGCGACGATCTCGGCGATCGACTCCGAGCCGGGGCGCTGGGAGCTTGCCGGCCCCCAGCGACTCACCTACAACGAGATCGCCTGGCTGATCGCCGACTCCGCCGGGCGGCGCCGGCGGCTTGCCCACGTGCCGCTGCCGTTCGTCCGCTCCGGTCTGATCTGGCTGCGAAGGATCTTCGGGGAGCGCGCGTTCGCGACCTGGGAGGAGGCGGAGCTGATGGAGGTACCGATGCTGGCGCGCAACGGCACCGACGACATCAAGCGGCTCGGGGTCGAGCCGGCGAGGATGCGGGACGTCCTCAGCGGGGCGTGAGCGGCCGGAGTCGGTCCGCGCAACGAAAGGAGCCCGGCCGACCGAAGTCGAACCGGGCTCCTGAAGGGTGGGCCAGAGGCCCATCGGCAGGGGGGTGCCCTACATCATCCCGCCCATGTCGGGCATACCGCCACCGGGCATGCCGGCGCCCTCGGGCTCCGGCGGCTCAGCGACGATGCACTCCGTCGTGAGGATGTTCTTCGCGATCGAGGCCGCATTCTGCAACGCCGAACGCGTGACCATCGTCGGGTCGATGACGCCGGCGGCGACCAGGTCGCCGTAGTCACCGGTGCTCGCGTTGAGACCCTCGCCGGGCTTCATGTCGCGGACGTTGTTGACCACGACCGAGCCCTCGAATCCGGAGTTCTCCGCGATCTGGCGGATCGGCTCCTCGAGCGCCTTGCGGATGATCTCCACACCGGTCGCCTCGTCACCGTCGAGACCGTCGGCCGAGACCGCGTCCTGAGCGTTCAGGAGAGCTACTCCGCCGCCGGGGACGATGCCCTCCTCGAGGGCCGCCCGGGTGGCCTGCAGCGCGTCCTCGACGCGATGCTTCTTCTCCTTCATCTCGGTCTCGGTGGCAGCGCCGACCTTGACCACGGCGACACCGCCCGCGAGCTTCGCCAGGCGCTCTTGGAGCTTCTCCCGATCGAAGTCGCTGTCGGTGTTGTCGATCTCGGAGCGGATCTGGTTGATCCGGCCCTCGATCTGCTCCTTCTCGCCGGCGCCGTCGATCAGCGTCGTGTCGTCCTTGCCGACGACGACGCGGCGCGCCTTGCCGAGCTGGCTGAGCTGGGTGTTCTCCAGCTTCAGACCCATCTCCTCGGTGATCACCTCGCCGCCCGTGAGGATCGCGATGTCCTCGAGCATCCGCTTGCGGCGATCGCCGAAGCCGGGCGCCTTGACCGCCACACCGGTGAAGGTGCCGCGGAGCTTGTTGACGACCAGCGTCGCTAGCGCCTCACCCTCGACGTCCTCGGCGACGATCACCAGGGACTTGCCGCCCTGCATGACCTGCTCGAGGATCGGCAGCATGTCGCGCACGTTGCCGATCTTCTGGTTGGCGATCAGGATGTAGGGGTCGTCGAGCACCGCCTCCATCCGCTCCTGGTCGGTGACCATGTAGGGCGAGATGTAGCCCTTGTCGAACTGCATGCCCTCGGTGAACTCGAGCTCCATGCCGAACGTCTGGCCCTCTTCGACGTTGACCACGCCGTCCTTGCCGACCTTCTCGATCGCATCGGCGATCACGTCGCCGATCTCATCGTCGGCGGCGGAGATCGAAGCGACCTTCGAGATCTGCTCCTTGCCCCCGACCTCCTTCGACTGCTTGTCGCGCAGGTTGTCGACAACCTGCTCGACGGCGACCTCGATGCCGCGACGCAGGGCCAGCGGGTTGGCGCCGGCGGCGACGTTCCGAAGGCCCGAGCGGACGATCGTCTGCGCCAGCAGCGTCGCCGTCGTGGTTCCGTCACCGGCGACGTCGTTGGTCGCGGTTGCGACCTCGCGGACCAGCTGCGCGCCCTGGTTGTCGAACACGTCCTCGATCTCGATCTCACGCGCGATCGTCACACCGTCGTTGGTGATCGTCGGCGCGCCGAACTTCTTGTCGAGCACGACGTATCGACCCTTCGGGCCGAGCGTGACCTTGACGGCGTTTGCGACGGCGTCAACGCCGTCCTGCAATGCACCGCGCGCCTCGGCGCCGTACTTCAGCTCCTTGTGAGCCATATCTCTCGATTCCTCCTGATGGTTGGTGGTTTCAGTTGCCGGGCGGCGTTACTCGACCTTGGCCAGGACGTCGGACTCGCGGAGGACCAGCAGGTCCTCGCCGTCGACCTTGACCTCGGTGCCGCCGTACTTGCTGTAGAGGACGGTGTCTCCGGCGGCGACGTCCAGGGGCCGGCGCTCGCCGTCCTCGATCGGACCGTCACCGACGGCGAGAACCTCGCCCTTCTGCGGCTTCTCCTTGGCGGTATCGGGGAGCACGATGCCGCTGGCAGTCGTCTCCTCCTCGTCGAGCGCCCGAACGATCAGGCGGTCACCAAGGGGCTTGAGCTTCATTTCCTACATACCTCCGTGGAGTCTGTGATTTGTGGATCTCGTTAGCGGCGGTCGGCCGCGGCGTTGAGACGGTCCCAACGGGGCCGTGCTTGGCACTCTAACGGTTAGAGTGCCAGAGACAGGGGCCAATATAGCGACGGATCGGGATTAGTCAAGTGGATCTAAGCCTGTTTCGCTCAGATTCACCCGGGCCGGCGAGGCGGGCGCGGCTGCGTCCGATTCGACCACGACCATGCCCGCATGGCGCGACTCCAAAGCCTGCGGGAGCGACTCTCCGAAGCGCTCTGGGTCGCTCCCGCCCTCGGTCTGGTGGTGGCGATCGCACTGGCCGCGCTGACGATCGAGATCGACGGCGGGATCGCGGTTGGCGACGGCGCCCTGATCGGCTTCGGCGGCGGTCCCGACAGCGCCCGCTCGATCCTCTCGACGATCGCCGCCTCGATGCTCACCTTCCTGGCGCTGGTCTTCACGCTCACCGTGGTCGCGCTGCAGCTCGCCTCCGACTTCTCACCCCGGCTGCTGAGCAGCTTCCTCTCCGCCCGCGTCAGCAAGGCGGCCCTGGCGCTGTTCGTGACCACGTTCACCTACGCGGTCTTGGTCCTGCGCGAGGTGGCGCCAGACGAGGTGCCCGAGCTCTCGGTCACCGTCGCGATCGTGCTGGCGATCCTCTCGGTGCTCGTCTTCGTCTACTACGTCAGCGAGATCGCGCAGTCCCTGCGCCTGGCGAACATCGTCGACCGCGCCGGCGCCAGCGACCCGGGACGAGATCGCCGCGATGCCCGACGACGGCGAGCCGGGCGCCGAGCGGCGCGAGCGCGAGCTTGGCTGGAGCGCGATCGAGGGAGCGGAGGCGCAGGCACTGGTCCGCTGGACCGACGAGCCCGGCGTCGTCACGACCCTGGACCTGGAGGGGATGCGGGCGCTGGCGGAGGAGCTGGAGGCGATCCTCGAGCTGCGAATGGCGGTCGGCGACTTCCTCACGACCGGGGCGCCTACGGTCGCCGTCTACGGCGCCGACCGCGAGCTCGGCCCCGAGCGCGTCGCCGGCCTGATGGCGACGGCGAACGAGCGCACCTTCAGCCAGGACCCCGCCTTCGGGCTGCGCCAGCTGGCCGACATCGCGGCGCGGGCGCTCTCCCCGGGGATCAACGACCCGACCACCGCTGTGCAGGCGCTCGACCAGCTCCACGACGCGCTCTTGCGCCTCGGTCAGCGACAGCTCCCCTCCGGCGTCCTGCGCGGCTCCGGGGATCAGGTCCGAGTTCTGCTCCCGGTCCGCTCCTGGGAGGACTACCTCGATCTCAGTCTCGACGAGATCCGGATCTACGGGAAGGGCTCGCTGCAGGTGAGCCGCAGGCTGCGCTGGCTGCTCGAGGACCTTCGCGACCGGCTTCCGGCGGCGCGGCACCCGCCGGTCGCGGCCCAGCTGCGACTGCTCGACCGTTCCGTCGAAGCGGGATTCAGCGACGAGGACGACAGGCGCCGGGCCGGGCTCGCAAGCTCGCCGTCCGGTTGAGCGCCGCCGGCGGCGGGCTCGCTCAGTTCTGCGAGGGTGGCTCGCCGTTGCCGAACGAGCCGACCGGGCGCTCGACGATCTGCGAGAAGCGGATCACGGTCACCAGATCGTCCTCGGAGATGCTGCGGTCGTAGATCTTCTCGAGGAAGCTGACGGACTCCTCGAGGCGGCGGAACTCGGGGTTGTCGTGCTCGATGTCGCGCGGGCTGAGGTCACGGACGCGCTTGACGTCGACGTCGTCGATCACCGCCGCGAAGATCTTCTCCCGCGGTCCGTGACGGTTGCCGACCGTGATCCAGACCACCTGACCGCGGTCGTACTTCCGGGTCTTGTCACCGAGCCGGATCGTCGCCGTCTTGCGACCGCGCTTGAGCTGGTCGCCGAAGATCGGGGAGTAGAAGTTGAGAACGTAGAGGGCGCTGGTCATCGCGCCAGGGAGCCTAGCCTGATTCCCCCGGCTGCGGTGGATATCCCTGCGCCCCGATCAGGGGCACGAACCGACACGGGGCGAGGGGCTCCCGGATCAGCTCAGCGCCCTCCTGATCGGGGCCCGGGAGCGGCCGGCGGAATCTCGTCAGGAGCTCCTCGCCGGCGCTCGCAACGGGCGCCACCAGCCTGCCCCCCGGGGCCAGTTGGTCAAGCAACGCGGCGGGGGCCCGCGGGACAGCCGCATGGACCGCGATCGCGTCGAAGGGCGCCCGCTCCGGGCAGCCGAGGCTGCCATCGCCTACCAGCACGTCGACTGTCCCGATCCCGAGCGAGGCCAGGCGCTGACGAGCGCCCAGCGCCAGCGTCTCGATCCGCTCGATCGAGACGACCCGCTCGGCCAGCTCGGCCAGCACCGCCGCCGAGTAGCCGCTGCCGGTCCCGATCTCGAGCACGGACTCGGAGCCGACCAACTCCAGCCCCTGGCAGATCGCGGCAACGATCCACGGCTGGGAGATCGTCTGTCCGGCCTCGATGCCGAGCGCGCAATCGGCGTAGGCGAGGCGCTGCTCGGACTCCGGCACGAACAGCTCCCGGGGCACGGACCCCATCGCCGCCAGCACCCGCTCGTCGCTGATGCCGCGCACCGCCAGTTGCTCGGCAACCATCGCCCGTCGCTCTTCGGTGCGCTCAGAGGCCATCGGCTCAGAAGATGTAGGCGCGGAGGCGGGCGGGCTCGAGCACGGTCACCCGGCCCCGGCCCACCCGGACGACGCCGGCCCGCTCGAGCACCGCGAGAAACCGGCTGACGCTCTCGCGGGAGGTGCCGGCCAGCTGCGCGAGGTCGGCCTGGTTCATCCGGATCGTCAACCCATCGCGCCCGGCCGGGCTGAGACCGTCCTCGTCGACGAGCTGCGACAGCACACCGGCGACGCGGCTGGGGACGGTCTGGAACGACTGCCTCGAGACCCGCTCGTTGGTCTCCCGCACCCGGCGGGTCAGAGCTACCACGAGCTTCGATGTGATCTCGGGATTGCGCTCGAGCAGGCCGCGCATGTCGGGCGCCGAGATCGCGAGCAGCTCGACATCGCTCAGGGCCTCGACCGAGGCTGAGCGAACCTCGCCGTCGAGCATCGCCAGCTCGCCGACGATCTCGCCGGGGCCCAGCGTGGCCAGCGCGATCGCCCGGCCGTCGGAGTGCTCGCGGGTAACTCGGACCTCGCCGCTGCGGATCACGTAGCAGGCATCGCTCTCGTCGCCCTCGTGGAACACCCTGGCGCCCTTCGGAAAGCTGCGGGCCACGGCGACCTGGGCGATCCGCTGCAGCTCGACCTCGGAGAGGCCCGCGAGCAGCGGCAGGTGACGCAGGAGCTCGGTCGCGTCTGTGCTCTCCTCGCCCATCGCGGCCATTATCGCCGCTGCGCCTCGAGCCCGTCGAGGGCGCCGGCCTACAGCTGGCAACCCGGGCACCAGGACGTCGTCCGGTTGGCGTCGCCCTGTCCACGGCGTCTGATCCGCCCGCCGCAGCGCGGGCAGGGACGCGTCTCGGCCCCGTAGATCCGCTTCGGACGGTGCCCGGTGCGGACCGTCTCGCGCATGATCGAGCTGCAGGAGGCGACCAGCTGCTCGGCCTCGGAAGCGGTGAGCTCGGCGATCGGTCGCCAGGGGCTGACGGCCGCCGCGAAGCACGCCTCGATCCGGATCACGTTGCCGACGCCGGCGAGCAGCCGCTGGTCGAGCAGCGCCGCCCCGACCGCCTCGGTCGGCTCCCAGCCGATCAGCCGGCGGCTCGCCGCGGCCTCGTCGAAGCCCGGTCCGAGCGGATCCGGGCCGAGGCCGCGGAGGGCGGGATCGTTGCGGACGCGGCGGGCGCTGGTCAGTCGCAGCAGCTTGCCGCGTGACTGCGAGGCCACGGCGGTGCCCGCCACAAGCGTCAGCCATGGCCGGCCGAACGGCTCCGATCCATCCGTACGGACGAACCAGCGCCCGTTCATCCCGAGATGGCTGTGGACGACCCGCCCGCCGGCAAAGCGGAGCAGCAGATGCTTGCCGCGCGCCTCCGCATCCTCCAGGGTGGCGCCGTCCAGCTCCCCGGTTCGCGCGTAGAGCGGCGAGCGCGGGTTCGGGGCCGCGACCGAGTCGAGGCGCCGGCCGGCCAGCGCGGCGTTGATCCGCAGCGCGATCCGGTGGATCGTGTCGCCCTCGGGCACCGGCGCTCCTCAGCACGGCCCGATCAAGGCTTGAGCCTGCGACCGGTGACGAACAGCCACTGCGACCAGGCCACGAACAGGACAGCGATCGATGCGGTGACCGCGAACGAGAGCGCGATGCTGACGTCGCTCTGGCCGAGGAAGCCGTAGCGAACGGCGTTGACGATGTAGAACAGCGGATTGGCGTGGGAGACCGCCTCCCAGAACGGCGGCAGGATCTCGATCGAGTAGAAGACGCCGCCGAGGAAGGTCAGCGGCAGGATCAGGATGTTGTTGACGAAGCTGTGGTGGTCGAAGCTGTCCGCGTAGATGCCGACGACGGTGCCGAGGGCGCCGAACAGGATCACCAGCAGGCCGACCGCGACCACCAGGGCGAGCGGTTGCTCGACCGGCACTCCGGTGAGCGGCACCGAGAGGACCATCAGCGCGACGCCGATCACCAGGGCTCTGACGACGCCCCCGATCGTCAGCCCGAGGTTCATCTGCCAGCTGTGCATCGGTGCGGCGAGCACGTCGTTGATGTAGCGGTCGTTTCTCGCCTGCAGGATCGAGGAGGAGTTGTTCGAGAAGGCGGCCTGCGCCATCGCCATCGCGATCAGGCCGGGAACGATGAAGACCTCGTAGGGAAAGCCCTCGAACTCCCGGATCCGGCTGCCGAGCGAGAGCCCGAAGACGAGGATGAAGAGGAAGCTCGCAACGACGGGGGCGAGGATCGTCTGCGTCCACAGCTTCGAGACGCGAAGGGTCTCCCGGCCGGAGAGCGCGAGCAGCGAGCGGGACGTATCCGGCCTCATGCGCCGACCCCGGTTGCCGCGGACCTGACCCGCCCCGAGACGGTCCGCAGATAGACCTCCTCCAGAGAGCTCGCGTTGTACCGCTGCTTGAGCCGCTCGGCGCTGTCGCGGGCGACGATCTCACCGCCGGCGATCAGCGCGATGTCCTCGCACAGCGACTCGGCTTCCTCCAGGTAGTGGGTGGTGAGGACGATCGTCGTTCCCTCGCTGTGCAGGCGCCTGATGTAGCGCCAGAGGTCGTGGCGCAGCTCGATGTCGACACCGGCGGTCGGCTCGTCGAGGATCACCAGCCGTGGTCTGTGCAACAGCGCCCGCGCCAGCGTCAGCCGTCGCTTCATCCCCCCGGAGAGCCTCGGGGTCAGCGAGCCCGCCTTTGCCCGCAGGTCGAACGCGTCGATCATCTCGTCAGCCCGGGCCGCCGCCGCGCCACGGTCCATGCCGTAGTAGCCGCCGTGATAGATCAGCGACTCGCGGACGCTGAGGAAGCGATCTAGGTTCGGGTCCTGCTCGGCGACCCCGACCAGCTGCCGGGCCTGGAGAGTGGTGTGCTCATGGCCGAAGACCCTGATCCGTCCGCCGGTCGTGCGGATCAGGTTGCAGACCGCATTGATCAGCGTCGTCTTCCCGGCGCCGTTCGGACCGAGCAGCCCGAAGAACTCGCCCGCGGGCACGTCGAGGTCGAGCCCGCCGAGAGCGACCGTGCCGTCGTCATAGGTCTTCGCGAGGCCGGTGATCGAGAGTGCCGGAGAGGCATCGTCCATCGGCGGGAGGTTAGGGGTGTGCGCGGGGCGGCCGAGAACCCGGCTGCCGCCGGGTTCCGATCGGCTCCTGCATTTGGAACGATGGCCCGGTGAGCCGCACCGACGTCCCGGCAGCACCCGATCGAGGCGGGCTGCCCGCCGAGTTCGAGACCGCGTCGCTGAGGCGGCGCACCCTGCAGGCGGTCGGCGCGCTGGCGGTGCTCGGCGCGGTCGTTCTGCTCGCCCCCGGCCTCGGTGAGATCCGCGGCGAGCTCCGGGACGCGGACCCCGGCTGGCTGCTGCTGGCGGCGGTGCTCGAGGCGCTCTCGTTCAGCTCCTACATCGTCATGTTCGCGCCGATCTTCTGCGGTGAGCTCGGCTGGCGCCGGAGCTGGCAGATCGGCGGCTCCGAGCTGGCGATGGGCTCGCTGGTGCCGACCAGCGGGCTCAGCGGCCTGGCACTCGGCGCCTGGGTCCTGCACAGCGGCGGGATGGGGACCGACTTCATCGCCCGCCGGTCGGTCGCCTTCTTCCTGATCAAGAGCTCGGTCAACTTCATCGCCGTCGCCGTGATCGGGACGCTGTTGTTCGTCGGGCTGCTCGGCCCCGAGCTCTCGCCGCTGCTGACCGCGGCGCCGGCCGCGGCGGCGCTGCTCGTGATCGGGGCGGTGTTGGTGATCCCGAGGTTTGGCCCGGGGCCCGATCCGGCTGCCGATGCCTCACGGTGGGCGCTGCTGTGGAGCTCGGTCCGTCGCGCCCTGGTCAACGGCACGGCCGAATCGATCGCGATCGTCCGCAGTCGCGATTGGATGGTCCTGACCGGGGCGGTCGGCTACTGGGCGTTCGACAACGCGGTGCTCTGGGCGACCTTCCACGCATTCGGCTTCGCACCGCCGATCACGGTGATCCTGATGGCCTACCTGATCGGCCAGCTCGGCGGGCTGCTGCCCCTGCCGGGTGGCATCGGTGGCATCGACGGCGGCCTGATCGGGGCGCTGGTCGTCTACGGCGTGCCGGTGGCAGCCTCAGCCGCGGCGGTGCTCGCCTACCGGGTGATCCTCTTCTGGCTGCCGTTGATCGCCGGCGGCACGGCGTTCGCCTCGCTGCGCCGCGACATGCCCGGCCCCGACGAGCTGACCCGCTGCATGCCGGCTCATCGAGCCGCCGGCGCCTAGGCGGAGGCGACCATCCGCCTCGGCTGGCGTGAGAAGCCGGCGTCGAGCAGCGCCTGCTCCATGCCCGAGCCGATCACCGGCTCGCCGTCCACCTTCTCGATCCCGAGCTTCGGGATCACGCCCTCGACGGCGGCCTCGGTCAGGACGACCAGCGCCGCGGCCAGCTCCTCCGTCTCCATCCTCGCGAGCAGCAGGATGCCCTTGCCGCCGCGCTCGACGTAGAGCAGCGGCTCGCCGTCACGGCTCAGCACGTAGGCGCCGGCGACGCGGCTCGGGCGGCGGCCGCCGCGCTTCTGTTCGGCGGCGGGGTCGGCGGCCTCGCGCAGCGGCAGCCTCGGCCAGGGAAGCTGCGCCCCGTACGGCTGCGCCGGATCGGTCGCCGCGAGCACCAGGTGCTCGCCGTCCCGTTGGGGCAGCGACCGCAGCCGTTCGACCGCGCCGGCGAGGGCGAACTGGGCGCCGCCGAGGCCCTCGACGAAGTAGCCGCGCCGGGCGGTGCCGAGGATCTCGAGGTTGGAGAGCTCCCCGTACAGAGTCGTGAAGCCGCCCGGGACGCCCTCCGAGAGCACGGTCTCACGGGTCACGATCCCGTGCCGCTCGAGCATCAACTCGGCCTGCGCCCTCCAGCGCGGACCCTGCGGCGGCGCGTCCTCCAGCAACTCGCTGACCAGCGACCAACGGCCCTGCAGCGCCTGGCCGGTCGCGACGCGGCGCGAGGAGAAGCGGCGCGCGCGGCGGGCCTCGGAGCGGGTCACGGCCCGCAGGCGGGGGGCCCGGAGCGGCGCGAAGGCGTCGTTGGTGACCTCGCCGGCCCAGGCGAGGTCCCAGAGGGCCGCATGCAGCTCCTCCTTCTCGACATCACCGATCTCCGAGGTGATGTCGAGCCAGAAGCGTGGCCGCTCGGCGAGCAGCCCGCGGATCCGCTCGTGCAGCTCGCCGGTCGGGCGATCGAGCTTCGCGTTGGCGGGGGGCGGCCCCGCGAGCCGAACGTCCTCGCGGAAGTAGAGCGCGACGCGGCCGCTGCGCCCGACCGGGCCGGCGCCGATCCAGACCAGCTCGCCGCCGGTGGTGAGCTGGTCCAGCCACGACTGCGAGTAGGCGCCGAGGCGCCTCGGCAGGACGTCGCGCTCCCAGACCTCCGGGGTCAGCGCCACCCCCTGCAGCGGCACGAGCGCCTCCCGCAGCCGGTCGGGGCCGGCGCCGGCCGGTCGATGCGCATCGACGTTCTGCCAGGAGGGCAGAAAGCGCGCTAGCTCACGGGGATCGGCCGCCTCGACCTCCTTGCGGAGCACCGCGAGGCTGGCCCGCCGGACCCGGCGCAGGACCTCGGGGTCGCACCACTCACGCTCGGTCCCGCCCGGCAGCAGCTCGCCCCGGATCAGCTCGGCGTCGTGCTCGAGCTGGCGGAGCGCCGGCTCGAGATCGACCCCGTAACGCTGAGCCGGCTGGGCCGTCGGAAACGGTCCGTGGGTTCGCGCGTAGCGGCGCATCAAAGCCGCCGACGGCGCCTCGACCCGCTCGAGAAAGGCGTCGGGAAGGCCGGAGGGAACGGGGACCCCGAGGGCGTCGCGGTAGAGACCGGCATCCTGGGCGGCGATCCAGCGCTCCTCGCCGCCGATTCGCAGCCTGACCGCACGCCGTTCGGACTCGAGCTTGTCGAGCATCGAGTCGGCCGAGTAGCCCTCGGCGACGCGCTCGGACGCCTCCTCGACCGTCAGGTCCCCGAGTCTGCGGAGGATCTGCTCGAGATGGTCGCGGTCGGTCGCGCGCGCCTGCTCGGTCCGGTGCTGCAGCGAATCCTCGAGCTCGGAGAGCGCCACAGGGTCGATCAGCTCACGGAGCTCCTCCTGGCCGAGCAGCTCCCGCAGCAGATCGCGGTCCAGGGCCAGGGCCGCTGCGCGGCGCTCCGCGTTCGGGGTGTCCCCCTCGTACATGTAGGTGGCGACGTAGTCGAACAGCAGCGAGCTCGCGAACGGGCTGGCGCTCTGCGTCTCGACCTCGACCAGCGAGATCCGGCGGGAGCCGATCTCGCGGAGGATCTCGGTCAACGCCGGCAGGTCGAGCACGTCCTTGAGCACCTCGCGATAGGTCTCGAGCGTGACCGGGAAGCGGGGGAAGTCCTTGGCGACCTCGAGCAGCGACTGCGACTTGAGCCGCTGCTGCCAGAGCGGCGTGCGCTTGCCCGGATAGGCTCGCGGGATCAGCAGCGAGCGACCTGCAGCCTCACGGAAGCGGGCGCCGAACAGGGCCGAGCCGCTGAGCTCGGAGACGATCAGGTCCTCGACCTCGTCCGGCTCGAGCGTCACCAGCTCCGGGCTCGGGGCCTCGTCTGCATCGGGGAGGTGAACGACGATCCCGTCGTCGGACCAGATCGCGTCGGCCTCGAGCTCGAACTGGTCGCGGATCCGCGCGCTGAGCGCCAGCGCCCAGGCAGCGTGAACGCGGCCGCCGAACGGGCTCAGGATGCACAGTCGCCAGTCGCCGATCTCGTCCCGGAAGCGCTCGATGACGATCGTCTGATCGGAGGGCACGACCCGGGTCGCCGCCTGCTGCTCGCGCAGGTAGGCGACGAGGTTCGACGCCGCGAGCTGGTCGAGGTCGTAGTCGCGGGCGAGATCGGCGGGCTCGGCGTTGACCGCCTCGCGCGAGAACTCGCCGATCGAGCGGCCGAGCTCGACCGTGCGACCGACCCCGTCGCCGCGCCAGAAGGGGACCGCGCCGGGCACGCCCGGCGCCGGGGTGACGATCACCCGGTCCCGGGTGATGTCGTCGATCCGCCAGGTGCTGGCCCCGAGCAGGAACACCTGCCCCGGGCGCGCCTCATAGACCATCTCCTCGTCGAGCTCGCCGACGCGACGGCCATCGGGCAGGTGGACGCCGTACAGACCCCGGTCCGGGATCGTGCCTGCGTTCGTCACGGCGAGCTGCCGGGCACCCTTGCGGCCGCGGATCGTGCCCTCGGTGCGGTCCCAGACCAACCGCGGCCGTAGCTCGGCGAAGCGCTCGGAGGGGTAGCGACCGTCGAGCATGTCGAGCACGTTCTCGAGCTGCTCGCGGCTGAGCTCGGCATACGGCTCGGCGCCCTTGACCAGCGCCTCGACCTCGTCCACCTCCCACTCGCGGTCGGCGACCATCGACACGAGGTGCTGAGCGAGCACGTCGAGCGGGTTGCGGGGGATCACCGTCTCCTCGATCTGCCCGAGGCGCATCTTCTTGGTGACCACGGCGCACTCGAGCAGGTCGGAACGGAACTTCGGGAAGATCCGCCCCTTCGAGACCGCCCCGAGCTCGTGGCCGGCGCGTCCGACCCGCTGGATGCCGCGGGCCACCGACTTCGGCGACTCCACCTGGATCACCAGGTCGACCGCGCCCATGTCGATGCCGAGCTCGAGCGAGGAGGTTGCGACCAGGCAGGGCAGCCGACCGGACTTGAGCAGCTCCTCGACCTTGGTCCGCTCCTCGTGGGCGAGCGAGCCGTGGTGGGCCCGGGCGATCTCGGGCGCTGCACGCTCCCCGTCGGGATCGGCCGCCGCATGCTGATCGGCGACCATCTCGTTCAGCCGCTTCGCGAGCCGCTCCGCGCCGCGACGGTTGTTGACGAAGATGATCGTCGAGGTGTGCTCGCGGACCAGCTCGAGCAGCTTCGGGTAGATCGCGGGCCAGATCGAGCGATGGTTCGGCTCGCCGGCGAGTTGCGGATCGATGCGGTCGGGGCCGGGCATCTGCTCGGGATCGCTCGGCGGCGCCGGGATCGCGGCGCCGGGATCGGTCATGTCCTCGACCGGGACCACGATCTCGAGGTCGAGCTCCTTGCGCGCGCCGGCGTCGACGATCTCGCACTCCCGGCCTGGGCCGGTGAGGAACTTCGCGATTCGCTCGAGCGGCTTCTGGGTCGCGGAGAGCCCGATCCGCTGCAGCGGCCGGCGCGGCAGCGACCCGAGCAACTCGTCCCCCAGCTCGAGCCCTTCGTCGTGCTCGGGGTGCTGGACGTGATGATCGAGCCGCTCCAGCGTCAGCGCCAGGTGGGAACCGCGCTTGGTCGGCGCGACGGCGTGGATCTCATCGACGATCACCGCCTCGGCCCCGACCAGGATCCTGCGCGCCTGGGAGGTCAGCATCAGATAGAGGGATTCGGGCGTCGTGATCAGGATGTCGGGCGGGGTCCGCAGCATCGCCTGGCGGTCCTTCTGCGGCGTGTCCCCGGTTCGCAGGCCGACCGCGACCTCGGCCCCGATCCCGGCCAGCGGAGCGCGCAGGTTGCGCTCGACGTCGTAGGAGAGCGCCTTCAACGGGGAGACGTAGACGATCTTGACGCCCGTCCCGAGCTGCTCGGGCCGGCGCGCGAGGGTGTCGATCCCCCAGAGAAAGGCGGCCAGCGTCTTGCCGGAGCCGGTCGGGGCGCAGATCAGCGTGTTCGCACCGCTCGCGATCTTCGGCCAGCCCGCCGCCTGGGCCGGCGTCGCGGCCTCGAACGAGCGCTCGAACCACTCGCGCGTGCGGTCGCTGAACGGGACCGGGTCGACGGTTTCGGGAGTCGCTTTCGGCTTCGAAGGCAAGCCACCGATATTACGCGCCGCGCGGCGGCAGCTAGAACGGGAGCGAGCCGGCGACCTCGGCGAGCGGCGGCGCGGACGCATCCCGCTCGCTGAGGATCGGCTCGGCGATCGGCCACTCGATCCCGATCTCGGGATCGTCCCAGGCGATCTCGGCCTCGGTCTCGGGGTCGTAGAGGCTGGTCAGCTTGTAGGCGACGTCGGCGACGTCGCTGAGGACCTGGAACCCATGGCCGAAGCCGACCGGAACCCAGAGCTGGCGGTGGGTCTCGTCGTCGAGCACGTGACCCTCCCAGCGGCCGTACGTGGGCGAGTCGCGGCGCAGGTCAACGGCCACATCGAAGATCGCCCCGCGCGCGCAACGCACCAGCTTCGCCTGCCCGGGCGCGGTCTGGAAGTGCATCCCGCGCAGGGTCCCCTTCTGCATCGAGCGGGAGTGGTTCTCCTGTACGAACGGGCCCTCGATCCCGAGCTCGCGCCAGGCCGGCTCGCTGTAGGTCTCGATCAGGAACCCGCGACTGTCGCCGTGGACCGCCGGCTCGAGCGCGACGAGGTCCGCCAGCCGGGTCTCGACTCGACTCGGCACCTCAGCCACCGAGCCTGCGGCCGTACTGCTTCTCGTAGTACTCGCGGTACTCGCCGGAGCGGATCGGCCCCCACCAGGGTTCGTTGTCCCGGTACCAGGCGACGGTCCGCTCGATCCCCTCATCGAAGCCGACGGCGGCGCTCCAGCCGAGCCCCTCGGTCTTTTCCGAGGCGAGCGAGTAGCGTCGATCGTGACCTGGTCGGTCATCGACGTAGCTGATCAGCGATTCGTCGTGGCCGGTGAGCTCGAGGATCCGCTTGACGACCTCGATGTTCGGCTTCTCGTCGGGACCACCGACGTTGTAGACCTGCCCCGCCTCGCCCTGCTCGAGGACGATGTCGATCGCCGCCGCGAAGTCCTCGGTGAACAGCCAGTTGCGCACCTGCATGCCGTCTCCGTAGACCGGCAGCGGGTCGCCGGCCAGCGCGTTGAGGATGCAGAGCGGGATCAGCTTCTCGGGGTGCTGGTGCGGGCCGTAGTTGTTCGAGGCGCGGGTGATCAGCGTGTCGGCTCCGTAGGTGTGGTGGAAGGCGCTGACGACCAGGTCACCGCCCGCCTTCGACGCCGAGTAGGGGGAGGACGGATCGAGCGGCGAGAGCTCGCTGAAGCTGCCCTCCTCGATCGAGCCGTAGACCTCGTCGGTCGAGATCTGCAGGTGGCGGATGCCCGCATCGCGGGCCGCCTCGAGCAGGACGTAGGTGCCGTAGACATCGGTCTGGATGAAGGCGCCCGGGTTCTCGATCGAGCGATCGACGTGCGACTCGGCGGCGAAGTTGACGACCGCGTCGCAGCCGGCGATCGCCGCCGCCACCGCCTCGCCGTCGACGATGTCGGCCTCGACGAACTCGAGCCGCTGGGGATCGGCCCCGGCGAGGTTCTCGCGCCGGCCCGCATAGGTGAGCTTGTCGAGCACGACGATCCGGTGGTCGGGGTGCTCGCGGAGGTGGCGGCGAACGTAGGTGGAACCGATGAAGCCGGCACCGCCGGCGACGAGCAGCTTCATCAGCCCAGCTCCCGGTCCGCCAGGTAGCGCTGCAGCGACTGCTGCCAGCGGGGCAGCACGATCGGCTTGTCGCGCTCGCTGACCAGCACCGAGTAGGCCGGGCGGGGCGCCTTGCGGGCCATCACCTCGCTGGTCGTCGACATCACCCGGGTCTCGTAGGAGGCGAGATCGAAGATCTCCTGAGCGAACTCGAACCAGGTGCAGCTGCCGCTCCCGGCGATGTGATGGATCCCGTAGTCGTCGCGCTGGATCAGCGCGATCAGCGCCTCACCGAGGTCGACGCAGCAGGTCGGACAGCCACGCTGGTCGCTGACCACGAGCACCTCGGGCTGCTCGCGGCCGATCTGCAGCATCGTCTCGACGAAGTTCTTGCCGGCGCGCCCGTACAGCCACGAGGAGCGAACGATGAAATGGCGGGGGTTGGCGACCGCCACCGAGGTCTCCCCGGCGAGCTTGCTGCGGCCGTAGGCGCTGATCGGGGCCGTCAGGTCGGACTCGACGTACGGCTCCCGCTTGGTCCCGTCGAAGACGTAGTCGCTGGATGGATAGACGACCTTGGCGCCGACCCGCTCGGCCGCGGCGGCGAGCAGGGCTGCTCCCTCGTCGTTGACCTTCATCGCGCCGCGCTCGTCGTCCTCGGCGCCGTCGACATCGGACCAGGCGGCGCAGTTGATCACCGCCTCGGGGGCCGAGCCGCCAACCGCCTCGTCGATCGAGCGCGGATCGGTGATGTCGAGGCCGTCGCGCCCGAGGGCGGTGACCTCATGGCCGACGCGCTCGGCCGCATCGACCACCTCGCGGGCGAGCATCCCGTCCGCACCGGCGACCAGCACCCTCACGGAAGCGTCAGCTCCGAGTTGTCCCCGACGATCATCCGGATCGTCTTCGGTAGCCCGTCGCTGCGCGAGAGCGTTGCGTTGCGGCCGAGCAGGCTGGCCTCCATCCGCGAGCCGAGGTCGCGGACCTTGGAGCCGCGCAGCAGGATCGAGTGCTCGACCTCCGAGCCGATCACCTCGCAGTCCCTGCCGATCGCCGTGTAGGGGCCGATGTAGGCGTCGACGATCCGCGCGCCGGGGCCGATCACGGCGGGACCGCGGACCGTGGTTCGCTCGAGGACCGCGCCCTTGCCGACCACGACCCGGCCCTCGAGATTGCAGTCGACGAGCTCGCCGTCGATGTGCGGCTCGATGTCCTCGAGCACCAGCCGATTTGCGGCGAGCATGTCGGCAAGCTGGCCGGTGTCCTTCCACCAGCCCTTGACGCGGTGGTACTCGACGGTCTTGCCATCGTCGATCAGCCTCTGGATGGTGTCGGTGATCTCGAGCTCCCCCCGCGCGGACGGCTCGATCGTCTTCGCCGCAGCGAGCACCGAGGGGCGGAACATGTAGACGCCGACCAGGGCCAGGTCCGAGGGAGGATCTTTCGGCTTCTCGACGAGCCTGACGATGCGATCGCCGTCGAGCTCGGCGACGCCGTAGTGCTCGGGGTGCATGACCGGGGTGAGCATGATCAGCGCCTCCGGCTCGTTGCGCCGGAAGGCAGCAACGAGCTCGGTGATGCCGTCGCGGAGCAGGTTGTCACCGAGATACATGACGAACGACGAGTCCCCGAGGAACTGCTCCGCGGTGAGCACGGCGTGAGCCAGGCCGAGCGGCTCGGCCTGCGGGATGTAGGTCACGCTCGCGCCGAGCGCGCTGCCGTCGCCCACCGCCTCGCGGATCTCGTCGCCGGTCTCGGGGGCGATCACGATCCCGATCTCGCTCACGCCCGCTTCGACCAGAGCCTCGATCCCATAGAAGAGGACCGGCTTGTTCGCCACCGGCACAAGCTGCTTGGCGGAGGTGTGCGTGATCGGGCGCAGCCTCGTGCCGGCGCCGCCCGAGAGAATCAGGCCCTTGAGGTTCTCCATCGGAGCGGCAGGGTAGCGGTCAGCGGCCGGTTCCACCCCCCGGACCACCCGGCCCGAGCAGTGGCGACCTCGTCGCGCGAGGCACCGGGCGGGACCGGACCTCGCGGCCCCTCATCGCCCCGGCGTCAGTAGCCGCCGCCGAGCTTGCGGTGGTCCCAGCTCGCGGTCCGGACCGGCCGGAAGTGGATCGCGACCCGCTTCGGCGCCTGGGCCTGCAGAGCTGCGGCGGCGTCGGCCCCGAGCTCGTCGATGCCGTCGGCGTAGCGCACCGTCAGCTCCTTGCCGAACTCGAAGACCGGCTCCGTATCGCGGACGATCTCGGCCTCCGCCTCGATCTGGATCCCGCGCAGCTCCTGATACTCGTGTCCGGCCTCGACCAGGAGCGTCGCCCGGGGGTCGCGCTCGAGGTTCCGCACCTTCTGCGACTTCGCGTAGGTCCAGACCCAGATCTCACCGTCGCGGACCGTGAACCACATCGGCATCGAGTGCGGCCATCCGCGGGGTCCGTTGCTGGAGACGATCACGACCCTCTCGGAGTCGAGCAACTCCGCCTGCTCGGAGGGCGTCAGCTTGATCTCGTCGCGACGGCTCATCGCGCGGACTTCTCGGCTCGGCCCGCGGGAACCAGGCGCAGGTCGTGCAGCTTGCCGCGAGGCGCCATCGGCTGGGTCAAACCCTCGGTCCAGTCGGCCATCAGATCGTCGTAGTGGCGGCTGCCGGGCTGGCCCGACTGGCCCGTGAACGCCTGCCAGCGGGAGGCATCGGGGTCGGTGGGGTCGGCGACCATCCGCCAGCACGGCGCCCATACCGCCTTGTAGGGGTCGTTCGGGTCGAAAGCGACCTGCTTGACCGTCTCCTGAGCGCCACCCGAGCGCACCGAGCGATTGAAGAACCGGGCGAGCACCGGGTTCGCCTCGCCGAGCGCATGCGGGAACTCCATCTCGTGCACCCTGCCCCACTCCCATCGCTCGGGCTCGGCGCCGAAACGCTCCTCGAGGTCGTCGAGCGCACCGCGAAGACAGTCGAGCACGTGCTCCGGCCACGGTCTTCCGATCAGCTCGTCGTCGCCCTCGTCCCAGAGGCTGAGCAGGTGAGCCTGCCAGCGCCATGGGCAGGTCACGTGGGCGACGAACGGGTTCGAGGACCCGTCGAGCCAGCGGCGGGCGAGGTCGCGGTCCCCGATCGCGAGGCGGGCCGTCTCCCGCCCCAGCCGCAGCGTGAACGCCTGATAGATCGTCGGCGCGACGGCATCGACGGCCATCCGCCCGTCCCAGCTTCGCAGCCGCTCGATCGCGCGCACCTCCCGCTGGCCCTTGGCGAGGTCCTCGATCCGGGCGAGGCGGTGGACTGTCGCGATCCCCGGAATCGAGTACTCGTCCACCTGAATCAGCTCGAAGCTCTCGATGTCGTGGTCGCTGCGCTCGCCCAGCAACTGCTCGATCCGCGCCGCGCGGTAGCCGTCGAGGTAGTGACTGCTGATGTGGTGGGGGTAGTCGTCGCCGGCGATCCGGTTGTTCGCGGTGATCACGTAGCCGCACTCGGGATCGGTCAGCTCCGGCATCTCCTCGTGCGGGACCCAGCCCTCCCACTCGTGCTCGCCGGTCCAGCCCGGTCGCGGCAGATCCGGGACGTCGCCGCGACGGATCGGGATCCGGCCCACGGTCTTGTAGCCGATCGAGCCGTGGCGGTCCGCCCAGACCAGGTTCGAGACCGGCGTGCACTGGTCGGCGAGCAGCTCGACCAGGTCGGGGCCGCTCGTCGCCTCGAGGGTCCGTACCTGGGCCTGCGACAGCGCCGGCAGTCTCAGGCCCGAGAAGGCGAGCGCCAGCGGCTCGCTGGCATCGGCGCCGAGCACGTCGTTGACGATCGGCCCGTGATGGGTCGCACGGACCTCCAGGTGCTCCGGCTCGGAGCCACGAACCAGGATTCGCTCCTCGCGGACCTGGAGCGGGCGCTGCTCGCCCTCGAACTCGTAGCTGTCGCCGTCGAGCCGCTCGACGAACAGGTCCATCACGTCGGCCATCGCGTTGGTGAAGGTCCAGGCGACGTCGTTGCCCTGGCCCATCAGGACCCCGGGCGAGCCGGGTATCGACGCCCCGCGGACGAAGCGCTCGCCGACCCGGAGGTCGACCTGGTAGGTGATCCCCGGCATGCTCGGCGGCAGATGGGGATCGCCGGCCAGCAGCGGTGCCCCGGAGGCGGTCAGCTTGCCCGAGACGGCCCAGTTGTTCGAGCCGCTGGCCGAGGGGGCGAAGCCGAGCGCTTCGCGGACCACGCCGATCTGACGGGCGAGACCGATCCCGTCCCCCGACCAGGCGGCGCCCGGGCTGACGACGGCCGGATTCGAGGATGGGTACAGCGGGTCGAGGCGCTCGGTCAGCTCAGGGCCGAGGGCGCGGATCATCTCAGCCCGCAGCAGCTCCTGCTCCCAGTTCGTCGAAAGGCCGAACGTGAGCAGCTTCAGCGCCGAGAACATGTCGGCCGGGCGCCACTCTTCGAAGTCGATCCGCAGCAGCTGGAACTCGACCGGCAGCGCCGCGGCCTGGTGAACCTGGAAGTTGACCCCGGCGCAGTAGGCCTCGAGCTCGGAGCGGAGGCCGTCGCCGATGGCCCTCGCCTCCGCCTCCGCGATCGCGGCGAAGCCCAGCGTGCGCAGCATCCGGTCGGTGGCGAGCCCGTCGCGTCCGGCGATCTCGGACAGCCGGCCGGCCGCGACACGGCGATAGAGATCCATCTGCCAGAGCCGGTCCTGGGCGTGACAGAAGCCCTGGGCGAACCAGAGATCGTGGCTGCTGCCGGCCTCGATGTGAGGGACGCCCCAGCGATCGCGCCTGATCTCAGCCGGAGCAGAGAGGCCGGTCGCCCGCTGGGTTCCGGATCGCTTCGGAAGCGGTCGATGCAGCAGCTGCCAGCGCGCCCCGAGGCCGGTCGCGCCGACCAGCGCCGCCAGCGCGGCCCCGGCCAGGCCCCCCCGGCGGGCTGACTTGACCCAGGTCGAGCTCGACTTGCGGCGCATCCCAGCCATGATTATCAATCCTGCAGCCGGGCGAGGTCGCGGGAGCCCCGGCGTACCGGGGCTCAGTCGGTCAGCTCGGCGAGGTTGATCCCCTCGCCGGCGAGCTTCTCGAGGTGGGCCTGCATCGCCAGGGCCGCGGCCCGATGCAGCTCCTCGGGCACGTCGTCCCAGACCTTCGCCAGCAGGGCGGAACGCGACCGCTCGCCGGCCTCCAGCGCCGCGACCAGCCGCCGCTCCCGATCGAGGCGGTGCTGCCTGTACTCGGCGATCTTCGCAGCCGGATCGGTGATCCAGGGACCGTGACCCGGGCAGAGCAGCTCCGGCCCCAGCTCCTCGACGCGGTCGAGCGAGCGCATGTAGTCGGCGACCGAGCCACCCGCAGCCTGGGGAGGCACGATCGACGAGCCCCGACCGAGGATCAGGTCGCCGCAGAAGCAGACTCCGTCACGGAGGAAGACCACGTGGTCGCCGGCGTGTCCGGGAGTCGAGATGACCCGGAACGGACCGGCGTCGGAGTCAGGCGCCGGGGCGCTGCCGCGGACCTTGCGGATCGCGGTCTCGCCCTCCGCCGCGGCGAGCGCGGCGCTCTCGTCGACGGCCGCGCTGCTGCCCCAGATCACCTCCGCGCCGAGCATCGTCGCCCCGGCGGTGTGGTCGAGGTGAGCGTGGGTTATCAGCGCGGCGCCGATTCCCCCGCGGCTCTCGGCGGCAGCCCGGACCGCCTCGATGTGGCTTTCGATCGCCGGACCGGGGTCGATCACCCAAGCCGGATCGCTGCCGACGACGTAGGTGTTCGTGCCGTCGAGGGTCATCGGCCCCGGGTTCGGGGCGACGATCCTCTGGACATCGGGGTGGCCGGGGGCGTCGGCGGCTGCGAGCGACATCGACCGCCCGGCTACTCGCTGACCGCGGCCAGGACCGCCTCGCGGGCATCGGCGGGCTCGAGAACGACCATGTCGCCGGCGCCCTTGAGCACCTCGCGGACCAGCCAGGACGTCCCGGCAAAGGGCATCTCGATGATCAGGGCGCCGTCGGCAAGCTCCTCGACCACGGTCCGCTCCTCGCGAACCCACCTAGCCCGCTCGGGTGAGACCCAGACGCTGGCGATCCGGGCGTCGGTCACCTCCCCCTCGCTGAGCCAGTGCTGCGTGGCGAGCTGGCCCTCGACCTCCTCGGTCCGCTCGAACGTCTCACCGGTCGGCTCCGCCTGCTTGGTCCGGTCGAGGCGGAAATGCCGGACGGCGTTGCGCTTGCGATCCCGGCAGCCTACGTACCACCCGCCCGGTCCGCGCGCCAGGCGGTAGGGCTCGATCTCCCGCGAGGTGAACTGGTCCTCGTTCTCCTTGTAGTAGTTGATCTTCAGCACGCGCGTGTCCGTGATCGCCTCGTTGACGGCGGTGACGATCTCGGGCTCGTCGCGCTCGATCGTGATCTGCAGGCCCTCCTCGGAGGGATCGTGCCCGAGCGCGGCGACGATCTTCGAGCGGGCCGTGTCGAGCCCGGCCTGTGGGAGGTGGTCGGCGAAGAAGTCGATCGCCGCGACCAGGGCCTTCGCCTCGAGCGGCAACAGCCGCGCCGGCCGGGCGAAGCTGTCGCCGTACGCTTCGGGATCGACCTCGATCTCATCGCCGACGATCTCGGCGTAGAGGACGTAGGTGCCGCCGCCGAAGTTGACGACGTTGAGCACGTCGATGTCGCCGCGCAGCTCCTTCTCGCTGATCCCGAGCTCAGCGCAGACCTCGGCGGTCGAGAGCCGGCGCTCGTTGCGGGCGGAGTCGATCAGCATTCCGGCGAGCGTCACCAGGCGGGCGAAGCGCTCGGGCCGGATCACGGTCTCGGCCTTGCCGTTCGCGCGACCGCGGCGCTCGGCCTGCTCGATCGCCGGGCGCGCCACGGCCTTCGCGGTCTTGAAGCCCTCGGCGTGGCGCTGTCGCAGCAGGGCCCGCCGCTCCTCGGCCTCGGCGACCAGCTCAGGCGGGGAGAGGGCGACGGCGTTGTGACGCCAACCGAGCAGCCAGGCGATCAGCTGCCTCGGGGAGGAGTATTCGGTCGCGTAGATCGATCCCTTGCCCGGGGCGCCGTCGGCCTTGCGGGCCGGGCGCGTCTCGCCGAACTGCCCGTAATCACGCTCGACCAGCCAGTCGACCCGATCGCTGAGGAAGATCTCCGCGCGGCTCTCCGTCGCACCCATCTGCCAGTCGGCACGCGAGGCGTAGTCGCGGCGGTCGAAGTCATCGGGGGTCGTGAAGTCGTGCTCCGCCTTGGTCGCATAGCTGACCTTGCCCTGGATCCGCGAGAGGCGGAAGACCCGAACCGCATCGCGCTCGTGCGAGCGGCCGATTAGATAGAACTGGCCGGAGCGGAAGACGAGATGGTACGGATCGACCTTGCGATCCTCGGTCGCGTCCCGCTCCATCGTGTAGTAGTTGAACTCGATCGTCTTCCGGCGTGAGATCGCCGTCTCGATCTTCGCCAGCCGCTGCGACAGCTCGCGGCCGCCGGCCGACGCGGTCATCGCCATCTCGATCGGGGCGGAATCGCCGTTGCCGTTGCTGAGCGGGCTCTTGCGCCCCCACGAGACCTGTTGCAGGGCGAGACGCAGCGGCTCGGCGTAGGCGAACTGCCCGTCGAGCAGCGTCAGCGCGGTTCCCAGCGCCGCAAGCTCGGAGTCGACGAACTCGATCGCCGGCAGGTAGTAGTTCTCGGGCGGCAGCGCATACAGCTCCGACTCGAGAAAGCCCTCGCTGGGGCGGTCGACCTTGAGCGCGATGCCGAGGCTCTCGAGCTCGGCGCGGTCGGCGTAGAAGCGGCGGGCGAAGGCGTCCTCGTTCATCGACGAGTAGCCCTCCACCTCCTGCTTGATCTCCAGCGCAGACACCGGTCTGCGGTTGGCCATCAAGAAGGAGATCAGGGAGAGCTGGCGGATCAGCTTCTCGGTGTCCTTTGCCACGGGAGCAGAATAGATGCGGCCCGCCCCCGTGCGCGCCCGTGCGGGCGTCGAATCGCGCAATTTGCGCAGTTGACGGGCGGCTGGGCGCGGGCGCTACCGCTTGATCTTGAACTTGTCCCTGGCCGGAGAGGGGTCGGCGTTGCCGGTCGCGTCGACCGCCCGGACCTTGAACACGTGCCCGCCCCTCTTCAGGCGCCTGAGCTTGTGCGGCGAGCTGCAGGACCTGAACGGTGCCTGTCGAGCTTGCACTGGAAGGTCGCTGTGGGCGTGGAGGCGACGAACTTGAACTTGGCCTTGCGCTTCTTGCTCTTGTTCGGAGGGCGCTTGGTGATCGTCGTCTCGGGCGGGGCGCCGGGCGGCAGCGGCCGGTCGTCGACCGCGACGTCGAGCGGAAACTCGGCGCCGCCGATGAAGCCAACGTCGACGCCGGTCCCGTCGATGTCGCTGCGAACGATCGACCGGATCGAGAAGTCCGCCCAGTAGAGGCTCTCGGCATCGACCGTGAGGCCTGACATCAAGCCCGTTCCGGGGGCGATCGCGCTGCTGGTGAAGACCTGCACGACCCCGGTGCCATCGAGCTTGGCGCGGCCGACCGCACCCTCGAAGAAGGGGGGGTTGGGGTTGGTCGCCACCCAGTAGAGGTGGCGGGCGTCGACCGCGAGGCTGTGCGGCAGGCCGAGCGTCTCGACGAAGCTCTGCTCGATCGCGGAGCCGTCGATCCTGGCGCGGCCGACCGTCTGCGCATCGCGATCGGTCCAGTAGATGTGGTCGGCGTCGACGGCGACGTCGCCCAGGACATCGGCGCTGATGAAGCTCTGGTCAACCCCGGTGCCGTCGATCCTGGCGCGGCCGATCTTGCTCTCGCTGCGATTCGTCCAGTAGATGTGGTCGGCGTCGACGGCGACGCCGTCGGTCTCCCCGCTGCCGGTGACGAACGCGTCGTCGACCCCGGTTCCGTTCAGCTTCGCGCGCCCGATCGCGCCGCCGGCGTTGCTCGTCCAGTAGATATGGGCGGCGTCGACGGCGATGTCCTCGGGGTACGCGACGTTCGTGATGAAGCCCCTGATCGCGTTCGAGCCGTCGAGCTTGGCGCGACCGATCGAGTCGGCGCCGCTGTTCGTCCAGTAGACGTATGCGTCGGCGCGTGGGGCGAGGGCCAGGCCCGCGAGCCAGAGCGCGAGCGCCGTCGCCACGATCCCCAGGGCGGCCCGCTGGGGGCCCAGTCTCGGCATTGGTCCCATCACCTTCCCACCGTAGCGGGAGGCAATCCTATCCCGACCGGCCGTCTAGGCTGCGCGCTGACGGAAGTAGGCCGCGGTATCGATGCCGCGGTCGAACCCCGACCAGGCCTCGCCGTCGGCGAGGCTGCGCTCGATTCGATCGAAGCTGCCGAGCTTGCCGCCGAGGTTGTCCATCATGTGCACCAGGGTGGCCTCGCGGGTTGCCGGGACGACCGGGGAACCGTGCTCGAGCGAGCCGTGGTGGCTGAGGATGATGTGGAGGACCGACTGCGCCAGGTCTGGATCGAAGCCGTCGATCGCCTCGATCTCGCGAACGGACCCGGTAGTAGCCGAGCGGGATCTCGCCCTGCAGCCGGCCGAGATCGGTCATGTCGATCGCGAGCGGGTCGTCGTTGTAGGCCTCGAGCTTGCCGACGTCGTGCAGCAGCGCGCCGGTGACTGCGACGTCGCGGTCGATGCCCGGGAAGAACGAGGCGGCGGCGCTGACGCTCTGGGCGACCGAGAGCGCGTGCTCGAGCAGGCCGTGGCGGTACGCCTGGTGATAGTGCTTGGCCGCCGGGGCGTCGCGAAACCGCTCCCAGATCGCGGTCCCAGGCGAGAAGAAGCCGTCCAGCAGGCGCCTCAGGTCGGGGGTCTGGATCGTCTCCAGCAGCGAGCGCAGATCGGCCTCGAGCCGCTCGAGCGGAATCGGCGAGACACCGTGCAGCATCGCCGGGTCGTACTCGCCGGCCTCGGCCGGGCGGACTCCCTCGATGATGATCGCGTCACCCCACCGCTCGCTGGACTCGAACCGGCCGTCGACCTTGACGATCGCGCCGGGCCCGGTGATCTCGAAGCGCGATTCGACCTCGTCCCAGGACTTCGCCGCGACCGAGCCGGAGCGGTCGGAGAGCCGCAGCGCCAGCCACTCGCCACCCTTCTTGGTCGGCCTCCGACTGCGATCGCGAACGACGTAGACGCCGTCCACCCGGTCGCCGTCGGCAAGCGTGGCCAACTCGCGGTGCGCGGGTCCCGCGACCGCCTCTCCGAGCTGTGGTTGCTGCTCCATCGAGCCAGTCAAATTAGGGACGGAGGCGGACGGCGCGAGGCGGCCAAGGGAGCCGCTGGCCGTAGTCTGCGGCCATGGAGATCGTCGTCGGAGCCGGCTTCGCGGGGCTGAACGCGGCAGCGACCCTGGTCGAGGCCGGCCGCGAGGTCCGCGTGATCGAGGCGCGCGACCGGGTCGGCGGACGGGTCTTCTCGCGGACGCTGCCGAACGGGGCCGTGATCGAGATGGGCGCCGAGTTCATCCTTCCCGGCAACACCTACATCCGCGAGCGGGCCGACCAGCTCGGGCTCGGCCTCTGGGACAAGGGGGTTCGTTACGGGCGGCGGGAGGCGCGCGGCGGCCCCCCGGTGGTGGACGAGGAGCTGAGCGAAGCGCTGGCGCTGCTCGAGGAGACGCTGACGGCCAGGCCGGAGGCGGCGCGGCGGTCGGCGGCGGCGCTGCTGGCCGAGCTGGAGATCGCCGCGGGCGCCCGTGAGTACATCCTCTCCCGAACCGAGATCTCGTCGGCGAGCTCGGCCGAGACCGTGCCGGCCGGCGAACCTGCTCGGCGTCGCCCACGTCGACGACCTGCCCTCCCCGTCGATCGCGGGCGGCAACCAGGACGCTGGCCCGTGCCCTCGCGGGGCGGATCGGCGACGAGCGCATCCTGCTCGAGTCGCCGGTCCGGCGAATCACGTCGCGGCGGACGGCGTCCGGGTCGAGACCGACTCCGGCGAGATCAGCGGCGACGGCGTCGTCGTTGCGGTCCCCGCCTCGGTGCTCTCGGAGATCGTGTTCGACCCGAGCCTCGAGGAGCGGCAGGCGGCGGCCTTCGACGCGGTCCGCTACGGCGAGGCGGCGAAGCTGTTCGTGCCGCTCGACTCCGCCGTCGACGCCGCGGGCGGTGATGTCGATGCCGGAGCGCTACTGGAGCTGGACCGCAACCGGCGGCCGACGGTGCAGCGTGCAACCGGTCGTCAGCGCCTTCGCCGGCTCGAGCCGAGGCGTTGCGGCGGTCTCGGGGTCGCGGCCGGAGCCGAGCACTGGCTCGCCTCGCTGCAGGCGCTGCGGCCCGAACTCGGGCTGCGAGACCGAGGGCACGGTGCTCTCGACCTGGAGCGACGATCCCTGGGTCCGGGGCGCCTACTCGGTCTCGCCCGGAGCCCGAGCTGACGGAGCTGATGCTCGCGTCGAGCGCGCGGCTCGAGTTCGCCGGGGAGCACACGGCCGGGGAGTTCTCGGGACTGATGGAGGGGGCACTCCGGAGCGGGCGCGAGGCCGCTCGGCGGCTTCTGGCCGGGTCCGGCTGAGTGCGCCTGCGGGGCCCTAGACCTCATTGAAGAAGTTGAGCCCGACGCTGTCCAACCACTGCTGGGCCTCGATGTTGAGCCGGAAGAGCTCGCCGGTGTAGACGAGCACGCCCATCACGATCAGCACGGCGCCGCCGAACGCCATCAGCTCCCGATAGTGGCGCTTGACGACCGCAAACGCACTGGTCATCCGCGTGAAGCCGATCGCGGTCAGCAGGAACGGGATCGCGAGCCCGAGCGAGTAGACGGCGAGCATCACCCCGCCCTGCCAGACCGAGCCCGAGGTCGAGGCGAGACCGAGAATCGCCGCAAGCGTCGGCCCCACGCACGGGGTCCAGGCGATCGCGAAGGCGCCTCCGGCGACGACCGGACCGCCCCTGCCGGCGCGCTCCATCAGCGCGTCGACGCGCCACTCGGCATTGAGCTTGGTGATGAACATCGTCGCGACGAAGAAGATCCCCATCGCGATGATCAGGACCCCCGCAACCTTGTTCAGCGTCTGCAGGTTCGTGCGCAGCGCCTGGCTGATGCCGGTCGCCGAGAGACCGAGGATGATGAAGATCGTCGAGAAGCTGGCGATGAACAGAAGCGACGGCGGCACGACCTTGTGCCAGTCGGCGTCCTCGAGATCGGGCGCCGCGACGCCCGTCACCGCCGACAGGTAGCCCGGCACCAGCGGCAGCACGCACGGAGACAGGAACGAGATCGCGCCCGCGAAGAGCGCGGTGAGCAGGCTGACACCGCCGATCTCGACCATCGCTAGATGATCTCAGCTGAGCAGATGACGCTCGATGTCCTGCTCGAGCTGATCGCGCGAGGCGTAGACGCCCTGGAAGACGCTGACGACCTCGCCCTCTGCGTCGATGAAGACGGTGGTCGGGGAGACGACGCCACCGCCGAGCGAGGCGATCTGCGCCGCCCCGGGATCGTCGATGTGCGGGTAGGGAACCGGCAGCTCTTGGAGGAAATCCTCGGCGGCGCCGCGGTCGTCCTGCATGTCGATCCCGACGAACGCGACCTGATCGGCGTGCTGGTTGGCGGAATCGCCGAAGTAGGGGAACTCGGCCCGGCAGGGCTCGCACCAGGACGCCCACTGGTTGACGACGATCGGATGGCCCTCGAGCTCGGCCAGCTTCGCGTCGAGCGAGCCCTCCTCGAGGATCTGGCCCGCCTCGGCCCGGTTGGCGGCCAGCGCCTTCGGCAGGCCCTTCTCCTTGGCCGGCGGCGCAGCGTCCGCGGCAGTCCCGCCGGCGCTGGCCCCGGCCTCACCGTCGTCGCTCGACCCGCAGGCGGCGAGTGCGACCGCAGCGACGGCGAGCACGAGCCCCAACATCCACTTTCGGCGTGATCTCATCGGCATCCTCTCCAAGCTTGCTGGTGAGCCCTGCGTTACGGCAGCCCTGTTCCCGTGCGCCCGGTACCGGCTCAGACCCGGTACAGGCGATTTCGTCGCAGGACCAGGTCACTCAAGGCTAGCCAGCGAGGTGCGCGGGCTCTCGATCTCAACCCTCCTGCGCGCTCTTCTGCTGCTGGTTGGAGTCGGGGCCGGCCGATCCGATTCGGGCACGGCGACCGACCCACCCGCGAACCGCCGGAGCCGCGGTGCGCTCAAAGTGCCGATGGGCGGGCGAGCAGACCTCAGACGCGGCGGCGCCGCGATTCTCGCGGGACTCGCCGCCGCGCTGTGATCCGGCGAGCGCTCGCGAGGCGCCGATTCATGGGCGAGCACCGCTGGACCCAAGCCCACCTGTCGGACTACCTCGACAGCGAGCTCGACGAGGGCGGGCGCGAGCGGGTCGAGAACCACGTCACGCTCTGCCCCGACTGCCATCGGGTGCTCGCGACGCTGCGCCGGACGATGGAGGGACTTCGTTCGATCGGCGCCGATCCCGGCCGCGAGTCAGTCGCAACCGGGGTGATCGACCGCCTCCGCAGCGAGGGCTGAACCCGGCTCAGCCGCCGCCGGTCGCGTCCTGAACTGCATCCGTGAGGTCGGTGGCCTCGTTGGTGAGGTCGGTGGCTTCGTTGGTGAGGTCGGTGGCCGTGGTGCTCAGGTCGCTGGCGGTGCTGCTCGCATCCTTGACCGCGTCGGTGACGCTCGTGCTGGTCTCGTCGTCGCCGCAGGCGCTGATCCCAAGCGCGCCGACCCCAAGTACGGCTGCCGCCGTCAACGCGGCAAGTCTCTTCTTCATCTCGGCCTCCCGATCTCGTTCAACAACGCGGCCATCCAATCATATGGCGAGGCCCGGAATCGAACCGGGGACACCACGATTTTCAGTCGTGTGCTCTACCAACTGAGCTACCTCGCCTGGACCCCGCCGGACCGGGGCGGGGTAAGGCTACCGCTCCCCGGCGGCCGCGAGCGCACGAGCCACGGCGTCCGCCGGATCGGACGCGGGGACCACGCCGGGCGCCTCAGCCATCGCCCCGCGCCCGCTCAGGCTCCAGGAGTCGAGGGTCACGACCGGGCGCTCCAACCGCCGGGCGAAGGCGATCTCCGAGAGCGTCCCCCACTCGCCGCCGAGCGCGATCACCGCATCGGCTGAGGCGACTACGGCGAGGTTCCGGGCCTGGCCGATTCCGGTGGCGACGACGTGGGTCAGGTGCTGGTTGCCGCTGTCGAGATCGTCCGCCATCAGGATCCCAATCACCTCGCCGCCGGCCGCCGCTCGCCGCCTCGGCGACGGCGCTCATGATCCCCTCACGGCCGCCGCAGACGACCACCGCCCCCGCCTCCGCCAGCAGCCGTCCGATCTCGGCCGCCTGCCGGTCCAGCTCCCCGTCGGATCGCGAGGACCCGCAGACCGCGATCTGGGTTCGCCGGGCCATCGGTCTACCGCTCCGCGGTCGGCCGCTGACCGGCGGCCAGCATGCCGCTCATCAGCTCGATCGCGCCGCCTTTGTGCAGGTGGTCGTTGAGGTTGCCGCACTTCGGGCTCTGCACGCAGGAGGGGCACCCGGACTCGCAGCGGCACTCGCCGACGAGGCGGGCGGCATCGGCGAGCAGCCGCTCGAACTCCTCGTAGCCACGGCGGGCGATCCCGACCCCTCCGGGGTGGCCGTCGTAGATGAAGATCGTCGGCTTGCCGGTCTGGTAGTGGACGTTGGTCGAGAGGCCACCGATGTCCCAGCGGTCGCACATCGCGAGCAGCGGCAGGACGGCGATCTGGGCGTGCTCGGAGGCGTGCAGCGCGCCGAGCTGGACATCGCCGGGCAGGACCTCGGGCCCGGCCAGCTCAGCCGGGAGCACGTACCAGAGCGCCTGGGTGCGGAAGTTCTGCTCGGGCAGCTCGAGCGCGACGAAGTCGATCGGCTCGTGATCGCCGAGCCGCTTGCGCTGGAACGCCACGACCTGCTCGGTGACGGCGACGGTCCCGAACGCGAGCTCGACCCCCGAGCTGTCGCGACGAGCCTCCATCCGCTCGATGTAGATGTCGGTCTCCTTGCGTGCCTGGGTGTAGTAGTCGCCGTCGAATCGGCGGACGACGGCGCGCCGAAGCTCGACGTCGAGCTCCGCGACCTCGAAGGCGCGACCCATGTGCAGGTAGACGGCGCCGGGGTGGACGGTCGCGAAGGCGCGCTCGGCCTCGACCGTGCCGAGCAGCTCGCCGGAGTCGCGATCGAGCACGGTGACCGAGTCCGCAGAGGCCGAGCGAAGCCCGACCCAGCCCGCCGGGAAACCGGGGCCGCGAACCGCGTAGCGGCCGGCCGAGCCCTTGCGCATCAGCCCGTGCTCGACCAGCCCCTCGGCGCGGTCGCGCCAGCCCGGGCCGAGCGTCTCGTCGTCGTGCGGCCCACCGAGCGGCGCCTCGTAGGCTGCCGCCAGCAGGTGCGAGGACTGGATCTGCTCGTTGCGATGGTCGAGGATCGCCGCCTCGACCGGACGGGCGAGGAACTCCGTCGGGTGGCGGCAGAAGAACTGGTCGAGGCCGTCCTCGCCGGCCATGTAGATCGCCAGGCCCTCGGTGCGGCGCCCCGCCCTCCCCCACATCTGCCGCAGGCTGGCGACCGTGCCGGGGAAGGTCACGCAGATCGCGGCGTCGAGCTCGCCGATGTCGATCCCGAGCTCGAGCGCATCGGTGGCGACCACGGCTAGCAGGTCGCCCGCGGCGAGCCGCGCCTCGATCTCGCGGCGCTGCTGGGGCGTGTAGCCGGCCCGGTAGGGGGCGATCCGCCCGGCGAGATCCTCGTGCCCGCGCTCGGCGAGCCGCATCGCGGTGAACTTCTGGATCAACTCGATGCCCTTGCGGCTGCGCAGAAAGCAGATCGTCCGTACGCCGCTGATCACCAGCTCGGCGAGCATCTCGGCCGCCTCGGTCAGCGGTGAGCGGCGCACCCCGGCGGCCTCGTCGGTCAGGGGCGGGTTCCAGATCGCGATCCGCCTGCCCGCCCGCGGGGCGGCGTCGTCGTCGATCAGCTCGAAGGGAGTGCCGAGCAGGCGCTCGGCGAGCTCGGCCGGGTTGGCGATCGTCGCCGAGGTGAGGATGAAGCGGGGCTCGTTCCCGGGGCCCTGATAGATCCGGCACGCCCGCCGCAGCCGGCGCAGCACGTTGGCGACGTTCGAGCCGAAGACGCCCCGGTAGACGTGTGCCTCGTCGACGACGACGTAGCGCAGGTTGACCAGAAAGTCCCCCCAGCTCTTGTGGTGGGGGAGGATTCCGACGTGGAGCATGTCGGGGTTGGTCAGGATCAGGTTCGACCGGCGCCGCAGCGCACGACGCTCCTCCTTCGGCGTGTCGCCGTCGTAGATCGCCTGGCGCAGCCCCGGCGGCGAGAGCTCGGCGAGCTTGCGCGCCTGGTCCTGCGCAAGCGCCTTGGTCGGGTACAGGTAGAGCGCGCGGGCGTGCCGGTCGCCGCTGATCGCGTCAAGCACCGGCAGGTTGAAGGCGAGCGACTTACCGGAGGCGGTGCCGCTGGTGACGATCACGTTGGCGGACTCGGCGGCACGAAGCGTCGCCAGCTGGTGCGCGTAGAGGCTGCCGATGCCGGCCGCTTCGAGCGCCGCGGCGAGGCCGGCATCGACGCTCGAGGGGATCGGGACCTCGATCGCCTCGTGCTCGCGCTCGGCGCTCTCGGCGACCAGCCGCCCGTCACGGCGACCGGGGTCGAGTGCCGCTCGCCAGCCCTCGTCGATCGCCGAGCCCCAGGGCAGCCCGGTGGCGGCGTCAGCCATGGGCGATCGCTCCGGCGACCCTGATCGCGTCGAGCCCCTCGAGATCGTGCAGGCGGTGGATCTCCGCTCCGCCCGCGGCGGCCAGCGCGGCGGCGGCGAGCGTGCCGGCACCGCGCTGGCCCGGCTCGAGACGCCCCTCCCAGGAGCCGGCGAGGATCGCACCGATGAAGTCCTTGCGCGACAGCGACATGAAGATCGGCCGCCCGAGCGCCCGCAGCTCCGCCAGTCGCCGCAGGACCTCGATCGCGTGATCGGTGCTCAGGTCGAAGTCCATGCCGGGGTCGATCGCGATCGCCTCCTCGGCGACCCCGAGCTCGAGCGCGCGGGCGATCCGCTCGCCGAAGAACTCGAGCAGCCGGTCAAGCACGTCGGGGTAGTCGCGCGCGGGCCGATCCCTGCGCGGCGGGCCCTCGATGTGCATCAGCACGTAGCCGCAGCCCGACTCGGCGACGACCTCCAGCATCTGGTCGGGGCCGCCGCCGATGTCGTTGATCGCGTGCGCGCCTGCGGCGACTGCGCGCCGGGCCACCTCGGGGCTGAACGTGTCGGCGGTGATCGGCAGCTCCAGCTCCCGCCGCAACCCCGCGACGGCGGGCACCAGGCGCATGGCCTCCGTCTCCGCGTCGACGGGCGGGCCGCTGCGCGCCGGAACCGCGCCGACGTCGAGCAGGTCGAAGCCGCCCTCGGCGAGCGCGACGCCGTCGCGGATCGCCCCTTCGGGGGTGCCGCTGCGCGCGCCCTCGAACATCGAGTCGGTGGTCACGTTGACGATCCCCGCCCCGATCGGGCGGGCGGGGTCGAGCTCGAGGGTGCTCTCGGCGAGGCGCCAGGTGGTCATCGCCGACTACGGTACCCACGTGGCGCTGCGCTGCCTGTACACGGATCTCGACGGCACCCTGCTCGGCAGGGGAGGCTCGCTGTTCCGCGATGCCGAGGGCGGCTTCTCCAGGGCGCAGGCGCGGATGCTCGAGGCCTGCCACAGGGCGGAGGTGGAGGTCGTGATCATGTCCGGTCGACGCGAGGCACAGGTGCACAGCGATGCCCGGCTGATCGGCCAGGGGTCCTACATCTACGAGGCCGGCTGCGCGATGGTGATCGACCGCGAACGGACCCTGCTGACCGGGGACTGGGCGCCGACCGAGGAGCGGACCGTCGCCGAACAGATCCTCGAGAGCGGCGTCGCGGAGCTCCTGTTCGGGCGCTTCGACGGGAGGCTCGAGTGGCACGAGCCCTGGCACACCGGCCGCGAGCTGTCGCTGCTGATGCGCGGCAAGGTCGATGTGGACGAGGCGAACGAGCTCGTTCGCGGCGCCGGCCACGGCGAGCTGCGCTTTCTCGACAACGGTGCGATCGGACGGGCGATGCCGGGAATCGAGGTTGCCCACGCCTACCATCTCGTGCCCGGCGGAGCGAGCAAGGGCACCGCCGTCGGCGCCCACATGCGGGCCCGCGGATACGACCCCGGTGAGTGCATCGCAGCCGGGGACTCGATCGAGGACCTCGAGGTGGCCCCCCATGTCAGCGGCTTCTTCTGCGTCGCAAACGGGCCGGAGCGAGACCCGGCACTGCGCGCCGCCCTCGCCGGCTACGAGAACGTGACGGTCACCGAGGGCCGGATGGGCGACGGCGTCTACGAAGCCGTCGTCTCGACTCTGGCCGGGAGCCGGAGCCTGTGAGCGACTGGCCGCTGAACCTGATCGACCTCGAGGCGCCCGCCGCAGAGGTTCTCGAGCGAACCGCCTACGACTACTACCGCTCCGGCTCCGGCGACGAGATCACGCTGGGGCGGAACCGCGCGGCGCTCGACGAGCTCCAGTTGCTCCCTCACGTGCTCCGCGACGTGGCCGAGATCGAGATGGGCACCCGCCTGCTCGGCAGCGACTGCTCGATGCCGGTGGTGGTCGCGCCGACGGCGTTTCACGGTCTCGCGGACCCGAACGCGGAGTCGGCGACCGCCCGCGGGGCCGCCGAGGCCGACTCGGTCTTCTGCCTCTCCTCGCTCTCGAACACGACTCCGGAGGCCGTCGCGGAGGCGGCGGGCGACTCGCACCGCTGGTTCCAGCTCTACGTGTTCAAGGATCGTGGCCTGACCCGCGATCTGGTCGCCAGGGCCGAGGCGGGCGGCTACGAGGCGATCCTCTTGACGGTCGACGCGCCGACGCTCGGCCGGCGCGAGCGCGACATGCGAAACGCCTTCTCGCTCCCGCCCCATCTGACGATCGCCTGCGTCGGCGACGCCGTCGAGGCGCCGGCTGGACAGTCGGGGCTCGCCGCCTACTTCGCCTCGCAGCTCGACCCGAGGCTGACCTGGGCCGACCTCGAGTGGTTGGTCGACACCTCCGCCCTGCCGGTCGCGGTCAAGGGCGTGCACCGAGCCGACGACGCCGAGCGCGCGATCGAGTCCGGGGCCGCGGGCGTGATCGTCTCCAATCACGGCGCCCGCCAGCTCGACACCGTGCCGGCGACGATCGAGATGCTTCCGGCCGTCGCGGACGCGGTTGCCGGGCGGGCCGAACTGCTCGTCGACGGCGGCATCCGGCGCGGGACCGACGTCGTCAAGGCGCTCTGCCTCGGTGCAGCCGGGGTGATGGTCGGGCGGCCGATCCTCTGGGGCCTTGCCCTCGGAGGCGAGGCCGGGGTGCGGCGGACGCTGAACATGCTGCGGGTCGAGCTGGAAACGGCGATGGCGCTCTGCGGCGCTGCCTCGCTCGACGACCTCGGCCCGGACCTGCTCGCCCACTGAGCTGGGCCCGCTCGGGCTGTCGATACGCTAGCCGGAGTGAGCGAGCTCGCCTCAGCGACAACCCTGCTGCCGCTCGCGGCCGACAACCTGCTCGCCGCCAGAAACCTGATGGCGTTCACGCTCGGGTTCCACATCATCCTCGCCTGCATCGGCGTCGCGCTGCCGGCGGTGATGCTCGCCGCGGAGTACCGAGGCCGCAAGCACAACGACCCGGTGGCGCTGGACCTGGCGCGAAAGTGGTCGAAGGCCGCGGCGGTGCTGTTCGCGGTCGGCGCGGTCACCGGGACCGTGCTCTCGTTCGAGATGGGCCTGCTCTGGCCGCGGTTCATGGAGCGCTGGGGGGACGTGTTCGGCACCGGCTTCGCGATCGAGGGGATCTTCTTCTTCACCGAGGCGATCTTCATCGCGATCTACATCTACGGCTGGAAGCGCCTCGAGGGCTGGAAGCACTTCTGGACCGGCGTGCCGATCGTGATCGCCGGGATCGGCGGCGCCTTCAGCGTCGTCGCCGTGAACTCCTGGATGAATCAGCCGCAGGGGTTCACGATCGCCGCCGACGGCGCCGTCACCGACGTTGCGCCGCTCGGGGCGCTGTTCAACCCGGCGACCGTCTACGAGTTCCCGCACATGCTGCTCGCCGCCTACATGGTCTGCGGGTTCGGGCTCGCGTCGGTGTACGCGGTGAGCTGGATCCGCGGCAAGCGCGATCGGCGGACCCGCCTCGGCTTCGCGATCCCGTTCGCGATCGCCGCGATCGCGACCCCGATCCAGATCTTCGTCGGCGATGTCGCCGCTCGAGGCGTCGCCGATCATCAGCCCGCCAAGTTCGCCGGCTTCGAGTGCATCCAGGAGACCGGCCCGAACCAAACCGAGTGGCTCGGTGGCATCTGCACCGACGACGGCGTCAAGTACGGGATCGGGATCCCCGGGCTCGACTCGCTGCTGGTCGGCTTCAGCACCGACACCGTGGTCACCGGGTTCGAGGCGAACCCCGACGATCCGACGCTGGCCGGGCCGTCCGGGGTGAGCTCTATCCCGGCGGACGAGCGACCGCCGGCGACCACCCTGCTGCACCTCGCCTTCGACACGATGGTCGGGATCGGGTTCGGGTTGCTCGGCCTGGCCGGGTGGTTCGGCTGGAGCCTGTGGCGGCGCAAGCGACTGCCCGAGTCGAAGTGGTTCTGGCGGGCCGCTGCCGTCTCGGGGATCGGCGCGGTGGTGGCGATGGAGGCCGGCTGGATCGTCACCGAGGTCGGCCGGCAGCCGTGGATCGTCCAGGGCTTCATGCGAACCGAGGAAGCGGTGACGCGGGCCGACGGGATCTGGTTCGCCTTCGCCGGGACCCTGCTGCTGTATGCGGCGATCGGCGTGATCACCTACAAGGCACTGAAGGTGATCGCCCGCCAACGCGGCGACGCGCCGGTGCCGTACGGACCGAGGGACGGGGACGGGGCGCCCGGGCCGGAGCCTGAGCGGGAGCCGGCGGGGGTGGAGCGATGAGCAAGCCGGAGGCGGTCGCGGCGATCCTGCTGGCCGGAGCAACTCTCTACGCGGTGTTCGGCGGCGCCGATTTCGGGGCCGGCATCATCAGCCTGATCTCGCGCCGCGACGGCGCGATCGGCGCCCGTGCGCGGGTCCGGCTCGAGCGCTCGATCGGGCCCGTGTGGGAAGCCAACCACGTCTGGTTGATCTTCTGCCTGGTGGTGCTCTGGACCGGGTTTCCGAGGGCCTTCGGGCCGCTGATGGAAACGCTTTATGTGCCGCTCGCCCTCGCGGCGATCGGCATCGTGCTGCGCGGCTCCGGCTTCGCCTTCGGTCACACGTTCGACGGCGACGCACGCGAACGCGCCGAGCTCGTGTTCGCGGTCTCCTCGCTGATCACGCCCTTCTTCATGGGCTGCGTCGTCGGCGCGGTCGCCGCCGGAGCGGTCCCGGCGTCTGGGGCGGGCGAGCCGTTCTCGAGTTGGCTCGCGCCGCTGCCGCTGCTGATCGGCCTGCTGTTCGTCCTCAGCAGCGCCTACCTCGCCGCCGTCTTTCTGATCGACGACGCTCGGCGCGCCGGGGAGCCCGAGCTGGTCGCCTACTTTCGCCGCCGCGCACTCGTGATCGGAGTCGTCGCGGGCGCGGTCGCCGTCGCGGGTCTGGTGGCCCTCCGGGCCGACGCTCGCTTCGTCTATGACGGTCTGGTCGGGGACGGCCTGCCGCTGCTGCTGGCCTCGCTGATCCTCGGCGGCCTGGTCCTCGTCGGCTTGATCCGGGGCGCCCACCGTCTGATCCGGCCGCTCGCCGTCGGGGCGGTCGTCGCCGTGATCTGGGGCTGGGGCGTCGCCCAGCACCCCTACCTGCTGCCAACGTCCCTGACGATCGAGGGCGCGGCCGGGGCCGAGCCGACGCTGACCGCGGTGATCATCGTCTTCGTCTGTGCCCTGCTGATCGTCGGGCCGTCGCTCGCCTTCCTCTACCGGCTCTCGCAGGCGCAGCTGCTCGAGTAGCCGGGCCCGGCCCTCCGCCCCGAGGCGGCCGGTCACGGGCGCGTCGAGCCGCCGATACGCACGGGTGGATACTCTCACCATGTGAGCAGCGAGCAGGTCACAGTCGCCGAGGAGGAGTACCTGCAGGCCCTCTTCTGGCTGCAGGAGGCGCAGCTGCCGATGACCGCCGCCAACGTCGCCCGCGCGATGCAGCTCTCGCCGCCGACGGTGAGCGAGATGATCGGCCGGCTCGAGGGCGACGGCTACATCAGCCGCGCCGCGGACAAGACGCTCGACTTCACCACCGAGGGTCGCGAGCACGCGGAGGCGATCGTCCGCCGCCACCGCCTGATCGAGCGCTTCCTCACCGACGTGCTCGGGATCCCGTGGGACGAGGTCCACGAGGAGGCTGAGCGGCTCGAGCACGCGATGTCGCCGGTGCTCGAGGAGCGGATGCTTGCCGCGATCGGCGACGCCAAGACCTGTCCCCACGGACACCCGATCGTGCTCGAGGAGCGCGAGCGGGGCTCGCTGTTGGCCGACTGCGAGGTCGGGGCCAGCGTCAAGATCCTCCGCTTCGAGAACGAGGCGGAGGAGTTGCTGCGCTATCTGCGGGCCTCAGGGCTCGAGCCCGGGTTGGAGGGAGCGGTCGAGGCCTCTGACGAAGACCAGGTCGTGATCGCCTCAGGCGAGCAGTCGCTGAGCGTCTCGCGAAGCGTTGCCGAGACCGTGTCGGTCAGGGCCGACCCGGCGCCTCCCCCGCGCGCCGCGCTGCCTGAGCAGCTTGAACTCTCGAGCGACCGCTACGGTCGCTGACTGCGAGACGGCGCGCCTACCGGACCCGGTCACCGCTGCGTCGCTCACGCTGCGCCGTGCTCGGCAGTGGGCGGGTCGCCGCAGACCTGCCGCAGCCGCCGGTAGAGCTGCTCGTCCCGGGTGGCCGGCTCGCCCTGGTCGCGGCGGACGCTGGTCTCGTGCTCGCGAATCGCCGCGGCCAGCGCGTAGAAACGGCGGTCCATGTTGCGGCGGCTCAGGTCGCGGAGGTCCTCCTCGCGGATTCCCTCGAAAAAGCTGATCGGCATTGCGTCCTCCTCTCGGGCTGTCGGTCGGGCGCCCGGGGCAACCGGGTCTACGAGCAGATTACGAGCAAAGGCTTAAGCCGTTGCTAAATACCTGTGAACCTGCAGGATCGGGCCCATCCGCCCAACGACTGCCGCGTCGCTCAGGCGCGCTGGCGCTCGAGCGCGCGGGCGAGCCGCGTGATTCCCTCCGGGACCACGTCGGGCGGGACGCTCGCGAACGAGAGCCGCAGGCTGCGGTCGCCCCCCTCGAGCATGAAGTCGGGCCCGGCGACGAAGGCGACACCCTCCTCCTTCGCAAGCGGCAACAGCGCCGGGGTGTCGGACCCCGGCGCCAGGTCGAGCCAGAGGAAGTAGCCGCCGCCGGGCACCACGAACTCCGCCTCCGCAAGCTGCTCTCCGAGGGCGGCGACGACCGCATCGCGGCGCTCCGCGAGAGCGACGTTGACGAACTCGATGTTCGCGTCGAGCCCGCCCGAGCGGCAGAGCTCGTAGACGATCGACTCGGCGAGCATGTTCGGAGAGATGTAGGTCTCGTTCGCGCGCTTGGCGAGCGCCGCGATCTGCTCCTCGGGACCGACCAGGTAGCCGACCCGTACTCCGGGACTGACCGTCTTCGAGAACGACGAAGCGTGAATCACCTTGGCCCCCGTTCCCTCGGCGATCGAGAGCATCGTCGGCATCTCCGCTGCGCCGGCGAAGCGCACCTCGCGGTATGGATCGTCCTCGAAGATCCAGAACCCGTGCTGCTCGGCGAGCTCGACCAGCCGGCGCCGCTTCGCTTCCGAGAGCGTGCAGCCGGCGGGATTGTGGAAGTTGCTGATGATGTGAACCAGCTTTGGCAGATGCCCATCGGCGATCACCTGCTCGAGCTGCTCGACGTTGATGCCGTCGGCCTCCAGCTCGACGCCGATCCGCTTCGTCTGAAGCCGCTCGAGCATCAGCAGGGTGCGGTCGTACGACGGTTGCTCGACGACGACCGCGTCGCCCGGGCCGAGCAGCTGCTCGAACAGCATCCAGCCCGCCTCCAGCGAGCCGTTGGTGACCATCACCCGCTCCGCCGTCGCCTCTCCTCCGTGCCGCTCAGCGAGCCAGGCTCGGAGCTCGGGATGCCCGGCGCCGGTGCCGTATGAGAGGGCCCGGGCAGGGTTCTCGGTGATCGCTCGCTGGGCCGCGTCACGCACCGCTTCTGCCGGCAGCAGATCGGCGCTCGGAGCGCCGCGGGCGAAGCTGATCGTCTCGGCCATCGCGGCCGAGTATATGAGTCAGCTGCGCGGGCGCTGCATCCGGATCACGCCGGGGTCGCCGGGGTGGAACCCGAAGCGCTCGTAGTAGGCCGCCATCTCCGGCAGACACATCAGCTCGACTCCTGCGGATCGCGCCAGACTGGGCCGGGCGAGCAGCTCCTCGAGCACCTGGCGCCCGATGCCGCGACCGCGGTGGGTGGCGGCGACGATCATGTCGAAGACGATCGCCCTGAAGGCGCCGTCGGAGAGCGCGCGCGCGAAGCCGAGCAGGCGCTGCTCACCGTCGACGCCCCCGACCGCCGCGACGACCTCGGTCGAGCCGGCGAGCATCGACTCCACCTCCCGGCGCCGGCGGCCCCGGGTCCACCACTCGGCCTGGTAGAGCTCGCAGAGCTCGTCGACGTGCTGCTCCGGCAGATGGTCGAGGAGCTGCATGCCCCAGCGCAGCTAGGAGCCGGCGATCTCAGCGGCGATCGCCGCGGCCTCGGACGGGCTGGTGCCGACCCGCACCCCCTTCGCCTCGAGCGCGTCCTGCTTCGCCTGGGCGGTGCCGGAGGAACCGGAGATGATCGCCCCGGCGTGACCCATCTGCTTGCCGGGAGGCGCGGTGAAGCCGGCGATGTAGCCGACCACCGGCTTGGTCACGTGCTCGGCGATGTAGTCGGCCGCCCGCTCCTCGGCATCGCCGCCGATCTCGCCGACCATCACGATCAACTCGGTCTCGGGGTCGTTCTCGAACAGCTCGAGGACGTCGATGAAGTCGCTGCCCACGATCGGGTCGCCGCCGATGCCGACGATCGTCGAGTTGCCGAGCCCGGCCTGCTTGAGCTCGTTGCCGATCTGGTAGGTGAGCGTGCCCGACTTCGAGACGACGCCGATCGAGCCGCGATCGAAGAACTGCGCCGGGATGATGCCCACGTTCGCCCTGCCGGGGCTGAGCACGCCCGGGCAGTTCGGGCCGATCAACCGGACGCCCTGCTCTCGCGCCTTCCAGTAGGTCGGCAGCATGTCGTGGACCGGGATGCCCTCGGTGATCGCGATCACGGTCGCGCAGCCGGCGTCGATCGCCTCGTTGATCGCGGCCCCGGCGAAGCGCGCGGGGACGAAGACCATCGAGGTGTTCGCTCCCCGCTGATCGACGGCTTCGGCGATCGAGTCGAAGATCGGCACACCCTCAACGTCCTGGCCGCCCTTGCCGGGGGTGACCCCTGCGACGAGATCGGTTCCGTACTCGCGGTTCCGCAGTCCGTGGAAGCTGCCCTCGCGGCCGGTCAGGCCGCTGACGACGAGCCTCGTGTCGTTGTCGACGATGATCGCCATCGTGCGCCTAGGCACCCCCTCCGGCGAGCTCGACGACGGTCTCGGCGGCGCCGAGCATCGTCTTCTCGACGTGTAGGTTGCCGAAGCTCAGCCTCGGCCAGCATGGCGAGGCCCTCTGCCGAGTTGGTCCCGTCGAGGCGGACGACCAGCGGAACGTCTATGTCGACCGTCTCGAAGGCCTCGATGATCCCCCGGGCTACCTCGTCGCAGCGGGTGATCCCCCCGAAGATGTTGAACAACACCGCCTTGACTCGCGGGTTCGACGTGATCACCTCGAGCGCATCGACGATCGCCTCCGCCTTCGAGCCACCGCCCGCATCGAGGAAGTTCGCCGGCCTGCCGCCGGCGTTGGCGACCACGTCGAGCGTCGACATGCAGAGGCCCGCTCCGTTGCCGAGGATGCCGATATCACCGTCGAGGGCGACGTAGGTGAGGCCACGCTCCTTCGCCATCCGCTCCTGAGGATCCTGATCCGGATCGTCGGAGACCACCTCGGCGAGCTCCTCGTGCCGGAACAGGGCCGAGCCGTCGATGGTGACCTTCGCGTCGAGCGCGACGATGTCGCGGTCGGCGGTGACGATCAGCGGGTTGACCTCGATCAGGGTCGCGTCGTTGGCGCCGAAGGCCTCGTAGAGCTTGACCATCGTCTCGGCCACCCCGTCGACGACGTCCTCGTCGATCTGGGCGTCGACCGCCAGCCGGCGGGCCTCATCGACCGAGAGTCCCGCGGCCGGCATCAGGTGGAGTCGGACGAGCGCATCGGGGTCTGTCTCGGCAATCTCCTCGACGTTCATCCCGCCCATCCGCGAGAGCATCAGCAGCGGCTTCTTGGCGGACCGATCGAGGATCACCGAGGCGTAGTACTCGGCGTCGATCTCGGAGGCGACCTCGACCCAGACCTCGTGGACGGTGAACGGACCCTCCCCTCGTGGGCCGCGGATGTCCATGCCGAGGATCGCTGCCGCATGGGCGCGGGCTTCCTCGACGTCCTTGGCGACCTTGATCCCGCCGGCCTTGCCGCGACCGCCGATCTGGACCTGCGCCTTGATCACGCACGGATAGCCGATCCGCTCGGCGACGGCGACCGCCGCGTCGACGTCGGCCGCCGGCCCGCCGTCGGGGACCGCGACGCCCGAGCGCGCGAACAGCTGCTTGCCTTGGTATTCGAGCAGGTCCATGACTGCGGCGCCAGCCTAGCCGACCGCCGGGCGGGCGGGCGGCAGGCCGCGACGAGCGATCCCGCCGCGGACTCCGCGGGGGACTGCACAGCGGCGGGGTGATTGCGTAGGCTCCAAGGATCGGACAGTGGACCTTCCTAACCAACCACGCCCGAGTGCTGCTCGTCATCGCCCGGGAACCGACCGTCAGGCTGCGCGACATCGCCGCGACGCTCGACATCACCGAGCGAGCCGCGCAACGGATCGTCACGGAGTTGGTCGAGGCCGGCTATCTGACGCGAAAGCGCGAGGGTCGCCGGAACACCTACACGGTGCACCGCAGGGAGAGCATGCGGGCACCCCAGGCTCGGGAGACGGACGTCGGCGAGATCCTCGACGTCCTGCTCAGCAACCAGGACCCGCTCGAGACCAAGGGTTAGGCGCGCGCCGCCGGGGCGTAATCGGGCGCCACGGCGGCGACTGTAATATGCCGCGCCCCGATGCCACTTCCAAAGCGCAGCGAAATCGAGTGGGTGACCACTGACTGTTACGGCACCCTGATCGATTGGGACAAGGGGATCACCGAGGCCTTCGAGCGGGAGGCCGCCGAGGACGGCTTGACGCTCGACAGCAAGGCCCTGCTCGCGCGCTTCTACGAGGTCCAGTACCAGGTGATGGCCGGCTCCTACGAGCTCTATGCCGAGGTCCTGCGGCGAGCCGCGGTCAAGGCCGCCGCCGAGATCGGCTGGGAGCTCGAGCCCTCGCGGGCGCAGTTCCTGCCCGACTCGATCGGCGACTGGCAGCCGTTTCGCGAGGCCAACGCTGCGATGGACCGGCTCGGGGCGAAGTACCGGCTCGGCATCGTCTCCAACATCGACGACAAGCTGCTCGGGATCTCGCGGCGCCACCTGCGCACGCAGCTCGATCTCGTCGTCACCGCCCAGCAGGTCCGGAGCTACAAGCCCGAGCCGGCCCACTTCAAGGAGTGCGCTCGGCGGATCGGCAAGAAGAAGGGCTGGGTGCACATCACCAGCGGCCTGTACACGGACGTCGAGCCGCTGCTGAAGATGCGGGTTCCGGTGATCTGGGTCAACCGGCGCGGCGAGAAGATCGAGAAGGGCGGCAAGCGCCCGACGACCGAGGTCAAGACCTTCCGCGACGCGGCAAAGCGGCTCGGCTGCTGATCCCGGCGGGCTGCGCCCGGGCGGGCGGCGGCGGCTAGGCTTTCGGGCATCCAGCGAGCCGGCGAACGACTCCGAGAGGGAGATCACCATCCGACGCCTGTTCCCCGATCCAGCCGAGACGACGATCGAGCAGCAGCTCGCGGCGGGGTGGCCGGCCGCGGAGCAGGAGCGGCCGCATGTGTTCACGAACTTCGCGGTCACGGTCGACGGTCACGCGACGATCTCCGGGCGCTCCGGGGAGATCGGAACGGACACTGACACCGAGATGCTGATGGCGCTCCGCTCGAGCGCCGACGCGGTGATGGTCGGTGCGGGCACGCTGCGGGCCGAGCGCTACGGCCGGCTGCTGCCCAGCCCCCAGGTGCGCTCGCTCCGCGAGCGCCGCGGGCTGCCTCCCGACCCGCTTGCGGTCGTGGTCAGCAACCGGCTCGAGCTGCCGTGGGACGCGGGCCTGTTCACCTCCGGGGGCGGCCGGGTGATCGTCTTCACCGCCAGCGACGACGAGCCGCCGGAGACGGCGACCCCGGTTCAGATCGTCCGCCACGCCGACTCGGTCGATCTCGGGTCGGCGCTCGCGCAGCTGCGCCGCGAGCGCGGCATCAGGGCGCTGCTCTGCGAGGGCGGGCCCCGGCTGCACGGGGATCTACTCGCCGACGGCCTCGTCGACGAGCTGTTCGTGACGCTCGGACCGCGGATCGGCGGCGGCGAAGGGCCGAGGATGGTCGAGGGCCTCGAGTCGGGGCCGCTCGATCTCGAGCTGCGCTGGCTGTTGCAGGAGGCGGACGAGCTGTTCGCGCGTTACGCGGTCAGGCGCTGAACGTGCTCAGCCGTGCGCGAGCGCGCCCGCGGCGTCCGGGATCAGGCCGGCCGCCTCGCCTCGCTGCTCCCCACGGCGCAGCATCCGCAGGGCGAGAATCGTGCCGCTCAGCAGGGCCAGGCCGCCGAGGCTGAGCTGGACGCTGAGCAGGCCCTCGCGGCTCCAGTAGACGTCGCGCAGGTCGAGCAGCAGGGCGGCCTCATCGAAGACGAGCCCGGCGCCGGCGCCGAACGGGATCGCGAGCGCTGCCTCGCGGTCGAGGTCCTCGGTGAGCAGGGCCGCGGTGGCCGAGCCGAGTGCGAGCAGGATGCCGGGCACGAAGTGGTGGATGTGACGCCCGCCGACCCTGACGTTGCGAAACGGCCACCAACCTGAGCGGATGCCGCCGGTCGAGAGGCGGGCCACGACGAAGGCTCCGGCGAAGCCGCTGAGCAGGTTGAAGAGGACTATCTCCTGGCGGCCCGCCGACTCGTAGCCCTCGATCGCGACCAGGACCGTGTCCTGGGTTGCACGACCGGCCAGCTGCAGGGCCTCGACCGGACCCTCGGGGGGGCCGGCGTCCGGGGCCTCGCCGGAGACGACGGGTCTCTTCGCCTGGCGACGCAGCCGGCGGGCGAACTCGCCGACCAGGACGACCCCCGCGGTGGACGCGGTGGACGCCGCGAGCAGCAGGGTCAGGCGGTCCGCGCGGGCCAGGCCGGCGCGAGCGCGGGCCAGGTGTCCCCGCTGGCGGCGCCTGCGGACTAGCGGCAGGGCCACGGTCAGAGTCGGACGAGGTTCGAGGCTTCGACACCCCGCGTCACGCCGCGGAAGTCGACCAGCAGCTTCGCATCGCCGACCAGCGCCCGGTGGTCGATGCCCTCGTGCGCGGTGACGATCGCGACCAGGTCGGCGTCAGCGACGCCGGCGTTGAGCTCGACCGACTCGAGGCCGGCCTCAGCCAGCTCCGAGACCAGCGGGTCGTGATAGCTGACCTCGGCTCCGAGCTCCCGCAGATGGCGAATGATCTTCAGCGCCGGCGCCTCGCGGAGGTCGGCGACTCCGGCCTTGTAGGAGACGCCGAGGATCAGGATCCGCGAGCCCCGGACCGGCTTGCCGGCGTCGTTCAGCGCCCGCTCGATCTTGCCGACGCAGAACAGCGGGTGCGATTGGTTGATCTTGCCGGCGAGCTCGACGAACTCGGGGTAGAAATCGAGCTCGCGGGCCTTGAACGCCAGGTAGAACGGGTCCACCGGCAGACAGTGGCCGCCCATCCCCGGCCCCGGCTCGAAGCGCATGAAGCCGAACGGCTTGGTCGAGGCCGCATCGACCACCTCCCAGATGTCGATTCCGAGGCGATCCGTGAGCTGGGCCAGCTCGTTGACGAGGGCGATGTTGACGGAGCGGAAGATGTTCTCGAGCAGCTTCGACAGCTCCGCGGACTCGGGGCTGGAGACCTGCACCACGCGGTCGCAGACCAGCTCGTAGATCTCAGAGGCGCGCTCGGTACAGGCGGTGGTGATCCCGCCGACGACCTTGGGCGTTGTCGCGATCGTATGGTCCGAGCGGCCCGGATCGATCCGCTCGGGCGAGTACGCGAGGTGGAAGTCGTCTCCGGCACGAAGGCCCGACTCCTCGAGCAACGGCTGCAGGTGGTCGCGGGTCGTGCCCGGATAGGTTGTCGACTCCAGCACCACGACCTGGCCCTCGCGGAGGACGCCGGCCAGGGTGCGGGCCGCGGCCGTGATGTAGGTGAGATCCGGCTCGCGCTGGTTGGCGAGTGGCGTCGGAACGCAGATCAGGAGCGCATCGCAGCGGGAGAGGGGCGCGGGTCGGTGGTCGGTTCGAACGCATCGCCGAGCCCGGCGAGCCGAGCCGACGGGACGTCCTCGATGTCGCTTTCCCCCGCAGCCAGGCGTCCAACACGCCTCGAGTCGGTGTCGTAGCCGATCACCGCGTGTCCCGCCTCGCCGAAGGCGAGCGCGAGCGGGAGCCCGACGTAACCGAGGCCGACGATTCCGATCCGCATGGGGGCAGTGTAGGCGGCGGGCCACCCGCATCCGGGGCGCCGACCGTCAGCCGCGTTCAATAGTGTGGAGACCGATGCAGCGCTTGCTCGCCCCCGCGCAGATCGGCTTCGACGCAGCCAGGCATCTCGCCTGGTATCTGCGGCACCAGATCAGCGGCGCCGGGCCCAGCGGCTGAGCGGCCGCCGCTGCACCTGAGTGGGCCATGTAGGGATCGAACCTACGACCTTGAGATTAAGAGTCTCCTGCTCTACCAACTGAGCTAATGGCCCCTCGGGCATTTTAACGCGAGCGACGGGGCGGGGCGGGGCGGCGGTGGGCCGGTGGGCCTCAGGGGCCGGAGCCGGAACCCGGCTCGAGTCCCCCGAGCGGGTTCTCGATCGAGCCCTGTCCATCGCCCAGGTTCTTGAGCTGGCGCTGGAGCGACTTGCCCTGCCGCTCGGAGGCCTTGAGCTGGCTTTCGAGCGCCGAGCGGCTGGCCTCATCGACCGCCGCGAGCGCCTGCTTCGCCGCCTTGTCCCCCGCCTTGGTGTTGCCGGCCAGGTAGGCCGCGCTCGCCAGATCGAGGTAGCTGTTCGGGCCCGGCCGCTCGTCGGCGACCACCGCGGCCGCACGCTCGGCGCCCTCGAGCCGCCGCTGGATCGTCGCCGGGCTGCTCGAGTTCAGCGCGATTCCCGAGTAGGCGCGAAAGACGAGGGTCGCGACGGAGGGATCCGGGCGGCCCTTGTTCGCCTTCAGGTACCGCTCCCAGGCGTCGACCGAGGCCTCGAAGTCGGCCGCGGCTTCGTCGGTGAGGACCTGGGTGCCCTGCTCGGAGTCGATCTCGAGCGCCTGCTGACCGTTGAGGTAGTTGTAGCGGGCGAGCGCGAGCAGGGCGGCGGCGTTCTTGGGATTGGACGCGAGCGTCGCCTCCGCCGAGTCGATCTCGTCGTTGAACTCGGCGCTGCCGCTGTTGCCACTGTTGCCGCCGATTCCAATCGCGTCCCCGAGCCCACCGGGCGCGTCGCCGCCGATCCCGAAGAGCACGAGGCTGCCGCCGAGAAGCAGCGCCAGAAAGACGTAGATGACCTGAATGAAGCGCTTGCGCTTGCCGCGGATATCGAACAGCATCGGCCCGGGAGCCTAGAGGATCGTTTCCATCGGCCGAGCCGCTCAGCCCTCTCCGGTGACGAGGTCCGTGGCCGGCTCCCGCGACCGTCCGAAGATCCGGGCGAGGATGATGCTGAACTCGAACAGGAGCACGAGCGGGGCCATCGCGATCAGCATGGTCACCGGATCGGTTCCCGGAAGCAACATCGCCAGAACCGCGATTCCGAGGATCGCGTAGCGCCGGTTCGCCGCGAGCTGAGCGGGGCTGACGATGCCGAGGCGGGTGACGGCGAGGACGGCGACCGGGATCTGAAAGAGGACGCCGACCGAGAGCAGCGACAGAGCGAAGAAGCTGTAGTAGTCGCGGGCCCGGACCTGGATGTTGAACTCATCGCTGTTGAAGTTGAGCAGGAAGTCGAGCGCGGCTGGGGTGATCACGTAGTAGGCAAACACGACCCCGGCGATGAACAGGAACGGGATCATCAGGACGAGCGGCAGCACGATCCGCTTCTCGGACGGGCTGAAGGCGGGTAGGACGAAGGCGTAGAGCTGGTAGAGGATCACCGGCAGCGCGATCAGGATCGCGCCGTAGAGGGAGATCGTCAAAGTGGTCATGAACGGCTCCCCGACCGAGAGCGTCAGCAGCTTGCGTCCTTCCAGGGGCTGGTCGGCGATGTCGAGCAGCAGGTGGTTCTGCCAGAGGCAGAGCGCCGCCGCAACGAGCAGCACGCCGCCGCAGATCAGGATCCGGGTGCGAAGCTCGTCCAGGTGCTCGACCAGCGTCAGGCGCTCATCGAAGTCTGCCGCCCGGATCCGGGCCATCGCTCAGACGTCTCCGCCGTAAGTGCCCGCGCGCGCCTCAGGCGCCGCGCTGGCCCGCCGGCTCACTGTCCTGGGGATCCTCGACGCCGTTCTCGATCTCAGGCGGATCTTCATCTTCATCGTCATCGTCGTCGCGGCTGTCGCCGCTGATCGATTCCTTGAACTCGCGCATGCCGCGGCCCAACGACTTGCCGAGCTCGGGCAGGCGCTTGGGCCCGAAGATGACGAGGGCGATTACCAGAACGATCGCCAACTCAAGCGGTCCAATATTGGGCATTCACCCATGGTAGCGCCGTCGCAGGCTCGAACCGAGAGGCGGTCGGCGGATGGATGTAGGCTCCCGGCCCGTGATCCTCTCCGACAAGTCGATCTCCGAGCAGCTCGCCGGCGGTGGCATCGTCATCGACCCGCTCGGCGAGGACGCGATGCAACCCTCCTCGGTCGACCTCCGGGTTGACCGGTACTTCCGGGTCTTCCGCAACGACACCACCCCGTTCATCGACCCGAAGCAGGCTCAGGAGGACCTGACCGAGCTGGTCGAGGTGGCCGAGGGAGACGATCGTGCGTTCATCCTCCATCCGGGGGAGTTCGTGCTCGGCTCGACCCTGGAGCGGGTGGCGCTGGGCCACGACCTGGTCGCCCGCCTCGAGGGCAAGTCCTCGCTCGGCCGGCTCGGCCTCCTGATCCACAGCACCGCGGGCTTCGTCGACGCCGGCTGGGACGGCCATCTGACGCTCGAGCTCTCGAACGTCGCCAACCTGCCGATCGCGATCTACCCGGGGATGAAGATCGGGCAGATCTCGTTCCTGCGGATGACCAGCGCCGCTGAGATCCCCTACGGGAGCACGGGCGCCGGCTCGAAGTACAAGGGCCAGAAGGGCCCGACCCCCTCCCGCTACTACCTGAACTTCGCCGAGAACCGCGATAAACAGGGGTGAATCGCCGCCCGGCCGGGTCTCTTCGCCCAGCGCGGCTGGACGGTCGTCCAGATTGCAGTCGGGCTGTCGCCGCATGTCCCGCGCTGCCGATACGCCTCCTGGCGATCTCGATGACCGATGCAAACCGAGACACAGAGCGGAACCGGCGGCCGACGCGCGGGAGCGGCGGCCTGCATGGGCGCCCCACCGGGGATCCGCACATCTGCGCGGCCTGCGACTCCCACCTCGTCCAGCCGGTCGAGTGGGCGCCGGTCGACAGGCGTCACTGGCGGGTCGAGCTCTACTGCCCCGACTGCGGGCACCAGACCGCCGGAGTCTTCCCGCAGCAGGTGCTCGATCGATTCGACCGGGTTCTCGACGATGGAACCGCATCGCTGGCCGAGGACCTGGCGGAGCTCGAGCGCGGCAGGGCCGAGGACATCGACCGTTTCCGCAGGGCGTTGAGCGGCAAGCGCCCCCCGGCCGACCCAGCCTAGGCCCGCGCGGCAGCCGCGCTCACGAGTAGCGCTCGACGACGCCGTCAGCGACCAGCTCGAAGAGCTCGCGGGCGCCTTCGTCGAGAGCGGTCGCGCGCAGGCGGCCCTTGGCCCGCTCGACCCGCTCCCGCGCCTCGACCCGAACCTGATCGGTCGCTCCGGTCGCCGCGATGCGGTCGCAGATCCGCTCCGCCTCGGCGCCGTCGAGGCCGTGCAGGTCGAGCCGCGCGAGCTCGGGGTCGTGCTCGCGAGCGCGGATCAGCGGCAGGTTCACGGTGCCGTCGAGCAGGTCGGTCCCCCTCGCCTTGCCGGTGCGCTCGACCGGTCCGACCACATCGAGCACGTCGTCGAGCAGCTGGAACGCGAGGCCGATCTGACGACCGAAGGCGAGCAGCGCCTGACGCTCCGCTGCGGGCCGCTCGGCGCCGATCACGCAGGCACACTCGAACAGCGCCGCCGTCTTCAGGCCGCAGCGGTGGAAGTAGCGCTCCTCGCTGATATCGATCTGGAAGGCATCCCGGCGCTGCGCCAACTCCCCCTGGGCCAGGGCGACCGACGCAGCCGCCAGCGACGCAACCTGACCCTCGGACCCGGCCGCGGCGAGCTCGGCGAAGGCCCGCGAGAAGAGCAGGTCGCCGGTGGCAAGCGCCCGGCTGCGGCCGGCGGTGGCGACCACGGTTGGGCGACCACGGCGGAGCGGGGCATCATCGAGGACGTCGTCGTGGACGAGCGTCGCCATGTGAACCAGCTCGATCGATGTCGCGGCGCTGATTGCCGCCTCGCCACCGTCGCGTCCGGCGCAGAGCAGCACCAGCAGCGGCCGCATCCGCTTGCCGCCGGCGGCCAGCGTCGAGCCGGCCGCGGCCGCGAGCGGCTCACCGTGGCCGGCGACGATCTCCCCGAGTCGCTCCTCGACTCGCTGCAGCCGGATCGGCAGCCATGCCCCGGCCAGATCGCTGACCGCGGTGACCGGCTCGGGTATCGCCGACCTGCCCATCAGGGCTCCCGCCTGGACCCGGAGTGGATCGCGATGATCCCGCCGGCGAGGATCGTCCAGCGGATCCCGCTCAGGCCGGCCCGGTCCATCCTCTCGGCCAGCTCGCGCGGCGCCGGGAACCGCTTCACCGACTCGGGCAGGTAGCTGTAGGCCTCGCGGTCGCCGGCGATGCTGCCGAGCCGCGGGACCAGCCGATCGAACCAGAGCGAGAAGAAGGTCGAGAGCGGCGGCCGCTGCGGCTGCGTGATCTCGAGGATCACCAGCCTCCCCCCCGGCTTCAGCACCCGCACGAGCTCGGCGAGGCCGCGATCGAGATCGGCGAAGTTGCGGACCCCGAAGCCAACCGTGACGGCGTCGAAGCTGAACTCGTCGTAGGGAAGCTCGAGGGCGTCGCCCCACTCGAAGATCGGGCTCCGGGCGCCGTTCGAGCGAGACGCCCCCTTCTCGCGGGCGAGATCGAGCATCCGCTCGGAGAAGTCGGAGCCGATCACGCGACCCTGCGAGCCGACCCGGCGCTGCAGCTCGAGCGTCAGATCACCGGTGCCGCAGGCGACGTCGAGAGCCGAGTCGCCGGCTTCGAGCGCCGCCAGGTCGACCGCCCGCTCCCGCCAGCGGTGGTGCATCCCCGCCGTCATCGCCGAGTTCATCAGGTCATAGACGCCGGCGATCCGGTCGAACATCCCCCGGACCTGGCCGGCGAACTCCTCCGACTCGCGTGAGGGCTTGCTCTCGATCATGCGCTGGTCACCCCGGGCGGATCGTAGCCCGGCGATCGCTTCGGCCCGGACGGCGTCAGCCGCTACCCGCCGCCGGCTTCCTGACCATCGAGCGAGGCCAGGTACTGGACGAGCGCGTCGAACGCCTCGGGGTCATCACGCTGGAGGCGGTCGTAGGCGGGCATGAAGGATGGTCCGACGATCACCGATCTCGCGATCGCCGCCGCCGGTAGGCGGGCGCCCACCTCGGTCAGGTTCGGCCCGAGCGCGCCGCCGTTGCTGCCGATCTTGTGACAGCCCAGGCACCCCTGCGAGGCGACGACCTCCTTGCCCTCGTCGAACTCGGCCGCGCTCGCCAGCTCGATCTCGGTCGGTGGGCCGGCCTCGGCGCCGAGGAAGGTCAGGTATCCCATCGAAGCGATCGTCAGCACCGCCGCGAACATCGCGATCGGGCGCCGCAGCGGATGGCGCTCGGGGCCACGGTCGTAGAACGGAAGCATGATCAGCAGGACGATCGCGATCGTCGGGATGCCGATCGTCGCCAGCGGGGTCAGCTCCGCGGGCTTGATCACCCGCAGCAGCTCGAACAGGAAGAAGAAGTACCACTCGGGCCGCGGCGTGTAGGTGGTGGTGGTCGGGTCGGCCTTCGGGCCCTGCTCGGCCCCGAGGAAGATCGCCATCACCGCGATCACCAGGACGACGATCAACGCCATCACCGAGTCCTTCATCACCGCGTAGGGGAAGAACGACTTGCCCTTCTTCTTCAGGACCTCGTACTCGCGTAGGTAGCTCTCCTTCTGCTGGCGGTTCATCAGACCTTCTCCGCCCGCGAGGACTTCGGCTTGGTTTCTGCCCGCACCCACGGCGGCGCGGTCGTGCCCTGCTTCACCACCAGATACAGGTGGGCGCCGATCAGGGCGACGATCGCGCCCGGGACCATCAGCATGTGGATCGAGTAGAACCGGGACAGGGTCGTCTGGCTGAACTCGGGCCCGGCGCGGAGGAAGTCCGAGAGGAAGGGCCCGACGATCGGGCCGGTGCCGTTGATGTTGACGCCGACGATCGTCGCCCAGTAGGAGCGCTGGTCGAACGGCAGCAGGTAGCCGGTGAAGCCCATCACCATCGTCAGGATCAACAGCACCACGCCGATGATCCAGTTCAGCTCGCGCGGGTACTTGTAGGCGCCGACGAAGAAGGTCCGCGCCATGTGCACGAAGACGAGGATCACCATCACCGAGGCGCCCCACTTGTGCATGCCGCGGACGAACTCGCCCATGAACACGTTGTTGGTGAGATTGGTGATCGAGTCGTAGGCCTCGATCGTCGAGGGCGTGTAGTACATCGCCAAAAAGACCCCGGTGATCGCCTGTACGACGAACGCGAACAGCGTCGCCGAGCCGAGCGTGTACAGCCAGTTGGTGCCCTTCGGGACCTTCCGGTAGAGCACCCCGGTGAGGAATGCCGTCGCCGAGGTCCGCTCGTCGAGCCAGCCGAGCAGGTCGGCCGGCGCGTCCTTGGCACCCTCGGCGACGCGCGCGGCGCCGCCGTTGCCGTTGCTGCCGGGCTTGCCCGGCCGCTTCAACGGTGGCGGCAGCAGCCGCGCAGCGCGGCCGTTGCCCTTGGCGGGCGGGCCCTCTGTCTCTGTCTCGGCTTCAGCCATCAGCGGTCACCGGGCTACGGCGCCGGCGCGGTCGAGGGACGCGGTGGATAGAGGTACTCCCAGATGCCGCCGGTGAACTCGCCGGGATCGCGGGCCCGGACCGGCTCCAGCTGCGAGGTGACGCTGAACCGGGGGCCGAGCTCGACGACGTCGCCGGCGAGCCGGGTCTGGAACCGGTCGAGCGGGCGCGGCGGGGGGCCGCCGAGGACCTCGCCCTCGAACCCGTAGACGCCGCCGTGGCAGGGGCAGATGAAGTTCGCCGCCGCCTCGAAGTAGCGGACCGGACACCCGAGATGGGCGCAGCGGGATGAGATCGCGATGAACTCGTCCGGGCTCTCGCCGAGCTCCTCGCTGCCCTGCCGCACGTAGGCGGTCGACTTGCCCGCCTCACCGATGCCCTCGACGATCGTGATCACCACCGACGTGTACGTGTCGGAGGGGAAGTCCTCGACCGTCCCGACGGCCTGCCAGATCTCCTCGGGCTTCTCGAAGACCGGCGCGAGCGCGAAGCCGAGCGCCGGCAGGATGACCACCGCGCCCGCGACCCCGCCGACCGCCGCGCTGGCGACGGTGAAGACCTTGCGGCGGGTCATCGACTCGCCCTCGAAGTAGCCGGCCGGCTTCATCTCGGGCGGGCCGTCCTTGCCTTCGGCCTCGGTGTTGTTGTCCGTACCTGGGTCAGCCACGGTGGGAGGGGCGAAAGCCTACCGTCTCTGCGGCCTTTGCCAGTTGCTCGTCGAGGCCCGCCGAGGGAGGCGGCATCGACGGCCGCCGCATACAAACCTTCAGCGGAGTCTCCAGCCCGAACCGCGCGCTTGCCACGTTCGTGCGGATCGCCGCCCGCGGTGGCGATCGCGACCGCGCTGGCCAGCCACATGGTCGCCGCCCGCCGCTCGGTCCCCTCACCGCCCTCGGCGTGCAGTTGCGCGAGCAGCGAGATCAGGTCGGACAGCTCTCGCACCGAATCGAGGTCGCCGAGCGCGGCGAGACGCTCGAGGCCCTTCGCGTAGAGATAGTCGCCGGCGAGCAGCGCCAGGTCTTGATCCGGTGGCTCGACCAGCCGCGCTCGCCCGTAGTGGAGCAGGTAGCCCTCGCGGACGCACTCGATGATCAGCGAGTAGGCGGCCGCCCGGTCGCTCGTCCTCGGCCCCGAGGCGGCGAGGATCCCCAGCGCCGGCGACTCAGAAGGGTCGACCACGTGGCCGGAGATCACCGACTGCTCCTCGCGCAGCTCACCAGCCAGATCGGCGAGCGCTGCTTCGGCGGACCGGCCTCGGCTCATCGGCGGATCTCAGCCAGCGTTTCGGCGACGGCCGCGCAGCTGCGCTCGATCGCCGTCGGGTCGTGGGCAAGGGAGACGAACCAGGCCTCGAACTGCGAGGGCGGAGCGTAGACGCCACGCTCGAGCAGCCCCCGGCAGAGCGCGCCGTAGGCCTCGAGGTCACAGGCCTTGGCCGCGGCGAAGTCGTGTGGCGGGCTGGCGCTCATGAACAGCGTGACCAGGGCTGGGGCCGAGGCGACCGAGGCCCACGCGCCCGCCCCGGCCTGATCGATCGCCGCGCGGAGGCCGCTGGCGAGCAGCTCGGTCAGCTCCGCCAGGCGGTCGTATGCGGCCGGATCGAGCAGCTCCAGCGTCGCCCGGCCGGCGGCGACGGCGAGCGGGTTCCCGGACAGCGTCCCGGCCTGGTAGACGTCGCCCGACGGAGCGACCTGCTCCATCAACTCGCGGCTCGCTCCGTACGCGGCCGCGGGCAGGCCGCCGCCGATCACCTTGCCCATGATCGTCAGGTCCGCGCTCACCCCGAGCAGCTCCTGGGCACCGCCGCGCGCCACCCGGAAGCCCGAGATCACCTCGTCGAAGACGAGCAGCGCCCCGCTCGAGTCCGCGAGCTCGCGCAGGTGCTCGATGAAGCCCTCGGCGGGCGGCACCACCCCCATGTTGGCCGGGATCGGCTCGCAGAGGATCGCGGCCGGCTCGACCTCGCGCACCGCGCGCTCGACCGCGTCGAAGTCGTTCCATGCAACCACCGTCGTCGCGGCCGCCTGGGCGGCCGGGACCCCCGGGGAGGCGGGAATGCCCTGGGTCGCGAGGCCGGAGCCGGCGTCCGCGAGCAGGCCGTCGACGTGGCCGTGATAGGCCCCGGCGAACTTGACCAGGCGGTCGCGCCCGGTCGCCGCGCGGGCCAGTCGCACTGCGCTCAGCGCGGCCTCGGTGCCGGAGTTGACCATGCGCAGCATCTCGACCGAGCCGAACCGCGAGCAGACCTCCTCGGCGAGCTCCACCTCGCCAGCGGTCGCGGCGCCGTAGGAGGTGCCCCTGGCTGCCGCCCCGGTCACCGCATCGATGATCGCCGGGTTCGCGTGGCCGGCGATCAACGGTCCCCAGGACGAGACCCAGTCGACGTAGCGATTGCCGTCGACGTCGAGCAGCTCGCATCCGTGGCCGCTCTCGATGAAGATCGGGTCGCGGCCGATCGAGCCCATCGCCCGGACGGGCGAGTTGACGCCGCCGGGCATCACGCCGACCGCCCGGCGATAGAGCTCCCTGGAGCGCTCGTCCCTCACCGCGTCCGAGCCCCGGGCCGGGCCGCTAGGCGCCGTGCTCCCGCTCCCACTCACGGTAGTCGTCGGTGAAGTAGCGGAGGCGGATCTTCTTGTACTCGGTGCTGCTGTAGAGCACGGCGCGGTCGGGCCCGTGCAGCTCGTGCTCGTCGGCGATCGAGTCGAGGATCGCATCGCACTCTTCCTTCGAGCGGCCATGAGCCATCGTGAACACCGAGTAGGGCCAGTCCTCGTAGGTGGGTCGCTCGTAGCAGTGCGAAACGCCGCGGACGGCAGCCATCCGGCCGCCGACGTCGGCGACGCGCTCGGGCGGCACCCGCCAGACGCCCATCCCGTTCGCGGAGAACCCAGCCCGGCGGTGGTAGAGGATCGCGGCGACGCGCCTGAGGATCTTGCGGTCGATCAGCTCCTGGAGCCGATCGAGCAGCTCGGCCGTGGCGATCCCGAGCTGCTCGGCAGCGCCGGCCCAGGGGTTGTCGACGACCGCCATCGGCCCCTGCGTGGCCCGGATCAGCGCGACGTCGCCGTCGTCGTAGGGGCGCGGCTCGAGCTCGCGCGGCGGGACGGCCTCGACCTTCGCCGCCAGCGCCTCGGTGTCCCCCTCCATCTCGAGGTTCATGTTGATCTTGAACATCGTCAGGGTCGGCAGCTGCCTGATCGACTCAGCGCCGGTCTGCTCCTGGAGGGACTCGAGCGTGCCCTGCAGCCCGAGCTCGGAGTCGGGTGGCGTCGCGATCGTGAACCAGAGGTTGAACTCGTGCGTGCGCAGGTAGTTGTGGGAGACGCCGGGGTGCGCGTTGATGATCTCCGCCGGGCGGTGCGGGAACTCGGTGTCGACCTTCGCCGCGACGAGCATCGACGAGTAGCCGAGCGCCCTGGTGTCGAAGATCGGGGTGATCTCGCGGATGATCCGCCCGTCGAGCAGCCGCTGAGCGCGCGCCATCGCGTCATCGCGCGTGATTCCAGCCCGCTCGGCGATCAGCGCGTAGGGCTCGGGCACCAGCGGGAACTCGGACTGCATCACGTTGATCAGCCGCCGGTCGACCGCGTCGAGCGGGATCGCGGCGCCGTCCTTGCGGGCCCTCGCCTTCGAGCGGGCTCCGGTCGGCGCGCCGTCGGCTGCCGTCGGTGGGTTTGTCAGCTCAGCCATCCGGCCGCTTCCTTCGCGTAGTAGGTGACGATCAGATCGGCTCCCGCCCGCCTGATCGCGGTCAGGGACTCGAGCGCCGCGGCCGACTCGTCGAGCCAGCCGCTGGCCGATGCCGCCTTCAGCATCGAGTACTCGCCCGAGACATGGTAGGCGGCGAGTGGCGCCCCGGTCTCGTGCTTGACCCGGCTGACGACGTCGAGGTAGGGGAGAGCGGGCTTGACCATCAACATGTCGGCGCCCTCCTCGAGATCGAGCTTCGCCTCGCGGAGCGCCTCGAGCACGTTCGCCGGGTCCATCTGGTAGCCGCTCCTTCCCACCTCCCGGGGGGTCGAGCCGGCGGCCTCCCGGAACGGCCCGTAGAAGGCCGAGGCGTACTTGACGGCGTAGGAGAGGATCGGCGTCGCCGAGAGCCCCTCCGCGTCGAGCTGGGCGCGGACCGCGGCGACGTGGCCGTCCATCATCCCGCTCGGGGCGACGGCATCGGCCCCGGCAGCCGCCTGCGAGACGGCGGTCTTCGCGATCAGCTCGAGCGAGAGGTCGTTGTCGACCTCACCCTCGCGCACGACGCCGCAATGCCCGCCCGCCGTGTAGCCGCAGAGGCAGGTATCGGCGATCACGACCAGGTCCGGGTGGGCCTCCTTCAGCGCCTGGGTAGCGAGCTGGACGATGCCCTCATCGTCGTAGGCGCCGCTGCCGGCCTCGTCCTTGGCGGCGGGCACCCCGAAGAGCAGGACGGCCGGCACGCCGGCGGCAACGACCTCGCCCGCCTCCTCGACCAGGGCCGAGATCGAGAGCCGCTCGATCCCCGGCATCGCCTCGACCGGCTCGCGGACCCCCACGCCGGCGCTGACGAACAGCGGCTGGATCAGGTCGGCCGGGCGCAGTGTCGTCTCCCGCACCATCTCGCGCAGGACACCGGTCCGCCTCAGGCGGCGCATGCGGGTCGCTGGGAATCCCATCGCTCGCCAGTCTAGATCGGGGTGCTGTCCGCGGGGGTCGCGCGGGCCCGGGCAGCCGGGCGCGGTGCCGCGCAATCCACTCGGCGGACCCAACCACCTGACAACGGGCCGCGCTCCGCGTTGTTACCTGCAGACGGCAGATGGGATGCGAACCCGCAGATACCACGAGTGGGACCTACTTACAGCCCGATGGATCTCTGCCGATAATGATCGGGGATGGCTTCCTCGCGACCGATCGCCGCAGGCTCCCCCCGCGCGCTCGCAGGGGGGAGATCCATCCGCGCCCGCCTTGGGCTGAGCCGCCGGATCCGCAGCGGGGAGCAGGCAGCCTTCGAGCAGGTCTTTCGCGACCATCATCAGGAGATCTATCGCTACTGCCTGGCGATTCTCCAGAACCCGGCCGACGCCGAGGATGCGCTGCAGTCGACGATGTCCGCCGCACTGCGGGCGCTGCCCGGCGAGGCCCGCGAGCTGGAGCTTCGTCCCTGGCTGTTTCGGGTCGCCCACAACGAGTCGATCTCGATCGTGCGCAGCCGGCGAGAGCGGCCGCTCGCGTGCGAGCCCGCGGCCGAGCAGGTGGGATCCGCCGCGACCGAGCTCGAGGATCGCGACCGGCTGCGGATCCTCGTCGACGACCTCAAGGGGCTGCCGGAGCGCCAGCGCGCCGCGCTGGTCATGCGCGAGTTGTCGGGCCTCGCCTACACCGAGATCGCAGCTGCGCTCGGTTGCGCCGAGGGCGCCGCCAGGCAATCGGTCTACGAGGCCCGCGTGGCGCTGCGGAGCCGGGCGGAGGGGCGCGAGATGGGCTGTGATGAGGCACGCCGCGCGGTCAGCGACGGCGACGGCCGGCGGCTGCGCGGGCGCAAGCTGAAGGCCCACCTCCGCGCCTGCGGAGGCTGCTCGGACTTCAAGGCCGCGATCGACGTGCGGCAGCGCGATCTGCAGGCGCTCTGCCCGCCGCTGCCGATCGCGGCGGCCGGAGGGATCTTCGCCGGGCTCGGGATCGGAGGGGCGGGCGCCGCTGGGGCGACGACGGGCGTCGCGGCCGTCGGCTCCGGGGCGGCGGCGGTCGGCGGTGGGGTTGCCGCCGGCGCCTCGGTCAAAGCGGCGACGGTTGTCGCGGCGGTGGTGGTCGCTGCCGGCGCCTCGGATGCCGCGGGGATCGTCGAGCTGCCGGTGCCGGTTCAGGTCGGCGGCGGGGCCGAGCGCGAAGCGGCACCCGCAACGAGCGCGGCCGGAGCCGCGGGGCGACGCGGAGCGGATGCCGCGCAGAACGCACGGGGTCGTGGCGCCGAGGTCTCAGCGTCGAAGCCTGAAAGCCGCAACCGGCGCGCTGGCCGGCGCGGGCGGTCGGGCGAAGCTCCGGGCCAGACCAAGGTCAATCGGAAGGGCAAGGGCCGGGCAGCCGGAGGGCGCGGCAACGGCGTCGGCGGCGGACGGGCAGAGCAGGCCCCCACCCCCCCGGCCACCGCTGGACCGCCCGCGAACCCGGGTTCGAACGGCGCCGGCCGGCCCGCCGTCCCTCCCGGCAAGCCTCCGACGCAGGCCCCAGCCCAGGCGAACGGCGGGGGCGGCGGGGGCAGGCCTTCTCCGCCGGCCGTGAAGCCTGAGGCGCCCGGCGCCGGGCCGCCCGCGGCGCCGGAGGCCGGCAAGGGCAAGGGCGGCCCGCCGAAGTAGTCCGCGATAGCACCTGACAGCAGGCGGCTGGCGGCGTTCTTACACAGAGCAACTGAAAAGCAAGCCCCACGAGAGTGGATCGAACTGAGGAGCAGGAACGATGAAGAGACTGATGGTTATCCCGCTGGCGCTGATCGGCTGTGCGCTGATGCTGAGCGCGACCGCGGGCGCGGCCAAGCCCGACGGGGTCAAGGACGCGAGGAAGCTCGCCAAGAGCCAGTGCAAGGCCGAGAAGCGCGCCGACAAGGCGGCCTTCCGGGCCCTCTACGGCAAGCGGGCGATGCGGACCTGCGTAAAGGGCGAGAAGTCGGACGTCAAGGGCGAGGTACGGAACGCGTCGCAGGCCTGCAAGGCCGAGCGGGCCGCGGATCCGGACGCCTTCGAGGAGACCTACGGCGCCAACAAGAACGGCAAGAACGCGCTCGGCAAGTGCGTGTCGCGGGCGGTCAAGAGGGCGTCGAGCGAGGAGCTCGCGTCGTTCAAGAACGCCGCGAAGGCCTGCAAGGCCGAGCGGGCCGCGGATCCGGACGCCTTCGAGGAGACCTACGGCGCCAACAAGAACGGCAAGAACGCGCTCGGCAAGTGCGTGTCGTCGGCGCAGAAGCAGGCCGGGGAGGAGCCACCGGCAGGGGCTTGATCGTCGTCGCACGGCGACGCGGCCGCCCCGCCGAACAGGGGGGCGCCGTTCCACGCCCGTCGACCGTTGACCGGTCGGCGGGCGTGCTCCGTCAGGCGAACCGGCGGAGGGCGAGGCGGGCCAGCAGGCCGTAGGCGGCCGTCAGGATCGCGAGGTGAGCGATCGCGGCGCCGAGCGAGGGCCCGGAGTCCTCGAGCGCCCCCTCGAGCGCGCGCAGCGCCGGGTCGAACGGGAACAGCGCGGTGACCGCCCCGATCGCATCGAAGAGGCCCGGGCTGACCGTTCCGGAGGGCACCAGCGAGAGGAATGCGACCGGCAGCGAGACCATGAAGGCGAGCAGCGAGGCGGCGCGCACCTCGCGCGCGGCGCCGCCGAGCGCGGCGCCGAACGCGGCGAAGCCGGCGCCGCCGGCGACTATCGCCGGAATCCAGAGCGGGAACCGCTGCCACTGCAGGGAGAGGAACAGCTCGAGGCCGGCGAGCATCAGCAGCGTCACCGCGAGCGAGGCGACGACGCCGAGGGCGATCTTCTCGATCAGCAGGCCGGTCGGGGTGACCAGGCCGCGGATGAGCCGCCGGAAGGCATTCTCCTCGCGCTCGAGGGCAAGCGAGCCCGCGACGAGAAGGACCGTGACGAACATCAAGGTGATCGTCGCGGCGACGGCGATTGCGAAGACGTCGAGCGACGGGCTGTCGCCGTTGACGACCTCCTTGTCGACCTGAATCGGCTGGCTCACGGCTCCCAGCAGGTCATCGGCGACGTCGAGGTTCTCCGCGGCGAGCGAGGAGAAGCGGATCACGCGATCGATCTCCGCGCGACCGTCGCTTCCCTTCGGCAGATCGCCACGGATCCGCCTCAGGATCGCCTCGGCGCTGCGCAGGCCGAGGATCTCGAAGCCCTGGCCGAGGAAGTTGAGCGAGCCGCCGTCGAGCAGGATCCCCAGGTAGCCGATCGAGACGTCCGAGATCCGCTGGGAGATCCGCAGGTTGGCATCGGAGAGCAGCGAGTCGATCCGCTCGTCGACGAGCTGGCCCTTGACCGGGTCCTCCTCGTTGACCAGCACCTCGACGGTCGGCTGCTCGGGGGTCAGGCCCGCGAGCGACTGCAGCTTCTCGATCAGATCGGAGGGCAGCACCAGCGCGCCCAGCACATCGCCGGACTCGACCTTCTCGCGGGCCTCCTCGCGACTGGAGACGGGCACGCACTCGATCCGCTCGCAGAGCTCGTCCCGAGCGCCGACCAGGTCGAACTCCTCGCCGCCGACGTTCAGCGGCGAGCCCTCCGGCACCTCGTTGAGGAAGGCGACGCGTGGCTTGCTCGGCCCACCGGAGAGCGCGAAGCCGATCAGGACCGCAATCACGATCGGGTAGGCGACGAGCAGCGCCGTGAGCAGCGGCGAGCGCCACATCAGCTTCAGATCCTTGAGCAGGAGCCAGCGCATCGGGCTCGCTCAGTGACCGCGCTCGGCGAGAAAGCGGACGAACGTCCCTTCGGCATCGCCGGCCTCGGTGCCCGCCTCGGCGTGCAGCCCGGCGGGGCTGCCGTCGAACAGCGCCTCGCCGTCCGCGAGGACCAGCAGCCGATCGCCGTAGCGCTCGGCCTCGGCGATGTCGTGGGTCGTGAAGATCACCGTCGTGCCGTTCTCCGCGAGGCCGAGCACGAACTCCCAGAGCCGGGCCCGCTGGCGGGCATCGAGGCCCGTGGAGGGCTCGTCGAGGAGCATCACCGCGGGCTTCGCCAGGAGGCCGATCGCGATGTTGACCCGCTGCTGGTTGCCGCCGGACAGCGTCCCGGCGAGGTCTGCGCGGCGATCGCCGAGCGCAGTCTGCTCGAGCATCTCCGCGACCGCCGCATCGAGATCGGGGACCTCCTCGAGCCGCGCGAACAGCTCGAGGTTCTCCTCGACGGTCAGCTTCCGGTAGAAGGCCGGCTGCTGCGGCACGAAGCCGACCCGGCTTTCGGCGATCGTGACCGTGCCGGCGTCGTGGGCGAGGCTGCCGGCGATGATCGAGAGCAGCGTCGTCTTGCCGGCTCCGTTCGGCCCGATCACCGCCAGCAGCTCCCCGGGGGCGACGGCAAAGCCGACTCCCGTCAGGGCCCGGCGATCGCCGAAGCTCTTCTCCAGCGCCGCAACCTCGATCGCGGCGGCGGTCGTTGCCCGCGCCTCCATCGTCGGAAAGCTAGACGGTCCTGGGGAGCGGCTCGTCGCCGGGATCGGCAAGACTGGGTCGATGCGGATCGTTTTCGTCGCCGATGTCGTCGGCAAGCCAGGCCTGCGCGCGCTGGCGGAGAAGCTGCCCGAGCTGCGCCGCCGCCACGACTCCGATCTGGCGATCGTCAACGGTGAGAACTCCGCCGGCGGGGTCGGGATCAACGAGCGCTCCGCGGCGGCGATCTTCGCCGCCGGGGCCGACGTGATCACGCTCGGCAACCACGCCTACCGTCAGCGTGACTGCTACGAGATGCTCGACCGCGACGAGCGGATCGTGCGGCCCGCGAACTACCCGAAGGCGAACCCTGGACGCGGCGCGACCGTGGTCGAGGGCGGCGGCCGGAGGGTCGGGGTGCTGAACCTCTCGGGAGCGCTGCAGCTGACCGTGGCCCGCTCTCCGTTCCACGCTGCAGACGCCGAGCTCGCGGAGCTCGAACGCCGCGGTGCCGAGGTGATCGTGGTCGACTTCCACGCGGAGGTGACGAGCGAGAAGGTCGCGATGGGCTGGTACCTCGACGGCCGGGTCGCCGCGGTGCTCGGCACCCATACCCACGTGCCGACCGCGGACGCACGCGTGCTGCCGGGCGGCACGGCGTTCGTCTCCGACGCCGGGATGACCGGCTCGCGTCAGAGCGTCCTCGGGGTCCGGATCGAGGACGCGATGGAGGGGTTCACGCGGCAGATGCCGACCCGCTTTCGGACCGCCGAGGACGATGTCTGGATCAACGCCGCCGCACTCGAGATCGACGGCGCCGGCCGAGCGGTCTCGATCGAGCAGATCCTCGAGCCCGTCGACTAGCTCGACCGCGATGACATGACCGGCGGGAGTAGTAGCCCGCCGCGGGGTCATTCGCGCGCGGGCGGCAGGGACCGCGCCGGCTGCGCCCGCTCCGGGCGGAACGCGATCGCCAGCAGCAGCAGCGGCAGGAACCAGACGATGTACAGGTAGAACCAGTGCTCGGCGGTGAGCTGAACCGAGATCATCACCGCCGCTCCGAGGGCCCCGATCTGGGCCGGAGTCCGCTCGCGCGGGACCAGTGCAACCGCCAGCGCCAGCGCCACGGCGGCGAGCTTGACGGCGGTGTGGAGAGCCTCGAGGTCGGCCTGGCCCCAGATCGAGAACGGAGACTCGCGGCCCGCCTGGCTGCCGGCCGTGCGCTCCCAGAAGACCGCGAGGCCGGGGTCGATCGCGGGGTGCGCGAGCATCAGCAGCGCGGTGGCGAGAAAGGCGCCGCCGTAGAGCAGTGCCGGCCTCAGGCGCTCGCGATCGGGGCGCCGGATGCCGGCGAGGCCGCTGCGGCCGGCCAGATAGAGCGGGGCGAGGGCGAGCGGGGCGAACTTGGTCGCGGCGGCGAGGGCGAGCAGCGCTCCACGGGCCAGCGGCTGGGCGAACAACGCCAGGCTCCAGATCAGCAGCGCCGCAAGCAGCGAATCGTTCGAGTTCGACTGCAGGACGAAGGCCGTGTACGGGTACGCGAGCCATGCGAACGCCAGGGTCGCGGCGAGGCGCCTGCCCGAGAGGCGGAGGCCGAGCACGATCAGGCCGAGCACGCAGAGGAGATCGAAGGACAGTGCGGCGGCCCGCGCCGCCGGCAGCGAGTCCCAGGCGCCGCTCCAAGGAAAGACCTGCTCGAACGGAACGTAGGCGAAGTAGTTGGCCGGCCCGTAGGTGTCCCCGGTCGGATTGTTCGACGGAAAGGCCGCCTCGCCGTAGATCGGCTCGGCGTCGGTGATCCGGTCGGCGCCGACCACCCCGGCGTAGCCGACGTCGATGACCCCGGAGTCGGCGATGTTGAGTGCGACCCGGAAGACGGCCAGTGCGACGCACAGCAAGACCATCGCCCGCAGCGGCATCGACGGCCGCAGCGGCGCAGCGCCCCGACCGAAGCCCACCCAGAGCATCCGGGCCAGCAGATAGACCAGCGGCGGGTAGTACAGCGCCACCGCGGACCCGATCTCGGCGTCGTTGAAGAACGCCTGCGAGATCCCGAACGAGAGCAGCGCGAGCAGGTCGAGGTGTGCGATCCGACCGGGGCGGCGCCAGTCGAGCAGGCCGAGCAGGAACAGCGCCGCCATCGGGATCCAGACGTACGGCGCGTTCAGCAGGTGTCCGAACTGCCCCTCCCGGCCCCGCGCCATCGGCCAGGCGACCTGGATCCCGGTCCACGACTCGAGGATCTCACCGCTGATGCCGTCGACCACCACGAGCACCACCTTCTCGCCGCGGTCGAAGTAGCCGACCTCCCAGTTCTGGGTCGGCTTTGCGTCGATGCCGGCGGTCAGCTTCCCGCGCCGGGCGCGCTCGCCGATCACGGTCGGGTCGGTGTCGGCGATTCGCAGCGCCCGTCGCGGACCGATCAGATAGTCCGCGGGCTTCTGCGGCAGCGAGGCGGGCAGCTCGGTTCCCGCCGTCGATCCGGCCGCTGTCTGCCGTGCCGGGGCGGGTGTGGCCAGAGCGAGCGCCGCAAGCGCGGCGACCGCGATCGCCGCGATCCACCTGCAGGCAGCCGCGGGCCGCTGGCCTGGTCGCTGGACGCTCGGCTCCTCGATGGCGACGACGCTACCGCGGTCGAGGCTCGCGCCCGAAGGTCCAGAGCTTGTTGCCGATGAAGTTGACCGGAGTCGCCACGGCGACCGCGATCGCCTGCGCCGGCAACTCCGAGACTCCGGCGCCGTCGACCAGGATCAAGAGGACGAGCAGGTTGACGCCGAGGCCCGCAACGCTGACCGCCAGAAACCGGGCGGCCTGGAAGCCGGCGTGGTCGTCCAGCGCCCCCTGCGAGCGGAAGGTCCAGACGCGGTTGAGGATGAAGTTGTTGGTGACGGCGACGACGAATGCGCCGACCGCAGCAAGCACGTGGTGGACGTCGCCGACGGAGGTCAGCAGCGCGAAGACGGCCAGGTTGATCACGTAGCCGGACCCGCCGACCACGGCGAACTGGAAGAGCTGCAGCCAATTGGCCGGGCGGCGGGTGCCGAGGTGGACCCGGCGGGCGAGGCCCCAGGCGGCGTCGGCGGCGCGCGCGGTCCTGCCGCGATCACCGCTGGGAGACGACGCGGGGCGCTGATCGGCGGGCGGCGCGTCGGTCACCTCAGAGCCTCCTGGCGCAGCCGTGCGCCACTCGCGGGCGCGCTCAGCCCGAAGTGTGCGCGCGCGAGGCCGGCGACGTCGGAGATCGCCCACTGGTCCCGCTTCGGCCGCTCGCCCTCCAGGCCGACCGTCAGCAGCGGCGCGAGCGAGTCGCCGGCGAGCAGCGAACCGTGGCTGCCGCCCGGGATGTGGGTGGTGCCGCCCCAGTCGACCAGCTCGTAGCCGGGGGCCGCCGAGATCAGCAGGTCGGCGGCGTATGGCGATCGCAGCGCCGACCAGAGCCGCGCGAAGGCGTCCGGGTAGCGCGAGGAGTCGACGATCCCGCCGGACCGCTCGAGCTCGAGCAGCTCGAGGTCGCCCTCCCAGCTCCAGCCTGCGGCGCGGCGATCGCTCGCGGTCCGGCCGGGCGCGAAGCGCAGCTGCTCGCCCTCCCGCTCAACGACCGCCCAGCGGCAGTCGGGCACTCCGACCGAGCGACGCTGCGCCGGGCGGCCGTCGGCTTCAGCGAGCCAGGCGATCAGATCTACACCGGGGTGCTGGGCGACCGTGGCCCGCACGCCGTCGTGCAGGCGCCGACCGCGCGCCTCGTCTCGCAGCACCCAGACCCCGGCCGCCCGCGAGCTCGGCCCGACCGCCAGCTCCGCCCGGTGGGGATCCTCGGCATTCGGCTGCAGCACGTGCCAGTCATCCGCCAGCAGCCCGGCGAGGTCGAGCTCCGAGTGAACGTCGGTCTGGGCGTGATCGGCCATCAGGATCACCGCGTTGTCAACCAGGAAGGCATCGATCCCGCCGGCTGCCTCGACGATCTCGCCGAGGCACTCGTCCGCGTGCGCGATCGAGCTCGCGCTGGCCTCCGGCCCGTAGCGATGCGAGTAGTGGTCGTTGTCGGGCAGCGAGAAGAGCATGAAGTCGTAGAGATCGCGCTCGACGAGCTCGACGCCGACGCAGGCCGAGTAGTCGTCGCGGGCGTCGGGTCGGGCGAGGGTCGGCCTGCAGGGCACCTTCTGGGAGGCGTAGAGCTCGCCGTAGAAGAGCTCGTCGGGACCCCAGACGGCGTGGTGGAACTTGGCCGCGGTCGCAACCCTTCCGAGCAGGCCCTCGAGCCCGAGCTCGTGGCGAGTGCGGCCGCGGTAGATCAGAAACGGGGTGCAGGCGCTGCGGAGACCGACGTCGCCGAAGCTCTCGTAGAGGGTCTCGACACCATGCGAGAGGTGCCCCATGTTCATGTTGTAGACCGTGTCGTAGAGCGCGCTGAACAGGCCGAATGTCCTCGTCGCCTCCCAGGAGGACCCGTACTCGACGTAGCGGCGCTCGGCCCGGTGGTACCAGTTCATGCCGGGAATGAAGTGGCCGTCGGGGCGGGCGCCGGTCATGATCTCGGAGGTGCAGACCGGGGTCACCGAGGGGAAGCTCGAGACGCAGTCCTCGATCAGCTCGCCCCGGGCGAGGAGCGCCCCGAAGGTCGGCGCGTCCCCCTCCGCGACGGTCCGCTTCAGCATGTCGGTTCGCAGCGAATCGACTACGACGAGGACGAGCTTGCGTTGCGCGTTCGCTGATTCGGGCACGGAGTCGGAGTAGGTTGGCAGAGTCGCGCGGCGGGGAAGCGGGCTCCGCCGGGTCAGCGCAGGACCCGAAGGCCCTCGTACTTCTCGCCGGCTCGGCGGCGGCGCCCGAGCCCCACGACGAGCAGGCCGATCAGGGCCAACAGCGAGGCCGGCGGGACGAAGAGAGCGAGCGCGGCGGTCGCGATTCCGGCGCCGCCGAAGAACAGCTCGAGCGTCGATGCCGCGCCGTGAGCATCGCCCGCCCGCCTCTGAGCTCCAGCGAGGATCTCCCCCGCCAGCAGGGCCGAGCCGGTGCCGAACAGCGCGCCGAGGACGAAGCCGATCGCCGCCGGCTCCCCCTGCTCGGCCAGCGATGCGGCGCCGAACAGGGCGCCCAGGACCCCGGCGGCTGCGGCTGCGCGAATCCGGCGATCGAAACGGCCGCGGCCACTCCCCGCCTGAGGCGGTCGGCGACTCTCGTAGAAGGCGAGCACGTTGGCGGCGAACAGAATCGCGATGAACCAGCCCTCCCCGATGAACTCCCAGTCGGTCCCGCGCAGGTCGATGCCGGCGTCGGTAGACGCCATCACGGCGATGAAGAGGGCGGCGAGGACACCGCCGATCCCGACCGCCAGGGCGAGGCCGATCGCCTGGCAGATCGCGAGCAACAGGTCCATCGCCGCCGCAGGCTAGTGGACACCGCGACCACGCGTGACTCGGTGCGGCAGACTTAGCGGCGTGAGCGGCCACCACCCCAGCAGCCGGCCCGAGCCCCCCGCCGGGCGGGCGCCGGGACGCCATCGCCGCGCGCACACGACGGCGAGTGACCTCGAGCGGTACGCCGGCCTGTTCGCCGGGCGGACCCGCGTGATGCGGTCCTCGGCGATGCGGGACCTGATGGAGATCACCGCCCGGCCCGAGGTGATCTCGCTCGCCGGGGGCCTCCCGGACACCTCCACCTTCCCGCCCGAGTCGTTCGCGGCACAGATGACGCGGATCGCCCAGGAGTCCTCGGCGGAGGCGCTCCAGTACGGACCGACCGAGGGCTTCGCGCGGACCAAGCAGGTGGTCGGCGAGCTGATGGCCGCCGAGGGGATGGAGCCCGACCCCGACGACGTGATCGTCACCACCGGCGGCCAGCAGGCGCTCGATCTGGTCGCGAAGACGCTGATCGACCCAGGCGACGTGGTGATCGCCGAGGGGCCGACCTACCCCGGCGCGGTGCCCGTCTTCTGCTCGTACGAGGCCGACATCCGTCAGGTCCCGATCGACGAAGAGGGGATGCGGATCGACCGCCTGATCGAGGTGCTCGAGGCGCTCGATCGCGAGGGCCGGCGACCAAAGCTGATCTACTCGGTGCCGACCTTCCAGAACCCGGGCGGGGTGACGATGTCGGCCGGCCGGCGCAGGCGGCTGGTCGAGATCGCTCGCGAGCGCGAGTTGCTGATCCTCGAGGACAACCCCTACGGGCTGCTTCGCTTCGAGGGCGAGCCGGTGCCCGCCCTCTACGCGCTCGACGGCGGTGACTACGTGCTCTACACCGGCACCTTCTCGAAGATCCTCTCCCCGGGGATCAGGGTTGGCTGGCTCTGCGCTCCGCCCCCGGTGATGGAGAAGATCGTGCTCGGCAAGCAGGCCGCCGACCTCTGCACCTCGACCCTGACCCAGTACTTCGTCGGCGAGTTCTTCGCCGAGGGGCGCTGGCGGGAGTACATCGACGACGTCTCCGAGATCTACCGGTCGCGGCGCGATGTGCTGCTCGGAGCGCTCGAGCGCTTCTTCCCCTCCGAGGCCGAGTGGTCGCGACCGGATGGGGGACTGTTCGTCTGGGCGACCCTCCCGGACTACATCAACACGACCGACCTGCTGGCGAAGGCACTGCGCGAGAACGTCGCCTTCGTCCCCGGCGAGGCCGCCTTCGCGGACGGGCTCGGGCGGAGCTCGATGCGGCTCAACTTCAGCGCCCGAACCGAGCCGGAGATCCTCGAGGGGGTGCGCAGGATCGGGCGCGCCGTCGGTGAGCAGCTGGACCTGTACCGGACGATCACCGGCGAGCACCGGGTTCCCGACCCGGTCGAGGCGGACGGAGAGGCGGCCGACGTGCTGCCGCTGCGGCGGCCGGGCGAGCGGCCGTGAAGGTCGCGGTGATCATGGGCGGCCGCTCGCTCGAGCGGGCCGTGTCGTTGCGCTCCGGAGCGCGTGTCGCGGATGCGCTGGGGACGCTCGGCCATCGCGCGGTCGCGATCGATGCCGGCGAGCAGCTGGTCAGGACCCTGAAGGCCGAGCGGCCCGATGTCGCGTTCATCGCCTTGCATGGGCCGGGCGGTGAGGACGGCACCGTGCAGGAGCTGCTCGAGATCCTCGGGATCCCCTACACCGGCCCGGGCGTCGCCGCCTGCATGCGCAGCATGGACAAGGCGACGACCAAGAACATCCTCCGCGAGGCCGGGATCCCGACGCCGGACTGGGTCGCCTTCAACGCGACGGCGTTCCGTGAGCTGGGGGCGGCGGACGCGCTCGAGGAGATCGAGGCGGGGCTCGGCTTTCCACTCGTCGTCAAGCCCGCCGCTCAGGGCTCCTCGCTCGGGGTCCGCCTGGCGGCGACCCGGGACGAGGTTCCCGAGGCGCTGGTCGCCGCCTTCAGCTACGACGACCGGGTGCTGCTCGAGCGCCACGTGCAGGGTCGCGAGCTGGCCGTCTCGGTGATCGACGGGGAGCCGCTGCCGATCACCGAGGCCGTCCCGCTCGAGGCGGACCAGTTCAACTACGAGGCTCGCTACGAGATCGGCCGCACCTCATACAACTGCCCCGCCGAGATCGGCGGCTGGGAGGCGGCGGTGCGCGAGGCGGCCTCGGCAACCTGGCAGGCGCTCGGCCTGGCGGGCTTTGCGCGGGTCGACGTGATGCTCGGGGAGAACGGGCCCGAGGTGCTCGAGGCGAACGCGATCCCCGGCCTGACCGACACCTCACTGCTGCCGATGGCCTGCGAGGCGGCCGGGATCAGCTTCGAGCAGTTCGTCGCGCTGGCGATCGAGCAGGCGGTCGGCAGCGGGGTCGAGACGAGCCGCTAGCTAGCTCTCGTCGTCGGGGTCGGGGTCGGGGTCGTCGGGCGGCTCCTCCCCCTCCTCCCCCATGAAGTCGTCGGGCGAGACGTTCTCGAGGAAGTCCTTGAACTTCTCCACGACCTCCTCCTGATCCTCGACCTCGTGCTCGAATTCGATCGACGACTCCTCGATCACGTCCTCGGCCGCGTAGATCGGGGCCTCCATGCGCACGGCCAACGCGAGGGCATCGGACGGCCGCGAGTCGATCTCGATCTCGCTGCCGTTGATCGAAATCGTGATCGAGGCGTAGAACGTGTTGTCGCGCAGCTCGGTGACCGAGACGCGCTCGCACTTGGCGTCGAGCTGACCGAGCACGTCGGAGAGCAGATCGTGGGTCATCGGGCGCGGCGTCGACGCTCCCTGGAGCTTCATCAGGATCGCAGCCGCCTCGGGATGACCGATCCAGATCGGCAGAAAGCGATTGCCGTCGTCCGTCTTCAGCAAGACGATCGGCTGCTTGCCGACCATGTCGAAGCTGACTCCGTAGATCTGCATCCTCTGCATGGGACCTCCCGAGCCGCGCGGCTTGGGGCCGGACGATTATAGGTGCGCCCCGGTCGCTGCCAGCCGGGCGCGGGCGGTGGGCTTTCTCGCGGGCGGATGGGCGATCCTGGATTCGAACCAGGGACCTCGTCCTTATCAGAGACGCGCTCTAACCAACTGAGCTAATCGCCCGCGCCGCGGGATTGTAGTGAGCGCTCGGGTGGCGGGTGACCCTACCCGCGGCGGATCGAGGCGGCCAGATCGAGCAGGTCCTCGAGGTCCTCGAACGTGATCTCGGCCCGCAGCCCGCGGCGGGCGACGCCGACCCGAACCTCGCGGCCGAGCGCCCTCTCGAGCGCGTCCTCGGCCCGGCCGAGCGCCGCTTCCTGGTCGGGGTGAGGGGTGACGGTCGCGACCTGGCGCCGGCCTTGCTTTGCCCGGCGCTCGGTCTCCCGAACCGACCAGCCCGCCCGGACCGCCTCGCGGGCGAGGCGGCGGCGCTCGGCCTGGCTCCCGGCGGCCAGCAGTGCCCTCCCGTGGCCCTCGCTGAGCTCGCCGGTCGCAAGCAGGTCGAGCACCTGGTCGGGCAGGTCGAGCAGCCGGATCAGGTTCGAGATCGCCGAGCGGGACCTGCCGAGCCGGCGGGCCACCTCCTCCTTGCTCAGCGCGAGCTCCTCGACCAGCGCCGCGCAGGCGCGAGCCTCCTCGAGCGGGTTCAGGTCCTCACGCGCCATGTTCTCGATCAGCGCGGTCTGCAGCCGCCGGCCCTCGTCCTCGGTCCGCAGGACGGCGGGCACCGCGTCGAGGCCGGCCTGCTGCGCCGCCCGCCAGCGGCGCTCGCCCGCGATCAGCCCGTAGCGGCCATCGCGCAACGGCTGCACGACGAGCGGCTGGATCACCCCCGCCTCGGCCACCGAGGCGGCGAGCCGCTCAAGGGCGTCCGCGTCGAAGCTCTTCCGCGGCTGGTCAGGGTTCGGCCGGATCAGCTCGACCGGTATCTCCCGCAGCTCGTCGCCGCCCGCCTCCGGTTCGGGAAGGATCGCCGCGAGACCGCGGCCGATCCCAGCCCTGCGGCTAGCCACGGGCCAGGACCTCCTCGGCGAGCGCCCGATACGCCAGCGCCCCCCGCGATCCCGGAGCGTGCTCGGTCACCGGCAGGGCGAAGCTCGGCGCCTCGGCAACGCGGACGCTGCGTGGCACCACGGCGTTCAGCACCAGCTCTGGGAAGTGATCTCGCAACTCTCTCTCGACGTCCTGTGCCAGTCGGGTCCTCTCATCCGCCATGGTGATCACCAGGCCGGTCAGAACCAGCGCCGGGTTGAGCTCGCGGCGCACCGCGTGGACCGTGTCGAGGAACTGCACCAGGCCCTCGAGCGCCAGGTACTCGGCCTGGACCGGGACGATCGCCCGGTCCGCCGCGGTCAGCGCGTTGACGGTGACCGGCCCGAGCGATGGGGGGCAGTCGATCAGGGTTGCGGCGAAGCGCTCCCGGACCTCGCCGAGCCCATCGCGCAGCCGGTAGTTCGAGCGGTCCAGCGTCGGCAGCTCGACCGCCGCGCCGGCGAGGTCGCGGTTGGCCGGCACGATCCACATGTTGTCGTGCGCGGCCGGTCGCGCCGCCTCGGCGACCGAGTGCACCCCACGGAGGCAGTCGTAGGAGGACGGGCGCTCTTCCCGAGCGAGGCCGAGGGCGACGGTGGCGTTGCACTGCGGATCGAGGTCGACGAGCAGGGTCTGCTCACCCAGGTCAGCGATGCAGGCCCCGAGATTGACCGCCGTGGTGGTCTTCCCCACCCCACCCTTCTGGTTGGCGATCGCATAGACGAGTCCCATCGACGGCGCGACTCTAGATGACCGCGCGGGGGCCGCACGAGAATCGGTCCGGGCCGGGGAGGATTCTCCGGAAAGACCGCGAAAGCGGACCAGACACCCCGGACGCCGGCCGCGGGGCCGGTCGAGCGGCCCTGCTCATCTACGCCCCAGCGGTCGCTTCTTGGCCAATCCGGGACGACGCGGCAGCCCCGGCGGTGTCGGCCCCGACTTGCGGATCAGGTGGAGGTGCCGGTTCTCACTGCCGGCGTAGGGTCGAACCGGGACGATCCGCTCGGGGCTCATCGCGAGCTCCGCCGAGGCGCGCTCCAGCTCCGCCTCCTGCTCGGGATCGCGCCGCCCCTCGTAGGCGATCAGGACGCCACCCTCGCGCAACAGCGGCGCGGCGAGCTCGGCCAGCGTGCTGAGCCGGCCGACGGCGCGGGCGGTGACTACGTCGAAGGCGCCCGGCGCTTCGCCGGCAAACGCCTCCGCGCGCTCGGCGACGACGGTCACGTTCGTCAGCCCGGCCGCGGCCGCGGCGCGCCCGATGAACTCGCACTTGCGCGCGGCCGAGTCGAGCAGGACGAACCGGGCCGCCGGCATCGCGGCGGCAAGCACCAGCCCGGGCAATCCCGCCCCCGAACCGATGTCGCAGACGCGCTCGCTCCGCTCCAGCTCGGGCAGCGCGAGGGCGGAGAGGCTGTCGGCGATGTGAACGTCCCGGATCCGGGCCCGGTCCCTGACCGAGGTCGGCGCCAGCGGGTCGGTCGCGATCAGCTCGGCGATCGCCGCGATCGCCTCGCGGGCGGAACCCTCCAGCGGCGGCGGCCCGGGCGGGTTCTCGCTCAATCGGCGAGCAGCGGCGCGACCACGACCCGGCGGTCGGGATCGTCGCCCTCGCTGAACGTCTCGACGTCGCTGCGGTCCTTGAGGACCTCGTGGACGGTCCGGCGCTCGGAGGCGGACATCGGCTCGAGCCGCACCGCCTCGCCGTTGCGCGCGGCCCGGTCGGCGGCGGTCTCGGCCTCCTCGGTGAGCAGCTCGCGGCGGCGCTCCCGGTAGCGAGCGGCGTCGACGGTCACGCGCTTGCGCTCGGAGAGCCCCTGGTAGGCAGCGCGATAGCAGATCAGCTGCAGCGCATCGAGCGTCTGGCCGCGGCGGCCGATCAGGATCCCGAGGTCGTCCTCGCCGTTGATCTCGGCCAGGATCTCGTCGTCGGCCTCGTTGATCTGCACATCGGCCTCGAGCTCGAGCTCGCCGAGAATCCGGTCGATGATCGCCGCGACGCGCTCGCGCGGCTCGCTCGGCAGGTCGGGGTTCGCGGCTGATTCGTCCATCGTCATCTACCGTCGCTTTCCGCTTCGCTTCTTCTTCTTGCGCGGGGGTGGGGGTGGGGGAGCCTTCTCGGCTTCGACCTCCTCCGGGGTCTTCTTCGGCGGGGGTGGCATCAAGCTGGTCACGACCTGCTGCTGCCCGAACGTCCAGACGTTGGTCGAGATCCAGTAGATCGAGAGCCCGGCGAGGAAGGTGCCGACGAAGGGAGCGAAGGCGAGCGGCAGGCCGAAGACGATGAACTTCTGCGGGCCCTCGAGCCCCTGGCCACGGACCGCCATCGCCAGGCCGGCGAGCAGCTGCGTGCCGACGAACAGCACGATCAGGATCACCAACTCGGAGCCGACGGGCTTCTCGAGAATCGAGTCGATGAACAGGAACGACTCGTTCGGGCCGGGGACATCGCAAGGCGGCAGCTCGTTGGCCCGCACGTCGCAGCGGAAGCTCTCGCCGCGAAGCATGTAGAAGAGGGCGATGAAGACCGGCAGCTGCAGCAGCAGCGGCACGCAGGAGGCGAGCGGATTGATCTCGTTCTCCTGGTAGAACTTCATCATCTCCTGCTGCTGGCGCTGGCGATCGTCCTTGTACTTCTCCTGAATCGCCTTCAGCTGGGGCTGCAGCTCCTGAAGGGCGCGCATCGAGCGGATCTGCCTCAGCGACAGCGGCACGATCGCCATCCGCACCGTGAAGGTCAGGGCGATGATCGCGGCGCCCCAGCTGAGCCCGACCGTGTCGTGAAAGAAGACGACGATCGCCTCGGGTATGTCGGTGAAGATGGAGGCGAGGGTGAGCGTCATTGGTTTCTCTCGGGCTCGATGTGGGCGCTGTCGGGGGGGGCGGGGCGGAAGAGCCTACGGCTCTCGAGCGGATCGAGGCCACCCGAGCTCATCGGGTTGCAGCGTAGGACCCTCCAGACGGCGACGATGGTGCCACGAAACGGCCCCAGCTCGCGTACAGCCTGCTCCGCGTACTGGGAGCAGGTCGGGTAGTAGCGGCAGCGCGCTCCCAGCAACGGGGAGATCAGGCGCCTGTAGATCCGGATCGGCAGCAGCAGCAGCGCCGTCAACGGGCCGGCCCGCGTCTCAGCGGCCGGCCCGCCGCTCGGCGTTTCACGTGCAACGGTGGGGCTCAACCGTCGGCCCTGGCCTGGTCGAGCAGCTCGGCGATCGAGGCGCGAACCCCATCGAGACCCTGCTTGTCGACGAGCTCGGCTGCGCCCGACCTGCCGACCAGGACGAAGTCATGGCCCGGCGGGAGGCTCTCGGCCAGGCTCCAGAAGGCCTCGCGCAGCGAGCGCTTCACCTTGTTGCGGTCGACCGCGGCGCCGACCTTGCGGCCAACCGAGACCCCGAGCCGCACCTCCGTACCCGCCTCCGCGGGATCCCGCGGAAACGCGTAGAGAACGAGGTGACGGTTGGCGTGTGAGCGACCGTCCCGGTACGCACGGTCGAAGTCACCGCTTCTCGAGAGCCGGCCGCGCTTGCGCCCCTCGCGTTCGGACCCGCTCATCGCACCGGCGCAGCTAGACGGTGAGGCGCTTGCGCCCCTTGCGCCGTCGCCTGCGGAGTACCTCGCGGCCGTGCCGAGTCTGCATCCGGGATCGGAACCCGTGCGTGCGGGCGCGCTTTCTCTTCTTTGGCTGCCAGGTTCGCTTCATCGGAGGTCCCGTCGGCTTCGCGGGGACGCGCAGTATACGCACACCGAATTCGCTTTCGGCGCGATTTGCGGAGTTGGTGCGGGGCCCGGGCCAAAGGCGGGCCGGGCGCGACCTATGATCGCCCGCGGGCTCCTCGGAGCCGCGCGACGAGCGCCGAGCGGATCGAGAGGGAATTGCAGGAGCAGGAGCAGAGCAGCCAGGATCTGGTCGACGTCTGGGAGCGGGTTCGCGACGAGCTCCGGCGGCAGGTTCCCGCTTCGGCGTTCGAGAGCTGGCTCGAACCGCTGAGCGCCGTTGATCTCCAGGGCACGCGCCTCTACGTGACCGGACCCGATCGGGTCCGCGAATGGTTTCAGCGACGCTACTCGCCACTCGCGGTGGCAGCGGCAAGAAAGCGCCTTCCCGCACTGACCGAGATCGTCTTCTCGGGCGCGGATGCGGACGGGCAACTCGGCGGCGGCTCCCGGTTGCCGGCCGGCCTCGAGGGCGATCTCGATTTCGATCGCTTCGTGATCGGTGCCGGCAACCGCTTCGCTCACGCCTCGGCGTTGGCGGTCGCGGAGTTGCCCGGCGAGGCCTACAACCCCCTGTTCCTCTACGGCGATCCGGGGCTCGGCAAGACCCATCTGCTGGTCGCGATCGCCAACTACCTGCAGCGGCGCCGGCGCGACATGACGGTCGTCTACACGACGGCCGAGCGCTTCACGTCCGAGTTCGTCGCCTCACTCCGCAGCAACGGGCCCAGCGGGGCGGACCTGTTCAAGCGCAGATACCGGAACGTCGGCGCGCTGTTGATCGACGACGTGCAGTTCCTGGAGGACAAGCCGCGGACCGAGGACGAGTTCTTCCACACCTTCAACGACCTCTACGCCGCCGGCAGCCAGATCGTGCTCTCGAGCGATCGCCCGCCGGAGGCCATGGAGCGCCTGACCGAGCGACTGCGGGACCGGTTCGCCTGGGGCCTCGCGGTCCAGGTCCAGGGGCCTGATCTCGCCACCCGGGTCGCCTTGCTGCGGCGACTCGCGACGGAGCGGGCGATCGTCGTCCCCGACATCGACGTCCTGCGCCAGATCGCGATCAACGTACCCACGAACCTGCGCAAGCTAGAGGGCGCCCTGACGAGAGTGGCCGCCTTCGCCTCACTACTGGGCGTGGCTCCATCGCCGGAGCTGGTCGAGGAGGCCCTCTCGACCGAGGACGACCCGGTTCTGTTCCCGAACAAGGCCTACCCGGAGCTGGCCGAGATCCAGCAGGCGACCTGCGATGTGATGCACGTATCGCGGACCGAACTCTGCTCCCGGCGCCGGATTCCGAGCCTGGTCCGGGCCCGGCAGCTTGGAATGTACGTCGCCAGGAACTCGACCGATCGATCGCTGGCCGAGATCGCGCGCTCGTTCGATCGCGATCACTCGACCGTCCTCCACTCGATCCGCACGATCGAGAAGCAGCTCGAGCCGGGGTCGGACGTCCACCGAGCGCTGGAAGCTATCCACGAGCGTCTGCGGATCGCGGCGGAGCCGACCTAGAGTGGGCGCCAATCCACCGTACGGAGACCTCTCCACCGCGCTTTCCACAACCGCCAAGCCGCTCTGGAAAGCGCAATCCGAAGCTTTTGCAAGGGTTCCAACAGAACCAAGATCAACTCAGATGACCGGAAGAGGAATAACTAGATGAAGATCACAGCTGATCGCGACCCGCTTCTTGATGCACTTCAGGCTGCGGCGCGAGCTGTCTCAACCCGCTCCACCCTGCCTTCGCTGGGCGGGATCCTGATCACCGTCGAGAGTGGCGTGGCCAAGGCCCGCGCCACCGACACCGAGCTCGGGCTCACGGTCGAGATCGATGCCGAGGTCGAGGGTGAGGGGAGCATTCTTCTGCCCGGCAGGCTGCTGACCGACGTCGCTCGCGCCCTGCCGGCCGGTCCGGTGACTCTCGCTGAGCGCTCGGAGCAGCGTGATGTCGAGCTCACCGCCGGCACCGCGAAGTTCCACCTCCGGGTGCTGCCAACCGAGGACTTCCCGCGACTGCCTTCGTTCGAGGGCGATGTGATCAAGATGCCGGCCGCGGCGCTGGCCGCGACGATCGAGCGGGTCGCGCGCGCCGCCTCGCGCGACGAGGTGCGGCCGATCCTCACCGGGATCCTGGTCAGCGTCGCGGACTCGAAGCTGACGATGGTGGCCACCGATTCCTACCGGCTCTCGGTCAAGCACACCGAGCTCGAATCCGCCTCCCCGGACCCGTTCGAGGCCAACGTGCCGGCCCGCGCCCTGCGCGAGCTCGCGCGGATCGTTGCCAACACCGGCGTCGACGAGATCGAGGTCGCGCTGCCGGGCAACCAGATCGTCTTCCGCGCCGGCCCCTACGTGCTCTCCTCCCGCCTGATCGACGGCCAGTTCCCCAGCTACCGGCAGCTGCTTCCGGACAGCTTCGACCACGACGTCCGGCTCCCGAAGGGCGAGCTGCTCGACGTGACGAAGCGGATCCGGTACCTGGCCCAACGCAACGCTCCGCTGAGGATGGCCTTCGAAAGCGGCGAGGTGACCGTCTCGGCCGAGACGCCCGAGGTCGGCGACGCGAGCGAATCGATGCCCTGCGCGTTCGAGGGCGAGGCGCTCGAGATCGCCTTCAACCCCCAGTTCCTGATCGAGGGCATCGAGAGCATCGAGACCGAGGAGCTGGTCCTGCGGCTCACCTCCCCGTTGCGGCCCGGCCTGCTCCAGCAGGCCGGGGATGAGGACTTCAGCTACCTCGTGATGCCAATCAGGCTGAACGTCTGAGGTCGTCTGCGCCCCGTGCTCGCTGCCGGGCTGAGCACGCGCTCGTTCCGCAACCTCGTCGACGGTCGGATCGAGCTCGCCGCCGGCTTGACGGTCGCCCACGGCGCGAACGGCGCCGGCAAGACGAACCTGCTCGAGGCGCTGTTCTTCGCCCTCACCGGCAGCTCCTGTCGGACCCGGCGCGAGCGCGAGATGATCAGCTTCGGCCAGGACCTGGCCCGCTGCGAGGTCGAGCTCGAGCCGGAGACGGGGGAGGTCGACGATCCGCTCTCGATGCTCGCCTCGGTCTCACCCGACGGTCGCCGACGCCGCCGGACCTCCGGTCGCGATGTCACCCCTGACGACGATCGGAGAAGACCGGCGGTCAGTGTCTTCATGCCCGACCGGCTCGCGCTGGTGAAGGGCCCACCCGGGCCCCGGCGAGCCCACCTCGACCGACTCGCTGCCGCGATCTGGCCCGCCCGCGCGGAGGCGCGCGCCGGGTACTCGCGCGCCCTCGCCCAGCGCAATGCGCTGCTCAGCCAGGCCCGGCGGGGCGGCGGTGCCTCGGGGCTCGATGCCTGGGACCTGGAGCTGGCACGGACGGCGGCGCCGCTCGTCACCGCGCGCGCCGCCGCCGCCGAGACGCTGGCCGGCCCGTTCGCGGCCTCCGCCTCGGCGCTCGGCCTGGAGGGGGACGTCGCGCTGACCTACATTCCAAGGACCGAGGGTCTCGGTGAGGCCGAGATCGCTGCCGAGCTGACCGCTCGCCGGGCCGGCGACGTCGCCCGCGGCTTCACCGCCTGGGGGCCTCACCGCGATGAGATCGAGCTCAAGCGGGACGGTCGCTCCTTGCGGCGCTACGGCTCTCAGGGTCAGCAGCGGATCGCCCTCCTGGCGCTGCTGTTCGCCGAGCGCGAGGCGCTCCAGACGGCGCGCCGGAAGCTGCCGCTGATGCTGCTCGACGACGTGATGAGCGAGCTCGACCCGGAGCGGCGCGGCAGGCTCGTCGAGTTGCTCGACCGCGGCGGCCAGGCGCTGATCACGGCGACCGAGTCGTCGCACGTGCCGGACGGCGAGGCGCACCGGCGAATGCGCGTCGAGGATGGTCGGGTGACGACGTGACGGCACTCGTTGCGATCCGCAATGGTGGGACGCCATGAGCTCCCTCCACCCCTCGCAGAATCTCCGAACCGCTCGCCCGGGTGCTGCGCGAGCGCGCGCCGAGAACCCTGCTGGCCGACCTGCAGACAGCCTGGCCCGAGGCGTGCGGGGAGGCGATCGCCGCCGCGGCCGAGCCGGTCTCGGAGCGTGACGGCCGGGTCACGATTGCCTGTGAGAGCGGAGCCTGGGCCCAGGAGTTGGAGTTGATGTCGGACACGCTTCGGGCCCGTCTCGAGGCGATCGTCGGCGAGAACCGGATTGCGGGGCTGCGGTTCACGGCCGACCTCAGCCGCCATCGCTGATCGACGCGCCTGGCGAAGTTCGACATCGGTGTAGATAATTGCCCTATTTGCAGGTATTTTGTCTGCCCTCGGCGACGGTTTTGGGGCTCGGTCGGACCGGCTGCCCTGATATCCTTATGTCAACTACCTTCCTGCCCCGCGGCCCTGGGTCAGGGCTCTCGCCCGATCCGATCAGCGCGGGGCTTTGTCTGCACGGTGCCGCCGGGGCGGACGGCACCATCTATATCTAGGCGAAAGGAACTCTGTGGCGAAAAAGCCGAGCGACGGCGCGGACAGCTATGGCGCCAAGGACATCACTGTCCTCGAGGGACTCGAGGCGGTTCGCAAGCGACCCGGCATGTACATCGGCTCGACCGGTCTCCGCGGCCTGCACCACCTCGTCTACGAGGTGCTCGACAACTCCGTCGACGAGGCGATCGCCGGCCACTGCACCGAGGTCTCGACAACGATCCACCCCGACAACTCGGTCACCGTGGTCGACAACGGCCGCGGCATCCCGGTCGACATGCACGAGAAGGAGGGCAGGCCGGCGGCGGAGGTCGTGCTCACGGTTCTTCACGCCGGCGGCAAGTTCGGCGACGGCGGTGGCTACAAGGTGTCCGGCGGCCTGCACGGCGTCGGCGTCTCGGTGGTCAACGCGCTCTCCGAGCGGCTGCAGCTCGAGGTCGGCCGTGATGGAGCGCTGCACCGGCAGGACTACGCGCGCGGCATCCCCCAGGGGCCGCTGACCGCGGGCGAGAAGACGAAGGAGACCGGGACCACGATCACCTTCTTCCCCGATCCCGAGATCTTCGAGGACCTCAACTACGACTTCGAGACGCTGGCGGCGCGAATGCGGGAGACCGCCTTCTTGACCCGCGGCCTGCGGATCAAGCTGATCGACGAACGCGGCGCCGGTCAGCGCGAGGACTTCCACTACGAGGGCGGGATCGTCGACTTCGTCGCCCACCTGAACGCGGCCAAGGACCCGCTCCACCGGAAGACGATCTTCTTCGAGAGCGAGGGGGAGGAGGGCCAGCTCGAGGTCGCGATGCAGTGGAACACCGGCTATCAAGAGTCAGTGTTCACATTCGCGAATAACATCAACACGCATGAGGGCGGCTCGCATCTGTCGGGCTTCCGCTCGGCGCTGACGCGGACGCTCAACGCCTACGCACGCGAGAAGGGCCTGCTCAAGGAGAAGGACCAGAACCTGAGCGGTGACGACAGCCGCGAGGGCCTGACGGCGGTGATCTCGGTCAAGCTTCACGATCCGCAGTTCGAGGGTCAGACGAAGACCAAGCTCGGGAACCCGCCGATCGAGGGCTTCGTCAAGGAAGCCGTAAATCGGAAGCTCGCCGAGTTCCTCGAGGAGAATCCCGCGGACAGCAAGCGCATCGTGACCAAGGCGATCGAGGCTGCCCGGGCCCGGGACGCGGCACGCAAGGCTCGCGACCTGACCCGCCGCAAGTCGGTCCTCGAGAACTCGACGCTGCCGGGCAAGCTGGCCGACTGCACGGTCCGCGACCCGAGCCTCACCGAGTTGTTCGTGGTCGAGGGCGACTCCGCCGGCGGCTCGGCGAAGCAGGGTCGCGACCGGTCCACCCAGGCCGTGCTGCCGCTGCGCGGCAAGATCATCAACGTCGAGAAGGCACGGATCGACAAGGTCCTGGCCAACAACGAGATCCAGGCCCTGATCACCGCGATCGGGACCGGGGTCCATGACGAGTTCGACATCGATGAGCTGCGCTATCACCGGATCGTGCTGATGACCGACGCGGACGTCGATGGAGCCCACATCCGGACGCTGGTCCTGACCTTCCTCTACCGCCAGATGCCGGAGCTGATCGATGCGGGCCACGTGTTCATCGCGAAGCCGCCCCTGTACAAGGCGAAGAACGGGCGCAACGACGTCTACATCGAGCGCGAAAGCGAGCTCGAGGAGTACCTGCTTCGCGACAAGCTCGAGCAGTTCACCCTGGTCGACTGCAGGGCGAACGAGAGCAAGCTGTCGGCGGCGAAGTGGCAGCGGTTCAACCGCTCGCTGAAGGAGTACGAGGGCTGGGCCAGCGCCCTGCAGGCGCACTTCGGCCACGACCTGGTGCTGTTCCTGTCGGAGTCGCGGATCCTCGACGAGGGCGTCGCCAGCCTCTCCGGCGCCCGCGAGCTGGTGGCCGGGGACAATCCCGCCGAGGACGCCTACGAGACTGAGCTGGTGCACGAGGGCGACGATTCGCTGACGATCAAGGCGATCCACCGGCGCAGTGGCCTCGCCCGCCGGCACGTGCTTCCCGGCTCGCTGTTCGAGTCGGGCGACTACCGCCGCCTGGCCGACGTGCACGCGTCGCTCGCCAAGCAGATCGGCGAGCCCCCGTTCACGGTCGCCCTCGGCGAGAAGACCCGGCCGGCCGATTCCTATGCCGCCCTACGCCGCTCGGTGCTCGATCTGGCCAAGGAGGGCGTGCGGCTGCAGCGGTTCAAGGGCCTCGGGGAGATGAACGCCGAGCAGCTCCGGGAGACGACGATGGACCCCGCGTCGCGAACCCTGCAGCGGGTCCGGATCGAGGATGCCGCCGAGGCGGAGCGCGTGTTCAGCGACCTGATGGGGGACAAGGTCGAGCCGCGCAAGGAGTTCATTCAGAAGCATGCGAAGGACGTCGGGGTCCTCGATGTCTGAGCCCACTGCACCCCGGGACGGAAGGGACTGATCTGGATGGAGGGATCGAGCGAGCTGCTCTCGGGCGGCAACATCGAGGAGCGGGAGCTGACGACCGAGATGCGGTCGTCCTATCTGGACTACGCGATGAGCGTGATCGTCGGGCGGGCGCTTCCCGACGTCCGCGACGGGCTGAAGCCGGTCCACCGGCGGGTGCTCTACGCGATGCACGACCTCGGCCTGCAGCCGACCCGGGCGTACCGCAAGTGTGCCTACATCGTCGGCGAGGTGATGGGCAAGTACCACCCGCACGGCGACTCGGCGATCTACGACACGCTGGTCCGCATGGCGCAGGAGTTCAGCCTGCGCTACCCGCTGGTCGACGGTCAGGGCAACTTCGGCTCGATCGACGACGACCCGGCGGCGGCGATGCGCTACACCGAGGCCCGCCTGACCCGGCTCGCGACCGAGATGCTGCGCGACATCGAGTCGGAGACGGTCGACTTCGTCCCCAACTACGACGAGTCGAGCACCGAGCCCAGCGTGATGCCCTCGAGGTTTCCGAACCTGCTCGTCAACGGCTCGTCCGGGATCGCGGTCGGGATGGCGACCAACATCCCGCCGCACAACCTGCTCGAGGTGACCGCCGCGGTCAACGCCTTCCTCGACGACCCGGAGATCGACACGGACGGCCTGATGAAGTACGTCAAGGGACCCGATTTCCCCGGCGGCGGGCTGATCATGGGCTCGGACGGCATCCGTGAGGCCTACCGCTCCGGCCGCGGTAGCGTCCGGGTCCGGGCCAGGGCGCATGTCGAGCCGCTCAAGGGCGGCAAGGAGGCGATCATCGTCACCGAGCTGCCGTTCATGGTCAAGAAGGGCGGTGAGGGCGGCCTGATCCAAAAGATCGCCGACCTGGTCCGCGACAAGAAGATCTCGGAGATCTCCGACCTGCGGGACGAGTCGGACCGGTCAGGGATGCGACTGGTGATCGAGTGCAAGCGCGACGCGATGGCCCGCATCGTGCTCAACAAGCTCTACAAGCACACGCAGATGCAGGCGACCTTCGGCGTCAACGCCGTCGCCCTCGTCGACAACGTCCCGCAGACGCTCTCGCTTCGCGACCTGATCCGCCACTACGTCAGCCATCAACGCGAGGTCGTCACCCGGCGGACCCAGTATGAGCTGCGCCAGGCCGAGGCCCGGGCCCACGTCCTCGAGGGGTTGTTGGTCGCGCTCGACAACCTCGACGAGGTGATCGCCCTGATCCGCGCCTCGGCCGATGCCGACGAAGCCCGCGGCGGGCTGATGGACAAGTTCGGCCTCTCCGAGATCCAGGCCCAGGCGATCCTCGACATGCGCCTGCAGCGGCTCACCGCGCTCGAGGCGGGCAAGGTCCGCGAGGAGCACGGCGAGCTGGTCGCGAAGATCAAGCATCTGCGGGAGGTGCTCGGCGACGAGAAGCTGATCGACGGCTTGATCCGGGACGAGCTGGCGCAGGTCGCGGAGCGTCACGGCAATCAGCGGCGGACCGAGATCGGCTTCGCCGAGGGCGAGGTCGACATCGAGGACATGATCGCCGACCAGCAGATGGTGATCTCGCTGACCGCATCCGGCTACGCCAAGCGGCTGCCGCTTGCGACCTACCGCCAGCAGCACCGGGGCGGCAAGGGGGTCAGCGGAATGGACCTCAAGGAGGGCGACTACATCGAGCACCTCCGGATCTGCTCGACTCACGACTTCCTCCTGTTCTTCACCAATCGCGGCAAGGTCTACCGGCTCAAGGTCTACGAGCTGCCGGAGGGGTCGCGCACCGCCCGCGGCAAGGCGCTCGTCAACGTGCTGCCTCTCAGCGACGGCGAGCGGGTGATGGCGGTGATCCCGACCCGCGACTTCAGCGAGGGCAAGTACCTGGCCTTCGCGACCGCCAAGGGCCTGGTCAAGAAGACCGAGTTCATCAAGTACAACACCCCGATCCGCGCCGACGGGATCATCGCGATCAAGGTCCGCGACGACGACGAGTTGGTGCAGGTGCGGTTGACCAGCGGCGAGGACGATCTCCTGCTGGTCTCGAAGTCGGGCCATGCATCGCGGTTCAGCGAGCAGGCGGTTCGGCCGATGGGCCGTGACACGTCGGGCGTCAAGGGGATGAACGTCACCGCGAAGGTCGGGGGCGAGCCGAATCGCGTGCTGGCGATGGACGTCGCCCGCGAGGACACCGAGCTGTTCGTGGTCACCTCGAACGGCTACGGCAAGCGCACGGCGATCGCCGAGTACCCGGTCAAGGGCCGTGGCACCAAGGGGGTGCTGACCGCGAAGCTGACCGAGAAGAAGGGCGGCCTCGCCGGTGCGCTGATCGTCCGCGAGCACGAGCAGCTGCTGTTCATCAGCCAGAACGGGATGGTGCAGCGCACCTCCGTCAAGGGCATCTCGCAGATGGGTCGTGCGACCCAGGGAGTCCGGGTGATGAACATGAAGGAGGACGACTCGGTCAGCGCCGTCGCGCTCGTCGTCGAGGACACGGCCGATGCGGTCGCCGAAGATCTCGCCGACGAGCTGATCTCGAGCAACGGGGCGGAGCCCGAGCCCGCCGAGGACTGAGTCGTCTGGACGCCGACTGCCCGGTCTGCTTGAATCGCGGGACCGGAGAAAGGAGGTGGTCCTAACTTGAGTTCGATGTTTTCTGGGACACCGGAGGTGACGGGCCGCTAGGCGGCGCGGGCCGCCCGGCGAATACCACCCGGGCACCGGCGGGCCGGCGTGATCGGGAGAGTCCCGCCCGATCGTTGAAAGGCGCCGCACCCGTTTCCGAACCGCACCTGAGCGAGGCCGCCGCCCATTCCGGGCGGCGGCCTCGCCGCATTTGCAGACGCCCCGCCCCCTCCGCCGCTACCTTGGGGCCCTGACCGTGTTCGAGAACCCGATGCGCAATCACCTGCCCGCAGCCCTGCTCGCTGCCCTCCTGGTCGCCCTGGCGGCGCTCACCTCCGTCGCCCTGGCGAATGAGCAGGTCGTTCGCGATGACCGCGCCGAGACCAAGCAGCTGAAGCGACACCCGCGGCTCGACATCGTCCGCGCCACCGCCGGCCATCGCGACGGGCTGCTCATGCACACCGTGACGATGAGACGGGCGGTCGACGCGGATCGTGGCAAGGAGCGGCCGCTGATCGGCCTCAACGTGCGCGGCGGCCGACGCTCGGAGCTGGAGTACCTGGTCTTCGGAGGGGCGGTCTTCAAGCTGCGAAACAACCGCGATCCGAAGGTGGTCGCGGACGCCGAGCTGACCTCTCGCGGCCGGCGCTGGGTCTACCTGTTCGATCCGCAGGAGCTCGGTCTGACTCGCTACGGCTGGGTCGCGATCACGGCCAAGGGCCGGACGGGCGACGTCGCCCCCGCCGATCGCTATCGCCAGCATCGCGCCTGAGCCCGCGACGCGGCGCTCAGGCGGCGAGGCCGAGGTACGGCTCCCAGGACTCCGGGACCCGTGGGGCGGCGACGCGGATGAAGATGCCCGGTCCGGGCGCCCTCGGCGAGCAGCTCGGGTGCATCTCGATCTCGATCGGCAGCCGGTTGCCCTTGCGACGGTTGCAGGGACCGCAGGCCGCGACGATGTTCTCCCAGACCGACTTGCCGCCCCGGCTCCTCGGGATCACGTGGTCGACGGTTAGCCCGGAGCGCTGCGAGCCGCAGTACTGACAGGTCCAGGAGTCTCGCGCGAGCACCGCCTTGCGGGTGATCTTCCGGCGGTGGATGTCGCGCGGGATCCGCACGTAGGTCACCAGCCTGACCACCAGCGGGCGATCGAGCGAGATCCGCTCGCTGCGCAGGCACTCGTCGCTGCGCTCGACCAGCTCCGCCCGCTCCTTCAGCAGCAAGACGGCCGCCCTGCGGACGGTGCAGACGTTGATCGGCTCGTAGCTTGCGTTGAGAACCAGGACCCGTCCCCCGATCGAGCGGACCGCGGCACGCGAGTCGGTGTCGGCACCGTTCAGCGGGCGTCGCCACCCCCGCGCCCTCTGGGCCGGATCGGCAAGAGTGTCCATCGCGCGGCGATTCTATCCACGGTCGCCAACGGCAGCCGCGAGCGGGCGCCTGAGCGGCCTCAGGCAGGCCCGGCCTGGCTATAGCGGCGGCGGCCCGCCGAGCGGGTAGCTGCCGAGGATCCGAACCGTGTCGGCCTTGCGCCGCAGGGCGGCGACCGCCTCCGCGGTGACGCCGCCCGAGACGTCACCGGCGATGTCGATGAAGAACAGATAGCGCCCGAGGCCGCGCCGCAGCGGCCGCGACTCGATCCGGGTCAGGTTCACATCGCGATTGGAGAATTCGGTCAGGGCGTCGACCAGCGCCCCGGGCCGGTCGTCGCCGAGCTCGGAGAAGGCCAGCGTCGTCCGCCACGGGCCCTCGCCCTCGGGCCGGGCATCGAGCTCCCCGCCGGCCAGCCACACGAACCGGGTGACGTTGTCGGCGACGTCCTCGACGCCCTCGCGGAGGATCACGCAACCGTAGGCGAGCGCCGCCGCCGCCGAGCCGAGCGCCGCCCACGGCTCGGCCGAGCCGGCGACGCGTCGCACGGCGTCGCTGGTGCTCGCGATCGATCGAACCTCGGCGTCCGGCAGCTGCTCGCGGATGAAGCGGGCGCACTGGGCGTTGGCCTGCGGGTGGGAGAGCACCACGGCGATCTCGCCGAGGTCCAGCTCGCGGGCGGCGATCAGGTTGTGCCGGATCGGATGGTCGTACTCACCGACGATCTGAACCCGGGAGGTGTCGAACGCGATCGCGTCGAGGGTCGAGCGGACCGAGCCCTCGATCGAGTTCTCGAACGGGACGAAGCCCCGCTCGACCTCGCCCCGCTCGACCGCGTTGACGGCATCGAAGATCGTCGCCCGCGGCGCCAGCTCGATGTCCTCGCGCCCGTCGAGTGAGGCCAGCAGCGCCTCCTCGTTGTAGGTGCCGGTCGGACCGAGGTAGCTGATCTTCACCGGCCGGCGCTCTCCGCGGCCAAACGCAACGCCTCGGTCTCCTCGGGCGACAGCTCGAGCTCGGATCTGCCGTCGCTGACGGGCTTCGCATACACCCGTGCCTGTTCGCGCTGAAGGATGGCCGAGAGCACGACCCCGTTGCCCCGCTCGTCGAGCAGCGCGACCGAGCTCGACTGCCGGCCGGTGCTCTCGTTGAAGGCGTCGTAGCGGACCACGGCGCTACCGGAGACGGACCCGTCGAGCCGCTCCTCCGCCGCCGTCATGCGCCCGGAGAGCGCCTTCGCGACACGCTCGAGCTCGGCCCCGAGGTCCTCCACCCGCCGCCGCGTCTCGACGCCGTGGGAGACGAGGTCCTCTTGCCCGGAGTCACCGAGCACGGCCCGCTGCTCGCGCCGCAGACGCCGCAGCCGCAGCGCCAGCGCCGCGGTCGAGATCAGCGCGAGCAGCGCGATGCCGGCAGCGGCGACGGCGACGATTCCCGCTGTCGAGCCAAGGTCTTCCAACAGCGCTCAGAATAGGGACGGCGCGAGGGTGACGGGCGGCCCGCGCTAGCCGAAGCTGATCTGGTACGGAGGCTCGGAGACGTTGTTCTCCGCCACCTGCTCGCCGCAGACGGTGTCCACCGTGACCGTCAGCTCCGCCGACTCGCCTGCGCTCGGCGTCGGCTTCGGGACGATCGTCACCGACTGCGTCGCCCCCGCCTCGATCGAGCCGATCCTCTGGGTGCCGGAGAAGTCGCCCGACAGCGTCACCTTGATGTCGCTCTCGGGCGCCTCACCCTGGTTCTGGACCGAGACCTCGAATTCGACCGCGTCGGCGGGCACCGACGCGCTGGCGCCGGGCTGTAGCACGACCCCGCTCGGCTGAGCCGTGGTCGAGACGAGGCCGAGGCCGTGCGTGAGGCCGTCGCCTGGGTCGCAGTTGGAGGCGGTGCTGCCACCGGTACCGGTACCGGTGCTCGCCCCGGAGAGCAGCACGGCGATCTCATCGGCGTTGAGATAGTCCGGGTCGTTCTTGCCGGTCGGCAGGAAGACGCTCTCGGGGACGCCGCCGTCGACGACGATCTCCTCGTTGCTGAGCGCCTCCTCGATCTGCTGCCTGGCCCGGGCGAAGAGCACGTCGCTGGCCACGAAGACCTTCATCTGCTCGGCGATCGCCTTGGTTGCCTTCTTCGATCCGGCGGTGCCGAGCGCGGCCGGAAGCTGCTTGGAGATCTCCTCGAGGGCGTCGTAGCGCTGCTGGTAGGAGAGCACGATCTCGGTTTGAGCGCCCGCGACCTGATCGGGATTGTCCAGGCCCTTGGCGCGGTCGAGCAGTCCCTGAGCGGTGCCGCGGTCACCGTTCACCTGGTTGGTGAGGCTGATGTCGCCATTCTGAGAGTCGCCGTTGAGCGCGGCGAAGAAGCCGTCGCTGAGCTGCTTGGTCTCGGCGGTCAACGCGGTCAGGTCGCTGTTGTAGTTCTTGAACGCCCGCTCCTTGCGCGCGTCGAGGCAGCCCTTGAAGGCGAGGAACAGGAGGATCAGCACGACCACCGAGACCCCGATCAGGGTCAGGCGCCGGGTCATGATCTGCTGGTTGGACGGCGCTCCAACGTCGCCACCACCGCCACCGACGCCGCCGCGGCGCCCGCGCCTTGCCTCAGGGGCCGGCTCGAAGTTCTCTGCTGGGTCGTCTTCGTCGAAGAAGTCCAAGGCTGCTCTCCGGGGCCTTTCGCCACCAGCAGTATGACCCCTGCCTCACCGGAAAAGCGGCCGATGCGCACGGGGCCGTGCTTTGCGGCTTCCGGCAGGAGCGGGGCGCCCGGCGCCGAACCGGGTGTCGTGGTCGAAGGCGAGCTACTTCTCGGGCGGTTCACGGTCGGCGAGCGGATCGGCCGTGGTGGCTACGGCACCGTGCACCGGGCCTGGGACGAGCGGCTCTGCCGCGACGTGGCCGTGAAGTCGGTCGAGGGGCCCGCAGCGGGCCGCGTGCTGCGCGAAGCCCACGCCGCCGCTCGCCTCAATCATCCCGGCATCGTCACGCTCTATGAGCTCGGCAACGAGCACGGGGTCGCCTACCTCGTCAGCGAGCTCGTCCGCGGCCCCAACCTGCGCGAGTTCGCTGCGACCGGCCGGCTCACCGACCGGGACCTGGCGGAGATCGGCTCCGAGCTCTGCGCCGCGCTTGCCCACGCACACTCGAAGGGCGTCATTCACCGCGACCTGAAGCCCGACAACGTCCTGATCCGCGAGCGCCGCGGCCGCCGGGTGCGCCGTGGCGGCGAGCGGGCGATGCTCGCAGACTTCGGGATCGCCGCGGTGGCCGACGAGCCGACTCTGACGGCCACCGGCCAGGTGGTCGGCACGCTCGCCTACATGGCGCCCGAACAGGCGACCGGCGGGATCGCCGGCCCCGAGGCCGACGTCTACTCGCTGGCGCTGACCCTCTATGAGCTCTGGGCGGGCGAGAACCCTGTCGCCGGGCCGACGCCGGCGGCGACCGCGAGGCGAATCGGCACCCAGCTCCCCTCGCTGGCCGAGGCGCGGCCCGAGCTACCTCCGACCCTCCACGCCGCCCTCGACGCTGCCCTCGACCCCGATCCCTCGGCGCGTCCCTCGGTGGCCGAGATGCAGCTTGCGCTCGAGTCGCTGGCCGGCTCGTTGCACCCCGACCGCTCGGTGCCCGAGCCGATCGAGCCGCCGCATGTCACGCCGATTCCCGAGGCGATCCCCGCCCGCCCGTTCGCCGTGCTGCTCGCCGCGGGTAGCATCGCCGCGCTCGGCCTCCTCGCCGGCCGCCCCGGGCTCGCCCTGGTGGCGGCCGCCCTGTTCGCCCCCGCCGCACTGCTGCTGTCCCGGCCGCGCGAGTGGGTCGCCCCCGCCGCGGCGCCGCTGCTCGGGCTCGTCGGCGTCGCCCCCGCGTTCCTGGTCTACGCCGGCAGCCGTCCCCGACCGGCCGCGCGCGCATCGCTCGCCGCGCTCGGCTGGGCATGGACCGTGATCGCCGGCGCCGCCGTCGGCCGAGGGCTCGGCGTCACCGATACCGATGCCGGCGCCTGGGCGGGCTCCGGACCTGAGGCGGTCGCGGGGCTGTTCGCGCCGCTGCTCAGCGCCGAGGCGATCTCGGCGGGGCTGATCTGGGTCGGCTCCGCGATCCTCCTCGGGCTGATCGTCGACGTTGCGGGGCCCGCCGCGCTCGCGGTGCTCGGCATGGTCTGGGCCGCCGGCCTGGTCGCCACGCTCGGCGCCGTCGGGGGTGCCGCGGCGCCGTCGCTGCTGCTCACCCCCGTCCTCGTCGCCGCTCTCGCAGCCCTGGTCTGGGATCGCGCCGGCCGCCCCGAGATCCGCCCGCGCGGGCAGGGCCCGTCGCTGCGCCCGCTCCTCGCCTGGATCGAGCGACTCGGCCGATCGCAGCCCGGCCCGCAGCCGGCACACCCGCGCCGGGCGCCGATCAATCCCGCCCACGCACCCCTGGCCGATGCCCCATCGAGAGCGACTCGAGCGGCCTCTCGGCACGTCACGGCGGCCCTTCACGGCGCCGGATCGCGGGCCGGGTTGCCGTAGCATTCCCGGGACTCGTCAACTCCCGCCGGCGGCGGGAGCGCGGCCTCCTACGGGAATCGAGAGCACCAAGCCAATGAGCGTTCTGCGCAATCTCGAAGCAAAGATCGAGGGCCTCGTCGAGGGTGTCTTCAGTCGCGCCTTCAGCTCGCAGGTGCAGCCGGTCGAGATCGCCCGCAAGCTCGCGAAGGAGATGGACTCCCACCGGACCGCGTCGGTCTCGCAGGTCTATGCGCCCAACCAGTACACGGTCTGGCTCTCGGCCGAGGACCACGAGCGGCTCGAGGGCTATGAGCGCTCCCTCGCCCAGGAGCTCTCGGCCTATCTGCTCGAGCACGCCCGCCGCCAGGACTACGCGCTGCTGACCCGGCCGGAGGTCCTGATCGAGGCCGACGACCGCCTGCGCCTGGGAGAATTCGGGATCCAGCCGCGCCTGGTGAAGCCACCGGCCCGCAAGGGCGAGAGCGCCGAGCAGGGCCGGCCCGGGCACACGATGGTCTACACGGCCCCGCCGAAGGAGGCGAAGCCGAAGCGCGAGAAGGTCGCACCGCTGACCGACACGCGGGCGATCGTCTCGCTCGGCGACCGCCGCTACGTGCTCGATGGGCCGGTTGCGGTGATCGGCCGCTCGCGCGAGTGCGAGTGCGTGCTCGACGACCGCAACATCTCCCGGCGCCATGCCGAGCTGCGGCGCGCGGCCAACGGCGACTGGTCGATCGCCGACCTGGGCTCGACCAACGGCGTCAAGCTCAACGACCGGCGGGTCGAGTCCGCCCGGCTCGCTCCCGGCGACGAGGTGGTCCTCGGCACAACCCGATTCGTCTTCGACATCGAGCAGTGAGCCGCGCCGCCGACTCACGGGGCGACGAACGCGATGGAAGGTGATCCGCTCGCGGTAGCCCTCAAGTTCGGGTTTCTCGCGGTCCTCTACCTGTTCCTGTTTGCGGTCGCCCGCAGCGCCCTCAGGGACCTGCGCGGCGGCGGAGCCGCGGCCCCGGACCCCGATGGGACCGGGATGCACGCCGTCCGCGGCGGCCGGGTCGCCGCGACGGACGCCTGGCTGGTCGCGCTCGCCGGCGCCGGCCTCGAGATCGGCGAGCGGGTCGACCTGTTTGGCGGTGTCACGATCGGCCGCGGGGCCGACGCCGACCTGCGGATCGAGGACCGGTTCGCATCCGGAGTCCACTGCCGCGTGTACAGCCGCGGCAACACGTATCTGGTCGAGGACATGAGGTCGACCAACGGCACCTTCCTCAACGGCGCTCGCCTCGACGGCGAGGCGAAGCTCAAGGACCTCGACGAGATCTCGATCGGTGACACCACCTTCCGCTTCGAGCTCTCGATTCCCGATGCGGGCGGCGGCTAGGTTGCCGAGATGCTGCGAGTAGTCGAGGCAGTCCATCGCACCGATACGGGGCGGCAGCGGAACGCGAACGAGGACGCGCTGTTCTCGCGGGCGCCGGTCTTCGCCGTTGCCGACGGCATGGGCGGCGCCCAGGCGGGCGAGGTCGCGTCGCGACTCGCGGTCGAGGTGTTCGAGCCGGAGCCGGCCGGCGGGGTCGGCCCCGAGGCGTACCTGCGGGGAACCGTCCAGGAGGCCAATCGGCTGATCTTCGAGCATGCCCAGGGCGATGCCTCGCGCTCAGGCATGGGGACCACGCTGACCGCGGCGATCGTCGCCGGAGACGAGGTCAGCTTCGGCCATGTCGGCGACTCGCGCGCCTACCTGTACCGGGACGGCGAGCTGAGCCAGCTGACCAACGACCATTCGCTGGTCGAGGAGCTGCGCAGGCAGGGCAAGTTGACGCGCGACCAGGCTGCCGACCACCCGCAGCGCTCGGTGATCACCCGGGCGCTCGGCCCCGAGCCGCAGGTCGCCGTCGACACGATGACCGTTCGCGGCCGTCAGGACGACGTCTACGTGCTCTGCAGTGACGGCCTGACGACGATGATCACCGACGACGAGCTGGCGTCGATCCTGGCCCGCTCCGAGGACCTCGACACCGCCGCGCGGAGCCTGGTGCGGGCTGCGAACGACCGCGGCGGCCGCGACAACATCACCGTCGTCCTCTTCCGGCTCGAGGACACGGAGGCAAGCGGTGCGCAGGCGGCGCCGGCCGAGGGGGTGACGCTGGTCGGCGCAGCCGCCGAGCAGGCCGGCCTCACCGCCGAGGCGGTCAGTGCGGGTGCCCGCGACGCGGACATCGGCCCGAGCCCGCCCGAGCCCGCCCCGACGCCCGGCCGCCGGCGCTCGCGCCTGCTGCGGCTCGCGCTGGTGGTGCTGGTCGTTGCGGCGCTCGGCTCGGCCGCCTACTACGGCGCGCGGCAGGTCTGGTTCCTCGGTGCGGACGAGGTCGGCCGGGTGACGCTCTATCGCGGCCTGCCCTACGAGCTGCCGTTCGGGGTCGACCTCTACAGCTCCGTCTACACGGCCCCGGTCACCGTCGGCGCCCTGCCCGCAGACCGGCGCGACTCCGCGACCAACCACGAGCTGCGCTCGCGCGACGATGCCGTCTCGTTGATCGACGACCTGCAGCGGGCGGCCGAGGAGGCGGCCGCAGCGCGGCGGGCCGCCGCGGCCGCGGCGAGGAGCAAGGGCGGCAAGGGCAAGGGCGGCAAGGGCAAGGGCGGCAAGGCGCAGAACGGAAGAGGCGACGGCAAGGCGAACAGCAAGTCCGGCGCCGGCGGCGGGGGAGGCGGCGGGTGAGCGCCCGTAACCGCGAGCTGGTCGGCCTGATCCCGGTCGCACTCCTGGTCACCGCCGGGTTCACGGCGGTGCTGACCGTGCGGGGCAGCGAGATCAACGACCTGAGCCTGATCTTCGGCGGCTACTTCCTCGCGATCTGCCTCGTAACCCACATGGTGATCCGGGTCCGGCTCCCGAACGCCGACCCCTACCTGTTTCCGCTGATCGCGCTGCTCGCTGCGATCGGGCTGGTGATGATCTACCGGATCGACGAGAGCCTGGCGCGCGATCAGGCCAACTGGTTCGTGCTTGGCCTGGTCCTGTTCATCGCGACGATCGTCCTGCTGCGCGACTATCAGGTGCTCGAGCGCTACCGGTACGTGATCGCCCTGGTCAGCCTCGGGCTGCTGGTGATGCCGCGCCTGCCGGTGATCGGCTCGCAGGTCAACGGCGCATACCTGGGCGTCGACATCGGCCCGCTCGCCTTCCAGCCGGCCGAGTTCGCGAAGATCGGGGTGGTCATCTTCCTCGCCAGCTACCTCCGCGACCGCCGCGAGGTCCTGGTCGTCGGCGCGCGCCGGATCGCCGGCGTCACCCTGCCGCCGCTCAAGCACCTGGGCCCGCTGCTGGTCGTCTGGGGCGCGGCGATGCTGATGCTGGTCTTCATCCGCGACCTCGGCAGCTCGCTGATGTTCTTCGGGGCGTTCCTGGCGCTGATCTACGTCGCCACCAATCGGGCCTCGTTCGTCGTCATCGGGTTCGCGATGTTCCTCGCCGGGGCCTGGTTCTTCGCGGCGACCGTCGGCCACGTCCAGGACCGCGTCGACATCTGGCTCGACCCCTACCAGGACCCTGACGGCGCCGGCTTCCAGGTCCTGCAGTCGATGTTCGCCCAGGCCGACGGGGGGCTGTTCGGCCGGGGGATCGCCGAGTCGCTGCTGATCCAGCCGAACGGCGTGCCGCTGATCCCCGAGGTCCAGACCGACCTGATCTACGCGCTGATCGTCGACGAGCTCGGGCTGTTCGGCGGCGCCGCGGTGATCGTCACCTACGTCCTGATCGCCGCCCGCGGCTTCAAGACCGCTGCCCTCGCCGAGGACGGGTTCTCGAAGCTGCTCGCGGCCGGCCTGACCGCCGTCTTCGCGCTGCAGGCGTTCGTGATCATCGGCGGCGTCACCAGGGTGATCCCGCTGACCGGCGTCACCCTGCCGTTCGTCTCCTACGGCGGCAGCTCGGTGGTCGCGAACATGGTCCTGCTGGCGCTGCTGCTGCTGGTCTCAGACCGCGCCCGCCGTCCCCGGCAGGCGGTGTCCTGATGAACGCGCCGATCGCCCGGCTCTACGCCTTCCTGCTGCTGCTCTTCGGGCTGCTGGTGCTGTTCACCTCGAACTGGGCCGTGTTCGACGCCTCCGACCTCGAGGCGAAGGTCGAGAACAAGCGGCCGCTGCTCGAGCAGCAGAAGATCAAGCGGGGCGAGATCCGCAGCGCCGACGGTGAGCTGCTCGCCGTCTCCGAGCCGGTCGGCAGGGGGGAGAAGAAGCGCTTCGTCCGCTCCTACCCGACCGGCGAGCTGTTCAGCCACCCGGTCGGCTACGACTACGTCGACGAGGGCCGGACCGGGATCGAGAAGTCCGAGAACGACCTGCTGGTCGGCAAGGAGAACGAGTTCGCGACGATCCTCGAGCAGCTCAGCGGCTCGACGATGCAGGGAAGCGACCTGACGATCACCGTCGACGCCGGCGCCCAGCGGCTGGCCACCGATCTGCTCAGCCGGCAGTCGAGCCCGGGCGCGGTCGTCGCGATCGAGGTCAAGACCGGGGCGATCAGGGTGATGGCGAGCGCCCCCGGCTACGACCCCAACCTTGTCCCCGAGCAGATCGGCGAGCTCAACAACCCACCGCCCGGCGCGCCGCCGGTGCTGATCAACCGCGCCACCCAGAACCCCTACCCGCCCGGCTCGACGATGAAGGTGGTGACCGCCGCCGCCGCGCTCGACTCCGGCGAGTTCACCCCCGACAGCACCGTCGACGGCAGCTCCCCGCAGGAGGTCTCCGGCGTCCCGCTCGAGAACTTCGGGAACGAGAGCTTCGGAACCATCACCCTGACCGACGCGCTGACGAACTCCGTCAACACCGCCTGGGCGAATGTCGGCGAGCAGCTCGGCACCGACACGATGGTCGAGTACATGGAGCGCTTCGGCTTCTACAGCCCGCCGGATATCGACTACCCGCCGGAGCAGATCCGGGCCTCGGGGCCGACCCGGGGCAACCGGCTCGTCAAGAGCGGCTTCGACGTCGGCCGCGTCGCGATCGGCCAGGGCGGCGCCGAGGGGCAGATGCTGGCGACGCCGCTGCAGATGGCGACGGTCGCGGCGACGATCGGCAACGGCGGCAAGCTGATGCGGCCGACCTTCCTGCAGGAGGTCACCGACCGCGACGGCCGGGTCACCGACGAGCTGCAGCCGGACGAGATCCGCCAGGTGATCAGTCCCGATACGGCGGCCGAGCTGACCGCGATGATGGTCAACGTGACCGAGGAGGGAACCGCAGCGGGCCTGAACGTCGGCAGCGCCCCGTTCGCGGGCAAGACCGGCACCGCGGAGCGCAACAACGAGGGCCTCAACCAGCCGTGGTTTCTGATGTTCGCGCCGGCCGATGACCCCGAGATCGCCGTTGTCGCCACGATCGAGACCTGCCAGGGCTGCTTCGGCGGCGAGGTGGCGGGACCGATCGCGACCGCCGTCGCAGAGAACCTGCTCGCGGGCTAGGGAGGGTTCCGGCGGATGAGGCTGCAGGAGGGACAGGTGCTCGACGGTCGCTACACGCTCGTCCACCGGCTCGGGTCCGGCGGCATGGCCGACGTCTGGCGGGCGCAGGATGCGGGCCTCGGCCGGGAGGTGGCGCTCAAGGTCCTGCACGAGAACTTCGCCCGCGACGCCGAGTTCGTAGAGCGCTTCCGGCGCGAGGCCTCGGCCGCGGCGAAGCTGCAGCACCCGAACGTGGTCGGGGTCTTCGACCGCGGCGAGGTCGAGGACACCTACTACATCGCGATGGAGTACGTCGACGGCTCCTCGCTGCGCGAGCTGATCGACCGCGGGCTGAACACCGGTGAGGCGGTCGAGGTCGCCCGCCAGATGCTGGGCGCGGCTGAGTTCGCACACGAGCGCGGGATCGTCCATCGCGACCTGAAGCCGCTCAACGTCCTGATCGACCGCAGCGGGCGGGTCCGGGTCACCGACTTCGGCATCGCCCGCGCCGGCGGCTCGGAGATCACCCGGACCGGCTCGGTGATGGGGACCGCGCAGTACCTCAGCCCCGAGCAGGCCCAGGGGCGGGACGTGACGCCCGCCTCCGACATCTACTCGGTCGGGGTGATGCTGTTCGAGATGCTGACCGGCCGGGTCCCGTTCGACGCCGACAGCCCGGTTGCGATCGCGATGAAGCAGGTCTCCGAGGCACCGCCCCCCCCGAGCAGCATCAACCCGGCGGTGCCTCCCGCGCTCGACTCGGTCGTGCTCAGGGCGCTCGCCAAGGACCCCGCGAACCGGTACCAGACCGCCGCCGAGATGGTCGCTGCCCTCGACGCGGCCGAGGCCAACCCGCAGACGGCGGGAAACACGGAGCGCTACGACGCGCTCGCGCCGGCCGACGACGAGAACGGCAGTCGCAGGTGGTGGTGGTGGATCGCCGGGATCGTCGCCCTACTGGCGCTCGCGGCGGCGCTCTGGTTCTTCGTCTTCAAGAGCGATCAGGTCCGGGTTCCGGGGGTGACCGGCGAGACCGAGACGACGGCGACGCTGCGACTGCAGGGCGCGGGCTTCGAGGTCGAGGCCGACCGGGTTCCGAACGGGCAGCCGGAGGGCACCGTGATCGAGCAGGACCCGCGCGGCGGCGAGCAGGCCGAGAAGGGCTCGACGGTCACCCTGTCGGTCTCGCTCGGTCCCGCTCCCGTCAAGGTCCCGGACGTCACCGGGAAGTCCCGCTCGAAGGCGGAGAAGCGCCTCAAGCGGGCGGGCTTCGAGGTGACGGTCGAGGAGGTCTTCGACGAGAGCGTTCCCGCCGGGCGGGTGATCGAGACCAGCCCGGCGGCCGGCACCCTGCTCGTCCCCGGGCAGACGGTGACCCTGGTCGTGTCCCGAGGGACCGAGGCGGTCTCGATCCCGAGCGTCGTCGGTCTCGACCGCTTCGCGGCGAAGTCGATGCTCGAGGATGCGGGGTTCGTGGTCGATCAGGACTCGCAGAACTCCGACGCCCCCGAGGACGAGGTCGTCCGCCAGCTGCCGCCGGCCGGGGAGACGAGGTCGGCGGGCTCGACGGTGACGATCATCTACTCGAACGGCGCCGGCACGGTCGTCGTCGACGACTACGTCGGCTTCAAGCAGGGCTACGCGGAGCGCCAGCTGGCGAAGCAGGGCCTCGACGCGATCGTACGATTCGAGACCGTGGACAACGAGTCCGACGACGGCATCGTCCTCAGCCAGTCGCCCGCTCCCGGCTCCCGGCTCAGTCCCGGAGACCGGGTCTCGCTGGCGGTCGGCGAGTTCTTCCCGTCCCCGACCAACCGGCTCGGCGGCCGATGAGGGTCGCGGTGATTCGCGGCGGTCGCTCGAGCGAGCACGAGGTCTCGCTGCGCTCCGGGGCCTCGGTCGCCGCCGGTCTGCGCGCGGCGGGCCACGAGGTCGTCGAGGTGACGATCGAGCGGGACGGCCGCTGGATCGCCGACGGGAGCGAGCTGGTGGTCAAGCCGGCCGGCGGCCTGCTTGACTGCGATCTCGCCTTCCCGGTCCTGCACGGCCCGTTCGGCGAGGACGGCACCGTGCAGGGGATGCTCGAGTGCCTCGACATCCCCTATGCGGGCCCCGGCGTGCTCGCCGCTGCGACGACGATCGACAAGCTGACCTTCAAGCGGCTGCTGGCCGAGCGCGGGACACCGCAGGTCGACTTCTGCGAGGCGGGCGAGCCCGCCTGGCGCGAGCGGGTCGCGGGCCTCGGCCTGCCGGTCTGGGTCAAGCCCTCGCGGCTCGGGTCGAGCGTCGGCATCGTCAAGGTCGGCGATCCCGCGGAGCTCGACGCGGCGGTTGCGCAGGCCCGGGGCTATGACCCGCGGGTGATCGTCGAGGCCGACGGCGGCGGCATCGAGGTCGAGTGCTCGGTGCTCGGCAACGAGCGCCCCGAGGTCTCGGTCCCGGGCGAGATCGTCGCCCACGCGGACTGGTACGACTTCGAGGCGAAGTACGAGGCCGGTGGGATGGAGCTGGTCGTCCCGGCGCGGATCTCGGCGGCTGCGGAGGCCGAGGTCCGGCGGCTCGCGGCCGAGGTGTTCGTCGCCTGCGGCTGCAGCGGCCTCGCCCGTTGCGACTTCTTCGTCGACGGGGACCGGGTGCTGGTCAACGAGCTCAACACGATCCCCGGGTTCACCGAGACCAGCGTCTACGGCAAGCTCTTCGAGGCGAGCGGGATCCCCTACGCCGAGCTCTGCGATCGCCTCGTCAAGCTCGGCCTCGAGCGCTACGAGCGCGAGCGCCGCCACGCCTTCTGAAGGCCCGGCGCCGGCCGGCGGCCCTCAGACCAACAGGCGGACGTCGGAGATCTCGACCCGAAAGCCGTTGTCCCCCTCGGGCGCCGGCGCCAGTCCGACGATCCAGATCAGGAAGTAGCGGTTGGCTGCGGTCGAGTCGAGCGCGATCGTCTCCGGGCTGTCCTCGATCGTGATCGGCCCCGCGAGCGGCGTCCCCCAGCCGCTCAGATCCGTCGGCGGGGCCGACTCGCCGGAGCCGAAGACCTCCGCCGTCCAGCCCGGCTCCGCCGAGGCGATCGTGATCGCGGTCGGAGCCACCTCGCCCTCGGCCTCGAGCACCAGCCCGACGCCGTCCTTGATCCCCGCGAAGTCCTGCGACTCGTAGGTCTCGGTCGTCCAGGCGGTGCCGCGCGGGTTGCCGTCGAAGGCGTTGCCGAGCAGGTCGGAGCGCTCCTCCTCGTCACCCGGAGCCGGGTCGAAGTCCTCGGCCGCGACGATCGTCACCGGCTCCCCCTCGACGCCGCCCACCGCCGGCGCCTCCCGCGAGGGCCCCTCGTTGCCGGTGAACGCCGCCAGGCCGATCGCGGTCGCCGCCGCCGCGATCAGCAGCAGCGCGCCGGCCCAGGAGATGCTGCGGCGATTGAGCAGCCGGCGGCGCCGGCTGGGAACCGAGGCGAGCACGGTCGTCGCCTCGCCGGTCGAGCGCCCGGCCCGGGCGACCTCGACCTCGAGCGCCCCTTCGAGCTCGGCGAGGAACGAGCTCATCCCCGGGTAGCGATCGCCCGGATCCTTGGCAACCGCACGCTCGAGCGCCGCGGCGAGGGCGGCCGAGGTCTCCGGCCGCTTGCGCTGCACGTCCGGAACCGCGTCGTTGACGTGCTTCATCGCCACCCCGACCTGGGTCTCGGCGTGGAACGGGACGTCGCCGGTGAGCATCTCGTAGAGCACGATGCCGAGCGAGTAGACGTCGGTTCGCGCATCGACGGGCTTGCCCATCGCCTGCTCGGGCGAGACGTAGTCGGTCGTCCCCAGCACCCGCCCGGTCGCCGTCAGGCCGTGTACCTCGAGCGAGCGGGCGATCCCGAAGTCGGTGATCTTCGCCCGGCCCTCGGCGTCGATCAGGACGTTCTGGGGCTTGACGTCGCGGTGGATCAGGCGGGCGCCGTGGGCGCATGCGAGCCCGCGGCCGATCTCGATCGCGTAGGCCGTCGCCTCGTCGAGACCGAGCCGTCCGTCGGTGTCGATCCGCTTCTTCAGGGTCTCGCCCGGCACGTACTCGAAGACGATGTAGGGATGGCCCTCGTCCTCGCCGGCGTCGATCACCGCGACCAGGTTCGGATGCGAGAGCGAGGCCGCCGCCCGCGCCTCGCGCCGGAAGCGCTCCAGCTGGTCGGCCTGATCGGAGATCTCCCGGTGCAGGACCTTGATCGCGACCTGCCGGTGGAGGGTCTCGTCGAGGGCGAGGTAGACGGTCGACATACCGCCGCTGCCGAGCTTCGACTCGAGCCGGTAGCGGCCCGACAGCTGTGTCCCGCTCATCGGCATCAGGGACGGCTCGGGTGTCGGGGCTGACTGCCTGCTTGCATCGGCATGAGTATTTTCGATCCTTGCGGCCGCTGCCGTTGCCGAAGCTGGGTGGCGGGCGCGGGTTTGCGGGCGACCGTGTGCGACACAGGAGGCATGATGGCGGCTGAGGTGGTTGAGGTGCGTTGGGCCAGCGACCCGGCCTGCTCGTGGTCCTGGGGCACCGAGCCGAAGCTGCGACGGCTGATCTGGGAGTTCGGGGAGCAGCTCCGCTTCAGCTGGGTGATGGGCGGTCTGGCGCGGAGCTACGGGGCCTCCTATCGCGACTCCGAGGGGAACATCGGCTCCGGCGGCGACTGCTACCAGGACCTGATCTCCCACTGGCTCGATGTCGGCGCGGAGACGGGCATGCCGATCGATCCGCGGCTCTGGACCAAAGCGAAGCCGACCTCGAGCTATCCGTCGTGCCAGGCCGTGATCGCGGCCTCCGAGCAGGGGTGGGAGGCGGGCTATCGCTACCTGCGACGGCTGCGCGAGGGCTGGATGACCGAGCGCAAGAAGCTCGACCACGCCGAGGCCCTGATCGCCGAGGCGGCGAGCGCCGGCCTCGATCTCGATCGGTTCGAGATCGATCTGCGCTCGCACGCGATCGTCGAGGCGTTCGGCGCGAACCTCGACGAGGTCCGCGATGCGCCCGCGGAGGCCCGCGAGCAGGGCAAGGTGAAGCTGACCGAGGGCAACGAGCGAGTCAGCTTCCCGAGCGCCTGGTTCGTCGGCCCCGGCGGCAGCCGCCACGGCGTCTACGGCTGGCAGCCCTACGAGCGCTACCGGGACGCGGCGCTGGCGGCCGGCGCCGTGCCGATCGACCCGGGGCCGGCGGACCCGGTCGCCGTGATCGAGCGCTTCGGGTCCTGCGCGACCCGCGAGATCGAGGAGCTGACCGGCCGCCCGCGGCCGGTGGTCGAGGCCGAGCTCTGGGCCCTGGCGCGCGACTGGAAGCTGAAGGCGACCCCGGTCCTGACCGGCGTGCTCTGGGAGCGGCCCGGTCCCTAGACCGTGACGATCCCGAGCTTCGCCGCCAGCAGCTCGTCGAGCTGCGGGCCCGAGGCCGGGTCGAGCGCGTTCAGCGCCGGCAGGCCGGTCAGCTTGCCGACCAGCTCGATCGCGGCGCTGGTGCTGGTCGCCCTCCCCGAGACGAGATCCGGCTCGTAGTCGAAGGCGCGAACGACGCCGGTGACCGCGTAGGGGTCGGAGGCGCAGAGAACGGTGCAGGCGACCCGCTCCCCGAGCGCCGCGATCGCGGTATCACCGTTGTAGGGCTCGAGCGGCGAGGCCCCGGCCTCGGCGACGACCACGTCGGGATCGCCGTCGGCGAGCAGCGCGAGCAGTGTCTCGAGCGCCTCGGCGTAGGCGGCCGCCGGGACCGCCGTCGAGGGCACGCCGGCGTCGGTGAAGTCGACGATCGGGTCGGCTCCGGCATCGCCGAGCGCGAGCACGTCCCGGAATCTCCCGACCCCGGTCAGCTTCGCCGCGGCGACCCGCAGCCCGAGTCGCCTGAGGCTGCGCACCGCGGCCTTGCCGGTGACCGTCTTGCCCGCCTCCATCGAGGTCCCGGTGATCAGCACGATCGGGGCCGCCAACCGCTTGCCGGACCCGGGCCGGACGCAGCCGCGCATCGTCAGCACCGATCCCTCCCGGTGGGCGTGGCCGCGATAGCGCAGCTTGGCGATCGGCGGCGCCGGTACGGCGGCCGAGGTACAGCGGCCGAGGACGCCGCCGGCGCTCAGGGTCTCGAGCTCCAGGTCGTCCCCGACATCGGTCCAGTCACCGACGATCTGCAGCGTCGCCGCCCGCCGGCCGAGGGCGCCGACGAGTCGATCGCCGGGCATCACCTCGACCGCGCGGCCGACCGGGTTCTCGATCGAGTAGGGGACCGAGCCGCCGCCGGTCACCTCCCCCAGCACGTAGTCCCCGGTCGCCCACTCCGATCGCGCGACCGGCTCGAACGAGGCGGGGTGCGACTCGAGGCTCGCGATCCGCGTGATGCTGGTCAGAAACGGGCCCGGCAACTCAACCCGCTCCGTTCCCGTCCTCGATCGGCTCGAGCAGCATCGCCGCCAGCAGCGCGGCGCGCTCCGGCATCCGCGGGACGATCACGTGCTCCTCCGGGGCGTGGGCGCCGTCGCCGACCGCTCCCATGCCGTCGAGAACCGCCGTGTGCTCTGAGGCGAGGTTGCCGTCCGAGGCGCCGCCGACGGCCGCCTCGTCGAGGTCGATCCCGAGCCTCGCGCCGGCGGCGTGCGCCGCCTGCCAGAGCTGCCGGTTGCGAGGGGTTCGCTCCAGGGGCGGTCGCCCGAAGCCGCCGCTGACCTCGATCCTGATTCCGGGCTCGACGGCCTCGAGCGAGAGGATCTGGCGCTCGATCCGCTCGGCGTCGGCGGCGTCCGGCACCCGCGCCTCGACCCGGGCGACCGCCTCGGGGGCGATCACGTTCGCCCCGAGCCCGCCGTCGATCGTGCCGACGTTGACGGTGATCCCGCGCTCGCGGTCGTTGAGCTCGAACAGCCGCTGGACCTGGCGCGAGAGCTCGAGGATCGCGCTGACGCCCTTCTCGGGCTCGATCCCCGCGTGGCTCGCCTGGCCGTGGATGCGGAGGTCGAAGCGGCCGACGCCCTTGCGGGCGGTCTTCAGCGCGCCGTCCTGTCCGAACGAGGGCTCGACCACGAACGCCCGCGCCGCGTTGCGGGCGAGACGGACCGAGTGGGTGCGGGAGTCGGGGCTGCCGATCTCCTCGTCCGAGCAGACCAGGATCAGCGGTGGGCTCGCCGGCTCGAGCCCGAGCTCGGCCAGCGCGTCGAGCGCGAACAGCGTCTGGACCAGGCCGCCCTTCATGTCGAAGACGCCCGGGCCGTGCAGCCGCTCGTCCCGTCGCACGATCGGCATCCGCTCCAGCGTGCCCAGCGGCCAGACCGTGTCCAGGTGCCCGAGGATCAGCTGGAAGCCGGGCGCCGGCCGGCTCGCGCCGGGGTAGGAGAGCAGGTGCGGACCGACGTCCTGGCCGGGCAGGACCTCCGCGGCGTAGCCGCGCGCGTCGAGCTCCCGCGTGAGCAGCTCGAGCATTGCCACCTGCGCCGCCGGCTCCCTCGAGGGAGACTCGGCCGCCGCCAGCGTGCAGAGCAGCTCGGCCATCTCCTCCTGCCGGCCGCGCAGCAGCGCCAGCAGCCTGTCGCCGTCGGCGCCGACACCCGTTGCGGGTCGTTCGGAGCCGCTTTCGACGCTCAACGGCGGAACTCGGCCGGGAACGGGAACGAGCGCGTCTCGCCGATCTCGGCGAACCGGCCCGGGGGCAGGTAGGCGAGCAGCGGCGCCTCGGCAAGCAGCTCGGCATCGTCGACGTCATCGCCCCGCAGCACGTCATCCGCCGCTGCTGCCGCGACGACCCGGCCGATGATCAACGAGTTCACCCCGTAGCCGTCGAGCACGCGATCCAGCTCACACTCGAGCCAGAGGTACGCCCCGGTGACGAGCACCCCGTCCACGCTCGAGGCGGCGTCGGTGCCGAGCGCCGCAAGCGCGGGCTTCGAGTCGTCGGCATCACGTGGCGAGGCGGTGAGGCTCGAGGCGACGACCTGCTCGGGTCGCGGGTAGCTGACGGTGAAGGCGCCGGTCCGCTCCGCGTTGCGCTGAGTCGCGTGGCGCGGGCTGCAGGCAAAGCAGTAGTGCTCGCCCCAGCCCAGCGGCATCGCCATGTGCTTGGGCGCGAGGTCGTGACCGCCGTCCTCCTCGATCGTCCCGACGATCACCAGCGGAGCGACCATGAAGACCCGTCTCCAGAGCTCCTCTCCGATCGGCAGCTGCCTGCGGTTCTCCGCGCCCTCGTTCATGGCAGAGACCCTGTCCGAGCCTGGCTGCAACCGCATCCGTACGCTCTACTGAGCCCCGCTCGGGGGCTCACCGGCGGGGCCGCTTCGCGACGAGCACGCCGGTCAGGACCGCGCGACCTCGCCGGCCGCTGCGGTTACCCGCCCGATCCGGCCGCTGCCCGGGTGGTGCGCGGACAGCAGCTCGACCGCGGCGTCCGCGTCCGCGTCCGGGACGACGACGACGAAGCCGAGCCCCATGTTGAAGACCGCGTACATCTCGTCGATCTCGACCGCGCCCTGCTCGGCGATCAACCCGAACACGGGCGGGACAGGCAGCGGCGCGCTGATCTCGTAGCCGACCTGCCGCGAGAGCCTGAGCAGGTTGTTGAGCCCGTCCCCGGTGATGTGGGCCAGGCCGCGCACGTCGGCGGCCGAGCCGAGCAGCTCGAGGACCGCGCCGACGTAGATCGTGGTCGGCTCGAGCAGGACGTCGCCGAGCGCGCGGCCGAGCCGCTCGTCGTCGAGGGGGATCGCATCGAGCGCGCTGCGCGCGAGCGTGTAGCCGTTCGAGTGCAGGCCGGAGGAGGGGAGGCCGATCAGGGCGTCGCCGGCCTCGATCCGCTCGCCGCTGACCACCGAGTCGAGCTCGACCAGACCGATCGAGCTGCCCGAGAGCTCCCAGCCGCTGACGACGTCCCCGACCTGGGCGATCTCGCCGCCGGGGATCTCGATTCCGCTGAGCTCGGCGCCGCGGCGGAGCCCGACGCCGATCGCGCCGATCACCTCCGGGTCCGCCTCCCGGCAGAGGATCGTGTCGACGAGTGCGATCGGCTCCGCACCGACGCAGACCAGGTCGTTGACGTTCATCGCGATGCAGTCGATCCCGATCGTCTCGAAGCGCCCGAGCCGCTCGGCGAGGACCATCTTCGTCCCCACCCCGTCGGCGCCGAAGGCGATCCCGAGCCGCTCGTCGATCCGCAACACACTGGCGTAGTGGCCGGGGAGCGGCACCACGCGGGACGGCTTGCCGGTGTCGATCCGGCTCAGCGAGGAGAGCAGCGCCTCGACCGCGGAGTCGGCGGCGGCCTGGCTGACGCCGGCCGACTCGTACGCGCGCTGCCCGGCGGGCTCAGTCATCGCCCTGATTCAACCCGAACCGGCGGCGCCAGACCAGCGCGGCCAGTCCGAGCCGATAGGCGGCATACGGCCACAGGGCCCGGTCGCGCTCGACCAGCTTGATCAGGCCCTGCGAGGCGAGGGTCGAAGCGAAGGCCACGACGGTGCCGATCAGCAGCGAGCGCCCGAGCCCGCGGTCGACGCCCCGCTTCCGCAGCCGCACCCCCTTGAGCAGCGCGGCGCCGCCGATCACCGGCAGCGCCACGGTCCGCGACAGGAGGTTCGCCTGGGCCCGGGTGAAGCCGCGCCAGCGGGCCACGGCCAGCGTTGCCCCGTTGCGGGAGACCCCCGGCGCAAGCGCCGCCGCCTGCCCGAATCCCAGCGCCAGCCCATCGCCGGCGAGCGCCTCGCCGCGACCCCGGGTCTGCGGGCGGGTGTCGGCGGCGAGCATCGCCACGGCACCGACCGCGAGGCCGGCCGCGGTGCCGCCGGGACCCCCGAGCCGGCTCTCGATCTGGCGCTCGAAGACGAGACCGGCGGCGGCCGGGGGGATGAAGCTGAGCGCGATCACCGCCAGCCGCCGTCCGTCGAACTCGCGAAGCTCGGACGCGATCAGCTTCCGCTGGCCGATCAGCAGGGCCAGCGCGCCGCCGCCGTGAACCGCCACCTCGAAGGCCTTGCGATGCTCGGGGTCGAGTCCGTGGTGGTTCCAGCCGCAGAGCCACGGCAGCAGCCGCAGGTGGGCCGAGCTGGAGACCGGCAGCAGCTCCGTCGGCCCCTGTAGGGCGCCGAGGATCGCTGCGTGGAGCGGGCTCAGCGCCTCGTCGCGGCGAGCCGCGTCCCCGTTTCGCACTAGGCGGTCTCCGCCGCCTCGGCCTCACCGCCGGGGTCCCCTCGGCGCCACCGGATCAGCAGCCAGACCCCGCCCGCCAGCAGGGCCAGCGCGATCGGATAGTCGAGGTAGTGGAGGTAGTCCCGCCACTGCTCCCAGTTGTCGCCGACCTCGCGCCCGAGCAGCCCGAGCATCAGGACCCACGGTATGCAGCCGGCCAGCGTCAGCAGCGTGAAACGCCAGAACGGCATCCGAGCGACTCCCGCCGGCAGCGAGATGAAGGTGCGGATGATCGGCAGCATCCTGGTGAAGAAGACGGTGGCGTCGCCGTAGCGCTCGAACCAGCGATCGGCCACCGCGAGGTGCTTCTGGCTGATGTGGATCAGCCGGTTCTTCTCGAGCAGCTCGAGCCGCCCGTAGTAGCCGACCGCGTAGGCGACCCAGGAGCCGACGACGTTGCCGAGGACCCCGGCCGCCACGATTCCGAGCAGGGTCATGTTGCCCTCCGAGACGTTGAAGCCGGCGAACAGCATGATCGCCTCGCTCGGCACCGGGATGCAGGCGCTCTCGAGCAGCATCAGCAGGAAGACCCCGAGCAGGCCGACGGAGTCGATGAAGCTCGTCGCGATGTCGACGATCGGATCAACTATGAAGTCGGTCATTGCTGGATCAACGGTCGCTGGGTGAGGAGCTTGCGCGTCGGAGCCCGCCGTTGCGCTGCGCTCAACGGCACTTTACCCTGTGCGCATGGACCGTCTGCGCGCGCCGGTGATCCGCCACCGAGCGCTTCAACTCGCAGCGGACGCTGCGCTGGCCGGCCTGGCCTTCTACCTCGCGTTCCAGCTGCGCTTCTTCGACACCCTGACCGGGATGCCGCCGCGCTACTCGGACATGCTCTGGGGGTCGATCGTGTTCGTCGCGCTCGGCAAGACGGTGTTGTTCTCCGCGCTCGGCCTGCACCAGAAGTGGTGGCGGTACTTCAACGTCGGGGATAGCTGGGCGATCGTTCGCGCCTCGGCGCTCGCCTCGGCGCTGATGCTCGCGGTCTTCACCCTCGCGCAGCCGTTCTCGGTCAACATCCCGCGGTCGGTGCTGATCCTCGACTTCGCCTTCACGGTGGGTCTGCTGGTCGCCGGCCGCAGCATGGTCCGCTTCGTCCGTGAGGAGCTGCCGCAGCGGCGGTTGCGGTCCGGGGGAGTTCCCGACATCCTCGTCGTCGGCGCGGGATCCGGCGGCCAGATGGTCGTTCGCGAGCTGCTGCTGAACCCGAGCCTCGGCAATCCGGTCGGCTTCGTCGACGACGATCCCGCGAAGCAGGGGACGCGCCCGGCGGCAGGCCTCAAGGTGCTCGGGATGACGACCGAGGTCGGCACGATCCTTGACGAGGTCGAGCCCGACGAGGTGATCATCGCGATTCCCTCGGCGCCGGGAACGCTGCGCGGCAAGGTCGTTTCCGCCTGCAGGAGCCGGGGGATCGCCGTGCGGACCCTGCCGACGGTCTTCGAGCTGCTCAGAGGCGGAGTCCAGCTGACCAGGCAGGTACGTGAGGTGCAGGTCGAGGATGTGCTTGGCCGGGAGCCGATCATCGAGCAGCTCGACGCGGTCGGCGGCTACCTGCGAGACCGGATCGTGCTGATCACCGGCGCCGGCGGCTCGATCGGCTCCGAGCTCGCCCGCCAGATTGCCCGCGTCCGTCCGCGCTTGATGATCCTGATCGATCACGCCGAGGACAACCTCTTCGAGGTGGACCGGGAGATGGTCAGCGAGTGGCACTTCAGCCGCGTCGAGTCGGTGCTCGCGGACTGCAAGGAGCCCGACCGGATGCTGGAGGTGATGCAGCGCTTCAAGCCCGAGGTGGTCTTCCACGCCGCCGCCTACAAGCACGTGCCGCTGATGGAGGGGAACCCCCTCGAGGCGATCCGCAACAACGCGATTGCCACGCGGGTGACGGCGGAGACGGCGGCGGTCGCCGGGACCGAGCGCTTCGTCCTGATCTCGACCGACAAGGCGGTCGACCCGCGGACCGTGATGGGCGCCTCGAAGGCGATGGCCGAGTGGATCGTCGCCGCGGCGGGCGAGCGGAATCCGGCGACCCGCTTCGTGGCGGTTCGCTTTGGCAACGTGCTCGGCTCGTCTGGCAGCGTCGTCCCGATCTTCCGCCGCCAGATCGAGCGCGGTGGACCGGTGACCGTCACCCATCCGGAGATGACCCGTTACTTCATGACGATTCCCGAGGCCGTGCAGCTCGTGATCCGCGCCGGCGACCTCGGCGATGCCCACGGCGACGTCTTCGTGCTGGAGATGGGGGATCCGGTGAAGATCGTCGATCTGGCCCACAACATGATCAGGCTCGCCGGCTACGAGCCGGATACCGACATCGCGATCGAGTTCACCGGGCCGCGGCCGGGGGAGCAGCTGGGCGAGCGACTGCTGGCTGATGGTGAGCACTCCGAGCCGACCGCCGCCCCCCGGATCAACCGCGCGGTCAAGTCCGAGCCGATCGACTCCGACGAGGTTGAGGAGATGCTGTCTCGCCTGACCGCGCTGATCGGCTCGGGTGACGAGACCGATCTCGCCCAGCAGGTGGTTGAGATAGTCAGCGGTCAGCCCCCGGCCCCGCTCGACCTCGATCCGGCGCCCGAGCGCGGCTGAGCAACCGCTCTGCGTCGCTGATCTGGCGCGGAGGCGCCGCCGGTTGGCACTAAGATCCCGCGCTGATCATGACTTCTTTCGAGGAGATTGGCGCGCTCCTCGGCTTCCTCGCGTTTGCGGGCTTGGCCGTGCTCGTGTTTCTGACCTTTCAGCAGGCCAGGCATCTGCGGCGCCTGCGCGATTGGGCCGGGCGCGCCCCCGAGCGGGCCGCCGCAATCGCTGCGCGGCAGGATCCGGCCGCCGTCGAGGACGAGCCGAGCGAGGCCGAGCCGGCCGCCGCCCGCGGGCCGAGCAGGCTGAGCGTGCTGAGCGCCAATCTGCGCGAGCGCTGGGCCGAGATCGACCGCAGCCTGCCGGTCGATCCGCGGCTGCTGTTCGGCGGGCTGGCGGCGATCGTGCTCGGCGTCGGCATCGCCACCAGCGGCTTCGGGCTGGTCGGTGACGACTCCGGGTCGGCAAGGCCCGCCAAGGGGCCGAACGGCTCCGGCTCGAAGAACCAGGGGGGAGGCGGCTCCGGCAACAAGACCCCCGCGAGCGAGGTCGCGGTCCTCAACGGCACCGCCCCCCCAGGCGGCACCGGGGTTCCCGGAATCGCCGACCGCTTCAGCCAGAACGTCAGAGACGCCGGTTTCGAGGTCGGCGCCGTGGACAACGCCGGCTCGTTCACGGTGAGCACGGTGATGTGGTCCGGCTCCGGCGAGGCCGATGCCAAGAAGCTCGCCGAGGCGCTCTCCTCGACCCTCGGGGAGGTCACGGTGATCGAGATGACGCCTGAGATCGAGGCGCTCGCCGGTGGGGCCGATGTTGCGCTCGTCGTCGGCCAGGACGACGCGGCGACCTGATGCCGGCCGCGATCCTCCTCGGCGCCGGCAGCGGTATCCCCACCGATATCCTCGTCAAGGCAGGCGACGCGGCCGGCGTCGTCGCCATCCTCGCGCTGCTTCTGGTCCTGCCGCTGTTCATCTCCCACAGACGGGAGGTCAAGAGGCTGCTCGCTTGGCAGAGCCTGGAACCGGCCCGCGGCGAGGGGAGCGACCTGCCCGCAGGTTTGGGAGCCGTGACGACCGCGGCCGCCGCGACGACCCGCACCCTCTCACCGGCCGAGCGCGTCACCGCCGACCGTCCCGCTCTCGAGCGGCTGACGGCTGAGCGTGCCGCGATCGAGTCCCCGTCCTTCTGGCGGCGGCTGATCGCCCGTGGACCCCGGCATCCGCTGGTCCTCGCCGGCATCGGTCTGGTGCTCGCGGTCGGCCTCGTGGTCGTCGTCTCGCTGACGGGGTCGATCGGCGACAACGACCCCGATACGTCCGGGAGGTTCGATCGCACCACGGTCAGCCTCGTGGTTCTGAACGGATCGTCGAAGACCGCGCTCGCCGACAAGGTCGCCGATTCGCTCACCGCCGCCGGCTTCGAGGACGTCAGAACCGGCACCACCGCCAGCTCGAGACAGACGGTGGTCCTCTACGACAAGGGGAACAGGCAGGCGGCCGAGATCCTGCGGCGCGAGCTCGGGGTCAACGTCGTGCAGCGGCTTGATCGAGCGGCGAGGGCGGCCGCGCCCGATGCCGACGTCGTCGTCGTTGCCGGAGAGGACTACGCCAGGGCTTGAGTGGAGGGTCCGAAACCGGCACCGGCGGCGCGCGGTTGGGAACGGTGCTGCTCCTGGGCCTGCTCCTGCTGTCGCTCGCCGGGTTCACGATCACGCGGGGCTTCCGGGTTCGCGACGACGTCGTCAACACGGTCGTCCTCAGCGAGCGGATAGCCCCGGGGGAGCGCGCCCGGATCAGCTTCAACACGACGCTCGCCGATGACCGCGCGGACGTGCTGATCACCGACACCGAGGATCGTCAGGTCCGGGCCCTGCTGTTGGGCGGACCGCTCCCGGCCGGGCCCCACCGGTTCAGCTGGGACGGCATCGGCGACGACGGCGCCCCGGTCCCTGAGGGCGAATACGGGATTCGCGTGATCCTCGGCGAGGATGGCCGCGACATCAAGCCACCCGGCCGGATCGAAGTCGCGGAGCGGGGCGGCTGATGGACTCGCTGCCCTTGTGGGCGGGCGCCGTTGTCGCTGCGGTCGCCGCCGCGGCCGGTCTGTGGATCCCTGACCGCCGCCGGGCCCTGGCGGCGCTGACGCTGGCGATGCTGCTCGCCCCCGTCCTGGTTGCCGCCGACAACTGGAACACCGAGCGATTCCTCGATCTCCGCGACAGCCCTGCCCTGATCGCGGGGGCGGCTCTGGCGGCCGCGGCGATCGTCGGCGTCATCGTCGTCGTCCTGCTGCGCCGGCCGCGGCTGCTCCCCCTCGCGCTGATCGCCGTGCTCCCGTTCCGGATCCCGGTCGATCTCGGAGCCTCGACCGTCAACCTGTTGATCCCGCTCTACGGGGTCCTGGCGGCGGGGCTGATCGCCGCCTGGCTCCGTCCCGAACGGCTGCTCCCCGAGCCCTGGGCGCGCCGGCCCGGCCTGCTCGGGGCGATCGGGCCCCTGCTCGGGATCATGATCGCGCTCTACGCCCTGCAGGGCGCCTACGCCGACGACCTCTCGACGGCGGTCGAGAACCTCTGCTTCTTCTTCCTACCGTTCGCCGCGCTGTTCGTCTTCCTCGCGGCCGCGCCGTGGGATCGCCGGCTGCTCCGCCTGACCGTGATCGTGCTCGCGGTCGAGGGGCTCGTCGTCTCGCTGGTCGGCTTCGGCCAGCTCGCGACCGGCGAGCTGTTCTGGAACGAGAAGCTGATCGACGGCAACGAGGCCCACGCCTACTTCCGCGTCAACTCCGTGTTCTTCGACCCGAACATCATGGGCCGCTACCTGGCGGTGACGATGGTCGCGCTGGCCGCGGTGGCCACCTGGGCCGGGCGCCGCGAGGCGGTCGGTGCGACGCTCGTGTTCGTCGTCCTGCTGGCAGCGCTGGTCCTGACCTTCTCGCAGACCAGCATGCTCGCGCTGCTCGCCGGCCTGATCGCCCTCGGCCTCGCCCGCTGGGGCGTGGTCCGGGCTGCAGGCGCCGCGCTGGCCGCGACAGCGGCCGTCGCCCTCGTCGTCACCGGCCTCGGTGGCGGTGGGCTGACGGCCGAGACCACCGGTCGCACCGGCCTGGTCAGCGGCGGGCTCGAGATCGCCGCTGACCGGCCACTGAGCGGCTACGGCTCGGGCGCCTTCGCCGACGAGTTCGAGCGGCGCTTCGGCGGTGGTGACGGGATCGCCGTCGAGAGCCACACCGAGCCGGTGACGGCCGCCGCCGAGCAGGGAGCGATCGGGGTGCTCGTCCTCGCCGCGTTTCTCGTCGTCACCGGGGTCGCGCTCTGGCGAGCCGCCGGCGTCGGCCGGAGGCCCGCACGCGACACCGTCGTTGCGACGGTCCTGGCCGGCTACGCGGTGATCGTCGTTCACAGCCTCGGCTACGCGGCCCTGCTCACCGATCCGATCACCTGGATGCTGCTCGGGCTGGCGGTCGCCCTGCCCGGACGGCTCGCGATCTCGGCGGCGGAGCGACGCGCGGCCGATCGGGCGCCGGTGCAGCGGCGACCGCGGGCGCCCGCCGCGGCCGGCTAGGGCCCCTCCGATGCTTGGCTATCTGCGCCGCCTCGCGACGACCGGGTTCGCCTACACGGCGGCGAGCGTCTTCTCGAAGATCGTCGCCGTCAGCCTGCTGCCGGTCTACACGGCGCTGCTCACTCCCTCCGAGTACGGCCAGGCCGAGGTCCTGTTCGGCGCCGTCGTCGCCGGCAGTATCGTCGTCCGCTTCGGCGTGATCGAGGCGCTGCTCCGCTTCTACTACCTGGCGGGCGAGCGTGGCGAGCGGGTCGTGGCGAGCGGCTTCGCGGCGATCTTCTGGGCGAGCACGGTCGGCGCCCTGCTGCTGCTGCCCTTCGCCGAGCCGATCGCGGAGGCGCTGAAGAGCGAGCCGGGCCTCGTCCGGATCGCGATCGGCGGGCTCTGGGTGCTGACCCTGTACGAGTACCTGGTCACGCTGTTCCGTCTCGACGAGCGGGCCAAGGCCTACTTCGTCTTCTCGTTCGCCCACGTGCTTGCGGCGATCCCGCTGACCCTGTTTCTGATCGCCGGGCTCGACCAGGGTGCCGAGGGGCTGTTGCTGGGCAGCTACGCGAGCGGCGTGCCGTTCGTGATCTGGCTTGCCACATCGGAGCGCAGTCGCCTCTCGCTCGCCCCCGACCGGGCGCTGCTCCGGAGGATGCTCCGATTCGGCCTGCCGACGATGCCCGCCGAGCTCTCCCTCTACTCGCTCAGCTTCGTCGATCGGGTGATCATCGTCAGCCTGATCGGGAACGCTGAGGCGGGCCTGTATGCGCTGGCCTTCAAGTTCAGCCAGGCGATCCAGATCGTCGTCCGCGGCTTCCAGCTGGCCTGGCCGCCGCTCGCCTACTCGATCGCCGACGACGAGGAGGCGAAGCGCGTGTACTCGGTTGTGGTGACCGCCTTCACCGCACTCTGCGCGGCGATCGTCGTCGCGATGTGGCTCGAGGCACGCTGGATCGTCCGGCTGCTCGCCGACCCGGCCTTCTTCGACGCCTACAAGGCGATCGGCCTGCTGGCGCTCGGCGCGGCGCTGTACGGCGTCTACCTCGCGTTGCTGGTCGTGCTCGGCCGCACCGGCCGGACGGAGTTCAACTTCCCGGCGACGCTCGCGGCGCTGGTCGCCAACATCGGGCTCAACCTCTGGCTGGTGCCCGACAACGGGATCGTCGGCGCCGGGGTCGCGCTGGTGCTCTCCTACGCCCTCGCCCTCGCCCTGATGCTGCTCTTCACCCAGCGCCTGTTCCCGGTGCCGTGGCAGTGGGGGAGGCTGACCGGCATCTTCGTCAGCGGCGCGATCTTCGTCGCGGCCGGCGAGCAACTGCCGACCGACGGCGCCGACGGCTTCCTCGGGCGGCTGCTGGTCGTCGCCCTCTACCCGGCCGTGCTCTGGCTCGTGGCGCTGAACCGGGAGGAGCGCACCGTCGCCCTGAGGCTCGCCCGCCCGGCCGAGCTCCGCCGCCGGCTCGCCGAGCTCCGCGATCGCGCCGGGGCCGACGAGCCCCTGCGCCCGGGCGGTGAGACGCTGGAGGTCGAGATGCAGGACGAGGACCTGCGGCCCTAGCCGCGTGAACCCTTCGGTGCCCGGGGGGCCGCCGAAGCGTTCACTCGCCGGGTGCGGCGGCGGCGCTCCGCCCCTCCGCGGCCTCGCGCAGGCCCTCGCCGTGTGGGCGCAGGGCCTGGCCGGCGTGCAGGAGGTAGTGACGCGGATCGTGGCCCGGGAGGACGACCGCCGCCACGGCCCGCGGCAGATAGGAGAACGCGGTCAGCACCCTGACCACCGCCGCGGCGACGGGGCCGTGGTGCTTTCGCATGTAGAGGTCGCGGTTGCGATGGAACTCGACGATCCTGCGACGACCCGACGAGCGATCGCTGGATAGCTGCTCGTGGTGGACCGCCTCTGCCGCAGGGACGTGGAGCGTGTGGCGCCCGGCCTCCCCGAGGCGCTTGCAGAGGTCGGTCTCGTCCGAGTAGACGAAGAAGTCCGGATCGAGCCAGCCGACCGCGGCCGCCGCGTCGCGGCGGACCAGCAGCGCCGCCGACTGCGCCCAGCCGACGCGCCGCGTTCGCCGGCCGCCGCTCTGGGTTACCAGCCACCGGTGCAGGAAGAGCGCCTGTGCCAGCGCCGTCCCAACCCCGGGCAGACGCCAGGCGCACGCCTGCGGCTCGCCGGCGGGGCTCAGCAGCTGGGCGCCGGCTGCGCCGGCCTCGAGGTCGGCATCGAGCGCCGCGACCAGCGCCGCCGCTGCGCCCGGCCGCAGCTCGGAGTCCTCGTTGAGCAGCAGGCAGTACTCGCCCCGCGCCTCCTGCAGCAGCCGCGTGTCGTTGGCCGCCTTGCCCTCCCGGCCCTGGAGATAGATCGGGCGCAGCGACGGGTCGGCCGCGGCCAGCCGCTCGAGCTCGGCGGCGGAGCCGTCGGTCGAGGCGTTGTCCAGCACCAGGATCTCGTGTCCGCCGGCCACCCCGGCCTGGTTCCGGATCGCCTCCAGACATGCACGCAGGTACTCGCGGCCGTTGGTGTTGACGACGCAGTAGGAGAGCTTCACGCCAGAATCGTCGCCCATGCGCGTCTCGCTCGTCGACCCATCGGCGTTCACGCCACCGTACGATCGCTCGCTGGCGGCCGCGCTGACCCGCGCGGGCGTCGAGGTCGAGCTGGTCACCAGCCGGTTCCTCTACGGCCCGGTGCCCGCCGCCGAGGGCTACGCGGTCCGCGAACCGTTCTACAGACACTCGACCCGCGCCGGCAGAGGATCGCGGCTGCGGATGCCGATCAAGGGGCTCGAGCACCCGGCGCAGATGCTCGCCCAGGCGCGACGCGCCGGCCGGCGCTCCGACCTCGTTCACTGGCAGTGGGTGAGCTGGCCTCCGCTCGATCGGTTGCTGGTGCGGCCCTCGGGCCGTCCGCGGGTCTTCACGCTGCACTATCCGTTGCCGCCGCGGGGGGATGCCCGCGGCCTCAGGCGCGAGCGGGGCCTGCTCGGCGGCTTCGACGCGGTCATCGCCCACACCGCGCACGGAGCGTCCCGCCTCCGCGAGGAGGTCGGCGTCGAGCCCGAGCGCGTGCACGTGATCCCGCATGGTCCGCTCGACTACCTGACCGAACTCGCAGACGAGGCGCCGCTGCCCGGCGAGCTGGCCGCGGCCCCCGACGACGTGCCGGTGATCCTCTTCTTCGGGCTGTTGCGTCCCTACAAGGGGATCGACACGCTGCTCGAGGCGTTCGCCGAGATCGAGGGTGCCGAGCTGTGGATCGCGGGGATGCCGAGGATGCCGCTGGAGCCGCTCGAGCGGCTCGCGGCCCGCGCTCCCGGCACGGTCCGGTTCCTGCCCCGCTTCATCGCCGACCCGGAGATCCCGGCGCTGCTGCGCCGGGCCGACGTGGTCGCGCTTCCCTACCGCGAGATCGAGCAGTCGGGAGTTCTGTACGCCGGGTTGGCGTTCGGCAAGCCGATGGTGCTCAGCGACGTCGGCGGCTTCTCGGAGGTCGGCCGCGATCAGGGCGCGGCGAGGCTCGTACCCGCGGGAGATGCCCCGGCTCTCGCCACGGCGCTGCGGGCCCTGCTCGACGACCCGACCGAGCGCGATCGCCTCGCCGCGGCCGCCCGGAGCGCGGTCGCGGGCCCTTACTCCTGGGACGCGATCGCCGCCCGCACCATCGACCTCTACGAGTCGCTGCTCCGCGGCCGTTGATAATCATCGTATGAAGGGCATCGGAGCGCGGACGATCTTCTGGGGCTCGGCGCTGGCGCTGATCCACACCCATGTCCTCTACCCGCTCACCCTCGCCGCGATCGAGCGGATTCGCGGCCGGCGCGACCCGGCCGCACCGGCGGAGGACTGGAGCCCAGCCGTGTCGCTGATCATCGCTGCCCATGACGAGGAGGAGGTGATCGAGCGCAAGCTCGCCGACGTCGAACAGCTCGACTATCCCCGTGAGCGGTTGCAGGTGATCGTCGCCTCCGACGGCTCCGGAGACCGGACCGTCGAGTTGGCCCGGGAGGCCGGCGCGGACCTGGTACTCGACCTCCCGCGGGGTGGCAAGCTCGCGACGCAGAACGAGGCCGTCGCTCGGGCGAGCGGCGAACTGCTCGCCTTCAGCGACGCCAACGCCTTCTGGGAGCCGGAGGCGCTGAGCGAGCTGATCGCGCCGTTCGCAGCGACCGACGTCGGCTACGTCTGCGGCCAGGTGCGGTTTCTCGACGCGGGAGGCGACAGCGAGGAGGGCTCCTACTGGCGCTACGAGATGTGGGTTCGCGACCTCGAGTCGGGGCAGGCGGGGGTGACGGCCGGCAACGGCGGCATCTACGCGGTGCGGCGCAGCGCCTATGGCTTCCTGGCCGCCTCCCGGAGCCACGACCTCAGCTTCCCGTTCCAGCTGGCCAAGGCCGGCTTCCGCTCGCTCTACGCCCCGTCGGCCCGGGCAGAGGAGAAGCTCGTCCCCGACCTCGGCGGCGAGTTCCGGCGCAAGCGCAGGATGATGCGCGGGATCTGGGACATCGTGGTCACCGACGGGATGTTCGATCCCCGCGGCTACAGCCCGCTCTACGCGTACGAGATCCTCTCGCACCGGGTCCTCCGCTACGCCTCGCCGAAGCTGCACGCGTCGCTGCTGCTCGCCAACCTGCGGCTGATCTCCCGCTCGCCCTTCTACCTGCTGACGTTCTTCGCTCAACTCCTGGTGCTGCTCAGTCCGCTCCTGCCGGAATCGCCGAGTCGGTTGCTCGGTGTCGCCCGCTACTACTCGCTGGTCACCGCATCGATCGCCCTCGGCACCCTCGACCGCTTTCGCGAGGGACCGCCCGCCGCCTGGGAGAAGTCCGAGGGCACGCGATGACGCTCGACGAGGAGGAGATCGAGCGCGCCTTCGCCGAGCCCCCCGACGCGCCGCCGGTTCGCAGCGGCCCGCCCGGGCGCGGGCTGCCGCGGGCGTTCGACCTCGTCACCGCCGCCCTCGTCCTGGCGGTTACGGCCCCGTTCCTGCTGCTGGCCGGGCTGCTGATCCGGCTCGACTCCCGGGGCCCGGTGATCTACCGGCAGGTCCGGGTGGGAATCGGCGGCCGCGAGTTCATGCTCTACAAGCTGCGGACGATGCGGCCGGGATCCGACCCGGTCGGCGTCGGCACCTTCGTCGACGCCGAGGATCCGAGGGTCACCGGGGTCGGCCGTGTCCTGCGCCGCTTCTCGGTCGACGAGGTCCCGAACCTGATCAACGTGCTGCGCGGCGAGATGGCGATCGTCGGGCCGCGGCCGACGATCCCCTCCCAGGTCGAGCTGTTCAGCCCCCGGCAGCACCGCCGTCACGCCGTTCGCCCGGGGATGACGGGCTGGGCTCAGATCAACGGCCGGATCGGAATCGGGTGGGGCGAGCGGATCGAGCTCGACATCTACTACGTCGACCATCGCTCGCCGCTGCTCGACCTGAGGATCATCGCCCGGACGGTCCAACAGGTGATCAGCGGGCACGGCCTCTACACGGGCGGCTAGCGGCGGGGATAGGCTCCGGTCCGTGACCGAGCGCGGCTCAGACGTCGAGGTGCGAATCAGGTCGTTCCGGCCCGCCGATGCCGATGCGGTGCACCGCTGGTTCAACAACCCGGAGGCGACCGCATCGCTGATGGAGGTGCGCGACTCGTTCTCGCGCGATGACGCGGCCGGATGGGTCGAGCGGGCGATTGCCAACGATCAGGGCGACGGCGAGGATCGCAAGTGGGCGATCGAGGTCGAGGGACATCAGGAGCCGGTCGGATTCACCGCGCTGTACGGCCTTCGCCGACAGCTTGCGCCGGAGCTCGGGGCGATGATCGGCGAGCTGGCCCGCGGTCGCGGCGTCGGCCGCGAGGCCGAGCGGTTGACCGTCGCCAAGGCCTTCGAGGAGTTCGGCGCTCATCGCGTCTACGGGCGGATCCCGGCGTTCAACACCCCGGCGAAGAAGGCGGTCACCTGGCAGGGCTGGAAGCACGAGGGGACGATGCGCGAGCACATCCGGCGCCCGGACGGGACCTTGATCGACTGCGAGGTCTGGGGCGTCACCCGCGCCGAGTGGGAGCGGCGCTGGAGCGGGTCCGGGGCTTGAGCGCCGGGGGCCCGGCACGGGCGGGGCTCGAGCCCGACGGCGGGGCCGGGGCGGCCGGCGAGGAGTTCTTCCGCTGCCCCGAGTTTCTCGAGGCCGAGGCGACGACCCACACCCTGACGATCGAGCGCGGAGCCTCGCGGGTTGCGATCCCGCTCCTGGTCAGGGAGATCGATGCCGCCCCGGGCGCCATCGATGCGACCTCGCCGTACTCGTACCCGGGCGGCGAGGTCTCCGGTGAGCCAATCGCCCCGGGCGAGGTCGACTGGTCCGCCACCGGCCTGGTCAGCATCTTCATCCGCGACCGGATCGGCGAGCCGAGGGTGCTCGCGGGCGGCAGCGAGCGGTCGATCGTGCTCGTCTCCGACCCTCGTCTACCGCGCAAGTCACGGATGAGCGATCGGCAGCAGATCCGCAAGAACCAGGCCGCCGGCTACGAGGTCTGCCGGCTTGCCGGCCCGGAGGCCACGGACCAGCTGCGGCGCGCCTTCCACGGCGTCTACACCGAGACGATGGTCGCCGTCGGGGCCGATCGCCGGTACATGTTCGAGCCCGCCTACTTCGACCTGCTCTTCCGCTCGCCTCGAAGCACGCTGTTCTGGGTCGCCGGACCCGACGGCGACGTCGCGGCTGCGGCGATCGCGGTGATCAGCGACGGGTTCATGCACTACTACCTGTCGGGTACCGCCGATTCGCACCGCCGCCGGGCGCCCTCGAAGAACCTGATCGCGGCGGTGATCGACGATGCCGAGCAGCTCGGCCTGCCGATGAACCTCGGCGGCGGCCTCGCGCCGGGGGACGGCCTCGAGGAGTTCAAGCGCGGCTTCGCGAACGCGGAGCTGCCGTTCCGCACCCACGAGCTGATCTGCGACCCGTCAGCCTACGCACGGCTGGCGGCCGGCCGCGAGGATCGCGGGTTCTTTCCGCTCTACCGCGGGACGGACCCGCCGCCCTCTTCCTCGGGGGGCGGCTCGATCGGCTGATCGGCGAACTTCTCGATCCGTTCCTGGATCCGACGCCTGATCCTCGGAATCTGATCGCGCAGGTACGACCCCGCGCAGGCGGTGTAGTTGAGCTCGCTGTGGCTGATCACACGCTTGACGCGCGGACGCTTGCCGGACTTGAACCGGCTGGTCGAGCCACCGCTCGAGCGCACCCGGGTGCTGCCGCGCGCCCCGAGGCCGTGCACGTCGAGCTTCCAGGAGAGATACCGGACCAGCGCCCGGCGCTCCTGGGGCCCGCTCTCGACTCGCTCGTGGTTGCCGATCGTCGCGACCCCGGTCGTCTGCGTGTTGAAGCCCTCCGCCTGCGCCCCGACGACGGGCTTGCGCATGCCCCCCGCCCGGCCCTGGTAGACGTTCCCGAAGCGGTCGACGAGGGCGTTGTAGCCGATGTCGTTCCAGCCGTTCGCGTTCCGGTGGTAGCGGCAGATGCCGAGCACGATCCCGGGCGCCTCTGCCTCGCTGTAGTCGTTGACGCTGACCGTGTGGTGGATCACCGCCGCCTTGACCTTGCCGTAGGAGGCCTTGACCCGCGGCCGGCAGCCCCCCTTCTTGCGGTTCGCTCCCCATTCCGAGCGGCGGACGATCTCAGGGCGTGGGGAGGAGGCCGCGGCGGTGCTGCCGGCGACGCCGATGACGGCGGAGTTGATCGTGTTACGCAGCCCATTGAGGATCGCGTTCACCGGGGTGTCGTCGCCGCTGACGTTGACGTAGTGGAGGTCGCCCGTCGGGCGCCCGCCCCGGCTCCGGATCTGCACCTCGTCGCTGCCGCCGGTGTAGAGCGGGTCGCCGTTGCCGATCGTCACCCACTCGCTCCAGGCCTCGCCGTCCTCGCGAACCCGGAGCTCGAGCTCGTGCCGCTCGCCGGCGACGCCGACGAAGTCGAACCGCCTCGGCGCCTCGACGACCGCGCTGCGGAAGCGCACCGGCCCGTCCTCATGCCCGTCGACGCTCGATCGAGCTCGCGTCGCCGCGCGTGGGCCGGCAACCCGCTCGAAGCTCGGCAGCGACTGCTCGAAGTCGACGGCCGCGGGGAGATAGCGGTCGGTCGAAAGCGCCGGCGCCGCCACCCACAGGCCGACCGCCCCGACGAGCAGCGCCGGGAGCAATCTCAAGCTTTTCCTCAGCATATGGTGAGCAACGGTTTACCACTTGCCTGAAACACGCACAACTGATCTAAGTACCGGTGCGCCGACCGCGCCACCCGAGCGCGGTCGCTGCAGGATTGATTTCGTGCAGGCCGCGTGCCCCGGCGGGACCGCTAGCTCATTGCGATCGGCTCGGGGCCCTTCGCGCGGTACTGGCTGGTGAAGGCGCGGATCGCGTCCAGCGTCGCGGCGCCCTCGTAGGAGTCGCAGCCGAGGGTCTGGCGCCAGGCGGTCGCGGCGACCTCGTACGGCATCTCGCCGTTCGGGAACAGGAGCATCCCGGTGCTGTCCTCGTCGTAGAGGCCGAGCAGCTGCAGCTGGTCGGCCTCCGGCAGGCCGGGCTGATACTGGATCTCGATCCGCCCATGCTCGAGCGCGTGAATGAAGTTGAGCGGGCTCGGCGGGTCCGCGAAGGCTCCGTCGGCCAGTGGGTCGGGGGAGTGGTCACCGGATGTCGGCGGGTTCGCCGCGTAGTTCGGCAGCTCGTTGCCCTCGATGTGGGTGCTGCCCTCGTCCTTCTGCTCGGTCAGCAGCTCGCAGTTGGCCGCCTCTGCCGCGGCCTCGAGGTCGGTCGTATTGCCGTCGGAGGGCGCCTCGGCGCTGTCACGATCGTCGACCGTGACTCCATCGGGGATCACACCGAACGTCTCATTGACGCGGTCCCCCGACGCGCCACCACCGGAGTCGTCGCCGCCACCGACGATCGCGAAGACGATTCCCGCGACCACGGCGATGCTGATCAGGCCGGCGACTGCGTAGCCGAGCAGCAGCCGCTTGCGCTCCGCGCGCGTCGAGCTGGCCTCCGCCTCCTCGCGGGCCTGTCGCAGCCGTTCCTTCTCTTCCTTGCGCGATGCCATCGGTCGCGAAACCCTAGCGAAAGGGACTGGCGGCCCCGGCCGCTCAGGCCGCGGCGTGAAGCCCCTGGGCGGTGCTGTAGACGCCGTCGAGGAAGTCCGCGAGCTGGTCGTTGAGCCTGCTTGGATTCAGCCGCCACTCGAGGATCGAGTCCGCGTTCAAAAGCCGGGCGTTGCCCATCTCCTCGACCAGGGCATCGGAGTCGCTGAACGGGTGGATCGGGTCCGAGCGATGGCCGACCACGAGCGCTTCGGCCTCGATCTTGCGGCGCTCGGAAGCCGGCGGGCAGGTGCGGCCGAGCAGCAGGCCCTGGAGCACCATCGCCGAGCTCTTCGGGTCACGCCGGATCCAGTCGAGCCCGATGTCGACCAGGTAATGGCTGCGCGGGATCCGTCTCGCGACGGCTGAGCTGAGCCGCAGCAGCGGAGCGCCGAGCTCGCTCGCGACGAGCACCGGCGTGAACGCGACCGCGACCGCGGTCAGCGCATTGTCGAGGACCGGCATCTCGATCAGCAGACCCCGAGCCCGCTCCGGGTACGCGACGGCGAACTCGAGCGAGACGTTGGCGCCCAGCGAGGTGCCGCCGACGACCGCCTGCTCGAGCCCGAGATGATCGAGCAGCGCGGCGACCTGCCCGCCGAACGCGGTCATCGAGTAGGCGTTGAAGTCGTCGGGCTTGTCGCTCTCCCCGTGGCCGAGCAGGTCGATGCAGACGACCCGGTTCCCGCGCGCCGCCATCTCCGGCGCCAGGCGCGAGAACATCCGGCCGTTCATCAGCAGGCCGTGGATCAGGACCAGGACGCGGTCGCCCGCACCGTAGGAGCGGTAGGCGACCCGCCGGCCCAGGTAGTCGAAGCTCTCGTCCATCGCCCGGCTGAGACTAGTGCTCAGGAGGTGGCTACGGTCCGCTCGGGGGCCCGCTCCCAGGGGCGGGCAGCCTTCAGCGCCCCGAGCACGGCGAGGGTCGAGTCGGCCTTGTTGAGCGTGTAGAAGTGCAGCCCGTCGACGCCGCCGGCCAGCAGCTCCTCGCACTGCCGCGAGGCGTAGGCGATTCCGAACGCCCGCTCCGCGGCGGGGTCCCCATCGCACGCCGCCAGTCCCTCGTGCAGGGAATCGGGGATCCGGGCCTCGCAGACATCGCAGAAGCGGACCAGTCCCGCGTAGCTGCGGACCGGCAGGATCCCGGGGAACACGGGAACCGCGATCCCGGCCGCGCGGACCTCGGACAGCCAGTCGAAGAAGACGGCATTGTCGAAGAACAGCTGCGTGATCAGGAACTCCGCGCCCGCCTCGACCTTTTCGCCCAGGTAGGCGATGTCGGCCTGCCGGGATGCGGCCTCGGGGTGCACCTCGGGAAAGCTCGATCCGCCGATGCCCCAGTCGCCGCGGGCGCGGATGAAGGCGGCCAGCTCGGCTGAGCCGCGCAGGCCACCCTCCGGCGGCTCGAAGCCGGTCGACCCCGCCGGCGGGTCGCCGCGGAGCGCGAGGATGTTCGCGATCCCCGCGTCCTCGAGCCGCCCGAGGATCGACTCGAGCCCGTCGATCGTCTCGCCGACGCAGCTCAGATGGGCCATCGTCTCGATCCCGATCTCCCGCTGGATCCGGGCCGAGACCTCGATCGTGCCCTCGCGGGTCGAGCCCGCGGCCCCGTAGGTGACCGAGACGAAGTCCGGCTCGAGGCGCTTGAGCTGAGACACCGCGGCCCACAGGTCGTTCGCCGCTTCGTCGGTCTTCGGCGGGAAGAACTCGAACGAGAACGACGGCTGATCCGCATTGAGAACGTCGGGGATTCGCATGCGGGGATCGTAGACGGACCGCGGCGCGATGCAGCTCAGACGGCCCGGCGGTCGGTGCGCCGATCGAGCAGCTCGAGACCCCGGAGCAGGCCTGCGGCGATCAGCCCGCGGAGCGGCTCAGGGGGCATCGGCAGGCGCCTCGCCCCGGTCAGCTCCGGCACGCCGGCGCCCTCGTCGCAGGCGAGCCGGGAGAGCCAGACGCCGGCGAGGCTGGCGAGGGCGATCCCGTGCCCGGCGAAGCCGATCGCCCAGCTGATGCGGCGATCGTCGCTGCGTCCGACCCAGGGCAGGAAGTTGAGGTTGAATCCGATCGGGCCCGACCAGCAGCGGGCGACCGCCAGATCCCCGATCTCCGGGAAGCGACGGCGGAGCATTGCCTCGATCAGGGCGGAGACCTGGGGGTCGCGGTCCTCCAGCGGGAGCCCGTGATTGCCGTATCGGAGGTAGCGCGAGCCGGAGACTATCCGTCCATCGGCGGTCAACCTGTGGCTCTCGAGGATCTCATGGGCGGTGTAGATGCCCTCCCCGCCTTGCCAGCCGATCCGAGCGCGGACCTCGGCCGGCAGCGGCTCGGTGGCGAGCAGCCCGACCTGAACGGCGACCGGGCCCCGGGCCGGCGTGCCGAGCTGACGTGAATAGGCGTTGGTGGCGATCACGACCCGGCTCGCTCGGAGTTCGCCCCGCGGGGTTCGCAGCAGCATGCCGCCGTCCGGCTCGGACTCGATCCCGAGCACCGGGGATCGCTCGTAGACGTCGGCCCCAGCCGCCCGCGCCGCCGCGAGCAGCCCGCGCACGTAGCGACCCGGGTCGAGCACCCCGCCGCGGCGCTCGAGGTAGCCGCAGGTGAAGGCGGCGGGCAGCCCACGGGTCCGCAGCTGTCCGGGCCGTAGCGGCTCGAGGTCGGCCCCCAGCGCGATCCCGGCCGCCGCGGCGCGCTCAAGGCGGCGCTGCTGGCCGGCATGGATCCCGGCGACGACGTTGCCGACCGGGCTGTAGGAGCAGTCGATCCCGAGCTCGGCGATCAGCGCCTCGACGTGCTCCACCGCGAGGTCTGCCAGCCGCACCAGGGCACCGCCCCGCTCACGCCCGAATGCCCTGAGCAGGCTCGGCAGGTCCTTCCCGATCGTTGGCGTCAGGTGCCCGGCGTTGCGCCCGCTCGCACCGAAGCCCGCATATTCGCGCTCCACCACGGCGACCCCGACGCCCCGGCGCCGGAGCTCGATCGCCGCGCTCAGCCCCGCGTATCCGGCGCCGATCACCGCGACCTCGGCAGCGGCCGGCCGATCCAGGGTCGCGGCCGGCTCCGGCTGCTCGTCGAGCCAGAGGCTCGGGCCGCTCTCAGCCGCCGTCGCACTCACCCCGGCTGCCCTGCCTCCGGGAGCAGGCTGATCGCCCGCTCTGCCATCGCGGTGATCGTCAGGCTCGGGTTGACCCCGGGGTTGGCAGGGACCGCCGAGCCGTCGCAGACCAGCAGATTCTCGTACCCGAACGCCCGCTGGGCGCTGTCGATCACGCCGCGGCTCGGGTCGGAGCCGATCACCGCGCCGCCGAGTAGGTGTGCCGTTCCGGGCGTTCCGAGCAACGACTCCATGATCGAGCTCTGCGGGTAGCCGCCGATCCGCTCCGCCGCCCGCTCGGCCACCTCGTTGGCCAGCGGAATGAAGTTCTCGGGCGGGGGTGCGGACGGATCGGCCTCGGTCTGCAGAGATCCGAGCCGCCCGAGCGGACCGCGCCGCCGCCGGAAGCTCAGCGCGGTGTCGGTGGACTGCATCGTCGTGAACAGGACCGTCCGCCGCGACCAGCCGCTGAGCCTCCGGGGACGAAGCCAGCGCCCCGGTCTTCTCGCCAGCGCGGCTGCGACGGCCGCGGCCCTCCGCAGGCGGCTGTGGCCGGCGGTCAGCGGACCGAAGTTGAGGCCGATCAGGTCCCCGCCCTGGCCGTAGGTGTTGTTGGTGAAATGGGTGTGGCCGTCGGGGAAGACCGAGGCCGTTATCGCGACGTCGGCGCTGTAGTCGGCATCGGGCAACTCCGACGTCGCCGCCGTGATCGTCTCGCTGTTGGTGCGCACCAGATGACCCAGCCGAGGGGAGAGGCGTCCCAGCGAGCCGCCGTCACGGCAGCGCCTCAGCAGCCGGTTCGTGCCCAGTGCCCCCGCGGCGAGGACCACGCCCCCGGCGCTGACCGTCCGGGCTCGTCCCGGGATCGGACCCGGCCGGCGGAAGCTGATCACGTAGCCGGATGCGCCCGGGCCGCCGGAGCCGGCCAGCGGCCGAACGTCGGTCACCTCGCTCTCGGCGCGGATCTGGACGCCCCGCTGCTCGGCCAGCCAGAGGTAGTTCTTGGTCAGCGTGTTCTTCGCCCCGTGTCGGCAGCCGAGCAGGCACTGCCCGCATCGGATGCAAGCGGTCCGCTCGGGCCCCTCGCCTCCGAAGTAGGGGTCGGCAACCGTCCTGCCCTCGTCGCCCGCCTCCCCGAGGTAGACCCCGACCGGGGTGCTGCGGTAGCCGTCGCCAACGCCAAGGTCCTCGGCAAGCCCCTGCATCAGCCGCTCCGACGGTCCGTCGAAGTCGCCCGCGGCGACTCCGAGCATCTCCGACGCGCGCTGGTAGTGGGGTGCCAGCTCGTCGCGCCAGTCGGCGAGCCGATCCCATGCCGGGTGACGGTAGAAGTCGTCCGAGCGCGGGACGTACAGGGTGTTGGCGTAGACCAGGCTGCCGCCCCCGACCCCGACCCCGGTGAGCACCGTGACGTGCCTGAACACGGTCATCCGCATGATTCCGCGCAGTCCCAGCCGCGGCCACCACCAGATCTTGCCGAGCTCGCCCGCGTCCTCGGCGAAGTCGGAGTCGGCGAAGCGGCGGCCCTGCTCGAGCACGCAGACGCGGTAGCCCTTCTCCGCCAGCCTCAGAGCTGCGACCGAGCCGCCGAACCCAGAGCCGATGATCACCCAGTCGTAGTCGTGGTCCGGTCCGATCCCCATATCGATCGGTGCCGCGATCAGGCGTCGCGCAGCTCGCGCCTGAGGATCTTGCCCGAGGCGGACTTCGGGATCGCGTCGATCCGCTCGAGGATCCGCAGCTTCTTCTGCGGCGAGACCTGTCCGGCGACGTGCTCGAGCAGCTCCTCGTCGGAGACCTCCGCCCCGTCGGCGACGACCACGAAGCCCTTCGGCAGCTCCCCCGCCTCCTCGTCGGGGACGCCGATCACGGCGCAGTCGGCGACGGCCGGGTGGGCGATCAGAACCGCCTCGAGCTCGGCGGGGGGGACCTGGTAGCCCTTGTACTTGATCAGCTCCTTGAGCCGGTCGACGATCGAGTAGTAGCCCTCCTCGTCGACGATCGCGATGTCGCCGGTCCGCAGCCAGCCCTCGGAGTCGATCGTCTCCGCGGTCGCCTCCTCGTTGTTCAGGTAGCCGACCATCACCTGTGGACCCCGCACCCAGAGCTCGCCGCGCTCGCCCACGGGGACGTCGACCCCGCTCTCGGGGTCGACGATCCGCGACTCGGTTCCTGGGACGCCCGGTCCGATCGTTCCCGGCTTGATGCTGTCGAGCGGGCAGAAGTGGCTGACCGGGCTCAGCTCGGTCATTCCGTAGCCCTGGGTAACTGGCACGCCGAGGCGTTCGGCGAGCAGCTCGGTCAACTCGGGGCCGAGTGGGGCCGCACCTGACATCACCATTCGCAGTGAGGACAGATCGGCCTCGTCGACGGCCGGATGCTTGGCCAGCGCGAGCGCGATCGGCGGCACCACGTAGGCGCAGGTGACGCCCTGCGACTCGATCAGGCCGAGGAACTCACCGAGGTCGAAGCGCGGCATCGTCACGATCGTGTTGCCCCCGACCAGGCCCATGTTCATGATCACGGTCATGCCGTAGATGTGGAAGAACGGAAGCACCCCGATCAGCACGTCGTCGGGCTCCATCGGCATCGCGCCGTTGGTCTGAACGATGTTGGCGACCAGGTTGCGATGGGTCAGCATCACCCCCTTCGGCAGGCCGGTCGTTCCGCTCGAATAGGGGAGCACCGCGAGGTCGTTCGCGGCATCGATCGCGACCTCGGGCGGCTCGGCACCGGAGCCGAGCAGCTCGGTGATGTCGGTGACCCCTTCCTCGCTCCCGTCGCCGCCGACCAGGACGATCTCCTCGACCTCGGTTGCCGAGGCGGCCTCGCGCGCCGTCTCGAGGAAGATCGGCACGGTGACGATCATCCTCGCCCCGGAGTCGTGCAGCTGGTGCTCGAGCTCTCTGGCCGTGTACAGCGGGTTTGCGGTCGTGTTGACCCCGCCCGCTCGGCTGACGCCGTGGAAGACGACCGCGTACTCCGGCAGGTTCGGCATGTAGATGCAGACCGCGTCCCCCTTGCCGAGCCCCCTCGCAGCCAGGGCGCCGGCCAGCGCCCCGCTCATCGCGTCCAGCTGGGCGTAGCTGGTCGTTCTCCCGGTCGGCCCGTCGATCAGGGCGGGCTTGTCGGCGTGATCGCCCGCGGCGGCGAGCACGAAGGAGCTGATGTCGGAATCTGGAATCTCGGGCGCGGGCTCGGTTGCTGGCATCGGGGCCCTCCTCTCGGTTGCCCCGAGCCTACCGCGAGTCGATCCCCCGGTTCCAAGTCGGGTGGAGGGTTCCCGGTCGGGGCCGGTCCCGTCGCTCAGTTCGCGTTGACCCGGAGCCTGAGCCCACCCTCGGGGCCGAGCGTCGGCATCGGGTGCAGGGTCGGTTCCCGGCCGTCGATCAGCTGCGGGCGGAAGCGGCGGAGGACGGTCGCGGCCACGGTCTGCGCCTCCGCGAGTGCGAAGCGCTTGCCGAGGCAGATGCGGGGACCGGCCCCGAACGGAACGTAGGCCCCCGGGGGCAGGGCGCTGCGGGCGTCCGGGAGGAAGCGGTCCGAGCTGAAGCGGGCGGGATCGGGGAACACCTCGGGAAGGCGGTGGGTGAGCAGCGAGCTGTAGTTGACCGACGACCAGGCCGGCACCGCGACCCCTTCGAACTCGAACTCGCGGATGTTGCGCCGCGGTCCGACCCAGGCGGGCGGGTAGAGGCGCAGGGTCTCGTCCAGGCAGCGAAGCAGGCGCGGGAGCGGCTGGCCGGGCGCCGCAGCGGGCTCGGAGTCGCTGGCAGCGATCTCGTCGCCGACCGCGTTCGAGCTCGCGCGGGTGCCGCGCCAGCTCGTAGAAGAGCATCGAGAGCGCCGAGGTGATCGTGTCGTGGGATGCATAGAGCAGGGTGATCGCCTGATCGGAGACCTCCTGCTCGGTCAGCCGCAGGCCGTCCGGCGATTCGGCCGAGCTCAGCAGGCCGAGCACGTCGTCGGGCTGCTCCCCGGTCCGTCGCTCCGCGATCTTCCAGCGGATGATCTCCTCGAGAGCCCGTCTCGAGGCCTGCGTCCGTGACCACGGCGATCCGGGCCCGCGCAGCATCCGCACGTGGAAGTCGGTGCCGTAGTAGCGGAGTGCCCGCTCGAAGTGACGGGCGGCCTTTGCGCCGGCGCCCCGATCGTCGGGATCGAGGCCGATCAGCACCCGCATCGCGATCCGGATCGAGGTCGCGCGGGACCACTCGTAGATGTCGACGACCTCGCCGTCCCGCCAGCCCGAGATCGCCCGTGACGCCTCGCTCTCGATCGCGCCGAACGCGGCGTTGATCCGCTCGCCGTGGAACGCGGGCATCAGGATCTCGCGGGCGCGGTCGTGGTACTCGCCGTCGGTCGTCAGGAGGCCGTCACCGAGCAGCGGGATCAGCTCGCCCATGCTGCCCTCGCGCCAGAGGAAGTTGTCGCGGTCCGAGACCGTGATCAGGTGGTTCGCCGCGGGCCCGATCATGAACACCTCGACCGCGTGCAGCACGCGGATCGAGAACACCGGGCCGTACTCGTCGTAGAGCGGCATCAGCACCGAGAGGGGATCGCGGGCGAGCTGACGCGAGCGCCGCAGGTCGAAGCGCACCGCGCCGTCGGGCATCTCGCCGCGACGCCGCTCGGCAACGAGCTCGCCGGCGAGTCGCAGGATCGGGTTCGTCGGCTGCGCCTCGGGCCGCGCCGCTGCGGCGCCCGCTGCGCGCGGGGCGCTCTGCCGTCGTTCGGTTGTTGTTGTTGCTCCGCTCATCCGTGAACGGTCGTCCCCGGGGCCGACTGCGGCCCCGAAACTGCAATCGGCAGGCCCCGCGCGCAGCTTTAGTTGGCGGCGGCCCTGGGCGACAGCTACTTGGACAGCACGCCGGACATCGCCTTCAGGCCGAGGTCCATCCCGCGCCAGAAGTTGCCCCCGTGAAACGGCTCGCCCCTGCTGAAGCGCCAGGGCACCGAGTACCCGAGCATCTTCTTGCCCGCCCGCCAGGCCTTCGACGAGCCGACGCGGTAGTCGTCACCGGCGCCGGGACGAACCTCGATCGGGCGCTCGGAGTCGCCCGTGAGACGCAGCGGGACCTGGGCGAAGGTGGCCTTGTCGAACTGCTCCATCACGCACATGCTGACCGGGTCGAAGCTCCCCGCGTGCGCCGCTCCCGGTCACCTCCGTGGCGAGGTGAGCAGCGGCGGCGTCCGCCTGCAGGAAGGCCAGGAAGGCCTGCTTGATCGGAAAATCCCCGGCGTCCCCGACGGCGAAGATCTCAGGGTGATCGACCAGCCGGCGGCTGGCCAGGTCGGTGGCGAGGAACCCACGGTCGTCCGCCTTCAGCCCCGGGAACGGGGTCGAGGCGATGTAGGGGGGGAAGGCGACGAGCAGGTCGTACTCCAGCTGCTCACCGCCGCGGTAGTGCACGGCCTCGTGGTCGACCCGCTCGACGACCCAGTCGTGGTGACCCTCGATTCCCCGGCGCTCGAACTCATCGACGACGACCTCGTGCAGCCGCGGCCCGAAGGCCTGGATGTAGCTCTGCTCGCAGGTCGTCCAGACGATCTCGATCCCCTCTCGCGCCCCCTTTCGGCGCAGCCAGGTCTCGAGCATCAGGACGATCTCGTACAGCGGCCCGGCGCACTTGTTGTTCGGCGGGACGAGGAAGACAACTCGCCGGCGCCCACCACGGGCGGCGGCGTCGACCAACTCCTGAAAGCCGCGACGGAGGCGGATCATGTCGTCCGAGGTCCAGGTGCTGATCGCGTTCTCGGTCAGGCCCGGGATCTCCCCGGACCGCATGCCGGACCCGGTCGCGATCACCAGGAAGTCGTAGGCGATCGAGTGGTCCCCGACCCGCACCTCGCGGGAGTCGGTGTCGATCGCATCGGCCGTCCCCCGGACGAGGTCTATGTCCTTGCGGCGCGCGGGCTTGGCCAGCGGCACCTTGAGGCGCTCGGGGTCGAGGCCGAAGGGCACGTAGATCGAGTTCGGCCTGAAGACGAAGTGGTCCTGATCGGAGACGATCGTGATCTGGGCGCGCTCGCCGGCGATCAGGCGGAGGTCGAACGCCGTCTCGAGGCCGCCGAAGCCGCCGCCGAGGACGACGACGTGGGCCGGGGCGTTGCCCGACCGGGAGCGGGTCGCCGGGACTTGCGGGGTTGCTGGCGACTCATTCACTCCGACAACGGTCGCAGCCCCGGGCCGCGGTGGCATCCGGGACAGTCCGCAGAGGTCGATTCGGCATCGCCGCGACCGGCGATCCGATTCCCCCGGGGTGTCTCCACAGACGACGGGAGGCGACCCGCAGGTCGCCTCCCGTACGCGGCGGCGATCGCCACCGCCTCGGCTATGTGCCGGCTCGGCCTCAGTTAGCCTCTGCCGCCACCGTCGCGGTGCCGATCACGAGTCCCTCCGTGAACAGGCTGGTCGAGAACGCCGCGTTGAGCGCGGCCGCGGCATCCGCGGTCAGGCTCGCCTCGACGCCGGACACCGTCACGTTGGTGTCCATGATGTCGATGCTGGCGCCGCTCAGGTCGAGCGAGAGGATCGAGACCCTCGAGGCGCCGACCGAGGCGACGAGATCGGGGTCCCCGTCGATCTGGATCGTGAAATCCGTGAGATCGACGACGACGTCCTCGCCGGCCCCGTGCATCGGGGACATCGAGAACCTGATGCCACCGCTGTGGTTGATGTCACCGGTCAGGTCCGACGTGCTGACCATGCCGCCGGTGATCGGGAACTCGAACCCGCCGGGCCCGGCGGTCGCCGGCCCGATCGGCGCGAGCGAGATGCCGGCGCCCGCGAGCGCGGCAGCCGCGTCGGGGTCGGGCACGAGCGTCGTGTCGCCCGCGGCCTTCAGCGAGACCGCTGAGAGGTCGACGACGACCTTCGCCTTACCGAACAGGGTGCCCTTCTTGACCTTCAGGCCAAAGCCCTTCTTCAGGACCTTCGCCGAGGACTTGGTCAGTTTCGCCCCGACCTTGCTGTAGACGGTCGAGAAGCCGTCCCGCTTGATCTTCGCCTTCTTGTAGTCGAGGTCGAACAGCTTCAGGCTCGAGCCGCCCACGCCAACGTTGAGCTTCGCCTTGCTCAGGTTGATCAGCGGGTTCTTCAGCGTGGCCTTGGTCTTGCCCTTCTTCAGCTGCAGCCTGCTGCCTTGGTGCTGGACCTTGCCCTTCGGCTCGCCGGGCTTGATCTGGCCGCCGGTCACCGGGAACTCCAGTCCCTTCTTGCCGGCCGACGCCGATCCCTTCGGCTTGACCTTGACGTTGGCCTTCGCGAGCGCCTTGCCGATCTTCTTGGTCGGCTTCAGCGTCGTCAGGCCCCCGCCGACCGGGTCCTTTGCTGCTGCTGCGGGTTGGGCTACGACGAGCATCGCCGCGATTGCCAGGGCTGTGGTTGCGATCAGGCGCGGCAGCCATTTGGGCCGTCCCGATCTCTGAATCTCATGCATCTTCTCTGCCTCCGAGAAATGGGTTGCTTGCCTTTAGCGATCACTACGCGGCAGTCGGCGAAGCGGTTGGAAAGTTCGGCGGCGGCGCCGTTCGCGCCGGGCCGGGCCTAGGGGATCTCGATCGTCTCTCCTATGCTGAGGACCTTGCTCGCGCCCCCCTGACGGGCACCGCCGTGACCGCGAAGCCGGCCGCCCTGAAGCTGTCGCCCTCCTCCACCAGGGTGAAGCCCTCGTCGAGCTCGCGCCGGCATCGCGCGGGGGCGAAGACCTCGGTGTGGTGGTCAGAAAGGCGACGGACGGTTACTGCCTTGCAGTGATCCTTGTGAGCGTGGCTGACCAAGATCGCGTCGGCGAGTGGCAGGTGCTCCTCGGGGAGCCCGTCGATCGGGTCCGGCCAACGGGAGTAGTCCACCCGGGAGGGATAAGAGTCGAAGTAAGAGCGGATGTATGCCGGATCAACGTAGATCACGGAGCCCTCGCCCTGGATCAGCAGCCAGGAAGCCGGAAACCAGCGGACGCGGATCATGATCTCAGCGTACGGTTACGGCCCGGCGGCCGTCAGCCAACCCAAGTCGGTCCTGGTCAACCAATCGAGCGATGGAGCTAGGGGGACTCGAACCCCCGACCTCCTGGGTGCGATCCAGGCGCTCTCCCAACTGAGCTATAGCCCCTTGCCGGATACCGGGCAGGTACGGACGTCGGTCCGCGTTGGCAAGGATAACCGGCCCGGCCCGGGACCCCGGCGCCAAGGTTCCCCCGCTGTCCCGGCCACTGCAACCCCGCACGGCGGCGGCTGTCGCACCGCGGGGAAGCCTGTTGCAAGGCGGGTTGGGCGGGTCGGCTCGTCAGGCACCGTAGGCGCGGCATCTGCAACTCTTCTGAGGCAGATGGGAATCCTCGACGACGCCATCCGAGAGCACCTCGATCTGAAGCGCAAGCACGGCGCGCCGGGCGATGACATCGAGCGCCTCGAAAAGGAGGCGTTCGGCCCACCGACCCGACCCGGCGACTCTGACTTCGAGCAAGCGCCCGAGGCCGAGGGCGAGGTGGCGGAGGCGGAGGCGCTCCCGGCGGAGACCGGAGAGTGGTCGCCGGAGGCGGAGGAGCCGGGCGGCGAGCCGCAGCCGCCAGCTGACGCTGAGCCCGGGGGAGACTCCACCCCGACCGAGCAGGCCCGCGCCGACTACTCGCACCTCGATGACACCGTGGATCATCCCGCGGTGCCCGGCCCCGACTCCGGGGAGGACGCGCCGGAGCCGGTTGAGGCGCCGGAGGCGGAGATCTTCGATGCGGAGGCAGAGGCCGATGCGGAACTCGGCGAGCTCGAGCTCGACCCCGAGCAGGATCTCGGGGAGGGCGGCGCCGAGACGACGGTGGCCGCCGAGGAGGAGGAGGACGAGCTCGACCTCAGCCTCGAGCTGGAGGACGAGAGCGCCCCTGATCGCCCACCCGACCCCGTCTCAGAGCCGGGGTTCCAGGCCGACGACGATCAGGAGGACGTGCTCGAGGACGACGACGAGGACCTCCTTGAGGAGACGCCGGAGTTCCTCGAGGACACCCCCGAGGGGGAGCGTCTCTGGTTCGAGCAGGGTGAGCCGAAGGACTTCGACTTCGACGAGTGAGCCGGCGGCTCGGCCCGCTGCCGCCTCAGTCGATGTAGCCGCGGGTCCGTGAGGCGTCGACGACGCGCTCGATCGCGACCTTGAAGGCGGTCTTCCGCAACGGCAGCTGCTCCTGCTCGGCGCGCGCCGCGACCTCGCGGTAGGCGCGGCGCATCACCGACCCGAGCTTGTCGTTGACCTCGCGCTCGTCCCAGCGGAAGTGCTGCATGTTCTGGACCCACTCGAAGTAGGAGCAGACGACCCCGCCGGCGTTCGCCATCAGGTCCGGAATGATGTAGACGCCCTTGTCCTCGAGGATCTCGTCGGCGACGAACGTGGTCGGGTTGTTGGCCCCCTCGATGATCATCTTGCACTGCATCAGCGGGGCGTTGTCCTCGTGGATCATCCCGCCGAGCGCCGCCGGGAAGAAGACGTCGCAGGGGATCTCGAACAGGTCGCCGGCGGTGATCTCCTCCGCCCCCGGGAACTCGGCCAGGCGCCCGCCCTCGACGCTCAGGTGCGTGTTCAGGGCCTCGGCATCGATGCCGCCGTCGTTGCGGATCGCCCCGAAGGCATCGGAGACGCCGACCATCGTGGCGCCCAGCTCCTGCATGATCCTCGCCGCCCAGGAGCCGACGTTGCCGAACCCCTGAACGACGAACTTGGTCTCGCGGGGGGTCAGGTCGAGCTTCGGCGCCGCCTCGCGGAACATGTAGACGCAGCCTCGACCGGTCGCCGACTCGCGCCCATGGGAGCCCTCGAGCGCGATCGGCTTGCCGGTCACGCAGGCCGGCGTGTGGCCCATCAGCTTCCCGTACTCGTCCATCATCCAGGCCATCACCTGCGCGTTGGTGTTGACGTCCGGAGCGGGGATGTCCCGGTTCGGCCCGAGCATCTTGTAGATCTTCGCCATGAACGAGCGCGCGATCCGCTGCACCTCGGCCGGCTCCATCTGGCCGGCCGGAGCGTTGACGCCGCCCTTGGCACCGCCGAACGGCACCCCGGCGATCGCCGTCTTCCAGGTCATCATCGAGGCGAGCGCCCGGACCTCGTCGATGTCGACCTCGGGATGGAAGCGGACGCCGCCCTTGTAGGGCCCGCGCGCCCCGTTGTGCTGGATCCGGTAGCCGTGGAAGACCTCGGTGTGGCCGTCGGCCATCTTCACCGGGATCTGCACCGAGACCTCGCGGTAGGGCTCCCAGAAAACCGGCCTGATGTCGTCCGCCAGCCCGAGCTCGTCCCAGGCCCAGTTGAAGTAGTGCCTGACGACCTCCAGGTCGGAGACCTTGGCCCGCGCGGATCGGGGATCGGCCTCGCCGTCCGCAGCCGCTCCCGCCTTCCCGTCGGCGGCGGCGGGTACCTCGGTCTTCGTTGCCATTCCTCTCCTCCAGAAGTAGGCGCCTGTCCCGCAATCCTCCCACAACCTCGCTTTCAGCACGACCGCTCGCTGTACCGGCGGCCGCGCCCATACAATTGGCCCACGGGGCCATAGCTCAGTTGGGAGAGCGTTCGGTTTGCATCCGAAAGGTCGCGGGTTCGAATCCCGCTGGCTCCATGCGCTGGGTGGTTACTGGGGCGCTCACAGTTGCTCGTAGTCGACGGCAAACCGGATCCCCCGTCGCTGGTTGTTCGCTGCGGGTTTGAGGCGCAGCGTGATGGTGCTCATTCCGTTCCCTAGCTCGGTCGCTCGGATGTAGAACGAGCGATCCGTTGAGCCGTCGTAGACGGCGAGCCAGTCAATGGTCGCGGCCGTGTAACGCTTCGTTCGGATCACTCTGCCGCCGGTCAGCGAATGCGAGTGGCAGCGAACCTCGAGCCGCACGCCGGCCGATTCCCCGTACTTGACCTGGATTCGTTCGAGTCTGTCGCCCCGGTCGAGAACCAGGTCGTAGTCGGTGTCTTCGCCGTACGGAAAGGAAACCGAGTAGCCGCGGCGGATCAGATCGGTCGCGACCGCGAGCTCCGCCTGATCGCCTCGCGCCTTGGTCGTGCCCACACACAAAAGCCTAAGCAGCGCCGCGATACCGTTGACGAACGGAACGTCGCGATAGTGGCGGTGCATGTGACTAAGTCGAGACACGGAGGTGCAGCGACTCGGCGACGCGTTGCTCATGCTCTCAGACGAGGCGCCGGAGATGGGGATCGTCGGGCCGAGGGCGATCGGCGGCACCCCGGTGACCCTGAACCTCTACGTCGAGGACGTCGACGCGGTCTTCGCCAAGGCGATCGAGGCCGGGGCGAAGCAGCTTCGGCCCGTCGAGGACCAGTTCTACGGCGACCGCTCCGGGCAGTTCGAGGATCCCTTCGGGCACCGCTGGAACGTCTCGACGCATGTCGAGGACGTGTCGCCGGAAGAGATGCAGAGCCGCGCGGCCGACGCGATGGGTGGCTGAGCCGAGCTCACTGGTCCTCGTCGGGCGGATTGCGGATCGCGCCGACCAGCCCGATCAGCGCCGTGACGATGACCAGGAACGAGAGGCCGAAGGCGATGATCGAGGCGAAGTTGAGCTGCGCCGTCGTCAACGCCGCCAGGGTAATCCCCGCGAACCCCAGCACGAAGACCAGGCTGAGGCTGAGCAGGATCCCGCGCAGCTGCTTGTCCATCTCAGTCCTTCGCGCCTTCCGTCAATCCGCCGTCAGCCGCCGCCGGGCGGCTCCGGGACACCGTAGCCCGCCGGTGCGAGCAGACGGATGATCGCCAATCCGAGCAGCAGGCCGCCGATGCCGATCAAGTAGACGCCCGGCGGGTCTCCCGCAAGGCCGCTGAGATCGACCGCCGAGATCAGCGGCAGTGCGCTGAGCAGCAGCCAGACCGCGACCAGGGGCAGTGCCGGCACCTCGAAGAAGCCTGCGAACAGGGGAACCACGCTGATCACCAGCACCCGAGCCCCGGGATGGAGGACGAGATAGCCGCCGAGCAGCGCCGCGACCCCGCCGCCGGCGCCGGCGAGCGGCAGCGTCGAGTCGGGGTCGATCGCGGCCTGCAGGTAGAGGCCGGCGACGGCACCGAGCGCGTAGAGGGCGAGGAACCGGACCGGGCCGATCGAGTCCTCGAGCGTGTTGCCGAGCAGCCAGAGGAAGCCGGCGTTGAGGACCAGCTGCAGCAGGCCGGCGCTGAGCAGGGCGGCGGTGAGCAGCGAGACCAGCCACGGAGCGGTCACGGCCCGGGACTCGTCGACGCCCGCTCCGCAGATCACCGCGCCCTGGCCTTCGGTACCCGCCGGGGCGATCTCGCAGTCGCTCCCGGGATCGAACAGGCGGGCGGGGATCGCCCCATTCGAGACCGAGAACTCAGCCCGCTCGGAGACCGCGGGCGGACCGCCGGCGGAGCCTGGAGCGCCCGAGAGGGTCAGCTGGTAGCCGAAGATCCCGACCAGCACGGCGATCAGCGCCAGGGTCGTCACCGGTCGGCGCTCGGTCGGGACGTTGTCCTTGATCGGCAGCATCGGCGCCGAAGCCTAGGGACCGGCGCCGCGGCCGCCTATTTAGGTGAAAGCTGATCAGATTTGCCATAATAAGGTTGTGCAGTCAACTGCCCCCACGATCGGCAGGTCGGCCGGGCGAGCGAATCGCTCAGCTGACCCGTATCGCGACACCGCGGTGATCGATGAGCGGGCGCCGCGCTTCAACCAGGCGCTGGTCGGCGTCGTCGCTCTCGCCGGGGTGGTCTTCGGCTGGCCGCTCGCCTGGGCGCTGATGGCGCTGCAGCTGCTGATCGGGGTCAGCCTCGGCCGCCGGTTCTGCCTCGCCTGCCTCGCCTACTTCGAGCTGGTCCAGCCGCGGATCGGCGAGGGTCGGCTCGAGGACTCGCGCGCGCCCCGGCTCGCGAACATGATGGGGATCGTCTTCCTGGGCTCGGCCGCGCTCGCCTGGTGGGCGGGCGCCGAGACGCTCGGCGCGCTTCTCGGCGCGCTGGTCGCGGGCCTGGCGCTGCTCGCCGCGAGCACCGGCTTTTGCGCCGGCTGTGAGATCTATCGCCTGCGGGCGAGGCTCCGCGGCATCTCGCCGCGGCATCACGACCGGATCGATCCCGGCGACCTGACGCCGGGGCTCGGCCCGCGCACGCTGGTCCAGTTCACGCACCCGCTCTGCACCGACTGCCGCGAGCTCGCCGGCAGCCTCTCGAGTGGCGGCGATCCGCTGATCGAGCTCGACGTCCGCGAGCGGCCGGACCTAGCCGCCAAGTACGGAGTGACGATCGTGCCGACGGTCGTCGCCGTCGGTCCCGACGGCGGCGTGCTCGAGCGGCTCGCCTAGCGCCGGCCCGGCCGAAGCGCTCCGGCTCCCGGATCTCGGCTCAGGCGCTCGTCGTCGACGACCGCCCGGGAGCTGCGCATCCGCCCCCGTAACCTGTCATTAAGGCCTGAGGAGGAGATTGCTGGCGATGGGGCGACCCGCTCACATACTCGTCGTCGACGACGAGCGGATGGTGCGCGAAGTCGTCGCCCGATACCTCGAGCGCGAGGGCTTCCGGGTAACCGCGGTGGGCGATGGGCAGGCCGCGATTCGCGCCCTGACCTCATCCCCGGACCTGATCGTGCTCGACCTGATGCTGCCCAAGGTCGATGGGCTCGAGGTCCTGCGCCGGGCCCGGGCGGCGACCAACAGCGCCGTGGTGATCCTCACCGCTCGCGGGGCGACCGACGATCGGGTCACCGGCCTCGACCTCGGTGCCGACGACTACCTGGCGAAGCCGTTCTCCCCCCGCGAGCTGGTCGCGCGGGTGCACGCGGTCCTGCGCCGCGCCGAGGCCACCGCCGGCTCCAACGGCGACCGGCCGAGCTCCGACGGGTTGCTGCTGTTCGGCGATCTCGCCATCGACGCAGCCGCCCGTGAGGTCAGGTTGGGGGGCGAGACCGTCGCCCTCGCCCCGCGCGAGTTCGATCTCCTGCATCACTTCGCGATCAATCCACGCCGGGTCTTCAGCCGCGAGGACCTGCTCGATGCGCTCTGGGATCGCTCCTTCGACGGCGGCTCGGCAACGGTCACCGTCCACATCCGCCGCCTGCGGGAGAAGATCGAGGCGGATCCGTCGGAGCCGAAGCGGATCGTCACCGTGCGCGGGGCCGGATACAGGTTCGAGCCATGAGCGCAGCCGTGGAGAGACCTTTCGGGGCCGCCACCGTGGCCGCCGCGGTGACCGCCGCCGGCGCCCTGGCGACGCTCGCGTTCGGCGCGATGATCGGCATGCCCGGCGGGGAGCTGGGCCCGTTGGCGCTCTCGCTGGTCCCGGCGCTGTTGCTCTCGGTCGCCGCCGCGGCGCTTGCCGCGAGGCTGCTCGCGGGCGCGTCGATCCGCCGCCGGACGCTCGGGGTGGTCGCGGTCGCGAGCCTCGTCGGGATCGTCAATCTGATCGTGCTGGCCTCGCTGATGTACCTGGACGGCAGCGATGCCGGCCACCTCGCCGTGCTGCTCCTCTACTCCGCGGCGGCGGGCGGGGGAGCGGCGTTCGCGCTGACCCGCTCCACCACCGGTGCCGTCGATCGGCTCAGCGCGACCGCCCGCAGGCTCGGGGAGGGGGATCTCGACGCCCGCGTCGGCCCGATCGAGGCCGAGCCGGAGCTGGCCGGACTGGCGCGGACGCTCGATGACATGGCGGTTCGCCTGCAGGACTCGATCGAGCGGGAACGGACGCTCGAGGCGCACCGGCTGGACATGATCACCGCGGCCTCGCACGATCTCCGTACCCCGCTCGCGAGCCTCCGCGCGATGATCGAGGCGATCGAGGACGGAGTCGTCGCGGCAGGGCCGGAGCGCGACCGCTACCTGGCGGAGATGGGCAAGTCGGTCGACTCGCTGGCCGATCTCACCGACGACCTGTTCGAGCTGATCAAGCTCGAGGCCGGTGCGATCGAGGCCGACGGCGACAGCGCCCGCCTGGTTGACGCGACCGCCGCCGGCCTCGCCCTGTGCGAGGGTGCGGCGCTCGAGAAGGGGATCCGGATCCGGGCCGCGCTCGGGGATGCCGAGCAGGCGACCTGCTCGCCCCGGGTCGCGCGGGTGATCCAGAACCTGGTTCAGAACGCGGTCCGCCATACGCCGGGCGGTGGCTCGGTCGTGGTTCGCGGCCGCCGCACCGACGATGGCCTGCGCCTCGAGGTCTCCGACGACGGCGAGGGGATTCCACCGGACGCGATCGAGAGCATCTTCGAGCCGTTCTGGCGGGGCGACTCGGCCCGGACGAGCAACGGCTCGGGCCTCGGGTTGACCCTGGTCAAGCGGATCGTCGAGGGCCTCGGCGGCGAGATCAGGGTCAGCTCGCGTCCGATGGAGGGGACGACCTTCGCCGTCTCCCTGCCGTCCGCCTGACGCCTGCGCCGGGCTCAGGCGGCCTGCGCGACGCGCGCCTCGCGCGCCGCCTCGTCGGCGTGGTAGCTGGAGCGCACCAGCGGTCCCGCGGCGACCGCCTCGAAGCCGATCCGGCGCGCCTCGCGCTCGAGCGCATCGAACTCCTCCGGCGCCCAGTAGCGGACGACCGGCAGGTGGCGCTCGGTCGGCCGCAGGTACTGGCCGACGGTGAGGACCTGGACCCGGTGCTCGCGCAGGATGCCGAACGCCTCGACCATCTCCTCGAAGCTCTCGCCGAGGCCGACCATCAGACCCGACTTGGTGATCACCTCGTCGCCGCCGATCTCCTTGGCCAGCCGGAGCACCCGGGTCGAGCGCTCGAAGGTCGAACCGCGGCGCGCCATCGGGTAGAGCCTCGGCACGACCTCGACGTTGTGGTTGAAGACGTCCGGGCGCTCGGCGATCACCCGGGCGAGCGGCATCTCCTGACCGCGGAAGTCCGGGGTCAGCACCTCGACCCTGCAGCCGGGCGCCTGGCGGCGGATCGAGCGGATCACGCCGACGAAGGCGCTCGCGCCGTAGTCCGGCAGATCGTCGCGATCGACCGAGGTGATCACCGCGTGAGTCAGGCCCATCCGCTTGACGGACTGCGCGACGCGCGCCGGCTCCAGTGGGTCGTTCCAGGTCGGGACACCGGTCTGCACGTTGCAGAAGCCGCAGCGACGCGTGCAGGTGTCGCCGAGGATCATGAACGTTGCGGTGCCGCGCTCCCAGCACTCGCCGACGTTCGGGCAGTTCGCCTCCTCGCAGACCGTGTTCAGGTTCTCCGCGCGCATCATTCCCTGCAAGCGCCGGTAGGTCGGCCCCCCTGGAGCCGGCACCTTCAGCCACGGCGGCTTGCGCTCGCGAAACGGCCTCCCGGCCACCTTCTCGGCCGCGATCCCGCCGGGGCGGGCGCGCGAACGGGTCACGTGGATCCGCTCGCCCGTGCCGATCTCTTCGCTCGCGCTCACGGAGCCAACGTTACCCGGCCCGCAGCCCGCGGCCTCAGGCCTCGGGATCGGCAGCTGCATCGGGCTCCGCCGGGTCGGGACGGCGCAGCCCGCCGGGCAGGCGGTCGACCGCCCGCCCGATCCGCTCGACCGCGCCCTCGAGCGGGGAGACCATGCTCACCGCCAGCTCGATCGTCGGCAGCGCCTCGACGAGCTCGCCGGCGCGGGCGGCGACGGCCTCGGCCTGCTTCTCGATGATCAGGCCCTGCTCGAGCATTCGCTTGCCGAGCTCCTCGATCTCAGCGCCGAGCTCGGTCACCGCCTCGGTCTGAGTGCTGATCCGCTCCCCGAGCCCCAGCACCTGGTCGGCGCGCCCGTCGATCCGCTCCCCGAGCTCGATCATCCTGTCGGTCCGCCGCTCCACCGCCTCGAGCCTCTCGAGCGACTTCTCGGCGAGCACCACCATCCGGTGCAGGTCGTCGGCCGCGCGGAGGAACAACCGCGGCGGGATCAGCAGGTCGTACGGTGACGGCATCAGAGCGAGGGTAGCGCTGACGCCGCCCGCTCAGCGCTCGTGCAGCTTGATCCGCAGGCCGCCCTTCGGCGAGAGGGTCGGCGCCTGGGTGATCGTGATTCTCGGATCGTCGACCAGCTCCCATTCGAACCGCTGCAGCAGGGCGGCGCTGATCGCCTGCACCTCGGTGTATCCGAAGCGCTTGCCGATGCAGACGCGCGGGCCCATCCCGAACGGGATGTAGGCGCCGGCCGGCAGCGCGGCGCGGGCCTCAGGGGCGAAGCGCTCAGGGCGGAACCGGGTCGGCTCGTCCCAGACGTCGGGGAGGCGATGACTGACCCAGGAGCTGTAGGAGATCGGCAGTCCCGCGGCCACGTCGATCCCGGCGAACCGGAAGTCGCGGACGACGCGCCGCGGCCCGACCCAGGCCGGCGGGTAGAGGCGCAGGGTCTCGTCGATCGCCTGCGTCAGCAGTGGGAGCCCGCCGAAGAGTTGCTCGGCGCCGGCCGCCTCGCCGGCCAGGACCTCCCCGATCTCGTTCCGCAGGCTCGGGAACCAGGCGGGATTGCAGGCAAGCTCGTAGGCGAAGAAGGTGACGGTCGAGGTGGTCGTGTCGTGGCCGGCGAAGAGCAGGGTGAGGACGTGGTCGAGGACCTGCATGTCGTCCAGCGAGTTGCCCTCCGCGTCGGTCGCCTCGAGTAGCGAGCCGAGGATGTCGCCACGATCGGCGCCGCGCTCCCGGCGCGCCCTGATCTCGGGCCCGATCAGTCGAACCAGCTCGCCCCGCGCGCTCTGCAGCCGCGCCCAAGGGGTGCCGGGGCCGACCAGCAGCTGCAGCACGTACTCCTCGCCGTGGAAGGAGAGGCCGCGCTCGAACTCGGTTGCGGTCTCATGCGCACGCCCCGAGTCGGGGTCGAAACCGAACAGCGCCCGCATCGCGATTCGCATCGCGAGGTTCCGGGTCCACTCGTAGACGTCGATCACCTCGCCGTCCGCGAGCCGATCGAGCGCCGCCGCCGTCTCGCCGACCATGGTCGCGGCCGCCTCCGCCACCCGCTCGCGGTGGAAGGCCGGCATGATGATCGCCCGGGAGGCGTCGTGGTAGTCGCCGTCGGTGGTCAGCAGGCCGTCGCCGATCAGCGGGATCAGGTCGCCGAGGTGCCCCTGGCGCCAGACGAAGTTCTCGCGTCCGGAGACGAGCATGAAGTGGTTCGCCTCGGGCCCGATCATGAACACCTGGCGGTCGTGCATGATCCGCATCCCGAAGATCGGGCCGTAGCGGTAGTAGTTCTCGAGCAGCAGGTTGAGGACGTCGTGGCGCGCACGCCAGGTGCGTCTCAAGCTGAGATTGTCGGGGCCCGGCGGCAGCGGCATCCGCTTCAGCGCGGCGCGCGCCTGGCGGATGTCCGCGAGCACGGCGACCGGGCCGGGGGAGGGCCGGGCCGGGCCCGGGTCGGTCAGGCGGGGAGCCGGCGGCGCCTCGGTGGCAGCGGTGACCGTCGGTGTCACCGGCCGAGCTTAAAGGCCAGGCCCGGCGGATGTCTCAGCGGCGTCTGCGCCTCGCGGCGATCCCGGCGCCGATGCCGAGCGCCGCGAGCCCGGCCGCGATCACGCCGGGGTGCGAGAGCAACCGCTGACGCTCGCGCTCGACCTCGGGCCAGACCTGGCCGTCGAGCAGATGCCCAGCTGCCTCTGGCGTCGGCTCGGCGGGGTCGACCCTGATCGGCTCGCCGAACGAGACCCGCACCCGGCCGGGCCTCGGCAGCGGACCCGCGAACAGCCTCTCGGTGCCGGTGATCGCCGCGGGAACGATCGTCGCGCCGGTCTCGAGCGCGAGCCGGGCCGCGCCCTTGTGCGGCCGCCCGAGTCCGACCGGGTCTCGGACCCGGGTGCCCTCGGGAAAGAGCGCCAGCAGGCCGCCCGCGCGAAGGATCTCGCGGGCCGTCTCGATCGCCTCCTCGTCCGAGGAACCGCGCCGCACGGGAAACGCGCCGAGCCGGATCAGCATCCGACCCCCGGGGCCCTCGAACAGCTCCGACTTGCCCATGAATCGGATCGGGCGCCTGGTCGCTGCGGCGACGAAGAACGCGTCCCAGAAGCTCTTGTGGTTGGGGGCGATGATCACCGGCCCCTGCTCGGGGATGTTCTCGGCGCCCTCGATCTTCAGCGCGTAGAGGAGCTTCATGTAGGGGATCGCGAGGCCCCTGACCGTCCGGAAGACCGGCTTGCTCGTGCCCTCCTCCCGGGCGAAGCGATGCGCCTCGGCGTTGTCCAAGACGCCGCAGACGCTACGCGGCGGTGCCGACGCGTTCGGACCGCGCGCCGGCCTGGCCGGCCACCGCCGCCCCGAGGAAGCGCCCGATCCCATCCACGACCCGCGCCGTCCGCACCGACGGCCAGAGGTCGAAGGCATGCTCGGCACCGGGCAGCTCGACGTAGCGGACCTCCGAGTCGGACACCGCTCGCAACGCCGCGACGAAATCGCGCGCATCGGCGACCGGCGTCAGCGTGTCGCGCTCGCCGTGGATGACCATGAACGGCGGCGCGGCGGGATGGACCCGGAACAGGGGCGAGGCCCGCTCGTAGATCTCGCGGTTGCCGTCGAGCGGCAACTTGATCACGACCTGCTCGAAGGCCCAGTCCCGGAGCTCGGGGTAGTAGTGGCCCGCCGAGTTGGTCAGGTCGTAGACGCCGTAGAACGGAACGGCGGCCAGCAGCGAGGTATCGGCGCGTTCGAATCCCGGCTGGAAGGCGGGGTCGTTCTCGCTGAGGCCGGCGAGGGCCGTCAGGTGACCGCCGGCCGACCCGCCGGTGATCGCGATCCGCTCGGGATCGACCGACAGCTCGTCAGCGCGCTCCCGCACCCAGGCGATCGCGCGCTTGACGTCGACGATGTGAGCCGGCCAGGTCGCCTGCGGGCTGAGTCGGTAGTCGATGTTGAACCCGACCCAGCCGAGCGCCGCCATCTGGTTCAGCAGAGGGATCCCCTGCTCGAGCCGCGAGCCGGAGAGCCAGCCGCCGCCGTGCACCTGGATGACCGCCGGCCGTCGTGCGGGCAGCGATCCCGCCGGAGGCGGGATCGACGGATCCGGCCGGTAGATGTCGAGCCGCAGCCGGCTGCCGTCAACCTCCGAGTAGACGCGGCCCCGCTCGATCTCTACGTGACGGGCGCGGAACATCAGCGGGGGCACCAGAACGTGGCTGAGCGGCATCCGCGGGCCCGATCCGGCTGTCGGCAGGCCGTCGAGCGCCCGCTCGACTGCGCCGGCGCTCCGATGGGCGGTGATCGCGTGCCGCAGGTGAAACAACAACGTCGATCCGAGGATCACGCCGACCAGGCGCCCGAGCCGGTGCCGCCCACCGCCGACCGCGGCCCAGAGCCCGAGCAGCAGCCCCTCCAGCAGCGAGAGCTGCCAGGCGAGCTCGCGGCTGAAGGTCGCCGCGAACCAGCGGCCGACGCGGGCCAGCAGCGCCGGGGGCGCCATCGGCTCGATCCCCCAGACGCGGCGCTGCTCCCGCGCCTGGGCCCGGAGGTACGCCCGGGCGCCTGAGCCCGCCGGCTCACCCATCGCTGCGCTGGCGCGGTCTCGCCACCAAGGGACCCGCGGCGCTACGCCGCGACCGCCTCCCGGTCGCTGAAGCGCTCGCCGGCCTCTGCCTTCGCGACCAGCGAGGCCGGTGGCTCGAACCGCTCGCCGTAGAGCTCAGCGAGCTCGCGCGCGCGGGCGACGAATCCGGCCAGCCCGCCGTCGTAGCCGTTCATGTACTGGACGGCACCGCCGGTCCAGGCGGGGAAGCCGATCCCCATGATCGAGCCGATGTTCGCGTCCGCGACCGTCTCGATCACCCCCTCGTCGAGGCAGCGAACCGTCTCCAGCGACTCCGCGAACAGCATCCGCTCCTTCATGTCCTCGAACGGGACCTCCGAGTTGTCGCCGCCGAACGCGTCGCTGAGGCCATCCCAGAGACCGCTGCGGCTGCCGTCCTCGTCGTAGGAGTAGAAGCCGGCGCCCGCTAGTCGGCCGCCGCGGTCGTACTCGTCGAGCATCCGCTCGATCACGCCCTCGGCCGGGTGCTCCGGCCACTCACCGCCCTCGGCGATCACCGCGGCCCTCGTCTCCTCGCGGATCTTCCGCATCAGGTTCAGGTTGAGCTCGTCGGAGAGCTGCAGCAGCGGCGCCGGGTAGCCGGCCTGCGATGACGCCTGCTCGATCGACGGCGCCGGCACGCCCTCGGCGAGCATCGCCAGGCCCTCGGTGATGAACGTCCCGATCACCCGGCTCGTGTAGAAGCCGCGGCTGTCGTTGACGACGATCGGCGTCTTCTTGATCTGGCGAGCGACGTCGAGCGCCCGGTAGAGGGTCTCCTCGCTGGTCCGCTCGCCCTTGATGATCTCGAGCAGTGGCATCTTGTCCACCGGGCTGAAGAAGTGCAGTCCGATGAAGTCGGCCGGCCGCTCGACCGCCTCGGCCAGCATCGTGATCGGCAGGGTCGAGGTGTTCGATGCGAGCAGCGCGCCGTCGGCGAGGTGCGGCTCGATCTCGGCGAAGACCTCGGCCTTGACCTGCGGATCCTCGAACACCGCCTCGATCACCAGATCGGCACCGTCGGCGTCCGCGGCCTCGGTCGTCGGCGTGATCCGCGCGAGCAGCGCCTCGCCCTTCTCGGCGCTGACCTTGCCGCGCTCGACGCCCTTGGCGACGAGCTTCTCGGAGTAGGCCTTGCCGTTCTCGGCCGCCTCCTGGGAGACGTCCTTGAGCACCACCTCGATCCCGGCCTTGGCGCACGCGTAGGCGATCCCGGCGCCCATCATCCCGGCCCCGAGCACGACGGCCTTGCTCGAGCTGAACGGCTCGATTCCGTCGGGGCGACCGCGATCCCCGTTGACCTGCTGAAGATCGAAGAAGAACGCCTGAATCATGTTCTTCGAGACCTGGCCACAGGCGAGATCGACGAAGTAGCGGCCCTCGATCTCGATCGCGTTGTCGAAGTCGGTCTGGGCGCCCTCCACCGCGGCCGCCATGATGTGGTGCGGGGCCGGGTAGTTCGCGCCCTTGAGCTGCTTGCGCAGGTTCGCCGGAAAGGCCGGCAGGTTCTGGGCGAGCGCGGGATGCGACGGCTTGCCGCCCGGCAGCTTGTAGCCGTCGGTGTCCCAGGGCTGCTTTGCCTCGGGGTTGGCCTCGATCCATGCCTTCGCCGCCTCGATCAGCTCGTCGGGCGAGGCGACCAGCTCGTCGACGATCCCGATCTCCTGCGCCTGCTGCGGTCGGTACCGCTTGCCCTCCATCAGCACCTTCATCAGGGCATCGACGATCCCGAGCATGCGGACGCTGCGGACGACGCCGCCACCCCCGGGCAGCAGCCCGAGCTGGACCTCGGAACGCCGAGCTGGATGCTCGGGTCGTCGACGACGATCCGGTGGTGGCAGGCGAGGCAGATCTCGAGCCCGCCGCCGAGCGCTGCGCCGTTGACGGCGGCGACGACCGGGATGCCGAGCGTCTCCAGCCGGCGCAGCTGCGCCTTCACGGTGCGAACGCCCTCGGCCACCTGCGGGGCGTCCGCGGGCGTCGCCTGGATCAGGTCGTTGAGGTCACCGCCGGCGAAGAAGGTCTTCTTCGCCGAGGTGATGATCACGCCCTTGATCTCCTCGCGTTCGGCCTCGAGCCGGTCGACGGTCGCTCCCATCGATGCGACGTAGTCGGCGTTCATCGTGTTGGCGCTCTGGTTCGGGTCGTCGAGCGTGAGGATGACGATCCCGTCCTCGCCGCGCTCGTAGCTGATCGTGGTGCTCTCGGTCATTGCTGTGAGCCTCTTTCGTTCGGGTTGGAGGGGGCGGGGATCAGACGCGCTCGATCACGGTTGCGATCCCCATGCCACCGCCGACGCAGAGCGTCGCCAGTCCGTAGCGGCCGCCGGTGCGCTCGAGCTCGTCGATCAGCGTGCCGAGAATCATTCCCCCGGTCGCGCCGAGCGGGTGGCCCATCGCGATCGCGCCGCCGTTGACGTTGACCTTGTCGATCTCGAGGCCCATGTCGCGGACGAAGCGGAGGACGACCGCGGCGAACGCCTCGTTGATCTCGACCAGGTCGAGGTCGTCAACCGTCAGCCCGGCCTTCTCCAGCGCCTTCTTCGACGCCGGCGCCGGGCCGGTCAGCATGATCGTCGGGTCGGCCCCGGAGAGCGCCGTCGCCAGCACCCTCGCGCGCGGCTCGAGGCCCTGCTCGGAGCCGGCCTGCTCGCTGCCGATCAGCAGCATCGAGGCCCCGTCGACGATGCCCGAGGAGTTGCCGGGGGTGTGGACGTGGTTGATGCTCTCGACCCAGTGGTACTTCTGCAGCGCCACCGCGTCGAAGCCTCCCATCTCACCGATCATCGCGAACGAGGGCTTCAGGCCGCCGAGCGTCTCGGCGGTCGTCCCGGGACGGATGAACTCGTCCGTGTCGAGCAAGACGCTGTCGTTGATGTCCTTGACCGGGATCACCGAGCCGTCGAACTTCCCGTCCTCGCGTGCAGCGGCGGCGCGCTCCTGTGAGCGGGCCGCGTATGCGTCGACGTCGTCGCGCGAGAACTCCTCGATCGTCGCGATCAGGTCGGCGCCCACCCCCTGCGGGATGAACGAGGTGTCGTAGTTGGTCTCGGGGTCCATCGCCCAGGCGCCGCCGTCGGAGCCCATCGGGACCCGCGACATCGACTCGACGCCGCCGGTCATCACCAGGTCCTCCCAGCCGGAGGCGACCTTCTGGGCGCCGATGTTGACCGCCTCCAGTCCCGATGCACAGAAGCGGTTGAGCTGGACGCCGGCGACCGTGTCCGGCAGTCCCGCCTTGATCGCCGCGGTCTTGGCGATGTCCCCGCCCTGATCGCCGATCGGCGAGACGCAGCCGAGGACGACGTCCTCGATCGCGTTCGGGTCGAGCGTGTCGTTGCGGGCGAGGGTCTCGTGCATCAACCCGACGACCAGGTCGACCGGCTTGGTCGAGTGCAGCGAGCCACCCACCTTGCCCTTGCCACGTGGGGTGCGGATCGCGTCGTATACGAGTGCTTCAGGCATCTGCCTCTGTGCTCCTTGTCTCGGGGTTCGGTCTTGTCGCGGTTGTGGGCTCTAGAGCCCGTAGGTCTTCGAGATGATCTCGCGCTGGATCTCGTTCGTTCCGGCGTAGATCGGCATCACCAGGGCCGAGCGGACGTGGCGCTCCATGTCGTACTCGGTCGCGTAGCCGTAGCCGCCCATCATCTGCATTCCCTCCAGCGTCACGTCCTTGGCGAGCTGGGTCGCCTTCAGCTTGGTCATCGAGGCCTCGCGCGGGAGCATCTCCTGCGGCGCCGCATCGACCTTGCGGGCGACGTCGTAGACGAGCAGACGGGTCGCCTCGATCTCAGTCGCCATGTCGGCGACCCGGTGCCTGATCGTCTGGAAGGAACCGATCGGGCGGTCGAACTGCCTGCGCTCCTTGATGTAGGCGAGCGCGTCGTCGAAGGCCCGCTGGGCGATTCCGAGCGCGTTCGCCGCGACGATCAGCCGCTCGACGTTGAGGCCGCTCATCAGCTGGGTCCAGCCACCGCCGACCTCGCCGACCACAGCGCCCTCGTCGAGGTAGCAGTCGGTGAAGAACATGTCGTTGACCTCCTTGCCGCCCATCGTCTCGATCCCGTTGATCTCGAGCCCGTCGGCGCCGGCCGGCACGAGGAACATCGTCAGGCCCTCGTGCTTGGAGCCGCTGCTGTCGGTGCGGACGATGACCAGGATCTGCTCCGCGATGTGGGCCGCCGAGATCCAGGTCTTCTGCCCGTTGAGCACGTAGCCGCCGTTCGATCGCTCCGCCTTGCAGGCGAGGTTGCCGACGTCGGAGCCGGCCTCCGGCTCTGACATCGCGATCGCGGACACACTGCCCTCGCACATGCCGCCGATCACCTGTTGCCGCTGCTCCTCGGTGCCGAACTTCTCCACGGCCCCGGCGGTGATCAGCGTCACCGGGTAGCCGGCCATCGGCAGCATCCCGCGAAAGCCTTCCTCGAGGAACAGGCAGGCGTCGACCATGCCGCCGCCGGTGCCGCCGTACTCCTCCGGCACCGATGCGCCGAGCCAGCCGAGCTCGCCGAGCCTGCGGACGAGCCCGTTGTTGTGCAGCTCGGTGTAGCCCTCCGTCAGCTGCTCACGCTGCTCGGCCGTCCCGCACTCGCGTTTGGCGAAATCGCGGATCGCCTCGACGAAGTCCTGCTGCTCGTCGCTCAGCCCGCTGACGGGGGAGGTCTTGGTCGCGGTGGTCATCGGGTCGCTCCTTTGTCGGTTCGGTTCGGGTTGCGGACGCCCTCGAGGATCTCGCCGGCGAAGCTGAGCGCGGTCCGATTGAGCAGCTCCGCCACCTGGTCGCGGTCGAGGCGACCGTGCTTGAGCCACTGCACGGTGGCGGCCTCGGCCATGCCACCGTAGGCGCGGAACACCGCCTGGACCTCCGGTGCAGCGCCGGTCGCAGTTCCGAGGCCGAGCACGGCGATCATCTGGGCCGCGGCCTGCTCCCGCGCCTCCTCGAAGATCGATCCGATCTGATCTTCGCTGCCGAGCCCGGCCCCACTGACCGAGGCGAGCCAGGTCTCGCGGTTGCGCCAGACCATCTCGAGCCAGTTGTCGACGCTGACGGCGACCCGCTGCTCCGGCGTCGTGCCCTGCACGTACTCGGGCACCGGCGGCGGTGGCACCCGAACCAGCTCGCGGACGACCTCGACGTAGAGCTCGCGCTTGGTCCCGAAGTAGTGATTGATCAGTCCCCTCGCAACCCCGGCCTCGGCCGCGATCTCGTCGGCGGAGACGGCGCTGTAGTCGCGATCGTTGAACAGCCTGCGAGCTGCCGCGAGGATCTGCTTGCGGCGCTCGTCCGGCTCGAGCCGGACGCCGCGCTTGGGGGTGGTGGTAGCCGCTGCCACTCGGTCGGGGACTGTAGCAACCCGTTGGCATGACGCCAATAACTACCGTCCGTTCGCCAACTACACCCGGGCCCGTCCGTCCTTTTCGTGTCGCCTGGCACCAAAAGGACGGACACGGGAGGGGGGTGGTGGGATAGCCTCGATCCCGAGGCGCCGGCGATCCAGACGCGGCAGGGCCAGAGAGGAGTGCGGATGACGACGATTCGGGAGGCGACCTACGATCTCTGGCGCGCCCACGGCATGACCACGGTGTTCGGCAACCCCGGGTCGACCGAGCTGCCGATGCTGGCCGACTTCCCCGATGACTTCCGCTACGTGCTCGGCCTGCAGGAGGCGGTGGTGGTCGGCATGGCCGACGGCTACGCGCAGGCCTCCGGGACGGTCGGCCACGCCAACCTTCACACCGCCCCGGGGGTCGGCAACGCGATGGGGGCGATCTTCAATGCCCAGGCCAACCACACGCCGCTGCTGATCACCGCCGGCCAGCAGGTCCGGCCGGTGATCACGATGCAGGCCAACCTGACCAACCGGGAGGCGACCCGGATGCCGCACCCGCTGGTCAAGTGGAGCTACGAGCCGCCGCGGGCCGAGGACGTGCCGGCGGCGATCGCCCGCGCCATCCACACGGCGTCAATCGCCCCCAGGGGCCCGGCCTTCGTCTCCGTGCCGATGGACGACTGGACCGCCGAGGCGCCCTCCGACCCGACGACGCATGCGGTCGGCCGGTCGGTCTCCAGCCGCGCCACCGCCGCCGCCGAGCGGATCGCGGCGCTCGCCGATCAGCTGGCGGCGGCGCGGAGCCCGGTGATGGTCGCCGGCCCCGATGTCGACGCCTCCGGCGGCTGGGAGGCCGCCGTTGCGCTGGCCGAGAAGCAGCGCCTCCCGGTCTGGGCGATCCCGGCACCCGGCGGCGGGCGGATCGGATTCCCGGAGAACCACGCCAACTTTCAGGGCGTCCTGCCGCCGGCGATCGGACCGCTCGCGGAGACCCTCGCCGGACATGACCTGATCCTCGTCGCGGGGGCGTCCGTGTTCAGCTACTACCCGTACATCCCGGGGGACCTGCTGCCCGAGGGGGCTGCCCTGGTTGCGATCACGTCCGATCCCGACGAGGCCGCGCGGGCGCCGATGGGCGATGCGATCGTCGCCGACGTCGCGGCGACGTTGGAGGCCCTGGTGACAGGGCTCGGTGAGACGGAGCGGGCCGCGCCGCCCCAGCGCGAGGCCCCGATCGAGCCGCCGGAGTCCGATCCGATCAGCGGCACCGAGGCGATGGCAACCCTGGCCGGGGTCTTCCCCGAGGATGGGATCGTCGTGCTCGAGGCGCCCTCGAGCACGCTTGCCCTGCGGAACCAGCTGCGCATCTCGCGGCCGGGCAGCTACTTCTTCGGAGCCGGCGGCGGGCTCGGCTTCGGCCTTGCCGCCGCGGTCGGTGTCCAGCTCGCCCAGCCCGACCGTCAGGTCGTCTGCGTGGTCGGCGAGGGCTCGGCGCAGTACGCGATCACCGCGTTCTGGTCGGCGGCGGCCTACGACGTCCCGGTCAAGTTCCTCGTCCTCCGCAACTCCGAGTACGCGATCCTCAAGTGGTTCGCGCTGGCGGAGGGCGTCGAGGGTGCCCCGGGCCTCGATCTGCCGGCGCTCGACGTCGCCGCGGTCGCCGAGGGGTACGGCGTGCCCTCGAGCACGGTCGAGGGTGCGGACGAGCTCGGCGCCGGTCTCGAGCGGGCGCTGGCCGCCGAGGGTCCGGCGCTGGTCGAGGTCGGAGTCGCTCCCGGGATGTGGCTGGGCTGAGCGGCGGTGGCCGCTCTCGACGAAACCGGATCCGCCGCCGCGGCGACCGCGCCAGCGGCGGATCGGGCACCGGAGTGGGTCGCCACCGGCACGCCGGAGCCGCTGCGCACGCGCCTCGTCTCGCTGCTCGGCCGCGAGGGGGTGCTGACGCGGGCCAGCGACATCGTTCGATACGCGTCGGATGCCAGCCCGTACCGGAGCTTTCCGCAGGCCGTGGTCCGTCCCCGCGACGAGGCGGAGATGGCGGCTCTGATGCAGCTCGCGCGCGAGGCCGGCGTCCCGCTCGTCTTCCGCGCCGGCGGCACCAGCCTCAACGGGCAGTCGCAGACCGAGGGCCTGCTGGTCGACGTCCGCAGCGGCTGGCGAGGGGTCGAGGTGCTCGAGGACGGCGCCGCTGCGCGGGTCAGCCCCGGCACGATCCTCGGCCACGTCAACCGGATGCTCGCCTCGCACCGGCGCAAGCTCGGCCCGGATCCGGCCAGCACCGAGATCGCCACGGTCGGCGGCGTGATCGCCAACAACTCGGGCGGGATGCGCTGCGGGACGACCAAGGACGCGTACTCGACCCTGCGCTCGCTGCGCTTCGTGCTCCCCTCCGGAACGACGATCGACAGCGGCGAGGCGGGCGCCGCGCGCCGCTTCGCCGAGGCGGAGCCCGAGCTGGCGGCCGGCCTCGAGCGGATCCGCGACGAGATTCGGGCCGACGGCGACCTGCGCGAGCGGATCCGGCGCAAGTTCGAGATCAAGAACACGACCGGCTACCGGCTCTGTGCCTTTCTCGACGCGGACGATCCGCTGGAGATCTTCGAGCGACTGCTGGTCGGCTCCGAGGGCACGCTCGGCTTCGTCTCTGAGGCCACCTTCGAGACGGTCGAGGTGCCCCCGGCGACGACCGTGGCGTGGGTTCACTTCCCGAGCATCGATGCGGCGACCGGGCCGGTCGCCGATCTTGTCGCGGCAGGTGCGACGGCGGTCGAGCTGATGGTTGCCCCGGCGCTGATGGTCGCGGCCAGCTCGATCCCGGGGACGCCGGCCTACTGGAAGGAGCTCGATCCGGCCTCGGCGGCGCTGCTGATCGAGTTCGGAGCGGATCAGGTGGAGGCCCTGGCCGAGGCGGAGGCCCGGGCCGATCGGCTGCTCGAGTCCCACCGGCCGGTCCGCCCGGTCGAGTGGGCTCGCGACCCCGGGACGATCGAGCTGTTCTGGCGGGTTCGTGAGGGGATGCACGGGCTGGTCGGCCGCCTGCGACCGCCCGGGACGTCGCTGATCGTCGAGGACGTCTGCGTGCAGCCCGCGCGGCTGGCCGAGTTCGCCGGCGAGCTACAGGCGCTGCTCGGCGCGCACGGCTTCCTCACCGGCGTCGCCGGTCATGCCTCGGCCGGGAACCTGCACTTCATGCTGACCCCGGACTTCTCCGAGCCGGACGATGTCGACCGCTACCAGCGCTTCATCGCGGAGCTGGTCGGGCTGATCGTCGACCGCTACGACGGCTCGCTCAAGGCCGAGCACGGCACCGGCGTGAACATGGCTCCGTTCGTCGCTCGGGAGTGGGGGGAGCGGGCGACGGAGCTGATGTGGGAGGTCAAGCGGCTCGCCGATCCCGACGGGGTGCTCGGCCCCGGCGTCGTCCTCAACCGGGACCCGGGCTGCCACCTCGCCAACCTGAAGACGACGCCCGAGGTCGAGGAGTCGGTCACCGCCTGCGTCGAGTGCGGCTTCTGCGAGCCGGTCTGCCCGAGCCGCGACCTGACCTTCACCCCGCGCCAGCGGATTGCCCTGCGCCGTGAGATGGCCCGTCAGCCCGCGGGGTCCGCCGTGCTCGAGGCCCTCGACGCCGAGTACGAGTACGACGGACTGCAGACCTGCGCGGTCGACGGCAGCTGCGCCCTTGCCTGCCCGCTCGGCATCGACACCGGCAGCCTCGTCAAGCAGCTCCGGGCCGAGGCCCACTCGCCGGCGGCGACCCGTGCGGCCGAGATGCTCGCCGGCCGCTGGCAGCTGGCAGAGCGGAGCGGCCGGGCGGGACTGCGCGCCGGCGCCGGCGCCGCGACCACGCTCGGAGACGGTCTGCCCGCGCGAATGACCGGGGCCGCTCGTCGCCTGCTCGGCGCCGAGGCGGTGCCGGACTGGGTCGAGCCGATGCCGGCGCCGGCCCGTCCGACACTGCCCTTGACCGAGCGCCGCGAGGCCGCGGCGGTCTATCTGCCGTCGTGCATCAATCGGATCTTCGGCCCCTCGCATCCCGAGGGGCGGAGCTGGATGGGAAGCCTTCCGGAGGCGATGCTGGCGGTCTCGCGCCGTGCCGGGCTCCCGCTCTGGATCCCGGCTGACGCCCCCGGAACCTGCTGCGGAGTCCCGTTCAGCTCGAAGGGCCATCTGGCCGCCCACGCGTCGATGGCCGCAGAGACGGTCGACAAGCTCTGGGCCTGGAGCGAGGGGGGTGAGCTCCCGGTGGTGGTCGACGCCACATCCTGCACACAGGGGCTGCTCGACGCGGCCGAGGCGCTCGACGACGCCGGCCGCGAGCGCCATTCGCGGCTCGAGATCGTCGATTCGATCGAGTGGGCGGAGCGGCTGCTGGGTCGCCTCGAGATCGACAGCAAGACCGGCGCGGCGACGGTGCATCCGACCTGCGCTGCGCGGCAGCTCGGGCTCGAGCGGAAGCTGGTCTCGGTCGCCGCCGCCCTGGCCGAGCGGGTCGTCGTTCCCGAGAGTGCCGGCTGCTGCGGGTTCGCCGGCGACCGGGGCTTCCTGCATCCGGAGTTGACCGCGTCGGCGCTGAGCGAGGAGGCTGCCGAGGTCGGTGCGGGCGGGGCCGACGACGTCTACCTCTGCTCGAACCGGACCTGCGAGATCGGTCTCGAGCGGGAGACCGGCCATGCCTACTCGTCGCTGATCTTCCTGCTCGAGGAGCTGAGCCGTCCGACCATCTAGGCTGGCGCCGTGACCATCACCAACGCCCGTCTCGCCGAGACCCGTGCCAAGACCGACCAGGTCCTGCTCCGAGAGGTGATCGAGGCACTCGCTCCACTCGATCGCCTGGCCGGCTCCGACGGCGAGCGCGAGGCAGCCGTCTGGATCGCGGATCGACTGCGGGCTGCAGGCGCGGAGGTGACGGTCGACGAGGAGCGGTTCGACGACGGCTACGCGGGGATGATCGGCCGGCTCGCCGCGATCGCCGCCGGCGCGGGCGCGGTGGCGCTGAGCGGCCGGGCCCGTCGCCCGGCCGCCCTGGTTGCCGCCGCCGCGACGGCCCTGATCGCGGACGACATCTCGAACGGGGCGCGGCCGTGGCGGAAGGCGACGATGCCGAGTCTGCCGACCTGGAACGTCGTCGCCGAGGTTGGTGACCGGAGCGCCGAGCGAACCCTGGTCGTGATGGCGCACCACGACGCGGCGCGGACCGGCCAGATCTTCGACGACAGGGTGCAGCGGTCGCTGGGCGAGCATCTGCCGGGGCTGGTCGAGCGGATCGACACCTCGCTGCCGCTCTGGTGGCCGCTGCTTGCGGGTCCGGCCTCGGTCGCCGCCGGGGCCGCGACCGGACGCCGCGGGTTGACCGCGTTCGGCGCCGTCGCGAGCGCGATCGGCGCCGGCGTGATGGCCGACATCGAGCGCAGCCCGGTCGTCCCGGGCGCCAACGACAACCTCTCGGCGGTGGCCGTGCTCGTCGCCCTGGCGGAGGCCCTGGCGGAGCGGCCGGTGCAGGGGGTCCGGGTGCTGCTGGCCTCCTGCGGCGCCGAGGAGGTCCTCCAGGGCGGGGTCTATGCCTTCTGCGAGCGCCACCTGGCGCCGCTCGACCGCGAGCGCACCTGGATGCTGAACCTCGACACCCTGGGATCCCCGGGCCTGGTGCTGCTCGAGGGCGAGGGCCCGATCGTGATGGAGGACTTCTTCGATCGGACGTGGCGCGATCTGATCGCGGGCGTGGCCGAGCGCGAGCGGATCCCGATCCGGCGTGGCATGCGCGCCCGGACGAGCACCGACTCGGTCGTCCCGAGCCGGATGGGGATCCCGACCGCCTGCGTCGTATCGATCAACCGCTACAAGGGCCTGGCCAACTATCACCAGATGGGCGACACGCCGGAGAAGGTCTCGTACCCGACCGTTGCCTGCGCGGCCGATCTGGCGGAGGCGATGGCGCGCGAGCTGGCCGCCCCGGCCTCGGGGTGAGATGAGCGACAAGAGGCTTCCGACGGGCCGGGTCAATCGCTTGACCAGGGTTGGCGCGGCCGCTGCCTCCCAGGCCGTCAAGCGGACCGGCACCCGCGCGGCCAACGTCGCCCGCTCCGACGAGCAGGCCGAGCGGGCGATGGAGCGGCGACAGCTCGAGGCGGCGAAGCAGATCGTCACCGTGCTCGGGGGCATGAAGGGGGCGGCGATGAAGGTCGGGCAGGTGCTCAGCTTCATGGACATCGGGCTCGTCCCCGACGACTATCGCGAGGAGTTCCAGACCGAGCTCGCGAAGCTCCGCGACGCCGCGCCGACGGTCAGCTTCGAGCAGATGCGCGAGGTGATCGAGACCGATCTCGGCGAGCCGCTCGCTGCGGTGTTCAGCGAGTTCGACGAGGAGGCGATCGCAGCTGCGTCGATCGGCCAGGTCTACCGTGCGAGGCTCGCCGCCGACGGCCGCGACGTCGCCGTCAAGGTCCAGTACCCGGGGATCAACGACGCGGTGCGGGCCGACCTCAAGAACCTCGGTCTGATCCTGCGCGTCGCCCGGCGGCTGACGCCGAAGCTCGACATCGACGCGGTCGGCCGCGAGATCCGGGAGCGGATCAGCGAGGAGCTCGACTACGAGCTCGAGGCGGCGAACCACCGGACGATGGCCCGGATCTACCGCGACCATCCGTTCATCGTCGTGCCCGACGTGGTCACCTCGCTCTCCCGCGAGCGGGTGATCGTCACCGAGTTCGCCGCCGGCGAGGGGTTCGAGCAGCTTCGAGCGGAGCCTGACGAGGTCCGCGATCGGATCGGCGAGATCATCTTCCGCTTCTACTACGGGTCGATGTTCCGCCACCATCGCTTCAGCGGCGATCCTCACCCCGGCAACATGATCCTGCTCCCCGACGGCCGGGTCGCGTTTCTCGACTTCGGCATGTTCAAGGCGGTCGCGCCCGAGATCACCGAGCGCGAGCTCGCCTGCCAGCGGGCGGTGATCGAGGAGGATCCCGAGCGGCTGCACCGGCTGCTGACGGAGTACGGATTCATCCCCGAGCCGGAGAAGCTCGATCCCGGGGTCCTCTGGGAGTTCGTCGTCGAGGGGATCTGGTGGTACACGCGCGACCAGTCGGTCCGCCTCGATCAGCAGATCGCCTCGACGGTCGCGATCGAGACCGCCGATCCCCGCTCGAAGCACTTCAAGGCGATGCGCCACCAGGACATCGTTCCCGAGCACCTGTTCGGCCGCCGGCTCGAGCTGCTGACCCTGGCCCTGCTCGGGCGGCTCGAGGCCGAGGCCAACTGGTACCGGATCGCCCGCGAGTGGATCTACGGAGACGAGCCGCTGACCGAGCTCGGGCGCGAGGAGGCCGCCTTCTACTCGGGCCGCTGAGCGCCGGCCGTGGGCTGCGCAGCGGCCGCCGCCGAGGACGCTGCCTCGAGCAGCTGCTCGAGGGTCGTCTCGCGGGGCTCCCGGGCGAAGGCTGCGGCGAACTCGGCGGCGACCGTGCTCGCGCAGGCCGCGACCTCCTGATGCTCTGCCGTGCTCCCGGGTCAGCGAGGTCATCCGCACGTACTCGATTCCGCAGGGAACGATCCACTCGAACGGCTGCAGGTCGTTGCTGACGTTGATCGCGAGGCCGTGAGTGGTGACCCCGCGGCTGACGTGGACGCCGATCGAGCCGATCTTGCGCGCCCCTGAGCCGTCGGGGGAGGCGACGGCGGCCGGACCGACGCGGGTGCCCTGCGGCCCGGTCTCGCCCGCCTCGACCGGCGGCTCGCCCGCCGTCCAGACCCCGGTCAGTCCCTCGAAGACCTGCGCCGGGACCCCGTGCAGGCGAAGCGCAGCGATCATCACCCGCTCGAGCCGCCGGACGTAGGCGTGGACATCGTCTCCGTAGGCGCCGAGATCGATGATCGGATAGGCGACCAACTGCCCCGGCCCGTGGTAGGTGACGCGCCCGCCGCGGTCGGTCGCCGCCACCTCGATCCCCTGCATCGCGTACCAGTCCTCGCCCATCGGCAGCTCCTGATCGCAGGTCCGGCGGCCGCGTGTGTAGACCGGCCAGTGCTCGAGCAGCAGCAGCACGTCGGGGATCGCAGCCGCCTGCCGGGCGGCGCGGAGGTCGCTCTGAAGGGCCAGCGCCTCGCCGTAGGGGATGGTAGGCAGGCGGGCTACCCAGAGCTCGGCGCTCATCCTCAGGAGTGTCGCAGGTTGATTCCCGCGGGCCGGCGGATGCCGCCCGGACGGCCGGGGCCGCGGCCACGCCGCAGTCGTGCGTCCGAGAGGTCGCGAGCTGCCGCCAGGGGGGTCACGCCGCGCCGCTCGGCCTCGCTCAGGATCGAGGCGATCGTGCCCTCGATCCCGGCGGCCAGTCGCAGCGCCTCGGAGTGGGGTGCGCCGCGCAGCTCCCCGTAGACGCTGATCAGGCCGCCGACGTTGGCGATGAAGTCCGGGGCGTAGAGGATCTCGCGCTCGAGCAGACGCTCGGCGACGGCCTCGTCGGCAAGCACGTTGTTGGCGGCGCCGCAGAGTACGCCGGCGCCGAGGCGCTCGACCGAGCGCTCGTCGATCAGGCCGCCGAGAGCGCAGGGCGCCAGCACGTCGCAGTCACTCGACAGCGCATCTGCCGGCTCGACCCACTCGGCGCCCAGCGCCTCGGCCGGGGCCCGCCGGGAGGGGTCGACGTCGGCGATCGTCATTCGCGCCCCGTCGGCGCTCAGCAGCTGCGCGAGATGCGAGCCGACCTGACCGAATCCGATGATCACGATGTGCCGATCGCCGAGCTCGGCGCTGCCCCAGCGGTGCTCGGCGCAGGCCCGCATCGCGGCGCGGACGCCGAGCGCGGTGACCGGGCTCGGGTCGCCCGAGCCGCCGCGCGAGGCGTCGAGCCCGACCACGTGCTCGGTGCGCTCGGCGATCACCGCCATGTCGGCCGCGCCGGTGCCGACGTCCTCGGCGGTCACGTAGCGCCCCTCGAGCGACTCCACCAGGTCACCGAAGTCGAGCAGGATCGCCCGCCGCTCCTCGCCCTCCGGCCGCTGCTCGGTCGGGGCTGCGATCACGCCCTTGCCGCCACCGAGATCGAGCCCGGCCGCCGCCGCCTTGTGCGTCATCGCCGCGGCGAGTCGGGTTGCGTCCGCGACGGCATCGCCCTCCCGGTCGTAGCGCCAGAGCCTGACGCCACCGAGGGCCGGACCGAGCACGGTCGAGTGAACGGCGATCGTCAACAGCGCGCCGGACCTGTGACCACGCTCGATCGCGATCTCCTCGAGGGCGCTCATCGCGGGGCCCGATCCTCGATCCGCCGGCGAACGAGCCCGAGAAAGCGCGCGGCCTCGACCCCGTCGAGCGCCCGGTGGTCCCAGGACATGCACAGGTAGGACATCGGCCGGATCGCGATCTCCTCGTCCCCCTGCTCGCCGGTGATCGCGACCGGCCGCCGGACCACCGCCTCGAGGTCGAGGATCGCGACCTGCGGCTGATTGATGATCGGGGTCGCGATCAGGGCTCCGAACCGACCCGGGTTGGTGATCGTGAAGGTGCCGCCGACGAGGTCGTCGGGGGCGAGATCTCCGGCCCGCGCTCGGGTTGCGAGCTCGCCGATCGCCGCCGCCAGCCCCTCGACCGAGAGCCGCTGTGCTCTGCGGATCACGGGCACGACCAGCCCCTGATCGAGCGCCACGGCGACGCCGAGGTTGACGTCCTCGTGGTGGACGATCTCGGCGCCGTCGATCGAAGCGTTGAGGACCGGGTGCTCCTGCAGCCCCTCGATCACCGCCTGGGCCACGAATGCCAGGTAGGTGAGCGGCACGCCGCGACGGGCGAGCCGCTCCTTGCGCGCGCCCAACTCGTGCTCGACCGCCGAGAAGTCGGCCTCGACCACGGTCGTGCAGTGAGCCGCGGTCCGCCGGCTGGAGACCATGTGCTCGGCGATCGCCCTGCGCATCCCATCGAGCGGCTCGCGCCGTACGGGCCCGAACAGCTCCGCCGCCGTCGCGGGCGCCGGCTCGGGCTCGGGCTCGGGCTCGGCAACGTAGGGGGACTCCGTATGCAGGGGGCGGTCGGCGCCGTTTGGGCCCGGCGCTGCCTCGCTGCGATCGCGAAGGTGGGCGAGCAGGTCGGCCTTGCGGATCCGGTTGCCGATGCCGTGACCCTCGACCGAGTCGAGGTCGACGTCGTGCTCGGCCGCGATCCGCCGCACCACCGGGGAGTGGAAGCGGGAGCGGTCGTGCTCGTCCCCGGCGGTCTGCCGGGTGCCTGCACCAGGGGGATTCCCGGCGCTGCCCGCGGGCCCGGCCGGCGCCGAGGTAGCGATTCGCGCCAGCACGGTTCCGACGGCCACGGTCGCGCCCTCGTCGACCAGCACCTCGTGCAGAAGACCGGCGCAGGGTGCCGGGATCTCGACGTCGATCTTGTCGGTGCTGACCTCGCAGATCGGCTCGTCGGCCTCGACCCTCTCACCGGGCTGCTTCAGCCAGCCGGCGATCGTGCCCTCCGCCACCGAGACGCCCATCTGGGGCATCACCACGTCCGCGGTCCTCTCAGTAGCGGCGGAGCTCATCGCATGCCTCCTTCATGTCGTCGAGCTGTGGCAGCACGGCCTGCTCCAGCGGCGGGCTGAACGGGATCGGAACGTCCGCGGCAGCCAGCCGGCGGACCGGCGCGTCGAGGTGCTCGAAGGCGTGCTCGGTGATCAGTGCCGCCACCTCGGCGCCGACGCCGGCGCTGCCGGTGGCCTCGTGGGCGACCAGCACCTTGCCGGTCTTGCGGGCCGTGGCGAGGATCGCCTCGCGGTCGAGCGGGACCACCGTCCGCAAGTCGATCACCTCGATGTCGGCGTCCAGCTCCACCGCGGCGCGCTCGGCGAGCAGCACCGCGGATCCGTAGGCGATCACGCTCAGCTCCGATCCGCTTCGCGCCACTCGCGCCTCGCCCAGCGGGACCAGGTGCTCGCCGTCGGGCACCGCGCCCTTGACGCTTCGGTAGAGGCCCTTGTGCTCGAGGAAGCAGACCGGATTGGGGTCGCGGATCGCCGCCGTCAGCAGGCCCTTGGCGTCAGCGGGCGTTGCCGGCGCCACGACCTTCAGCCCGGGGGTCTGCATGAACCACGCCTCGGGGTTCTGTGAGTGGAACGGCCCACCGGAGAAGCCGCCGCCGCTCGGCAGGCGAACGACCAGCGGGACCGCGATCCCCTGCCTGTAGTGCATCTTCGCCGCGACGTTGGCGAGCTGGTCGAAGCCGCATGAGATGAAGTCGGCGAACTGCATCTCGCAGACCGGCCGCAGGCCCTCGATCGCCGCGCCGACGGCGGTGCCGATGATCGCGTTCTCGGCCAGCGGCGTGTCGAGCACCCGGCCGAGGCCGAACTCCTCGGCAAACCCGGCGGTCACCTTGAAGGCGCCGCCGAATGCGCCGATGTCCTCGCCGAGGCAGAAGACGGTCTCGTCGCGCCGCATCTCCTCGCGCAGGGCGCTGGAGATCGCTTCCAGGTAGGTGATCTCGGTCGCGGCCGCATCGGCCGCCCGGTCGCCGCCCGCGGCCACTCGAGGACGAGCGGTGGTCGGTTCGAGCCGGGTGCGCGGGCCGCTGCCGTTGCCCGCCGCGATCGCGCTCATGCCGCCACCCCGTTCGAGCCACCGGCGGTCCACCGCGACCACGGAGCGGCTCCGTCGCCGAGCGGCTCCCACGCCTCGGCGTAGAGGCCCTCGGCAGCCACCTGGGGATCCGGCATCGGCGAGGCCAGCGCCCGCTCCGCGCACGCCTCGACCTCGGCCGCGACCGCTGTCCGCAGTCGCTCGATCGCCTGCTTCCTCGATCCCGTGCTCGGCCTGCAGCCGCTCGACGTAGCGATCGATCGGGTCGCGATCACGCCACTCGGCGAGCATCTCCTCCGGCACGTAGCTCATGTCGTCGTGAGCGCCATGGCCGTGCATCCGCATCGTCCGGCACTCGATCAGCGTCGGGCCGGCGCCGACCCGGGCGCGCTCCACGGCCTGATGGGCGGCGGTGAACACCGCTTCGACGTCGTTGCCGTCGACGGTCTCGCCGGCGAACCCGTAGGTCCGCGCCCGCTCGACCGGGTCGACCGCGAACTCGAGCTCGTTCGGGGTCGAGTAGGCGAACTGGTTGTTCTCGAGCACGAAGACCACCGGCAGCCCGTGGACCCCGGCCATGTTCATCGCCTCGTGCCACTGGCCGTTGGCGGTCGAGCCCTCCCCGAAGAAGGTGAGCGCCACGCGCTGCTCCCGGCGCAGCTTGAAGGCGAGCGCGATCCCGCAGGCGACCGGTGCCATGTCGGGCAGCATCGAGACCATGCCGACGCAGCCCAGCGCCGGGTCGCCGAAGTGCATGTTGCCGTCCTTGCCGCCGGTGACACCGCCGCTGCGACCCATGTAGTTGGCCATGTAGCGATCGGGGGTCAGGCCGCGGACGAAGTGGGCGCCGAGGTCGCGGTGGAGGATGCAGGCGCGATCGGTAGGCGCCAGCGCGAACGCTGCTCCGACCGAGACCGCCTCCTGGCCGCAGCCGTCGTAGAAGGAACCCGGGATCTTCCCCTGCTTGTAGAGGCTCAGGGCCCGCTCCTCGGAGAGCCGCATCATCAGCATGTAACGGAGCAGGCTGAGCCGGTCCCGATCGGTCAGCAGTGCCTGCTCACGGTCGCCAACCGGCCGCGCGCGCAGCTTGCTTACGCTCATCTCGGTCCGCCTTTCTGGACGTGCCGGCGGGTGGGATCTCCACTCCGCTCGACTCGGGCTATCGCCGCTCCGGGATCTCCTCGGCGGCGCCTACGGACGTCAGAGGCGAGGGTTCCTCCTCTCCTCCTATGTATCTGTTGTCACTATACCCATCGGCCCGGGCAAGATCCAGCTGACCGGGTGTCTCCGCGGGTCGCCCGCTACTTGCTGCCGCGGGCGCGCTTCTCCGCCTGCCGCTTCAGCTTGCGGAGCATCCTGCGGACGACGATCCGGTGGCTGCGGGTGCCGATCACGGCCGCCCGGTGGAGGCGGCCGCGGGTGCCGATGAACGCCGCGCGGGTCTCCGCCCGGACGCGGGAGCGCTGGCCCGGAAGCAGGTCGATCCGGAAGACGAGGGCGTACTTCGCAAAGCGATGCTCGCCCATCAGCGCGAGCATCACCGGGGCCACCGAGCGGGCGACGACGAACCCGGGCAGGGTGCCCCCTGGGTGGTGCAGATCACCCTCGGCGATCCTGTCGCGACAGCCGAGCCGTCGCGCGAGCCGTCGCGCGAGCCGTCCGTCGAGCGAGCGCCCGAGCGTCGGGAACAGTGCCGCCCAGGCCGCTTCCGCCGGAGCGTCGATCTCGATCCCGTGCTCGTCGATCGGCGGCAGATCCTGCAGCGGCGTTTCGAGAGCCTGGTGCGACATCGGATCTCGCTCAGGCTGCCAGTCGCTCCGGCGTCGCGAGCCAGCCCTGCGATCGACTCCAGAAGCGCGCCGGCGGACGCGGGTCCGGCGGCGCGCTGATCGCATGAGATCGTCAGCTCGGCCACCGCTCCGGCGGACGGCAGGCCGTCGCTGATCACCGCGGCCTGCCGCGGACGGCCGATGCCGAGATGGCCGACCTGACCGGGGATCACGGTCGGCACGATCGAGTCCGCCCCGTGCCCTGCCGCGCTGACGGCGAAGGTGCCGCCGGCCAGCTCGGGGGAGGTGATCTCCCCCGCGGCGGCCCGGGCGCGCAGGTTCGAGATCTCGGTCTCGACCTCGATCACGCTCTTCTCGTCCGCATCGAAGAGCGTCGGCACGAGCGCGGCCTCCGGCGTCTCGATCGTCAGGCCGACGTTGATCCGCGAGTGAACCTCGAGCTCACCGTCGCGGTAGGAGGAGTTGAGCGCCGGGGACTCGCGTAGCGCCCGGCCGAGCGCCGCGACCACCGTGGCGACCAGCTCGTCAGGCCCAAGCTCGCCGGTCTCGACCACGCGGGTCGCGTAGAGGTGCGGGATCGTCGCCTTCGACTCGGCCGCCCGCCTGGCAGCGGCCTGGGCCCGCCGGTCCAGCGGCCGGCGCTCGGACCCACCCCTGGCGGATGCCGAGGCGCCCGGCTCGGCTGCTCGGTCCTGCTGATCGTCCGCCACTCCCTGAAGATACTCAGCCGAGCCCGGCCCCGTTCGCGGCTCGACCCGGCCGCTCAGCTCGCGCCGAGGGCCGCTGCCACGGCGTCCTCGAGTCGGTCGTCGCCCCAGAAGACGCGTTCGCCGACGACGACGCTCGGAACCCCCTGGACCCCGAGGGCCTCGGCGCGCTCGGTCGTCTCCCGCAGTCGCCCCTTGACCGCCTCGCTCGCGGCCGCCCTCTCGATCGCGTTCGGGTGCAGCTCGCAGGCCGCGGCCGCGATCGCGACATTGTCGGGCTCGCTGAGATCACGCCCTCCGGCGAACGCCTGGCGGAAGGCGGCAAGCGCGAAGGAGACGCTGCGGCCGATGCTCTTCGCGTAGGTGGCGACGCGCATCGCGTAGAGCGTGTTGGCCGGGCAGGGCTCGGGCCAGACCACCGGCTGCAGACCGTAGACGGCGGCCCGCCGCTCGACCTCAGCCATCCCCCGAGCGCGATCGGGGGAGTTCATCCACGAGTCGCGACCCAAGCTCCCCAAGAGCGCCCCGAGCAGGATCGGACGCCACTCCGGCTGCTCGAGGCCGGCCTCGGAGAAGAGCCGGCTGATCCGCTCCGCCGCCAGGTACGAGTAGGGCGAGCCGAGATCGAAGTAGAAGCTCGATGAGCGCCGCCCGTCGCGCTCATCGCCGGTCTTCATCGGGTCCCGCTGGCTGACCTCGAGCCCGCTCACCCGGCGAACGCTAGCCCGCGGCCGTGCCCGGTGGAGTCCCGAGCCGCCGCTCAGGCGTGGGTCGCCCAGCCGTCGACAGCGCGGGCGGCCTCCATCACGGCCTCCGAGATCGTCGGGTGGGGATGGATGATCCGCGCCAGCTCCTGGTAGCCGCCCTCGAGCGCCTGGGTGGCGACCAGCTCGATGATCATGTTGCACGCGGTGTTGCCGACGATGTGGGCGCCGAGGATCTCGCCGTAGGCCGCATCGGCGACGATCTTGACCATCCCGTCGCGATCCTCGTAGACCTGCGCCGCACCAACGCCGCCGAGCTTGAACTTGCCGACCTTGATCTCGTGGCCGGCCTCCTTCGCCTGCGCCTCGGTCATCCCGATGCTGCCGACCTGTGGGTGACAGAAGGTCGCGCCGACGATCCGCTCGATGTCGATCGGGTGGGTCTTGAGGCCCGCGATCGCCTCGACCGCGATGATCCCCTCGTCGGAGGCCTTGTGAGCCAGCGCCGGCCCCGGGGTCAGGTCCCCGATCGCGTAGATGCCGTCGACGCCCGTCCGCTGGGTCCCGTCGACCCCGATCTTGCCACCATCGTCGAGCTTCACCCCGACCCCGTCGAGGTTCAGCGCCGCGACGTCGGGGCCGCGCCCGCCGGCGATCACCAGGTAGTCGACCTCAGCCGACTCCTCGCCGAACTTGAACTTGACCGAGTCCGAGCCTGGCTCGACATCCTCGACTCTGGTGCCGGTCGAGACCGTGATCCCCTGCTTCTTGAAGGCACGCTCGACGACCCTGGCGATGTCCTTGTCCTCGGCCGGCAGGATCTGATCGAGCATCTCGATCAGAGTCACCTCGGTTCCGAAGCGGGCGTATGCGGATGCGATCTCCGCGCCTGAGGCACCCGCGCCGACGACGGCCAGGCTCGCCGGCATCTCCGGCAGCGACCAGGCACCCCATGTGTCCAGCACCCGCTCGCCGAACTCGACCCCGGGGATCGCCAACGCCACCGAGCCCGGTCGCGAGCAGGATGTTGCTGCACTCGTACTCCTTGTCCCCGACCGCGACCTTGCCCGGGGCGGCGACCGATCCCTCGCCCTCGATCAGGTCGATCTTGTTCGCCTTGAACAGGCCCGCGACGCCGCCGGTCAGGCCCAGCCGGACCTGCTCGCGCCGCTCCTGGACCCCGGCCCAGTCGACGCTGACGCCCTCGACCTGAACCCCGAGCTCGGCGGCGCCGTTGGCGGCCTCGTCGTAGACCTCCGCGGCATGGAGGATCGTCTTCGCCGGCATGCAGGCGTAGTTCAGGCAGCGCCCGCCGGTCTGGTCGTTCTCGACCACGGCGGTCTTCAGCCCGAGCTGGGCGGCGCGGATCGCGGCGACGTAGCCGCCCGGTCCCGATCCGATCACGATCAGGTCATATGAGTCAGCCATGAGCCGACTCTATATCTAATGCGGGCCGGCCGCCGCCGCTCAGCGCGGCAGGTGACGGTCGGGCATCTGGATCCTGGCCAGGGCCTTGACCGTGAACCAGAAGAGAGTCCCGGCCACCGCCCCGACCAGCAGCGGGGTCACCGCACCGATCAGGCTGGTCGCCGAGATCAGCGTCAGCGCGGCCCCGACCATGAAGATCGCCATCACGGCCTGGAAGCCGAGCACGGCCCAGTAGCGGGCTCCCCACATCCCCCAAGCCATCAGTCCGAAGAGGATCGCGGGTGCAAGGAACTGGAAGGCCCCGGGCCGCTCGCCGTTGACCTCAGCCCCCGCGATCCAGGCGCCCGCGACGAGCAGAGCGATCAGGGCAGAGATCACCGCGCCGATCGTCACCACCAACGGGCGCTCACCCTCGGTCAGCGGCTCGAGCGCCTCGCGCGCGAGCTGGTTGCGGACCTCCGAGCGGCTGACCCCTTGGGCGGCAGCCAGCGCGGCGATGTCCTCGCCGGAGGCCTGCTCGCCGCCGGCCGCCGCGGCCGGGCTCGGCTCATCGCGCCGGGCGGCCCGCCCCTTGCGCTTTCGTCGCGCGCTTCGCTTGCGCTCCCTGCTGCTCACCGGGCTCTCAGGCCCCCGCCCTCAGCCCGGCTTCGCTCGGGAGCGCTCCGCGCAGGCTCCTCGCTGCCTCGCCGGGAGCCTCGGCATTGCGGATCGCGCGGACGACGACGATTCGCTCGGCCCCGGCCGCGACGACCTCGGCGACGTTGGCCGGGGCTACTCCGCCGATCGCGAACCACGGCATCGCAGCCGGCGTTGCCCGCTCGCGGGCGTATCGCACGTAGTCGAGGCCGGATGCCGCGCGCCCTGGCTTCGTCGGCGTCTCCCACACCGGACCGATGCTGACGTAGTCGGGTCGCGCCGGTCCCCGGCGCCGCCAGCGCGGCGTCGAGCTGCTCGGCTCGGTGCGTCGAGAGCCCGACGAGCGACTGATCACCGAGCAGCGCCCGGGCCTCGTCGACCGCGACGTCGTCCTGCCCGAGATGGACGCCGTCGGCGCCGCATGCCGCGGCCAGCTCCGGGTCGTCGTTGACGATGAACAGCGCCCGATGCTCGGCTGCGGCCTCGGCGAACAGGCTCGCGGCCGCCCGCAGCGCCCGGGCCGGTGCCAGCTTGTCGCGGAGTTGGATCACGTCGACGCCGCCGGCCAGCGCCAGGCCGAGCAGCGCATCGAGCTCACCGGGGTCGGCCGCCGCGTCGCAGACGAAGTAGAGCCGGGCGGCGTCGAGCCGCTGTCTCCGGAGCGCGGGATCCATCGATCCACAGGCTAAGCCCCTGACGCCGCCCGGCCCGGCGGGGGTACCATTCATCTGTCAACGGGAGCCCCGCAGCATTCCGGGGCTGAGAGGGTGGCTGGGGCCGCCGACCGTCCGAACCTGATCCGGGTGATGCCGGCGAAGGGATGCTCCTGCCGCCGCCCACTCGTGGAGGCAGTCGATTGAACCGAGATCAAAGCGCAGCGACGGGGGAGGAGTTGCCGGCGGGCGTGGAGTTGCTCGTGATCGGCGGTGGGCTGGCCGGACTCGTCTGCGCCTGGCGCGCGGCCGAGGCTGGCGCGGAGGTGCTCGTCTGCGATGCGCCCGGCCGCCCGGCCGCCGCCGAGGTCGCGGCCGGGATGATCGCGCCGGTCGGTGAGCTGAGCTGGGGTGAGGAGGCGACCCTGGCGGCGGCGATCGAGGCGTCCCGCCGCTGGCCCGACTTCGCGCGTGAGCTCGAGGCGGCCGCAGGCGAGGCGGTTCCCTATCGCCGCTGCGGGGCCTTGCACGTGGCGCTCGATCGCGATGAGGCGGCCGAGCTCGAGCGTCGCCACGAGCTGCACGAGCGGCACTCGCTGGCGGCCGAGAGCTTGCTCGCGAGCGAGTGCAGGCGGCTCGAGCCGGGGCTGGCCACGGCGGTGACAGCCGCGGTCAGCGCTCCGGGCGAGGCCGAGGTCGATCCGCGGGCCCTGCTCACGGCACTGCGGGCCGCGGCCGGGGCCGCGGGGGTGAAGATCGTCGCCGCCGAGGTGCGTGAGATCGACGCCGCCGGGACCCGTGCCCGGCTCGCCGACGGCCGCGACGTCGCCGCCGACCGGGTGGCCGTCTGCGCCGGCGCCTGGGCCGGCCAGCAAGACCTGCTGCCGGATGACCGGCGCCTGCCGGTGCGACCGGTGAAGGGCGAGATCCTCAGGCTCCGGGCCGCACCGGGGTCGCTGCCCTGCGAGCGGATCGTCGTCGGCGAGCGCTTCTATCTGGTCCCCCGCTTGAGCGGTGAGGTCGTGCTCGGGGCGAGCAGCGAGGAACGCGGCTTCGACCTCAGGGTCACGGCGGGTGCCGTGCACGAGCTGCTGCGCGAGGCCTATCGCGCGCTGCCCGAGCTGGCTGAGCTCGAGCTGGTCGAGATGGCGGCAGGGTTGCGGCCGGGCTCGCCCGACAACGCACCGATCATCGGCCTCGTCCCCGGCGAGCGCAGCGATCCGATCGTCGCCGCCGGCCTCTACAGGAACGGGGTTCTGCTGGCGCCCGTCCTCGCCGCCGCGTTCGACGCCCTGCTCAGCGGCGGCCGGTTGCCCCCGGAGCTCGCTCCGCTGGCGCCTGACCGCCTCGGCCGGCGCCGGGCGGAGGCGCTGACGTGAACGTGATCGTCAACGGCGAGCCGCTCGAGCTGGCCGACGGCTGCACGGTCAGCGACGCCGCGGCGGAGGTCGGGATCCACCCGTGGGAGCGTGGCGTCGCAGTCGCCCTCGACGGCGAGGTCGTCCCCAGAACGCTGCTCGACACGACGGTGCTCAGCGAGGGCCAGCGGGTCGAGATCGTGGCGGCGATCCAGGGCGGTGCGCGGTGAGCGTGAACGCGGAGGGCTTCGAGCTCGGCGGCCGGACCTGGCGCTCGAGGCTGATCGTCGGAACCGGTGGCTTCCGCTCGATGGAAGACCTGGAGCGGGCGTTGATCGCGTCGGGAACCGAGATCGTGACCGTCGCGCTGCGGCGGGTCGATGCCCTCACCTCCGACTCGGTCATCGATGTGATCGATCGGCTCGGCCTCTTCGTCCTGCCCAACACCGCCGGCTGCTACACGGCGCGCGATGCGGTCCGCACCGCCCGCCTCGCCCGCGAGGCCTTCGAGACCGACTGGATCAAGCTCGAGGTGATCGGTGACGATCGCACCCTGCTCCCCGACGCCGTCGAGCTGGTCGCGGCCGCCGAGGAGCTGATCGCCGACGGGTTCACGGTGCTCCCGTACACGACCGACGACCCGGTGCTTGCCCGGCGCCTGGAGGAGCTCGGCTGCGCCGCGGTGATGCCGCTCGGCTCGCCGATCGGCTCGGGCGCCGGGATCCGCAACCCCTACAACCTGCGGATCATCGTCGCTGCCGCATCGGTGCCGGTGATCCTCGACGCCGGGGTCGGCACCGCCTCGGACGCGGCGCTGGCGATGGAGCTGGGCTGCTCCGCGGTGCTGTTGGCGAGCGCGGTCTCCCGCGCCGAGGACCCGGTGCTGATGGCGAGCGCGATGCGCGCCGCGGTCGAGGCCGGCCACGCCGCCCGCCGCGCGGGCAGGATCCCTGAGCGGCTGCACGCCGAGGCGTCGACGCCGGCCGAGGGCCTGGCCGATCTCGGCTGACCACCCCGGCGAATGAACGGTTGGGTGACCGGTCGCGCCCTGAACCGTTCACGCGAGCGAGGCCGCGCCAGCCGACCCCGGGCGAGTGAACCCTCCAGTGACCGATAGCGCCCTGAACCGTTCACGCGCCGTCGGGGGCGCCGCATAGGCTGGTGGGCGATGAGCGGTTCCGAGGTCTGGCTCGCGCGGCACGGGGAGACGGCTTGGAGCCTCGCCAAGCGCCACACCGGGCGGACCGACATCCCGCTGACCGAGAACGGGGCCAGGCAGGCCCGGGCGCTGGCCCCGGCGCTCGCGGGGCAGGGCTTCGCGAGGGTGCTCTGCAGCCCGCTGCTGCGCGCCAGGCAGACCTGTGAGGGGGCCGGTCTGTTGAGCGACGCGGAGATCCGCGAGCAGCTGGTCGAGTGGGACTACGGCGACTACGAGGGCATGACGACCGCCGAGGTCCACGCCGACCACCCCGGCTGGCTGCTCTGGACCGACGGCTGCCCGGGCGGGGAGATGCCCGCCGACGTCGCCGAGCGCGTCGATCCGCTGATCGCCGAGCTGCGCCCGCTCGAGGGCGACGCGATCATCTTCGCCCACGGCCACCTGCTCCGAGTGCTCGCCGCACGCTGGATCGAGCAACCGCCGCTCGGCGGGCAGCGCCTCGCGCTCGCCACCGGCACCCTGAGCCGGCTCGGGATCGAGCACGACTACCCCGTGATCCGCGCCTGGAGCGCGGCTGTCGTCCGCGAGTTCGACGACGGCTGAATCGTTCCGGGCCAGGCCGGTGTCGGAGTGACGATGCAGGATGCGAACGGCGCGCAGGACAACGGCACCGGCGGAGGCCGGCTGCCCGGCTTCGGCCCGACCACCTCGATCTGCCCTGACTGCAAGACCGCGCTGCCCCCGGCTCGCGCGCGACCCCCGCTTCGCGCCGGCGCTGGCCGAGATCGGCGTCCACGTCTACATGCAGTTCGACGGCTTCAAGGACTCGACCCATCTCGAGATCAGGGGACGCCGGCTGCAGGACGAGAAGCTACGGGCGCTCGACGCCTGCGCCGAGCACGGTGTCGGCGTCTCGCTGGCGGCCGCGATCGAGCGCCGGATCAACGAGGACGAGTGCGGTGAGATCGTCCGCTTCGGGGTCGGCCATCCGGCTGTCACCGGCGTCTTCTTTCAGCCCGTCACCCACTCCGGCCGCTTCCGCGACGACGCAGACCCGCTCGAGAAGCTGACCAACTCGGACGTGATCGAGCTGATCTCGGAGCAGCTGCCGGAGTGGTTCGAGCCGTCCGACTTCGTGCCCGTCCCCTGCTGCTCTCCGTCCTGCCGCTCGGCGACCTTCGCGCTCTACGACGGCGAGGACCTGATCCCCCTGCCGCGCCTCGTCGACGTCGACGACTACCTCGACTACGTCACCAATCGCGCGGTTCCGGATCTCGACGTCAAGCGGGCGCTCGAGGGCCTCTGGTCGGCGAAGGCCGCCGGCGGGACCGCGCCGACCGCCGAACGGCTCGACTGCGTCGCCTGCGCCGTCGGCCTGCCGATCGAGCTGCAGGAGGTCGCGACGCGCGGCTTCATGATCGCGGTCCAGGACTTCCAGGATCCGTACACGCTCGACGTCGAGAAGCTGAAGAAGTGCTGCGTCTCCGAGATCACCCCGGACGGCCGGATCATCCCCTTCTGCGCCTACAACTCGGTCGGCTACCGGGAGCAGGTCCGCGAGCTGCGGGGCGGCGCGGTGACCGCATGAGCCCGCTTCCCGACGCCGCTGATCTCGATCCCTCGGCCCTGTCCGAGATCGCCGCCGGGCTCGAGGCCGGCGATCTCAAGGGCTGCTGCGCGACGGTCTACGAGCATCCGGCGGTGCGCTGGCTGCTCGGCGACGAGCTGCACCCCGGCGGCGAGGACCTGACCCGCCGAATGCTCGATCTGGCTGCTGTCGGGCGCGCCGACCGCGTTCTCGACGTCGCTTCGGGCGCCGGGACCACGGCGCTGCTCGCCGCGCGCGAGCGCGGCTGCGAGGTCGTCGGGCTCGAGTACGGCGCCGCGGCAGTGGCCGGGGCGCGGGCGGATGCGGAGGCCGCCGGCTCGGCCGATGCAGTGAGCTTCGTCGAGGGGGACGCCGAGCGGCTGCCGTTCGGAGACGCGTCCTTCGACGTCGCGATCTGCGAGTGCGCGCTCTGCACGTTCACCGACAAGACAACGGCCGTCGCCGAGATGCGGCGCGTGCTGCGGCCGGGTGGGCGGCTCGCGATCAGCGATGTGGTCGCCGACCACTCCCGCCTGCCGGAGGGCTTGCGGGGAGCGGTCGCGACGATCGCCTGCGTCGGTTCGGCGCTGCCCGAGGACGGGTACCGGGAGCTGCTCGAAGGTTCGGGCTTCGAGCTCGAAGCGGTCGAGCATGCGGGGCAGGAGGTCGCGCGAATGACGGAGCGGGTTCGGACCCGGCTGCGCGGGGCCAGATTGCTTGGCTTCGACGGCCTGATACCGATCGAGGGCGGCCTGCCGGAGGCGATCGCCCTCGCCGGCGAGGCGCGCTCGGCGGTCGCCTCCGGAACGCTCGGCTACGCGGTGTTCATCGCCAGGCTCGCGGACGATCCCGCCGGCCGGTCCGCCTAGCGGCCGCGCGGGCGATCGAGCGCCGCAAACCACACAGCCTGTCCACAGGCAGTCGCCGCCGGTCCGGTCGCGCTCGATCATCGCGGTTCGGGCGCCGAGCCCGGCGGCGGTCATCGCCGCGAACGCCCGGTCGTCCCGCCGCCGATCGCGATCAGGTCGTGGCGTCCGCTCATCGCGGTCGCTTGCTGCGCTGCTCGGGCACGACGACGGTCATTCCCTGACAACGTAAACGAGCGTCGAAGCAGCGGCGTCCAGGCCGCGCGGGATGCGCAATGATCGAGGCGCCCCCGTGGCGTAACTGGTTAACGCGCACGCCTTTTAAGCGTTGAGATTGTGGGTTCGAGTCCCACCGGGGGCACTCGATCTCCGCTCAGTCCGGGACGACCGCGCCGCTCAGCTCGACGAGCTCTCCCGCCTCGACCGGCGCGGCTCGGATCACCGAGCCGCGACCCTGGTGGACCTCGATCGGGCGGCCGAGCTTCGCACAGAGCCGGATCGCGGCCGCCCCGGTCGCCTCGTCCTCGGGAATGCCGGCCTCGGAGACGAAGCAGCGGGCCCGGATCAGGCCCGCGGGCTGATCGGTCCAGGCCCAGCAGTAGCGCCAGCCCGGCCCGCCCGGGCTGAGCGCCTCGACCTCGGCCGCCGACCGGTACTCGATCAGCTCGAACGGCGGGCACCACTCGGCCTTGGCCCGCGCCGCGGTGCGGTCGTCCCCGTGCTCGATCGCCACTCGGCCGGCCGGGGTCAGCAGGGCGTCGGCGGGATACCCCTCCCTGGCGAGCAGCCAGCCGGTGCCGACCACCGGATGACCGGCAAACGGCAGCTCGACCTCCGGGGTGAAGATCCGCACCCGGCCGGTCTGCGGGTCGTCGACGAAGACGGTCTCCGAATAGCCGAGGAACCGGGCCAGGGCCTGGCGGTCGTCCTCGGCGACGGCCGGTCCGTCGATCACGACTCCGAGCCTGTTTCCCCCGGCACCGCGAGCGCCGCAGAAGACGCGCAGGACCGTGACCTCGAGGTCGACGTTGATCCCCCGCACCGCGGCGCGGCCCCTCAGTGGCGGAAGTGGCGCCGGCCGGTGAACACCATCGAGACCCCGGCCGCGTCGCAGGCGGCGATCACCTCGGCGTCCCGCTTCGAGCCGCCGGGCTGGATGATCGCCGCGGCGCCCGAGTCGATCACCTGCTGGGGTCCGTCGGCGAACGGGAAGAAGGCGTCGGATGCGACCGCGCAGCCGTCGAGCACGGTCGCGGCCCGCTCCCCGAACGCGTCGCCCGCCTTCTCGACAGCGATCCTCGACGAGTCCACCCGGCTCATCTGTCCGGCCCCGATCCCAACCGTGGCCCCGTCCTTGGCCAGGACGATCGCATTCGAGCGCACGTGGCGGCAGACCTTCCAGGCGAACAGCAGGTCCTCCCACTGCCCCTCGGAGGGCGAGGCCTTGGTGACGACGTCCATCGACTCGCGGTCGTCCCGACCGGAGTCCGTGTCCTGGACCAGCGCCCCTCCGCGCACCCGCTTGATGTCGACGCTGGGAATGAAGGTGCGCTGCTCGGTGTCCTCGAGGATCCGGATCGCCTCCTTGCGGGTGAGGACCTCCATCGCGTCCTCGTCGTAGCCGGGCGCGAGCAGCACCTCGATGAAGTTCTCGGCGAGTCGCTCGGCAAGGTCCCGGTCGATCGGCTCGTTGAAGGTGATCACGCCGCCGAAGGCCGAGGTCGGGTCGCAGGCGAGCGCCTGCTCATAGGCCTCGCCCACGGTGGCACCGATCGCGACTCCGCACGGGTTGTTGTGCTTGACGATCACGCAGGCCGGCGTCCCCTCGAGGTCGACCAGCGCCTTGCGGGCCGAGTCGAGATCGAGCACGTTGTTGAACGAGAGCGCCCGCCCGTGCTTCTTGGAGATCATGCTGAGCACGTGCGAGCGGGCCCCGACGTCCGCGTACAGCGCCGCGCGTTGATGCGGATTCTCGCCGTAGGAGAGGTCGAGGAACTTCTCCAGGGAGACCGTCAGGTGACCCGGGAAGGCTTCATAGCCCGCGGCGAACCAGCCGCTGATCGCTGCGTCGTAGCGGGCCGTGTAGGCGAACGCCTCGTTCGCGAGCCAGTGCCTGGTGTCGCCCGAGATCTCACCATCGGAGGCGTCGAGCTCGGCGAGTACGGCGTCGTAGCTCTCAGGACGGACGACGACGGCGACGTGCAGGTGGTTCTTGGCCGCGGCTCGGATCATCGTCGGGCCACCGATGTCGATGTTCTCGAGTGCCTCGCCCTCGCTCACGTCGAGCTTCGCGACCGCCCGCTCGAACGGGTAGAGGTTCGTGCAGACGAGGTCGATCGGCTCGATCCCCTCGCTCGCGAGAGTTGCCATGTGCTCGGGGTCGTCGCGCTTGGCGAGCAGCGCCGCGTGAAGGCGTGGATGCAGGGTCTTCACCCTGCCTCCGAGGATCTCCGCCTGTCCGGTCAGCTCCTCGACCGAGGTCACCGCGACCCCGGCCGCGCTGAGCTCCCGCGCCGTGCCCCCGGTGGAGATCAGCTCGACCCCGATCGAGCTCAGCCCGCGGGCGAAGTCGACGACGCCGGTCTTGTCGGAGACGGAGATCAGGGCCCGCTTGATCTTCAGCGGGTGACGGGGGGAGTCGTGTTCGCGGGCCGCCGCGTCGGTGCCCTCGATCATCGCTTGTCGATCCTCACCAGGCGGGGATTCCGCTCGTCGATCCGCACCCGTCCCTCCGCGATCAACTCGATCGCCCGCGGCAGCAGGCGGTGCTCGACCCGGTGGATCTGATCCTCGAGCTCCTCGATCGGCCGAGTGTATGTGAGCTCGATCGGTTCCTGCAGGATGATCGGGCCGGTGTCGACGCCGGCGTCGACGAAGTGCACGGTGACGCCGCTGACCCGGACGCCGTGACGGTACGCCTGGCCGATCGCGTCAAGGCCCGGGAAGCTCGGCAACAGGGCCGGGTGGACGTTGATCACGCGGCCGTCAAAGCGCTCGATGAAGCTCGCGCAGAGGAGCTGCATGTAGCCGGCGAGCACGACGAGCTGAACGCCGCGCTCGCCGAGCCAGTCTGCGATCGCCAGGTCGCGCTGCTCGCGGGTCTCGTGCTCGGAGGCGACGAACGAGCGGGTCGCGATGCCGGCGTCCGCGGCGCGCGAGAGCGCCCTCGCCTCGGGCTGGTCGGAGCCGACCGCGACCACCTCAGCCGCGCCCCTGCCGTGCAGGCTGTCGAGGATCGCCTGCAGGTTGGTGCCGCTGCCGGAGGCCAGGACCGCGACGCGCAGGGGTTGCTCGTTCATTCCGGCCCGATGCTATTCGCGGCCGCAGCGGGGTCGCTCAACGCCCGGCCGGGATCGTCTCGATCTCCTCCAGCGCGAACTTGCTGTTGCCGCCGCCGTTGTCGCCGAGCGGGTAGCGGCCGGTGAAGCATGCGTCGCAGTGGTCCTCAGCCGGTGTGCCGATCGCCTCGTAGACGCCGTCGAGCGACAGGTAGGCGAGTGAGTCCGCGTCGACGTGCTCGGCGATCTGATCGACGGTGCGCCGATGGGCGATCATCTCCTCGCGGGTCGACATGTCGACCCCGTAGTGGCAGGGGTTGCGGATCGGCGGCGCGGAGATCCGAAGATGGACCTCCTCGGCGCCCGCGTCCCGGAGCATGCCGACGATCTGCCGGGTCGTGTTCCCCCGCACGATCGAGTCATCGACGACCACCACCCGGCGACCGGCGATGATCTCCGGGAGCGGGTTGAACTTCAGCCTGAGGCCGTGCTTCCGGAGCTCCTGGCCAGGCTGGATGAAGGTGCGGGCCACGTAGCGGTTCTTGATCAGGCCGTCGTCCTTGGGAATCCCCGAGGCGCGCGAGAAGCCGGCAGCCGCGGGGTTGCCCGAGTCGGGGACGGCGATCACCAGGTCCGCATCGACCGGAGCCTCGCGCCAGAGGATCTCGCCCATCCGGCCGCGGACCTGCTGGACCACCCGGCCCTCGAGCCGCGAATCGGGCCGCGAGAAGTAGATCTGCTCGAAGACGCAGAACGAGGTCCGCTTCGGCTTCACCGCCTGCCGCACCTCGAGGCCCTTGGCGCTGAGCGAGACCATCTCGCCCGGGTTGACCTCACGCAGCAGCTCGGCGCCGATGATGTCGAAGGCGCAGCTCTCCGAGGCAACGACGAAGCTCTCCCCGAGGCGGCCGAGCACCAGCGGCCGGACCCCGTGTGGATCTCGGAAGGCGACGACGGCGTGCTTGGTCATCACCACGGTCGAGAACGCACCCTCGAGCTTCTGGATCGCCCCGACCACCGCGTCCTCGACGGTGCGCTCCGGCGAGGATGAGACCAGCGCGGCGATGATCTCCGAGTCGGAGGTGCCGCGAAACCTGAGGTCGTGGGTCTCCTGCAGCTCCGTGAACAGCTCGACCGCGTTGGTCAGGTTGCCGTTGTGGGCCAGCGCGACCTCGCGGCCGTCGTCACGCCACACCGGCTGCGTGTTCTCCCAGCCCGCACCGCCGGTGGTCGAATAGCGCACGTGGCCGATCGCGGCCTCCCCCTGCAGGGCACTGAGCTTCTGCTCGTCGAACACCTGCGAGACGAGCCCGAGGTCGCGAAGCGTCGTGATGTGGCCGCCCTCGCAGGTCGCGATGCCCGCCGATTCCTGACCGCGGTGCTGGAGCGCGTAGAGAGCGAAGTAGGCGAGGCGCGAGACGTCGTGTCCCGGCGCGTAGACACCGAACACTCCACACTCGTCTCTCGGGCCCTCGCGGGCATCGAACATGGTCTCGCTCAAGGGAAAAGTGGCCTCCGCTCACCGGCCTATCGAAGCGCTCGGGCAGGCGACTGACCTGCGGGCCAAGGCTAGCAGCGGCAGGGGCTGACTCCCCTCGCGCCGAGCCTGCTAGAGGCGATCGCCGAGCGAGCGCCACGCCCGCGCCGCCTCGGCCGTGCTGGTCGCGATGCGGACCCCGGCGGCCTCGATCGCCAGCCCCGTCCCCCCGGCCCGGCCGAGAGCAGCCCCGCCGGCGGCATCGACCAGAGGCTCGAGGCGCTCGGCCGGGCCGCCGACCACGAACCCGCCGCTGCCCTCGCCGAACAGCCACTGCTCGGCGCTGCCGCCACGCGAGGAGATCAGGTCGCCGAGGTCGACCTCGAGCCCGATCTCGCCGGCGATCGCGCACTCCGCCAGCGCGCATGCGAGGCCGCCGTCGCTGACGTCGTGGGCGAAGCTCAGGCCGCCGTCCCGGACCGCCTCGCGGACCGCGGCGATCGCCGCTGCGCAGGCGGCGATGTCGGGTCCCGGCAGGCCCGGCGAGAGCTCGCCCCGCTGCTTCGCGAGCTCCGAGCCCGCGAGCGCGGGTGCGAAGGGCCCGATCAGCGCGATCAGATCGCCCGCGGCCGGCGCCAGGCCGGCCGTGACCGCCGGATCGGGAAGCTCGCCGACCATCCCGACCACCGGCGTCGGGTAGATCGGTCCCCCGTCCGTCTCGTTGTAGAGGGAGACGTTGCCGCCGACGACCGGGACGGCGAGGGCCTCGCAGGCATCGGCCAGCCCCTGGGTCGAGCGGTCGAGTTGCCAGGCGACCGTCGGTCGCTCCGGGTTGCCGAAGTTGAGGCAGTTCGTGAGCCCGAGCGGCTCGGCGCCGACGCAGGCGAGGTTCGCCGCGCACTCGAGCACCGCCTCGACGGTGCCCGCGTAGGGCTCGCAGGCGACGCGGCGCCCGTTGCCGTCGATCGAGACGGCGACGCCGCTGCCGGTCTCGGCGATCTGCAGGACCGCGGCGTCGGCCTGCTCGGGGCGGCGAACGGTCCGCGACTGGACGATCGGGTCGTACTGCTCGAATGCCCAGCGCTTCGAGGCGATCGTCGGCGAGGCCAGCAGGGCGAGCATCACCTCTGTCGGGTCGTCGGCCCCCAGCGTCCTGCGGTTGCCGTAGATCCATTCCCCCGGATCGGCGGGGTCGAGGTCGTACAGCGGGCACTCGTCGACGAGCAGCGCAACCGGGATGTCGCCGACCTGCCGCTCGCCGTCGAAGATCCGGATCGCGTCGCCGCCGGTCACCTCGCCGATCACCGTGCCGCCGGTCTCCCATCTGGCGCAGATCTCGAGCACCGCGCCGACCTTCTCCGGCTCGACGATCGCCAGCATCCGCTCCTGCGATTCGCTGACCATCACCTCGAACGGCTCGAGGTCCGGATTCCGCTTCGGCACCCTGGCGACGTCGAGGTCGAGGCCGACGCCCCCGGCCGCCGCCATCTCCGCCGAGGACGAGGTCAGCCCGGCGGCGCCGAGATCCTGAAGCGAGACCAGCAGCTCCCTGGCAGAGCAGCTCGAGGCAGCATTCCATCACCTTCTTCTCCTCGAACGGATCGCCGATCTGAACCGTCGGGCGCTTCTCGTCCCCCTGCTCGAGCTCAGCCGAGGCGAGCACCGAGGCGCCGCCGATCCCGTCGCGGCCGGTCGAGGCGCCCATCAGCACGACCGCGTTGCCGACCCCCGCGGCCGCGGCACGGACCATCGAGGAGGTCTTGGCGAGCCCGACGCACATCGCGTTGACGAGGCAGTTCTGCTCGTACGGTGCCTCGAAGTAGACCTCGCCGCCGATCGTCGGCACCCCGATCGAGTTCCCGTAGTGGCCGATGCCGGCGACCACGTGCTCGAACAGGTAGCGGGAGCGCTCGGAGTCGAGCTCGCCGAAGCGCAGCGAGTCGAGCACCGCGATCGGCCGGGCACCGAGCGCGAAGACGTCGCGGAGGATGCCGCCGACCCCGGTCGCCGCGCCCTGGAACGGCTCGACCGCGGAGGGGTGGTTGTGCGACTCGACCTTGAACGCGATCGAGTGCCCCGAGCCGATCTCGACCGCGCCGGCGTTCTCGCCCGGGCCCATCACCACGCGCGGGCCCTCCGTCGGCAACCGCCGAAGCAGCTTCTTCGAGTGCTTGTAGGCGCAGTGCTCCGACCACAGCAGCGAGAACATCGCCAGCTCGACGTCGTTGGGCTCGCGGCCCATGCCCGCGCAGATCAGCTCGAACTCGTGGTCGGTGAGCCCGAGCTCGCGGTACTTCGGCGTGTCAGTCGCGGCGCTCATCGCAGCGCCCATTCAACTAGGCGGCCGCGCGGAACGGCAGCGGCGAGGATCGCCACCGGCTCAGTCGTAGCCGAGCTCGGCCAGCAGCACACCGGCGACGTCTGCGAAGGCCGCGGCATCCTCGTCGCTGAGCCGCTCGCGCCAGGCCCCGACCGGCCCCAGCTCGGCCTCGATCGCGGCGCGCTCAGGTGGGTCGATCATCGCCTCGTCGAAGTCGAGCTCGAGGAAACGCACAGACGTCGCGCAGGACCGGCTCGGTGTCGGTCAGCAGCCGCTCGTAGCGAACCTCGAGATAGCGCTCGATCAGGTGCTCCTGCTGGCGCGCGGCGTTGACCTTCTTCTCCCAGCGCTGCCCGACGACCAGCGCCTTGCCGGGATCGAGCTGACCCGGCTTCGCGGCGGCCGTGTCACGACCGTCGCGGATCACGTGGATGAAGTGGGCCTCGTTCAACGCCCGCTGGATCCTGCGCATGCGCTTCAGGTAGGCCGGCGTCTCGTCGCCCCAGCGTGACGTCCCGGCCCGCTCGTTCAGCATCCCGTAGAACTCGCGCAGCACGGCCGCCGCCTTGAGGTCGTCGAGGGCCTCGATCCGGCGTTGCATCTCCGCCTCGTCGATGCCGAGCTCCGCCAGCGGCCGCGCTGCGGCCATCACCTTGACGACCCGCTCTGCGGTCACCGGCTCGGATCGGATCGTCTCCGCCAGCTTCGGGACGAAGCCGGTCTCGGCGACCATCGTCACCTCGGGGTGGGCGGCGAGCATCGCGCTCAGCAGGGTCGTGCCGGAGCGGGCGGCGCCGACCACGAACGGCGCGGGGTCACGGCGCTCGGCCGGGGGACGGATGCCGGTCGCGTGCCCGGCGACGTTCAACGCCCGGCGCAGCGACCGGGGCAGTCGCGGTCCGCTGCGCGGCTCATGGACGCCGTCGCCGTTGGCGCCGCCGAGCGTGTCCGCCTCGTATCCGAGGTCGAGCAGCAGGTCGCCGGCCAGTGCCTCGTATGTCGCCTGGTCGGCCGGGGTCATCTTCGTTCTGTAGCCGCCGACGAGCGACGGGTTCGGCGGCTCGAAGGTCTTCTCGTGGCTCTTCAGCCTGCGCTCCGCCGACTGCGGGTCACGGCCCTTGCCCCGCGGAAGCTCCCGGGCCTTCTCCTTGAGCCGCTCCTCGGCCCGCTCGTGGTAGCCGAGCATCGCCGGATCGAAGTCGAGCTCGATGAACTCGCAGATCCGGCGCAGCTGGCCCTCGGTGTCGAGCACGAGGTCCTCGAACCGGACCTCCATGTAGTAGCCGAGGTAGGGCTGCTGCGCGCGGCCTCGCAGGACTCGTCCCCGCCAGCGATCGGCGGCGGCCTCGATCGTCTCGGGCCCGAAGCTCTGCTTGAGGATCGACAGGGCGACGTCGCGACCGTCGCGGATCAGGTGAACGAAGCGCGCCTCCGGGAGGTACTCCTGGATCTCGCGCATGCGCTTCACATAGCCGGGGGTCTTGTCGCCCCAGCGCGGTGGGCCGCCCTGCTGCTCGCCGTAGATCCTGAAGAACTCACGCACCGCGGCGGGCCCGGTCAGCTCGGGCAACGCCGCCCATCGCTCCGCCAGCTCGGAGGCCTCGATGTGGAAGTCGCCCCAGCGACGATGCGAGGTCAGCATCTCGAGCATCCGCTCGGGACTGGCCCCGTGCTTCTCGCGGGCCTTGATCAGGTCGGGAATGAAGTGCGTCTCCGAGGGAATCGCGAGCTCGGGGTGGGCGTCGAGCATCAGCCGCAGCAGCGTCGTTCCCGAGCGCGTCGCGCCGACCACGAACGGCGCCGGCGCCGGCCCCTTTGCCGCTCGCCGGATCGCGCGTCGGCGGCTCCGGTAGCCGGTGACGCTGCGGAGCAGCTCGCGCCTCGCCTTCACGATCGAGCCCCCAGCGCCCGATCGATCAGCGCGCCGTAGTCGGCGACCGTCCGCGACCAGCTCAGCTCTTCGCGGGTCCGCAGCGCGCCCTCGGTCAGGCGGGCGCGCTCGGCCGGGTCGGCGAGCCGCTCGATCGCGGCGGTGAGGCCGGCCACGTCCGGCTTCATCGAGGGGATCCCCGAGTCCGCGGTGCCGTCCTCGACGTCGGCCACGAGAAGTCCGTTGACGCCGTCACGGACCACCTCGTTCATCGGTGGGCTGTCGTTGGTGATCTGGGGCATCCCGAAGGCGACCGCCTCGTAGAGGAACAGCCCGAGGCCCTCCCAGCGGCTCGGGCCCAGGCAGACGTCGCAGGACGCGAACAGGCGCAGATGCTCGGCGGTCTCCATGTCGTCGACGATCAGCTCGATCCGCGGGTCGGCCTCGGCGGCCTTGGTCAGGTAGCCCATCCGCCGCTCGAGCTGGGCCTTGAAGATCAGCCGCAGGTTCTCGCCGCGGGCCGCCTGGAACGCCTCGACCACCTCCTTGTGCGGCTTGCGGGGCCCGAGCAACGCCCCCGGGAAGTAGAAGCGGATCAGCTCGTCCTTGGAGCGATCGACCGGCACCTCGAGCAGCTCGCGGTGCAGGCCCCACTGAACGAACGGGCTCTCGATGCCCAGCTCCGCGTAGCGGGCCTGCTCGCAACGGGTCATCGAGTAGAGCACGTCGTAGGCGGCCGCGGCGGGCGCGGCGTCCTCGGCACCGAACATCTCCCAGACGAAGCGACCCACGGTGCGGACGCCGGATTCGCGCAGCCGCCGGATCTGATCGTGCTGGTAGCAGTTGTCCCAGTGCACGACGTCGATCGAGTTCTGCTCGATCCAGCGCACGTACTCGTCGTGGGGCACCTCCCAGTCGGAGGCCTCGGTGACGCCCGGCTGGTCCCAGACGCCGCTGCGGTCGAGGTGCGCGGCCATCGGTCCCTTGTCTCTGGTCGGTCGCGCCAGGATGAAGGTCTCGTGGCCGGACGCCTCGAGCGCGTCCCGCACGTAGCGCGAGACGAACGCCTGCCCGCGGTTGAACCACTTGGTGACGATCCCGACCCGGCTCACGTCGTCACCTCGTAGCCGAGCTCGCGCAGCCGCTCGCCGGCGACCTCGTTGTAGGCGGCGAGATCGGCCGGCTCCATCTCGCGGCGCCACTTGTCGAGCTTGGTCGGGTCAGGCGGCCGGGTCGTCGGCAGGTGATTGTCGATCCGGTATCCGGCAGCCTGCTTCGCGTGGGTGCCCTCGCCGCGCAGCTCCCCGGCCATCTCCTGCAGCCGTTCGGCCGCGCGCGCGTGGTAGCTCAGCATCCCGGGGTCGTAGTCGAGCTCGATCAGCTCGCAGATTCGCCCCAGGACCGGCTCGGGGTCGCGGACGAGGTCCTCGTAGCGGGCCTCGAGGTAGCGCTCGCCGCCCAGCCTGCGCGCCTGCTCGCGGGACTTGTCGATCCGCTTCACCCAGCGGCCGGCCTGCTCGCGCGGCGGCGGCTGCTCGTTGATCGCACGCGCGCTCTGGCTCAGGGCGACGTCGCGACCGTCGCGGATCAGGTGGATGAACCTCGCCTCGGGCAGAGCCCGCCCGATCCGCGTGATCGAGAGCATGTAGGCGGGCGTCTTGTCGCCCCACCGCGGCTTCCCCTGGCCCCGTGCGTAGATCTCGAAGAAGGCGCGGACGGCGGCGCCCGCGTCACCGGGGCCGACCGCCTCGAGCGCTGTGCGCATCGCCGATTCCTCGATCCCGAAGTCGCCCCAAGTGCGATTCGAGGTGATCGCCGCGAGCATCGTCTCGGCGTCTGCTCCCTCGGCCTTCGACGCCTTGATCAGGTCGGGAACGAAGTGGGTCTCGGGCGGCACCGCCAAGGCCGGATGGGCATCGAGCATCATCCGCAACAGGGTCGTGCCCGAGCGGGTCAGGCCGACGACGAACGGAGCCGGGGGGCGCGGGGCGCTCATCGGCTCACCACCTCGTAGCCGAGCTCGCTCAGCAGATCGCCGGCGACGCCCTCGAACAGCGCGTTCTGGGCCGGATCCATCTCCTCCTTCCACCGGGCCAGGCGACTGGGGTCCGGTGGCTTCGAGGTCAGCAGGTGCGCCTCCCTGCGGTGGTCGGCGGGGCGCATCGGCTTGCCCTCCTCGCCCGGCAGGTCGCGCACCATCTCCGCCAGGCGATCCTCGGCTCGCTCGTAGTAGCGGAGGATCGCCGGGTCCCAGGGCAGCTCGAGGAACTCGCAGACGCGGCGCAGCTCCGGCTCGGTGTCGCGGACCAGGCTCTCGTACTGGACCTCGAGGTACTGGCCGAGCTGCTCGCCGTCGGCGCGGGCGCCCTCGATCTTCTTCACCCAGCGCTCGGCGACCGTCTCGATCGGGGGCGGCTCCTTGAGCAGGCGCTTGAACCGCGACAGCGCGGCGTCGCGCCCGTCGCGGATCATGTGAACGAAGCGCGCCTCGGGAATCGTCCGCTGGATCTGCCGCATCCGCTTGATGTAGTTCGGGGTCTTGTCACCCCAGCGCGGCTTCCCCTCCCGCTCGGCGTAGAGCTCGAAGAAGGTGCGGACCACCGGCTCCGCCTCGATCCGGTCCAGGGCGCAGTAGCGGCGCAGCAGCTCGCCCGAGTCGAGACCGAAGTCGCCCCACTGACGGTGGCCGGTGACGACCCCGTGGGCCTCCTCGCAGCTCGCGCCGCGCTTGTTCGCCGTCTTGATCAGCTGCGGGACGAAGTGGGTCTCGGGTGGGATCGCGAGGTCAGGATGGGCGTCGAGCATCAACCGCAGCAGGGTCGTGCCGGAGCGGGTCACGCCGACGATGAACGGCACGGGCGGCCCGGCAGGCCCGCGGCCGTGCGTTCTGCGCCCGGGCAGCCTCACCGCACCTCACCCTCTCCGGAGGCGGCGACGGTCTCGTACCCGAGGTCGGCGAGCAGCTCGCCCGCGACGCGCTCGAACTCCGCCTCGTCGCGGGCCGGCATCTCCTCGCGCCAGCGCCCGCAGCGGTCGGTGCTGGGCGGGTTGCTGGTCATCGCGTGGCCGGCCAGTCGCTCGTCGCCGGTGCGCACCGGGCCGTTCTCGCCCGAGCCGAGGTCGCGGTCCATCTCGGTCAGCCGCTCGGCGGCGCGCCGGTGGTAGTCGAGCATCGCCGCGTCGTAGGGCAGCTCGAGGAACTCGCAGATCGTCCGCAGGGTGGCCTCGGGGTCGCCGACCAGGTCCTCGTAGCGAACCTCGAGGTAGTCGTCCAGCTCGGCGGAATGGATCCGGGCGGTCTCGATCCGCCGCCGCCAGCGCTCGGCCACCTCGGTGATCGTCGGCGAGGGCCCGTCCAGCGCCCGCTCGGCTTGGGAGAGAGCCACGTCGCGGCCGTCTCGGATCAGGTGGATGAATCGGGCCTCGGGCAGGGCTCGCTCGATTCGCGGCATCGCTCGCATGTAGCGCGGCGTCTTGTCGCCCCAGCGAGGCTTGTGCTCCTTCTCGGCGTAGAGGTCGTAGAAGGCGCGGATCGCATCGGCGGGGTTCAGCGGCTTGATCGCGCGCAGGCGGGCGAGCAGCAGCTCCTCGTCGAGGCCGAAGTCGCCCCAGCGCGGATGGTCGGTCGCGGCCCGCACGAGGCGCTTGCGCGTCGTGTTGTCGCGACGCGCAAGCCGGATCATCTCGGGCACGAAGTGCGTCTCCGGCGGAATCGTCAGCTCCGGATGGGAGTCGAGCATCAGCCGCAGCAGCGTCGTGCCGGAGCGATTGACCCCGACGATGAACGGAGCGGGCGGCCTCGAGCGGGTCGCGACCCGGCGGCGGAGGCGCGAGGCGGACGCGAAGGGGCGCTTCCACAGCGGCAGTGCGGCGCTCAAGTCGGGTCCGCCTTGCCGAAGTCCCGCGGGCCCGTGCCGGGCCCGTCCCCGGTCTCGTAGCCGAGCTCTGCCAACAGCTCACCCGCGATCGACTCGAAGACGCGCCGGTCCTCGCGATCCATCTGCTCGCGCCAGCGGCTGACCCGGCTCGGGTCGGGCGCCTGGGTCGTACGGGCGTGGGTTGCCATCCGCCGCTCGACGCTGAGCGTCGCCCGGCTCCCGTCGGCCGGCAGCTCGCGCTTCATCTCCTCCAGGCGGTCGGCCGAATGTTGGTGGTAGTCGAGCACCGAATCGTTCCAGGGCAGCCCGAAGAACTCGCAGACCCCGCGAAGCGTCGGTTCGGTCTCGAGGATCAGCTGCTCGTAGCGGATCTCCTCGTAGTGGGAGACGTACTTCGACTGCCGCCGGGCCTGGCCGATCCGCCGCACCCAGCGCTCGGCGATCGCCGGGATCGGGTGCTCCTTGACGGCGCGGTCGCGGATCGACAGCGCGACATCGCGGCCGTCGCGGATCACGTGCAGGAAGCGGGCCTCCGGCAGGGCGCCGCCGATCTTGCGGATGCTCTTGACGTAGATCGGCGTCTTCTCTCCCCACCGCGGCTTGCCGACCCGCTCGGCATAGAGGCCGTAGAAGGCGCGCAGGGCGTCGCCGGCGTTGAGCGGCTCGATCGCGCGGAACGCCTCCAGCAGCTGTGTCTCGGTCAGCCCGAAGTCGCCCCACTCGCGCTGCTTGGTGATCGTCGCGAGCAGGTCCTCGGGGGTTGCCCGTCCGGCCTCGGCGACGTCGATCAGCTCCGGCACGAAGTGGGTCTCCGGGGGCATCGTCAGCTCCGGGTGCGCGTCGAGCATCATTCGCATCAGCGTCGTCCCCGACCGGTTGACGCCGACCACGAAGGGAGCGGGCAGCGACGAGGCTCCACGCTTGGCCGCGCGGCGCTGGCTGGCCCTTCGCCAGATGCTCTTTGGACTGCTTGGGGACATCGGCAGGATTCGGCTTGCTGGGCTCCTATCCGGCCCGACGCGGGCAAGGCCGCGCCGCTCGGGTGGATGCCGACTCAATCCTCCCACCGCGAGCGCGAGTTCGTGATTGTAGGGCCTCCGTGGCCGGCGACGGGAGCCTCAGCCGGCGTCGAGCAACCCGCTCAGGGCGGCCGTCGTGCGAGCCCAGCCCAACTGATCACGGCGGGTCCTCGCCCCGCCCGCGAGCCGGCTCCGCAGCTCGGGATCGGCGAGCCGCTCGATCGCAGCGCTGAGCGCGTCGCCGTCCGGTCGCGTCGCGGGGATGCCGGATCGTGCCGCGCCGTCGGGATGCGATTCGACGAGCAGCCCGTTGACCCCGTCGGCCACGACCTCGTTCATCGGCGGGTCATCGTTGGTGATCACCGGCTGCCCGAACGCCATCGCCTCGTACAGCGGCAGGCCGAGCCCCTCCCAGCGGGACGGCGTGATGCAGACGTCACAGGCGGCGATCGCCCGCAGATGCGGCTCCCAGTCCTCGTCGCCGAGCCTGAACTCGATCCGCTTGTCCTTGCGAACCCGGCGGCTCAGCCTGCCGAGGCGGGAGCGCTCGACCTGGGCCTTGACCAGCAGGCGGATGTCGGGGTCGCCGGTCCGGCCGAAGGCCTCGACGACCGGCTCCAGCGGCTTCCGATGCCCGAGGAATCCGCCGGGGAAGACAAAGCGGGTGATCCCGTCGTCGATTCGCTCGATCGGGATCTCGAGCAACTCCGGATGGATCCCCCACGGGACCCGCGGCGTCTCGAGCCCCCAGGACGAGTAGCGCCGCTGCTCGCACTCGGTCACCGAGTAGATCACCTCGTAGGCCTCGCGGGCCCCGGGCAGGTGCTCCTCGGTGAAGTGCTCCCAGACGAAGCGGCCGATCGTTCGTACGCCGCGCTCACGCAGTCCGGCGAGCTCGGCGAACTGGTAGTTCTGGTCGCAGAGGATCACGTCGATCTCGTTCACCTCGACCCAGGCCGCGTACTCGTTGAGCGGCACCTCGAAGGCCGAGGCCTCGGTCACGCCGGGCTGATCCCAGATCCCGCTCCGCTCCAGGGCTCCGGGCCGTGGGCCCTGCTCGCGCCGCGGGCGCGCGAGCACGAAGCTCTCGTGCCCGAGCTCGTCGACGGCCGAGCGCAGATAGCGGCCGACGATCGGCTGGCCCCGGTTGAACCACTTGGTCACGATCCCCACCCTCACCGGGGCACCTCCTCGGGGGTCACTCGCCGTTGCCGCGCTGCCTGCCCTTGCCGCCCCGGCGATTGCCTCCGTGGAGACTCATCGTCCGCTCCTTGCGGGGCAGGATGCGGGCGTGGTCGAGGTGCCCGGTCGGGACCGCGTGCACGCAGATTCGCGAGTAGTGCTGATGCCGCTCCTCCTCCCAGACCGTGCTGATTCCTTCGAAGCCGGCGGCGGAGAGCATCTGCTCGAGACAGAGCTTGTTCGGGGTCCACCAGTTCGACGGGTTGCTCGTTCCCTCGCCCTGGCCGTGGAAGATCATCATCGGCTTGTCCTCCTGCAGCCGGGTGATCCCCGTCTCGACGACCAGCAGCTCGCGGACCACCTTGCGCAGCCGGAACAGCAGGCTCATCACGTTCTCGACGTGGTAGAGAACACCGGAGCAGAGCACGACGTCGAACTCACCGAGCTCGAGCCACTTCTCGCTGAAGATGTCCATCTGGATGAAGTCGAAGCCGTAGCGCTCGACGTTCGCGGCGAGGTCACGGGAGGTGCAGAGGTCGATGCCGACCACCTGAGAGGCGTGGCGCCGGACGGCCTCGGCGCAGTGCATTCCCTCCCAGCAGCCGACGTCGAGGAAGCTCTTGTCGCCGAGCTCGACCGGCATCCGGAACTGCTCCCAGCGTGAGCCCTTGCCCGCCGCCTGCAGCTCCTCGTCGATGCCCTCGATCTCGCTCTTGGGGTCCGGCTTCATCAGCGCGGGGAGCGTAGCTGAGCCCAAGATCTCGCTTACGGTGGGCCGGCTCAGTCGTGGGTTGCGCCCGCGTCGGCGAGCAGCGCCATCGCGGCGTTGCGACCGTTGAGCCCGATCACCGAGCCGCCCGGGTGAGTTGCCGCCCCGCACAGATACAGGCCCTCGACCGGCGTCCGGTGGTCGAGGCGCCGGTCCCACATCTGCTCGGGCAGCGCCTCGCCCTGGAAGATGTGGCCGCCGGTGAGCCCGATCCGCTCCTCGATGTCCGGCGGACCCAGCACCTCCCGGTACTCGACGCATTCGTGGATGTCGGGCGCCGCGGTCGCGATCGCGTCGAGGATCGCGTCGCCGATCGCCTCGCGTCGCGAGTCCCAATCGCCGTCGGCCAGCTCGTAGGGCGCGTACTGGGCGAAGACGCTCATCGTCTGCCGCCCCGCGGGGGCGATCGTCGGGTCGTACGCGGACTGGGAGTAGATCTCGCAGAAGCCGATCCCGACCTCGCCGCGGAGGCTCGCTTCGAACGCTCGCTGCCCGTCGTCGAGCGCCATCGCGACCGTCGTCATCGCCCGCTGCGGGTCGTCGCTGCCGGCTGCCGCCGGCCAGCTTGGCGCCCGCCGCAGGCCCGCGTTCAGCTTGACCACCGGGGACCCCACCTTCCAGTCGTCGAGGCGCTCGGCGTAGGCCGCGTCGATCGAGCCGCCTGCGAGCATCGCCGCCAGTCGCTTTGGATCGGCGTTGCAGATCACCGACCGGGACCTGATCAGCTCGCCGCTCTCGAGCTCGACTCCGCCGCCGGCGTGGATCCGGGCGACCGGAACCCCCGCGGCCAGGGCGGCCCCGGCCTCGCGCGCGGCCTCGGCGATCGCGAACGAGACCATTCCCATCCCGCCCTCGACGTAGCCCCAGGCGCTGGGCTCGCCCTCGAGCGCTCCCATGCTGTGCATGAGCTTGACCATCGCGGTCCCGGGGGTTCGCGGCCCGGCCCAGGTGCCGATCACGCCCTGCCCCCACAGCGCCCGGTGCAGGCGCGGGTCGGAGAGGTGGCGCTCGAGCAGGTCGGCCACCGAGTCCTCGAAGACGAGGCTGACGAGCTCGGGGTCGTCGAGGATCTCCTCGATCCGCTCGCGGGAGGGTGAGGAGCCGGCCCAGAGATCGCCGCCGGGCCCTTCGCGGAGGCGCCGCCGGGCGCGGCCGTAGAGGTCGTAGTAGCGGTCGAGCCCGGAGATGTCGGCGGCGCTGAAGCCGTTTGCCTCGAGCCGCTGCCGGTTCTCCACCGGGTCACGGAACTCCGCGTACGAGCTGCCGTCGGCGAACCCGCACCAGAGATGGGGATCGACGCCGAAGACCCGGTAGCCGTGGTCTCTGAGCCCGAGCTCGGCGATGATTCGCCGGTCGAGCAGCCCGACGGCGTAGGCGCAGGGGCTGACCACGTAGCGCTCGTCGGGGAAGGGCCGCTCGAGCGTGCAGGCGCCGCCGAGCTGTTCGCGCCGCTCGAGCACCAGCACCGATCGCCCCGCGCGCGCCAGGTATGCGGCCGCGGTGAGTCCGTTGTGACCGCCGCCGACCACCACGGCGTCCCAGTCGCGGCCGGCGAGCTCGGAGACCGGCGCCGGCAGCCCGACCTTTCCCATCAGTTCGCGGACGCTCGAAGCCATCAGGCCAGCAACCTCTCGAATCCCTCGACGGTGAGCTGCCAGCGGCGCTGCTCCCGCAGCTCCGCGACGCCCTCCCGCATCCGCATCAGCTCGGATCGGTCGGCGAGCCGCTCGATCGCCGCGGTCAGCTCGGCCGGGTCCGGGTCCCAGGCAGTGATCCCCGAGCGCGCCTCGCCGTTCGCGATCGAGCCGACGAGGATGCCGCTGCGTCCGTCGAGCACCATCTCTGACATCGGTGGCTTGTCGTTGGTGATGATCGGCAGCCCGAAGGCGGTCGCCTCGTACAGCGGCAGGCCGAGGCCCTCCCAGCGGGAGGGTGCGAGGCAGACGTCGCAGGCTGCGAAGCGGGCGCGGTGGACGTCCTCGGGATCATCGTCGAGCGCGAGCTCGATCCTCGGGTCGCCGGCGGCGGCATCGCGCAGGAACTCGTCGTTGCGCGGAACCTGGGCGCTGATCACGAGCCGCAGCTGCTCGCCCGCAGCCCGCTGAAACGCCTTCACGACCTTGCGGATCGGCTTGCGCCGACCGAGAAAGCTGCCGGGAAAGTAGAACCGGACTGGCCCGGCCAGGCCCTCCGCTGCGCTCCCGGGGGTGCCGGGCGTGGGGGCGGCCCGGCCGCCGCCGGTCCACTCGAGCAGCTCGGGATGGATGCCCCAGGGGATGTAGGGGCTCTCGATTCCCATGCCGGCGTAGCGGTCGCGCTCGCAGCGGGTCAGCGAGTAGATCGTCTCGAACGCGGCCGTCGCGGGCTCGGCCTGCCCCTCGTCGAAGTACTCCCAGACGAAGCGCCCGATCGTCCGCACCCCACGCTCGCGGAGCCCGCTGATCTCATCGAACTGGTAGTTCTCGTCGCAGAGGATGGTCTCGATCGAGTTCGCCCGGATCCAGGCCTCGTACTCCTCTGCCGGGACCTGATGGTCGGTCGCCTCGGTGACGGCGGGCTGGTCCCAGACCGGATCTGCGCCCCCCGGCGCCGCGGCTGACTTCCGGGCCCGCGGACCGGAGCCCGGGCGGGCAAGCACGAAGGTCTCGTGCCCAAGCCCCTCGAGGGCCGAGCGCAGCTGGCGGGCGACCACGGCCTGTCCCGACGCGATCCACTTGCTGACGATCCCGATCCGCATCAGCGCTTCAGCGCAAGCGTGAGCCCGTCGGCGACGCCGACCATCGCCAGATCGACCCGCTCGTCGACGGCGAGCTTGGCGTTCAGCCGAACGATCGCCTCGGCGCTCTCGTCGCCACCCGGATCGAGCACCCGGCCGTCCTGCAGCACGTTGTCGAGGACGATCAGGCCGCCGGTCCGGAGCAGCTCCAGACAGCTCTCGTAGTAGTCGTCGTAGCCCGGCTTGTCAGCGTCGATGAAGGCGAGGTCGAAGGGCTCGGAGCCCGCGAGATCGGCGAGGGCCTCGGTCGCCGGGCCGACCCGCAGCTCGATCCGATCGGCGACCCCGGCGAGCGCGAAGTTCCGCGCCGCCGTCCGGGCCCGCTCGGGATCGAGCTCGCAGGCGACCAGCAGGCCGTCAGCAGGCAGGCCCCGGGCGATGCAGATCGCCGAGTAGCCGGTGAACGTCCCGACCTCGATCGCGCGGCGGGCGCCGAGGATCCGGGTCAGGATCGTCATCAGCGCCCCCTGATCAGGGGCGATCTGCATCACCGCGATCTCACCGAGCGCGGCGGTCTCCTCGCGAACCTGGGCGAGCGCCGCATCCTCGCGGGCGCCGTGGCCGACGACGTAGTCGTGCAGCTCGTCGGTCATTGAGGTGAACTTCGACAAGGCTCAACCGCCGGCTGTGCCGACCTCGTAGCCGAGCTCCGAGAGCAGCTCGCCGGCCGCGGCGTCGAAGGCGATCACGTCCTCGGCGCTCATCCGGTCCTTCCAGCGGTACATCGCGCTCGGGTCGGGCGGCTTCTGGGTCATCGCGTGGGCCTGCATCCGCTCCTCCCCCGGCCGTACGGGCTTGCCGTCGGCCGACGGCAGGTCGCGGGCCATCTCGGCCATCCGGTCCGCCGCGCGCTCGTAGTAGCGGAGCATCGCGGGATCCCAGTCGAGCTCGATGAACTGGGCGATGCGGCGCAACTCGGCCTCGGTATCGGTGACCAGGTCCTCGTAGCGGACCTCGGTGTAGTGCTTCAGCCTGCGCCCCTGCTTCTGCGCCCGGCGGATCCTCCGCTGCCAGCCCTCGGCCACCTGGGCGGCGGGAGCGCGCTCGCCCTGGCCGAGGGTCCGCTTCCAGCGGGAGAGAGCCACGTCGCGACCGTCACGGATCACGTGGATGAAGCGGGCCTCGGGCAGTGCTCGCTCGATCTTCCGCATGTTCCGCACGTAGGCCGGCGTCTTCTCGCCCCAGCGGGGCTTGCCCTGCCGCTGCAGATAGATCGCGTAGAACGCGCGCAGCGCGGCGCCGGCCTCGAAGCTGTCGAGCCGCTCGAAGCTCGCGAGCACCTCGGCTTCTTCGATCTGGAGATCTCCCCACTGGCGGACCGCAGTCATCACGCCGACCGCCTCCGCGGGGCTCGCGCCGGAGTCGATCGCGTCGATCAGCTCGGGCACGAAATGGGTCTCCGGGGGGATCGCCAACTCGGCGTGCGCATCGAGCATCAGCCGCAGCATCGTCGTGCCCGAGCGACCCACTCCGACGATGAACGGGACCGGGTCACGGTCGGGGCCGGTCGACTTGCCGAACAGGGCGGCCATCAGGCCGCCAAGGGTCGCACGATCGGCGCTCTCACGTCTGGCAGTCGTCGACGCCGGCGGCGCTCGCGACCGCGCAGAAGGACGGCTTTGGCGTCCTCTGGTCGGCCGCGACCACGCCGAAGCCCGCCTCGAACTCGAACGGCGGATTGGCCTGGTCGAAGAACCGGTGGACGGCGATCACAGGCACCCCGTCGTCGGCGAGAGTCGTGATGATCCGCTCGAGGCCCTGGGCCTGCTCGGCGACGGATACCGAGTGCCGCCCGGCCGTCGTCAGGCCCACCTCCGTGACCCAGATCGGAGCCCCCGGCGCCGCACGCTCGGCGGCGGCGCGCGCCTCGTCGAACAGAGCGAGCGTCGACTCGACCGGGTCCGCGCTCCTCTGCAGGAGGCTGTAGGGATGGGTCCCGATCGCGTCGACATCCGGCCTGTCGGGGCCGCTCATCACCTGCTCGATGAACTCGGCGAACTGGATCTTCATCGGGTCGTCGGCGACCTGCTCAGCCGTGGTCGGCGAGGGGCCGGCCATCACGACCGGGACCTCGGAGCCGCTCTCGTGGACCCGATCGGCCGTCAGGCTGAGCAGCTCGCGGTAGCGGCCGGCGTCCGGCGCCGGCCGCCAGAAGTTCGGGATGTTGGGCTCGTTCCAGACCTCGATTCCCAGCGCATCGGGATAGCGCTCCGCGACGGCGGCGACGAAGTCCGCGTACGCGTCGAGGTGCTCCTCCGCCGGCGCCAGCGCCGGACGTTGTTTCGAGCACGGCAGCTCGGCGGCCCAGCAGGGCGAGCTGGTGACCACCCACAGCGGCCGCAGCCCGAGCTCGGCGATCTGCTCGGCGACCACGTCCACCCGCGCGAAGTCGAGCGTGCCGGGCTGCGTCTCGACGGCCGTCCAGTTGATCGGCACCCGAACGAACGAGGCGCCCGATTCGGCCAGCAGCTGGTTCGGATCGTTGTTGGGGATGAAGATCTCGTTGTAGCCGATCAGCGGCTGATCGGCTCGGCGTCGTCGCCGCCGCCGCAGCCGGCGACGACCGAAGCGAGCAGGAGCACGGCTGCGAGCGCGCGGGCCGATCTCATGAGAGCAGGGACTCCACGCTCGCCACCGCCCGCTCCCAGCTCAGCTCCGTCCGCCGGCGCTCGGTGCCGCGCTCGAGCGCGGCCCGCAGCCCGGGGTCCGCGAGCCGCTCGAGCGCCGAGGTCAGCGCCGCGACGTCGACGGTCTTCGCCGGGATCCCGGAGTTCGCCTCGCCGTCCTGATGGGAGGCGATCAGCAGGCCGCTCTCCCCGTCGACGACCAGCTCGTTCATCGGTGGGTCGTCGTTGGTCACGATCGGCTGGCCGAAGGCGATCGCCTCGTAGAGGTGGAGGCCGAGCCCCTCCCACCGAGCGGGCGCCAGGCAGACGTTCGCGTCGGCGCACATCTGCAGGTGCTCGTCGGTGGGCAGGTCCTCGAGCACCAGCTCGATCCTCGGGTCGCGCTTCGCCGCACGCTGCAGGAACTTCATCCGCCGCTCGATCTGCGCCTTGACGATCAGCCGCAGGTCCGGGTTGGTGGTCGCCGTGAACGCCTCGACGATCTCCTTGAACGGCTTGCGCTTGCCGAGCAGACCGGCGTGGTAGTGGAAGCTGACCGGGGAGCCGGTCCGGTGCGGGGTGATCCGCTCGTACTCAGGGTGGATCCCCCACTGCAGAAACGGGGTCTCGATCCCGATCGTCTCGTAGCGGCGCTGCTCGGCCCGGGTCATCGAGTAGATCGTCTCGTACGCCCTCCGCGCGCCCTCGACGTGCTCGGGGCTGAACCGCTCCCAGACGAAGCGGCCGATCGTTCGCACCCCGCTGCTGCGCAGGCCGGCGATCGCGTCGAACTCGTAGTTCTGATCGAAGAAGCAGGCGTCGAGCTCGTGCTCGGCCGACCAGCCGACCAGCTCCGCCTCCGGAATCACGAAGTCGGAGGCGGGCGTGACGCCCTGCTGGGCCCAGACGTCGTCCTCGCGCGCCTCCTGCGGCATCGGGAAGCTCTCCTTCGTCGGCCTGCCGAGCACGTACGTCTCGTGCCCGAGCTGCTCCAGGGCGGAGCGAAGCTGGCGGGCGACGACGCCCTGCCCGCGGTTGAACCAGAAGGCACAGATACCGACTCGCATCGAGCCGGGAGGATGGCAGTTCGGGACGCCGGGTTCGTCGACGACAGCGGGCGCGGACCCGAAGGTCCGCGCCCGGCGCCGCTTGGTCTCGGTGGGTTGTTCAGGACGCCGCGGGCTCGGGCTTCACCTCCCCGCGAACTGCGGGCAGCCACCGCAGCGAGCGCGGCAGGTACCAGTTCCACTTGCCGAGCAGCTTCATCGATGCCGGCAGCAGCACCGCTCGGACGATCGTCGCGTCGATCAGGATTGCGACGGCGAGGCCGATGCCCATCTGCTTCATGTCGATCATGCTCAGCGTCGCGAAGATCGCGAACACCGCGACCATCACGACGGCGGCGCTGGTCACCGCGCCCGCGGTGCCGACGATCCCGTCGCGGACCGCCTGGTCAGTGCCCATGCCGCCGTCGACCGCCTCGCGGATCCGGCTGATGATGAACACGTGGTAGTCCATCGACAGCCCGAAGAGGACGACGAACATGAACAGCGGCAGCCAGGCCGTTACCGACCCCGGCGTGTCGAACCCGAGCAGCTCGTGCCCGAGCCCGTGCTGGAAGACCAGCACCAGGACTCCGTACGCCGCTCCGACCGAGAGCAGGTTGAGCACGATCGCCTTCAGCGGGATCACGATCGACCGGAACGTGAACAGCATCAGCAGGAACGCCAGGCCGAGCACGAAGGCGAACACCAGCGGTAGACGCTCCGTCATCCGGTTGGTGAAGTCGACGTTGCTTGCCGTCTCCCCGCTGACGCTGACCTCGGCGTCGACCCCGGCGAACGCCCTCGGGATGACCTCGTCCCGCAGCGTCTCCAGCGCCCGCTTGGAGGCGGCGTCGGTTCCGGCCCCGACGATCGGGATCTCGATCCTGGCGACGGTGCCGTCGGGGCTGATCGCGACGGCGGTGCGGCCCGTGAACTGGCCGCCGGCGTCGGCCTCTGCCCGGAGCCGCTCGATCGCCGAGGCGACCTCGCCGGAGCGGACGTCGTCGGCCTCGACCGCGACCACGGCCGGGATGTTCTCGCCCGGGAACGCCGCCTCGATCCGATCGTACGTCTGGACGATCGCGAGATCGCGCGGGAAGCTCTCGGCGCCGGCAACCTCCATCTGCATGCTCAGGGCCGGGATCGCGAGGCCGACCAGTGCGCCGCCGGCGATCAGCACCGAGAGCGCCGGGCGCTTCAGGACCCGGTCGACGATCGCAGCCCATGCGCCTTCGCCGGCCGATCGACGGCGACGAAGGCGGCCGAGGAAGGGAATCCTTCCCTTCTCGACCCGGTCGCCGAGCGCGGCGAGCACGGCAGGCAGGACAGTCAGCGAGGCGGCCATCGCCACCGCGACGACGAGCATCGTGCCGATTCCGAACGAGATGAACGTACCGTCGCCGGTCAGCAGCATCCCCGCCATCGCGGCGATCACCGTCAGGCCCGAGATCAGCACCGCGCGCCCCGAGGTCGCCGAGGCGACCGCCAGCGCTTCGCGCGGACTGCGTCCGGCCGCCCGTTCCTCGCGCTCGCGGCGCAGGTAGAACAGCGAGTAGTCGATCCCGACCGCGAGCCCGATCAGGAGGATCACGGAGGAGACGGACTCGTCGACCGGCAGCAGCTGGCTCGGGAGGGCGATCAGCCCGAAGGTCGCCATCACGGCCGAGATCCCGATCAGCAGCGGTACGCCTGCGGCGGCCAGCGATCCGAATGCGATCACGAGGATCAGCAGCGTGATCGGCAGCGACAGGGTCTCCGCCTTCTGCAGGTCCTTCTCGAACGCCTCGCTCAGCGCCTTGTCGGCGCTGGCGCCGCCGAACTGCTCGATCCGCAGGTCCGGGTGGTCGGCGGCGACTGCGCCGACGCCCTCGATGATCGGATCGACGCGGTCGGCGGCTGTGTTCGGGTCTCCCTTGATCTCGAACTGGACCAGGGCCGAGTGCCGATCGTCGGAGATCGCGCCGCCGCCGTCGCTTGGCGTGCCGATCCTCTTGACGGCAGGCAGGCCCTGGAGCTTGGAGCTGACGTCCGCGATCGCCGACTCGAACGGCGGGTCGGTGGCCTTCAGTTCGTCGCTGTGCAGGAACACCATCTCCGCAGCCGGCTGCAGGCCGGCTTCGTCAAGGGCCTTTTCGGCGACTCCAGCCTCACCGGGGGTGCTCTCGGCGTTGGTCAGCTCGTTGGTGCCGATCGAGCCGCCGAGCAACAGCGCCGCGACGACGAATCCGATCCATCCGAGGATCGCGGTCTTGCGATGGGCGGCGCTCCATGCGCCGACCCTCTGTGCGATTCCTCTCTTCTGCGGTTGCATCTGGCTCTCCCATCCGTTGCTTGACTTGGTGCGGATCAGCCTGCCCGGACAGCGGCGCGGTTCCCAGGGGGCAATCTGGCGTCTGCGGGTGCGGCAAGCCGCCGGCCAGGGTGTGGCTACCCGTACCGGCCCGTCCGCCCGCGAGGAGGACAATCACCGGGTGATGAAGACCACGGTCCTGATCGTCGACGACCACGCGGGCTTCCGGGCCAGCGCCCGGCGGGTGCTCGAGACCGAGGGCTTCGAGGTGGTCGGGGAGGCCGCCGACGGCGAGAGCGGCATCGTCTCGGCGCGCTCACTGCGGCCGGAGATCGTTCTGCTCGATGTCCAGCTTCCGGGGATCGACGGTTTCAGCGTCGCCCGCGAGCTGAGCGGGGATCAGGCGGCGCCCGCCGTCGTTCTCACCTCGACCCGATCGGGCTCCGACTTCGGATCGCTCGTCGCCGAGAGCGGGGCCCGCGGCTTCGTGTCCAAGTCGGCGCTCTCGGGCCCGGCGCTGAGAGGTCTGATCGGGTGAGCGCGTCCCGCCAATCCACCGATCGGCGGCCCGCGAGGCACTGGTCGTCGAGGGTCCGTCGCGCTGGCTGTTGCTCGGCGTCGCCCTCGCGGGGTCGCCGCCGGGGTCGGCGGCCTGTTCCTGCTCGGCAACAGCGAGACCTCCGACGGCGGTCGCGGCGTTCATGGCCGTCGCGCTGGTGATCACCTGGTCGTTCATCGGCACCGGTCTGGTCGCATGGCGCCACCGCCCCGAGAGCCGAACCGGCCCGCTGATGGTCGCCGTCGGGTTCGCCTGGGTGCTGAACGCGCTGTCGTCCTCGACGCAGCCGAGGATCTTCATCACCGGGGAGATCATCTCCAACGTCTGGGTCGTCCTCCTCTTCCAGCTCCTGCTGACCTTCCCCGACGGGCGGATCCGGACCCCGACCGAGCGACTGCTCCTGACCGGCGCCTGGGTCTCGGGCCTGGCGCTACAGATCCCGCCGCTGCTGTTCCAGGTCTTCCCCGATCCGGACGATCTGCGACGGCTGCCCCGCGAACCCGATCCTGATCAGCGACGACCCCGGGCTCGCCGACGCCCTGCTGACCGTGCAGCGGCTGGTTGCGGCGCTGGCGGTGATCGGCCTGCTGGTGCTTCTGGTCCGTCGCTGGCGGGGCGCCCCGAGGGCCCAGCGCGGGGCGTTCGCACCGCTGCTCTGGGCCGGTGGGATCACGCTCGCTCTGCTCGTCCTCCAGTTGGTCAGCAGCGTCGCGCAGCTGGACCGCGACGTCGCCGACTCGATCTTCGTCCTGCTGCTGATCCCGTTCCTCGCCGTCCCGTTCGCGTTCCTCGCCGGCCTGCTGCGCACCCACCTCTCCCGCGAGGCAGCCGTCACGCGGCTGCTCGAAGGCCTGCGAGAGCTGCCGCCCCGCGGCGGCACGCTCCGCGATCTGCTCGCCGACGCGCTCGGCGATCCCTCCCTGCAGCTGGGCTACTGGCTTCCCGCGGAGTCACGATATGTCGACCAGACTGGCCGCCCTGTGGATCTCGAGACTTGCCGCCGAGGGCCGGTTCGCAGCCGTCGTCGAACGCGACGGCCGGCGGGTCGGCGTTCTGCTTTGCGATCCGGCGCTTGCCGATCAGCCCCGGCTCGTCGACACGGTCGGGGCCGCGGCGGCGCTGGCCCTCGAGAACGAGCGCCTCGAGGCAGCCTGCGGGCCAGGGTCGAGGAGCTGCGGGCATCGCGCGCGCGGATCGTCCACGCGGCTGACACCGAGCGTCGCCGGCTCGAGCGTGATCTTCACGACGGCGCTCAGCAGCGCCTGGTCTCTCTCGCACTCAACCTGCGACTGATCCGCAACCAGATCCGAACATCACCCGAGCGGGCCGAGGAACTGCTGGACGAGACGATGGTCGATCTCGAGCAGGCGACGACGGAGCTGCGCGAGCTCGCCCGCGGCATCCACCCGGCGGTGCTCAGCGATCGAGGCCTGCGGGCAGCGGTCCACGCGCTCGCCAGTCGCTCGGCCGTCCCGGTTGAGCTCGGCGAGCTGCCCGTCGGAGCGACTGCTCGCCGACGTCGAGGCCGCCGCCTACTACGTGATCGCCGAGGGCTTGACGAACGTCGCCCGCTACGCCGCGGCCGGCAGCGCCATCGTCTCGGTTGCCCGCGACAACGGACAGCTCGCCGTCGAGGTGCGCGATGACGGCCGCGGCGGCGCGGACCCGACCCGCGGCTCGGGTTTGCGGGGTCTGTCTGACCGGGTGGCGGCCCTCGACGGCGAGCTCGAGGTCGAGAGTCCGATGGGAGCCGGGACGAAGCTGGTCGCGAGGATCCCATGCGGATAGTCGTCGCCGAGGATTCAGTCCTGCTGCGAGAGGGGATCGTCCGCATCCTCGTCGACGCGGGTCACGAGGTCGTCGGCCAGGCGGGCGACGGCGAGGATCTGCTGCGGAAGGTCCGTGCCCACAAGCCGGACCTGGCGCTGATCGACGTCCGGATGCCGCCCACGCACACCGATGAGGGGTTGGCGGCGGCCCGCGAGATCCGCGCCGAGCTACCTGAGATCGGCCTGCTGGTCCTCTCCCAGTACGTGGAGGAGAGCTACGCGATGGAGCTCCTCGCCGAGAGCGCCGAGGGGGTCGGGTACCTGCTCAAGGATCGGGTCGCCGACGTCGACCGCTTCATCGACGCGCTCGAGCGAGTCGCCGACGGCGGTTCGGCGCTCGATCCGGAGGTCGTCTCGGGGATGCTCGGTCGCCGCCGGAGCGCTGACCCGCTGGAGGAGCTGACGCCTCGCGAGCGCGAGGTCCTCGCGCTGATGGCCGAGGGGCGCTCGAACCAGGCCATCGCCGCCGAGATGGTGATCACCGAGCGCGCGGTCGAGAAGCACGTGACCGCGATCTTCAGCAAGTTGGACCTGGTGGCCACGCCGGAGGATCACCGCCGCGTGCTCGCCGTCAGGACCTTTCTCAGCGCCCAGTAGCAGACCACGGCCGCCGCTCAGGCCGCGGCCGCCAGCCGGGCCACCGACTCGAACAGCTTCAGGCCGTCGGTCGAGCCGGTGAGCGGATCGACGGCGTGCTCGGGGTGCGGCATCAGCCCCATCACGTTGCCGGCCTCGTTGCGGACGCCGGCGATGTCGCGCAGCGAGCCGTTCGGGTTGTGAGCCGGCGCATAGCGGAGCACCACCTGGTTCTCGGCCTCGATCCGATCCAGTTGCTCGGCCGGGGCGAAGTAGCGGCCGGTGGTGTGCTTGACCGGGATCGAGAGCCGCTCGCCCGGCTCGCAGGCCGAGGTCCAGGCGCATTCGGCATCGGTGACGAGCAGCTCGACCTGGCGGCAGAGGAACTTGAGCCCCTCGTTCGGCAGCAGCGCCCCGGGAAGCATCCCGGCCTCGCAGAGCACCTGAAAGCCGTTGCAGATGCCGAGCACCGGACCGCCGTCGGCGGCGAAGCCGATCACCCGCTCCATCACCGGCGCGAAACGGGCGATCGCGCCGCAGCGCAGATAGTCCCCGTAGGAGAAGCCGCCGGGCACGACCACGGCATCGACGCCCTTGAGGTCGGGATCCCGGTGCCAGAGCAACTCGGCCTCGCCCACCTGCTCGCAGGCCTCGACCGCGTCGACCTCGTCGCAGGAGCCCGGGAAGCGAATCACCCCGAACCGCGTCACGGGCCGCTCAAGACCCTTCCTCGTCGTCGCCGCGGCCCGCTCGGCTGTCGCCGTCCTGCAACTCGATCTCGTAGTCCTCGATCAGCGGGTTCGCGAGCAGCTTCTCGCAGAGGTCCGGCAGCGCCTCGGGATCGTCGGTGCGGAGCTCGACCATGCGCCCGACTCTGACCTCTCCGACGCCCTCGAAGCCGAGGCTCGGCAGCGCCCGCTCGACCGCCTTGCCCTGGGGGTCGACGACGCCGGACTTCGGTCGGATCAGAACGCGCGCGAGCATGTGCCCAGACCCTAGATCATGGGGTGGCGTCTCAGTCCCGGGCGCGGTTCATCCGCGCCCGCGCCCGCGCCATCAATCCGGTGAACCTGGCGGGCGCCCTGGCGTCGGCCGCTGCGTCGGCCAGCACCGGGTAGCCGGCCGCCTCGAGCGCATCCCGCATCCCGAGCCGCGCCAGCGCCTCGCTCCAGCGCGGGTCGTTGGCCGCATACGGGACCTCGGGCCGCCGCACCGCACCGCGTGCCCAGCGGGCTACCGCCGACGGCGTCGGCCTCCCGACCGCGCGGTAGACCCGCGCGATCGCGCCGACCGGGTCGGCCCGCAGCTCCTCGTTGCGTAGCAGCACGTAGCGGTCGCCGAACAGCCTGCGACCGTCCCGCCAGGTGCTCTCGAAGGTGTGCTTCCAGACGAGCAGGATCCGCATGAAGTTGGTCGGGCGCCGGATGTGCGAGTACTCGGGCAGGCGCAGGAGCTCGGTCGAGAGCTCGCGGCTCGACCAGAGCTTTCGCTGGCGCCGCTCGTCGAAGAAGGCTGCCGGGTCCTCGTACTCCGGCGCCCGCTTCCGCTCCCTGCCCATCATCATCGAGGCGGCGACCGCGCGGGGGTCGCGGACGACGTGGACGAGGACCGCGCCGGGGGCGACGGCGGCGATCGCCTCGAGCTTGTCGTAGATCCGCGTGAACTTGATCATCACCTCCTCCGGCCGGTCGAGAAGATGGCGCACGAAGTCGGTGCAGTGATCGGGCAGCTCGGGTCCGAGCTCGAGCTTCGGAGCACGCGGACCGCCCCAGTTGAACTCCTCGATCCCGAGGTCCGGGTAGCGCTCGCCGGCGAAGGCCGCACGCAGCTCCCTGGTCTCCGCGAAGGGGTCGCTGCTGCGCGCACCGCTGCCCCCACCCGGGGTCTCGGTGTCCTCCCTGAAAGGTTCGTAGAAGCAGCTCAGATCCGGGTCCTCCAGCAGGGCGTCGTAGAGGATCGTCGTCCCCGAGCGCCGCATCCCCTGGATCAGGATGGTCATGGGGGCAGGTTAGACCCGCCCCGCCGGATCAGCGCTCGTCGGCCGCGAGGTCCTCGGGCAGCGGCACCTCCTGTGGGGGCCGGCCGCGCTCCTCATCCCAGCCCGCAAAGGCCTCGCCGTCCCGCCCGCGGTGCTCGCCACCGCCGCCGATCGCAAGCAAGACGACCGGCGCGGCGGAGCGGTTGATCAGCTGCCGTCGAAGCTCCGGTCCGACCCGGATCAGCTCGCCCGCCCGGAGCGTCTGCTCCTCGGTCTCGATCGCGACCGTCAGCTCCCCCTCGAGCACTAGGTAGACCTCCTCCTGCTCGCGGTGGCGGTGGATCCGTCCGCGCTGGCCGGGTTGCAGGGTGAGCTGGTTGAGCCCGAAGGCGCTGACGCCGAGTTGCTTGCGGAGCGTCACGAAGCGCTCGCCGGACGTCGGGTCGATCCGGGCCCGAGTGAAGCCGGGCGCAGGCGCCATCAATCGAGGGTTCGGCCCGTGATCCGCTCGTACGCGTCCCGGTACTTGGCGGCCGTGTTCGCAATCACCTCGTCCGGCAACTCGGGCGCCGGCGGCGAGTGGTCCCAGCCGGTCCGATCGAGCCAGTCGCGCACGTACTGCTTATCGAAGCTGGCCTGGGAGCGTCCGGGCTCGTACTCGTCGGCCGGCCAGAAGCGTGAGGAGTCCGGGGTCAGGACCTCGTCGCCGAGCACGACCTCGGCTCCGGGGCTGGCGCCGAACTCGAACTTGGTGTCGGCGAGGATGATGCCGCGCTCCAGCGCGTGTGCGGCCGCGTGCTCGTAGAGCTCGATCGAGATCCGCCTGAGCTCCGTCAGCAGGGTCCGCGAGCCGATGATCTCCGCCGCCCGATCGAAGTCGACGTTCTCGTCGTGGTCGCCGATCTCGGCCTTGGTCGCCGGGGTGAAGATCGGCTCAGGCAGCTTCTCCGACTCCTGCAGGCCGCTCGGAAGCTCGATTCCGCAGACGGTCTGGTCGGCCTGGTACTCCTTCCAGCCGGAGCCGGTGATGTAGCCGCGGACGACGCACTCGACCGGGTACATGTCGAGCCTCTTGACCCGCATGCCGCGCCCCGCGACCTCCGCCGGCACCTGCTCGTCGAGAAAGTGGTTGGGAACGATCTCGCCGGTCGTCTCGAACCAGAAGATCGACATCTGGGTCAGCACCTTGCCCTTGTCCGGGATCGGGTCGGGGAGGATCACGTCGTAGGCGCTGATCCGGTCCGAGGCGACCATGATCAGGTCGTCGTCCGCGTGGTAGATCTCGCGGACCTTTCCGCTCGAATGGAGCTTCATCTCCGATAGGGCGCTGCTCATAGCCGGAACCTAGCAGCGGATCTACGCCGTGAGAACCGCCTCGGCGTAGGATTAGCCGCAATGAGCGACTTCCGCGAGGTCATCCCCGGCATTCTGCACTGGAAGGCGTACCACGATCGGATCCGCCAGGACGCCCATTCGTACTACCTGCCCGAGCAGCGGATCGCGATCGATCCGATGCCGTCCGACGGGCTGCTCGAGGCGCTCGGCGAGGCCGGCGGGGTCTCCCGGGTGCTGCTCACCAACCGCCATCACCTGCGCGGCAGCGAGCAGATTGCCGAGGTCTTCGGTTGCGACGTCCTCTGCCCGGCCGCCGGCATGCACGAGTTCGAGCGCGACCAGCCGGTCGCGCCCTACGAGTGGGGCGAGGTCCTGGCACCCGGGGTCACCGCGCACGAGATCGCGGCGATCTGCCCCGATGACGGCTGCCTGCACATCGCGGTCGGAGCCGGAGCGGTCGCCTTCGCCGACGCGGTGATCGGCCGCGATGGAGGTCTCGCCTTCGTCCCGGACTTCCTCATGGACGAGCCCGACCGGGTCAAGCCGGCGACCACGGCGGCGCTCGAGCGAATCCTCGAGCTCGACTTCGATGCGATCCTGCTCGCGCACGGCGCGCCGATTCCGAGCGGCGGCAAGGAGGTCATCCGCCGTTTCATCGAGGACCCCGGCCAGGCCGGCTTCGAGTCCTGAGCACCACGCGCCGCGGCCGGCCCGCGCCGCGGCGGCCCTAGCGGGCGAGCGCCTCGAGCCGCTCGAAGACGGCGTCGGCGTTGCGCAGGTATGCCGCCGGGTCGAAGACGGCGTCGAGGTCGATCTCGGGAACCTGATCGTCGGCGGCGATCGCGTCGGCGAGCAACTGACGAAACGGCGTCCGCGTGTCCCAGGCGCGCTGGGCGTTGGCCTGGACCACCCGGTAGGCGTGATCGCGCGTCAGCCCGGCGTCGAGCAGCGCGGTCAGCACCCGCTGGGAGTAGACGGCGCCGTGGGTGAGGTCGATGTTCTCGCGCATCCGCTCGGCATCGACGACCATCTCGGCCGCGACCCTGCGGCCGAGGTTCTGCATGTAGTCGAGCCCGATCGTCGCGTCGGGCAGGATCACCCGCTCGGCGCCGGAGTGGGAGATGTCCCGCTCGTGCCAGAGCGCCACGTTCTCGAGGCCGGCCTGGGCGTAGCCGCGAATCACGCGAGCGAGTCCGGTGATCCGCTCGGTCGTGATCGGGTTGCGCTTGTGCGGCATCGCCGAGGACCCCTTCTGGCCCTTTCCGAACGGCTCCTCGACCTCCCGCACCTCGGTTCGCTGCAGGTTGCGGACCTCGGTCGCGAACCGCTCGAGCCCGGCCGCGGCCAGTGCGATCGCGCTCAGCACCTCGGCATGCCGGTCGCGGGGGACGACCTGGGTCGAGGCGTCCTCCCGGTGCAGCCCGAGCTGCTCCATCACCCTCGACTCGACCGAGGGGGGCAGCGAGGCGTAGCTGCCGACCGCCCCCGAGAGCTTGCCGACCGCGACCTGCTCGAACGCGCGTCGCAGGCGCTCCACGTTGCGATCCGCCTCGAAGGCGAAGCCCGCGAGCCGCAGCCCGAAGCTGGTCGGCTCGGCGTGGATCCCGTGGGTGCGCCCGATCGCGATCGTCGCCCGGTGCTCGAGGGCGCGACCGATCAACGCGTCGCGGTAGTCCCGGGCGCCCGTCGTCAGCACCGTGCCGGCCTCGACCAGCTGGATCGCGAGGGCGGTGTCGAGCACGTCGGAGGAGGTCAGGCCGTAGTGCAGCCACCGACCCTCCTCTCCGATCGACTCCTGGACCACGTCGACGAACGCGGCGACGTCGTGGTTGGTCGTCCGCTCCCGCTCCTCCACGGCCTCGACCGTGAACGACGCGCGCTCGCGGCAGGCGACGGCGTCGGGGGCCGGGACGATTCCCTCCGCGACGAGCGCATCGACGACCGCCAACTCGACCTCGAGCCACCCTTGCATCTTCCGGTCCGGTGTCCAGACCGACCCGATCGCCTCCCGTGTGTAGCGGGGGATCACCGACGCGCGCCTAGCAGTTGATGATGCGTGCGGCGAGCAGTCCGGCGTTCTTGGCGCCGTCGATGCCGACCGCCGCGACCGGAACGCCCGGCGGCATCTGGGCGATCGAGAGCAGCGCGTCGATGCCGCCGATCGTCCCGGCCGAGATCGGCACCCCGATCACCGGCAGCTCGGTGTGGGCGGCGGCAACTCCGGGCAGGGCGGCGCTCAGCCCGGCGCCCGCGATGATCGCCCGCAGGCCCCGCGTCTGCGCCATCTTGCAGTACTCGACCACCGCCTCGGGCGTGCGGTGGGCGCTCATCACCCGTACCTCGTAGCGGATGTCGTGCTCCTTCAGCGCGACGCCCGCCTTCATCATCGTCTCCTTGTCGTTCGCGGATCCCATGATGATCCCGACCAGCGGCTGCTCGACGTCGATCTCTTCGAACGCCGTCTCGACGTCCGGCATCGTCTCGGTTCCGGTCTCGGATTCGCTCATTCGCTGGTCACGCTCCTATGCGGTCGACTGCCCGCTGAGCGATGTCGCCGCGCAGCTGGCGTCCGTCGAAGTTGATCTTGTCGGCCGCATCGTACGCGCGCTCGCGGGCGGCGGCGGGTCCGTCGCCGAGCGCCGTCACGGCGAGCACGCGGCCACCGCTGGTGACGATCTCGCCGTCGACGCTGCCGTTCCCGCGTGAACGACCTCGGCGCCGGTCGCCTCGGCCTCGGCGATCCCGGTGATCACGTCACCCTTCGACGAGCCCTCCGGGTATCCGGCGGAGGCGAGCACGACGGTCACCGCCCACTCGGGGGCGAACTCCGCCTTGATCCCCGCGAGCCCGCCGGGTTCGCGGGCCGCGAGGCAGAGGTCGACCAGGTCCGAGCGCAGCCGGGGCAGCACCGCCTGCGTCTCAGGGTCGCCGAAACGGACGTTGTACTCGAGCACCTTGGGGCCGGCCGCGGTGATCATCAGACCGGCGTAGAGCACGCCGTGGAACGGGATGCCCCGGCCTGCCATCAACTCGACGATCGGGCGATGCACGGCGTCGGTGATCCGTTCGAGCTCGGCGTCGCTGATCCCGGGAACCGGCGAGTAGCTGCCCATGCCGCCGGTGTTCGGGCCCTGGTCGCCGTCGAAGATCCGCTTGTAGTCCTGGGCGGGCGCGAGCGGCACGACGTTCTCGGAGTCGCAGAGGGCGAGTAGCGAGAGCTCCTCTCCCTCGAGATGCTCCTCGAGGACCACCGTGGTCTCGCCGAACCGGCGCTCGGTGAAGAAGACGTCGATCGCGGCGCGCGCCTCGCGCTCGTCGGCGGCGATGATCACCCCCTTGCCGGCGGCGAGCCCGTCGGCCTTGAGCACCGCCGGAAACGAGGCGCAGCTGATGTGCTCGAGTGCCTCGGAGCGGCTGCGGAGGACGACGTGGGACGCGGTCGGGACGCCCGCCTCGCTCATCGCCTGTTTCGCGTAGAGCTTCGAGCCCTCGAGCTGAGCCGCCTCCGCGCTTGGGCCGAAGGCCGGCACGCCGGCATCCTCGAGCGCGTCGACGGCCCCCGCGACCAGCGGCGCCTCGGGGCCGACGATGACGAGGTCAGCGCTCTCGCCGCGGGCGGCCGCGACGATTGCCTCGACCTCGTCGCCGGCGGCGATCAGCCGCGCCTCGGCCGCGATTCCGGCGTTGCCCGGCGCGCAGAGCAGCTCCGGCGAGTGGCGCGAGCGGGCCAGCGCCCGGACGATCGCGTGCTCGCGGCCGCCGCCCCCGACGACGAGGATCTTCATCGAGCGTCGCTCGTCCCGGCTAGAGGCCGGCTGCGAAGTCCTCGGCGGGAATCGCGGTCAGCGTGTGGTTGGTGGTGGTGCCGCGCGAGCCGAGCTCGACCGATGCGCGGGCCATCGTCTCGGCGTCCGGCGCCTCGATCACGGAGATGAAGTCGTACTCGCCCAGCGTCGCCCACTGGTTCAGCACCTTGAGCCCGATCTGCTCCATCTCGGTGTTGACCTCAGCGATCCTGGCGGGGTTGTTCTTGATCGTCTTGACGCCGTCGGACGTCAGGTTCGTCAACAGAATGAAGTGCGGCATCTGCGTCTCCTCCTCGGGTGTTCAGGTGCGTTGCTGCTCCATTCTTATTCCACTTTGCGACCGCGGCGCGCAACCGGCCGCTTTCACGGCAGCCTCGCGACGCCGGCGATCACCGGCTTGACCAGGGGTGCAAGCCCGGACATCTCGGTCCGCTCGAGGGTCTCGAACTCGAGTCGCGAGCCGCCGATCACCGCCGCGGTGTCGCGGTTGCAGTGGCAGCCGTGACCGATCGCGAACCAGGGTCCGTGCAGGAGGTCCTGAGCCCGCGCAAGGCCCGGCGTCTCGGCGCGGACGTGCTCGAGCAGGATCAGCGAGCCGCCCGGCCGCAGCACGCGGCCGACCTCGTCGACCGCGCTGACCGGATCGTCAACGGTGCAGAGCACCAGCGTGGCGACGACCGTGTCGAAGCTGTCGTCCTCGAACGGCAGGGCCTCCGCCGCCGTCTCCACTACCTGCGCCTCGCGGTCGGTCTCGCGGAGCTTGCTCCGCAGCCTCGCCGCCATCGGCGCGAACGGCTCGGTCAGAACCAGTTCGGTGACCGCGTCGGCGTAGTGCCGGAGGTTCAGCCCGGTGCCCGATCCGAGCTCGAGCGTGCGTCCGGCGGCCTGGCCGACCAGCTCGCCGCGCCGGGCGCCGAGCTCCCCCGCTCGGCGCCGGCGAGCATCCGATCGTAGGCGGCCGCGAACAGGCGCCCGTAGCTCGCGTCGTAAGCGCGGCGGATCAGCGAGTGGCGCTCCAACTCAACCATCCTCGTTGAGATCGGCCGCGGTGCCCTCCCGCCAGGCTCGGGTCAGCTCCGCGTCGTCCACCGGTGCGGCCCCGAGCTCCTCGACCTGCCGCGCGTAGGCGCCGAGGCCTCGGCGGGCCTCTGCGGTAGTTCCGCCCGCAAGGAACCAGCGTTGCTCGACGGCCAGGCCCGCTTCGAGCGGTGCCGTGGCGCCGAAGTAGATCGAGTTCTTCGCGCCGGCGATCGAGTGCGGTGAGCGGCGCGCCATCCGCTCGGCGATCTCCCGCGACCGCTCGATCAGCTGCGCCTCCGGGACCGCGTGGTTGATCAGCCCGGCGGCCGCCGCCTGCTCGGCGCCGAGGCTCTCGCCCTCGAGGATCATCTCCAGGGCGCGGGCCGGCCCGATCGCATGGGCCATGCGCTGGGTGCCGCCGGCGCCCGGTTGGATGCCGAGCAGCGTCTCCGGCAGGCCGATCTCGGCGTCGCCGATCGCCATCACGCGGATGTCGCAGGCGAGCGCAAGCTCGCAGCCGCCACCCATCGCCGTGCCCCCGATCGCGGCGATCAGCACCTTGTCGAGCCGGTTCATCCTCACGAACAGCTGATGGATCTCGCGCAGGGCGAGGACGCCCGCGGCCGGGGTACGTCGCAGCGCCTCTCCGACCCGCGGGATCCGCTCGAGCCCTCCGGTGGCGCTGAGCGCCGCGCGCGCGAGCCGCGGCCCGACCTCCTGGCTGAGCTGCTCGGCGCCCGCGAGGATCTCAGCGACGTCGTAGTGGGTGATGAACTGGCCCTCGATTCCGCCGGTGATGATCGCGGCGCCGATCGAGGGATCGTTCTCGAGCCCGCTGATCACCCGATCGAGGCCGAGGACCATCTCCCGGTTCATGAAGTTGTGGGGAGGGTTGAAAAGACGGATCGTCATCACCCTGCCGTCGCGTTCGACCTGGACCGGTCCGGTGTTGCTCGCGCTCATCTGCTGTCTGCTCCTTCGGCTGATTGCTCGGTGATCAGGGTCGCGATCGCGTCGCGACGGTAGTCGAAGATCCGCCTCAGGTCTCGTTTGACGACGAGCTGCTCGGCCAGGCTGCCGAGCGGGCCGAGACGATGGCCGTAGCGGACGACATCGACCATTCTGGTCCGCTCCTCGCTGACCGCCTCGAACTGATGGGTGTGGTGCCAGAGCGCGTAGGGACCCCTGAGCTGGCGGTCGACGAAGCGGTGGGGAGGCTGCCACTCCTCGATCTCAGTGAGCCAGCTGACCGGTATCCCGCGCAACCGGAGCCGGTAGCGGATTCGCGTCCCGGCATCCATCGCGATCGGGGTCGGGGTGACGATCTCGAACCGCAACCACGGCGGCGTGATCGCCTCCAGGTTCTCCGCCCGCGAGAAGAACCCGAAGGCCCGCTCGAGCCCGGCTTCGAGCAGTTGCTCGCGGCGTAGGATCCGCTCCTTCACGCCCGCGCCCGGCTCAGGCCTTCGAGGAGCGCCCGCAGGTCGGCCCTGGTCCGCTCCCAGCTCAGCTCCTCCCGGGCCTCGAGAGCGCCGCGGCGAAGTTGCGCGCGCAGCTCGGGGTCGCGCAGTCGCTCGATCGCGGCTGTCAGCGCACCGACGTCGGGGCTGTAGGCGGGTATCCCCGAGCGGGCCTCGCCGTCGGGGAGGCCGGGCACGAGCAGTCCGTTGTGGCCGTCTCTGACGATCTCGTTCATCGGCGGATTGTCGTTGGTGACCAGCGGGATCGCGAGCGCGGTGGCCTCGTAGAGGTGCAGGCCGAGGCCCTCCCAGCGGCTCGGCGCGATGATCGCGTCCGCTGAGGCGAACAGCCGCATGTACTCGTCGGTCGGCAGGTCCTCGGCGAGGATCTCGATCCGCTTGTCGCGTCGCCCGATCCGCCCGCCGCGGGCAAGGCGCTTGACCTCGGTCAGGCGCCGGTCGACCTGTGCCTTGAGCAGCAGTCGCAGCTCGTCACCCTCGGCGGCCCGGAAGGCCTCGACCACCGCGTCGATCGGCTTGCGCTTGCTCATGAACCCACCCGGGAACAGCAATGACACCCGGCCCGGGTCGCGGCCGGCGGCGTCGCCGTCGGGCGCAGCGGCGATCAGGTCTGGATGACAGCCCCAGTGAACTCGGGGGCTGTCGATCCCCATCCGGCCGTAGCGTTTCTGCTCGCACGCGGTCATCGAGTAGACGGCGTCGAACGCGCGCCTCGCCGGCTCGACGTGCTCCGTGGAGAACTGCTCCCAGACGAATCGTCCCGCCGTCAGGACGCCCGAGTCGCGCAGCCGGGCGATCTCGTCGAACTGGTAGTTCTGGTCAAACAGCACGACCTCGAGCGCGTTCTCCTGCGCCCAGGCCTCGTACTCGGCGCTCGGGATCAGGTAGTCGGAGGCCGCGGTGACCCCGCTCTGCGCCCAGACGCCGGCGCTGTCGATCCGGCTCGGCTCGATGTTGGTCGCGCGGGTCGGTCGGGCGAGGACGGCGGTCTCGTTCCCGAGCGAGTCGAGAGCTGAGCGCAGCTGGCGGGCGACGACGCCCTGCCCGCGGTTGAACCAATACGCGACGATTCCGATTCGCACGACTGCAAGGCTGACATGCGAGGGCAGTCCGGGTGGTGGGGCCGTATGCGAGCCGACGCTAAGGTGCCTGCGATGCGATTGGGAAGCGGGATCCGCATCGGGCCGGGAATGGGCCTGGCCGGCTTGGCCACGGTCGTCGCCATGATCTTGAGCGGCGGCCCGCAGGCCGCTGCCGCTGAACGACCGCCGAGCGCGCGCCAGTTCCAGCAGCGGACGGCGGAGTTCCTCGCAACGCAGCCGGTCGCCGGCCCGGCGGCTCTCGGCGCCCGCGGCGGGATCGGGGTTGACCCGCTCGACCCACCGATTGACGCGCCGCTGTTCGACGGCAATCTCGCGGTCGCGCTCTACGGCGCTCCGCAGCTGACGGCGACCGCGATCGGCAAGCGCTCGCCCGCGGGCGCCGCGCGAAAGCTGCGCCGGCAGGCACGTGCCTACGCGAGCGTCAGCGACCGCCCGGTCGCCCTGTCGCTGCACCTGATCGGAGTGGTCGCAACCGCCTCGGCCGGCTCCGACCGCAGCTACAGCGCCCGCCAGGATCCCGACGTGATCCGCACCTACCTGAAGGCGGCGCGCTCGGTCGGCGCCCGTCTGACCCTCGACATCCAGCCCGGGCGCTCGCGGCTGCTCAGCGAGCTGCGGGCGTTGCGGGAGTGGATCGCGCTCCCGGACGTCGACGTCGGCGTCGACCCGGAGTGGAACGTCGGGCGCAGGGGGGTCCCGGGCCGGGATCGAGGGCTCGATCGGATACCGCCAGCTGAACCGCGCCTCGCGCTGGCTGGAGCGGCTCGCGGAGGCAGAGGACGTGCCCGCGAAGGCGCTGATCGTCCATCAGTTCCGCGCCGGCAGCATCAGCGGCCGGCGCCGGATCAAGCAGCGTGATCAGGCCAGCGTGCTGCTCAACTTCGACGGGATCGGCTCACGGCGAGCGAAGCGGGCCGGATACAAGAGCCTCGCGACCAACGCCGACCTACTCGACGGTTTCTCGCTCTTCTACGACCGCGACCTGAGGCTGATGAAGCCTCGTTCGGTGCTTCGGTTGCGGCCCGCGGTCGAGTACGCGATGTACCAGTAGGCGCCTCGCGGCGCGGGCTGCCTGCAAACCCCCGAACCGCTATCAACCGAGGATCGGTACCTGGTTCCCGAAGCCGTGGATGCTGCCGCTGATCGTCGCGGTCCTCGTCGTGCCCGCGTTCGTCGGGTTCGCGCTCGGCGGCGCCGGCGCTGGAACAGCGGCCGGGTTCTTGACGATCGCCGCCCTGGTCTTGATCGCCGCGCGCAGCCGGCCGCGGGAGCCGATCGAGTTCGGCAGCGAGCGGGCCGGGGCACCGCTGCTGGCGCTCGCGCTGGCGCCGATCGAGGATGCGGCTACGGCCAACCGCGTCGCCACGATCGCGGAGGCCGGCGCAGATCCCGACCGGCATGCCGTGCTCGTTCTGGCGCCGGTCCTCTCGACCCCGCTGCAGCGCTGGCTCAGCGACGAGGGCCCGGGTCGGATCGCAGCCCAGGAGCGGCTCGCCGTCTCGATCGCGACGCTGGCCGCGGCCGGCTGCCATGCCGAGGGGCGGGTGGTCAGCGAGGACCCGGGGGAGGCCCTCGAGGACGTGGCCGTCCAACATGGCGCCCACGGCGTCGTGTTCGTGGTCGCGGATCGGCGCTACGACCGCGCGATCGCCGACCTCAGCGGGCGGCTCGACCGGCCGGTCCACCGGATCGAGGTCGGCGCCGGCGCTGGCGGGTCGGGTCGGGTCTGACCCGGGATCGGGCCGCTCAGGCGTTGGCCGGCTCGGCCCGCGCTCCGACCGCGCTGAACGTCAACTCACCGTCGGCGGTGTCGACCCGGACCGTCTCGCCCTCGGCGAACTCGCCCTCGAGCAGCTTCAGTGCCAGCCTGTCGACTAGTTGCTTCTGGATCACCCGCTTCAGGGGCCTGGCGCCGTAGGTCGGGTCGTAGCCGAGGTTGCCGAGCAGCGTCCGCGCGTCGTCGGTCAGCTCGATCTCGATCCCCCGCTCGCGCACGCGGCCGACCAGCAACTCGACCTGCAGCTCGACGATCTCGCTGATGTCCTCTCGGCCGAGGCGATGGAAGATCACCGTCTCGTCGATCCGGTTGAGGAACTCGGGCTTGAAGGTGTTGACCAGGACGGCGTCGATCTTCTCGCGGATCTGCTCGTCGATCGATTCGGCGGCGATCTCCTGCGAGCCGACGTTCGAGGTCATGATCAGCACCGCGTTCTTGAAGTCGACGGTCCTGCCCTGGCCGTCGGTCAGCCGGCCCTCATCCATGATCTGCAACAGGGTGTTGAAGACGTCGGGGTGCGCCTTCTCGATCTCGTCGAGGAGGATCACCGCGTAGGGCCGGCGTCGCACGGCCTCGGTCAGCTGGCCGCCCTCGTCGTAGCCGACGTAGCCGGGAGGGGCGCCGATCAGCCGGGCCACGGAGTGCTTCTCCATGTACTCGGACATGTCGATCCGGATCATCGCCTGCTCGGAGTCGAACATGAACTCGGCCAGCGCCCGGGCCAGCTCCGTCTTGCCGACGCCGGTCGGGCCGAGGAACAGGAAGCTGCCGATCGGCCGGTTCGGATCGGCGAGCCCGGCGCGCGAGCGTCGTAGGGCGTTCGCGACCGCCTCGACCGCCTCGTCCTGGCCGATCACCCGCTCGTGCAGGCGGGCCTCCATGTGGACGAGCTTTTCGACCTCGCCCTCCATCAGGCGGGCGACCGGGATCCCCGTCCACTTCGCGACGACCTCGGCCACGTCCTCCTCGGTGACCTCCTCGGTCAGCATCGAGCCGCCGTCCGCGTGCAGCTCCTGCAGGCGCGCCTGCTGGTCGGCGACGGTCTGCTCCAGCTCCGGGATCCGCCCGTAGCGGAGCTCCGCCGCCTTCTCGAGATCGGCGTCGCGCTCGGCGCGCTCGGCCTCGCGATGCGCTCCCTCCAACTCCGTCTTCGCCTGCTTGATCGAGTCGATCGCCCCCTTCTCGGTCTGCCAGCGGGCCTTCATCTCCGAGGCGGACTCGTTCAGCTCGGCGAGCTCGAGGTCGAGGGCCTCGAGCCGCGCCAGCGAGGCGTCGTCCTCCTCCTTCGAGAGCGCCTGGCGCTCGATCTCGAGCTGCTGGATCCGGCGCTCGACCTCATCGACCTCGGTCGGCGCCGACTCGATCTCCATCTTCAGCCTCGAGGCGGCCTCGTCGATCAGGTCGATCGCCTTGTCGGGGAGGAAGCGGTCGGCGATGTAGCGCTCCGAGAGCGTCGCGGCGGCGACGATCGCCGGGTCTGCGATCCGCACGCCGTGGTGTACCTCGTAGCGCTCCTTCAGCCCGCGGAGGATCGCGATCGTGTCCGCCTCCGAGGGCTCGCCGACCGAGACCGGCTGAAAGCGCCGCTCGAGCGCGGCGTCCTTCTCGATGTGCTTGCGGTACTCGTCGAGCGTCGTCGCACCGACCGCGCGGAGCTCGCCGCGGGCCAGCATCGGCTTCAGCAGGTTGGCGGCGTCGACCGCGCCCTCGGCGGCGCCGGCGCCGACGATCGTGTGCAGCTCGTCGATGAACAGGACGATCCGGCCCTCGGCCTCCTTGATCTCGGCGAGCACGGCCTTGAGCCGCTCCTCGAACTCGCCCCGGTACTTGGATCCGGCCAAAAGCGATCCGACGTCGAGCGCGATCACCTTGCGATCGCGTAGCGACTCGGGCACGTCGCCGGCGACGATCCGCTGAGCCAGGCCCTCGACGATCGCGGTCTTGCCGACGCCGGGCTCGCCGATCAGCACCGGGTTGTTCTTCGTCCGCCTCGAGAGCACCTGGATCACCCGCCGGATCTCCTCGTCGCGGCCGATCACCGGGTCGAGCTTGCCGGACTCGGCGTCCGCGGTCAGGTCCTGCCCATACTTGTCGAGCGCCTGCATCGTCTCCTCGGGATTCGGGGAGGTGACGCGGTGCGGTCCCCGCACCTCCGCGATCGCCTTGTTCAGCGACTCCCGATCGGGCAGCAACTCGGATACGCCCGACGACCGATCGCTCAGCGCGAGCAGCAGGTGCTCGGTGGAGATGTACTCATCGGTGAGCGCCGCCATCTCCTTCTCGGCCCGCTGCAGGACCTTGAGGAAGCTGGATGCGGGTCGGGCCTCCGGCTCCTCGGAGCCGCCGACGGTCGGCAGCTCGTCGATCGCCCGCTCGGTGCGGGAGCGGATCGAGGCGACGTCGGCGGAGAGCTTGTTGAGGACCGGGACCACCAGCCCGTCCTCCTGGTCGAGCAGCGCCAGCAGCAGGTGCGCGGGCGCGACCTCGCTGTTGCGGTGCCGGCCCGCGAGCCGCTGAGCGGCCGCCACTGCCTCCTGGGACTTGACGGTGAATCTGTCTGCCTGCATTACGGGCAGTCTACGTGGTTAGGGAAGTGGTGTCAAGTAATCTAAGTCAACTACGCTTAGATCAGGGGGTGCTGATCAGAGCCGGGCCAGAACCCAGGCGCCGGCGAGTGCCGCGGCCGCGCCGAGCGCGGCGTTCTGCAGCGCCGGTCGTCGCGCTCCGGGCTCCGCCAGGGAGGCGGCGCCGAATGCGACCGCGTCGCCCGCGTCGACCATCGCGCCGAGCAGGGTCGCCTCGCGCAGCCGGCCGCGGTCGGCGGCTGCCGACAGCGCCTGCAGGCCGAGCGCGATGTCGCGGCCTCCGGCCAGCCTCGCCAGCGCCACCGTGGCCGTGTCGGGCCGCTCGAAGCCGAGCTTCGCCAGCGCCGGACGGGTGAAGCCGAAGGTCCCGATCCCGATCCCGATCCTCGCCCATGCGATCGACAGGGCGGCGGCTCTTGCGAGTGGATCGATCGCCGCGCCCGCCGGCGAGGTGGTCCCGGGGTCGGTGCTCAAGGGATCGACCTGGACTCGTAGGCCCCGTAGGGAACCAGCTCGGCGCCGAGCGAGCGCCGGACCCGTTCGACCTCGTCGGCCATCCGCTGCTGCAGCTCCGCCGCCCGGTCGCGCATCTCGAGCAGCTCGGCACGCATCTCCTCGAGCCGGTTCTCGAGCTCGAGAACGGTCTCGACCCCGGCCAGGTTGAGGCCCTGCTCGGCTGTCATCTCCTGGATCCGCCGCAGGCGCTCGACATCCTCCTGAGAGTAGAGGCGGGTGTTCTTCGGCGAGCGCTTCGGCGCGATCAGACCGCGCGCTTCGTACATCCGCAGGGTCTGCGGATGCATGTCGGCCAGCTCCGCGGCGACCGAGATCATGAACACGCCGCGCTCGCGATCGAGCTCGCCGCTGATCGTGGTGACCGATCTTCGGACCCGCCGCCGGCCCTTCGCGTTGTCCGCGCGCTCGCTCACGCCGCACCTACCTTGCCCGACTGCTCGGATTGATCGCCGGGCTGCGCAGTCTCGCGACGCCTGGCCTCGCGCAGGATCTCCTGACGCGGATCGTGGTCGTCGAGCGAGCTCGCGAGCTCTTCGACCGCCTTGCGCTGCTCGCCGCTGAGCTGACTGGGAATCTCGATCTCCATCCGGTAGCGGATGTCACCGCGCCTGCCGCCGCCGGGCTTCGGTGGCCCCTCGCCGCGCAGCCGCTGGATCGTTCCGTGCTTCGTGCCCGCCGGAATCCGGATCCGCTTCGTGCCGCGCAGCGTCGGGACCTCGATGCTGCCACCGCCGATCGCCTCGGGGATCGTGATCGGCACCGCAACCTCGAGGTTGCCGTCCTTGCGCTGCGTGAACACCGGGGAGGGCGTGACGCGGGTGGTCACGAACAGGTCGCCCGAGGGCCCGCCCAGGGGCCCGTCCTCGCCCTTGCCGGCAAGCCGGATCCGGGTCCCGTCGCGAACGCCGGCCGGCACGTTGACGCGATAGCGCTTCCGCTGCTGGGTGACCCCGCTGCCCGCGCAGTCGGGGCACGGGGTATCGACCACCTCGCCCCTGCCGCCGCACTGCGGGCAGGGATGGGAGATCGAGAAGAAGCCCTGGCTCTCGGCGTCGACGCCGCGACCGCCGCAGGAGGGACAGGTGTGTGGCTGGGTGCCCGGTGCGGCGCCGCTGCCGCCGCAGGTCTCACAGCGGGCCTGCTTGGGAACCGTCACCCGGACCTGAGTGCCTTCCATCGCCTGCTCGAAGCTGAGCTTGATCTCTGTTTCGAGGTCGCGCCCCGCCGGAGCTTGGGGCCCACCGCCGCGGTTGAACAGCGATCCGAACACGTCTCCGAGGTCACTGACTCCAAACCCGCCGGCCCGCGGGTCTCCCCCGCGGCCGAAGCCGCCGAAGCCTCCGAAGGCCCCGCCTGAGTCGTACTCCTTGCGCTTATCCGGGTCCTTGAGCGTGTCGTAGGCGCCCTGCACCTCCTTGAAGCGCTCCTCGGCCTGCTCGTCGCCGGGGTTGCGGTCGGGGTGGTACTCGCGGGCGAGCTTTCGGTAGGCGCTCTTCAGCTCCTCGTCGGAGGCGCCCTTGCCGACCCCCAGGACCTGGTACAGATCTCGTGCCACCGCCGGACCCCTAGGCGCCGACGACGACCCGCGCCGGCCTCAGCACGACGTCGCCGATCCGGTAGCCCCGCTCGAGGACCTCGACGACGATGCCCTGCTCGGCCGTCTCGCCGTCCGCGGTCGCGATCGCCTCCGACGTCGCCGGGTCGAACTTCTCGCCGCCCGGGTCGAACGCCTCGACGCCGGCGCGCCGGAGACCGTCCCGCAGCTCGCGGTAGACCAACGCCACCCCTTCGGCGAGAGCGTTCTGGGCCGTCACCTCTTCGCTGGCCGGCTCGCCCTCGGGCACCGCGCCGTCGGGGTCGACGCCGGCGGCCAGCAGCGCTCGCTCGAGATCGTCGAGCGCCGGGATCAGATCGCGGGCGACGGCCGCTCGGCCGCGCTGCTCCGCGACGCCGGCCTCAGCGCCGACGCGGCGCCGGTAGTTCTCGAGGTCGGCCCGCGCGCGCTGCGCGAGATCGAGGTACTCGTTGCGCTCGCGACGAGCCGCTTCGAGCTCGCTCTCGGCGGTCTGCTCGGCGGCGTCCGGCTGCTCGGCATCCTCTGGCGCAGCCTCAGCGGGTTCGCTGCCGGGCTCGTCCGGCCGGGCGCCGGGCGTCAGGGCAGCTTCCTCCGTCGGTTGGTTGCCTCTCTCGCTCATCAGCTTGCTCCGGCCGACCCGCGGCTCAGGCCTCGTCCTCGACGACCTCGGCGTCGACGACCTCCTCCTCAGCGCCGTCGCCGTTGGCTGCGGCGCCGTCGCCGGAGCTCTCCGCCGCCTGCTGGGCGCTCGCCGCATAGATCGCCTCGCTGACCTTGTGGAAGGCGCTCTCGGCCGCCTCGGTCTTCGCCTGGATCTCGGCGGCGTCGGTCGAATCGACCGCGCCCTTCAGCGCCTCGATCGCCTCGCTGACCTCCTTCTGGTCGGCGTCGCTGATCTTGTCGGCGTGCTCAGCGAGCTCCTTCTCGAACTGGAAGGCGCGCGCCTCGGCGACGTTGCGTGCCTCTGCCAGCTCCTTCGCCTTGCGGTCCTCGTCCGCGTGGCTCTCCGCGTCCTTGATCATCTGCTCGACCTCGTCCTCGGCGAGGCCCGAGCCGCCCTTGATCTCGATCGTCTGCTCCTTGCTGGTCCCGAGGTCCTTGGCGGAGACGTTGAGGATGCCGTTCGAGTCGATGTCGAAGGTGACCTCGATCTGCGGCATTCCGCGTGGCGCCGACGGGATGCCCGTCAGCTGGAACTTGCCCAGCGACTTGTTGCCCGACGCCATCTCGCGCTCGCCCTGCAGCACGTGGACCTCGACCTGGGTCTGGTTGTCATCGGCGGTCGAGAAGATCTCCGACTTCTTCGTCGGGATCGTCGTGTTCCGCTCGATCAGCTTCGTCATCACCCCGCCCTTGGTCTCGATCCCGAGCGTCAGCGGCGTCACGTCGAGCAGCAGCACGTCCTTGACGTCGCCGGCCAGCACCCCGGCCTGGATCGCGGCGCCGACGGCGACCACCTCGTCGGGATTGACGCCCTTGTGCGGGTCCTTGCCGGTCAGCTCCTTGACCTTCTCCTGGACCGAGGGCATGCGGCTCATGCCGCCGACCATGACCACGTGGTCGATCTCGGTGCCGGAATCGGCGAGCGCCTGCTTGACCGGGTTCACGACCCGCTCGAGCAGATCCGAGGTCAGCTCCGCGAGCTTGGCGCGGGTCAGCTTCATCTCGAGATGCTTCGGCTGGCCCTCGACCGCGGTGATGAAAGGCAGGTTGATCTGAGTGTCCTGGGCGGAGGAGAGCTCGATCTTCGCCTTCTCGGCCGCCTCGTAGAGGCGCTGCAGGGAGTTCTTGTCGGCGCCCAGGTCGATCCCCTGGTCGCGCTTGAACTCGGCCACCAGCCACTCGACGATCGCCTTGTCCCAGTTGTCGCCGCCGAGGTGGTTGTCGCCGGCCGTCGACTTCACCTCGAAGACGCCGTCGCCGATCTCCAGCACGGAGACGTCGAAGGTACCGCCGCCGAGGTCGAAGACGAGGATCGTGTGATCGGTCTTCTCCTTGTCGAGCCCGTAGGCGAGCGACGCCGCGGTCGGCTCGTTGATGATCCGCTTGACATCGAGCCCGGCGATCTTGCCGGCGTCCTTGGTCGCCTGGCGCTGGTCGTCGTTGAAGTACGCGGGGACGGTGATCACGGCGGAGTCGACCGTCTCACCGAGCTTTGCCTCGGCGTCGGCCTTGATCTTCTGCAGGATCATCGCCGAGATCTCCGGCGGGCTGAACTGCTTCTCGTCGACCTTGACCCGCACGTCGCCGTTCGGCCCGGCTTCGACGTGGTAGGGGACGATCGTCTCCTCCTCCTTGACCTCGGCCTCCTTGCGGCCCATGAAGCGCTTGATCGAGAAGATCGTCCGCTCCGGGTTCATCACCGCCTGTCGCTTGGCGACGGTGCCGACCAGGCGGTCGTCGTCGGTGAAGGCGACGACGGACGGGGTGGTGCGGCCGCCCTCCGCGTTCTCGAGGACGGTCGGCTCACCGCCCTCCATCACCGCGAAGCAGGAGTTGGTGGTGCCGAGGTCGATTCCGATCGTCTTGCCCATGTCTGTTCCTTTCAGTAGTCAGGCGCGTGAAACCGGCTGCCGGAGCCGTGTCCCGCCCGAGCTTGCTAGCTATCAGGTTGAAAATCTGAGTCGGAGCGTAGCAGATAGTTTCCGCTTTGTCGAAGCCTCGCGAGGGCGCCCGCGAGCCGGCACCGGCAACCGCATCGAACTGCGGGCTTCCGGGTTAGACTGTTCGAGCCGGTCCGACGCGGGAGCGGCGTATCCACGGGGCAACGTAGAAGGAGAAGTCTCTTGACCTTTATCAACAGGGGCCACGCGGGCTCGCGTGTCTGGCTGATCGTCGGGGCGGTGATCGCCGCGGTCCTGACGGTCGCGCTGATCAGCCCGCCCGAGGGCGTCGCGAAGAAGAAGAAGGCGAAGAACGCCAAGGTCACGGTGATGACCCGCAACGTCTATCTCGGGGCCGACCTCGAGCCCGGCGCTCGGGGCGGCAAGCACTCGGCGAGGCGATCGACGGCGCCGGCGAGATCTACAACGAGATCGAGCGCACGAACTTCCCGGAGCGGGCGATTCCGCTCGGGAAGGAGATCAACAAGTCGAAGGCGGATCTGATCGGCCTGCAGGAGGTCGCCCATTGGCGGGTCCAGACACCGTCTGACGGTGGCGCGCCGCCGATCTCCCCGTTCGGCGACGCTCGCGACCGAGACCAAGTACGACTTCCTCGCTGAGCTGATGAAGTACGTCGGCGGCAAGTACAAGGTGATCGCGGTCCAGGACGAGTTCGAGGGTGAGCTCCCCGCCGATGTCGACGGCGACCTGGGACGGCACCGGCCCGTTCGCGGCGCTCGGCGCCGATCTCGACGCGCGGCTGACGATGCGCGACGTGATCCTCGCCCGCAAGGGCAGCAAGGTGAAGCCGATCAAGAAGTCGGTGCAGATGGATCAACTACGAGACCACGTTCACCGCCGACGTCGGTGGCGCGCTGGTCACCGCGGACCGCGGCTGGCTCTCGGTCGACGCCAAGTACAAGAAGAACAAGAAGTCGAAGCCGACCAAGTTCCGCTTCGTCAACACGCACCTCGAGGCGTTCGGCGATCCGACGATCAAGGAGGCCCAGGCGAAGGAGCTGACCCAGAAGGGCGGCCCGCTGAAGACGAAGATGCGGGCGATCCTGGTCGGTGACCTGAACTCAGCGCTGGGTGTTCCGCACGAGGTCGGCACCGGATTCAACTCCGGCAACGATGGCGATCAGCTCGCCTTCAAGGCGCTGGCCGCGTTCGGGATGAAGGACTACGGAACCGGCGGTGATTTCACCTGCTGCTACGGGTCCGCGCTCGACATCGACGAGGATCCGTTCGATCACACGATCGACCACGTCCTCGCCAACAAGAAGGCGAAGGCGAAGCTCCTCAAGGCATACGTGACGGGCAACGATCCGGCTGAGATCACCCCGTCCGGGCTGTGGCCGTCCGATCACGGCGGCGCGGTCTCGAAGCTGAAGCTCCGCAAGTAGCAGAGCTGAGAAGCGAAGTCGAAAGGGCGGCCTCCGGGCCGCCCTTTCTGCTTAACGAAGCGTGGGCCGGCACGTAAGC
>CAVOYZ010000009.1:0-112120 GCA_963700785.1 uncultured Solirubrobacterales bacterium
TCCGCCAACCTCGCCCTGGCCGGGCGCGGCGTCGGTTTCGTGCTGGGGGCATCGGCGCTGATCGCGTTCCTCCTGTTCGTGACCACCGACCTGGACCGGCCCACCCGAGGCCCGATCCAGGTACCCGACACCGTCCTCGTCAGGCAGCTCGAGTCGATGAGGATGCCCCCGGCAGCACCGCCGCCGCGCTGAGGACGAGCCCGCCACGCGAACCGCCGGCTGACTGAGATCGGCATCGACCCGATTGACGAGAAGGTGAGCCCGTACTCCATGCGGCGCCTCTACGCGAGCCTCCGGTATGCGCTCGGTGACGACCGGTCTACATCAGCGCACATTGGGCACTGGCACCACCGAGCAGTGGGTCAAGTCCGCCGGGCGTATGGACACCCAGTACCCTGCGAACGGCTTGGCAGAGCCGAATCTGGCCACCGGCCCCGATAGCTCAGCTGGATAGAGCGACTCCCTCCTAAGGAGTAGGCCCCAGGTTCGAATCCTGGTCGGGGCATGGGCCGCGGCCGTGCACGGTCGAGGGGGCTTCGGCGCCCCGAACGGTTCACCCGTCGGGCCGGTCGGGGTAGACGTCGTCGATCGTCGCCAGGGCGGTGTAGGCGCCGCCGCCGGCCGCCTCGATCGCCTCGGCACCGCCGGCGAGGCGGTCGAGGACAGAGACCGTGCCGACGATCTCGAGACCCTCCTCGCGACAGCGCTCGATCGCCTGCACGGTCGAGCCCCCGGTGGTGACCACGTCCTCGACGATCAGCACCGGGGTCCCGGGCTCGAGCAGCGGGCCCTCGACCCAGCGCTGCAGGCCGTGCTGCTTCTTGTCCTTGCGGACGAAGAAGGCGATTAGATCCTCGCCGTGCTCACCGGCGAGGGCGGCGCTGGCGATCGGGTCGGCGCCCATCGTCATGCCACCGACGGCGCGGGCCCCGAGCTCCCGCGCCCTCGCGGAGACGAGATCACCGAGCGCTCCGAAGGCGGGCTGACGCAGGATCGCCCGCTTCGCATCGACGTAGTAGGAGGCGGTCTCGCCGCTGGTCAGCGTCACCTCGCCGATCACCAGGGCATGCTCGCGGAGCTCGTCGATCAGGATCTGGCGCGGGTCGGCCACGGTGCCAGATCGTACGCGGACGGGGCGTGGCCCGAGCTCAGCTCGGACGGCCCATCCACTCCCGGAAGGTTCCGCTCTGGATCGTAGGCGGCGCGGATCTCGTCCAGCCGCTTGAGGTTGGCGTCGCTGACGAACCGTGCCGGTCGCGCGCCGAGGTTCTCGTCGGCGAGCTGGATGCCGGTGGCCAGGTGGTCCATCTCGGCCATCCGCTCAGCCGCCCAGGGCACGTTGACCTCGTCGCGGGCAGGGTCGGTCCAGACGCCGTAGACGGCAATGTAGGTCTCGTCCTCGCATGAGTAGGCCATCTCCGGCCGTTCGGGGCTCTCGCCCCAGTTCATCCACAGCATGTGGGAGTAGGGCGCCTCGGGGAGTGTCTCGGCGATGCGGCGGATCCCGGGCAACAGGTCATGGGCCGGGGCGTGGGTCCACATGTTGTCGGCGACGTAACGGTGTTCGTCCGGGTAGGCGGCGCGCACCCCCGCGTAGAGGTCGTCCATCGACACCGGGAGATAGGGGACGCTGATCTTCGCCCGATCGATCACCGGGCAGGTCTGCAGCAGGCTCAGAGCGGCACGGGCCTGTTCCTCGGTGTCGACCAGCGTCGGCCCGGTGACCGCAACCTCGACCTCGCCGGCGTCGTCGTAGTGGAGGATCACCATCAGCTCGGTCCGGCGGTCGACGCGCGGCCCGATCTCGCCGGCCCAGGCGAAGACCTCGTCAATCAGCTCGACCGGGTAGGTGTGAACCGCATTGGCGACGTGCTGCGGCCGTGGGTAGACGCGCACATGAAAGCGAGTGACCACGCCGAAGAAGCCAGGACCCGCTCCGCGCGCCGCCCAGAGCAGATCGGGGTGAGCCTCACCGTCGGCGTGAACCAGCTCACCGTCGGCGGTGACGACGTCGATCGCCTCGACGCTCATGCAGGCCGGCCCGTGCACGCGGCCGTTCCAGCCGAACCCTCCCTGAAGCAGGTAACCGCCGACCGCGACCCCGACGCAGTGCCCGGCGGGGAAGAAGAGTCCCTGCTCCGCGAGCGCGGCGACCAGCGCCGTCCCCTGTACGCCGGGCTGGACCGTCGCCCGCATCGTCTCGCGGTCGATGCTGACCGCGGTCAGGGCCGCGAGGTCGAGGAGGATGCCACCCTCGCGGATGTGGTTTCCAGCCCAGCTGTGGCCGCCCGAGCGGACCGTGAGCTGCATCCCCCGCTCGCGGGCGAGACGAACCGCGCCGATCACGTCCTGCTCGGATCGCGCCTGGACGATCAGATCCGGATACGCCTCGGGGACGCGGGCGTTCCACAGCGACGCTGCCCGGGCCTGCTCATATCCCTCAGCGCCCCGCTCGAGCAGCGGTCCCTGGAAACGATCGGCGCCCATCAAGCCAGCCTATCGTCGGTGCTCGAGCCCCACCGCGTGTAGAGCTCGGGGATCAGCGTGGCGAAGTTCGCGTACTCGGCCGCGCAGTGACGGGCGAGGGCGCGGGGCAGCTCGGCGGGGAGGGCAAGCCTGCGGACAACGCGGTTGTTGACCAGCCTTCCGACCGCCGCTGCGATTGGCGCCGGCGCGTAGGGGCGAAGCGTCGCGCCGAGCCAGAATCGGCTGCGCAGCACAACGCCGTCGCCCTCGCGGAGAAAGACGTGGACCATTGGGCCGGCGCGCATCCGCTTGCCCTCGTCACCGGCCCAGCCGCAGACGATCGTGCCGACGGCGGGCTCGTCGAGCGCGTCGGTCCCGAAGCCGATCTCGCTCGGCCGCACGAACTCGATCCGGGCCCGGGTCACGCCCAGCCCGATGTCCTCGACCGGATGGTGGACCGCACCCCAGTGTGGCTTGGCGCCCGGTGCTGGGGGCGGATCGAGCGAGTTCGACTCGTGCGCCCCCGGAAACCAGACCCGGTAGCGCAGCGACCGGCGCGGGTGCCAGTCGAACCACCAGTCGACCATCTCGGCAACGACCGCGGGCATCGGCGTCCGCACCGCCACGTAGGCGACACCGTCGTCGAGCCGGCACCAGCCGGTCTCCGCCTGCAGGGGGGCCGGATCCAGAAGCCGGTCCATGCGCGCTCTCGGCAGCGCCAGGCCGGGGGCGATCGGGCCCGCCTCGATCGCCCTCCACGCGGCTGCGTCGGGCGGGCTCATCGGCCGGTCCAGGTACTCGGCCAGGTCGGCCCCGTTCACAGCCGTCACGCCGGGCTCAGCGGTCGACGTGGATCAGATCGCCGAGGTCGATCCAGTCGTAGATGTGCTTCGAGTCCGGGATCGGGTTGCGGGCGCATCCATGGCTTGCGGGGTAGTTGGGCACCGACTTGTAGCCATGGGTCGCGTAGCCGCGATTCCAGTAGACCGAGTAGTACATCCCGAGGCTGTTGAAGCCCGGGTCCTTGCGATAGAAGCGCCAGGTTCCGAGCGGGGTCGGCGTTGCCGAGGCGCCGGTGGAGGTGTGGTAGATCTCCTTCGCCTTGCCGCCCTTGGCGAGGACCAGGATCTGCCTCGAGATGTCGAGCTCGACGTGCTTGCCCGAGCCCGGATGCTTGACCTTGTAGCCGCCGGCGCCCTTGGCGAGCTTCTTGAAGATCTTGCCGCTCGCCTTGCTGTTCCACGACATCCCGTTGACCTTGCGGAAGGCGAGCACCGCCCGCGCGGTGGCCGAGTCGAAGCTCTTGCCCCGGTCGTTGACGTAGCCGAGGCGGGCCAGCAGGTTGTTGAACAGGCGCACGGTCGTGCTCCGGTTCCCCTGCCGCAGGTCGGGGTAGCTGATCTTGAAGCCCTTGGTCCGCTCCTGATCGAAGGTCAGCTTCCGGCTCCGCTTGTGGATCGCCTGGACCGAGTAACGGCCGGGGCGGGTCTGCTTCTGGGAGATCGAGAAGCGGCTGAAGTTCGACCCCTTCTTCCGCTTCGGGGTGACGACCTTGCGCTTGATCGTCTTCGTCCCGCGGCGCACGATCAGCGTCACCCGCTCCCCCTTGACGAACGGAGCCAGGGTGCCGGCGGCGGTGAACTTGTTGCCGACCTTGAGCCGGCCCCCGCTCAGGCCCTTGAGCCTCAGCTTGAGCCGGGACTCGCGAATCGCAGGCTGCTGCGGCGTCGTGCCGTTGCCGCTCTCGCCGGCCTTCGCCTCGGGGGCCGCAGCCGACTCGGTCGCTTGAGCTTCCACGGCCGGCGTCTGGGCAGATGCGTAGCCGCCACCCAGTGCGAGGAGAGCGGCGCTGATCGCGAGCATGACCCCCCAGCGCGAACGGTGAATCATGGTGAGCAGTCTAGTTCTTGGCCCGCCGGTCCGGCGGTCGGACCCGCCGCTCAGAGCTTGATCACGTCGATCAGGACCAGGAAGGCAAGCGTGTTGTTGAGCGCATGCAGCGTGATCGGCGCCCACAGGGTGCCGCTGCGTTCGTATGCCCAGGCCAGCACGGCCCCGAACACGGCCAGCTGCAGCCCGACGGCGAGATCCCCGGTCGGCAGATGGGGAAGCCCGAACAGCACCCCCGAGATCAACGCCGCCGGCCACAGCGTCAGTCGCTGGCGGATGCCGCCGAACAGCAGACCGCGGAAGAACAGCTCCTCGCTGATCGCCGCCCCGGCGATGATCAGCACCCCGGCCGCGATCGTCACCGCCAGGGTCGCGTTCTCGTCGGCGCCGAGGGTCTCGGCGATGTCCTGCTGCTCCGGTGCCAGCAGGGCTGCGATCACGGCTGCGATCACCAGGTAGGCAACGATCGCGATCAGCACGGTGGTCACGATCCGCGGTCCGAACGGCCGCATGCCGAGCCGGCGCGCGGCTTCGGCCAGCCCGCCGCCGTTGGCCATGATCGTCGCCCCGAGCGCGGCGACGATGAAGCCGAGCACGGTGAACGCCTGCAGCACCAACGCGCCGCTGTCGGAAAGCTCCTCGCCGCCGCCCGAGGTGAGCGTCGGGTCGAACAGCGCGACCAGCACGAAGCCGGCGACCGAGATCCCGATCACGATCAGGACCGCGACGATGATCTCGCGCACCCCGACGGCGCTCCGCGGCACCCCGACGTACCCCTCCTCGGTCGGCAGCAGATCGGAGCTCGGGGTCTCCGTCGGCTCGATCTCCGGCTCGGCGCTCATCGGTCGAGATGCTCGCTGATCTCGGCGAGCGAGGAGATGTCGCCGTCGCCGCCGCGGTCGAGCCGCAGCACCTCGATCCCGGCGCCACGCGCCGCGGTGACGTCGTCGCCGCTGTCGCCGACGTGCAGCGCGTCGGATGCCTCGCAGCCGGCGATCTCGAGCGCCGGGGCGAAGATCGCCGGGTCGGGCTTGCGGGCTCCCGCGGTCGCCGAGCTGACGATGCCGTCGAGCTCGGCCCCGAGCCCGAGCCGGGCGAGAACCGACGGCAGCGAGCAGTCCCAGTTCGAGACGCAGACCAGCCGGTGGCCGGCCTCGCGCAGCGACCGCAGGGCCGGGAGCGCGTCGTCGTAGGGGTGAAAGTGGAGGGCATCCATCATCGTCCCGACGCTGACCTCCCGCCCGATCTCCCGCGAGAGGACGGCGGCGCAGCGCCGACGCAGGTCGGCCAGCGAGTCGGGGTCGCCGCCCTCGTCGGTGCGCGCCATGTAGTAGGTCATCTCGGCGATGAACGCGTCGCGCACGCGATCGGGCTCGATCCCGCGCACCGCCTCGGGGTCGATCCGCTCCCATGGGGCCTCGAGCCAGAGCATCGTCCCGAGGGCATCGATGAAGACAGCGCGTCGCACGGGCGGCATTGTGGCGGTTGGCGCCGGGCGCCAGTACCCGGCTGGCGGCCACGCCGCCCGCGCGGCGGCGGCGGGCGCGTACGCTGCCCGGCGGAAGATGAACCGGAGATCTGGGGTAAGCGAGCCGCCGGTGGAGCGGGCCGTCGGTTGGAGGCCGGCGCTCGCGGGACTGCTGCTCGCGATCAGCGCCGTGTTGCTCGCAGTGGCCGGCACCGACCTGGTTCCCGCGGCTGCAGACGATGCTCCGCGCTGGATCCTCGGCGTCTTCGGGGCCGGGCTGGGGATCTCGCCCGGCCTGTTTCTGGCACTGCTCTACGTCGCGATCATCGCCTGGGCCCTGCTCTGGCTGACGGCCGGTGAGCGCGAGAGCCGCGCGCTCTGGATGCTGATCGCCGCCCTGCTGACGGTCTTCACGCTGGCTCCGCCGCTGCTCTCGCTCGACCTGTTCAGCTACATCGCCTACGGGCGGCTCGGGGTCGAGGAGGGCCTCAATCCCTACGAGTTCGCCCCGGCCGCGATTCCCGCCGACGAGGCCGCCAGGCGGGTCGAGGACTTCCGCTTCTCGGTCAGCGTCTATGGGCCGCTGTTCACGCTGCTGAGCTACCCGCTCGCGGCGATCGGGGTTGGCTTCGCGCTCTGGTCGCTGAAGCTGATCGCCGGTCTCTCGGTCGCGGCGATCGCGCTGCTCACCGCCCGGATTGCCCGGCTCCGCGGTCTTGCCGGCGCCCCCGCCGCGGCGTTCGTGGCGCTCAATCCCCTGGTCCTCGTGCACCTCGTCGGCGGCGGCCACAACGACGGGTTGATGGTCGCGCTCGCGCTCGCGGGCGCGCTGGCGCTGCTCACCGCCCGCCCGGCGGCCGCGGGCGTCGCCTTCGTCGCCTCGATCGCGGTCAAGGCCGCGGGCGCGCTGTACGTGCCGTTCGCCCTCGCCGGCGCCGAGCGCCGCAGCAGGCTGCTGGTCGGGATCATCGGTGCCGGCGCGGCGCTGCTGGCGCTGACGCTTCTGATCTTCGGCCCCGACGCCGGCTCCGCCCTCGACGTCGCGGGCGACAACCAGCGCACGGTGAGCCGCTGGAGCGTTCCGGGCACGCTCTCGCGACTGCTCGACGTCGGCGTCGACCCGATCCGCTACCTGCTCGCCGCGCTCTATGTGGTCGCGCTGATCGCGTTGCTCGCCTGGGTCGTCAGGGGAGCCGACTGGATCCGGGCCGCCGGTTGGGGCGCCCTCGGCCTGCTGGTCGCGAGCGCCTGGCTGGTCCCCTGGTACGTGATCTGGCTGTTGCCGCCGGCGGCGGTCTCCCGCGATCGCGCGCTGATCGCCCTGACGATGCTCCTGACGGTGTTTCCAGGCGGTCAACGCGGTTCCGGTCTGAGGGTTCGGGAGTGGACGGGGCGGGCGAACGGCGCTTGAATAGAGACGTGCCGCGCGAACCGGAGATGCGGAGCTCCCCCGAGTTCGATCTGATCGCCGCGATCCGCGAGCGGCTCCGGCACCCGGAGTCCGGCTCACATCTGGTCGGGATCGGCGACGACGCCGCGGTCACCGTCCCCGACGGCGCGACCGCGACGAGCATCGATGCGCTGGTGGACGGGGTCCACTTCCGGCGCGAGTGGTGTCCGCCGTCTGCGGCGGGCCACAAGGCCCTGGCCACCGCCCTCAGCGATCTCGCGGCGATGGGGGCAGACCCGGGCGAGGCCTACGTCTGGATCGGGTGCCCAGACGACCTCGACGAGGCGGCGATTCTGGCGGTCGCCGAGGGGCTCGCCGACTGTGCCGCCCGCACCGGCGTCGCGGTGCTCGGCGGCGATCTCACCAGGGCGCCGTCGCTGGCGCTTGCGGTCACGGTTGTCGGGCACGCGGCCACAGCCGAGGAGCTGGTCGGCAGGCAGGGCGCCCGGCCGGGAGACGCGGTCTGCGTCACCGGTGAGCTCGGCACCGCCGCCGCCGGGCTACTTCTGCTCGAGGGGGCCGATCCGCCGGCCTCGCTCGCCGGCGACCGGCGCTCCGCGTTGATCGAGCGCCAGCTGCGGCCGATGCCGCGGCTCGCGGAGGGCCTCGCCCTGGCCCGAGCCGGGGCGGGGGCGATGATCGATCTCTCGGACGGGCTCGGCGCCGACGGTGAGCAGCTCGCGGCGGCGTCCGGGGTCGCGATCGAGATCGAGATCGACCGGGTGCCGCTCGGCGCCGGGGTCGAGGAGCTCGCCGCGTCGCTGGGCCGCGATCCGCGCGAGCTCGCGCTCGGGGGCGAGGACTACGAGTTGCTCTGCGCCCTGCCCGCCGGGCGGGTTGCCGCGGCGAGCAAGGCGCTGAGCGGGTTAGGTTGCGGCCTGGCCGAGATCGGCCGGGTCGGCTCAGGTAGCGGGGTTGGGATCAGGCGTGACGATGGCCGCTTGCTAGCGGCACTCGGCCACGATCAGCTGAACCGCTGACCTCCCGGTCGAGCACCATCGCTCCGATCCGCTGCAGCATCGCTGCTGCCACACGGGTGGAACTGACCCGGTACTCGCCCTTCGCTACCCGTCGATGGACATGGTCGAGGTGATCAATACTGGCACGCATCAGCATCACCGCTTCTCATTGGTTGGGATGTAGGACTGTCGTAGTCCCTTGCAAACACAGAACACAGAAATGTCCTAGCTCTGAAATCGGCCGGAAGGCGGTTTGCTTTAGCCGCACTGCCCGTACTGGCCACCCCGTCCAGTTCGTGCCTGACGGCACGCCTGAAGGCCTCCCGCTCAGTGCCTGGACAGGCTCGAGGGAGTGCCCCCCAAAGAGCCCGGGCCCGCGTAGCCGCCGGGGCCGCGGAGAGGCACCTCGTCGAGCTTCGGCTCGAGGCCTGGATCGGCGCCGGCGGCGGCGTAGCAGGCGATCAGGCCACCCAGCAACAGGCACCAGAGCAGGGCCAGCGGCAGGCTCAGCTGACCGCTCTCGATCAGCAGCAGCGCCTGCCACGGCGCCGAGAGCCCGAGGTCCAGCGCGCTCGCGACCTCGACCCCGGCAGCGATCGCGGGAACCAGAGCGAGCGCCGCCACCGCGCCGATCACGACCGGCCGTGGCGGCCCCTGGCCCCTCGCCGCGAGCACCCAGACGTGGGCGGTCGGGCTCAGCAACAGCGCCAGGAACGGATTCACGAGCCAGATCCCGAGCACCGCCAGCGCGCAGACGATGCCCGCGGCCGCCGCGAGGGTCTGCGGCTCGACGTCGAGGGGCGTCCGTAGCGGTCTGATCAGAAGCGCGGCGAAAGCGACGACGAGGGCGATTGCCGCGAGCGCAACCGGCGCGGAGCTGCCGGCGCCGAACAGGCCCGGGTCGTAGGGAAACCCGGGCCTGTCGACGAACCCGACGAAGCCGAGCAGGTAGGCGAGCAGCAGGCCGGCGAGCGGCAGCAGAGCCCGTTCGAGCGCCCACGGGATCGCCCGGCGGCTGGTGCGCGCGTCTCGCCGCCGGTCGCGCAGCCAGGCATCGACCGCGGCCAGAAGCGAGGGCAGCACGAGGGCCACGGCCAGCAGGCTCAGGGTCCATCCGGGGAGCAGGTTGTCACCGATCTTCAGGTACCGGGTCGGCTCAGCGGGCAGCTCTGCGGACGGCTGATCGAGGGTGAGCAGCAGGTTGAGAGCGGTGCCGCCGGCGATCCCGAGCGTCTCGCTCGAGACATCACCGCGGCTCGAGGCTTCAGGGTCGGGCGGCCGCTCGCCTGACCCCGAGACGGTGATCGCGTCGACCCCCTCGTCGCTCAGCGCGGTCCCGATTCCGACGCCGACGGGCAGCGCCAGCCGCGCCAGCTCCCGCCAGGGATCCGTCGCGTACGCGGTTCGGCCGAACTGAACGGTCGCGATCTGATCGGCGGTCTCGATCAGGGTCGCGGGCGCGGTGCGGTCGTCGGCGTGCCCGGGAAACACGAACGGGGGCACGCGCATCTCCACGCCTGGCTGCGAGACGACGATCGCAGCCTCGATCCCACCCTCCACCTCGAACTGGTCAACGAGCTGCCTGACCCCGTCGGCGCCGTCGCCGCTGCCGGAGACCGAGGCGAGCGCGATCGTGCGCTCGTGCCGCGAGCTGCCGAGGATCTCGGCCAGGTTCAGCAGGGCGGCCGTCGCTGAGGCCGAGGTGGTCGCCCCCGAACCGACCTCGGAGTCGCGTCCGGCGACGACCAGCAGCGTCTCCGCCCGCCGACCCGGCAGCGTCAGGACCACGTTCTCAGCTTCGACGGCTTCGCCCTCGTAGCTGGTCTCGAAGGTCTGGCTGGTGACCTCGCCGCCGGTCACCGCTCCGAACTGCTCGCGGACGACATCGGCGACCGCGCGGTCGCCCGGCGAGCCCGGGGAACGCTCGGGTGCGAGGCTCGCCAGCGAGCGCGCCAGGCGAGCGCTGTCCCCACCCTTGAACACGGGCGTGCTGACCGGCTCCTCGAGCGGCTCCGGCGCCCGCTCCAGCGAGAACATCAGAGCGACCACGGCGGCGATGACGGGCACGAAGCCCGCCCGGTAGATCCTCGGGTCCAACACGGTGGGCTCGGAAACTAGCCCACCGGCTGATCCGCTCCACCGCCCGCTGGGGCGGATGGGAAGGATCGGCGCCGGCGCCCGTCGCCGCAAACCTCCTGCCAGAGCCGATTTGCCGATCGCATCGCCGCACTTGCTTATCCTGATTCGTGCCCGATCGCCCAGCAGACCGAGGAGCCATCATCACGACCGACACCGACACCGAGAGCAGCGCGACACCGCGCCGCCGGATGCGCCGCCGGCCGCTGCTCGTCGGCGTGATCGCCGCTGCCCTCGCGCTTGCGGCGCTCGCCGGTTGCAGCAGCGACGGCGATTCCTCGGACCCGCAGTCGACTGCCTCGGATTCGGCCCAAGCCGGCGAAGGCCCGCCCCGGGCACAGCGGACCGAGGCGATCCCGGTCGGCGCATTCGATGCGCAGGGGATCTACGAGCGCGCGTCGGCCGGCGTCGTCACCGTCCGCTCGGTGATCGGCGGGTCCGGTGGCGTCGGTGGCGGGCAGGGCTCGGGATTCGTGATCAGCGACGACGGCGAGATCGTCACCAACGCACACGTCGTCACCGACGCTCAGGCGTCAGGCGCCACCGACGTCCAGCAGGCCGACGAGGTGTTCGTCGAGTTCACCGATCGCAACCAGGTGCCGGCGGAGATCGTCGGCGTCGATCTCAACGCGGACATCGCGCTGCTGAAGATCGATCCCGACGGGCTCGGATTCGAGCCGCTGAAGCTCGGCGACTCGGACAAGGTCCCGGTCGGCGAGCCGGTCGCCGCGATCGGCAGTCCGTTCGGCCAGGAGCAGTCGCTCTCGATCGGGATCGTCTCGGCGACGGATCGATCGATCGAGTCGCTGACCGACTTCCGGATCGACGGCGGAATCCAGACCGATGCCTCGATCAATCCCGGCAACTCCGGCGGTCCGCTGATCGATCCTGACGGCGCGGTGATCGGCGTCAACCAGCAGATCAATACGACCTCGGGCGGCAACGAGGGGGTTGGCTTCGCCGTCCCGTCGAACCTCGTCAAGCGCTCGGTCGAGGATCTCCGCGACGACGGCAAGGCCGAGTACGCGTTCATCGGCGTGACCAGCGTCCCCCTCTATCCCCAGCTCGCGGAGCGGCTGAAGATCGACGCTCCGACCGGGTCGCTGGTGGTTCAGGTGACCAAGGACAGCCCCGCCTCCGACGCCGGCCTGCAGGGCGCCGACGGCGAGACGGTCGACTTCCAGGGCCAGGAGATCGAGGTCGGGGGCGACGTGATCGTCGCAATCGACGGCGAGAAGCTGCTCGGCGAGAGCGACCTCTCGAGGCTGATCACCGAAGCACGGCCCGGCGACAAGGTCGAGCTCGACGTGATCCGCGACGGCGACCGCAGGACGATCGAGGTCACGCTCCAGGCGCGTCCCAGCAGCCTGAGCTGATGCGACATCCGCTCGGCCCGCTCGTGCTTGGGCTCGGCGACGTGCTCCGCGCGGAGGTGCTCCCCGAGCTCGGCCGGCGAGCCGGCCGCGAGCACTCGGGCGACGGCGTTGGCGGGGACGTCACCTTCGCGATCGACGAGCGGGCCGAGCGTCGCATGGAGCAGCACCTCGGCGAGCACGCGCCGGGGGTGGCCTTCTACTCGGAGGATCGCGGAATGGTCAGCCCCGCCGGGGAGCCGGAGTGGGTTCTCGTGGTCGACCCGATCGACGGCACCAGGCCGGCGATGGCCGGGCTCGAGTCGGCCTGCATCTCGGTGGCCGCAGCCCGATACGGCGACGGCGCCCCGACGATGGCCGATGTCGAGCTCGGCCTGGTGATCGAGATCAAGAGCGGCTCGCGCTTCCTCGCGCTCCGCGGCGGCGGCGTCGACCCCCCTGCGGCGCTCTCAGCCACGACCGCGATCGACCGCATGCTGTGGACCTACGGGCTGCGGGGGCGCCCGGCGGTCGACGTCGCCGTGGTGCTCGAGGAGCTGATCGACTCCTCCTCGGTCAGCGGCGGGACCTTCGACCTCGGCTCGGCGACCTACGACATGACGAGGGTCGCCACCGGGCAGATGGATGCCTACGTGGAGCCCGGTCCGCGGATCGTCGACGAGGTTCCGGGCATGCGGGCCGAGTTCGAGCGGGTCGGGCGCGGCGCCGTGCTCAACAACTCCCCCTACGACCTGGCGGCCGCGGCGCTGATCCTCGGGGAGTCCGGCGCCTGCGTCAGCGACGCATGTGGGAGAGCGCTCGATCCGAGGCCACTACTCGGTTCGGGCCACGACTTCCAGATGTCCTGCGTGGTCGCGGCCAACCCCGAGTTGCACGGCAGCATCATCGAGTCGCTCGACCGCGGGATCGAACGACTGCGCGCGCGTCGCGCGGGCGCGGTCGAGCCCTGAGCCCCACCGGCGCCGCGCCCCGCGTTTGGGTGCGTGTCTCCCTGTAGCCTGCCGCCAGTGCTGCAGCAGGTCAATCTCGGTGCCCGGTCGCTCGCCGACTACACGCACGTCGTCGGTCGGCCGCTGGTCGAGGAGATCCGGGGCCTGGCGGAGTCGCTGCAGGGCAAGCAGGTCCTGCATCTGAGCGCCACCGCGTTCGGCGGCGGCGTCTCCGAGATCCTCTACACCCTGGTGCCGCTGATGCGCGACGTCGGCATCGACGCGCACTGGCAGGTGATCCTCGGGCGCGAGGAGTTCTTCAACGTGACGAAGCTGATGCACAACTCGCTCCAGGGGGCGCCGGACGGCCTCAGCGAGGGCCAGAAGGAGACGTACGACCGCTACAACCACCTCAACGCGATGGGGATGGAGGGCGGCTGGGACGTGATCGTCGTCCACGATCCGCAGCCGGCGCTGATGCGCTCCTACGCACCGGAGAACAGCACCAAGTGGGTTTGGCGCTGTCACATCGACCTCTCGACGCCCAACCTCGACACGCTCGACCTGATCCTTCCCCACATCTGCGAGTACGACGCCAGCTTCTGGCACCAGCCCGAATACGTGCCGGAGCAGATGAGCGACGCCCCCGAGGTGCGGATCGTGCCGCCCGCGATCGACCCGCTCTCGCCGAAGAACATGGCGTTCAGCGCCGAGGACGCGGCATACGTCTGCCAGCAGTTCGGCGTCGACCCGGAGCGACCGCTGATGCTGCAGGTCTCGCGCTTCGACCCCTGGAAGGATCCGGTCGGCGTGATCGACGCCTACCGGGCGGTCACGGCCGAGATCCCGGAGGTGCAGCTGGCGCTGGTCGGCTCGATGGCGACCGACGACCCGGAGGGCTGGGAGTACTTCAACAACACCGTGCAGTACGCGGACGGCGATCCCGACATCCAGATCCTCAACAACCTCAACAACGTCGGCGCGATCGAGGTCAACGCCTTTCAGTCGCAGGCGGCGATCTGCCTGCAGAAGTCGATCCGGGAGGGATTCGGCCTGACCGTCTCGGAGGCACTCTGGAAGGCGAGGCCGACGATCGGCGGCGACGTCGGCGGGATCCCGTTGCAGATCAGCGACGGCGAGTCCGGCTTCCTCGTCTCCTCGGCCGAGGATTGCGCCCAGCGCAGCCTCGAGATCCTCCGCGACCCGGAGCTCGGCCGGCGCCTCGGCCGAGCCGGCAAGGAGCAGGTCCGGGAGCGATTCCTGACGCCGCGCCTGCTGCGGGACTACGTCCAGCTGTTCCGCGATCTGCTCGACGGCTGAGATGGGCGCGATGGCGGACGACGAGCAGCTGATCATCGTCTCCAACCGCGGGCCCGCCCAGTTCGAGCACGGCCCCGACGGCGAGCGCGTCGTGCGCCGCGGCGGCGGCGGCCTGGTCACCGCGCTGAGCGGCCTGGCCACCCACCGGCGCGTGCTCTGGGTCGCCTCGGCGATGACCGAGGAGGACGTTGCGATCAGCGAGGAGGCCGGCGGCCCGGTCGAGGTCGAGCTGGAGGGAATCACCTACGACCTCGAGCTGGTCGCCTCCGACCCGGTTGCCTACGACCTGTTCTACAACGTGATCGCGAACCCGCACCTGTGGTTCATCCAGCACTACCTGTGGGACCTCTCGAACGCCCCCGACATCCGCGCCGAGGAGAAGGAGGCCTGGGAGCGCGGCTACACCGTCGTCAACGAGGACATCGCGAGCTGCGTGCTGAATCGGATCGACGGGCTGCAGAACCCGCTCGTGATGCTGCACGACTATCACCTGTACACGGCTCCGGCCCTGATCCGCCGCGAGCGCCCCGATGCCTTCCTGCACCACTTCGTCCACATCCCCTGGCCCCACGCCGATGCCTGGAGGGTGATTCCGGCGCGCTGGCGAGAGGCGATCTATCGCGGTTTGCTTGCCAACGACATCGTCGGCTTCCACCTGCCGTCCTACGTGCACAACTTCCTCGACTGCTGCCGCGAGCTGATGGAGTTCGAGGTCGACTACACCAACGACGTCGTCCACCACGAGGGTGGCGAGACCTGGTGCCGGGCCTACCCACTCGGGGTCGACTCCGATCGGCTTCGCAGGGTTGCCGGCTCGAGCCTGATCGCCAACTACGAGCGCGAGCTGCTGAGCCGTCGGCGCGAGCACCTGATCCTCCGCGTCGATCGCGCCGACCTGTCGAAGAACATCCTCCGCGGGTTCACCGCCTTCGATCAGTTCCTCACCGACCACCCGGAGTTCCACGAGAAGGTCACGTTCATCGCCCACCTGCAGCCTTCGCGGCAGGACGTTCCCGAATACCAGGAGTACCTGGAGAGGATCGAGGCGCTGGTGGCGGTCGTCAACCATCGCCACGGGACCACCGACTGGATGCCGATCGACCTGCGGATCTACGAGAACTTCCTCGAGGCCGTCGCCCGCTACAAGCAGTACGACCTGTTGATGGTCAACGCGCTGTTCGACGGCATGAACCTGGTCGCCAAGGAGGCGCCCGCGGTCAACACCCGAGACGGCGTGCTGATGCTGAGCGAGAACACCGGTGCGCACGAGGAGCTGGGGGAGGGCGCATTGAGCGTCAACCCGTTCGACATCTCCGAGCAGGCGGAGACGATCTACCGGGCGCTGACGATGTCAGCCGAGGAGCGCCGCCTGCGCGCCGCTCACCTGCGCGAGATCATCGACCGCACCGATCCCGGCTCCTGGATCGACGAGCAGCTGGCCGACATCGAGGCCAAGCGGATGGTCAACGCCGGCGCCTGAGCGGAGCTAGGGGCCGAACTCGCGGTAGCCGGCCGACGGGCCCCTGTCCCCGTCAGGCGCCGTCGCCGGACCGGGGGCCGGCGCCGGTGGCGTCGTGACGACGGGTGGGGGGACGGGCTTCGTGGGCGCCGGCGGCGCCGGAACGGTGGGGCCCTGCGGGCGGCGGCCCGCGGTCCCGCCGGCCAGCACGATGCCGGTCCGCCGTCCGCGGCGCCCTGGCTGTCGGAGGGCGACGATCGGCCCGTGTCGCGGCGTCCCTGCGACGCCGGGGATCGGGGCGTCTCCGTTGCGGGCCGGTTGTCGGTGCGCGCTTCAGGGGCCGCTTCGCGGCCGTCGGCAGCGCCAGCCCGACCGGCGCCGGCGGTGGCTCGGGGGCGGCCAGCAGGCCCGGGCCGGCGAGCAGCGCCGTCCCCGCCAGCAGGATCAGCGCCAGCGGTCGTCCCGCCGCTCGCCAGTTGATCCGCAGGCCGCGCACGATCCCGACAACCCCGCGTCGGCATGGGGTGCCCCGCTATAGTGCCGCGCCGTCTTGGCAACCTCTGACTACGAACTGGTGCTGATGCTCGATCCGCAGGCCGCGGAGGAGCAGCGGGACAAGGTGGCGGCCGACACCAAGGCGCGGCTCGAGTCGAGCGGGACCCTGAACCACGAGTCGGTCTGGGGTCTTCGCAAGATGGCCTACGAGATCGAGCAGCGCGGCGAGGCCGACTACCGCTACTACCGCTTCAGCGGCGAGAAGCCCCTGCTCGACGAGCTCGACCACAATCTCAAGATCACCGATGGCGTCCTGCGCTTCCGGGTCTTCAAGGTCGACCCCGAGTCGCCGATCATCGAGCCTCCCGACACCGAGCTGATCATGCGCCGGGACGAGGACGACGATCGGGGACGCGGTCGCGGCCGACGCGACGACCGCGGCGGTCGTCGCAGCCGTCAGGACGGCGACGGTGGCGGCGAGCCCGCCGCACCCGCCGACGCGGACCCGGCGTCCTAGCGCCGGCCGCACCCTCGGCGCTGAGAAAAGCCGCAGGGTGCGGGATCAAGGAGCGCGGCCGGGGTCGGGGGGCGAGAACGCGCCGCCCCGGTCCTTACACTCGATGACCAAGCGTTCAGAACAGAAGGAGCGAGCCAAGTGGCAGCCTCAAACATCAACCGGGTCACGATCACCGGCAATCTCACCCGGGATCCCGAACTCCGCAGCACCGGCGGCGGTCTCTCCGTATGCGGTCTCCGCGTCGCGGTCAACTCGCGTCGCAAGGACGGCAGCGGCAACTGGGTCGACAAGCCGAACTATCTCGACGTCACCGTCTTCGGCGCGCAGGGCGAGAACTGCGCCAACTACCTCTCCAAGGGTCGCCCGGTCGCAGTCGACGGCCGGCTCGACTGGAGCGAGTGGGAGGCCAAGGACGGCAGCGGCAAGCGCCAGAAGGTGGAGATCATCGCCGACACCGTCCAGTTCCTCGGATCGCGTGACGACTCCGGTGGCGGCGGGGGCAACGGCGGCGGATTCCAGCCGCAGTCCGACGTCCCGGCCGACACCTCCGACTTCGGCGAGCCCGCCGGCGTGGCGGGCGGCGGCAGCGGCTCGGACGACGACATCCCGTTCTAGGGGTTCCAGGGCTTCAGCCCGAGGTCGCAGCGCGCGACCGATCCGGTCCGTGATTCCCGCGCCGCTCGGGTGCCGCGCGTCTGCGGGCCGGGTCCGTCGCCCCAATCGAGCGCCGTACTGCCGCTTCGGCAGAACCCGGGCGCCATCTCTAAGATCCCCGCTTCGATGAAGAGCTTCAAGGAAGAGCAGGCCGCGGGCTGATGGCTACCCAGAGCCCCGCGTCGCGGAGGCGGTCGACGAGCGTTCGATCGCAACCGCCCGCGCAAGTACACGAAGATCAACGTCGAGGAGATCGACTACAAGGACCTGACCACGATCCGCCGCTTCATCTCCGATCGCGGCAAGATCCGCTCGCGTCGCGTCTCCGGCCTCTCCCGCCTGCACCAGCGCCAGCTCGCGTTGGCGGTCAAGCGGGCCCGCGAGCTCGCGCTGCTGCCGTACGTCGGCGACCGCTAGGCCAGAGCAGGGCCGATGGCGCAGGCGATTCTGCTCAGCGACGTTGACGGGCTCGGCTCCGCCGGCGATGCGATCGATGTCTCGCCCGGCTATCTGCGCAACTTCCTGGTCCCCCGCAAGCTCGCCCAGCCGGCGACGAGCGCCGCGCTCGAGGAGGCGCAGCGACGGCGGCAGGCCGCCGAGAAGGCCGCCCGCGAGGCGCTCGAGCGTGCCGGCGAGACCGCCGCGCTGCTCTCGAAGACGGTGCTGACGATCAGCCATCGCGCCGGGGAGGACGGCAAGCTGTTCGGCTCGGTGACCGGCAAGGACATCGCCGACGCGATCGCCGAGGCCCGCGGGCTCCGGATCGACCGCAAGCGGGTCCGCCTCGACGACCCGATCCGTGAGATCGGCACCTACATGGTTGAGATCGAGATCGCCGGCGGCGCGACCGCCTCGGTGAAGACGATCGTCGCCGAGCAGAAGTAGCCCGCAAAATCCCGGTTCACGACTCGCGGCCGGCCCGCCGGTGTGATTCATTCGTAGGCGGCTCCGGGTGGGGGGATAAATCCGCCTCCCCAGCACCTTCAATGGGAAGGAGTGATTGCTCCTGCCCGACCAGCCAGCACGACCGCCATGCAAGAAGAATCGTTCAGCGAAGCCACCCTGCCGCCCCAGAACCTCGAGGCCGAGGAGTCCGTTCTCGGCGCGATGATGGTCTCCCAGGTGGCCGTCGACGCGGTGCTCGACGTCCGCCTCGACCCCGAGGACTTCTATCGACCGAGGCATCGGGCGATCCACCGCGCGATCCGCGAGCTCGACGGGCGCGGCGAGGCGATCGACGCGCTGACCGTGGCCGAGCAGCTCCGCACCGAGGGCCAGCTCGAGGACGTCGGCGGCGCGGAGACGATCTCGGCGCTCGCGTCGAGCACGCCGGCCCCGGGCAACGCCGGCCACTACGCGCAGATCGTCCGCCAGAACGCGCTGCTGCGTCGGCTCCTGGCCGCCTCGCAGCGGATCCAGAGCTCGATCCACGGCCGCGACGCCGAGCCGCGCGAGCTGGTCGAGCGGGCCGAGAAGCTGCTGTTCGAGGTTGCGCGGGACGATCAGGCCTCCGAGTTCAGCGCGCTCGCCGACATCCTCGTGCACGAGACGGAGCGGCTCGAGAAGCTCGCCAACGGCGAGTCGGAGATGACCGGGACGCCCTCCGGGTTCCGGATGCTCGACGAGATGACCGGCGGCTTTCAGCCCGGGAATCTGGTGATCATCGCCGCCCGCCCGGCGATGGGCAAGTCGAGCCTGGTCTGCAACATGGCCGAGAACGTCGCCTGGAAGGCGAAGAAGCCGGTCGCCTTCTTCTCGCTGGAGATGTCGGAGACCGAGCTCGCGCACCGCTTCATCGCCTCGCGGGCCCGGATCTCCTCCGATCGCCTGCGCAAGGGCAAGGTGACGAAGGAGTGGAGCAAGGTGCTCCGCGCCTGCAACGAGCTCGCCGAGGCGCCGCTGTGGATCGACGACTCCTCGGACCTCAGCATGATGGACCTGCGGGCCAAGGCGCGCCGCCTGCAGTCGAGCTCGGGCGGCCTCGGAATGGTGGTCGTCGACTACATCCAGCTGATGCGGCCCGACGACCCCCGCGCCGGGCGGGTCGAGCAGGTCGGCCAGATGAGCCGTGGCCTGAAGGTCCTGGCCCGCGAGCTGCAGGTGCCGGTGATCGCCCTCTCGCAGCTCTCCCGCGCCCCCGAGCAACGCCCGGACAAGGTGCCGATGCTCGCCGACCTGCGCGAGTCCGGCTCGATCGAGCAGGACGCCGACATCGTCTCGTTCATCTACAGGGACGACTACTACAACCCGGAGGAGTCGGACCGGCCCGGCGAGGCGGATCTGATCATCGCCAAGCACCGCAACGGGCCGATCGGCAAGGTCCCGCTGGCGTTCCAGGCGCAGTACCCGCGCTTCATCAGCCTCTCCAGGCAGGACGAGCAGCGCGCCGCCGAAGTCGGTGAGGCGGCTTGAGCGCCGGGCGTCCCGCCCGCGGGCGGCTCGAGGCGGAGCTTCCCGAGATGCCGCTCAGGGCGCTTGACGGAGGCGCCGGCGACGGCGGCGAGGATCGACCCGAGCCGGCCCCGCGATCGGTCTGCCCGTTCGCCGTCTGCGACGGCAGCGGCTGGATCGTCGACGATCAGAACGATCTCGCCAGTCCCTGCAAGTGTCGCGCTCGGAGGATCGAGCGGGCGCGGGCCAGAGGGGTCTCGGCAACGCTACCGCGGCGCTACCGCGGCGTCTCCTTCGAGCGCCCGCCCGTCTCCGACATGGCTCGTCAGCCCGGGATGCGCCACCAGGTCGCCGACGTGCGCCAGTTCTGCGAGCAGATCGACTCACGCCTCGACGAGGGGCGGGGGCTGTGGATCCAGGGAACGACCGGGACCGGCAAGACGACGCTGGCGATGCTCGCCTCGAAGGCGGCGCTCGACGCCGGGCGCACCGCGGCGGTCTACTCGCTGCCCGGCCTGCTCGCCCGAATCCGGCGCACCTTCGACGGCGAGGCCGGCGAGGACTCCTACTTCACGTTCTTCAACCGGCTGATCTCGGTCGACCTGCTCCACCTCGATGACCTCGGAGCCGAGAGCCGCACCGAGTGGGTGCTGGAGCAGCTCTACTCGATCATCGACCGCCGCTACAGCGACGAGCGCTCGATGATCGTCACGACCAACCTCGAGGAGCCGAAGCTGTTCGAGCAGCTCGGCGAGCGGATCGTCTCCCGCCTGGCCGAGATCTGCGGCGATCCACTGGTGCTGAGCGGATCCGACAAGCGGCTCGAGTACGCGCCCGCCCCCGCGGATGCGGGCGAATCCGCCTAATCTCCGCCGCATGCCGGGCCTGGTCATAGTGGGCGCCCAATGGGGCGACGAGGGCAAGGGCAAGGTCACCGACCTGCTCGCCGAGCGGGCTGAGCTGGTCGTGCGGTTCCAGGGGGGCAACAACGCCGGCCACACGATCGTTCGCGGCGACGAGGAGTTCAAGCTCCATCTGATCCCCTCCGGGATACTGCACGCCGGCACGACCTGCGTGATCGGCAACGGCGTGGTGATCGACCCGAAGATCATCACCGATGAGATCGAGGCTCTGAAGCGCCGCGGTGTCGCGACCGGCCGGCTCCGGATCAGCGCCAACGCCCACCTGATCATGCCCTACCACGTGCTGCTCGACACCGCCGGTGAGCAGCAGCTCGGCAGCCTCAAGATCGGCACCACGCGCCGGGGGATCGGCCCCTGCTACGCGGACAAGGCGTCGCGCTTGGGAATTCGCGTCCAGGATCTGCTCGACGAGAAGATCCTCCGCCAGAAGATCATGGCGGCGATGGAGCCGAAGCGGCAGATGCTGCGCCCGCACGCAAAGGACCCGACGCTGGATCTGCATGCGATGACCGAGGAGTACGTGACCTACGGGCATCGGCTCGAGCCCTACATCGCCGATACCGCGCACCTCTGCTGGGAAGCCCTCGACGCGGGCCGCTCGGTTCTGTTCGAGGGGGCTCAGGGGGTGTTGCTCGATCTCGATCACGGCACCTACCCGTTCGTCACGTCTTCGAATCCCGTCGCCGGCGCTGCCTGCATCGGCGCCGGCGTCGGCCCGCGGGACATCGACGAGGTCTGGGGGGTGACGAAGGCCTACTCGACGCGGGTCGGGTCCGGCCCGTTCCCGACCGAGCTCGAGGATCAGGTCGGGGAGCACCTCGTGCGGGTCGGCCACGAGGTCGGCACCACGACCGGCCGCACCCGCCGCTGCGGCTGGCTCGATCTGGTCGCGTTGCGCTACGCGGTGCGGCTCAACGCGATGACCGGCCTGGTGATAACCAAGCTCGATGTGCTCAGCGGCCTCGATCCGCTGCGGGTCGCGGTCCGCTATCGCGGGCAGGAGGGGGCCCTCTTCGAGGAGTTCCCCTACCACCAGTCGGTGCTGCATCATGCCGCCGCCGAGTACGAGGAGTTGCCGGGCTGGGACGAGGACGTCAGCGCCTGCCGATCGGTGGAGGAGCTGCCCGAGGCTGCCCGTGAGTACCTGCGCTTCATCAGCGATTTCGTCGGCGTGCCGATCAAGTTGGTCGGCGTCGGCCCGGCCCGCGACGAGGTGATCTGGCTCGAGGAGGCCGTCGAGGCGATCTCGGCCTGAGCCGGAGCCGCTTCGCGCGGCCCGGCGATCGGGTTGAGGCCCGGTCCCCATCCTGATTAGATCCACGGTGATGGCCGAGCCCCTGCTCGAGCGGATCCGCGCCGCCTACGCTGCCTGGAACGAGGGCGACCTCGACCGCACGCTCGAGTTTCTCTCCCCCGAGGTCGAGTGGCACACGTCGGCCTCGTTCCCCGGAACCGAGCCCCTCTACTCGGGTCACGAGGGCTTCCGCCGGTTCTGGGAGCACCTGCACGAGCCGTGGGAGGCGATTAGGGTCGAGCTCGAGAGCTACCAGCGAGAGGACGAGGTGGCGATCATTCGGATCCGCTTTCACGCGACCGGCAAGGAGAGCGGGGTCGACGTCGACCTTCCCTGGTTTCAGGCGGTCGTGATCGATGACGACATGATCGTCCGCTCGGCGCTCGACCGCACCGTCGACGACGCGCTCGAGGCGTTGGATGTGGCCGACGCCTTCCCCGAATTCTGACCTGACGGCCTGCGCCGCCGTCGGGCGGTGTCATCGGACGCGCGGGATAGCGCTGCTATCCCCGCGCGTCCTCTTCCTTGCCCGACGGCGGCGCAGGCTCGTCAGGTGGCCGTGGGGCTCATGCGAGGCGGCCCTCGCGGGCTCGGAGGGCGGCTATCGACTGCCGGCGTTGGCGGGTGAAGACGACCAGGAAGACGAGGTCGAAGACGACCACGAACCCGGCGATCGCGACCAGCGGAAAGGCCGGTGCGCCGAGCCCGGCGGTGAACGCCACTGTCAGTGCGACGATCGCGACGACGCTGCCGAGGATCGCGATCCTGATCACCCGGATGCTCCTCAGAAGCTCGGCCTCGCTGGTCGGCTGCCGCGGCCGCGCGCTCGTCTCCGCCTCGCTCATTCGCGCGGATCCTAGTGGGCTCCGCCGCCCGCTCGAGGCCGACTATCCTCCCGCGCCTATGTTCGAGAAGGTTCTGATTGCCAACCGCGGAGAGATCGCGATCCGCGTGATCCGGACGCTGAAGGAGATGGGCGTCGACGCCGTCGCCGTCTACTCCGAGGCGGACCGCGACTCGCCACACGTCCGGCTCGCGGACGAGGCGTTCCTGCTCGGCCCGGCTGTCCCCGCCGAGAGTTACCTGAAGATCCCGAAGATCATCGAGGTCGCGGTCGAGTCCGGCGCCGAGGCGATTCACCCCGGCTACGGCTTCTTGGCCGAGAACGCCGAGTTCGCCGCCGCGATCGAGGACTCCGGCCTGACCTGGATCGGCCCGCCCGCCGCCGCGATCGAAGCGATGGGCTCGAAGACGCGGGCGCGCGAGATCATGAAGGAGGCCGGCGTGCCGATCGTCCCCGGCGACACGGAGCCCGCCACGGATCTCGACGCTGCGGCGGCGATTGCGGACGAGATCGGCTACCCGGTCGCCTGCAAGGCAGTCGGCGGCGGTGGCGGCAAGGGCTTCCGGGTGGCGCTGACCGCGGACGATCTTGCGGCCGCGTTCGAGGGTGCCGGTCGCGAGGGCGAGAAGTTCTTCAGCGACGACCGGGTCTACCTCGAGCGCTATCTCGACGACCCCCGTCACGTCGAGGTGCAGGTGCTGGCCGACGGACACGGCGCCGTGATCCACCTCGGCGAGCGCGACTGCTCGATCCAGCGTCGCCACCAGAAGCTGATCGAGGAGGCTCCCGGCCCTCACGTCGACTCCGAGATGCGAGAGCGGATCGGGACGATCGCGACCGAGGCGGCCCGGGCGGTCGACTACCGGGGTGCCGGGACGATCGAGGGCCTGCAGGTCGGCGACGACTACTTCTTCCTCGAGATGAACACCCGCGTCCAGGTCGAGCACTGCGTGACCGAGATGGTCACCGGGATCGACATCGTCCGCGAGCAGGTCCGGATCGCCGCCGGCGAGCCGCTGTCGGTCTCGCAGGACGAGGTCGAGCTTCGCGGCCACGCGATCGAATGCCGGATCAACGCCGAGGCCGCGCACCTGAACTTCGCCCCGGCGCCCGGCCGCGTCGACGCTTACAAGGAGCCCTCGGGCCCCGGCGTCCGGGTCGACTCCGGGCTCGAGGCCGGCGGCGAGGTCACCCCGCTCTATGACCCGATGGTCGCCAAGCTGATCACCTGGGACGTCGATCGCGAGGGGGCGACGCGCCGGATGATCAGGGCGCTGGGCGAGTTCGAGGTCGGCGGTCTGACGACCCTGATCCCGTTTCACGCCGCGATCATGGCCACCGAGCAGTGGGCCAGGGGCGAGACCTGTCGAGACCTGACCGAGGATCAGGAGTGGCTCGCTGCGCTCGCCCCGGCGAGCCCGCCCGAGCCGGGCGACGACGGTGCCGGGGCCGGGCCGACGACCCGCGAGTACCAGGTCGAGGTCGGGGGCAAGCTGTTCGGGGTCAAGGTGATCGGCGAAGCGCTGGCGGCGGGCGCTGGCGGCGTCGACGGGGCGAAGCGCCCCCAGAAGCGCGAGGCCCGCTCCGGCGCCGGAGCGGCCGCCTCGAGCGAGGACCTGATCGCGCCGCTTCAGGGATCGATCTTCAAGGTCGAGGTCGCCGAGGGCGACGAGGTCGAGGAGGGCGCCCTGGTCTGCGTGATCGAGGCGATGAAGATGGAGAACGAGATCACCGCCCATCGCTCGGGCAAGGTGACGTCGCTGCCGGTCGAGGTCGGGGCCGCGATCAACAGCGGCGAGTTGATCGCCAGGATCGAGTAGGCCCGTGGGGCCGCCGCTCGAGCGGCTGCCGTGGCGAGGACCGGGGCCCGACCGGCCGGAGATCCCCCTACCGCCCGCGGCGATGCCGCTCTTCGGCCCGGGGGGCCGCCTGCGCAAGCGCTGGCGCTACGTCGGCGTCTTCGCTGACGAGTTCCTGCTCTGCGCAGCGCGGATCCAGGTTGGGCCGGCCGGTCAGACGTTCTGGGCGGTGGTCGATCGTGCGAGCGGAGAGATGCTCGAGCGGACGCGGTTGCGGCCGCCGATGACGGCCGGCGAGGTTCGCAGCCTCCGGCCCGGCGGCGAACCGTGGCCGATCGGCTCCGACCAGCCGGGCGTCGTCACGCTGATCGACTCCGGCGAGGTGCAGGCAACGCTGATGGTCGGTAGCGGGCGCTGGGCGGAGTCCGTATGTCCGACTGGAGAGGGCGACGGATACGTCTGGACGCGCAAGCGGTTCGCGACGATCGACTGCGACGTTCGGCTCCCGGGTGGGCGCCGGTTCCGCGGCTCCGCCCAGGGGATCGAGGACGAGTCGGCGGGATATCACCCGCGCCACACGGTCTGGTCGTGGTCGGCCGGGGTCGGGCGGGCAGCGGACGGCCGCGAGCTGGCCTGGAACCTGGTCAGCGGGGTCAACGATCCCGAGCGAGGCAGCGAGCGAGCGATCTGGCTCGGCGACGAGCTGACGGAGCCCGGCCCGGCCCGGTTCGCTGACGATCTCAGCCGGGTCGAGCTCGAGGACGGCTCACGGCTCGAGTTCAGGCCGGAGGCGGAACGGCGGGCGGCCCAGAACCTCGGCCTGATCCGCTACAGCTACAGGCAGCCGTTCGGGAGCTTCAGCGGCAGGCTCGCCGGGGCAGAGCTCGAGTTCGCCGCCGGGGTGATGGAGTTCCACGACGCCGTCTGGTGAGCAGCCGGCAAGCGACCGTCTATTCGCGCTCCCGGGCGGCCTCGACGGCCGCGCGCATCGCCGCCGTCGCCTCCTTGCTGCCGGTACCGGCGTCGCGTGCGGCGGCGGCCAGCTGGCGGACGCCGTACTCGATCTCGCGGTCGCTGAGCGCGTCGAGAGGAATGCCGAGCGCCGCGTAGTGGTCGCGGATCCGGCTGATCACTGCCTGCTTTTCTGCTGTCATTCGCTGCCTTCCTCGCTTCGTACGCGGCCTCGCGGGCGGTACGGACCCGCGGGCCGCCCCGCAATACTGACGGGCTGCGGCGCCGGGGGCCTCAGCGACCCCAGCGGCTCTCGACCGGTGGCGCCAGGGCGGCTCCTCGGACGGCCGGAAGTCGGCCTGATCGCGACCGAGCAGGTCTCGAGCGGCACCAGCTTCGGATCGGCGGGCTCGCCCAGCGCCGTCGCCGCGAGCGCCTCGACCGCGACCCGGCTCGAGGCGCCTTCGGTCCAGTCCCAGCCCAGTCGTCGGAGGATAGGACCCGTCAGGTAACCCGACAGCCAGCTAGCCACCGCTCTCAAGTGCTTTGGCCCCCAGCGGAGGGGAGGCATTCGAACCCCCGATGCGCCTCGGTGCGTCCCGGCAGCCAGGCCTATACTCGCCTGAGTCTTCGCCAGCTCCGCGAACCGAGTGGTGGACATCTAGCGATGACGGACACAGCGGTTGAAGTGCTCCAGGAGAGGGCCGCCGCCGGCGATCGCGTCCCTCACGCTCGCGTTCGCCACCGACCCGGTCATGCGCTGGGGCTGGCCGGACCCCCGCCGGTACTTCACGTACTGGCCGATGATCGCCGATGCGTTTGGCGGTGGAGCGATCGATCATGGCACGGCTTACGGCCTAGAGGGATGTCTGGCCGTCGCGCTCTGGCTGCCACCCGGCGGCGAACCCGACGGAGAGACTGTGATGGGCCTCATGCGCGCGAGCATGGACGACCAGACCTTCGAGGACATCAACGGCGTCTTCGAGCAGATGGACGAGCACCACCCCACCACCGACCACTGGTACCTGCCGCTGACCGGTGTCGATCCCAGCGCCCAAGGACGACGCCTGGGCTCGACGCTCCTGCGGCACGTACTGACGATCTGCGACGCCCAGGGGCTCCCCGCCTACCTGGAAGCAACCGGTCCGCGCAATCGCAACCTCTACGCCCATCACGGCTTCGACGACGTCGCTGTGATCCAGGCTGGTTCCTCGCCGCCCATGTGGGCGATGATCCGCGAGCCCTCCCACTAGGCCGCAACGATCAGCGGAGGGGGAGGGATTCGAAACGCTCGACCAGAGATCTTCGGCATAGCTTCACTCAAGTGCAAGAGGATCTATCGCTGCCCCCACCGGCTCTCGATCTTGCCGCGCCAGGGTGGCACCTCGCCCGGCGCGAAGCGGGCCTCGTCGCGACCGAGCAGCGTCTCGAGCGGTACGAGCTTCGGGTTAGCCGACTCCAGCAGCGGGGTGGAGGCGAGGGCGTTGACCCCGGCTGAGCTCACCGACTTGGTGATGCGCTCCCAGCCGAGCGTCGGCCGGTAGGTCCAGTACTCGATCGCGCTCAGGCCGCCGGCCCCCTCGCGCAGCGCCGTGAAGCTGGTGGTCCGCCGGTTCGAGACCGTCAGATGCCGGCCGGCGTCGCCGGGGAGCGGGACCGCGCAGCTCGCCCGACGGCAGCGCCGGTAGTCGACCCCGACGAGCCCGCGGACGGCCGTCGGCGCCGGCGCGAGCGCCCGCACGGCGCCGGCGAGCGCCCGCCCGTAGGCCTCGGTCAGCGGGTCTTGCCAGCAGGGGTCCGAGTAGCGGACCGCGCACCGCTGCTTGCGAAGCAGCTCCGATACGAGCGCCGGCGTGTGGCCCTCGGCGTTCAGCAGGCGGGCGCCGGAGACCGAGGCGCCCGCGACCACCGCGGCGAGCAGCACCAGAGCCGCATGCTCGATCGTCGCGCTCCCTCGCTGTCCCCGGACCACCCGGCCGAGGCTAGGGCCGGTTCGGTGACCGCTGCCAAGCCGCCGGTGCCGATCGCCGAACCGGAGCGTGACTTCTCAGTCGCTCAGAGCGGGAAAGAGGCGAGCAGCCCGTAGATGACCAGGGCCGCGACCCAGATCGCGAGCAGGGCCCCGGCGGCGAGGACCGCGCGGGAGGCGATCACGGTCGCGCGACCGGCCGCCGCCGCCGGCGGCCGCCGGCCCGGTCGCGCCGCCATCGGCCGCTCGGCCCGGCCGCCGCGCAGCCTCAGCGCGTAGAGCAGGCCCGACAGCACGAACAGGCCGCCGCTGATCAGCAGCCAGTTGCCCAGGTAGCGATCGAGATCGAGGCCGGTCGTGAGCGCGTAGCGGGAGGGGTCGAGCTGGAAGACGAGCGGAAAGCAGATCAGCAGCATGGCCAGCGAGAAGGCCACCGGAATCCGCACGCAGTTGAGCAGCAGCAGAGCCTTGCGCCTCGGCCTGACCGCCGCTTCGGTCGTCTCCTCAGCGACGCGCAAAAAGAGCGAGTAGAGCGGCAGCGCGATCAGGTCGTGGAGGAAGATCGCGCCGATCAGCCAGAGCAGGATCCCCCCGGTCGAGGGGATCTCGAAGATCCTCAGGATCGCGTATCCGGCGACGGCGAGGCTGGCCAGGGTGGCGAGCAGGTGCAACGGCTCGGCCCCGTACTCGTAGCGGAACCGATCCGGCTTCGCGCTGTGTCGATCCGTTTCCCGCATTCAAGCCTCGATGAAGGTCATCCGCCCGACCCACTTCGTGTTGTGAACGCCGGGCAGCGCCGGGACGATCACCCGCGCGGGGAAGCCGTGGTCGAGCGAGAGGTCGGCGCCGTTGACCCTGAGCGCGAGCAGCGATCGCTCGTCGCCGACCTGGCCGCTGTTCAGCGTCGCCTGGCGAAATGCGCCCGCCTGCTGGAGCGACTCGACCAGCAGCTCGGCACTCTCGAAGCCGGCGATCTCGGCGAGCCGCCGGAGCGGGACTCCGCTCCAGGTCTGCCAGCTGGTCCACCCCTCGACGCAGGCGATCGGCAGACGCTCGGTCCGCTGCTCCATCTCGAGCAACTGCTCGCGGCTGAGGCGGATCACCGACTCGCCGCCCGCCAGCTCGAGCCGCCAGCCCGCGCCGACCCGATCGGCGGCGATCCCCGCGGACTCGGCGGTCTTGTTGACCTGGAAGTCGTTCGGGCCGTCGCCGTAGCTCTGCCCGCGGGGCGAGAGCAGAGCCGCCTCGCGGAGCCCCGGCAGCAGGTTGGTGCCGATGTTGAGCGCGGCGATCCCGAGCGACCCGGCGCCGACGGCCGCGATCAGGCCGCGTCGCGAGATCGTCGGCGCTGCCGGGTTCGTCGCCGCGAGGCCGTCCTCGGCGGGGTCGGCGGCACGCATCATCTCGATCCCCTCGCCGAGCGGGCGGAAGGCACCCTCCCGCCGGAACGCCCGGGTCACGGCGGGCAGCTTCAGGGCGACGTGCAGGGTCAGCGCCGCGACGAAGATGATTGCCGCGTAGTAGTGGGCGGGGGTGAACGCAAACGGGAACGGCAGCCAGTAGGTGATGTTGAGCGTCCCGGTGATCAACAGGAACAGGGCCGAGCCGACCAGCGTGGCGACGCTGAGCCGCTCCAGGCCGTGCGCCATGGAGCGTGCCGGCGGCCGCTCGAAGAGCCGCGGGATGACCGACCAGAGCTTGACGATCAGGATCGGGATCGCCGCCAGTCCGGCGAGCACGTGCAGCGACTGGGTGACCGAGTACAGCCAGACCGGGCTGGTCGGCCAGTCGAAGAAGTAGAAGCCCCTGTCGAAGCCACCGGTGATGTCGTTGGCGCCGAGATCGGGGTCGTAGGCGGCATGCGAGAGAAAGCCGGTGATCCCGGTGATCACCAGCAGCGGCAGCAGCGCCGAGCCGAGGAACGAGCTGAGCCACTCGCCGCGCAGCGGGCTGCGCCAGAAGCCGCGGTCGAAGGGTCCGGCTTCCGGCGGCATCGGAGCCGGCGGGCGCCGTGCCTCCTCGCTCTCCCGCAGCGGGCCGCTCGAAGCCATCAGCCGTCCTCGGGTTGCCCCGGGTCCGGATTGAAGACCTGCAACTCCCCGTCGGTGCGCCCGGCGACGTAGACGTAGCCGGTGCCCGGATCGACGGCGACGCTGTTCGGTTGCTGCACCGTGGGGAAGCTCCGTATGCGCCTCGGTGCGAGATCGGTCAGCTCGAGCTCGACCACCCGGTTGCGCTCGGTCTGCGTCACCCAGAGGCGCTCCCCGGCGTTGTCGATCGCGATCCCGTAGGGGCCACCGGGAAGGTTCGCCCGGTCGAGCAGCCGCGGCTCGGGCCCCGCCTCGAAGACCAGGATCGCGTCGCCCTGGGTGTCGGCCACGTAGAAGCGCCCGTCGTCGGAGGCGACGATGTGGGTCGGCCCGACCCCGGCCCCGACCTCGCCTGTGCTCTCCAGGGTCAGGGCGTCATAGGTCGCCAGCGTGCGCTCGGCTACCGCGATCACGCCGACGCTGTCTCCCGCGGCGGCGATCCCCCCCGGCTGCTCCGGCGCCGGGAGGGTGGCCGTGACGGCGTCGCCCTCGACCACCGAGATCGTGTCGCCGCCCTCGTCGGCGACGAAGATCCTTCCGGCCGCCGCCGTGGCGTCGTGCGGGAAGTCGCCGACCGGCGTCGTCCGCACGTCGCCGGCCGGCAGCCCGACCTCGAGCAGGGCGTCGGTCCGCTCGGCGGTTCCGAGCACCGGACCGCCGGGCTCCGCGAGCTGCAGGTGGCGGACGCTCTCCGGGATCTCGATCCGGCGAATCCCGGGCCGGGGTGCGAGCGGCTCGGCAACCAGGAAGAGCGCGTCCGGGTCGCGGCTGCCGACCGCCGCCAAACCGGTCTCCGGATCGGCGACGACACCCTCGGCCTCGCCGCCGCCGGGCAGCTCGATCACCGTCCCGACCGGCTCGGCGGTCGGCTCCGGGGCGACACCGGGCTCCGCGGGAGGTGGGAACTCAGGATCCGACCCGCAGGCCGTGATCAGCAGCGCGGCGGCGGCCGCCACGGCCGCGGCCGATCCAGGGCGCCACCGCCGCTTGATCATCGCTCCGGCGACGGCGACGCGGTCAGGAGCTCGGCCAGCGCCGCCGCGAACCGCGAGTCGGGGCTCGCCGCGGCGACGGCGACCGCGTCGTCGATCGTGTCGACATCCCTCAACTGTGCGAGCTCCCGGGTGGCGAGCCCGAGGGAGGCAAGCGCTTCGAGCTGGGCGGCGCCGGTGTTGGCCTCGCTCATCGGAACCCCCCGAAACGCCAGCGGGTGCGGCTCACGCATGCCGAGCGTCCACCAGCCGCCGTCCTCAGCCGGCCCGATCACGGCGTCCGTCCCGGGCGCGCAAAGCTGACCGCAGGCGGAGGTCAGCGTCGCCGGCGTGATCTGGGGGGTGTCCATGCCGACCAGCAGCGCCGCTCCGGCCGCATCCGCGAACGCCGCGGTCAGCCGCTCCGCCAGGCCGTTTCCGCGCTGGGGCAAGACGCGGAACCCGGGCGGGAGCCAGTCGCCCGGGTTGCCGTCGAGCGCCAGCAGCGTCTGGTTGCCGCCCTCGTGCGCCGCTTCGGCAACCGCCTGCAGCGTGTCGGTGAGCGCCGCCTCGGCCAGCCGCGCGGCGCCGGCGGCGCCGACCGCGGGGGCGAGCCGGGTCTTGACCCTGCCGGGGATCGGCTCCTTCGCGAGAACCACCAGGGTGACTGCGTGTGGCCGCAGGCCGGCGCTCATCGCATCGCCTTCGACATGTCACGCGCGGTGCGGAAGGTCCCGCGCACCGTACCGGTCACCTTCGAGCGTCCGGCGCGCTTGTGGTAGGAGACCTCGACCTCACCGATCCGCCAGCCCGCGTCCGCCGCTCGGAGCACCATCTCCAGCGGCCAGCCGAAGCGCCGATCGCGGATTCCGAGCTCGAGCAGGTGCTGCCGCCGCGCGGCCCGCATCGGCCCGATGTCGGTCAGCGAGATCCCGGTCCTGGAGCGGACCCGGCGCGCAAGCGCGCGATTCGCCAGCCGAGCGTGTACCGGCCAGGCTCCGCGATCCGGCTGCCGCGCGCCCAGCATCAGCTCCCGCTCGTCGCTGAGCACCGGCTCGGCCACGCGGTGCAGCTCACCCGGATCGAGCGAGCCGTCGCAGTCCATGAAACAGACCAGCTCGGAGCCGGCCGAGGACAGCCCCGCGAAGCAGGCCGCGCCGAAGCCCCGCCGTGGCTCGCTGACGACCCGGGCGCCGAGCCGCCGGGCGATCTCGGCCGAGCCGTCGTCGGAGCCGTTGTCGACGACGATCGGCTCGAACCCGTCAGGCATCGCCGCCAGCACCCCCGGCAGCGCGACGGCCTCGTTCAGGACCGGGAGGATCACCTCGCATCGCATCTGGGCAACCTATCCACCTCGACCTTACGGAACCGGAAACGGGGGCCCGGATGTGGTTGTCTGCCAGCGATGACGGCCGTCGCCGACAGCACGATCGAGCCGCACCCGGCGCGGCCCGCGGGGACGTCGCTTGCGATCGCGCTTGCCGCCGTGGCGCTGGCAACCGTCGCCTGGGGTCTGATCGCGGATGCGACGGGGGCCGGCCTCGGCGCCCCGCTGCCGCCGTTCTTCGCCAGCTGGATGCCACGGCTGGACGCCACCGCGATCGCCTGGATCGCGCTGCTCGGCGCCTGCGCTGTGGCGGCCGTCCCACTCGCGCGGGGCTTCGGCGGGACGGGGTTGTTCGTGGTCGCTGCCACCGCGCTCGGGTTGCTGGCCCGGCTCGCGCTCGCCGCCGCGCGGGGCGGTACCGAGTCCTGGTATTCGGTCTTCGGCCTCGACCCGGAGGCGGCGAACGAGTATCTCCCGGCGCTGCCGGCGCTCGACCTCGGGCTCGGCGACTTCCTCGATCGCTACGCCGAGCTGGCGCCGTCGTTGCCGATCCATCCCTCGGCCCATCCGCCCGGCACGCTGCTGCTCACGGATGCGGTCGGGATCGACGGCCCGCGCGGCTTCGCCGCCCTCGTGATCCTCACCGGAATCGCCGCCGTACCGCTGACCTATGCCGCAGCGCGCCGGCTCGACCTCGGCGACGGACGCGCACGGGCCGCCGCCCTGATGCTGGCCTTCTCGCCCGCCGCGATGCTCTACGGCGTCGCCTCGGCGGACGCCATGTTCGCGACCCTGGGCATCGCTGCGGCCCTGCTGCTCGTCGCGGGCGGAGCCGCCGTGCGGCTCGGCGGCATGGTGATGCTCGCGCTCGCCTCCTTCTTCTCCTGGGCGCTGCTGGCGATCGGCGCCTTCGCGACCCTGCTGGTCGCCCAGCGCGAGGGCCTCCGCGAGGCCGCCTGGATCGCCTGCGGCTCGGCGGTCACCCTCGCGGCCTTCTACGGTTCGCTCTATGCGGTCAGCGGCTACGACCCGATCGGGGTGCTCAGCTCGGCGAGCGAGGCCTACGACCTCGGCATCTCGAACGCCAGGCCCTGGGCGTTCTGGGTCTTTGGCTCGCCGGTTGCGTTCTTCGTCGCGCTCGGGTTGCCGATCAGCTGGTACGCCGCGCGGGCGCTCGGGATCGCGGACCCGATCGCGGTCTCGCTCGCGGTCGTCGTCCTCGCGGCGGCGCTGCTCGGCTTCTCGAAGGCTGAGACGGAACGGATCTGGCTGTTCATGGCGCCGCTCGCCTGCCTTGCGGCCGCCGCCCTCGTGCCGCGCGACCGGGTGCCGCTGGTGATCGCCCTGCTCGCCGGCCAGGCGGTTCTCACCGAGCTGGCAGTGGACACGATCTGGTGAGCGGCGCGCTGGTAACCGGGGGCGCCGGGTTCATCGGCTGCCATCTGATCGAGGCCCTGCTGGCGGCCGGCGAGCCGGTTCGGGCGCTCGACAACCTCGACCCGCTCGCGCACCCCTCCGGCGAGCCGCCGGCTCACTTCCCGGACGAGGCCGAGCTGATCGTCGGTGACCTCCGGGATCCCGCGGACGTGGCCCGGGCGCTGAACGGCTGCGACCGGGTCTTCCACCTCGGCGGGATCGTCGGCAACGGCGAATCGATGGTCAACGTGCGCAAGGCGATCGACGCGAACAGCGGTGGCACCGCGACGCTGCTCGAGCAGGTGGTCGCCCGCCGCGATCGGATTCGCCGGGTGGTCGTAGCAAGCTCGATGGTCGTCTACGGCGAGGGCACATACGAGTGCACGGAGCACGGCCTGATCGCCCCCGGCCTGCGGCCGACCAGTCAGCTGCGTGAGCGGCGCTGGGAGCCCGAGTGCCCGCTCTGCGACCGCGCGCTGATGCCGGTTCCGGTTCGTGAGGATCGCCCGCTGCGTCCTGTGAGCGTCTATGGGATCAGCAAGCGCGACAGCGAGGAGCTGGCGCTGGTCCTCGCCGAGGCCTACGGCTTCGAGGCCACGGCGCTGCGCTACCTGAACGTCTACGGCCCGCGTCAGGCGCTCTCGAATCCCTACACCGGTGTGGCGGCGATCTTCGCGGCGCGACTGCTGTCCGGCAAGGCGCCGGTGGTGTTCGAGGATGGCGGGCAGATCCGCGATCTCGTCCACGTCTCCGACGTCGTCGCGGCGACCCGGGCGGCTATGGACGCTCCGAAGGCCCGGGGCCGCAGCTTCAACGTGGCGACCGGGGAGCGCCTGACGATCATCGATCTCGCGCGGTCCCTGTCGGAGCTGATCGCCCCCGGGGTCGAGCCCGAGCTCCCCGGCGAGTTCCGGGCCGGCGACATCCGCCACTGCTACGCGGACACCCGCGCGGCCCGCGAGGCGCTCGGCTTCGAATCCTCGGTCCCGCTGGAGGTCGGGCTTCCGCAGCTGGCCGAGTGGGTGGCTGAGCAAACCGTCAGCGACCGCGGTGACGCGGCGCTCGCCGATCTGCGCAGCCGTGGGTTGGTCGGCTGAGTTGGCCTCAGCGGTGGGAGAATCACGCTGATGGAGGCGGCGATCGGAGGACTGGTTGCGGGCGGCGCGTTCGGCGCCTGGACCGCCCGCGGGACCGTCTGCTTCAACGCCGGCGTGCGCAGGGCGGGGTTCGGCGGGGATTGGACGATCCTGCGGATCTTCGCGGTCGCCGTGGCTCTGCAGCTGTTGCTGCTGCCGCTGCTGGTCGTCCTCGACGTCGAGCCTTTCAGCAACCCCGATGCGCTGCCGGCGATCGGGCTGTTTCCGATTGCGCAGCTCGTCGGCGGGCTGGTCTTCGGCGCCGGCATGGCGCTCGCCGGCGGCTGCATAGCCGGGATCCTCTGGAAGTCTGGTGCGGGCTCGATCGCCACCGCGATCGCGATCGGCGGCTTCATCGTCGGTGAGCTGCTGATTCGCGGCCCGCTCGACGGCCTGCTGGTCGACCTCGACGAGGCGGTCGACGCCCCCGCGGACCGGACTCTCTATGCGGCAGTCGGCGTCGACTACCTGCCGCTCGCCCTGCTGCTCGGCGCGGGCCTGCTCCTGTTCCTGCTGCGCCGCGGCTCGGTCGGGCTGCGGGCCGGTGTCGGCCTCGGGCTGATCGGCGTGCTGACCTGGGTCCTGGCCGGCTGGGCCGACTACGGTTATGGGCTCGGCTTCGTCGGCGCCGCCGAGAGCGCCCGCCTTGCGATCTTCGACGGCGGGACCGCGAGCTTCGCCGTCTTCCTCGCGATCGGCACCGTCGCCGGTGCGGCCTTGATGGTTCGTGGCCCGCTGCGGTTCCCGGATGGGCCGCGGGCAACGCGGGCCGCGATCGGCGGCCTCGCGATGGGCTTCGGCGGCAGCATGGCGCACGGCTGCAACATCGGCAACGGCCTGACCGGCATTCCGCTGCTCTCGCTCGGCTCGATGCTCGCGACGGTGATGATGGCGCTGGGCGTGCTGGTCACCTGGCGCCTGGTCCTCGCCGAGCGCCCGGCGATCCGCGGCCTCGAGCGCCCCGAGCCGGATTGGTAGTCGGCCTGACCCTCGATCAACCCGGGCTGCGTGGCCCCTCGGCCGTTAGCTCAGGCCCTGGCGCGCTTCGCTGACGAGCGTGACCGCCTCGGGGAAGATCATCCGGATCGCATCCCGGACCTGAGTCGCCTGCTCGTCGCTGGAGCCGGTCAGCTCCACCCGTCCGATCGCGGCCACGGTCATCGTCACGGCGAGCTGGATCGCGTTGTCCGCCCAGGCGACCCGCTGGGCCCCCTGCATCTGCTCGGCCATCCCAGCGAGCTGCTCCCGCAAATCATCTGGATCACCGAATAGGCCGCCGAATCCACCTGCTTCCATGCGGAGAAGCATAGACCCCGGCCGCGGGGGGCCGGCTCAGGGAGTGGTGCTCGGGTCCGGCCCGACCGAGACGATCAGGCCAAGCACCAGCAGGGCGACGACCAGCACGCCGAGCGCCACCACGGTGGCGACCATCGCACGGGAGGGCCCGCCCGCTCTGTCGCTGACGGCCAGGGCCGCCACCCGCGCCAGGGCCTCGGCCTCCTCGACCGTCGGCGCCCGCCTGGCTGCGTCGCCCTCCGGCGTCACCTCCGGAGCGTAGGCGGCGCCCGTGCCGGGGACCGCTGGATTCGGGCGCGGTGGCGGTGGGACCGACCCGGTCGGCTGCTCCCCGTGATAGCCGACGTCGCCGCCGGATGTTCCCATCGCGCCTGTCATCGAAACCATCCGTTCTATCGGCAGGCCCCGCCACCGGCCTTAGTCCGCTGAGGCCGCCGTCGGTGCCGTCCGCAGCTTCATGATTCCTCCCCGTCCGACGGCCGAGCCGAGCAACTCGGTCGGCGCGGCTACCACCGCCAGCGGGATCGCGACCACGTAGCTGACGATCGTGTCGAGCGCGTAGGCGAGCCGCTCGCGGGTGCTCGAGCGGGGCAGTCGCCCGGCCCGGGCGTTGCGGAGGAAGTTGTCCCTGAGCGTGAACGCGTTGATCATGGTCAGCAGCATCAGCAGGTAGCTCCGGACGCTGAACGGGGTCGAGTGCTCGACCAGCTCGACCCCCTGCTTGCGCAGCAACAGCTTCGCCGCACGCGGGTTGAGGTGCAGCCGCCGCCGCTCGGCCTCCATGCCCGCCCACTGGGCGCCGCCGATGCCGCCCTGGAAGCTCTCGCGGTTCGGGACGATCAGCAGCTCTCCCTGCCGTTCGAGCGCGGCGAGCTCCGCGGCGGTATCGGGTGGTTGCGGGGCACGGGTGACGACCAGACCGCACGACTCGCAGTGGTCAAGGACGAGCCGGGTGCCGTCGACCGGATGCTTGGCCGCGCTCCAGCCGAACAGCCGGGAGTCGCAGGCGGGGCACGGATAGGCGGCCTCCTGCTCTCGCTCGTCCTCCGCCATCGCCGGCTCAGCCGGTGGTGTCGGACAGTTGATGGCTGAGGCCGTGAGCCCGCAGCGAGTCGAGGAAGTCTCTCGGGTCGTAGGCCTGCGCGGGGGCGAGCGCCCCGGCTCGGTCGTAGCCGGGCGTCGCCATCCGCAGCGCCCCCTCGGTCGTGGTCACCGCAGTGATCCCATAGACGTCGCTGCCGCGGACGATGCCCCGGCGCTTCCCGGAGGCCGCCGACGCGTCGCATACGATCGTGAAGCGCGCGGCCTGCCGCTCCGGGACGGTCGGCCCCTCCGGCAGGCGCTCGATCGCCTTCGCGGCGAGCTTGCGGGCGGGCGTGTCGAGCAGGTAGCCCGCGGCGGTCATCAGCGGTGCCGCCGCCGGGCCGAGCAGCGCCGGCGTGACCGAGCTCATCTCGATCACCGTTCGCACCGTGGCAACGTCGAGGTGTCTGGGAACGGTGATCTGCTCGCCGGCCGGATAGCGACCGACCCGGCGGTTGCCGATCGGCGAGGGGAAGTCGAAGCGTCCGCGTCCGGCGCTCCGTCCCGCCTCACGGTAGGCGCCGTCCCGCCACTCGACGTCGCCGCCGCCGATCATCTCGAGCGCGGATAGCGCCGTGCCCCGGGTCGGGCCGAACCCACGAATCGAGTAGGCGAGCGTGAGCTCGGCGATCGGTCCATCGATCCTGCCCGCGGTCAGCGCCGCGAGCAGGTCGCCGGGCGCGTAGTCGAAGCCCATCCCGCTGACCAGGGCCGCCCCGCTCGACTCGGCGGCGGCGCCGTGATCGCTGAAGACCGAGCGGATGAACGGCTGCTCACCGGTGGTGTCCAGATAGTGGGTGCCGGTCTCGACCGCCGCTTCGACGACCGGCTTGCCGTGCAGCGTGAACGGGCCGGCGCAGGCGATCACCGCGGCCGCGTCGGCGAGCAGCTTGCGGAGGCCGGCAGCGTCGTCCAGCGGCACCGCCGCCACGCCGGGCGTCGGCTCGAGCTCGGCCGCGAGGGAATCGAGCTTCGGCCGGCTGCGGCCGGCGAGCACGAAGTCCGCCCCGCGCCGGGCGAGCTCGGCCGAGACCAGCCGGCCCGTGTAGCCGGTGGCCGCGTAGACCACTATCGGGCCGCTCTGCTCCTGGGCGCTCATGCCGCTGGAAATCTAGATGACCCCGCCGCCTGGCCGCCGAGGCCGGGCCCGGCCCGCGCCCGGCGCCTGGTGCCGCGGGCGGTCCACTAGCGTGTCAGGGGATGTCGAACCTGACCCCAGCCGAGCGCGCGAGGCGCTCCCGCTTCGAGGGCGTGATCGCTGTGGCGGCGCCGTTCCTCGACGTGATCCTCGGGGTCGGCGAGCGGATCAGCCGGATCGCTGAGCCGACCGATCACGACTATTACCCGATCCGCCCCGGCGGCGAGCGGCGCCTGCTTGACGAGCAACGGGACGAGCCGGAGGGCCGGCCGGAAGATGGCGAGCGCGGCTGAGGCGGCGCTGAGCGGCTCGCCGGCCTGGTCGCCGCGGCGCTGGGCTAGCCGCCGTAGCTCTTGCGCCGGAACACGTCGTCGACGAGCGAGGCGACGCGATCGAGGAACAGGATCCCGTCGAGATGATCGATCTCGTGCTGGATGCAGCGGGCCTCGAAGCCCTCGCTCTCGAGCGTGCCGCCTTGGTGTTCGACCGTGATCGCGGCCGCCCGGCGGACGTTTGCGGTCAGGTCGGGGATCGAGAGGCAGCCCTCGCGCGCGAGCTCGCTGCCCTCCGTGCGCACCACCTGCGGGTTGACGAGCACGAGCTCGCCGTTGCTGCTCTCCGCCTTCGGGTGATCGCTGACATCGACGACGCAGACTCGCACCAGGTCCCCGAGCTGGGGAGCGGCGATCCCGACGCAGCGGCCGAAGTCGCGCATCGTGTCGAGCAGGTCGACCGCCGCCCGCTCAGCCTCGTCCGGCTGTGCGGGGGCGCAGACCTGTTTCAGGCGCGGGTCCGGGTAGAGCAGGACGTCGCGAACGGCCAACGCGGTTCAGAGCGCCTCGGAGTCGAGCTCCCGGATCGCGATCTCCACGTCGGCCCGCTCCCCGACGTCGGCCAGCGCCCGCTCGAGCGAGGCGGGATCGGCCTCGCCCAGCTCGACCTCGAGCATCATCACGTAGAGCGGGCTCGGGCCGCCGCCGGCGAGCTTGGTCTGCAGGTCGGTGATGTTGACGGCCTGCTCGGCGAGCGCAGCGCTGACCGAGTGCACGATCCCGGGGTGATCGGCGCCGTAGACCGTGATCACGTGGTCGGGGGCAGCCTGCGGGGAGGCCGACTCGCCGACCGGGCTCACCGTCAGCGCATCGAGGCCGAGGTCCGCCCGCACCGGCGCCAGCCGACGCTCGAGCTCGGCCCGCCCCTCGGCGTCCGGCAGCGAGACGATCAGCATCACCGCGAACTGACCCCGGAGGATCGTCATCCGCGAATCCTCGACGTTCCCTTCGAGATCGAGGAGTCCCTCGGTGATCGCGGCGACGATCCCCGGATGGTCGCGTCCGACCGCGCTGACGGCGAAGTGGGCCACGCGCCTAAGATACGCGGCTCCGCAGCACCGGGCGAGGCCGCAACCGACCCGCGAGCCTCCGAGGGGCGCAAACGCCATGGACAGCAAGCAGATCATCGAGCGCGAGAGCCGCTACGGCCGCACGGCCGGGATCCTCGGGATCCTCGGGGTGCTCGCGGTCCTGATCCCGTCGCTCGCGGGCCTCGCATCGGATTTCAACGGCTTCGCGCTCGACGAGTACGCGGAGCGGATCGTGGCGTTCGACACCTCGCGCGGGGAGGTGTTCGCCTCGCAGCTCCTGCAGGGGATCGGCCTGCTGCTGTTCGCCGCGCCGCTGCTGTTCCTGTTCCAGGCGGCGATGTACCGCAGCTCCAGCGTTCGCCGCTCGCTGGCCGGCCTGACGGTGATCGGGCCGGTCCTCTATGCGATCGCGATGATCCTCCTCTACGTCGCCTACGACTCGGCCGCTTCGACCTTCCTCGACGGCGCGCCCGCCGGGGTCGACATCAACCAGTTCGCCGAGGACACGCTGACCGGGAGCACCGCCTACCAGGCGTTCATCAGCCTCCAGCTCGGTGCGGCGCTGGCGCTGGTCTTCTCCGTCGTCTACACCTCGCTGCAGGCGATGCGGGTCGGCCTGCTGACCCGCTTCATGGGCACCCTCGGCATGGCGATCGGGATCGGCTTCATCATCTTCGGCCCCGTCGGGCCGCTGGCGCTGGGCCTCTACATCCTCGCGCTCAGCCTGCTGATCGCCGGTTGGTGGCGGGGGTCGATGCCGCCGGCCTGGGGTGCCGGCGAGGCGGTCCCATGGCTGAAGCCCGGCGAGCAGCCGCCGGCCGGCGACGAGGAGCCGGCGAGCCCGGAGGACTTCGAGGGCAGCGGGCGTGAGCTCGAGGCTGAAGGTGCGGGGCCCGAGGCCGGGGACACCGATCCACCGCACATCGACGAGGGCGGCCCGAGACGGAAGCGCAAGCGGAAACAGCGAGAGTAGGGTCGCTCGCGGCGCCCCCGGAGCCGGCGTGAGTGAGCGCAGCCGAGTTCCCGATCGGTTCGCCGGCGCCTTTCGGGCCGGCCTCGTCGGCCTTGGCACGCTGCAGGCGGTAAACGGCCTCTACGCGCTGATCGCGCCCCGCTCGTTTTACGAGGACTTCCCGTTCGGGCGTGGCTGGGTCGCGGCGCTGCCGCAGTACAGCGAGCATCTCGTCCGCGACGTCGGCGGCCTGTTCCTGGCGACGGCGGTTGTTCTGCTCGCCGCCGCGATCTACCTCGAACGCCGGCTGGTCGCGGTTGCGCTGATCTCGTTCCTCGCCTTCAGCCTCCCGCACTCGATCTTCCACGCGTTCAACCTCGAGCCCTACTCCACCGCCGATCTTCTCGGCAACGCGATCGGCCTCGGCGCGATGGTGGTCATCCCGGGGCTGCTCCTCTACCTGTTGTTCGGAACCCCCGGCCGGGCGCCCGCCCCCGGTACCGCCGCTGCAGCCGGTCGCGACCCGGCCCGCTAGCCACCATCCGTACCATTGGCTGGGCCTTGGAGGATTCAGCGGAGCTCGAACCGGCATTGGTGGAGGAGCTCGGGGCGCGGCTCCGGGAAAACGTCCAGCGCGCGGTCAAGGTCCCCGATCGGGTCCTGACCCACCTGCTCGTCACGCTGCTCGCCGAGGGGCACGTGTTGATCGAGGACCGGCCCGGGGTCGGCAAGACGGCGCTGGCGAGGACCCTCGCTCGCTCGCTCGACGGGGAGTTCTCGCGGGTTCAGTGCACCGCCGACCTGTTGCCCACCGACGTGATGGGAACGACCGTCTTCGACAGTCAGGAGTCCCGCTTCGAGTTCCATCCGGGCCCGGTGTTCGCCAACGTGGTGCTCGTCGACGAGATCAACCGGACCTCGCCGAAGACGCAGTCGGGCCTGCTCGAATGCATGCAGGAGAGATCGGTCAGCGCCGACGGGGAGACCCATGAGCTCGCTCGGCCGTTCATCGTCCTCGCGACCCAGAACCCGGCGGAGTACGAGGGAACGTACCCACTTCCCGAGGCCCAGCTCGACCGCTTCATGGTCAGCCTCTCGCTCGGCTACCCGGCTGAGGCGGCCGAGGTCGAGATGCTCGACGTGCACGGCATGAGGGACTTCGTCCTCGAGCTCGCTCCGGTCACCGACGTCGCCGAGGTACTCGCCGCTCAGCGGGTGGTTCGCGCCGTCCACGGAAGTGAGGCGCTGCGCCGCTACGTCGTCTCGGTCGCCGCCGCGACTCGCGACCATCCCGAGGTCGATGTCGGGGCCAGCCCGCGTGCCAGCCTGATGCTGTTCCGCGCGGCGAAGGCGCTGGCCGCGCTGCGCGGCCGCGACCATGCGCTTCCCGACGATGTCCAGGAGCTCGCTCCGGCGGTGATCGCCCACCGCCTGCTCCTCGGGCCCGGCGCCGACGAAGCGGACCGGGCGAGGGTGGTCGGCGAAGCGGTCGAGAAGCTCCCCGCGCTCTAGCGCCGATGCGAGCGCCGACCGCAGTGCTGCTCGGGCTCGCGTTTCTTCTCGGCGGCGCGATGTTCGGCTCGCCCTCGCTGTACCCGCCCGGCATCGCGCTGGTGCTGATCCCGCTGCTGGCCGTTGGCTGGGTCCGGCTGGCCGCCCTGCGACTGCGGCTCCGGCGGCGAGGTCCCCGAGGGGCCGCTGGTCGAGGACCTGAGCTATCGGCTCGTGCACGAGCTCGGTCGCGGGCTGGTGCCGGCGCCCGGCGGGGTGGTCGCCGACCCCCTGCTCGACGAGCCTCGGCCGCTCGGCGCCGGCACCGGGCGGATCGAGGCGACGATCAGCTTCGCGCGTCGCGGCCGGCGGGAGCTGGGGTTCGCCGAGGCCGTGGTGCGTGATCCGTTCGGCCTCAGCGAGGCCCGCCGCCGGACCGCCGATGCGGGCGCTGTGGTCGTTCTGCCCCGCACCGAGCCGATCGAGCTGACGGCGCGGGGCCGCGGTGGACGATCCCTCGGGTTCGGCGAGCGAGGCGCCGGCGGAATCGGCCCGGATTCGTGGGCAGCCGAGTTCGAGATCGACGGCCTCCGCCCCTACCGTGAGGGAACCCCGGCCGCCCGGATCCATTGGCCGACCGTCGCCCGGACCGGCGAGCTGCACGAGCGCCGGATCACGGCCGGCGCCGGCGCCGCGCGCCTCGTGGTCCTCGACCCGCAGCGTCCACTCGGCGAGGCTGAGCTCGATGCCGCCGTCCGCGCCGCCGCTTCGATCTGTCTGGAGCTTGCGCCGGGCGGTGGCTGCTCGTTGATCGTCGGCTCCGAGCCGCGCGCGATCGAGATCGACAGTCGGCTCAGGGGATGGCCGGCGGCCCATCACCGCCTGGCGCTGGTCGAGACGGACTCGGGCGCTCCGGCGACGCGGCGAATCGGTCGGGCCGGGATCGTCTTCTGGGTCAGCGCCGACCTCTCGGCGGCGGCGGAGCGTCGTTGCCGCAGCCTTGCCGCCGTGCGGCGGGTGCTCGTGCGACCTCTGCCCGAGGGCTCTGGTGGGCCGGGCGGCCGGGCCGCCTTCCGGGTGGCGGGCTGCGAGGGGATCGAGCTGAGCGCGACCGGGCGCGGCCGTCGGCGGGAGCGGGTCGCCGCGTGAGCCCCGCGGCGAGACGTCTGCTGGCATTCGCTCTGCTGGCGGCCTTCGTGTCGGTCTTCTGGGTCGGCATGGTCGTCGACCCCCCGCTCGGCCGGGCCGCGCTCAGCGTCCTGCCCGTGGCCGTGGTCGTTGCACTGCTGCTCCCGCTGCGCCGCTCCCGCTTGCCCGGCTGGGCGGTCAACCTGCTCGGCGCCGTCAGTCTGCTGGCTGCGGCCGGGCTCGCGATGGTCGTCGTCGGTCTGCCGTTGAGGCTGCTCGCGCCGGGCGGCTGGAGTCAGCTCTGGAGCGGCATCGATCTTGGTCTGGCTGGGCTCGGAGACGGGGTGGACTATCCCTACGCCGGCTCGAGCGAGTGGTCGCGCCTGCTGATCCTGATCGGTGGCCCGGCGATCGTCGGCCTGGCGGCGCTGGTCAGTTTCCTGCCGCTGCGCCGCGATCCCGCTGCGCCGCGAACGGCTGGGCTCGCCGTGCTCGTGATCGGCTTTGCCACGGCCGCGACCAATCGGGGCTCCGACCACGCGGTGCTGCTCGGGGTGGCGCTGCTGCTGGGCGTGGTCGCCTGGGTCTGGCTGCCGGTCGTCGAGCGCCGGGCGCTGCTCGGAGGGGCGGCGCTGGTGGCGGTGGCGATCGCCGTCGCGATCCCGTTCACGGTCAGCGTGCGGGACGGCTCGCCGCTGGTTAGCTACTCGAACTGGAGCTGGGCCTCCGGTCCGGGCACCGCATTCAGCTGGGAGCACAGCTACGGCCCAATCGATTGGGAGCGGACCGAGGACACGATGTTGTTCGTCGAGAGCGATCAGCCGAACTACTGGAAAGCGAGCGTGCTCGACCGCTTCGACGGCCGCAACTGGGAGCGCTCGGACCTGGTTCAGCCGTCCGTCGAGCTGCCCTCGGACGTCGAGTCCGCAATCGTCCCCGCGGATCTCCAGGCCGACTGGTTCACCGAGGTGTCGGTGTCGATCAGTGGCTTCCGGAGCGACCTCGCCGTCGGTCCCGGGTCGGGCCGCAGCGTCACCGGGATCGACGCGACGCGAAGCTCGGACGGCTCGCTGGTGCGGACCCTGGTCGAGCCGCTATCGAAGGGCGATGCCTACGACGCCCGTGGCTACGCGCCGGACCCGACGGTGTCGCAGATGCGCGCCGCTGGATGGAGCGTGCCGCGCGCGCTGGCGCCGATGACCGAGATCGACCTCCCGCAGGAGGCCGGCAGCCCGAACGAGCGGGTGCGCACGCTCGGCCTGCCGCAGGGCCGGGCCGCTGCCGCCCGCCGGGCGATCGGCGCCTCTCCCTACCGGCGCATGGCACAGCTCGCCGAGCGCGTGTCGGCGGGCTCGACCAGCGCCTACGACGCTGTCAAGGCAATCGAGGAGTACCTGCTCGAGAACTACCGCTACTCCGAGACGCCACCCGAGCGACCGCTGCCGCTGGAGAGCTTTCTGTTCGAGGATCGGATCGGCTATTGCCAGCAGTTCTCGGGCGCGATGGCGGTGATGCTCCGGATGCTCGGCATCCCGGCGCGCGTCGCGACGGGCTTCTCCGCCGGGATACCCGAGGGCGGAGACCGCTTCCGGGTGCGCGCCCTCGACGCCCACTCCTGGGTCGAGGTCTACTTCGCCCGGATCGGCTGGGTGCCGTTCGACCCGACCCCGGCCGCCGCGCCGGCGCAGTTGCGGACCGGGGGCACCTCAGCCGCGAGCTCGGCGGCGAGCAGCCTCGGCCCGCTGCTCTACGGCGCCCGCGGCTTCTTCGGCGACGGCGACGGCGTTGGCCCGGGTCGCCGTGGGCGCGGGGCGGGCCGGCCCCCGCCCGCCCCGTCCGCGGGCTCGTCCCCGGGGTCGATCGTCTCGGGCCTGTGGCTGTCGGTGATGCTGCTCGGGGCCGGCGCGGCGGCGGTCGCCCCCGGTGTCTGGCGCCGCCTGCGCGAGCGGCGCGCCGACCCCGAGGAGCTCGTCGAGGCCAGGGTGCGGGAGCTCGAGCGCGCCCTGCGGCGGCTCCGCTATCGGCATCAGCCGGACGCGACCCTGCTCGACGTCGAGCGGGCGCTGCGCAGCCGGGCCGAGCCGCTCGCCGCTCGCTACGTGGAGCGGCTGCGCCGGCTCCGCTACGAGCCCGCAGCTCGCGATCGGCTGCCGAACGGGGCCGAGCGCCGCGCCCTTCGCCGTCGCCTCAGCGGGCGCGGGGGGCTGGCGGCCCGGATCGCCGCCTACCGGACGATGCCGCCGCTCAGCCCGCGACGCTGAGCGCCGCCCGGCCTCATCCGGCGATCTGCCGCTTCAGGTCCTCGACCACGCCCGGGTCGCGCAGGGTCGTCACGTCACCGAGCTCGTGCCCGGCTGCGATGTCGCGCAGCAGACGGCGCATGATCTTGCCCGAGCGCGTCTTCGGCAGGTCGTCCGAGAAGGCGATCTTCTTCGGTCGCGCGAGCTTGCCGATCTGCTCGGCCACGTGAGCGCGGATCGTGGCGTCGAGCCGTTCGTCCCCCGCGGTCCCGCCCTCGGGCGTCACGAAGGCGAAGATCGCCTCGCCCGTCAGCTCGTCCGGCACGCCGATCACGGCGGCCTCCGCGACCCCGTCACAGCCGACGATCGACGACTCGATCTCCATCGTCGAGAGCCGGTGGCCGGAGACGTTGATCACGTCGTCGATCCGGCCGACGATCCAGAAGTAGCCGTCCTCGTCGCGGCGGGCCGCGTCCCCGACCAGATAGGTGTCGGGCCCGTACTCGTCCCAATAGGTCTCGACGAATCGCTCGGGCTCGCCGAACAGCGTCCTCGCCATCGCCGGCCAGGGGGTGGTCAGCACCAGCGTCCCGCCGCCCTCCTCGACCTCGTTTCCGTCGGAGTCGTAGATCGCCGCCTCGATGCCGGGGAAGGGCACCGTCGCCGAGCCGGGCTTCGTCGTCGTCAGGCCGGGAAGCGGGGTGATCATGATCGCGCCCGTCTCCGTCTGCCACCAGGTATCGACGATCGGGCAGCGGCCGCCGCCGATGTGCTCGTGATACCACAGCCACGCCCGCGGGTTGATCGGCTCCCCGACCGAGCCGAGCAGGCGGAGGGAGGAGAGATCATGGCCGTCGGGGTGCTCGGCGCCCCACTTCATGCATGCGCGGATCGCGGTCGGCGCGGTGTAGAGGATCGTCGCCCGGTAGCGCTCGACGATCTCCCACCAGCGATCCTCCGCCGGGTAGTTCGGCGCCCCCTCGTAGATCACCGACGTCGCGCCGTTCGCCAGCGGGCCGTAGACGATGTAGCTGTGCCCGGTGACCCAGCCGATGTCGGCGGCGCACCAGTAGACGTCATCGTCCTTGAGGTCGAAGACCAGCTTGTGGGTTGCGGTGACCCCGGTCAGATAGCCCGCCGTCGTGTGCTGGATGCCCTTCGGCTTTGCGGTCGAGCCGGAGGTGTAGAGGATGAACAGCGGGTCCTCGGAGTCCATCGGCTCCGGCGGGCAGCTCGCGTCGGCGCCCCCGACGAGCTCGGCCCAGAAGTGGTCACGCCCCTCGGTCATCGGCGGGTTCGTGCCGCACCGGTCGAGGACGATCACGTGCTCGAGGCTGGGCACGCCGGCCAGCACCTCGTCGACGGCGGGCTTCATCGGCACCGGCTTGCCGCGGCGCAGCGTTGCGTCCGCCGTGAACAGCGCCTTCGCTCCCGACACCTCCATCCGCTCCGCGACCGAGTTCGCGCTGAAGCCCCCGAAGACGACGTTGTGAACCGCCCCGATCCGCGCGCAGGCCAGCATCGCCACCGCCGCCTCGGGGACCATCGGCATGAAGATCCCGACGACGTCGCCCTTGCCGACGCCGATCGAGCGCAGCGCGTTGGCGCAGCGCTGTGTCTCGGAGTGCAGCCAGCCGTAGCTGATCTCTCGACGGGTCCCGTCTTCGCCCTCCCAGTAGTAGGCGACCCGATCTGCGGCGCCGGCGGCGACGTGGCGGTCGAGGCAGTTGGCCGAGACGTTCAGCTTGCCGCCGACGAACCACTTCGCAAACGGCGGGTTCGACCAGTCCAGCACCTCGCTCCAGGGCTCGATCCATTCGAGCTTCTCCGCCCACGAGGCCCACCAGGCCTCCGGATCCGCCGCGGCCCGCTCGTAGATCCCGGGGTCGGATGCGTTGGCCTGCGCCGCGAACTCGGGCGGCGGCGGAAACGTCAGCTCGGTCTCGAGCAGCACATCGAGCTCACCACCATCGGCACCGCTTTCGCTCATCTCGCCACCTTCCCTCGGTTTCGCCTGCGGGCATGAACCTAACGCAACGGTCATTGCTCCGGACGGCAAGCCCGCCTGTGCCGCGCTCCGATCGCCGGCGTCTGGTGTTTGATCCCGCTGTGAGACCGAGGCGGACAGATCGGCGGCTGCGGCGGGCCGCCTGCGGGTTGGGCGCCTGCCTGGCGGTGCTTCCCGCCCTGATCCTCCCGCCCGGGGCGGGGGCTGCAGATCGGGCGATCAGCGTCAGTGGCGTCGACCGGACCGAGGCGGGCGCCCGCTGGACGCCGGCGCGGATGCGGACGGCGACCCCGCTCCAGGCCCCGCGGCCGGGTGGGGAGCCCGGCGCCGCCGGTGCCGGTGGCCCATCGCTCGACCGCGATCTGGTCGCGGATCCCTCGGCGCCCCCGTTCCGGGCCCACGGCCGGGTCTTCTTCACCCTCGGCGGTGAGGACTTCTCGTGCTCGGGGACCGCGGTTGCCTCCGACAACCGCAGCGTCGTGATGACCGCGGGCCACTGCGTCTTCGACCGGGGCGGGCCGGTGAGCAACTGGGCGTTCGTCCCGGCGTACGAGGACGGCGCGGCTCCGTTTGGCGTCTGGAGCGCCGAGCAACTGGCGGCGCCGGCCCAGTGGCGCAGGAAGGCGAACCTCTCCTATGACATCGGCGCCGCCGCGGTCGCTGCCGACGAGCAGGGGCGGGGGCTCACCGACGTCGTCGGGGGCCGCGGGATCGCCTTCAACCAGAAGCGCAGCAGGAGCTATCAGTCGTTCGGGTATCCCGCGATCCCGAGCTCGACCGCGCCGGAGTTCAACGGCGAGCGCGAGTACCGCTGCAGGTCGAAGCTGGCCGGCAGCGATGACCCCCCGGGCCGCGGCCCGAACACGATCTCCATCCCCTGCGACATGACCGGGGGGTCGAGCGGCGGCGGCTGGGTCTCCGGTGGCGTTCTGCTGTCTGTGAACAGCTACTCGTACTGCGAGGACGATCTTGGCCTGACCTGCGACGGACGGCTCTACGGCCCCTATCTGGACGGCACCGCCAAGGCTCTGTACTCGGCGGTCAGCGGCGAGCCGCAGTTCTGCGAGGGCAGGCAGGTCACGGTCCTCGGCAGCCGCGGCGCCGACCGGCTGGTCGGCAGCCGCGGCCCCGACGTCTTCAAGGGCCTCGGCGGCGCCGACCGGATCATCGGCAAGGCCGGCAACGACATCGCCTGCGGCGGCGGCGGCCGCGATGCGCTGAAGGGCAACGGCGGCGACGACGAGCTGGTCGGCAACAACGGCAACGACCGGCTCTACGGCGGCGGCGGCAGGGACAGCTGCGACGGCGGCACCGGGCGCGATCGCACCGAGGGCTGCGAGACCGGCGACTGACCCGACGCGGCCGGAGCTCAGCCTGGGCGCTCGCCGGCGAGCGCGGCGCGCTTCCGATGGGTGCGGATCTCGCTCATGATCCGCTCCAGGCGGGGCTCGGAGCTCGAGTCGACGTGGCGCATCGCGGCGGCGATCCGGGGATGCACATCGGCGATCCTCTCGTGCATCGCCTGGGCGACCGCCCGGTAGGTCGGGTGGCCCTCACGGCCCGAGCGCAGCTCGCAGACGTGCATCGCCTCCCTCGCGTTCATGTCGAGCACGTAGCGGATCCGGTAGCCGAGGCAGAGGGCGTACGGGGCCGCTTCGGGCATCCCCGTCGCCTCGAGTCGCTCGAACTCGAGGCGCGAGATCTCCAGTGCCCGCTCGTAGTCGTCGCCGACGCCCGCGTCGCGCACCTCCGCCGGTACCCCTGCCCCGAGGTCGGGCCCGAGCGTCTGCCACTGACAGCTGAGCATCCGATGTCGCTGCAGGTCTCGGAATCCGCCGTAGTCGGAGACGATCTCGAACCGGTAGCGGACCGCCTCCCAGCCGCGGCCGGGCCGGTGGCGGCGATTGTCGCGGGCCCCGACGAGCTCGGCGAGTAGCTGATCGCGCTCGATCGGGTCGAGGTTCTCGACTCGGCGCCTGATCGGCTCCTCGGAGACCCCGGTCGCCTCGTACAGCGAGGCAGCGAGCAGGTCCTCCTCGGTCCCGTCGACGTGGACCAGCTCGATCGACGGGCCGTCGGCGGGCTCGCGGTGGTCGAGCCCCAGTCGCGCCACCCAGCGCTCGGTCACCCTGCGCCGCTCGGCGAAGTAGTCGATCCACTCGCCGCCGCGCTCGGGCCTCTCGATCCGGGAGAGGAAGCTGGGGATCACCCGGTTCAGCTCCTCGAGCGCGAGTTGCCCGAAATCGCGGGCCTCGGGCAGCGGTGAGGCCATCAGCCGCATGATCAGCTGCTCGTAGGCCTGCCCCGAGGCGTAGATCCCGACGTGCGAGAGGGTCGAGGCGGGCAGCAGGCCGCGCAGCAGGTCGAGCGCCTTGGCGCGGATCGAGCGGCGCCAGGCACCCTCGGGCTCCTCGCCGCGGGGCCAGCGATCCTCGGCCCAGGCCTGGACCCGCTCGAGCGAGCTCGAGTAGATCGTGAAGATCTCGTCCATCGCGGCGCCGTACTCGGGGCCGAGATCCTCGTCGCGGTAGTAGCGCCAGCTGCCGGCGTCGCCGGGTCCCGCATCCGGGTAGATCGGCGAGTCGTAGGCGATGTAGCGGGTCGACTGCTCCAGATAGGCGGCGAGGCGCCCCCGTTGCAGCAGCTTGGTCAGGACGTTGCTGACCCACTCGCAGGCGAGGTGGGCGCCGCCGAGCTGGGCCACGGAGTCGTCGCCGTAGCCGACGAAGATCCGTTCGTAGAGCTGCGCCGCGCGCTCGCCCTCGGTGCCGTCGAAGGGCCGGCCCGCCGCCGGGGCGTCGTCGGCGAACTCGTCGAGGTAGAGCCTGCGCAGCGTGCCCTGGTACCGCGAGTAGCGGGCGAAAAGCGCCCCCTTGACCGTCTCCGGCAGGTTGGTGAGGGCGAATACCGGCCGGTCGAGGTTGGTGAAGTGGGGGGCGAGAAGCTGTCGCTCCTCTGCGCTGAAGGTCTCGATCGGGTAACGCACGGGGTGGCGATAGTACGTCCTCGGTCGGCGCGTTGCCGCCGGGGGAAAGAGCGGAGCCTGCGGCCTAGACGCTCGCCGGCGGCGGCGCCTCGACGATCTCGACCCGGTGCCCTCCCGGCGCCAGGATGAACGAGCGTCGCTCGCCCCAGAGGGGGCGGTGCGGCTCGACCTCGAAGCCGGATTGCTCGAGCGCGGCGACCGTCGCGTCGAAGTCGGCAGCGACGAACGCGGCGTGGCCGAGCACCGGTGCGCTCGCCGCTTCGGTGACGATCAGGTGCACCTGGGTTCCCGCCCGCTCGTACCAGGGGATCGCCCCGCCGAGCGCCTCCGGCGCCTCGACCCGATCGAAGCCGATCAGCCGGAGCAGCTCCCCCCATCGCTCCGCATCGTCAGGCAGGACCTCGATCGAGACGTGGTGCAGCACGTGATCGACCCTATACCTACATGCTGCTCCGCAGCGGGCCTCAGGCGAGGACCAGCGCGTGCTCGGGGCGCCAGCCCAGCCGCACGGTCATCCCCGGCTCCCAGCGATCCTCCGCGCTGGCCCGGTGGCTCTGCTGCTCGAGCGCGACCAGGCGTGACTCCCCGCCCAGCGAGACGGTCACCTGGGTCGTCATCCCGAGGTACACCCGCTGCTGGACTACGCCCTCCAGCGCCACCATCCCGTCCTCGATCTCATCGACGCTGATCTTCTCCGGCCGAACCGCGAGCTTCACCGGGTCACCCTCGCGCAGGCCCTGTCTGAGCGGCGCCGGGATCAGGTCGCCGGTCGCCAGGCGCACCTGGCCGCCCTCGGCGACGGTCGCGTCGAGCAGGTTCGAGATCCCGATGAAGTCGGCGACGAAGCTCTCGCTCGGGTGCTCGTAGACCTCCTCGGGGGGCCCGCACTGAACCACCCGGCCGGAGTCCATCACCGCGATCCGATCGGACATCGACAGCGCCTCCTCCTGATCGTGGGTGACGTAGACGAAGGTGATCCCCACCTCCCGCTGGATCTCCTTCAGCTCGACCTGCATCTGCCGACGGAGCTTCAGATCGAGCGCCCCGAGCGGCTCGTCGAGCAGCAGCACCGAGGGCCGGTTGACCAGAGCGCGGGCGAGCGCCACCCGCTGCTTCTGGCCACCGGAGAGCTCGCGCGGCCTGGCGTCGGACCGGCCGTGCAGCTGAACCAGCTCCAGCGACTCGGCCACCCGCCGCTTGATCTGATCGCCGTCGACCTTGCGGCGCTTCAGCCCGAAGGCGACGTTCTCGTAGACGTCGAGGTGTTCGAACAGCGCGTAGCTCTGGAATACCGTGTTGACGTTCCGTTCGTAGGGCGGCACCGATTCGACCGGCTCGCCGTCGAGGAAGATCCGCCCCTCGCTCGGCTGCTCGAAGCCGGCGACCATCCGGAGCGTCGTCGTCTTGCCGCAGCCGGACGGGCCGAGCATCGAGAAGAACTCGCCGCGGCGGATCGTCATCTCCATGTCGGACACGGCCTCGGTCTCGTCGAAGCGCTTGGTCACGCCCTCGAAGCGGATCGCCTCGCCGCCCGTCTCACCGGTCGCCTCGTTCATACAGCGTCCTTTCCGATCAGCACCGTCTGACCGCGCCTGCCGAGCAGTCGCGGCAGCGCCAGCGCCAGCGCGAAGGTGGCGAGCGAGAGCGCCAGCATCAGCGTGCCGATCGCGTTGATCGTTGGTGTCACCCCGAAGCGGATCGAGGAGTAGATCCGCACCGGGAGGGGCTGCGGCGACTCGCCGGTGGTGAAGAAGCTGAGCACGAAGTCGTCGAAGCTGAGCGCGAAGATCAGCAGGCCGGCGGCGAGGATCGCCGGCCACAGCTCGGGCAGGACGACGAGACGCATCGTCTGCATTCGCGTTGCCCCGAGGTCCATCGCCGCCTCCTCGACCTCGCGGTTCAGCGCCGCCAGCCGGCCGCGGACGATCACCGTCACGTAGGAGATCGAGAAGGTGATGTGGGCGAGCATGATCGTGGTCAGCGACAGCTGCATGCCGATCTGGGTGAACAGCAGCAGCGCCGTCACCCCGGCGACGATCTCGGGGACGACCAGCGGGATCAGCATCATCACGTTGGTGATCGGGCTGAGCCGGTTTCGCGCCCGGACCAGCCCGAAGGCGAGCAGGGAGCCGATCGTCGTCGCAACGACCATCGTCACCGCGGCGATCTCGAGGCTCGCGACCAACGACTCGCGCAGCTGCTGATCGCCGAAGAAGTCGGAGTACCACTGCGTGCTGAAGCCGTCGAAGTTCTGCAGCGAGACGCTCGAGTTGAACGAGAACAGCACGACGATCGCGATCGGCGCGAAGGTCCAGATCAGGAAGCCGGCAAGCACGAGCTTCAGGTAGCGGGGCCGGTCGAATCCCTTGCGCTTCTCGGCGCGCCGCGATCGCCACCCGGAGAGCGTCGGCAGGCGGCCGGCAGATGCGGGCGGCGCGCTCACGCCCGTGCCTCCTCGGCGGCGCGACCGGCTGAGCGCAGGTAGAAGACCATGAAGATCAGCAGGAAGGCCATCATCACGGTGGTCAGCGCCGCCCCGAACGGGAAGTTGTTCGCATCGAAGAACTGCTGCTGGATCAGGTTGCCGACCATGTAGGTCTCGGGGCCGCCGAGCAGCTGGGCGCTGACGAAGTCGCCCACCGCCGGCAGGAAGACGAGCACGCAGCCCGCCAGGACCCCCTGGAAGGTGGCCGGCCAGGTGACGTTCCTGAAGGTCTGCCAGCGGTTGGCGTAGAGGTCCTTGCCGGCCTCGATCAGGGCTGGGTCCATGCGATCGAGCGCGGCGTAGATCGGCAGGATCATGAACGCCAGATAGCCGTAGACGAGCCCGCCGATCACCGCGTAGGGAGTGTTCAGGAAGCGCACCCCATCCTCGGTCAGCGAGAGGTCCTTGAGCAGGCCGTTGAGCAGGCCGTCGTCGGAGAGGATCGCGGTCCACGCGTAGGTGCGGATCAGGTAATTGACCAGGAACGGCAGCACGACCAGCGCGACCAGCAGATACTTCCAGCGACCCCCGAACCGGGCGATGTAGTAGGCGACCGGGTAGCCGATCAGCACGCAGAGCGTGACCGTCGCCGCCGCGTAGCCGACCGAGCGCAGCAGCACCGGCGCGAACAGCGGGTCGAAGACCCGGTCGTAGTTGGAGGGGTTCCAGGCGTAGAGCGCGTTGCCGAGCTCGTCGGTCACCCCGAACGAGATCGCCAGCGTGATCCCGAGCGGGACGAGGAACAGCAGGATCAGCCACGCCGCCCCCGGGAGCAGGGTCAGGTTCGCGAAGCGACGCTCGCTCAACTGCCGCCCGGGCCCATCAGCATCGTCCGCCCGCGGCCGCGCGGCTCACTACGACGCCTTCACCTCTGTCCAGACCCGGTCCCAGGCCTCGCGATCGGCGCCCTCGAGGTTGGCGAACTCCTGTCCCTGCTCGAGGGTCTCCAGCGTCACCTCGAGCTGGGGCTCGCCCTTGACCAGCTTCGCGTACTCCTTCTCCGAGCTGTTGGTCGGCATCGGGTAGCCGGTCCAGGTCGCGTTCTGGGCGGAGTTGGCGAGCACGTAGTCGATGAACGCCAGCGCCGTGCCGGGATGCTCGGCATTGGTCGGGATCGCGAACACGTCGCTGCCCACCGGTACGCCCTCGCTGCACTGCTCGAACTGCAGGGTTGCCGGGTCATCGACGCGGTAGCGGGCATTGATCACGTCCCCGTTCCAGCAGTGCTGGATCCAGGCGTTGCCGGAGGCGAGGTTGGTGATCGTGTCGCTGCTGAACCCGCGCAGCTCGGGCTTGATCCCGACCAGGTAGTCCTTCGCCTGGTTGAGCTGCTCGCTGTCGGTCGCGTTCAGCTCGTTGCCGTTGACCAGGTTGGCCATCCCGATCCCCTCCTGGAAGTCGTCGAGGATGAACGAGCGACCGTCGGCCTGCGGGTTGGTCAGATCGCGCCACGAGCCGGTCATCGTGTCGATCTGGTCGGCCCGGTACCCGAGCCCGGTCGCATAGAGCGAGTAGGGCACGCTGTGGGCCGAGTCGGTGTCGTACCAGGGGTTGTCGAAGAACGAGTAGACGTCCTCGCGCGCCTCGATCTTGTCGCCCGGGATCTGCAGCAGCTGGTTAGCCTTGATCAGCTTCTGCGCGAACTCGGCGCTGGGGAAGATCAGGTCGTAGCGGTTGCCGGAACGCAGCTTGGCCATCATTCCCGCCATCGAATCGAAGTTCGACTGGCGCACGGTGACTCCGTACTTCTTCTCGAAGCCCTTGATCAGCTTCGGGTCGAGGTACTGAGCCCAGTTGAAATAGACGAGGTCGCCGTCGATCTTCGGCTCGATCAGCTTGGCGGTGTCGGCGCTGGAGTTCTGACTGCTGCCGACCCCGCACGCCGCCAGCGAGGCGCTGAGCGCCACCCCGCCGCCGATCTTCAGCGCGTCTCGCCGTGAGACGCGACCCCCCAGCAGTCGATCGATGTTCGGATCGCTCATCCTCTCTCTCCTCCTGCGGACAATCGCGGCCCGCTTAGCCCTTCGAGTATCTCCTGGTCAAGTTCGGGAAGCTCTGCCTCCAGCAGCCGCTCGGCGATCTCCACCGTCAGCTCGCGGATCCGGTCCGGCGGGAAGTCCGGGTCGCCGAGCGTCGCCTGCACGGCGAGGCCGTCGAGCAGCGAGGCGAGAATCGCGGCGACCCGCTCGGGAGGGTCGTGCTCGGCGAACTCCCCGGCGGCCTGGCCGGCGGCGATCTCGCGCTCGATCTCGTTGCGCCAGCGCTCGTCGAGCCGGCGCCGCGTCTCAGCGGTCCGCTCGTCGCGCAGCGCCCGCGTCCACAGCTCCATCCACAGGGTCCAGTCGTAGTCGTACACCGAGGCCTCGATCAACAGCCGCAGCCGCTCGGACGGGCGCTCGAGCAGCAGGAGCCGATCGGTCAGCCCCTCGTAAAAGCCCTGCTCCGCGAAGCCGAGGGCCTCGCCCAGGAGCTCGTCTTTGGACTCGAACCAGTAGAGCAGCGCCGGGCCGCTGGTGCCCGCCCGCTCGGCGATGTCGGCGATCCGGGTCGCGCCGACACCTCGGTCGGCGATCACGCTCGCAGCGGCCTCGAGGATCTGGGGCCTTCGGATGTGATCGATCTGGGGCCGCGGGCTCACGCGTATCCCGTCTCCTCTCCTCGCCTGCGGCCCCGGTCGAAGGGGGACGCAAAGCTGAACCGTGGTTCAAACTACCACGCCCGGGCGCGGAGCGCGCCCCAGCCGAGTCGGCCCGGGCAACCGCCGCGGGGCCGCGGGGGTCAGCGCAGCTCGGCCAGCAGCGCCGCCGGCTCGATCCCGAGCCGGGGCGCGAGCCGGTCGGCCACCATCCGGTGAGCCCGGCCGAGGTCCATCTCCGGGTCCTCGAGCAGTGCCCGAAGTCCGAGCCCGTCGAGCAGCGCCATCGCGTGATCGGCGAGCTCACCGGGGTCGCAGGGCTCGAACTCACCGCTGTCGACCCCCGCCGCGATCGCCTCCGCGATCCACTCGCGGTAGCGCGCGTAGAGCTTTGCAGCGATCGGCCGCAGCGCCGGATCGCGGACCGCACGGAGCCAGAGCTCGACCCAGAGGATCCATTCGCGCTCCTGGTGGCCGGGCCTCGGCAGCGACTCGTCGATCACCCGCGCCAGCCGCTCGGTTGCAGAGCCCGGCTCGGCCTGCTCGCCCTCGGCGCCGAAGCGATCGTCGCCGGCGAGCTCGAACGAGTGCATCAGCGCCTCGGCGAGCAGCTCGTCGCGGGTCGAGAAGTAGTGGTGGACGAGCGCGGTCGAGGCTCCGGCCCGCATCGCCACCCGGGCGATCCGAACCTCGTCGATGCCCTCGGCGGCGATCTGCTCGCAGGCGGCGTCGAGGATCCGCTCGCGCGTCGGGTGCTCGTCTCGCTGTTCAGGCATCGCCGCCGGCCGCTTCCGCGATCCGCCTAGTCCACCTCGCCGAGGCTGCGGCGGATTCGCTCCGCGAACCAGCCGACCGCCGCCTCGCGTCCTGAGAGCGGCCCGAGCTCGAAGCCGCTGCTGCGGATCCCGCTCTGCACCCTGCCGACGAGGTCGACGTCCTCGGCGAGCACCTCGAGGTTGAGCCGGTGGTTGAGCCGCTGCACCAGCCGGGTGATCGGCCCGGCGCCCGCGGGCCGGAAGCAGGCCCAGAGGTCCTTGGTCTCAGCGACCCCGTCGGGCATGATCTTCCAGACGTTGACCTGGTCGGGGTAGAGATCGATGGTCGTGTTCGGATAGATGAACAGATACCGCCAGCAGCGGCGGTCGTCATCCTCGAGCCCCGGCATCGGCCGGACCAGCCGCTGGTAGAGGCGCTCGGTGCGGTTCTCGGACGGCTTCTCGCGGAGCGGCGCGTCGAACCGCACCCAGTCGTCGTGCAGCTCGACGTCGTAGCGCCGATAGTCGAGCAGCCGCATCAGCCCCGGGTGGGCGATCGGCACGTGGTAGCCCTCGAGGTAGTTGTCGGCGACGATCTTCCAGTTGGCCGGTTGGCTGCCGCTGTCACCCGAGGAGAAGCACTCGAGATCGGCGAGCCGGTAGCGCTCGAGCAGCGGCAGCATCCCTGCGGCCTGCTCGGCGAGCGGCGTCGCCAGCGGGTCGAGGTTGACGAAGATCAGGCCCCCGAAGCTCTCCACGCGGGCCGGAAACAGGCCGAGCGCGCCCTTGTCGAGGTCGCCGTAGCTGAGATGCTCCGGGACCCCGAGCAGCCTGCCGTCGGAGCTGTCGTAGGTCCAGCCGTGGTAGCGGCAGCGGATCGCCCGCTTGCAGGTGCCGGTTCCGCTGAGCAGCTCGGAGCCGCGATGGCGGCAGACGTTGCGGAAGGCGCGGAGCTCGCCCTCCTGGGTCCGAAGTACGAGCACCGGCTGGTCGCCGGCGGTCGTCGTCAGGTAGCTGCCCGGAGAGGGGAGCTGGCTGACGTGGCCCGCGTACTGCCAGGTGCGGGCGAAGATCGCATCGATCTCCTCGGCGAGCACCTCGGGATCGAGGTACTGCCGCGGCTCGAGCGGGCGCGGACGCATCTGCTGGGTCTCGATCATCGGCCTCTCCTCGCCTCGTCGACGGCTACGCAGAGCGGAATACTCCCATGCCGTTAACTTTGTAGTCAATGTTATGTTATCGTCCCGCCGGTGCTAAGTCGTCGCCGCGATTGGCTGTCGATCACGCCCGAACCGGAGCGCCTGCTCCCTTGCGCGATCGCAACGCTGAAGGTCGGCGGAACACCGTCCCGGGAGGCGATCGAGCGCGAGACGGAACGGGTCGGGCAGCTCGTGCTGCACGGCTCGCGTCGGCGCTGGCTGGCCTGGCTGCGCGAGACCGAGGGGCTCGCGCGCGAGGTCGATCCGGGCGATACCCCGGGTGAGCTGGCAGACGCCCGGGCCGAGGTCCTGGCCGTGATCGGAAACCACGACGCGCTGATGCTCGGCCTGCCGGGTCGGCCGGCTGCCGGCGCGTCGCGAACAGAGGAGAGGCAGAGTTGATGAATCCCACCGCCGCCCCCACCGCCCCGCCGACCGGCGAGCTCAGTCCGGAGCTCGCCGAGCTTCAGGGCCGCGCCCGGAGCTTCGTCGAGCGGATCCTGATCCCGCTCGAGGAGGAGGCCGAGGCAAATCACGGCCGCCTGCCGCAGGAGACGATCGAGATGATCAAGCGCGAGGCGATCGCCGCCAATCTCAACGGCGGCCTGCACCCGGTCGAGCACGGTGGCCAGGGCTGGAGCCGGCTTGGATGGGCGCTCGTCGAGGAGCAGTTCGGGCGCTCGACCAACGGCGTCTACTGGCACATTCCGAACGCCTACAACGTCTGGGAGTACGGCAGCCCCGAGCAGATCGAGCGCTACCTGAAACCGGCGGTCCGGGGTCAGATGAAGGACGCCTACGCGGTCACCGAGGCGGGCGCCGGGTCCGACCCCTCGAGGATCGAGTCGACCGCGGTGCCGAGCGACGGCGGCTACCTGATCAACGGGGAGAAGTGGTTCGTGACCACCGGCGATGTCGCCTCCGTCTACATCGTCGTCGTCAACCTGCTCGACGGCGGCGAGAAGCTGCCGACGCTGTTCGCCGTCGATCGCGATGCGCCCGGGATCGAGTTCGTCGACGAGCCGCAGTTCACCCACAACTACCCCGAGGGTCACCCGACGATCCGGTTCACCGACGTCGAGGTCTCCTCCGATGCCGTGATCGGCGGCATCGGCAACGGCGACGAGGTGCAGCGCGCCTGGTTCACCGAGGAGCGGCTGGCGATCGCCGCCCGGGGCGTCGGCGCGATGTGGCGCCTGCTGGACGAGACCGTCGGCTGGGCGACTGGTCGGGTCCAGGGCGAGAGCCGGATCTACGACTACCAGGGCGTCTCGTTCCCGCTCGCCGACTCGGCTGCCGACGCAACCGTCGGACGGCTGCTGGCGATGCAGGTCGCGACGATGGTCGACGAGGGGGCCGACCCGAAGCTGATCCACGCGAAGGCATCGATGGCGAAGCTGTTCGTCTCCGAGGCGGCCTGGCGCTGCGCCGACCGCTGCGTGCAGGCCTTCGGCGGGCGCGGCTACATGCGCAACAACGTCGCCGAGCGCTATCTCCGTGAGTTGCGCGTCGACCGGATCTGGGAGGGAACCAGCGAGATCCAGCGCCTGATCGTTGCCCGCGCGATGGAGCGCCGCGGCATCGAGGCGGTCATCCACTAGGCGGTAACCGCGCAGTCGGCCGATGGCTACCGTCGCGACAGGTCAGCGGCCGCCGACAGCCGATCTCGGTCGGCTGCTGGCTCCCCGCTCGATCGCCGTGGTCGGCGCCTCCGAGCGCGAGAGCAGCTACGGCGAGCTGATCTGCGGGAACCTGCGCCGGGCCGACTTCCCCGGCGAGGTCTGGGGCGTGAACCCCGGACGCGAACAGGTCTACGGGTTCCCCTGTGTCCCGGCGCTGGACGACCTGCCAGGCTCAGTGGACGCCGTTGTGATCGCGATCCCGGCGGCGAATGTCGCGGCGACCGTCGATAGTGCCGGCGCCCTCGGCTGCGGCGGTGCGATCGTGATCTCGGCCGGGTTCGGCGAGGTCGCCTCCGGCCGCGGCTTCGACGCCGATCTGCGGGCCGCTGCCGCCCGCCACGGGCTTCCGCTCTGCGGACCCAACGGCAACGGCATCGCCGCGCTGCACGCCAGGGCACCGATGTGGGGGGACGCGATCGGCGGCTGGCGCGCCGGGAACGTCGCGCTGATCACCCAGAGCGGCAATGTCGGGGTCAACGCGCTGGGGGCTGCCCGCGGGATCGACTTCCACACCGTGATATCGACCGGCAACCAGGCTGTGCTCGACGCCAGCGACTGGCTCGACGCGCTGGCCGTCAGCGAGGGCGTGCGGTCGGTCGGGCTGTTTCTCGAAGCCGCGGGCGAGGGCAGCAAGCTCGCTGCGGCCCTCGCCCGTTGTGCCGAGCGCGGCGTCGGAGTCGCGATCCAGAAGGTCGGAGCGTCGGCCGCCGGCGCCCGCGCCGCCGCCGCTCACACCGGCTCGCTCGCCGGCGACATCCGCGTCTTCCGGGCGCTGGTCGAGGAGGCCGGTGCCGCCTGGGCGGAGGAGCCGCACGAGCTGCTTGAGCTGGCGCGCGCCTTCGCCGCCCCGAGGGCACGGCCGACCCGAGCGGGGGGCCTTGCGGTTCTGACCTGCTCCGGTGGGGACTCGGGCAGCGCCGCGGACATCGCCGCATCCGTAGGGGTCGAGATGCCGCCGCTCGCGGACCAGACCCGTCGCCGGCTCGAGCCGCTGCTGCCCTCGGCGGCGACGATCGACAACCCGCTCGACTACACGGCGATGATCTGGGGCCAGACCGAGACGCTGAGCGAGATCACGGCGATCGTCTCCGAGGATCCCGCGATCTCCCAGGTGCTGCTCCTGTTCGACTATCCGAATCGGGCCCTGGACGCCTCCTGGGACGCGGTGCTGGCCGGAATCGTCGGCGGCGCCGCGCGAGCCTCATGCGCGGTGCTGGCGGCGGCCACCCTGCCCGACCTGATCGACGAGCGCGCGGTCCGCGAGCTCGCCGGCCACGGCGTCCCCTACGTCGCCGGGCTCGGGGAGGCGATCCGGGCCGCCAAGGGGCTGTCGCGACCGCCGGGCGACGCTGCCCGCCTGCGCGAGATCGGCGCCGCGGCCGCCTCGCCGCGGCGGGCCGGCGCGCAGGGTCAGGGTTGGCTCGACGAGGCAGAGGCGAAGGCGATGCTGGCCGAGCGGGGCATCCGGTGCCCGAGGGCAGGACCGCGGCGGACGCGGATCAGGCCGCCGAGGCGGCCGAGGCGCTGGGGTGCCCGGTTGCACTGAAGCTCGTCGCTCGCGGTCTTCTGCACAAGAGCGAGGCCGGCGCGGTGCGGCTCGGGCTGGACAGCGGGGCGGAGGTACGGGCGGCGGCGACGGAGCTGCTCGCGCTCGAGCAGGCCGGAGGCGCCGGCCTGCTGGTCGAGCGGATGGCCGCCGGTGAGGTCGAGCTCGTCGTTGCCGCACATCGTGAGGGGGTCGTTCCCGCGCTGGTGGTCGGGCTCGGCGGACTCTGGACCGAGGCGCTCGACGACGTCGTGATCCTCCCCCTGCCGGTCAGCCCCGATCGGGTCGAGGAGGCGCTGCGCTCGCTCCGCTCCGCGCCGCTGCTGACCGGCGGCCGCGGCCGGGCCCCGCTCGACCTCCCCGCGGCCGCCGACCTGGCCGCGCGGGTCGGCGCGCTGCTGATCGACGCCGGCCTGCAGCTGGTCGAGCTCAACCCGGTGCTGATCGGCCATAGCGGCGAGGGTGCGACCGCGGTCGACGCGGTAATCAGCCGCTGAGCCCCCCTCGACCGTCCGTCCTTTTTGTGGCGCCCGGCCCGAAAAGGACGGACACGCACGGTTTGGGGGGTGTTGGGCCGCGGCTCAGGCCGTGACGGCGGCCGGCGGCCGCTCATCGATTCGCTCCGCCGCATGCTCGAGGCCGTCGCGAAGGATCTCGGTGATCTCGTCGAACATCTCGGTCCCGCCGATCAGCGGCGGGGCGATCTGGACGATCGGATCGGCCCGGTCGTCGAGCCGGCAGATCAGCCCGTTCTCGTAGAGCCGCTTGGTCAGCACGTCCTTCAGCAGCCACTCGGCGACCGGCCCCTCAAGCGTCTCCTTGGTTTCCTGATCGCGGACCAGCTCGAGCGCGAAGAAGTGCCCGCAGCCGCGGACATCGCCGACGATCGGGATCTCGAGCAACTCCTCGAGCCGGGCCCGGGCGTAGTCCTCGTTGGTCCGGACCCGCTGGGGAATCTGCTCGCGCTCGAGGATGTCGATCGCCGCCAGCGCGACCGCGGAGCCGACCGGATGGCCGCCGAAGGTGTAGCCGTGCATGTAGCTCTCGGCGCCGGAGAGAAACGGCTCGGCGACCCTGTCGGAGATGATCATTCCGCCGAAGGCGAAGTACCCCGCTGTGACCCCCTTGGCGAAGGTGATCAGGTCGGGCGTGTAGTCGAAGCGCTGGCCTCCGAACCAGGTCCCGATCCGGCCCCAGGCGCAGATCACCTCATCGGAGACGAGCAGAATCCCGTGCCGGTCGCAGATCTCCCGCAGCCCCTGCCAGTAGCCGCGCGGTGGCACGAAGCAGCCGCCCGCGTTCTGGACCGGCTCGGCGATGATCATCGCTACCGTCTCGGCGACCTCGAACTCGATCGCCTCCTCGATCTCGTCGAGTAGTGACCGGCAGAGCCTGTCCTCATCGCCGCCCTCAGGGTGGCGGTAGGCACCGGTGTTCGAGACGTGCTGTGTGTGAATCGGCAGCGGTTCGAATGGGGTCCGGCAGACGGGCATCCCGGTCAGCGACAGGGCTCCCAGGGTCACTCCGTGGTAGGCGTCCTTGCGGGCGATCACCTTGCGTCGCTGCGGCTGGCCGTTGGCGGCGTGCCACTGGACAGCGATCTTGTAAGCGGACTCGACCGCCTCTGAGCCGCCTGAGGTGAAGAAGACGCGCTCGAGGCCGGCCGGCGCCAGCGCGGCGATCTTCGATGCGGCCTCGATCGAGCTCGGGTGGGCGACGGTCCAGTTCGAGCTGAACGGCAGCTTCACCATCTGCTCGAGGGCTGCCGCTCCGATCTCTTCGCCGTGGGAGTGGCCGAGGTTGGCGCAATAGAGACCCGAGAGCCCGTCGATGTAACGGTTGCCCTCGGTGTCGAAGACGTAGTAGCCCTCGCCGTGGTCGATTACCGTGATCTCGTCGGCGCCGACCGACATGTCGGAGAAGTGCAGCATCAGGTGCCGCTTGGCCATCTCCTGCAGGGATCTCTCCATCGGTATCCGCTCCCTTCGCTGTCGGCCGCCCGATTCCGCCCCGGGGCTGGGTGGTCGGTGCAATCCTAGCTTATTTACCTTGTAGTCAACTGCACGAACTCTCTGGTAGTCTGCCCGCTATCGAGGCGGCGGAGAGGACAGCTCGCAGCAACGGCGCCGCGCCGGCCCGCGTTCCCGCGCCCGGCGGCCGCTCGTTCGACGCGATCGTCGTCGGCGGCGGCCACAACGGCCTCACCACCGCCGCCTATCTCGCCCACGCCGGCCTCAGGGTCTGCGTGCTCGAGCGCCGGCCGGTGCTCGGCGGCGCCTGCGTGACCGAGGAGCTCTGGCCCGGAGCTCGGGTCTCACGCGCCTCCTACGTCGTCTCGATGCTGCAGCCGAAGGTGGTCGACGATCTCCGCCTCAAGGACTTCGGCTACCGCGCCGTCCCCCTCGACCCGGCCTACGCCGCGCTGACCGAGCGCGGCCCGATCTTCTTCTTCAACGAGACCGCGAGGACTCAGCGGTCGATCGCGCGCTTCTCGAAGGCGGACGCGGAGGCGTACGGCCCGTTCGAGGAGCGGCTGATCGCCGCTGCCGACTTCCTCGCCCCGATGCTTACCCGCGAGCCGCCGGCGCTCGGCTCGAAGAGCCCGGGCGATCTCTTCGCCCTGCTGCGCGAGGCCGGTCGCGCCGCCGGGCTCTCCCGCCGCGACGTGCACGAGCTGGTCCGGATCTTCACGATGTCGGTCGGCGATCTGCTCGATGACAGCTTCGAGCTCGACGGCCTCAAGGGATCGGTTGCCTCGACCGGGGTGGTCGGCGTCTGGGCAGGGCCCCGGACCCCCGGCACCGCCTACAACCTGCTGCACCACGCCCTCGGCGAGCTCGACGGTGTTCGCGGCTCGTGGGGGCAGGTGATCGGCGGCATGGGCGCGATCAGCAACGCGATCGCCCGCTCGGCCGAGTCGGCCGGCGCCGTGGTCCGCACCGACGCCGAGGTTGCCTCGATCGACGTCTCGTCGGGCCGGGTCCTCGGCGTGACCCTGGCCGACGGCGAGGAGCTGCGGGCGCCGATCGTCGCCTCCGGCGCCCACCCGAAGACCACCGTCCTCGAGCTGACCGGCGCCGAGCACTTCCCGGCCGAGGTCGCCGACGACATGCGCCGCTACCGGACGCGAGGCGGCTCGGTCAAGGTCAACATCCTGCTCAGCGAGCCGCCACGCTACGAGAACGTCAGCGAGGAGGAGCAGCAGCTGCTGATGCACACCGGGGTCAACCTCTGTCCCTCGGTCGACTATCTCGAAGCGGCCTGGCAGGACGCGCTCGCCGGCCGCCCCGCCGCCGATCCGTACGTCGAGGCGGAGCTCCCCTCGGCCGTCGATCCCTCGCTCACCGATGACGATCGCTGGGTGATGACGATGTTCACCCAGTACGGTCCGCACGCCGCCACCGACTGGCCCGCCGGCGCCCGCGAGGACTACGCGGCGTCCTGCGTCAACCACCTCGCCCGCTACGCGCCGAACGTCCCCGACGCGATCGAGGAGCTCGAGGTCCTCGCCCCGCCTGACCTGGACGAGATCTTCGGCCTCCAGGACGGCTCGATCTTCCAGGGCGAGCAGGGCCTCGACCAGATGGCCTTCATGCGCCCCTGCCCGGAGCTGGCCCACTACGGCACCCCGGTCGGGGGCCTGTACCTCTGCGGGGCCGGGACCCATCCGGGCGGCGGCGTGATGGCAGCGGCCGGCCACAACGCCGCCCAGCGGATCCTCAAGGACCGCGGCGGGATCCGCGGTCGGCTGCGCCGCCGGCGCGCCACACGCTGAGGCCGGCGCTCAGCCGAAGACGCTCTCGGTGACCGCCTCGCCGGCGTTGTTCGCGAACTCGACCAGCGGGTCCGGATAGATCCCGAAGAAGATCGTTGCGGCGGCGGTGATGAAGACCACCCCCAGCACCAGGGCGCAACGGCCGCCGCTCGGACCGCCACGAAGCGCCCGGCCCGGCTCGATCTCGACCCGAGGACCGGACTCGGCCGCCGCCGCCTCCGGCGCTGCGCCGGCCATCGCCGGCATCCGCCTCGGCGCCGGCCGCATCCAGATCGCGGCGATCACCTGCAGGTAGTAAGCGAGCGAGATCATCGTTCCGATCGCGATCATCACCGCCAGCCAGGTGTAGTCGCCCTCGGCCGCCGCCTCGACCAGCCAGAGCTTGCCGATGAAGCCCGACGTGCCGGGCAGGCCCGCCAGCGCGAGCATCGCGATCGTCAGGGGCCAGGCGAGCGAGGGCCGGTCCCGCCCGATGCCCTGCACGGCGGTGATGTCGTCGCCGAAAGGCGTCTCTCGCTCGCGGATCGCGATCACGCTGAAGGCGGCGAGGTTCATCAGCGCGTAGGCCGCCAGGTAGAAGATCAGCGCGTCGACGCCGGTCTCGACCGCGACCAGCAGGCCGACGAGCATGTAGCCGGCCTGGGCGATGCCGGAGTAGCCGAGCATCCGCTTCAGCGACGTCTGATTCAGCGCACCGACGTTGCCGACGATGATCGAGAGCGCCGCCAGCGCCGCCAGCGCCGGCTGCCACTCGGTCCCCGAGGGCTGCAGCGCGACGATGAAGAAGCGGGTGAAGACGGCGAACGCCGCGGCCTTGGTCGCGACCGCCATGAACGCCGTGACCGGGGTCGGCGCGCCCTGATAGACGTCGGGCGTCCACTGGTGGAAGGGGGCGATCGAGACCTTGAACGCGAGGCCGACCGCGCAGAGCGCGATCCCGACCAGGATCAGCGGGTCGGAGGCGAGGCCGCCGTCCCGGATCCCCGTGGCGATCTCGCCGAAGGCCATCGAGCCGGACCCGCCGTAGATGAACGCGAGGCCGTAGAGCAGGGTCGCTGAGCCGAGCGAGCCGACGATCAGGTACTTGAGGCCCGACTCGAGCGAGCCGACGCGGCTGCGGTGGCTGCCGCAGAGCACGTAGAGCGGGATCGAGAGCAGCTCGAGGGCAACGAAGAAGCTGATCAGGTTCTGCGCCTGAGCGAGCAGCACCATGCCGAGCACCGAGCCGAGCAGCAGCGCGTGCGTCTCGCCGAAGCCGGCCTCCTCGGCGCCGTCGTCGCGGAGCATCAGCGGCACCACCAGGGCCGCCGCCGCGATGCAGATCAGCCCCGCGGTGATCGCCAGGCCGTCGATCCGCAGGGCGCCGGCGACCAGGTCCTTTCCCGGCTCGCTCAGCTGCCAGATCATCAGCCCCGCCGCCGTGCCGAGCGCGGTCAGCGTCAGCCCCGTCGAGAGCCAGCGGTTGCCGCGGTCTCCGACCAGGCCGGCGAGCAGGACGACGCAGATTCCGGCGGTCAGCGCGATCACCGGGGAGAGCCCGGCGTAGTCGATGGTCGGGGCCTCGAAGGTCAAGGTGCCACCCCCGCCTCGACCAACTCGTCGCTGCCCGGCTCGGGGGCAGCCTGCTCACCGAGGCCGTAGCGCCCGAGGCACTCCTCGGTCGGATCGGGCGCCGAGGGGTCGCCCTCTCCCGCCGCGCCGCCGCAGTCGGCGATCGCGACGGCGCCGACGGTCCGCTCCACCGATGCTTGGCCGCGATCGAGGATCAGCGCCGGGTACAGGGCGATCGCGATGATGCAGGCGACGAGCGGCCCGATCACCAGGCCCTCGCGGAGCGTGACCTCGCGCGAGACGGCGCCGTCGGGCAGGCGGTTGTGCATCGAGCGCTGGAACAGTCGCAGCGCGTAGAAGGCGGCGAGGGCGACGCCGACGGACGCGATCAGGGCCAGCGCCACCTTGTTCGCGAAGAGCCCGTTGAGGATGTAGAACTCGCCGACGAAGTTGGCGGAGCCGGGCATCGCCAGGGTCGCCATCGTGACGATGATGAACAGCACGGCGAGCACCGGCGCGCGTTTGGCCATGCCGCCCATCTCGCGCAGGTCATCGGTCTCGAGGCGCTCGTAGAGCAGCGCGATGATGAAGAAGACGGGCAGCACCACGAGCCCGTGGTTGAACATCTGGCTGACCGAGCCGTCGGCGCCGTCGGGGCGCAGGGCGAAGATCCCGAGGAGGATGAACCCGAGTTGGGCGATCGACGAGTAGCCGACGATCAGCCGGACGCTGTTCTGGGTGAAGGCCATCGCCGAGCCGTAGAGGATCGACAGCACGGCGATCACGAGTAGGACCTCCTGATACTGGATCGTCGCGTCGGGGAGGATCGGCAGCACGATCCGCAGGAACCCGTAGGCGGCGACCTTGCTGAGCACGCCGCTGAGCAGCGCCAGCACCGGAAGCGGGGCCGCCCGGTAGGCGTCCGCCATCCAGCCGTGGACGGGGAAGGTCGGCATCTTGATCAGGAAGGCGGCGGCGAAGAACCAGAAGATCCACTGCTGGCTGGCCAGCGGCAGCGGCGCCGCCGCGAGCACCTGCATGTCGAAGCTCAGCGGCAGCCCGGTCGCCTCGGAGGTCAGCACCGCGAGGGTGATCGCTGCGATCAGCATCAGCAGCGAGCCGACCAGCGTGTAGATGATCATCTTGATCGTCGCCGGGATCCGATCACCGCTCCCCCAGGCCCCGATCAGCAGATAGAACGGGATCAGCATCAGGTCGAAGAAGAGCACGAACAGGAGCAGGTCCTGCGCGAGGAAGGCGCCGACGGTCGCCGTCTGCGCCAGCCCGATCTGGAAGAAGTAGCCGCGCGCGCGGTCCGGACCCTGCTGGGCCGAGTAGAGATTGGCCGCCAGCCACCCGATCGCGGTCAGCAGGACCATGAACAGGCTGATCCCGTCGACGCCGAGTGAGTAGCGCACGCCGAGCTCGGGTATCCAGCTCTCGCTGACGAAGTGCTGGAGGGCGCCGCTGGCGGGCTCGAAGTCGGCGATCAGGGCGATCGCCAGGCCGAGGCTCGCCACCGAGCCGAGCGTCGACCACCAGCCGACCAGGTGGCGCGGGAGCAGGAAGCCGATCAGCCCGATCGCCAGTGGGAGCCAGAGGATGATGTTCAGCACGCGCCCACCACCTCAGCTCGCAGCGATCAGGAAGTAGAGGGCGAGGCCGACGAGGCCGGCGATCACGAACATCGCGTAGGAGCGGATGAAGCCCGACTGCGCCGCCTTGACCATGTCGCCGAGCCCCGCGGCGCTTCCCCGGGCAACGACGACGATGCCCTGCACGAGGTAGCGCTCGACGACGCTGTTCGCGAACCGGCCGATCGCCATCACCGGCCTGTAGACGAGCGCGTTCTGGAGCTCGTCGAACCAGTACTTGTTGAACAGCAGCCGGTGCAGACCCCGGAGGCGCTCGAGGATCCTGGCGGTCGAGCCGGGCGCGACGATGTAGAGGTAGTAGGCGAGCCCGATCCCGGTGATGCTGAGCACGCTGCCGACGGCGAGGCCGATCCAGGAGTCAAGCGTCGAGGGCACGATCGAGAACAGCGGCGACGCCTCGAAGACCGGCTCGAAGAAGTGCTCGAGCGTGGCGTTGACCCCGGGCACCTGGATGTAGCCGGCGAGCAGGGCGCCGAGGCCGAGCACCGCCATTCCCGCTCGCATCGGCCAGCTGCGCTCGGCGATGTGGTGCTCCTCGGCGGGGAAGCCGACGTCGTTGTCCTCGGCCTCGCCGGTGTGGGGATTGACCGGCTCGCCGTGGGCGAGACTGCCCTGCTCCAGCTCGCGCGCCTCCGGGCACTTCTCGCCGTAGAAGACGCGGAAGATGATCCGGAACGAGTAGAAGGCGGTGAAGAAGGCCGCGATGTAGCCGCCGATCGCAAACGACCAGTAGATGCCCCCGCGGTCGGCCGCGTAGGCGAGGATCTCGTCCTTGCTGAAGAACCCGGCCGTGCCCGTGAACGCGGCCAGCGCCAGGGCCCCGATCGTCATCAGCACGAAGGTGAACGGCATCGACTTGCGGAACCCGCCCATGTCGTCGATGTTCTGGTTGTTCGCCATCGCCGCGATCACCGAGCCGGCGCCCATGAACAGCAGCGCCTTGAAGAACGCGTGGGTCATCAGATGGAAGAGCCCGCCGGTGAAGGCGCCGATCGAGACGCCGACGATCATGTAGCCGACCTGGCTCATCGTCGAGTAGGCGATGATCCGCTTGAGATCGGTGACGACCATCGCCACCGTCGCGGCCAAGAACAGGGTCAGGAGGCCGACGAAGGCCGAGATGTCGGCGGCGGTCGGGGCCAGGCCGAAGAGCGGATAGGCGCGGGCGATCAGGTAGACGCCGGCGGTGACCATCGTCGCCGCGTGGATCAGCGCGCTGACCGGGGTCGGACCCTCCATCGCGTCGGGAAGCCATGTGTGGAGCGGGATCTGCGCTGACTTGGCGAACGCCCCGACCAGCAGCAGCAGGCAGATCGCGACGATCGTCCACTCGTTCGTCGTGAATTGCTCCGGCGCCCGCTCGAAGACCGCCAGGTACTCGGTCACCCCGAGCTCCTTGATCAGCAGGATCGCCGCGAAGACGAGGCCGATGTCCCCGATCACGTTGATCACGAACGCCTTCATGCCGGCCTTGGTCGCCGTCTCGCGCCGGTACCAGTAGCTGACCAGCGCGTAGGAGGCGTAGCCGACGAACGCCCAGCCGACGATCAGCAGGACGAAGTTGCCGGCGAGCACCAGCAGCAGCATCGAGAAGACGAAGAAGTTGAGGTAGGCGAAGAACCGGTGGTAGCCATGGTCGCCACCCATGTAGCCGACCGAGTAGACGTGGATCATCATCGAGACGCCGCTGACGACGAGCGCCATGTAGACGGACAGCGGGTCGACGAGGATGCCGAGATCGAACGGGATCCCGGCGGCGCCGCCGTAGTCGTAGAGCGTGCTGGTCAGCTCGCGCTCCTCGGCGGGGAGGCCGAGCAGCTCGACCAGCGCCCCGATCGCGGAGAGGAAGGCGAGCGCGATCGCGCCGACGCCGATCCAGCCGGCCGTTCGCGCGCTGACCAGCTTGAAGCTGAGGCCGATCGTTATGGCTCCGGCGAGCGGGAACGCGAGGACCAGCCAGCCGTAGGTGGTGCCGCTCATCCGTGCAGCTCCCTCGCCTCGTCGACGTCCAGCGGCAGCCGGCGCCGGTACATGGCAACGATCAGGCCGAGTCCGACGACCACCTCGCAGGCAGCCACGACCATCACCATCAGCGCCATGATCTGGCCGTCCTGGTCGCCGAGGGAGCGGGCGAAGGCGAGGAACGCGAGGTTGGCGCTGTTCAGCATCAGCTCGAGGCAGAGCAGGATCACCAGCGGGCTGCGGCGGATCAGCACGCCGGCGGCGCCGATGCTGAACAAGAGGGCGGAGAGCACCAGATACCAGGAGAGGTCCATCAGCGGTCCGCTCCCTCCGGGTCGCCGTCGGGCCCGGGTCGCCTGCCTGCGAGCACGACCGCTCCGACGGCCGCGAGCAGCAGCAGCAGCGAGGCCCCCTCGAAGGCGATCAGGAAGTCCTCGAGCAGCAGCTCGCCGATCGCCGCCGGGCTCCCGAAGCCGGCGGCGATCCCGGGGCCCTCGGTTTCGAGCGTCTTCAGGGCCGTTCCGAGCACGGCGATGCTGAGCTCGGCGAACAGGGCGAGCCCGAGCAGCGGCGCGACCAGGCGCTGGCCCGGGATCGGCTCCCACAGCGGCTCATCGACGTTGCCGACGTAGGCGACCACGAACACGTAGAGAACCATCACCGCGCCCGCGTAGACGACGATCTGGGCGGCGGCTACGAACTCCGCGTAAAGCAGCAGGAACAGCCCCGCGAGCGAGAAGAGGTGGACGACCAGCGCGAGGACGCTGTAGAAGGGGTTGCGGAGTCCGATCACCGCAATCGCGCCGCCGAGGGCTCCGATCGCGCCGGCAAAGAAGGCGACTTCGACCATCGCGGCGCATCCTATTCGCGCCGGGGTCCCTATGCGGACTGTGCCGGGGAGCCCTCAGCGCGATCCGCCGGGACCGGCTCGCGGCCGTGACCGGCCCCCGCCATCTAGCCTTGCGAGCATGGCTCAGTCGCTGCTGACGCGCTTCTATCGTCTCTTCTTACGATGGTTCTACCGGCCGTTCATCGGTCCGCCGTTCCCGGTCTCCTTCCAGCGCCGGTTCATGGCCCTGGCGGTGAGGACCGCCCCCGGCGCAGCCGGGGTCGAGATCGAGCCGGTCGGCGGCGCTGACCCGAAGATGCTCAGGGTCAGCGCCGGCGGCGGCGACCCGGCCGGGCGCAGGGCGCTGCTCTGGGTTCACGGCGGCGGCTTCGTTCTCGGCAGCGCCCGGACCCACGCCGGCCTGGCCGGCCACATCGCGCGGGCCGCCGGCGACGACGTCGACGTCTACCTGCCCGACTACCGGCTCGCGCCGGAGCACGCCTTCCCGGCGGCGACCGACGACGTCTTCCGCGCCTACCGCGCGGTCCTGGCCCGGGGTCACGACCCGCAGCGGGTCGCGATCGGGGGCGACTCCGCCGGCGGCGCGATCTCGATCCTCACCGCGCTGGCGATCAGTGAGATGGATGTGCCGTCGCCGGCGGCGCTGGTCCTGATCTCACCGGTGACCGACCTCAGCCTCTCGGGCGGCAGCGTCGTCACCAAGCGCCGGACCGAGGCCCTGCTGCGGGAGGATTGGCTGCGGTACGGCTATCGCTCGTTTGCCGACACCCTGGCCCTGATCGACCCCAGCATCTCGCCGCTGTACGCGGACCCGCGCGGACTGCCGCCGACCCTGGTCCAGGTCGGCGAGCACGAGATCCTGCTCGACGATTCGCTGCGCTGGGCCGACCGCGCCTGGGGTGCCGGCGTCGAGGTCGAGCTGCAGCGCTTCCCCGGCATGTGGCACGACTTCCAGATCCAGGCGGGCTTCATCGACGCCGCCGCCGAGGCGGTCGGCGACATCGGCGCTTTCCTCCGCCGCCGCTGGGCCTGAATCGGCCAACCCGACGTCGAGTGAACGGTTCGGCGGCCCGGGCCCCCCCGGATCGTTCACGCGGTGCCGCGAAGCCGCCCTCGGTTGATGCGGTATCGCCTGTCGTCGCCACGGGTGGGCGGGGGAGTTATGGTTGCCGCGATGGCAGCCGGACCGCTTCACGGAGTCAGGGTCGTCGAGGTCGCGAGCATCGGGCCGGGGCCGTTCGCGGTGATGATGCTGGCCGACATGGGCGCCGAGGTGATCCGGCTCGAGCGGGCCGGCAGCGATGGGCTCGGCGCCGGATCGTGGAACTACACCCACCGCGGCCGCCCCTCGGTCGGCTGCGACCTGAAGACCACCGAGGGCCGGGAGATGCTGCTCCGCCTCTGCGAGTCAGCCGATGCCCTGGTCGAGGGCTTTCGGCCCGGAGTCATGGAGGGGCTCGGCGTCGGCCCCGAGCAGGTGCTCGGCCGTAACCGGCGGATCGTCTACGGGCGGATGACCGGCTACGGGCAGGACGGGCCGATGGCCAGGGTCGCCGGACACGACATCAACTACATCTCGATCGCCGGCGCGCTTGGCCAGTTCCAGCGATCGGGTGAGAAGCCGCTGTTCCCGCTGAACATGATGGGCGACTACGGCGGCGGCGCGATGATGCTCGCCTTCGGCGTCGTCTGCGGGATCCTCGAGGCACGCTCGTCCGGCGAGGGCCAGGTTGTCGACGCCGCGATGGTCGAGGGCTCGGCCCTGTTGATGACGATGATCTGGGCGATGAGGGGGATCGGCATCTGGGGTGAGCCGGGCACGAACCTGCTCGACTCCGGCGCGCACTTCTACGAGACCTACGAGTGCAAGGGTGGGGGGTACGTCGCCGTCGGCGCGATCGAGCCTCAGTTCTACGCCGAGTTGCTGCGCCTGCTCGAGCTCGACCCCGAGCAGTTCCCGCAGCTCGAGCGCGAGCGCTGGCCTGAGCTGAAGCGGCGCTTCGCCGAGGTCTTCGCGACCAGGACCCGCGACGAGTGGGCCGAGATCCTCGAGCCGGCCGAGGCCTGCGCAACCGCGGTCTACGGGATCGACGACGCGCCCGACCACCCGCAGAACCGGGCCCGCGGGACGTTCGTCGAGATCGCCGGCCGCCTGCAGCCGGCGCCGGCGCCGCGCTTCAGCCGCACCGCTCCGGCACTGCCCGCGGCGCCCTCCGAGCCGGCGGCCGACACCGATGAGGCGCTCTCGGACTGGGGCTTCTCGGCAGCGGAGATCGCCGAGCTTCGCGACGCCGGTGCGCTCGGCTGATCGCGCGATTCAGCGGCGGAACTCGAACAGCTGCGGCAGCTGCAGCGCCAGACTGAGGTCGCCGACGACGCGGAGCCGGCCCTGGAGCGCGAGCTGGGCGGAGCGGGTCTCGCCGATGATCAGCTTCCGGAGGTCGGTCGGCCTGATCTTCACGGTCAGGTCCGGCTCGCGATCGGGCTCGCGTGAGTGGGCCAGCGCACCGTCGGTGATCACGATCTCGAAGTGCTCGTAGCCACCGTGCGGGTGGTCCCAGAGCTTGACGTGGATCGAGGCATCCAGCCCGTCGGCCTGCTCCGGCCGGAAGAGGCTCGTCATGTGATCGATCAGAGCGTCGATCACGCGGTCGCGGCTCGGGAGGTGGTCCATCAGCGCCTCGAACTCCGGGTCGTCCATCGCCGCGACGGCGGCGTAGATCTCGAGCGGCGCGGCCGATTCGATCTCGATTTCCGTCACCGGACCAGCCTAATCGACGTGCTCCCGCCCGGCCCAGAGGTCGGGGCCGACCGCGCCCGCCGGCGCTCCCGCACATGGGATGATCGGTGGCGATGCTGAGGGCGATTGCCAACCTGGCGACGGCGAACGCACAGGCGCTCGCCGCGGTCGCCCGGACCGGCCTGCTGTCGCCCGAGCGACCCGACAAGCTCGCGAGGATGGGCGCCGAGGTCGTGCGGCGCGGCCCGATCGGCGGTGCCTGCGCCGCCGCGGCGATTCGCTGGGGCGATGCGCCGGCCCTGACCGATGAGCGCGGCACGCTCAGCTTCGCCGATCTCGATCGCCGCTCGAATGCGATCGCCCGGGCCTGGGCAGATCAGGGCATCCGGGCCGGTGACGGGATCGCGATCCTCTGCCGCAACCATCGCGGCTTTCTCGATGCGACCTTCGCCGCGGGCAAGCTCGGCCTTCGCGCCGTATTCCTCAACACCGAGTTCGCCGGCCCGCAGATCGAGGACGTCTGCCGGCGCGAGCGTCTCGGGACCCTCGTCTTCGACGCCGAGTACGACGACCGGGTCCCCGCCTCGATCGAACACCGCTTCGTGGCCTGGGCCGACGGCGAGCAGCCGGGCGGCGCCCCGGCGAGCCTCGACCGGCTGATCGCCGAGACCTCCGAGCAGCCGCTGCCGGCTCCCGAGATCCAGCCGACGGTCGTGTTGCTGACCAGCGGCACGACCGGCACGCCGAAGGGCGCGGTCCGCGGAACGGGCGGCAACCTGGTGACGCTGGGGGCGCTGTTCGAGCGGATTCCGCTGCGCGCCCGCGAGGTGACCTGGGTTGCGCCCCCGTTCTTTCACGCGCTCGGCTTCGCCGGGCTCGCGCTCTCCCTGAGCCTCGGCTCGCGAATCCACACCCGGCGGCGCTTCGATGCCGCCGAGTTCGTCGCCGGCCTCGGGGCGAACCGGGTGACGACGGCGATCGTCGTTCCGGCGATGCTGCAGCGCACGCTCGAGCTCGGGGAGGACGATCTGCGCGGCCACGACAGATCTGCGCTGCGGGTGATCCTCTGTAGCGGCGCCCAGCTCCCGGGGCCGACCGCGACCAAGACGCTGGAGCTGTTCGGCGACGTGCTCTACGTCCTCTACGGGTCGACCGAGGTGGCGTTCGCGACCGTCTCGACGCCGGCCGACCATCGGGTGGCGCCGGCCTCGGTCGGCAGGCCCACGCTTGGCACGCGCGTGCTGCTCCTCGACGAGCACGGTGCCGAGGTCGCTCCGGGGGAGACCGGCAGGGTCTTCGTATCGAACGGGCTCGAGTTCGGCGGCTACACGGACGGCGGCACCAAGGAGGTGATCGACGGCGCGATGTCAACCGGGGACCTCGGTCACCTCGACGCCGACGGGCGGCTGTTCATCGACGGTCGCGACGATGAGATGATCGTCTCCGGGGGCGAGAACGTGTTCCCCCAGGAGGTCGAGGAGGTGCTGATGGGCCGCGACGATGTGGCGGAGGTCGCGGCGATCGGAGTCAGCGATCCCGACTTCGGGCAGCGACTCGCCGCCTATGTCGTTGCGGCCGCGGGCACCGCCCCGACCGCCGAGCAGATCCAGGCTCACGTCAACCAGCACCTGGCCCGTTACAAGGTGCCGCGCGACGTTCACTTCATCGACCGACTGCCGCGCAACGCCGCCGGGAAGATCGTCAAGCGCAGCCTCGGCGATAGCGACGCCTGAGCGCGACGAGCGCTCAGGGGCGGTGATACCAGGGCGGCGCGGCCAGCGCTTCCCGCAGCGCCTCGGTACCGCGCTCGAGCACCGACGGGCCGTGGGTCATCAGCATGCGCTCGGCCCCGATCGCGACCAGCGGCTCGAGGGTCGGGTTGAACCGCTCGCGGTAGAAGCGCAGCACGTCCTCGTCGACCCGCCGGTCCGACCAGACCCGCAGCCGATCGTCGACCCCGACAACCGCGTCACCGAAGACCACCGCGTCGTGGCCCGGGAGGTGGAGTGGGTGCTCGTAGCGTCGCGGCCTGCCGATCGCGTGCGGAATCGCGCCCCCCGGCAGCTCGCTGCCGGGCTCGATCGGGCTGAAGGCGCCGGCGGAGGCGCTGAGCCGCTTGAGCACGGCCGGGTGCCCGTGGAGCGAGACCCGGTGGTCGGGCTGGTAGCGCTCCCAGAGCGGCTCGGCGCTTCGCACGTGGTAGGGGATCGTGATCAGGATCGCGACCGACCCCGCCGCCGCGACCTCGGCATCGAGCAACGCCAACACGGCTGACGGATCCTCGGGCAGCAGCGGGTCGATCAGCAGCAGCGCGTCCGGGGCCCGGGCGGCGAAGCAGACCACCTCGGCGCCGAACTCCCCCGGGTGCCACTCCGGATGACGGCTGGACCAGCGCCAGAGGCCGTCGCCAGTCGCGATCGGGGCGGGAGGCCTCAAGCCGGGCCGCTCTCCTACTCGCCCTCGTTGCGCAGCGGCGCCCGGACGGCCGGTTCGGCGAGCAGCATCTCCTTCGTGAAGATCAGGTCGTTGCGGTTGTAGTCGGCCAGCTCGTATTCGTGGCCCATCGTGATCGCATCGAACGGGCAGGCGACCTCGCAGTAGCCGCAGAAGATGCAGCGACCGAGGTTGATCTCGTAGACCGCCGCGTAGCGCTCGCCGGCGGAGACCCGGTTGTCGGGGTCGTTCTCGGCGGCGACGACGCGGATGCAGTCGGCAGGGCAGGCGGCGGCGCAGAGCGAGCAGCCAACGCACTTCTCGAGGCCCGTGTCCTCGAACTTGTGCAACTTGTGCCGGCCGCGGAAGCGGGGGTAGACGGGTGTCTTTTCCTCCGGATACTGGATCGTCACCGGTCCCTCGACCAGCCGGGCGAAGGTCGTGCGCAGCCCCCGCAGCGTCTCGCTGAACGCCCTCATCGCGCCGCCCGGACCACCCGGCTCCGGTCCGCGCTGCACGGCGACCACCGACCGATCCCGGCAGATACGGGAAGTCCGCTGCGCTCTGTTCGGGCGGGGCCGGCTCCATGGTTGCTCGATCCTATCCGCGTCGACTACTCGGCGGTTCGCTCGGCATCCGACGCCTGCGGCGGCGACTCCCGGGGTTCCCCGGACTCGGGGAACATCCGGTATCCGCGGTTGCGGATCGCCTCCATCGCGACCGGGTCGACGGCATCGATCGTCCCGACCACGACGCCGTAGGGGGTCCCGATCCGGCGCGGCCGGTGGATGATCGCCTTGCAGACCCGGTCGCCGGCCTGCTCCGGGCTCAGGGCCGGGAAGTTCGCGTACATCGTCGTCGGCTCGATCATCGGCGTTCGCACCAGCGGCATCGAGATCGTCGTGAAGCGGATCCCGTCGCCGACCAGCTCGGCCGCGGCGCAGTCGCTGAAGGCGTCGAGCGCGGCCTTCGACGCCGTGTAGGCGGCGAACCGGGGTGTCCGGACCTGGACGCTGGCCGAGGAGACGTTGACGACATGGCCGAAGCCGCGCTCGCGCATCCCCGGCAGGAACGCCAGCACGAGCCGCACCGGAGCGAGGTAGTTGAGGTCCATCGTCAGCTGGAAGTCGTGGATCCGGTCGTACGAGCGCGTCAGCGAACGCCGGATCGAGTGGCCCGCGTTGTTGATCAGGATGTCGACGCCGCCGTGCTCGGCGAGGACCTCGCTGGTGAGCCGGTCGACCTCGGCGGCGTCGGCGAGGTCGGCCGGGTAGATGCGCGCCCTCCCATCGTGCTCGGAGATCCGGGATGCGACGTCGCCGAGGCGGTCCGCCCGCCGGGCGACGAGCAGCACCTTGCCGCCGGCCCGCCCGATCTGCAGCGCGGCCGCCGCTCCGATCCCGGACGAGGCACCGGTGATCAGCACCGTGCGTCCCTCGACCGCCCGCTCCAGCGTTGCGCCGCGCAGGACCGCGAGGCGCTCCGCGAGCGCCAGCGGCAGATGCCGTTCGCCGACACCGAGCGGCAGGTTCATCGCCCGCGCGAGGAGCCTGCGTGGATCGAGCGAGGCCATACTCTCAGGCGACCGTGACCAGGATCGCGGTGACGAGCACGTTGAGCGTCGCCAGCGGCAGCAGGATCTTCCAGCCGAGCGTCATCAGCTGGTCGTAGCGGAGCCGAGGCAGCGTGGCCCGGACCCAGATGAAGAACAGGATCAGGGCGAAGATCTTGGCCAGCATCACGAAGATGCCGAGGAGCGCGGGCGTCTCCCAGCCGAACGGCAGGTGCCAGCCCCCGAGGAACATCGCTGCGGCGATGCCGCTGACGACGATCATCTCCATGTACTCGGCCATGAAGAACGAGCCGAAGCGCATGCCCCCGTACTCGGTGTTGTAGCCGGCAACGAGCTCGGCGTCGGCCTCGGGCAGGTCGAAGGGGGCCCGGTTGGTCTCGGCGAAGCCGGCGACCATGAAGATCAGGAAGCCGACGAACTGGGGGATGATGTACCAGACGTCCGCGGCCTGAGCGTTGGCGATGTCGACGAGGCTCAGCGAGCCCGCCATCATCACCACGCCGAGCAGCGCCAGACCCATCGAGATCTCGTAGGAGATCAGCTGTGCGGCGGAGCGCATCGCGCCCATGAAGCTGTACTTCGAGCCGGAGGCCCAGCCGCCGAGCAGCAGGCCGTAGAAGGCGATCGAGCCGAACGCGAACGCGTAGAGGATCCCGATCGAGACGTCGATGCCGTAGAGGCCGACCCCGTCGGTGACGTCGCCGAACGGCAGGATCGCCAGGGTTGCCGTTGCGCTGATGATCACCAGCGCCGGCGCGATCGCCCACAGGTACGGGACCGCGTTGTCGGGCTTGTAGGACTCCTTGGTGAGCAGCTTGACGACGTCGGCGACCGGCTGCAAGAAGCCGCGTGGCCCGACGCGGTTGGGTCCGTAGCGGGCCTGGAAGCGTCCCAGCAACTTGCGCTCGGTCAACAGGATCAAGGGGACGATCTGCAGGATCACGACGAAGATCACGAGCGACTTGACGACCATGATCCAAGTCGCCTCGGCGAAGCTCGTGTCGGCGAGCGGAAGTGCCCCGATCATGCGGCTACCACTCGATCTTCTCGCGCTCGGCGGTCCCGAAGATCGGTTCCTCCTCCGGCTCCGCGGGCGGCTCGGCGATCTCGACCGTCCGCGCACCGCTGAGCAGGTTGGCCCCGTTCTCGGCGGTGCCCTCGATCAGGAAGGCGACCTCGTCGGGGGTCCGGTGCCGGATCGCCACATGCGCCCCTAGCGACTTCCCGTTGTCCCCGGTGACCACCACCTCGGTCCCGTTGCCGACCCCGAGCCGCTTCGCGGTCGACTCGCTGATCTCCACCGTCTGACCGGGCCGCAAGAACTCCAGCGAAGGGTTCCGCTCAGACACGAAGTCCGCCCAGAGATCCCGATAAGTGCCAAGCAGCAGAGCGCCGTCGGCGGCGACGCTTGAGGGGTCCGGGGAAGGTCCAGCCGACACTCGGGTAGCCGGCCCGTCCACCACCTCGGAAGCCGTCGGCGCCGGCGGCCGGCGGACGTCGGATGGGCCTTCCCCGGACCCCACCCCGGCCACCTCCTGCCAACGGACACCCGTGCCGCCGATCGCGTCGTAGCTGATCCCCGCGTACAGCTGCGATTCCGCCGCGAGCAACTCGAAGGCCTCCTGGGCGGTGCCCGCCCCGGTCTCGTCCCCGAGCTTCGTGCTCAGGTCGCACAGCGCCTGCCAAAGCGGCCGCACCGCCCCCGGATGGGAGATCGATGGGCGGACCCGCTGCAGGCGACCGTCGGGGTGGGTGACGGTGCCGTCCTTCTCCGCGTGCGACTCGGCGGGCAGGTGGACGTCGGCGCCCTGGGCCGAGCTGGTGCCGAACATCGAGACGCTGAGCGTGAAGCTCGCGGCTCCGATCGCCCGCGACCAGGCCTCCGGCTCGTCGAAGTCACGGACCGGATCGACGTCCCAGAGGATCAGCGCCTCGAGATCACCGTTCTTGAGCGCCGCTCTGATCTCGTCGGCGCTGCGCCCCGCCGGGGCCGGGACGAGGCCGGGCCCGGTGCCCTCGCCGGCGCCGGACTCGCGGATCCCGCGTCCGTTCGCGAACTCGGGCACCTCGTAGAGCCCGCTGTCGGGCCTGTCCGCCAGCCCGAGCGCCGCCGCGACCCGCAGCAGCGCCGCGGCCCCGCGCTCGCCCGCCGGGCCGGTGGCGATTCGCTCGCCCCAGACGATCACGACGTCCTCGGCCGCGTTGAGGACGGGCGCGAACCCATTCCCGTCGCCACCGGATTCGAGCTCGCCGGCAAGCCGCTCGAGGAACCCGGACGCCTGCCCGGGCTCGTAGCGGGCGGCCTCGAGGCAGCCGGACGAGCCGATCGCGGCGCCGCCGTCGAGCGCCGTCGGGCGCTCGCCCGCGACCAGCAGGCTGGTGCCGTGGCGGCGAACGGCCTTGCGAATCCGCAGCTCGAGGATCGGCATCTCGTGCATCGGGTCGGTGCCGACCACGAGGATCGCCCCGGCGCGGTCGAGGCTCGCCGTGCCGACCGACAGCCGCGGGTCGTCGAGCGCCCGCCTGGTCGCCGGCGACGGCGCCGCGCCGCGGGTGCCGGTGATGTCGGCGGAGCCCAGCGGGCCGCGGACCATGCGCTGCAGCAGGTAGGCCTCCTCGTTCGAGCTGCCGCCGCCGACGATCGCTGCCACCTTGCCGTGAGCCTCGGTCAGGCCCCGCGCAGCGCGATCGAGCGCCTCCTCCCAGCTCGCCGCGCGCAGCGCCCCGCCCTCGCGGATCCGCGGCTCGGTCGGCCGGTCCGGGGACGCGAGCATCTGGTAGCCGAAGCGACCCTTGTCACAGAGCCAGCCGTCATCGACGTTCTCGTTGTCGCGGCCGAGGACCCGCGCCACCTTCTCGTCCCGGACCGTGAACTTGACGTTGCACTGGCTCGGGCACAGCGTGCAGACCGACCCCGCGTCCTCGATGTCCCAGGGGCGGGCGCGGAACCGGTAGCTCTGCGAGGTGAGCGCGCCCACCGGGCAGAGCTCGATGATGTTGCCGTGGAACGGGGCGACGTAGGGGCGGTCGTTGAAGGTCCCGACGAACGACTTCGGCCCGCGCTCGAGCAGCTGCAGCTGCTCGTCCTCGGAGACCTCCTGGCTGAAGCGGACGCAGCGGTAGCAGAGGATGCAGCGCTCGCGGTCGATCTTGATCAGCGGCGACAGCGGGATCGGCTTCTGGAAGTGGCGCTTCGGGTCGGTCATCCTGCTGTGGCCGTCGCCCCAGCCCATCGCGATGTCCTGCAGCGGGCACTCGCCGCCCTTGTCGCAGACGGGACAATCGAGCGGGTGGTTGACGAGCAGGAACTCGACGACGGCGTTCTGCGCCTCCTTCACCCGATCGGTCTGGGTGTAGACGACCATGCCGTCGCGGATCGGAGTCGAGCACGAGGTCTGCAGCTTCGGGATCCCCTCGATCTCGACCAGGCACATGCGGCAGGCGCCGACCGGATCGCCGAGCTTCGGCTCGTAGCAGAAGACCGGGATCTCGACGTCGCCTGACTTCGCGGCGTCGACCAGCATCTCGCCCTCGGACGCCTCGATCTCGGCGCCGTCGACGACGATCGTGACCCGCTGCCGCGGCTCGCCGCTCACGCGTCGACCCCGATCGGGATCGGGATCGCGGGCCCGACCTCGGGCGCGACCGGGGCAGCCGCCCTCGCCCGCGCGATCGTCTCCTCGAACTCGCCACGCCAGCGCTTGACCATCGAGGCGACCGGCATCGCCATCGCGTCACCGAGCACGCACAGGCAGTGCCCGATGATGTTCTCCTGGACGGAGGCGATGATGTCGAGGTCCATCGGCGTCGCCTCGCCGGCGACGACCCGTTCGAGCATCTTCACGGTCCAGTTCGTGCCCTCGCGGCATGGCGTGCACTTGCCGCACGACTCGTGCTGGTAGAACCTCGCCGTCCGCAGCGCCATCTCGGGGATCGAGACGCTCTCGTCGGCGACGATGACCGCGCCGGAGCCGAGCATCGAGCCGGCATCGGCCAGCGCCTCGAACGAGTAGGGGAGGTCGAGATCCTCGGGGCCGAGGACCGGGGCGGACGAGCCGCCCGGGTACCAGGCCTTGACGCCACCCGTGATCGGGCCGCCGGCGAGCTCGAAGATCAGCTCGCGGGCCGGGATCCCGAGCTCGATCTCGTAGTTGCCGGGACGCTTGACGCACCCGGAGACCGAGACGACCTTGGTGCCGGTGGACTGCTCGGTGCCGAAGCTCTTGAACCACTCGGCGCCGTTGCGGACGACGGGCGGCACGTTCATCAGGGTCTCGACGTTGTTGATCAGCGTCGGACCGCCGTAGAGGCCCTGGATCGCCGGAAACGGGGGCTTCAGCCGCGGGTTGCCGCGCTTGCCCTCGAGCGAGTCCAGCAGCGCCGTCTCCTCCCCGCAGATGTAGGCCCCGGCGCCGCGATGGACGACGAGGTCGACGTTCGCGCCGGTGCCGAGGATGTTGTCGCCGAGAAACCCCGCCGCCTCGGCCTCGGCGACTGCCTCGTCGAGCAGATCGGCGGTCTCCGCGTACTCGCCGCGGATGTAGATGAAGGCCTTCGAGGCGTCGGCAGCGACTGCCGCGATCACGATTCCCTCGATCAGCTGGTGCGGGTTCTTCGACATCAGCTCGCGGTCCTTGAAGGTGCCGGGCTCGGACTCGTCGGCGTTGCAGCAGAGGTACTTCTGCATCTCGCCGCGAGGCAGGAAGCCGGCCTTCTTGCCCATCGAGAAGCCGGCCCCGCCCCGGCCCCGCAGGCCGCACTCCTCGAGTTCGTTCAGCAGCTGCTCGGGCTCCATCTGCCTCAGGGCTTGCTCCAGCGCCCCGTAACCGCCACGCCGCCGGTAGCCCTCGATCGTGCGCAGATCCGGGTCGTCGATGTGCCGGAAGAGAATCCGCGTCTCAGGCACGCCGTGGGCCTCGCTCGTTCACAGCAGCAAACCTACCGGAACGGTCTCGAGACCCGGCGACCCGCTGCCGCCGTCAACCGCTCAGCAGTGCGGCCCCCGAGCGAACTGCCGTGTAGCCCGCGGCGAGCACGATCACCCCGGCGAAGGCCCGTCGCAGGCCCTCGTTGCCGAGCCGCTCAGCGAGCCGCTGTCCCGCGATCGCGCCGAATGCGGCCGCGAGCGAGAACGGGATCGCCACCGCCCAGTCGACGTCCCCTGAGTGGACCCGGTCGACGAGCGCAAAGGCCGAGCCGATGCAGATCACGAGCAGGCTGGTCGCGACGGCCTCGGTCATCGAGAACCGCAGCCCGAGGACCATCACCGGAACGATCACGAAGCCGCCGCCGACCCCGAACAGGCCGATGATCCAGCCGACCAGCAGGCCGTAGCCGACGACGCGGACGACGCTGCCGAGCTCGATCCCGAGCTTCCAGGGCCGGAACTCGGCCGGGCGGCGGGCACGGTCGCTGACCATCGCGCCGGCGCCGAGCACCATCAGCGGTGTGAACGCGAGCAGCAGGGCGTCCGGATCGAGCGCCCGGTTGATCAGCGAGCCGACCAGCGCGCTGACTCCCGCCGCGAATCCGAACGCGATTCCGGCCCGCAGCCGGATGTTGTCCGCACCGGCGTAGGCGTAGAGCGCGACGAGCGCCGCGGCGATCACGATCACCAGCGAGGTCGCCTGTGCCTCGCGGACGTCCTGGCCGACCACGTAGACGAGCAAGGGGACGGCGAGCAGCGAGCCGCCGCCGCCGAAGGCGCCCATCAGGACGCCGATCAGGGCGCCGAGGGGCGAGGCGGCGAGGCCGCTCATCGCTGCTCAGTCGGCGCCCGCAACCGCGGTCAGGTCCCGTTCTCGATCGGCCAGTCGTGCTCGCCCCAGGCGTTGACGCCGCCCTTCGGGACGTGCATCACGTCCTCGGCACCGAACCGTTGCAGCAGGCTCGCGGCGACCCCGGCCCTCCGCCCGGAGCCACAGACCGTCGCGACCGGACGCGCCGGATCGATCCCCTCGGGAATCGAGTCGATGTCGTGCCACGGGGTCGGGATCGATCCGGGGATGTGGCCGTCCGCGAACTCGTCCGGCTCGCGTACGTCGAGGATCTGGATCGTGCCGTCGTCAAACCGTTGCTTCAGCTGCTCGAGCGTCAGCCGCGACGTCTGGGTGGCCGGTCGGCCCTCCTCCCGCCACGCGGTCATGCCGCCGTGCAGAAAGCCGCCGAGGTTGCGCATCCCGACCGCCTGGGCGAGCTCGACCGCGCGCGACCCGTCGAGGTCATCGCGGCCGGCGAACACGATCTGGTGGTCGGGGTCGGCGAGCCAGGCGAGCCGCGAGGCGAACCCCGGCTCGAGGATCGAGATGTGCGTGGCGCCCGGGATGTGAGCGTCGTCGAACTGCAGCGAGGTCCGGGTGTCGACCAGGAACGCGCCGTCGGCCACCCGGCGCTCGAGCTGACGCGGGGTCAGCGGGTGGGCGTCGACGCCGTCGGTCAGCAGCGGCCCACGATTGATCGCGACGATGTTCTGGAAGTTGGGCGGCTGGGCGCCGATCCTCGCCAGCGAGTCCTCGACGAAGCGATCCTCGTCGTCGAGTCGCAGGATCGGGTTGTTGGCCAGCTCGTAGCCGATCGTCGAGGCGATCTTCGGGCTCATCGCACCGCTCCCGCACATCGAACCGCCGAGGTGCCCGGGCCAGACCTCGGTCTCGGCCGGCAGTCCGAGCAGCTTCTCGCCCAGCGACTCGTAGATGCCGCGCGCACCCTCCTCCTTGTCGATCGCAAGGTCCGGCCGCGCGACGTCGCCGACGAACAGGGTGTCGCCGGTCAGCACCGCCCAGGGCTCCTCTGAACGGGAGCGGTCGATCAGCGCGAAGGCCGTGTGCTCGGGCCGGTGGCCCGGCGTGTGCAGGGCCCTGATCGCCAGCTCCCCGAGCTGCAGCTCCCAGCCGTCGTCGAACGGCTCGTGCGCGTAGTCGGGCTCGGCCAGGCGATGCACGTGGATCGTCGCCCCGGTCGCTGCCGCCAGCCTGCCGTGACCGGAGACGTGGTCGGCATGGTTGTGGGTCTCGAGGATGTGCTCGATCCGCACCCCGAGGTAGCGGGCGGTCTCCAGGTATTCGTCGATCCCGAACTTGGGATCGACGACGGCCACGATCCCGTCGTCGCCGACCATGTAGGAAGCGCAGGCGAGGTCCTCCTGCAGGAACTGTCGGAAGATCATCCGGGTTCTCCTTTCGCGGCGGTATTCAATGTCCGAAGCGGACGTTGGGAAGCAACCGGCCCAGCCGCGCCGGCAGCCACCAGCCGCGGCGCCCGACCAGCCGCAGCAGCACCGGTACCAGGAGCAGCCGGACGAGCGCGGCGTCGAGCAGGACCGCGATCCCGAGGATCACGCCCATCTCCTTCGGTGGCAGTGGGCCCGAGAGGGCGAAGGTGAAGAACACGGCGACCATCACGGCTGCCGCCGCGAACACGACACGTCCGGAATGAGCCACTCCACCGATCATCGCCTCCCGTGCATTGTGACTGCGGTCCCAGTGCTCCTTTGCGCTCGAGAGCAGGAACACCGTGTAGTCCATCGAGATCGCGAAGATCATCGCAAAGAAGAACACCGGTGCCCAGGCATCGAGGAAGCCCTGCGACTCGAAGCCGAGCAGGCCGGAGAGGTTGCCGTCCTGAAAGATCAGCGCTCCGGCGCCGAACGCGGCCCCGACCGCGAGCAGGTTGGTGAGCACCCCGAGCGCCGCGATCACCGGCGCCTGCAGGGCGATCAGCAACAGGAGGAAGCCGAGCACCAGGACGACGCCGATCACCAGCGGGGTTCGCTCGCCCAGCAGTTGCTCGAGATCGTGGTTCTCAGCCGCCGCGCCACCGACCAGCACCTCGGCCGGCAGCTGCTGTCGGAGCCGATCGATCGTCGCGCCGACCGCCGGGTCGGAGGGATCGGCGGCAGGAATCGCCTGGACCATCGCCAGGCTCCCCGACTCGATCGCCGGCCGCGTCCCGGCGATCCCGGGATCCTCGCCCGCGACCTCGGTCGAGGCGGCGACCTGCTCCGCCGGCCCGACCAGTTGCAGCGCCCCGGGAGCTCCCTCGCCGAACGATGCCTGGATCTGGTTGTAGCCGACGCGGGCACCGTCCTCCTCCGGGACCACGGCGATCGAGGGCATCCCGGTGTCCAGGCTGAAGACGGGGATGGCGAGCACGAGGAGCAGGGCGAGGGCCGGCAGCCCGTACAGCAGCGGCCGCTTCCAGAGGCGCTGGCCCCAGCGCTCGAACCGCCTCGAGCGATGCTCACCCGAGTGCACCCAGGGCAGGCTCACGCCGTCGACCTTCGGGCCGAGCTTTGCGAGCACCGCCGGGAGCAGGGTCAGCGAAGCCGCGAGCACGAACAGCACCGAGAGCATGATCCCGAGCGCCATCGAGCGGAAGGCCGGACTCGGCACCAGCATCACGGCAGTCAGTGAGATCAGGACGGTCAGCCCACTGAACAGGACCGCCTTGCCGGCGGTGTCCATCGTCAGTGTCACGGCCTCGACCGGATCGTTGCGGTCGCCGAACATCGCGCCCCGGAAGCGGTAGACGATGAACAGCGCGTAGTCGATGCCGAGCGCCAGGGCGAACATCAGGGCGAAGTTCATCGCCCAGATCGAGATGTCGAACAGCTGGGCACCGAGGTAGAGGGAGCCCGCCGCGGCGGCGAGGCCGAGGATCGTCAGCATCAGCGGCAGGCCGGCGGCGACCAGCGAGCCGAACGCGATCACGAGAATCGTCAGCGTCACCGGCCAGGAGATCACCTCCGACTTCAGCATCGCCTCCTTGTTGGCCTGGTTGAAGTCCGACCACATTCCTGATGCACCGGTGAGGCTCACGGTCGTCCCGCTCCCGCCCAGCGCCGCAAGCGGGTCCTTGAGGTCGTCGGCGGCGCGGACCATCTCGTTCGGGTCGGCACCGGCCGTGCCCTGGACCACCGCGGTCCGGCCGTCCGCGGAGATCGCCCCGGCCTCCGCGGGTCCGATCACCCGGGCAACCCGATCGTCGGCGCCGAGCGTCCGCTCGACCTCCGCCACGGTGGCCTTGAAGGCGGGGTCCTGGACGCCGGCCGGCGAGCTGACGACGACCTGGAGCGCGCTCGAGGAGAGCCCGCCGAACTCGGCGTCGAGCTGCTCGCGAGCCTGGACGGACTCGGACCCGCTCGCCTCCCAGCCGGCGCCGGAGAGGGCGTGCTCGACCTTCGGCGCGAAGAATCCGAGCCCGACGACGAGCAGCACCCAGCTCAATAGGACGGTGCGGAAGTGGGTGGCCGTCCAGGCGCCGAGGCGCCCAACCGGTCCGATCTGCCTGGGAGTAGCCATCAGGAGGCAACCGCCTCGAGCATCTCGCTGACCTCGCCCGCCCGGCGCCCGAGGCTGCCGCAGACGACCTCGCAGATCTCCAGCACCGTCTCATCGGCGATCGCGTAGATCACGCGGTTGCCTTCGCGACGCCGGCCGACGACGCCGTCGGCGTGCAGCGCCCCGAGATGCTTGGAGACGTTCTGCTGGCTCGTGCCGAGGGCGGTGGCCAGCTCACCGACCGACGCCTCGCCCTGGGCGCGTAGGTGGTCGAGGGCGCGAACCCGCATCGGCTCGCTGAGGAGCCGGAAGCGTTCGGCGATCAACTCGACCAGTGGCTCGGGGATCGGGGATGGGAGGGTCATGCGGGCTCCTTGTCCGGGCGTCCGTTTCACTAAACAACTAAGTAGTGGTATAGTTGCATACATCAACCGGTATTGCAACCAAGGAGTGCGGAGATGAACCTCAAGGATCGTTTCGTCAAGTTCATGCGCGGTGGATCTGGACGCCTCGCCCGGATCGCGCTCGGCTTGGCGCTGCTGGCCGTCGGCCTGGTCTTCGTCGGTGGCACCGCGGGCGCCGTCATCGCGATCTTCAGCGCGGTTCCGATCGCCTCCGGGGTGACCGGCTTCTGCCCGCTCGGGCCGCTGTTCGGCGTCGACTTCCGAGGTCGCGAGCGAGTCGGGCCGGCATGACCGATGGGCGCAGCTGCGATTACCCAGGGGGGCCTCACGGTAGCTTTGGCGGCCGTGACCACCACCGCCTACATCGTTGCCGGAATCCGAGGTCGCCACAGTTCCTGCCCCAGGGATCGCGGGTCGAGCGCGGACGCTGAGCGGAGGACCGGTGAAGACTGAGGCCGCTCTCCGCAGGGCCCTCGGGCTGCTCGCTCTGGTCGGCCTCGGGATCGCGACCTATCTGACGATCGTCCACTACCAGGGCGATGACCCGGTCTGCCTGGTCGGGGGCGAGGGTTGCGCGGCGGTGCAGGACTCCGAGTACGCGACCCTGCTCGGCGTGCCGGTTCCGGTGATCGGCGTCTTCGGTTACCTGTCGATCCTGCTGGCGGCCGCGCTCCCGAACGACCCGGGCCGCTTCCTCGGCGTCTTCGCCGGCCTCGTAGGCGCGGGATTCTCGCTCTACTTGACCTATCTGGAGCTGTTCGAGATCGACGCGATCTGCAACTGGTGCGTCGGCAGCGCCGTCGTCATGGGCCTGGTCCTGACGATCGCCCTGATTCGCGCACTGCGCTTTGGTGGAGTTGATCCGCCCCTCGCGCAGGAAAACTGAGCTGGACACGAAAGGAGAGCCACGATGGCATCGCGCAAGCAAGAGAAGGAGGACCTCCGCCGGCAGCGTCAGGAGGCCGAGCGATCCGAGCAGGCCGCCGCCCGGCGGCAGAAGCTGTTCGCCGGAATCGGCATCGCCTGCCTCGCGGCGGTCGCGGTCGTCGTCGCGCTGGTGATCGCCAGCCAATCGAGCGACGACAGCGGCGGTGGCAACGGGGCCTCACAGGCCGACGCGGTGCAGAGCGAGCTCGCCGGCGTGCCGCAGAAGGGCACCGTGCTGGGCGAGGGGGGAGCCGAGGTGCGGATCGTCGAGTTCGGCGACCTGCAGTGCCCCGCCTGCGCCCAGTTCAGCGAGAGCGTGATCCTCGACCTGATCGATGGTCCGGTCAAGGCCGGCGATGCCCAGCTCGAGTTCAAGAACTTCGTGATCATCGGCCCCGACTCCGAGATCGCGGCGCGGGCCGCGCTCGCGGCTTCGGAGCAGGATCGCTACTGGGAGTTCGTCGAGCTCTTCTACCGCAATCAGGGGCTCGAGAACAGCGGCTACGTGACCGAGGAGTTCCTCACCGACATCGCCACCGGCGCCGGCGTCGAGGATCTCGACGCATGGAACGTCTCCCGCGAGGACCCCAAGTGGGACAAGCGGATTGCCGATACGCAGTCCGAGGCCGCCGCGCTCGGCCTGACCGGAACCCCGTCGATCGTCGTCGAGGGGCCGGGCGGCAGCGAGAACCTCGGCACGCCCGGCTCGGCCGGCGAGGTCGAGGCCGCGATCGAATCCGTGCGCTAGGCGTCCCGGCCGAGACCCGCGCCGACGAGGCGACCGACCTCGGAGCTCCGCTCGACGACCTGCCGCCAGCCGAACCGGCGCAGCGCCAGCCCGGCCGAATGCACGATCGCTTCGCGCGCCCGGTCGCGCTCCTGCGCCGCGGCGGTGCGGTGGAACGCTGCTCCATCGAGCTCGACGACCAGCCGATGCCGGGGCCAGTACATGTCGACCTCGATTCCCGCAACCTTGGCGTTCACCTCCGGCATCGGCAGATCGGCTTCCCGGCATAGATCGAGGAAGCGGTCCTCCAGCTCCGACCGCGTCGGTGGTGCGGTGGTGCGGGCGGCGATCAGGCGGGCGAGCCGTCCGCGCCCGTGATGCCCACGGGTCCGGCGGAGCAGCGCTTCGAGCTCGCCGATCTGGAGGATCCCGAGGCGGTCGGCCTCGTCCAGCGCCCGCCGCAACCTGCGACCGTCGGTGGCGATGTCGAGCAGGGTCCGGGCCACGGAGGTGACCGGGATTCGGCTCAGCTCGCACCGATCCTCGGGACGCAGGCATCGCGAGTAGTGGTAGGTGATGCCCGCCCGCTTCGGCAGCGACTTGGCCGGGCCGGTGACGTCGACGGCGCCGCCGCGCGGCCGCGCAAGCCCCCAGAGCTCGGTCGCCGACGCGTGGCTCAGCAGGGCGCCCGGACCGAGGGCGAGGGTCGCCGCCATCAGCCGCCCTCGCCGATCCAGCGTCGGCCGGCCGACCGCGTAGACGCCGGCGTGAACCCGGAACAGCAGGCCGCCGTCCCGCGCCCGTATCGCCTCCCGGCCGATCTCACGCTGCAACAGCTGCCAGGCCGCCACCACCCAGTGCTGCGAGCTCGCCACGGCCCGAATCGCAGCGTCGACCTCGCGCGGCCCCGGTGTCCGTCCTTTTCGTGCCATGCCCAACAGAAAGGACGGACGCACAGGGATTTCGCCCCTCCCCGCCGCCGTGTCCGTCCTTTTCGTGTCACCGACCCCCAAAAGGACGGACACGCAGGGGGTCGGGGCGGTTACTCGACCTCGGCGACCCGGGGGTCGGGCTCGGGCTCGGGGCCGCCGGCCGCCGGCCGTTTGGCGAGGGCCTTCTCCGGCAGGACGGCGGATCCGCTGCGGAGCTGCTCGAGCACGGTCGCCACCTCGTTCAGCTCGATCGGGCCGTAGTAGCGCTCGTCGATCGAGGCCATCGGGGCGATGTCGCAGGCGCCGAGGCACTCGAAGCCGCTGACGAAGACGTCGCCGGCCGCGTTCAGGACCCCGCCGTGGCCCGCCTCCTCGCGGTCGGCACCGGCCGCCTCGCAGAAGGAGTCGAGCAGCTGATCGGCGCCGCGCATCCAGCAGGAGATGTTCGTGCAGACGAGCACCCGGTGCTGCCCCACGGGCTCGAGATGCAGCAGGTCGTAGAAGCTCGCGACCGACTCGAGGTAGGCGGGGTCGACCTCCATCACCGTTGCCACCTGCTCGATTCCCTCGGGGCTGCAGTAGCCGTAGCGCGCCTGGATCGCGAACAGGGCGGGCATCGCCGCGGAACGCTTCTCCGGGTAGAGCGAGATCAGGTGCTCGACCTCCTGCCGGAGGTCGTCGGGGACGTCGGCGGGCTCGCTGATCGGGGCCCGACGCCGGCGTCGGGGCCCGCGCTTCGGTCGCGGGGCGGCTGATCGGTCGGCGGCGTCCCGGCATCCGGCACCGGCGGAGTGCCGCTCTCGCCCGGCGCCTGGCGCTGCTCCTCTGACTCGCTCACCGGTCGATTCCGCCGAGGATCGGGTCGAGCATCGCCAGATTGCAGATCAGGTCGGCGACGTACTCGTCCAGGCACATGTCGCGCAGGGCCTGGAGGTTGACGAAGCTCGGCTCGCGGAAGTGCACGCGGGTGGGCTTCGCCGAGCCGTCGGCGACGACGAAGCAGCCCAGCTCCCCGCGGGGCGACTCGATCGGGTAGTAGACCTCGCCCGGCGGCACCCGGAAGCCCTCGGTGACCAGCTTGAAGTGGGAGATCAGCGCCTCCATCGAGACGGAGAGCTCGTCCCTGGGCGGCAGCACCACCTTGCGGTCGTCGGCGACCCACGGTCCCTCCGGGAGGCCGTCGAGGCACTGGCTGACCATCTTCACCGACTCCCGCATCTCCTGCAGCCGCACCTTGTAGCGGTCGTAGTTGTCGCCGACGGTGCCGACCGGGATCTCGAACTCGAGCTCCCGGTAGGCGAGGTAGTCCTCGACCTTGCGCAGGTCCCAAGGCTCACCCGCCGCCCGCAGCAGCGGCCCGGTGACGCCGAGCTCGAGCAGCCGCTCGCGTGGCACGATGCCGACGTCCTTGGTCCGCTGCAGGAAGATCTCGTTGCGGTCGAGCAGCGCCGCGTACTGGTCGATCCGGTCGAGCATGTCGCCGGTGAACGCGCGGACCTTGCGCTCGAACCCGAGCGGGATGTCCTCGATCACGCCACCGACCTGGAAGTAGCGGGTGTGCATCCGCTGCCCCGAGGACATCTCCATGATGTCGAGGATCTTGTCGCGCTCGCGGAAGCAGTACCAGAACATCGAGATCGCGCCGAGATCGAGCGCGGTCGTCCCGAGGCCGACGAGGTGGGAGCTGATCCGGTTCAGCTCGAGATGCAGGGTCCGCAGCCACTTCGCACGCCGCGGTATCTCCAGCTCCAGCAGCTTCTCGACCGCCCCGCAGAAGGCCTCTGCGTTGAAGTAGTAGGAGAGGTAGTCCATCCGCTCGACGAACGGGATCACCTTCCAGTAGGACTTCTCCTCGCAGGACTTCTCGATCCCGGTGTGGACGTAGCCCATCACCGGCTTCAGGTCGCGGACGACCTCGCCCTCGAGCGAGACCAGCAGTCGCAGGACCCCGTGGGTGGCGGGGTGGTGGGGCCCCATGTTGATCGTCAGCAGCTCCTGCTCGCGCTCGAGCGCCGTGCGCTCGATCGGCGAGGTACCGATCACCTCCGCCTCGGTGCGCGCGATCGCGTCGCGCCCGAGCTCCTCCATGGTGCGCGTCGTGTCGGCGATCCGGTCGTCGGTCGGAGTTGCCATCAGTCCTCCGTTACCTCGTCCAGCCGGGGACTTCGTCCTCGGTGTTGGTGAAGATCACGGGATCGCCGCCGACCGGGAAGTCTCGTCGCTGTGGCCAGCCGATGTAGTCCTCCGGCATCAGGATCCGGCGCATGTCGGGATGGCCGCTGAAGACGATCCCGAAGAAGTCGTAGGCCTCCCGCTCCTGGAACTCAGCCGTCGGGAAGATGTCGGTGACGCTCTCGGTCTCCGGGAGCCGGTCGTCGCCGGGATCGTCGATCACGCACTTGACCCTGAGACGCTCGACCCTGGCCCTGTTGAGCAACTCGTAGTGGACGGCGAAGCGCGGCGTCCTCGGCAGGTAGTCGGCGGCGTGGAGCGACGCCAGGAAGTCGTACTCCTGCCCGGGGGTCTGCTTCAGATGCAGGAGCGTGTCACGGACCGATCCGGGGCCGATGATCAGCGCCGCCTGGCCGTGGTCGTAGGTGGTGCCCAGCACGGCATCGGCGTGCCGGGCGTTGATCTCCTGGGCGATCAGCTCGAGGCCGGGCGCGTCAGGCATCCCAGGCCTCGCCCTCGGTCGCGGTCGAGGACTGTTGGGCGCCGGCCACGGCAGCCCGCTCGGAGACCGGCTGCTCCGCCTCAGCGAGCAGCTCCGCCTCGCTCGCCAACTGCTCGGCAGTCGGTTCGGCCTCGCCGACCAGCCGGCCGTCGGATGGTGCGGTGCCCGCTCGCTGGACCGGGATCGCCCCTGCCTTGGCGGGGCGCTCGTCCTCCTCGGTCCCGTGCGCCCGGTACTCATCGCGCCAGCCGAGGTCCGGATCGCCGAGGATCTTGTTGCGGAGCTTCAAGACCCCGTACATCAGCGCCTCGGGGCGTGGCGGGCAGCCGGGGATGTAGATGTCCACCGGGAGAAACTTGTCGGCTCCCTGGACCACCGCGTAGTTGGCGAACATCCCCCCTGATGAGGAGCAGGCACCCATCGCGAGCACCCACTTCGGCTCCAGCATCTGGTCGTAGATCCGCCTTATGACCGGGACCATCTTGATCGAGACCCTGCCGGAGAGAATCAGCATGTCGGCCTGACGTGGCGACGCGCGGAACACCTCGGCCCCGTAGCGGGCGCTGTCGTAGCGGGCCGAGACCATCGACATCATCTCGATCGCGCAGCAGGCGAGGCCGAAGGTGGCAGGCCACATCGCGTTGCCGCGTGCCCAGGCGACCGCCTTGTCGAGGCGGGTGGTGATCACCCGTTCCTCGACATAGGAGTCGAGGTCGGCGCCCGCGAGCAGCCCACGCTGCATGTCGCGGGCCTGGAGCTGACGGACCCGCAGCTGCTCCGGCGAGCCCGGCTGATCGAGCGGGGAGAGCCCGCGGAGCTTGTGCCGATCTACCTCCAGTTGAGAGCCCCCCTCCGCCAGACGTAGGCGAGGGCGACCAGCAGAAGCGAGACGAAGACGAGCACCTCGACGAGCACGAAGACGCTCGAGGCGCTGTTCAGGATCACGCCCACCGGATAAAGGAACACGACCTCGATGTCGAACAGGATGAACAGCATCGCGACCATGTAGAAGCTGATCCCGAAGCGGAAGGTTCGCTGGATGTCCGAGGGCAGCCCGCACTCGTAGGCCTCGCTCTTGACCGGGTTCGGCCGCGACGGCCCAAGGATCCGGTTGAGGACCGAAAAGGCACCGCCGACGGCGATGCCGAGCCCGACGAAGACGATCACTGGAAGGTAGCTCTGGAGCATGGTCCCTTTGCGGCTGCTTGCCGTCCGAACTCTATCCAATGGCCGGAGGCCCACCCGGTCGACGGCGCGGACGGCTGATCTAGAGTTTCCCGCCGCATGGTCGGCCTGCACCTGATCCTCGGCGTCACCGTGATCGCGGCGAACCTCCTCGCCGGAGCGTGGGGCGCCGCCGCCTGGTACTGGCGCAAGCCGTCGGTCGGCTTCTGGTACGTGCTCCGCTTCGCCCAGCTCGCGGTCGTCCTCCAGGTCGCGATCGGCGGCCTGCTGCTGTTGCTCGGCGAGGCGGCCGCGGATCTCCACTATGTCTACGGCGTCCTGCCCCTGCTGATCTCGTTGCTTGCCGAGGGCGCGCGCTCGACTGCCAGCGAGCACGAGCTCGAGGGTCTCGACTTCGAGTCGCTGCCGAGGGAGCGCCAGGGTGCGATCGCCAGTGCGATCGTCCGCCGTGAGACCGGGATCATGGCGGTCTCGGCGCTCGTCATCGTCGGGCTGACGCTCCGCGCCGCCGCGATCCAGCTCTGAGCTTCTCGAGACCCGGGACGCTTGACCTCGGGCCGCGGTCCGGTACCCTCGGGTCGAGGAGGTGGAGGACTCCTTTGGAGGCCCACGACGGCAGCCGAACCGAGCGAGCGGCGGTGTTCAGCGCCGAGTCGCGAGCGCGTCCGTTCGTGGTCTATCGCGATCAGCGGGGGCACCAGCGGATCTACGAGTTGCCGGAACGTGGCCAGGTGACGATCGGCCGCGGATCGTGGATGGACATCTCGCTCAGCTGGGACGATGCGGCCTCGCGGCTGCACGCCCGGCTCGAGCCGCTCGGCGATGACTGGACGGTGGTCGACGACGGAACCTCGCGCAATGGGACCCACCTCAACGATGAACCCCTGAAGGGTCGCCGCCGCCTCGATGACGGCGACGAGCTCCTGATCGGTGCGACCCGGCTGCAGCTGCGAATGCCCGGACACCTCGATGAGGGTGCGACCCGTGCCATCCAGCGCCAGGACCCGCCCGATGCCTGAGGATCAGTCGATCCGCAGGTAGCCGCCGTCGGCAAAGACGAGCGGCTCGCCGTCGCGCTGGGAGATCTCCTCGACCTCGCCGGTGATGATCACGTGATCGCCGCCGGCGAGCACGTCGCGCATCGTGCATGCGACGAAGACGATCGCGGCTTCGAGCTCCGGGATCCCGTTTCGCTCCCGCCATTCGACGCCCTCCCACTTCTCGTCCATCGGGAGCTTGCGGGCGAACCTGCGGGCAAGCGGCTCGCCGGCCGAGCCGAGCACGTTGATGCCGAACCGCCCAGCGCTCTCGACTGCTCGCAGCGTCCGTGAGCCGCGGTCGATACAGGCGAGCATCAGCGGCGGGTCGAGCGAGAGCGAGGTCACCGCGTTGGCCGTCAGGCCGGCTCGATCGCCGCCGGAGAGCGCCGTCACGATCGTCACTCCGGTCGGGAAACGGGCCATCGCCGTGCGCAGCTCGATCGGGTCGATCCGGGGTGTCGGGGAGTCGGGGGGTGCCATCGGTCCGGCAAAAAGTATGATGCCGCCGGCGTGCGACCCGTACTCGTCCTGATCGGAACGGCCCTCGCGGCACTCCTGCTCACTGCCTGCGGCAGCGAGGGCATCTCCGTGCCCGAAGACGACCCGACCCACACCGGTGCAGTGCTGTTCGCCCAGCGCTGCGGTGGCTGCCACACGATCGACGCGGCCGGCACCCAGGGTTCGGGCTCCCGCGCCGTCCGCCCTCAGGGGCCGAACTTCAACGAGCGTGAGGAGTCGTACGAGGATGCCCTCTACGCGATCGAGAACGGCGGCTTCTCCGGCGCGATCATGCCGCAGAACATCGTCGTCGGCGACGATGCCGTGGCCGTTGCCCGCTTCCTCGAGAAGTGGTCCGGACAGGACGTGAACGCGCCGGTGCGGCCGACGAACGAGGAGGATGCCGGCCTGGCCGCGGCGGAGAGCGGCAACCCGCCGCCCGACGGTTCGAGCTCCAGCTCGTCCGGCGAGTAGGGCCCTGCTCGACCTAAGGCGCATCCGCGAGGATCCCGCTGCCGCCCGGGCCGCGCTTGCCCGGATCGGCGCCGACTCCGACCTCGACGAGTTGCTGCGCCTCGACGGTCGCCGCCGTGAGCTGCTGCCCGAGGTGGAGGGACTTCGGGCCGATCGCAACGAGGCCTCCGATGCGATCGGCCTCGCGAAGCGCGAGGGGCGGGATGCCGAGGCGCAGATCGACCGGATGCGCGAGGTCTCGGCGCGGATCAAGGCCCTCGAGGCCGAGCTGACCGAGGTCGAGGCCGGTCGTGACCGGCTTGCGGCAACCCTGCCGAACCCGCCCGATCCGGACGCGCCTGACGGCGAGACCGACGCGGACGCCGTCGTCCTCCGCGAGGTCGGCGAGCGCCCGGACTTCGGCTTCGAGGTACGCGACCATCTCGACATCGGCCGGGCGTTGGGCCTGATCGAGACCGAGAAGGCGGCCGAGGCGTCGGGCTCGCGCTTCGCCTACCTGCTCGGCGATCTGGTGCTGGTCGAGCTGGCCCTGATTCGCTACGCGGTGGAGTTGCTCGGTCAGCGGGGCTTCACCCCGGTCGTGCCCCCGGTGCTGGTTCGCGAGGAGGCGCTGTTCGGGACCGGCTTCTTCCCGGGGGAGCGCGAGATGATCTACGAGGTGCCGAAGGACGAGCTGTTCCTGGTCGGCACCTCGGAGGTCTCGCTGGCGGCGCTGCACGCCGACGAGATCATCGACGGCGCCCGCCTGCCGCTGCGCTACGCGGGGATCTCGACCTGCTTCCGGCGTGAGGCCGGGGCCGCCGGCAAGGACACCCGCGGGATCTTCCGGGTGCATCAGTTCGACAAGGTCGAGATGTTCAGCTTCGTGCATCCCGACGAATCCGGGCCCGAGCATCAGCGCCTGCTCGCGATCGAGGAGGAGATCCTGGCCGGGCTGGAGATCCCCTACCGCGTCGTCGACATCCCGGTCGGCGACCTCGGCGCGCCGGCGGTCCGCAAGTTCGACTGCGAGGCCTGGATCCCGAGTCAGGACCGCTACCGCGAGCTGACGTCGACCTCGAACACGACTGACTACCAGGCGCGCCGCATCAACTGCCGCTACCGGATCGCGGAGGGCGCGGCCCCCGAGCCGGTCAACACCCTGAACGGCACCGCCGTCGCCGTCGGGCGCACGCTGATCGCGATCATCGAGAACCGGCAGCGGGCCGACGGCTCGGTCTCGGTTCCGACGGCACTGGTCGAGCGCGGCGCCCCGGCGCTGCTCGGCGGCAGCTAGCCGGAGCCGCGGTCGCCCGATCCGGCCGGCGGCTTCGGCCTGCCGACCGTCTCGCTCAGCTTGCCGAGCGCCTCGGTGAACTCCTGGGGGATCACGAACAGCTTGTTCGCCTCGCCCGCCGCGAGCTGCGGCAGCATCTCCAGGTAGAGGTAGCTGAGAATCCCCTCGTCGACGCCGCCGGTGTGCAGGGAGTTGAAGACCGTCTCGACGGCCTTGGCCTCGCCCTCGGCGCGGAGCGCCTGCGCCTCGCGGTCACCCTCGGCCTCGAGGATCGCCGATTCCTTCGATCCCTGCGCCCGCAGCACGAGCGACTGCTGGTCGCCCTGGGCGTTGAGGATCGCTGACTGCTTGGCGCCCTCCGCGGTGAGGATCGCGGCACGCTTGTCACGCTCGGCGCGCATCTGCTTCTCCATCGCCTCCTGGATCGTGGGAGGCGGGTCGATCGCCTTGATCTCGACCCTGTTGACGCGGATTCCCCACTTGCCCGTCGCCTCGTCGAGCACCGTGCGGAGCTGGGCGTTGATCGCGTCGCGGCTGGTCAGCGCCTGCTCGAGATCGAGGCTGCCGATCACGTTTCGCAGCGTCGTCACCGTCAACTGCTCGATCGCCCGGATCGGCTGGGCGACCTCGTAGGTGACCGCCTTCGGGTCGATGATCGTGTAGTAGACGACCGTGTCGATCCCGACGTTGACGTTGTCCTCGGTGATCACCGCCTGCGGTGGGAAGGTGACGACCTGCTCGCGCAGGTCGATCTTCGGCAGCAGCCGGTCGATGAACGGGATCAGCAGTGCGAGGCCGGGCTGCAGCGTCCGCTGATAGCGGCCGAGCCGCTCGACGATGCCGGCGCGCGCCTGGGGCACGATTCGCACCGCGGCCGCGAGGCTGACCAGGACCAGCACCGCGATTGCAGCCAGCGCCACGGCGCCGGCGTTGACTGCGAGGGGCAGAACGATCTCCATCATTGACTCTCCTCTCCGGCCGCAGCCGGTCCGGGTTCGGATATTGGCTTGGACGGATCGTGTGGCTCCAGGTAGAGATAGACGCCGCGCACGTCGACGACCTCACAGACCGTTTCCGGATCGATCACCAGGTCCTCGCTCAGGGTCCGCGCCGACCAGACCTCCTGGCCGAGCCGGGCGGTTCCCGAGTCGACGTCGACGCGTTCACGGGTCACGGCGCGGGCGCCGAGCATCCGCTGCACGTTCGACCGCTTGTCCGGCGGCGGCGGCAGGAGATGCTTCTTGACGAGCGGGACGCAGCACGATCAGCGAGGCCGCCGAGCCGAGGATGAAGGCCACCAGCTGGGGCTCGATCGCATCGCCAAAGCGCTGCGACGATCGCCGCCGCGAACGCCCCGAGCGCAATCGGGGCCGCGTAGAAGGTGAAGCCGATCAGCAGCTCGGTCAGCAGCAGGCCGACGCCCAGCAGGAACCAGGCGAGCCAGTCGTCGAGCCCGAAGATGTCCATACGGGCAATCTATCCGCTCGGCCGCGCGGTGAGGCTGGGACGAGCCCGAACGGCGCAGGGCCGAGCGGCGATGCGCCGTTCCCACACCGCTCGCTCGAGCCCTCTCCTGGTACTAGGAGTCTGGTCCGCCCTCGTCGTCGGCTGGGTCCAACGAGAGGGCGGCGGAGTTGATGCAATATCGGAGGCCCGTGGGCTCGGGACCGTCGTCGAAGACGTGTCCGAGGTGGGCGTCGCAGCGGCTGCAGACCACCTCCGTGCGCCGCATCATCAAGCCGTGGTCGGCCTTGGTGTCGATCGAGCCGTCGGCGGCGGGGGAATGGAAGCTCGGCCAACCGGTGCCGGAGTCGAACTTCGTATCCGAGCTGAACAGCTCCTGCCCGCAGCAGACACAGCGGTAGGTGCCGGAGGTCTTCGTGTCCCAGAAGCAGCCTGTGAAGGCACGCTCGGTTCCCCCCTTGCGCGTGACCTCGAACTGCTCGGGGTCGAGGTCCCGGCGCCACTCCTGCTCTGACTTTTGAACCTTTTCCATGGTTCCTCCTCTTGGGATCGGTCAGAAATGAGCGTAGCCCGGGCCCCTTACCGCAGCATCAACGACGCTGCCCACCGGTGATCGAGCCGATCGGCAGAGCCCAGCGGAACACTTACCAAGCCTTGACAAACAGCATACTGAGCGGTGCAAGGATGGAATCGATACGAACCTCACCGTGAGCTCGGAAATGAGCGGACCCTCCGCGTTCTATCTGCCGGACGCGACCATCTCCGGCCGGTTCGAGTCGACGGAGTTGACCCGTGGCCCCTGGGATCCCGCCAGCCAGCACGCCGGGCCTCCAGCCGCCCTGCTGGCCCGGTCGATCCAGCTCTGCGCCGGACTCGCCCCGGACCCGCCGCCGACTCCGGGAACGGCATCAGCTCGACGCTCGAGTTCCGCGCCTACCTGTTCATCAACGTCGATCTCAGCGTCCATCTGCATCGGCTCCCCGGCGGCGAGTGGGTCTGCCTCGACGCTCTGACCGCTTGGCCGGGCGTGCCAGACGCTGCTGATCGCCGAGCGGTAGGAGCGGGCCGCGGACGATCGGCGGCGGCGCTCAGGCGGCGCGGGCGGCGGCGAGCATCGCGGCGGCGAGCGCATCGGCGGCGTCGGGGTTGGCGGCGAGGTAGAGGTTGGGCTCGATCAGCTCGAGCTCGACCACCCGCAGGCCGCCGGCAGCGTCGCGCGAGCAGATCGACGCGGGCGTAGAGCGGCTCGCCGGGTGCGCGCCCGAGCGCGCGTCGGCCGATCCTGACCGCCTCGGCTGGAGCCTCGATCCGCTCGTGGCTGGCCCCGTACTGCGGCTGTACGCGGAAGTCGCCGGGCGCTGGTCGCTTGCGGACGCAGTGGGTGGGTTCGCCGTCGATGAATACCAGGCTCAGCTCACCCTCGGACTCGACCGAGGGCAGGAAGGGCTGTGCCATCCCGGGCTCGTCGAGGCTGCGGAGGATGCGGGCGACCATCTTCGTCTCCACCCGGGCCAGCCGCTCGGCCCCGAGGTCGACAACCGGTTTCAGCACGATGTCGCCCCAGCCGAGCTCAGCGACGGCCGCCTCGATCTCGTCCTCGGCACCCGGTTCGGTCCAGATCGTCGGGATCGTCGGCACGCCCGCCGCATCGAGATCGCGCAGGTAGCGCTTGTCGAGGTTCCACTCGATCGTCGGGCGCGGATTGCGCAGCGTCGTCGCGGCGTCGACCGCTGCCAGCCATTCGCGAAAGACCTCGAGCCGCCGGTGGTAGTCCCAGGTCGAGCTGACCAGGACCAGGTCGAAGCTCACCCCAGTCGACCGCGCTGTCGGTCCAGGCGGGGGCCTCGACCGCGATGCCGCGCCGGCGCAGGGCCGGCGCGAGGAAGTCGAGATCGCTGTCGCGGACGGTCTGCTGCTCGTATGTGGCCAGCGCGATGCTCAACCGCGCCAATCTAACCGGCGGCCGGAGGCGCGGCCGCCCCGGTCGGCGGCGAAGCACATAACTAACCGATCGGGTAATAATGTCGCTGGCAATCGACGGCGAAGGCGCCAAGAGGAGCGAGCGAGATGACTGGCAACGGCAACGGCAACGGCAACCAGGCTGCGGACGGCGGCTTCACGGCGGTTGGCCGCGAGGAGTTGGAGGTCGAGGAGAGCGCCCTGAGCGTGCTGCTCGACGCCGACATCGACAAGGTGATGGGTGGCCTCGACCGGATCATCGAGGCCGCGCCGTCGTACGAGAAGCTGTTCATGCGCTGGCAGCGTCAGCACTGGTCGACCGAGGACTTCGATTTCAGCGAGGACGCGCGGCAGTGGGCCGACCCCGACCTGATCTCCGACGAGGAGCGCGAGTTCATGCTGTTCGGCTTCTCGCAGTTCTTCCTCGGCGAGGAGCGGGTGACGGTCGAGCTGCTCCCGTTTGCGATCGCGGCGCCGACGCACGAGGCCAAGGCCTTCCTGACAACCCAGATCTCGGATGAGGCCAAGCACATGGTCTTCTTCGACCGCTTCTACCGCGAGGTGCTCGGCATGAGCGCGAACTCGCTCGGCGAGATGATCGATGCGCAGCGGAGCAACGTCAACGAGGACTGGGAGACGCTCTTCGACGGCATCCTGCACGAGTGCGCGGAGCGCTGCCGGAAGAATCCCGATGACCTCGAGGCGCTGATCCGCGGGATCACGGTCTACATGGTCGTGATCGAGGGCACGCTGGCGCTGACCGGGGCGCGCTTTCTGATCCGCAGCATGAAGGAGCGCAACTGGATGCCCGGCTTCACGCAGGGCTTCACCGCGGTCAACCGGGACGAGTCCCGCCACGTCGGCTTCGGCGTCAAGTTCCTCGCCGATGCGATCAAGGACGATCCGGCAAATGCGCGGGTGATCGAGGCGACCCTGCAGGAGACGCTGCCGGTGGCGACGCTCGTCTTCGTCCCCCCGGGCGTCGAGGACCCGTACAACTTCGAGACCCCGTTCTACGGGTCGGCAGAGGTCTTCGAGTACGCGATGAAGTCGCTCTCGAAGAAGCTGGCGGCGATGGGCCTCGACCCGGCGATGCTCGCGGGAGCATCGAGCTGAGCCGGCGGCCCGAGGGGCGACGCGATGGCTGAGGGGCTGCTGGAGAGGGTGGGGCCCAGTCCCGGTCGCCCCTCGACCGGGGCCCGCGAACGGATCCTCGATGCCGCCTTCCTGGTCCTCAAGCAAGACGGTTATGCCGGGCTGACGACCGCCAAGGTGGCAGCCGAGGCGGGCAGGAACAAGGCCCTGATCAGCTACCACTTCGGCGGCAAGCAGGGTCTGGTCGCCGAGGTTGCCCGCCGGGTGACGTCGGTGATCACCGAGGACGTGCGGGAGGCGATCGCCGAGGCCGAGGAGATCCGGCAGCTGGGCGAGGCGGCGCTGGAGGCCGTGTGGCTGCTGATGGAGCGCGACGACGGCATCCAGCGGGTCTACTTCGATCTCACCTCGCAGTCGGTCGTCGACCCCGAGATCCAGGCGATGATGGCGGAGATGCGGGCCGGCTTCCGGTGGATGCTGCATCAGCGGATCAGCGAGCTGACGGCCGCGCGCACGGCTGCCGAGATCGAGGCGGCCGCCGTGTTCATCATCTCCGGGATCGAGGGCCTCGCGCTCGAGCGCCTCGACCGCGGGGAGACCGCGGAGCTCGCCGGCGCCCGGCGCCTCTGGGTCCGCTCGATCGGGGCCGTGCTCGAGAGCTGAGCCGGCCGCACCTCCGCCGGCGGGGGACTCAGCCGGGAGAGCGGCCGGCGTTCTCCTCGATCAGGCTCTGAAAGCGCGGCCACAGCGGCATCGGCAGGTCATGGCCCATGCCTTCGATCAGCTCGAGGCGTGCCCCGCTGATCGCGTCGGCGACGTCCCGGCCCGCCTGGAGCGGGACCAGCTTGTCCTCGTACCCGTGGATCACAACCGTCGGCGCGTCGATCGAGCGCAGGTGCCGCGTCCGGTTGCCGGAGGCGAGCACGGCCATCAGCTGTCGTGCGGTGCCGATCGGGTAGAAGCAACGGTCGTAGGAGCGGGCCGCGCGCTCGCGGATCCGCTCCGGGTCGGGCGGGAAGCGGGGCGATCCGATCGTCTCGAAGATCCGCACCGTGCCCTCGACGAACTCATCGCGGGTGCTGGCGGGCGGGCGCAGCAGGGCCATCAAGGCCTCCGGCCTCGGCGTGGTCGACGGTTTGCGCCGGCCCGTGGAGGCCATGATCGAGCAGAGCGACCGGACCCGGGCTGGGAATCGGGCGGCGAGCTGCTGCCCGATCATCCCTCCCATCGAGACGCCGACCACGTGGGCGGAATCCACCCCGAGCGCATCGAGCAGTCCGGCGCTGTCGGCCGCCATGTCGTCGAGGTCGTAGGTGGCTGAACCGGTGAACCCGAGCAGGCCCGCCCTGACGTTGACGCGGCCGGTGCCCTTCGAGGAGAGGCCGACGTCGCGGTTGTCGAAGCGGACGACGTGGAAGCCGCGCCCGGCGAGCTGCTCGCAGAACTCCTCGTCCCAGCCGAGCATCTGCATGCCGAGGCCCATGACCAGCAGCACCGTCTCGTTCGCGGGGTCTCCGAACTCCTCGTAGCAGAGCATCATCCGACCCACCTGGGTCAGCTGCTCACCCGCCGGCGATGTCTGCATCGGGGTCGATGCCATCGCCGCAACCTAGCACCGAGTCTCCCGCGGCCCGCGGGCTGGACCTGGCCAGCGCGGAGTTCCGTATCCTGGGCCAATGGATCCGGAAGGCAAGGAAGCCGAAGAGCAGGAGGAGCGCCGCCGCCGGGTGCTGGTGGCCGAGGATGGAACGATGTTCCGGACGGCGGTGATCCGGCTGCTGAAGGAGGCCGGCTTCGAGATCGAGGCCGTGCCGGATGGCACGGTGGCGCTCAAGCGCCTCGTCGGGCCGGGTAGCCGGGGCTTCGATCTGCTGATCAGTGACATTGCGATGCCGGAAATGGGAGGCCTCGAGCTCGTCCGCCGAATGCGGGAGGAGATGAGCGAGCCGCCGCCGGTCGTCTACATGTCAGGCGACGTCGCCATGGATCTCGGCACGGCGCCCGGAGAGATCGGCGGCGACGTGATCCTCGCGAAGCCGTTCGGCCCCGAGGAGCTGCTCGCAGCGATCAGGTCCGCGCTCAACTGAACGGCGGCCGGCGCGGTCCGTTCATTAGCCTGATGGATCCCCGGGCCCGGCTCCCCGCCGGGGCCCGACCTGAACGGACCCCACGATGGTCAAGCGGATACGGAACTTCTACCTGACCCCACGCCAGTACTTCGTGGTGGCCGCGGTCGCGCTCGGAGCGCTGACCTTGATCGTGTTGACCGGCGCCGCCGTCCGGCTGACCGGCTCCGGGCTCGGTTGTCCCGATTGGCCGAAGTGCTACGGGAGCACGATCCCGCCCGGGGAGTTCCACGCCCTGATCGAGTACGGCAACCGGCTGCTGACCGGATTCGTCGGCCTCTCCGTGATCGCCGCCAGCGTTCTCGCCTGGCGTCGCCGGCCGTTCCGCAAGCACCTCGCGCTGCTCGGTGCCCTGCTGCCCGTGGGCGTGGTCTGCCAGGCCGTTCTCGGCGCCCTGGTCGTCAAGTTCCATCTCGCCCCGGAGTTGGTGATGGGCCACTTCATCCTCTCGATGCTGCTCTTGGATGCCTCGTTCGCGCTCGTCTGGCTCGCTCGCTACGAGCCCGATCAGCGCCGTCGATCGGGCGACCGGTCCGGCGTCTGGGCGGTGCGTGGCCTGATTCCCCTCGGGCAGCTGACGATCCTCCTCGGAACGATGAGCACGGCGGCCGGCCCCCACGCCGGCGCCCACGAGGGGGAGCTGGTCCAGCGCTTCGATTTCCGCGGCGGCGAGACTCTGCAGTGGATGGTCGAGCGGCACTCCGCGATCGCCGCGGTCTTCGGCCTCGCGGCGATCGGCGTATGGCTCTACCTCCGACGTGAGGGCGGCGACCGCCGCGCCCGCCGGCCGCTCGGCGTGATGATCGCGATGCTCGGGGCGCAGGGCGCGATCGGCGGTCTGCAGTGGGCCCTCGAGCTGCCGGCCGAGATCGTCTGGGTGCATGTCTCGCTCGCGACGCTGACCTGGGTCGCGATGCTCTGGTCGGTGGCCACGGCCGGGCGCCTCGAGCCGCGGCGTGAGCCGGTCAGCTCGCGTTCACCGGCCCATCCCGCCGGTGCCTAGAGCGCGGGCCGCAGCTCCAGCGACGGGTCGAGGTTGAGGTTGACCACGGATATCGGTGTCGATTTCAACCTCGGCCGCCGATGCGGCCGCCGCCCGAGGGGGTGGGGCCCGGGGCGGTCTAGAGGCCGCGCGGGTGGCGGGCCGTGTAGCGCTCCGTCGTCGAGCGCATGCTCTTGCTCCAGCCCGGGCCGTTGCCGGAGACCATCGAGGTGTCGAAGCGCAGGCCGGCGACGACCATGTAGGCGTGGCTGCTCGCCCCGTAGACGGTGATCCACTTGCCCTTCCTCTTCTTGCCGAAGCCGGCGAGGCCGCGGGAGTCGAGCGGCGAGCTCAGCAGCTTCCCGCCGTGCAGCGCGTAGCTGACCGCGCCGGAGCAGTCGTAGCCGCGGTCCTTCCAGCGACCGTGTCCGCCGCCGTACTTGTAGGGCTTGTTGCGGATCTTGTTCGCGGCGGCGATCACGCGCTGGACGACCCTCGGCGCCTCAGCCGGGGCGATCGCCTTGCCCTTGCGGAGCTTCGCCTTGCTGCCGGGCACCGTCTCGGAGCCGGCGCCTCTGCCCTCGGGGTTGACGCCGCCGCCGGCGAGCGCCGCGGAGGCGGGTAGCAGGGCGAGGATCAGCGTCAGGCAGACCAGCAGCCCCGCTGGTCTGAAGCTATGGGATTTCGTCGGCGCGATCGGAGGTTCTCCTTCGTCGGCCTACGGGGTTAGCTGACGGGCTGGCGTCGAGGAGATCGCCCCCACCGGTGGTGGGTAAGCCCCAATGTTCTGGTTCCCCCGCTTCCCCCCAACGTTCGGGGGGAACTCGGCATTACCTTTTCCGTTGACGCGGCATCATACACACCTAACACGATGCTCACATTCAGCCCGGTTCACTCCGCCGGCAGCCGGGCCCCGGAGGCGTTGCTAGGGTCGCGAGCCCGGCATGGCTCTCGCGCTGATCTACGACCGGCGGTGTCTCGCTCACGACAACGGCTCGATGCTGCTTGACCCGCGGGCCTCGAGCTGGCTCGAGGTCGGGCACGTCGAGGGTCCGGAGCGGATCGCCCGCAGCTGGGAGCTGCTCGAGCGAGCGGGGCTCGCCGGGCGGCTCGAGCGGTTGCCGCTACGGCCCGCGTCGCGCGAGCAGCTCGAGCTTGTCCACCCGGGCGACCACATCGACCGCCTGCGGGACGAGTGCGAGCGAGGCGAGCCGGTATGGGTCGGGCCCGAGGCGCGGCTCGGGCCCGACAGCTGGGAGCCGATCCTGCTGGCCGCGGGCGCCGCCGCCGTCGGGGTCGAGTGGGCGGCGCTCGCGCCCCGGAACCGGGCCTTCGCGCTGGTCCGGCCCCCCGGCCACCACGCCTCGGCCGAGCAGGCGATGGGGTTCTGCATCTTCAACAACGCCGCGATCGCAGCCCGACTGGCCCAGCGGGAGCATGGCCTGCGCCGAGTTGCGATCGTCGACTGGGACGTGCACCACGGCAACGGCACCGAGACGATCTTCTACCCGGACCCCGAGGTCCTGTTCTGCTCGCTTCACCAGGACGGCCTCTATCCGGCCGACCGTGGCTCGATCGATGACGTCGGCGTCGGCGCCGGCGAGGGCACCACCGTCAACGTCCCGCTCCCGCCCGGCACCGGTGACGCCGGCTATCAGCTGGCGATCGAGGACGTGGTCGTGCCGGCGCTGCGCCGCTTCGAGCCGGAGCTGCTGATCGTCTCCGCCGGGCAGGACCCGGGCGCCGCCGACCCGCTCGGGCGGATGAGCGTCACCGCCGACGGCTTCCGGACGATGAGCGCGCGCCTCGCGGCGCTCGCGGACGAGCTCTGCGATGGACGGATGCTGGTCCTGCACGAGGGTGGGTACAGCGCCGATCACGTGCCGCTCTGCAACCTCGCGATCGTCGAGGGCCTCGCCGGCCTCGAGCCGACCTTCGAAGCCGATCCGCTCGAGATGGACGTCGCCGGCGGCGTCAGGGAGGTCGAGCGGGGCGCGATCGCGGCCGCCGCACGGCGCCAGGCGGTCCCCGTGGCAGGCGCGTGGACGGTTGACGAGTCGCGGTCGCAGCCCCCCTTCGAGCTGCGACCCGTGGCGATCGGGGACGAGCGGGAGCTGGTCCGGATCCACCGGACCCCCGAGGTCTCGCGCTGGTGGGATCAGCCGGCTGCAGGCTTTCCCTGGGAGGAGCCGGAGTCGACCCGGTTCGTGATCGTGGTCGGGGGTCGCGTCGCGGGGATGATCCAGTACGAGGAGGAGCCTGAGCCCAAGTACCGCCAGGCCTCGATCGATCTGTTCCTCGATCCGGCCCTGCATGGACGGGGCATCGGCTCAGCGGCCGTCAGCCGGCTCGCGCGCGAGCTGTTCGAGCGGCGCGGCCACCACCGGATCACGATCGACCCGGCGGCCGCGAATACGGCCGCGATCCGTGCCTATGAGAAGGCCGGGTTCAGCAGGGTCGGGGTCCTGCGCAGCGCCGAGCGTGACGCTGACGGCCGCGGCTGGCACGACAGCCTGATGATGGAGCTGGTCGCGGAGCCGAACGGCCGCTGAGGGCGCTCAGCGGCGGACCCGGAACTTCGCCGTCGCCGGGGTCGGGTCGGACACCCCGCCGGCGATCGCGCGGACCTTGAACTTGTAGCGGCCGTGCCGCAGGCGCTTGTAGCGCTTCGGGCTCTTGCAGGGGGCGAACTTCGCCTGCTTCTTCTCGCGTGCGTTGCGCTTGCCCTTCTTCTTCAGCGAGCACTCGAAGACCGCGCCCGCCGAGGGCGAGCTGAACTTGAGCTTCGCCTTGGCGCCGCGCCTGCCGGCCTTGAGCTTCTTCGGTGGCTTCTTCGTGATCTTGGTTTCGGGGAACTTCGGTGCGGGCGGCTCGAGCCCGCTCACCCGGGCCACCTGCTTCGAGGTCTCGAGGCCCACCCAGAGCGTGTTCGCCGGGCCCGCGGTCAGGTACCGGGGGCCGGAGCCGGCGGGGAGGCCGCCGAGCGTCGTGTAGCTGCCGGCGGTCGTCAGCCGCCCGAGGTCGCCGGCGGCGAACTGCGCGAACCAGTAGGCGCCGTCGGCGCCGAAGGCGACGCCGAACGGATCCGCGAGCGGCGTCGGGGTCGTCAGCGGCGCGCCGCCCGGCGCGATCCTGCCGACGGTCTGCGGATCGCTGCCCGGGTTGCCGTAGGCGACCTGGGCGCCGTTCGACGCGGCAACCTCCTGTGGCCCACCGCCGACGTCGTAGGGGGTGACGTCGGCGCCGTCCGTGTTCAGGCTGATGATCTGTCCCCCGACGAAGTCGGCGACCCAGATCAGGTCCGGGCCCGCGGAGATCCCGCGTGCGCCCATCCCCGCGATCGTGAACTCGTCCGGGGCGGTCGGGTCGCCCGGGGGGATCCTCAGCACCTTGTCAGCGCTGGCGGTCCACAGGTTGCCGTCGGGGCCTGAGGTGATCGCGCGTGGGTCGGCGATCGCGGCGATCGCGAACTTGGTCGCGCCGTCGGGGTCGGCGGGCGGCACCTTCGCCACCCCGCCGGCCTGGGTCACCCAGAGGTTGCCGTCGTCGCCGGAGGCGATCCCCACCGGTGCGGCCACGTCGGCGGGGTCGTACTCGGTGACCACCCCCTGCGGCGTCACCTTCGCCAGATCGTTGCCGAGGCCGCTGCCGCTGAGCGTGATCCAGACGTTCCCGTCCGGTCCCTCGGTGAGCTGTCCTGGTGTACCGCTGAGGTCGAAGACGCCGTTGACCGCCGGAGCGGCCGAGGCCGCTGCCGGGAGCAGCGCCGCCACCGCGGCGACTGCGACGGCGAGTGTTGCCGGGCGGCTCGGTCGCACATAGGAAACCTATCGCCTGAGTCAACGCCTGGCAACCTCCAGGCCGGGCGACCTCGCGGGCCGCTCAGGCCGCTCAGGCCGCGACGGGCTCGGTCCTCGTCTCGCGCTGCGCCCCGGAGAACTCGATCCCCTCGTCCTCGAGCTTTCCGTGCCTGAGCATCAGGATGTCCAGCGGGTAGTTCTGGTGCAGCCGCCACGGCGGCTTGGTGCCCTGCCGGGGCAGCTCGTCGATCGAGCGCAGCACGTAGCCCGCGGTCAGGTCGATGATCGGCTCGGTCGGGACCTCGGGGCCGGGGGAGAGCGGTGTGCACTGGCGGTAGCCGTGCTCGTCCATGTGGTTCAGCAGCCGGCAGACGTACTCGGCGACCAGATCGCACTTCAGCGTCCAGGAGGCGTTCGTGTAGCCGAGGGCGAGCGCCAGGTTCGGGACCCCGCTCAGCATCAGCCCCTTGTAGGCGAACGTCTCCGAGACGTCGATCTCGCGCCGATCGACGCTCAGCCGCATGCCGCCCAGGGTCAGCAGGTTGAGGCCGGTTGCTGTGACGATCAGATCCGCATCGAGCTCGGCGCCCGTGGCGAGCCTCAGCCCATGCTCGGTAAGGGTCTCGATCTCGTCGGTGACGATCGAGGCGTCGCCGCGGCTGAGCGCCGCGAACAGGTCCCCGTCGGGCACCAGGCAGACGCGCTGATCCCACGGGTCGTAGCGGGGCTCGAAGTGCTTGTCTACGTCGTAGCCCGGCGGCAGCCGCCGCTCGACGCCGCGGTGGATCAGCCGCCGGACCAGGTTCGGCGCCCGCCGGCTGAGCTGGAAGAAGAGTTGGGTGATGATCACGTTCTTCCAGCGGATCAGGGAGTAGGCGGCACGCTTGGGCAGGCGGCGCCGCAAGAAGCCGGCGATCGGATCCTCCGCCGGCAGGAAGAGCACGTAGCTCGGCGAGCGCTGCAGCATCGTCACGTGGGCGGCGCGCCCGGCCATCGCCGGGACCAGGGTGACGGCCGTGGCGCCACTGCCGATCACGATCACCCGCTTGCCCTCGTAGTCGAGGTCCTGCGGCCAGAGCTGCGGGTGGACGATCTCGCCCTCGAAGCGGTCGCTCCCCTCGAACGCCGGGGTGTAACCCTCGTCGTAGCGGTAGTAGCCGGTGCAGGCGAACAGGAACGCGCAGGTCATGCGCACCGTCTCGTCGCTGCCGGCGCGCTCGACCTCGACCGTCCACCGTGCCGTCTCGCTCGACCAGTCGGCGCCGACGACGCGGTGGCCGTAGCGCACCCTGCGGTCGATTCCGGTCTCTCGCGCGGTGTCGGTGATGTAGCTGCGGATCGCGGGCCCGTCCGCGATCGCCTGGGCCTGCTCCCATGGCCGCGAGGCGTAGCCGAGCGTGTACATGTCGGAGTCCGATCGGATGCCGGGATAGCGGAACAGGTCCCAGGTGCCGCCGATCGCGTCGCGGGCCTCGAGCACGGCGAAGGTCTTTCGCGGGCTTCGCTCCTGCAGCATCCGGGCGGCGCCGATCCCGGAGAGACCGGCGCCGACGATCAGCACGTCGAAGTGCGCGACGCCTGCGCCGTTCGTGGACTCGCTCTCGTGCCCGCGCATCGGCGCTGAGTCTCGCAGCACTGCTGGCCTGGTGTCGCCGCCGGGCCAGCGCTATCGAGCAGACCGACCTGGAGGTGCGGCTCAGCTCTCCTTGACGACCGCGTAGACGACCCGCTCGGCGACGTCGACCACGGTCTCGCCGATCCCCGCGAGCCGCCGATAGAGCTCGCGCAGGGCGATCCGCTCGCCCCTCTCCTCGCGCCCCAGCGTCTGCGCCAGGCCCCGGTAGTAGGCCTGCTGCATGCCTCGCACCTCCGCGATTGCGCCGTCGGCGGCAACCGTCGCGCGGTCGGCGGACGAGCCGAGCTCGGCGATCGCGGCGTCGAGCCCGCGGACCGCCTTGGTCAGCAAGGCCGCCATCTCGGCGATGCCCGCGTCGGGGCCCCATTCGAGCACCTCCGACTCGCCGACCAGGTCGCTGACCCCGTTCAGGATCCAGTCGATGCCGCGAGAAAGCGTGAACAGGTCCTCAGGCTCGATCGGGGTGATGAAGGCCGTCTGCAGCGCGTTCAGCAGATCGCGCTTGGCCAGGTCCCCGCGAGCCTCGATCTCGCGCAGCTCCGACGCGGTGTGGCCCTCATTGGCTGCCCACGCGGCGAACGCCTCGACGCCCTCGGTCGTCACCCCGAGCTGCGCCCGGAGCAACCCGAGGACGTCCGGCTCCTCGGGGAGGAACCAGTGCTTGGGGTTTACGCCAGCCATTGCAGAAGCTCGAAGATTCCCACGGCCAGCAGCGCCGAGGCGGGCAGGGTGATCAGCCAGGCCAGGCCCATCTCCCTGACGATCGCCCAGTGCACGTGGCGCCAGCGCCTGCGCCCGCCCCCGATGCCGACGACCGAGGAGGCGACGACCTGGGTGGTCGAGGTCGGCGCGCCGACTATCGAAGCGCCGAGGATGACCCCCGCCGAGGAGCTCTGGCTGGCCAATCCGTCGATCGACTTGATCGGGTAGATGCGCTGTCCCACGGTCCGGATTATCCGCCAGCCACCTAGCGCGGTTCCCGCGGTCAGTGCGACGGCGCATGCCGGGATCACCCATCCCGGCGGCGTCAGGCTGTCGGTTCGCCCCGCCGCCAGCAGCAGCGCCGCGATCACCCCGACCGACTTCTGCGCGTCGTTCGCACCGTGGCTGAAGGCGAGGGCGGCGGACGTCACCCACTGGCCGTTGCCGGTCACCGACTGCCACCGACGGGTGGCCCGCCGCGCCAGCCGGCGCAGGCCGCGGATCACGAGCAGCGCGGCGAGCGCACCGAGGATCGGCGAGAGCGCCAGCCCGCCGAGCGCCCCGAGCACGCCGACCGGATGCAGGCCGTCGAAGCCTCCCCAGTTGACGGCGTCGCCGCCGCCCTCGACCAGCGCCGCTCCGACCAGCCCGCCGATCAGGGCATGGCTGGAGCTCGACGGCAGGCCGCGCCACCAGGTCAGCAGGTTCCAGCCGACTGCCGCCAGCAGCCCCGCACCGATCACCCGCACCGCCTCGCTCGGGTCGACGGTGACGATCCCCGCGATCGTGTCGGCGACGGCGGCGCCGACCAGCAGCGGGCCGAGCAGGTTGAAGACCGATGCCAGCACGATCGCCTGCAGCGGGGTCGCCGCCCGGGTCGCGACCAGCGTCGCGATCGAGTTCGACGCATCGTGGATCCCATTCGTCGCCGCGAACGCCAGGGCGACCACGACCGCAAGCACCAGCCCGACATCCATCCCCTGACTCTATGCCCAGCCCGCGAGCGGGCAGCTGAGGATCTGCGGCCGGGCGCCTCCGTTGCGGATTGTCGCCCGGATCGTCCGCGATCGTGCGCGTTCAGGCCGCCGGCGTATGCGGGACGGCGGTCCAGTCGAAGCGCCCATATCGAACCCGAGGCCGCTCGGGCCGTTCGGCGAGGCGGTCGCGCAGCTCGGGCAGCCGCGAGGCGGCGAATTCGAGCTGCTCCGCCCGGCCTCCGAAGTCGGCCCGGTAAAGGCGCATCAGCCGCGGCAGGCGAACCAGGTTCCGCTCGATCCGGACCTCGCTCTGCACGTACGCCCTCGTCGCCAGCTCCAGCTGCTGCTCCAGCGATGATCCCTCATAGGCGCGGATCGGAGGGCAGGACGCAGCGCCGCAGTTGAGGGCGAAGTGAATCCGGGGATCGCCCCGGGACGGCGCTGCGGCGAGGCGCGGGTCGCCGTCGCGTAGCGGCGGCCGCAGTCTCAGCGGCGCCCGGCGATTGACGCGCAGAACGCCGTTCTCGATCACGTTGAGGGGGTAGTCCTGGCCTCCGACGCGGTAGGCGACGCGGTCGAAGAGCCGCAGGTGACGGAGTAGGTTGCCGCGGATCGGGTTGAGACGGAACCAGTGCAGGATCAGGGCGTTGTAGAGGTTCACCCAGAACGCGATCCTCGCGGCGTCGCCCTCGATACCGGCCGGATCGACGCCATGAAGCTGCCCCACGAGCCTCTCCAGCACGTCGCCGCCATCGGAGCCCCCGGCCGGTCCGCGCGCCTCGATCAGGATCTCCCGCGCGAGCTCCGACGGCTCGCAGGTCGTCGCCTCGGCCCGGCCGTTGAGGAGGCCTGGCGTAGGTGCGGTCCGGGCGACGCCGGCTACTTGGCTCGAATTGGGGCTCATCCAACCGGTGCTTCGACCCCGCCGGGGGGCGTGGGGCTCAACGGTCTCGATCGGCCCCGGCCTGACCGCGTCGACGTTCCCGTCGACGGCCTCGGCGATCTACGGCTAGCCGCAGCCGGTGTTGTTGCCGCAACTCGTGCATGTGTAACAGGAGCCCGTTCGCTGCATCATCCCCCCGCACTGGTCGCATGCGGGCCCGAGCTCGCGCGAGCCGCCGAGCTTCGCCGGCACCACCGGCGGGGTGTCGGTCAGGGCGGCCGCGGCGGCCTGAGGCGGCTGCTCGGAGCCGCCGTTGCCGTTGCCGTTG